>NZ_SJOU01000009.1 GCF_012027725.1 Olsenella sp. SW781 | reverse complement strand
CGTAGACGGTGATGTCGGCATCTGAGTAGGGGACCTGCTCCGCGGCGGGCTCCTGGGGTGCGGGGGCTGCCTGGGCCGCGGGCTGCGGCGCCGGGGTAGGGGCGTCCCATGGCATGGGGTAGGCGGGCGCGGGGTCCGGGGCGCTCTGCGCGGGAGCGGGCGCCGCCGGAGCGGGCCGGGAAGCGGGCTGTGGCGCCGGCTGGGGCCTCGGGGCCGGAGCCGGGGCGGGCGCCGGGCGCTCGGAGCGGGAGATCGCCTGGTTGGCGAGGCTCGACTCCACATACACCACCTGGCGCGGCCCGAATGCGGCGGAGATCACCGGCTCCACGCTCTCGCGGACGTCCGCACGCTCGAGCATCCTCGCCGCGAAGTGCGACCCCTTCGGCAGCGACACCGTGAGCTTCTCGCCGTCGTCGGAGACCGCCGTAGACGAGAGGAGCAGCGAGCCCTTGGCCGGCACCTGCGCCACGAGCTGGTCGACGACCTGCTTCCAGAGACGCTGGAGGTTGCCGTTGGTATGGCCGCCCCCTCGGGCGCCGGGGTCGCTCCCGCCCGCTCCCCGCTCGCCACTACGCGGCTCGCTCGCTTCGCGAGTCGCGGCGGGAGCGACGGCGGAGCCCGAGGGGGCACTCTGCGTCGGCAACTCCGCGGGTCGGGAGGTCGTCGGCCGCTCGGGCGCCGGGGTGGCCACGGGCTCGCTGCTCCTCTCGGCGGTCGGCCTCGAGACGGCTTCCGTCTGGGGCTGGGATTGAGGCTCGATCGCCGTGCCGGCGGCAGGCGGGGCGGAGCCCAGCTGGACGGCGGGCAGCTGCTCGAGGTTCTTCTCGACCGCCGGCGCCATGCTCGCCAGGGCGCCCGGGACGGCGAGGATCGCCACCTGGCGCTCGAGGTCGGCCACGCGCTCGGCCAGGGACTCGAGCGTGAGGTCGGAGTCCGGGCGGGCGATCCTCGTGAAGGCGATCTCCAGAACGAGGCGCTGGTTGGGGGCGGTGCGCATCTCGCTCGACGCCTCGCCCAGGATGGTCAGGACCCGCGAGAGGCGGTCGGGCGCGCCAAACGCGGCGGCCTCGCCGCGAAGGGAGTCCAGCTCCTCCCCCCGCGCGCTCACCACGTCGTCGGCGCTCGGCACCACCGAGACCACGTAGACGTCGCGGACGTGCGCGGCGAGCTCGCGCGTGAACTGCAGGAGGTCGCGCCCCGCCTCCGCGAGCGACGCCACCTCGGAGAAGAGTGCCGCCACGTCTCGGTGCGCCATCGCGCGGGACACCTGCCCCAGCACGGAGCCCGAGACCTCGCCCAGGAAGTCGGACGCGGCGGCAAGGCTTATCTCCCCCGCCCCGAAGACGGAGAGCTGCTCGAGCGTGGTGAGCGCGTCGCGCATGCCGCCGTGCGCGTGGCGCACGATGAGCTCGAGCGCGCGCTCGTCGTAGGTGAAGCCCTCCTGGCCGCAGACGTAGGCCAGGTGCGCCTGCATTTCCTCGTTGCCGATGGCGTGGAAGTCAAAGCGCTGCACGCGGGAGAGGATGGTGGCCAGGATCTTCTGCGGGTCAGTGGTGCACATGATGAAGACCACGTGCTCGGGGGGCTCCTCGAGCGTCTTGAGCAGCGCGTTGAACGCCGCCGTGGTCAGCATGTGGACCTCGTCGATGATGTAGACCTTGCAGCGGCCGCGCGTGGGGGCGTAACTCACGCGGGAGATGATCTCCTCGCGGACGTTGTCCACGCCCGTGCGGGACGCGGCGTCGAGCTCGATGACGTCCGGGTGCTCGCCGGACGCGATGAGCTGGCACTGCTCGCAGGTGCCGTCGGGCAGGGCAGCCGGGCCGCGCTCGCACATGAGGGCCTTGGCGAGGATGCGCGCCATCGTGGTCTTGCCGGTGCCGCGCGGGCCGCAGAAGAGGTACGCGTGGCTCGTGCGTCCCTCGAGCACGGCGCGCTTGAGGGTCTCGACCACATGGCTCTGGCCCACGACCTGCTCAAACGTCTGCGGACGGTACTTGGTGTACAGCGATTCCATGCGACCTCCGATGGGCGGGATACTGACCTCCCAGTATACCCGGGCCGCCGGACGCCAGACCGCGCCCCACAGGTTCTTCTCGCTCCGCGCCTGGCGCCGGTGGCACGCCTATCAGACGAGGGCGAACGCTAGGATGAGGACGCTCAGGGCGCACAGCGCGAGCGTGGGGACGCCGATGCGGCGAAGGGCGCTCGGGTCCTCGCCCAGGCGCTCGACCGCGGCGCGGCGGCGCGTGGCCTCTGCCAGCACGTAGGCGATGGTCCCGCACGCGAGGCCGAATGCGATGTTGGAGGTGAAGAGCGTGCCGCCGACGGTGGCCGCGAAGGCCGCGGCGACGCTGTACTTCCTCCACTCCTGACCCAGGGCCGAGACCGCCATGGTGGCGCCGACGAGCACCATCACGACGTCCGCGACGGCAAACCCGCACTGCGCGAGCAGCTGCATCACAAAGCCGTAGTGGCCCACCATGTTGAACGTGACGTCATAGGAGGTCACCGTGACCATGAAAAACGGGACCAGCCACACGAACGCGTTCACGAGGTAGCCGAGGGCCGCAACGACCGCGGTGAGGCCCGTCCTGCCGCGATCCTCGACGCCGGCAACGGACTCCTGGCCAATGGCGATCGGCGAGACCCCGAGGACCGGCGCGGCCACGTTGGCGAGCGCGTTGCACGCGAGCGCCCGACCGGCATCCGCCCCGTCGCGCTCGCACGCGCCGGCTGCAGCGACGGCCTCGATCGTGGAGAGGGCGTCGGAGAGTGCCATGACCACGTACGTGGCGACGGAACCCAGCACGAGCAGGGCGACGTTGCCGCCGGCCGAGACGTAGGCGCTGAAGTCGGCCCCCTGCGAGAAGAGCGTGCCGATGGAGAGGTTGCTCATGACCGCACCGCTCAGCAGGTGGAACTGCATGGCGTCCTCGCCGCCGCCCATCCACAGGCGCGCCCAGAGCGAGTCCGTGGAGAAGCGGTCCGTCCCCGCGCTATAGCAGACGAGGCCGAGGTACAGGGCGAGAAACACGACAGTTCCCGCAAGAAGGACCAGGCCGAACGGATGGCGGCTGCGGCGCTTTGCCACGGGGAACAGCGCGAGCGCCACGACGCACGCGACGGCGGTGACGAGCAGCAGCGGGTGGTACTTGTCGGACCCGAAGCCGAGGCTGCCCCAGCCCACGATCGCGGGGAGGGCGGCCGTGTCGGGCGCGGACTCGAGGACCGTCGCGGTGCCGTAGGCCGGGACCTCGGAGCCCGCGACCGTCACGAGGCCGGAGAGCTGCAGCGCGACGAAGGAGATCAGCAGGCCCGCCGCGGCGGGAAGCGCGCGCCTGACCGGCTCGGGAATCGCGGCGAGCACGACGCGCCTCACCGCTGGCACCCCCATGAGCACGGCATAGACGAGCGCGCCGACGAAGCTCAGGAGAAGGACGTTGGCATAGGTGAGCCCGGTCGCCGTCCCCATGAGCGAGATGAGCACGCTCGAGAGCCCGAGGCTCGTGGTCTGGACGAGGGGCAGACGGGCGACGAGGCCCATGAGCAGGCTCGCCGCAAAGGCGACGAGCATCGTCACAAACCACGTGGCGGCGATGACCTCGCCGTTGGCCGCGACCTGGGCCTGGGTCGCCTCCGCATAGGGCCCGGAGACGAGCCTCTGGACAATGAGCTGCATGTTGACGAACATCCCGCACACCGAGAGGGCGCAGACGCCAAGACCGGCGATTATCTCGTCGGACACCCGCGCCCTCCTCTCGCGCAGGCGGAAGAACGCGTCGAGGGGCGAGCGAGCGCCCGCGTCAGACCGTGATGCCATTGACGGGTTCCTTTCTGTCGTGCCGTCGAACGGTGAGGCGAGACGGACGCCGCAGACATCCGTCTCGCCCCCAGGAAACAAGCGCAGGCGGGATGTGGTCATCCCGTTCACGCGATGGCTACTCGGCCAGCGAGCGCGAGGTGGTCTGCTGCGCCGGCGCGTCCACGCGCCCCTCCTGCTGATTGGGGGCCGCGGTCACGGAGGAGCCGTCGAAGCTCGGGTCGATGTAGAGCTCCGTCATGCCCTCGGTGAACTCCGAGGAGGGCTCGGCATCCGTGAGCGTGAACTCGATCGGCGTGCTTGGGTCGGAGTCGGCGACGTAGTCGTAGGCCGAGATCGCCTGGGCGGTCACGTAGTACGTGCCGGGCTCCAGCGTGAACGGGTAGATGTCGTTCACGTAGCCCCATGCGGCCTTCGACGGGTCAACGGGCCCGCCCATGAAGCTCGTGAGCTCGCCGTTGCTCTTGTGGAGGCGAACCACCGAGGCGTCGCGCGCCTCGCCCCAGATGTAGCCGGTTCCGGGAGGGTTCTTCTTCATCCCGCCGAGCAGCTCGTAGGTGTCCACCGTCTGCTCGTCAACGACCTGCGTGAGACCCTCGTCGGAGTAGAACGTGAACTTGACCTGGGGCAGGTACTGCAGCGTGTTGTAGTCGCACAGCGTCCACCAGTCGAGCACGAGCTCCACCTGGTTGCCGCTCACCATGGCGAGCATCTCCGGGCGCTCGAGCTTGCCGCCCACCCCGGACTGCAGGGTCAGGACGACGTTCTCGGGGGACTCGTAGTCGGTCCCCGCCGCGGGGTACGTCACGAGGTCAACGTGGTAGTCGCCATAGCCAAGGGCCGACAGGTCGACCTTCCCGCTCTTCTCGCCCGTGCTGCTGCCCGCGATGCGGTCGGACGACGAGACGACGTCGCCGGCCTCCTTGCCGTCGCGCAGCGCGTAGACGCGCACGTAGTAGTAGCCCGCGTTCTCGTCGTTTGCGGTGAAGGAGAACGCGCCCGTCTCGGGGTCGAACGTGAAGTCCGTGGGCTGGGCGAGCGTCTTTTCGGACGCCGCGGCGGCCGGGGCCGCGCCGGGATCAGATCCGGAGCCCCCCGAGGTCGCGTTGCAGCCGGCGACGCCGCCGAGCGCGAGCGCGCCCACGATGAGTGCCGTCGCCACCTTCTCTACTCTCATGTTTCCTCCTCTTCTCATCTCCTGTTTCTGAGACCTACTCCTGCGAGCCGTCGTCCTCGTCCTCGGCCCGCGGGGCCTGGGGGGCGTCGGCCGAGGCGGCCTTCTTCTTGCGCGCCCTCACCGCAAGCCCCGCCGCGACGGCCGCGGCGGCGAGAAGAACGCCGCCCGCGATGCCCGCCACGGGCACGTCGCCCGAGGACCCGGACGCCGCGGCCGTCACGCCGCCCGCGGCGTTGCCCGAGCCGTCCACGGTCTTGGTGCCGCAGTACTGGAAGAGCGCGTCGCGCATGAGCAGGTGCAGCTGGTGGCGACCGAGGACCGTCGAGGTGGCGTCGCCGAAGACCGCCACGGTCGAGGGGTCATCGGGGTAGGCGTTGAACGCGAGCATGCCGCCGCGCACCGCGAGGATGCACTGGGGGGTGTTGTACACGTCGCCCGAGGCGCCGTCGGAGTCGGTGATGAGCATGCCGTTCCAGCCCCACTCGTCGCGCAGCATCGTGTTGTAGAGGCCGTAGTGGAACCAGGACATGCCCACGCGGTTCATGGAGCCCATGACGCCGTTCATCACGTAGCGCTTGCAGGCAATCTCGAACGGGCGCTGGTAGACCTCGCGCACGGCCTGCTCGTTGACCCAGGTGGTGTTGCCGCCGCGGTTGGTGTCGCCGTCATTGACGCCCATGTGCTTGCCGAAGGTGCCCACGCCCGTGGACTGCACGCCGGAGACCCAGGAGCCGGAGATCTCGCCGGCGATGAGGCCGTCCTCGGAGAAGTACTCGTAGTTGCGGCCGCCGAACGGGGAGCGGTGGGTGTTGATGGCGGGGCCGTAGGTGATACCCACGTTGAACAGGATGTCCTGGTGGCCATGGGCGGTGCCGACGGACTTTGCCAGGTCGCGGTTCCAGGCGCTCGCCATGGAGACCGAGCACGGGAAGAACGTGCCGCCGGCGTTCTTGCCGAGGTTGGCCTCCGACGGGCCGTCGTTGCAGTTCTGGGCGAGCTTGCCGACGGACTTCACCGCCGGGACCTGCCAGCCGCAGTTGCCCTGGACCTCAAGCGCCTCGGCGATGGAGGTCTCGCTCGCGAGCATGTCCCAGATCGCCCGGCCCTCCTCGGTGTCGATGGGGACGTCGGCCATGTCGTCGCAGGTCAGCATGTGGTAGGAGCCGCTTGAGGGCTCGGCGTCCACGACGCGGATGAGGCCGTTGTCCTTCTCGCCCTCGACCACGTAGTAGGTCTGCTCCCAGGCGGGGTCCTCGAGGGAGTCGCACGGCGTCCCGTCGGGGAGGGACTTCGCAAACGGCATGATGTCGTTGCCATGGCAGTAGAAGGTCTTGGTGAGCGCGGTCTTCTCGCCCCGGACGAAGCTGTCAAAGTGATACTCCATCGTCTCCGTCCCGGAGAGCCCGAGCACCGCGACGGCCTCCTCGCGCAGGTTCTCGTTGGGCGCCTCGTCGGAGGTGTGAGCCATGATGGCGGCCATGCCGCCCGCGATGTCGGCGCGGGAGAGATAGCCCTCGAGCATGTTGCCGTCGCCGGCGGTGACGTCGTCCATGACGTTGCGCGCCACGCCCGCGTCGGAGGAGCGGGCGCCGGCGTACGTCGCGCCGGGGACGTCCCCCTCCTCGTCGTAGACGATGGGGACGTCGAGCGTCGCGCTCACCGTGGCCGCGGCGGCGTTCTTCGACCCGGACTCGCCCCAGTGGTGGGCGTCGTCCTGGACGTTGAAGCGGTACTCCCCCGCCTCGAGGACGTAGCAGCCCTGGCCGAAGTTGTCGAAGGACGCAAGGTCATCCGTGTCGAAGGTGATGGTGAGCTCCTGCGAGGCGCCGGGCTCGAGCTTGTCGGTCTTCTCAAAGTCGACGAGCACGACCTTGGCCTTCTCGAGGCCCACGCCCTTGATGCCGAAGTTGTCCGTGTCGGACTGCCAGGGGGCTTCCATGTAGAGCTCGACGACGCGCTTGCCCGCAACGGAGCCGGTGTTGGTGACCTTCACCGTGACGGAGTTGGTGCCGTGCGGCTCGAGAGGCACGTCGGAGTCCGTGATCTCCTCGGAGAACGTGGTGTAGGACATGCCGTAGCCAAAGGGGAACTGGACGACCTGGTCATAGCCCTTGGCCGGGCCGTTCTTGAAGGT
Source organism: Olsenella sp. SW781 (assembly GCF_012027725.1). GTDB lineage: Bacteria > Actinomycetota > Coriobacteriia > Coriobacteriales > Atopobiaceae > Thermophilibacter. The sequence continues at coordinate 94,421 of NZ_SJOU01000009.1, read as the reverse complement.
GAGGGCCGCAAACTCGGGGGAGTCGAAGTAGCCCATCGCGTCTGCGGTCTCGAAGTAGCGGTAGCCGACGTAGATGCCCTCCTCGTACTGGTAGAAGGCCTGGTTGCCGCCGCGCGAGCCCTCGCAGTTGGCGTAGCGGTTGTCGTCGGTGTTGTAGTAGGTGGGGTTGGTGGTGACGTCGTAGGCGTAGGTGTCCACGAGGCGGCCGGAGGGGCAGTTGCGGCCGGTCAGCAGCGTGCCCACGCCGACGATGCCCGCCTCGCCCGGAAGGCCGATCCACAGGCACGCCTCGACGTTGTACTCCTCGGAGTCGAGAAAGCCCAGCTCCATGGCATTGGGGGAGTTCAGGAGGACGATGGTGTGGGCGAAGTTCTCCTTGCAGAACCTGAGCAGGTCCTTCTCGGCATCGCCGAGCTCGAGGTAGGTGGTGCCGGTGAGCGTGGAGCCGTCCCCGTCGAAGTCGAGCGAGGGGGACGCGCCCTCGGCGCCGTTGCGGGCGATGGTCACGATGGCGTAGTCGGTGTAGCCGTCGGAGAGGATGGAGCCCTTGCCGCCCTCGTAGGTGCTGACGGGGAACTCGTGCAGGCTCGAGTAGCCCTGCCAGGACGACGAGCGGCCAAAGCCGCCGCCGGCGCTGTCGGGGCTGAAGCTCGGGTCCTTCTCGTCGATCATGCGCGCGCCGCCGCACTGCTCGGCGAGCCAGGACCACGCGTCCTGGTTGACGTCGAGGCCCGCCTCGACGAAGGCGTCGCTCATGAGCACCGTGTCCTGGTCGTCCGCGCCCTGGCCGGAGCCGCCGACGATGTAGTTGTAGGACATCGAGCCGAGCAGGGTCACCTTGGTGCCCTCGTCCAGGGGCAGCAGGTCGCCCTCGTTCTTGAGCAGGACGGAGCCCTCGGCCTCGACGTCGACGCAGAGCGAGTAGCCCTCGCTGTAGCAGGCACCCGCGTCGAACGTCTCCTGCCCCTCGGCGGCCTCGTCCGCACGCGCGGCGACCGGGGCGGCCGTCGCGCTCAGCGCGGCAGCCCCGACCCCGAGCACCCCCGCGCGAGCGGAGAGGCGGAAGAGGTCTCTTCTTGAGATGCTTTCCATGTCATTCCCTCCCGTACGTATCCCTGCGCGGCGGCCAGGGCGCGCCGCGCACCGAACGACCAGTCGCCCCCTGCGAGAGGGGTGCGCGGCCCAAGGGAGGATGGGACAAAAAAGGAAGGGTGGGGTGGGCCGCGACCCTCTCGCCAAGAAGGCACCTGCACTGTATGGCGCGCGGGAGGGGCCCTTGGGCCACTTGCCGCCGTTGGGCGAAACCGTGCCGCCCTTGGGTGGCGCCCCCTCCCAGCGGCCGGCCCCCAAGATTGCCGTCGTGCTGCATGTACCAGCGCTTATGACGTAGATGGTCGCTTTGCTGCCCGCGTTGGCGACCAACGGGACCCCGAGGGGGCGAGACGGGCCGCCCGTCGAGTGCGGCGGGGCGAGGCGGGGTTTATCGGACAATGGGCGCGGGAAGAAGGTAGCCAGTCAAGCGGAAGGGACGGGCGCATGTACGAGATTCTCATCGTTGAGGACGACGACCGCGAGGCGGCCCGCCTCGCGGCGTACCTCGAGCGCTTCGGGGGCGAGCGCGACGTCGAGTTCTCCGTGCAGCGCCTCTCGAGCGCCGAGCAGATCGCGCGCGTGAGGCGCCGGCTCGACCTCATCTTCCTCGACATCCGCCTTCCCGGCATGGACGGCATGGAGGCCGCCACCCTCATCCGCAGCTACGACTCCGAGACCCCCATCATCTTCGTCACGAGCCTCGCCAGCTACGCCATTGCGGGATACGAGGTGAACGCCCTCGACTTCATGGTCAAGCCCATCGGCTACCTGTCCTTCTCGGAGCACATGGACCGCGCCATGCGCACCCTCGAGCGCGCCCGCCAGTCGCAGGTCACGGTGAGCACGCGCGGCGGTGTCCACGTGTTCCAGGAGAGCGACCTCGTCTACGTTGAGACGGTCAACCACGACCTCATCTACCACCTGGCGGCCGGGGCGGAGCCGATCCGCGTGCGCGGCAGCCTCACCGAGGCCCACGAGCAGCTCGGCGGCGGGTTCCTCAGGATCTCAAACCACTGCGTCATCAACATGTCCCATGTGGTCCGCGCGCGGGGAGACGCCTTCGAGCTCTCCGACGGCAGCGTCCAGTACGCGAGCCGCGCGCGCAAGCGAGAGGCGCTCGCGGCGCTGGCAAGGTACCTGGGAAGGTCGGCGTGAGCGCGGTGAAGGTCTTCCAGACGACGTTCGTCCTGCTCCTGCTCGCCGTCTGCGTGGGGGAGTTCGTCGTCCCGCTCCCCCGGCGACGCGGCTTCGCGGCGCGCGCCGTCACCGTGGGGTCAGGCATGGCGGCGCTCTGGGTCGTGTCCGTGCGACTGAGGCTCGGCCCCTTCTCCGATGCCGCGCGCATCGGGGACCCGACCTCGCAGATCCTGACGTTCACGGCAGCGCTCGGCGTCTGCTTTGTCATCGTGCTCTGGCTCTTCGACGTGACGCCGTGGGCGGCGCTCTTCTGCTGCACCGCGGGCTACACCGTCCAGAACCTGACGAGCGGCGTGCACTGGATCTTGGCCTCGTTCCTCCAGTCGCTCGACCCCGACGTGTGGCGCATGGACGGCATCCCCGTCGCGCTCTCGTTCTGCGCCGTCTCGGCCGCCTCCATCGCCATCTGCTACCGCGTCTTTGCGCGGAGGATGCGCGGGGCGGAGGTCGAGCGCTTCTCGGATCCTCGCATCATCGCCGCGCTGGCGGCGGTTCTCGTCTTTGAGATCTTCTTCGAGGTGGCCATTCGCAACATCGCCAGCGTGCTGTCACAGACGTCGCTCTCCGTCGCCGGGTGGCCGCTCGAGCTCGCCCTGCACGCAATCCAGCTCTGCACGTGCCTCGCGGTGCTCCTCATCCAGTTCGAGGTGCTCTACAACCACCTGCTGCGGCGCGAGGCGCGCGACTCGCGCGAGATCGTCCACGAGCAGGCGCAGCAGCAGCTGGTGTCCCGAGACGCCCTCGACCAGATCAACGCCCACCTGCATGACCTCCAGCACCAGATAGACACGCTGCGCAGCCTCGACGAGCTCGACCGCCCGACCCTCGAGCGCCTGAGCCAGAAGATCGGGACGTTCGGGGCGAGCGTGGCGACGGGCAACGAGCTGCTCGACGTCATTCTCACCGAGAAGAGCCTGCTCAGCTGGCGCGATGGCATCGAGCTCACCTGCGTTGCCGACGGGCGGTGCGTCTCGTTCATGTCCTCCTCGGAGCTGTATGCGCTCTTTGGCAACGCCCTCGACAACGCCCTCGCCGCTGCCGGGAAGTGCGTCGAGGGGGGCCGCTTCGTCAGTGTCACGCTCAGGCAGGTGGGGCAGATGGCCGTCGCGCACGTGGAGAACGGCTACGTCGGGGAGGTCGAGTTCGAGGACGGCCTGCCGCAGACGTCCGAGGACGGCGGGCTGCACGGCTATGGCATGCGCTCCATCGCGGCGACGGTCGAGCGCTACGACGGCACGCTCTCGTGCGCCGCCGTCGACGGCGTGTTCCATCTCGACGTGATGATCCCGCTCGGCTAGGTCGGTCGTGCCACTGGCGTCAGGTTTATTTGGCACGCGGTATGCGCGTGCCAAATAAACCTGACGCCAGTGGCACGGCGCCGGCCCGCGAGTGCGGACCGGCGCCCAAAACCTGACAGTTGACCCTGTCGCCTTTGTCAGGACTCGGAGCGGGAGAGCTTGCGGGCGAGCCAGCCCTTGGGCTTGCCGGCCTCGCGCCAGCGGACCATGCCCACGTGACGACGCCAGAAGTACAGCGCAAACAGGGCAAAGATCACCACGTCAACGACAATGAGCGCGATCACAAACGGGTACGGGCCCCAGTTGGCAGTCTCCAGCGCATCGCTGTTGGCAACCATGTAGAGGATGTTATGGCTGGCCTGGCGCAGCGCCTGGCGACCGGCAACGGTATCCGTGGTATCCGCAGTGATGTTGGAGAAGAACGAGAGCTGCAGGTCGTTGCCGGCGCGCAGGGCACGGTTGGGATCCTGCGTGGCGCAGGCCATGACGCAGTCCGTAACCACGGCACCCTGGAAGCCCCACTCCTGGCGCAGCACGCCCGTCAGCAGCTCCCAGCTCTCGGCCGCCGGGGTGGCGCCGATGCGGTTGAACGAGCTCATCATACCCTTGGAGCCGCCCTCCTTCACGGCGATCTCAAACGGGCGCAGATAGATCTCCCGCATGGCCTGCTCGGAAAGCCAGGTGGCAAGACCGCCCTGGTCGCGGTTGGTCTCCTGATCGTTCACCGCAAAGTGCTTGGTGTAGCAGTAGAGGCCCTGGCCTTGGATTCCCCTGATTTCTGCCGCCACGATCTTGCCGGTGAGCAGACCGTCCTCGGAGACGTACTCGAAGTTGCGGCCGCTGAACGGGCTGCGGTGGATGTTGGCGCCCGGCGCGTAGAGGCCGGCGGTGCCATAGGCCTTGGCCTCGGCGCCAAAGACCGCGCCCATCTGCTCGGCAAGCTCGACGTTCCAGGTGTAGCCGAGCATGCTCTGGGCCGTGAGCTGGGTGCCCTGGATGCCGGCCATGATGTTGTTGACGCCGGCGGGGCCGTCGATCTCGGAGAGGTGTGGCTTGCCCACGGAGTCCACCGCGATCGTCTGCCAGCCGCCGTTGGCCACGAGCTTGGTCATGTCGTCAACGGAGAGCTGCTCGAGAAGGGCGTCCCACTGCGGGTCGTCATAGGCGAGACCCTTCATGTCGGCCAGCTTGAGACCGTTGTTGGCAAAGGCGATGTCCTCGCCCTCGCCGGCCTCGAGGGGCTCGCCCGCAAAGTCGGCAATCTGCTTCTCGGTGGCCTCCTTGGACTGCGGCGCGCGCTCGGTGGGCATGGTGCCGGCCCAGTCGGAGCGGCTCACGTAGGTGATGCCCTCGTCAAGGCTCACGTCGTCAAAGCGGTTGGTGGCGGCGACCTCGTCCGTCGAGCGGGCGCCATCGGCCGCGTCGTTATAGATGTAATCACGCTCGACGGTCACGGTGCGCTCGTCAATCACGTCGTGGCTGTTCTCGCGCAGGCTCACCACGTAGTCGCCCGCCTCGAGCACGTAGGCGCCGCCCTCGGCCTTGATGCCCAGGTAATCGTAGCTCGCCATGTCCTCGCGCCCGAACTCGATGGTCAGCGTCTGCGACTCCCCGGGCTCGAGGAGCTTGGTCTTGGCAAAGCCGCCGAGCACGACCGCGCTCTTCTCGATGCCGCCCGGGGCGTAGGGGGCGCTGTAGTAGACCTGGGCGACATCCTTGCCCGCCACATTTCCGGTGTTGGTCACGCTCACGTCGATGCTGATGGTCTCGCCGTCATCGCGAAGATTGGCGATGGACTTCTCGAACGTGGTGTAGCTGAGGCCGTAGCCAAACGGGTATTGCACGGTCTCGTCATAGTCAATGAAGCCGTCCGCAGCCGCTGTCTCGTAGTAGCGGTATCCCACGTAGATGCCCTCGACGTAGTCGACGTAGTGAACGTTGTCGTCACCGGTGGAGGCGGTGCCGGTGCCCGCGAAAAGCGAGGTGTTCTTGTACGTGGCGTTGGAGTAGTCGTAGTCGCCAAAGCTGTAGTAGCTCGGCGCGCTCTCCACGGCGCAGGCAAAGGTGTCGACCGTATGGCCGGAGGGGTTGATGGCGCCGGTGAGCACATCGCCCACGGCATTCATGCCGCGCGTGCCGGGAAAGCCCATCCACACGGCGGCGTCGACGCCCTCAGACTCAACAAAGCCCAGCTCCATGGGGTTGGCAGCGTTCAGCACAACGATGACGTTGCCAAAGTTCTCCTCCACCATGGAGAGCATGGCCTGCTCGTCGGTCGTAAGTTCAAGGTAGTGCTTGCCCGCCTCGCCGCCGGCATAGCCCTCCATATCCATGGGCAGGTCGGCGCCCTCGCCGCCCATGCGCGAGATTACCACGATGGCAGTGTCGGAGTACGCCTTGGCGGAGTCAATGAGCGCTGGGTCATAGTTTTCCGCAGGCAGCTCGTAAATCCCCCAGTCGGTGCCAACCATCGCGATCTTCTCGCGCCGCTGCACGTTCTCATCGTAGAACTTCACCAGCTCCTCATTGGGCTGGAGGCCAGCGTTTCTGAGCCCCTCGATGAAGCCCACGTTGGTGCTCTCGTCACCAGCTCCCGAGCCCGTTCCGCCAAAGGCAAGGTTGACCTGTCCCGAGCCAAACACGTTCACCTTGGCGTCCACGGCAAGCGGCAGCGCGCCCTCGTTCTTGAGCAGAATGGCCGCCTCGCCCTCCACCTGCTCGGTCATGGCGGCGGTCTGCTCGCGCGCGGCATCAATCTCATCGCCCTGCGGCGCACCGCTCAGGATGAGGTTGAGCATGCCAAAGTACGGAGACGCCACGTTAGCCACCAGCGCGGTCACGCCGATCACCACGGCAAGCAGCGCGCACATGAGCACGAGCAGCGGCCGGTTGGGCCGACGCGGCACCTTGGCCTTGCGCTCGGGGCGCTTCCCCTGGTTCTTCTCCTCCATTTCCTTTCCTTCCACGAGGTTCTTCTCGCCCCATGCGGGGCCCTATCCTGAGCGCGATGCTATGCGCGACGGCGCGCGGCGGCCTGACGGTTGACTTAAAATGCAAGGCACATGACTCAGTTGACCAACGGAGGGCGAGAAGAACGTGACGTACCGAGCGCTCATCGTGGAGGACGACCCGCGGGCCGCCGACGCCCTGCGCTCCTACCTCACACGCTATGGCCGCGAGGTCGGCGCGTCCTTCTCGGTTGAGGTCCTGGGGTCCGCGCTCGAGTTTCTGGACGGGCGGCACACGGCCGACATCGTGTTTCTGGACATCGGCCTTCCCGGCATCAACGGCATGGAGGCCGCCGAGATCATGCGCCAGACCGATGAGGTCACGCCCATCGTCTTTGTGACCGACCTCGCACAGTACGCCGTGCGCGGCTATGCGGTTGACGCGCTCGACTTCATGGTCAAGCCCGTGACCTACGAGGACTTTGCCCTGCGTATGGGCCGCGCGATGCGCGTCATGGGGCGCAACGCGGATACCGCCGTCTCCATCCCCACGACGGACGGCACCCGCATCGTCCCCGTTCGCGACATCATCTACGTTGAGATCCTCCGACACGACCTCTACTGGCACGTGGCCGGGCAGACGGAGCCACTTCGCGTGCGCGGCTCGCTCACGGCCGAGGAGGGGCGGCTCGGCGCGCGGTTCTGCCGCATCTCCGCGAGCCATCTCGTCAACATGGGGCAGGTGAGCGTCGTACGCGGGAGCGGCGTCACCATGAGCGACGGCACCGAGCTCGCCTTCTCCCGCACGCGCAAGAAGGCCGCGCTCGAGGCGCTCGCGCGCTTTGCCGGCGGGAGCGTGTGATGGGCGACGCCGTCGCCTGGATGGGGACGAGCCTCGGCGGGGCCGGGACCTCAATGAGCCCCGCGACCATCGCGCTGGGCATCGTGTCCGTCGTCCTCATCTGCGTGCGCATCGTGGGCGGCATCGGCCTCTTCGCACGCGGGCTGCCTCCGCGCCCGCACTTTGCGGCGCGCTGCCTTGCGATCGTCGGGGCCGTGGCCGTAGTCTTTCTCGCCCTGCTCAGCGCGGCGCTGTCCGTGGGCGCCGTCTCCCCCGCCATGGGCTACCTCCTGCAGTTCGGCGCCTTCACGCTCATCCTCGCGGCCTGCGTGGGGGCCGTGATGCTGCTCTTTGACGCCTCCGTCTGGGTGGCGCTCTTCTGCGTGACGGCCGGCTACACGGCCCAGAACCTCGCGACCGGCGCCACCGAGCTCGTGGCGAGCGTGGCGCGGGCGGCCGGGGCCAACCCGTCGGCTCCGGCCTTCTACCTCACGAACGACCTCGTCTGCCTGACGCTCGTGCTTCTCGCCACGTACCTCCTGCTGGCGCGGCGCATCGACCACGAGGGGCTCGTGCAGATGGAGAACCACTCGATGCTCGCCATGATGCCCGTGGTGAGCCTTGTGATCATCGGCTTCGACGTCATGGTCAAGGCGCTCACCGGGGAGGGGCTGGCGCTTGGGTACGTGGTGGCGCTGCGCCTGTTCCACGGCATCGCGTGCGTGGCAACCCTGTGGATCGAGTATCAGCTGCTCTACCGCGTGCGCGTGGAGCGCGACCAGGCCACGGCGTCGCGGCTCATGGCCGAGCGGGAGCGGCAGCTCACCCTCTCGCGGGAGAGCATCGACGCAATCAACATCAAGTGCCACGACCTGCGGCACCAGATTCGCTCCCTTGCGGACGGCGGGGCCGTCGTGGACCGCTCCGCCCTCGACGACCTGGCGCGCGAGGTCTCCATCTACGACTCCGCCGTTGCCACGGGCAACGAGGCGCTGGACACCATCCTCACCGAGAAGAGCCTCGTCTGCGAGCGACGCGGCATCACGCTCACCTGCATCGCCGACGGCGCCGCGCTGGGGTTCATGGCCCCGGCGGACCTCTACGCCCTCTTTGGCAACGCGCTCGACAACGCGATCGAGGCGGTGAGCGAGCTGGACGACCCCGCGCGGAGGAGCATCTCGCTCGTGGTGCGCCGCGCGATGGGCGGCGTCTCCATCCACGTGGAGAACTACTACGCGGGCGAGCGGCGCTTCTCCGCGGACGGCATGCCCGAGACCACCAAGGCCGACCGCGCGTCGCACGGCTTTGGCACCCGCTCCATGCGGCAGATCGCCGAGCGCTACGACGGGTCCTTCTCCGCCGAGGCCAAGGGCGGCGTCTTCCGCCTGGACGTTATCCTCCCCGCGCCCGTGCAAAAGTGACAGGCACTTTTGCACGGCGTGCCCCGATTCGTGCAAAGGGGACAGGCACTTTTGCACGCATGCCCGTGCAAAAGTGCCTGTCCCCTTTGCACGCTACGCCTCTGTCAGGTTTACCCCGTCCCTTTGCCAGGTCAAAGGGCGCACCCAGCGGTAGCGCGTAGCCCGCGCGGCGCCGACCTTTTCCAGCTCGCCGGCCGCCTGGAGGCGCGCGAGCACGCGGTCGAGGGTGCGCGAGCTGATGGTGGGCAGGGCGTCCGCAATCTCGCGCCGGCTCACGGGCTCAAGGCGCCCGGCGAAAAAGGCCCGCACGCGCTCATCGGAGGACCCCTGAGACAGCACCGCCATGCGCTCGTCCAGGTCACGGTAGCAGGCGAGCACCACGCCAAGGAAGTACGTCACATACGGCAGGTAGTCGTTCTCCCCCTCCCGCCAGCCGGCCGAGCTCGCCGCCAGCGCCTCGTAGTACGTCTCCTTGGTGCGCTCGATCTCGTGCTCAAGGGAGACGTAACGCCCCACGTCATAGCCTCCGCGATAGAGCGTCAGCAGCATGAGGAGCCTGCTCATGCGCCCGTTGCCGTCGTTGAACGGATGGATGCTCACAAAGTCGAACGTGAAGAGCGCGCTGGCGAGAAGAACGTCGTAGCGACCGTCCTTGACGGCCCGCGCGTATGCGGAGCAGAGGCCCGCCATCGCGTCCGGCGTCTCAAGCGCACTTGTGGGGACAAAGCGCGTAACAAGCGTCCCGCTCGGCCCCGTCTCGGCGATGACGTTGTCGGCATCCTTCCAGCGGCCGCCAAAAGAGACGTCCACATAGCGATAGAGGTCGCGGTGGAGCTGCAAGATGACGTTTGGGGTCACGTCGATGTGCGCATGGCTTTCGTGAATGAGGTCGAGCACGGCGCGGTAGCCCGCTATCTCGCGCTCGTCACGGTTTCTGGGCTGAACGCGCATCTGGACGAGCTCACGCAGGCGGGCGTTTGAGGTGCGGATGTTCTCGAGGCTGTTGGAGGCGCCCGTGCTCTGGATGCGCGCAATCTCGCGCAGCCCCTCGAGCTCGACGGGACGCAGCTCCTGCCTGAGCTCCCGACGCGCCCGGAGCGCATGGATGGCCGAGAGAGCATTGACGACCTCGGGGACCATGAGCTTTGAGAGCTTCCGCTCGTAGTCAAACGCGCACATTTCCCCTCCCTCGAGTATCTCCGCCACCATGGAAGTATCTTCGCCAAATCTATCACATCTGGCGGAGATACTTGTGTGCCAACGGCGTCAGGCTTATTTGGCACGCGGTCCGAGCGTGCCAAATAAGCCTGACGCCGTTGGCACGGTGGCACGGTGGCACGGCGCCGGCCCGCGGATCGCGGGCCGGCGCCTGAGAGGGGGACTGTAGCCGCGCGCTACTGCTCGGCGCGCTCGGCCTTGCGCTTGACGTGGTTGCGCCAGGCGGTGAAGCCGATGAGGCCCAGGCCCACCACGCTCACGACGTTGATGCCGAGCATGATCTTCTCGACCGTCTGCATGCCGGGCTTGTAGACGCTGCCGGGCATGGCGCCGTCCATGGCGTTGGAGTTGGCCACGGTGTAGAGCAGGTGGTGGATCGCCTCGCGGCCGTAGTGATACTGAGCCGCATTGTCCTTGTCGTAGGTCCACCAGCTGCCCTGGTCCTGATAGGTGAGCTTGGAGTCGCCGCCGGCCTCGATCATCTGGTAGGCGTCCATGAACACGCCGGTGTTGGCGTTGTCCGTGATGATGAAGCCGTCGAAGCCCCACTCGTCGCGCACGAGCTCGGTGAGCAGCGCGTAGGAGCCGCCGGTCCACGTGGCGCCAATGCGGTTGAAGCCGGTCATGATGCCCTGGCAGGCGCGAATCTGCCTCGTGGCGTTGGCGTAGGCGCCATCGCCGTTGTCCTCGAGGTAGTTGAGGTCGACGTCGCCCACCTTCATGCACATCTCAAAGGGCTTGAGGTAGATCTCGCGGATGGACTGCTCGTTGGCCCAGGTGGCGATGGAGTACTGGCCCTCGCGGTCGCCGCGGTGGTTTTCCTGATCGTTGAGGGCAAAGTGCTTGATCATGGCGTAGACGCCCTTGGAGGCGGCGCCCTTGACCTCGAGCGAGCCGATCACGCCGGAGAGGAACCCGTCCTCGGAGTAGTACTCGCCGTTGCGGCCGGTGAAGGGCGTGCGGTGGATGTTCATCGAGGGGGCGTACCAGCCGTTGGTCGTGCCCATCGCGGCGTCGTTTCCGATCATCTCGCCGTAGTCGAGGTAGATCTCCTGGTTCCAGGTCTGCGTCACGGTGACGGGCGTGCAGAAGGAGAGGCCGTTGCCGCCGTAGATGAGACCGGAGGCGGTGTCGGCGTCGATGGCAAACGGCTTGCCCACACTCTCCAGCGCCTCGGTGCCGTAGCCGCCGCGGGCGATGGTGAGGTCGTAGTCCTCGGGCGTCAGCTGGTCGAGCAGGTCGTCCCACAGGGGGTCGTCGTAGTCCTTGCCGCGCAGGTCGATCAGCGCGAGGCCGTTGTCCGCGCCATAGACCGGCTCGTCGGTGATGCTCGCCGGGTCCACGGGGTTGCCGGACTCGGTGGAGTCGAGCTGGGCCACCAGCTCGTCGGACGCCTCCTTCACGTAGAGCAGCGAGGCCGGCTGGCCGTCAAGCTCACCGTTGATCTCGTTGCCCCAGGTGGAGACGGCGCCCTCGAGCGGGGTGCCGTCATGCGCGGGCCAGGTGCCCGTCCAGTCGGCGCGCGTGAGGTACGTGGCGTCGCCGGCGGCCTCCTCAAAGAGGTTCTCGATCTTCTCGCCGGTGTAGGAGTCGGCGGCGTAGGTCGTGGCGTCCACGTCCGCGTTGTCGGGCACGTAGGTGGCCGTCATCGCGACGTTGCCCTCGGCGTCCATGCCGTCGGCCGTGACGTAGCCCTTGGCGGCGAGCACGTTGTTCACGGCGTCGTGGGCGTTCTTCCCGGCGGTCACGTAGTAGGTGCCCGCGTCGAGGATGTAGGTCCCGGCCCCGTTGGCGTCATAGGCCTTGAGCTGCTCCTCGCTGAAGGAGATCTCCACGGTCTGGGACTCGCCCGGCTCGAGGAGCCCAGTCTTGCCCAGGCCCACCAGCTCCACGGCGGCCTTCTCCACGCCGTTGGCGCGGTCGTAGTCCGTGTAGGGGCTCTGCGCGTAGAGCTCAACCACGTCCTTGCCGGCCACATCGCCGGTGTTGGTCACGGTCACGCGCGCGGTGCACGTGTCGCCGTCCCAGCTGGTCTGGAAGTCCGACCACTCGAAGGTGGTGTAGGAGAGGCCAAAGCCAAACGGGTGCGTGACCTCGTCCGCGTAAGAGAAGTCGCCGGCGTTGCCGGTCCCCATGACCACGTCCTCGTAGCGGGTCTCGTAGTACTTGTAGCCCACGTAGATGCCCTCGGCGTACGTGACGTAGTTGTACTTGGTGAGCTCGCCGCTCTTGTCCACGTACTGGTAGTCGCCAAAGTTCTGGGCAGCCGGGCTCTTGAGCGGCTCGCCGGAGAAGGTGTCCGCGGTGCGGGCGGACGGGTTGATGTCACCCGCCATGATGCCCGCGAGCGAGTCGAGGCCGTAGGTGCCCGTGCTCGGCACGAAGAGGACCGACTTGATGTTGGGCATGTCCTCCAGGAAGTCCAGGTCAAGCGCCGAGGCCGTGTTGACGATGAGCACGGTGTTGTCGAAGTTGTCGTTCAGGTACTGCAGGATCTCCAGCTCCGTGCTATCCGGCTCCAGGTAGGTGCGCGCCTGGTCCTCGGGGCTGTCCGCGTGGTTGTACATGGAGCGCGGCATGTCGCGGCCCTCGCCGGCCACGCGGCGCAGCACAAAGACGGGCGTGGTGCCCTCGGCGCTGGCCAGCACGCCGGAATCCTCCATCACGGAGAGCGGGCACTCGTTGATGGAGAAGTCCTCGTCGTCGCCGAAGCTGATGGAGCCCGCGCCCATCGTGTACGCGGCACCGGCGCCCGTGGTGTAGAAGTCGAGCAGCTCCTCGTTCACCGTGAGGCCGTGGGCCGCAAAGGTGTTGAGGAAGGTGGAGTTGTCCACCTTGCCGCCGCCCGTGTACTGGCTGATCATGCTCTGGCTGCTCGTGAGGTTCTTGACCGACTCGCTGAAGAAGCTGAGCGTGGTGCCCTCCGGCAGCGGCAGGCTCTCGCCCTCGTTCTGGAGGAGCACGTAGCCCTCCGCGGCAATCTGCTTGTCCAGCTCCTCCGCGGCCGCCTTGAGCTCGTCGACGCTGGCGTAGTCGGCCTTGTTGTAGTCGAGGTCCAGCCCATCGGCATTGACGCCCGAGTTGTCCCAGGACTGCTGGTAGCCGAGCATCGAGTCGACCATGCGGCTGAATCCGCTGTAGAGCCCCGGCAACACGAAGTTGTTCACGGCCAGCAGCGCCACGAGCACGATGGCCACGATCACCTTGACGATCGACTTCACCACCCTTCCCACCTTGCGAGCGGTGCTAATCTGTTTTGCCACGTCCTTCTCCCTTCCTCCCGCGGGCAGCCGGCATGCCGCCCGCATCCTATCCTGACGCTCAGCTTACGTTCAGCCCCGCCCCGTGTGCGAGGTGTGACAGAATCGGTCGCAGGGCGTGACGCTTTCGGGAGGACACATGTACAGGATGCTCATCGTCGAGGACACTCCGGCGGAGGCCGACCTCCTGCACGGCCACCTGCAGAGGTACGCCAGCGAGAAGAACCTGTCCTTCTCGATCGAGACCCTGTCGTCGGCCCTCGAGTTCATCAACTCCCGGCACGTGGCCGACCTAGTCTTCATGGACATCGACATGCCCGGCATCAACGGCATGGAGGCCGCGGAGATCCTGCGCAGCTACGACACCGAGACCCCGCTCGTCTTTGTGACCAACCTCGCGCAGTACGCCGTGCGCGGATACTCCGTCGACGCGGTTGACTTCGTGGTCAAGCCTGTCGAGTACGGGGACTTTGCCATGCGCATGGACCGCGCGATGCGCGCGGTGGCGAGAAACGCCGCGCGCACCCTGGCACTGCCCACCGCGGACGGCATGCGCGTGATCGCGCAGAGGGATGTCACCTACGTCGACCTCGTCAAGCACGATGTGCGCTATCACCTTGTCGACGGCACCGAGCTCCGCGAGCGCGGAAGCCTCCGCGCAGCAGAGCAGCGGCTCGACCCGCAGTCCTTCCTGCGCATCTCCTCGGGCTGCCTCGTCAACATGGCGCGCGTGGAGCGCATCGGCCGCGAGTCCGTGACCGTGACGGGCGGGGCCGAGCTCTTCTACAGCCGCTCGCAGCGCAGGCGCGCCCTCGAGACGCTTGCCAACTACGTGGGGAGGAGCTTCTAATGGCCACGGCGGTCGCGTACGCGCTCTCGTTTCTCGTGACCTTCGGCAGCGCCGTCGCAGGCGTGGGGATGTTTGCGTGGCAGCTCGAGCGGCGTGCGGGGTTTGCCCGGCGCGTGGCCGCGATTGCGGTCGTTGGCGCGGCGGTCTGCACGGTTCTTCTCGCCATGCCGGCGCCTGCGGCCCCGCCAGACCCGTCCGACGCCCTTCCCTATCCGGTACAGCTCCTGATGTTCTCTGCCCTGCTGGCCATCATGGTGGGCGTCACGCTCTGGCTCTTTGACGCCTCGGTCTGGACGGCGCTCTTCTGCTGCACCGCGGGGTACGCCGTCCAGAACTTTGCCTCGGGGCTCACCGAGCTCGTCTGGGTGGCCGCCGGCGTGCCGGAGTCCGCGGACCCCACCCTGCGCGGGCACCTCGTGCGGTTTGCCCTCAACGTCATCTGCATCCTTGCGGTCTACGTGCCGTTCTACCGCGTCTTTGCGCGCCACATCAGCCGCGAGGGACTCGAGGAGGTGTCCGACCGGGCGCTCATCGTCATCATGGTGGTGGTCATGCTCGGTGTCATCGGGTTCGACCTCATCATCAAGGACATGGCGGACCGGGGGCTGCCCCTCATGTACGAGGCGGCGCTGCGCGGATTTCACGGGCTTACCTGTGGGCTCACGTACGCGCTCGAATACGAGCTTCTCGTGAGCCGCCGCCTCCAGGTGGAGCGCGCGACGACCGAGCGCGTGCTCGCCGAGCGGGAACGCCAGTACGAGCGCAGCCGAGAGAACATCGAGGCCATCAACGTGAAGTGCCACGACATCCGTCAGCAGATCCGCAGCCTTGCCGATGGCGGAACCGTGGTTGACCGGGGCGCGCTCGACGACATCGCGCGCGAGGTGGACGTCTACGACTCCACGGTTCGCACTGGCAACGAGGCGCTCGACACCATCCTCACCGAGAAGAGCCTCGCGTGCCGGCGGGCGGGCATCACCCTCTCCTGCATCGCCGACGGCCCCGCGCTCGACTTCATGTCCGCGGCCGACATCTACGCGCTCTTCGGCAACGCGCTCGACAACGCGATCCGCGCCGTGAACGAGCTCGATGACGCGGGGGTGCGCTCCATCTCGCTCGTCGTGCGGCGCGTGGCGGGAGTGGTGTCCATCCACATAGAGAACCCGTTTGCTGGGAGCATGGAGATGCGTGACGGCTTGCCCGTCACAACAAAGGACGACCGCACGGGTCACGGTTTTGGGCTCCGCTCGATGCGGCTCACCGCGGAGCGCTACGGAGGCACGCTCACCGTCCTCGCCGAGGGCGGCCGATTCCACGTGAACGCGATCTTCCCCGCAGGCTAAGGCGTGCCACCGGCGTCAGGTCCGTGCCACTGGCGTCAGCGTGCAAAGGGGACAGTCACTTTTGCACGGACATACGTGCAAAAGTGACTGTCCCCTTTGCACGCTGACGCCAGTGGCACGTTGGCACGCTAAGACCGGGGACGATACCAGGCCAGAAACTCGTCGGCCGCCTCTTCGGGAAGGTCGCGCAGCTCGAGGCCGTCAGCGTCGCTCGCCGCCGTGCGCGCGGAGAGCGTGGCCACGCCCGCGCGGCGCTGAAACGGGTTGGCGCGCACCTCCATGCACTGCAGGCGGACCCGCGGCGCGATCACGGTGAGCCGCGTGAGCCCGCCGGTAACGAGCACCAGCTCGCGGGCGGTGTGGCCATAGCGAGCGGCGCCCCAGGCGCGCAGCGCGTCCACGATGAGCCCCACGAGCAGCACTACGCTCAGCACCCCCGCGGCAATGAGCAGCGGCTCCAGCAGCCATCCCGCGCTCTCAAGCAGGCCGGAGAGGCCGAAGAGCCACTGGGCGCCAAGGAAGATCGCAGTCGCGAACGGCCACCAGATCACCGCGCGCACCACGGCGCGCCGACGCGCGACGGGCCCCAGCTTCCCCAGCTCAACATGGCCCAGAACGCCCGAGCAGTCCGGCAACACCTCGGCGAGAAACGCGTCGATCTCGCCCAAGCGGATAAACGGATGCAGCAGCACGCTGCCCGAGGGCTCGCCGTCCTTCTCGCCCGGCGCGGAGACCACCTGCGCCGTGACCTCGGCATACCCGATGAGCTGGCGAATGATGCCCTGCCGCACCGCCACGTACTGCACGCGCCCCGTCGCGAGCGTACGCGACGAGCGGGAGAGCAGGCCGTGCTCCACGACCACGCGGTCGGCATAGCGCTCCACGCGATAGCCCGCGTAGCGCACGAGGTTTACCACAAACGAGACTGCCGCCCCCAAGAGGAGCGCAAGAGCGAGAAACGCGAGGACCACGGGCACAATCATCGGGGAGAGCCCGGCCATGAGCTCGTCTCCCCTGCCCACGACGTCGAGCAGCCCCCACTCGATCAGCTGGTTGGCCCCGTTGACGAGAAGGACCACGAGCGCAATGGCCTGGCTGCCGGCGCTCATCTGGGAGGCCGCGGCGAGGGCGAGCTTGCGGCCTTCAAGCGAGAAGACCGCGAGCGGCTCCTCGGAGGAGGAGGACGGCGCATCGCCAGCCGAGGCGTTCTTCTCGCCCGCCGGGGCGCGGTCCCCGGCGACCCTCCTGCGACGGAAGAGCTCCGCGCGCAGCGCCTCCGCCTCGCCCGCTCGCAGGCCGGAGATCTTGGAGGCGTCGCCCTCG
Source organism: Olsenella sp. SW781 (assembly GCF_012027725.1). GTDB lineage: Bacteria > Actinomycetota > Coriobacteriia > Coriobacteriales > Atopobiaceae > Thermophilibacter. The sequence continues at coordinate 77,630 of NZ_SJOU01000009.1, read as the reverse complement.
GAGGCCGCGGCGCCCGTGTCCAGGTCGAGGGCTATGAGGCCGAAGATCCGGTCGAGCAATGACGAGTTCATCGAGACGGTATGGATGTGCTCGTAGGGAACCGTAAGGCTGCGGCGGCTGAACGGCCCCCAGCCAAGGCCCCAGCACAGGCGGACGCCCTCGTCCGTGAGCTCCCAGGTCCGCGCACGCCAGACGGCGAAGCTCAGCAGCAGGCAGACGGCGAAGATGCCAACGGCGGCGAGGACCAGCTTGGCCAGCGCGAGGAGGTCCCCGGCAAAGAAGTCCCGGGCCAGGCCAAACGCCACAAGAACGACCAGGCCAGACGCCATCTTGATCGCCTCGGCGAGCACGGAGAGGGGGTTGGCGCGGTGCGTGCCGCGCAGCGTTTCCGGAGTTGTGTCAACGCCCTCGAAGAGCGAGCGCCTGGGGACGGCCAGCCGCTCGAGCTCCCTCTCGACGCTCGCGGCGCTTGGGGGAGCGGCGTCGGGCGCGGGCGGGCGGACGTCCTTCTCGCCGGGCGCGGGCGGGGTGCCGCCGGCGGGGCTCACACGTCCTCCTTGGCGAGGCGCGCGAGCTCGGCCACGCGGTCGCGCAGCTCGTTGGCGTCGTCCTCGGCGAGGCCGGGAATCTCGAAGCTCTCGCCCGCCGTGGAGATGGTCACGGCTGCCAGGCCGTGCGCGCGCAGGATGGGGCCCTGCTTGGTCTGCACGTGCTGGACGCGCACGAGCGGCACGAGCACGCGCTTCTTGGTGAAGACACCGTGGTAGAGGTCCACATCGGTGGGGGTGACGTCATAGCGCCAGGTGGCGTACTCGACGCGCGGCGAGACGAGAAGATCGACGACGCAGATGGCCTCGATAACGCCCGCGACGAGGTAGACCCAGAAGACGTCGCCCCCCAGATGGCGCACGATGAGCCAGGCCGCGACGGCCAGTGCGGCAACCACCGCGATGCCGATGACGTCGGAGACGTACCACACCCGCAGCATGCGCGGGTCAAGCCGGTGCGAGGGCAGGTCTGACATGCCGGTCCTTTCCATGGGGGACGCCACATCATTCTCTCATGGCCGCCGTGCCACTGGCGTCAGGTTTATTTGGCACAGGGACCGTGCAAAGGGGACAGGCACTTTCGCACGGGCGAACCGTGCGAAAGTGCCTGTCCCCTTTGCACGGTCCCTGTGCCAAATAAACCTGACGCCAGTGGCACGCACATCAGAGCCGCGCCCGGCGGCGTGCTAGGGCCCGGTGCGCCCACGCGATCACGCCCACGCCCGCCACGGCGTCGGCGATCGCGAGGGCGGTCCCCACGTAGTTGAAGCCCTGCGTCTTGACCGGCCGCTCGATGCCCGGCTCGCCCACGCTCGCCGCGGCCTCGTTGTAGGCGAGGTTGGTGGCGCGCGCGTTGAGCCACGCATAGAGCACGTTCTTGGCGGCGCGCCTCAGGTTGGTGAGGTAGCTCACGGCGCGTGGCTCCTCGGGAGTGCCCTCCGCGGCCAGGAGCTCGTCCTGCGTGAACCCGTACGCAAAGGCGCCGTTGCGGAAGACGCCGTCCATGTAGAGGTCCCCGCCGGCACGCAGCATCTCGTCCGCGTTCATGTACGTCTGATGGTCGGCGTAGTCCGTGATGACGGCGCCCTCGAAGCCCCACTCGCCGCGCAACACGCTCGTGAGCAGCGCGCGGCTGCCGCCCGCCCACGTGGCGCCGATGCGATTGTACGAGGTCATGAGGCCTGTCGTCCCGCGCTCGACGGCGCGCTGGAACGGCGCGAGGTAGATCTCGCGCAGCGTCTGCTCCGTGAGCCACGTGTAGAGCGAGTCCCGGTAGGAGTCCTGGTTGTTGACGGCAAAGTGCTTGAGGAAGGCGTACGTTCCCGCATCGCGCGCGCCGGCGACCACCTCGGCGGCCATGGTGCCGCACAGCAGCGGGTCCTCGGCGTAGTACTCGTAGTTGCGGCCGCCCACGGGCGTGCGGTGGACGTTGGCGCAGGGCGCGTACCAGCCGTCCACGCCGATCATCGCGCACTCAAGGCCCACCTGCGCACCGTACTCGCGCGCGAGGTCGGCGTTCCACGCCTGCGCGAGCACCGTCGGGCCGGGATAGCCCACGCCATAGCTCAGCTGGTTGAACGACCCCACCTGCGCGGGGCCGTCCACCTCCTTGGTGCGCGGCTTGCCGATCCCGTCGATGTCCCCCGTGGCCAGGTAGCCGTGGAGAACGAGTCGCTCCATGTCCGCCAGCGAGACGTAGTCGAGCAGGAGCTCCCAGCGCGGGTCGTCGTAGTCAAGGCCCAGCTCCCTGCCCATCTGCGTGAGCTCGCCGTCCTCGGTGAGCTGCCAGTAGTCGCCCGCGGACGAGACGAGTGGCTGGTTGAGCGGCGTGGCGAGCTCGCTCTCGTAGCGGCGCGCATCGGCCTCGACGCGGTCCTCGCCGTAGAGGTTGAGGGCAATGACGTTGTCCGTCATGGCGCGGGCCGCACTCCCCTGGCGCGGGAACGTGCCAGCGAAGTCCGCGCGCGTGAGGTACGTGATGCCGGCGGCGGAGTCCGAGCCGTCGATGGAGACGCCGTCCTCCGCGGACTCGCCGGTGAAGCGATTGGCAACGGTGGCACCCGTCTGGAGGTCCTTCTCGCAGAGCACGTCAGAGGGCAGGTAATAGGTCGTCCGCGCGTAGTCGCAGTCCGCGAGCTCGTGCGCGTTTCGCTTGAGCTCGACGACATACTCGCCGCGCTCGAGCTCGTAGCCCGCAAAGTCGTTGCCGTTGGCGTCATAGCAGTCGTAGGAAGCAACGTCGTCGAGCGCGAAGGAGAGCGTCACGTCCTGGCTCTCCCCCGGCTGCAGAAGGCGCGTCTTGGCAAAGGCCACGAGCACCGTCGAGGCCTTCTCGATGCCGCCGGGCTCGTAGGGCGGCGTGCAGTAGAGCTGCACCACGTCGCGGCCGGCCACCTCCCCGGTGTTGGTGACGCGCACGGTGATGGAGACGTTCGTCTCGCGGTCCACGCGCATGCCCTGGCCGGGCGCGCGCGCCGTGACCTGCCACGAGAAGGACGTGTAGCTGAGGCCGTAGCCAAACGGGTACTGGACCACGGCATCGTAGCCCGTGCCGTGCTCGTTCTCCACGTCGTCCCAGAAGCCCTCGGCGTCGGCCGTCTCGTACCAGCGGTATCCCACGTAGATGCCCTCGGCGTAGTCCACGAAGCGCACCCCGTCGTAGGTCTCGGCCACGCCGACGTTGGCGTTGAGCGTGCCGTCGGCCGGGTAGAGGCCCGCGCCGTTGGTGTAGAGCCCCTCGCCCATGGCGCCCGAGTTGGCCCAGCTCGCGGCCGTCTCGAAGGCGTAGGCGTAGGTGTCCGCCGTGCGGCCGGAGGGGTTGACGTCGCCCCAGAGCGCGCCGACGACGGCCCGGGCGCCCACCTCGCCGGTGGTGCCCACGATGAGCGCGGCGTCTATCCCCGGTATGGTCTCGAGCTCGCCGAGCTCCATCGTGTTGGTGGAGTTGACCAGCACCACCACGCGCTCGTAGGTCGCGCCCACGTAGCGCAGCAGGTCCTCCTCCTCACGAGAGAGCTCGAGGTAGCCGCGCGTGGCGTCGACGTCCACCTCGCCGTCGCGGCCGCTCACCTTGTGCTGCGCGCTCGGGCAGTCGATGGACTCGCCGGAAACGCGCCCGATGACCACGATCGCCGTGTCCGAGTACGCCTCCGCCGCGGCGAGAAGGTCCTCGGAGTAGCACGTCCTGTCGCGGACGCTCGGCTCGTAGAGGCGGCAGAACTCGGTGTCATGGCTGTTGAGGGCGCCCGCAGAGCGGTAGGCGCGCTCGCCGTGAAAGCCGCGGTACATGTCCGTGAGCTGCGTGTTGTACGCGATGCCCCGCTCCTCGAGCGCGGCGAGAAGCCCCGTCGCCTCGCCGGTCACCTGGCCGGAGCCTGACCCGCTCGCCACCCACTGCGTGGACGCCCAGCCAAAGACGTTGACCTGCGTCACGTCGGCGGGGAGGGGCAGCGCCTCGCCCTCGTTGCGCAGCAGGACGATGCCCTCGGCCTCCACGCGCTCCGCGAGCGCGCGGCCCCTCTCCATCGTGGCGTCGCGCTCCTCGGGCTCGACGTTCACCACGTCGGTGCCCAGGAAGGAGTCGACCGTGTCGCCGAGAAGCGCCATGGCCACGTTGGCCGCCACGAGCGCGCCCACCGCCACCACGGCACCCGCGCACGCGACCACCCTCACGACCCTGCGACCCCTCTTGCCCACGCACCCTCCTCAGATCGACGCCGCCCCGCGGCTCCCGTCCTATTCTAACGACCCGCCACGACACGGCATGGGCTACAATGTCGGTTGGAAAATCCCCGAAGAGAAGGGTCCGCATGAAACCTCGACCTCACAGTCGATGACCTGCGGCGCGCTCCCGTGGCGCGTCGAGTGACGCAAACGAAGGAGCGCAGATGATCTACCTGTCCCAGCTACTGGGCAACCCCGTTCTGGATGCCGACGGCGAGAAGATCGGCACGGTTTCCGACCTCGGCATCGCCACCGGCGAGGTCTTCCCCCGAGTCACGAGCCTGGCCTTCATGGGCCCCGGGCGCACGCCGATCATGATCTCCTGGCGCAAGTACGTCGAGCGCTATGACGAGAACGAGGTCAACCTCAAGGTCATAGCCACCGACCTGCGCTTCTCGTATCTCCAGCCGGACGAGGTCCTTCTCGCCCGCGACATCCTGAACAAGCAGATCGTGGACACGCACGGCATGCGCGTCGTCCGCGTGAACGACCTCAAGCTCTCGGACACGAGCTCCACCCAGCTGCGCCTGCTCGGCGCCGAAGTGGGCGCACGCGGCCTGCTGCGCAGCCTCCACCCCGCGCTCGAGAGCGTGGCCCTCAGGCTGGCGCGGACCTTCGGCCACCCCATGCCGGAGAGGATCATCGCGTGGAACTACATGGACCTCGTGGAACGCGACCTCTCCAACGTCAAGCTCTCCGTCTCCCACAAGACGCTCGACGACATGCACCCCGCCGACATCGCCGACATCATCGAGCGGCTGGACCCGCGCCTGCGCGGCCAGGTCTTCGCGCAGCTCGACGACGAGCAGCGCGCCGACGCCATGGCCGAGTTCGACGACGACGCCATGGCCGCCGAGCTCATGGGGTCGCTCAACGAGACCGACGCCTCGCGCATGCTGGCCGAGATGGACCCGGACGACGCCGCCGAGCTCGTCTCCGAGCTCGACTACGACAAGGCAGAGAAGCTCCTGCGCCTCATGGGCGTGCAGGAGCAGCGCGCCATCCGCCAGCTGCTGGGATACCGCGAGAACACGGCCGGCCGCATCATGACCTCCGAGGTCGCCACGGTGCCCGACGACGCCACCGTGGCCGACGCCGTGGAGATGCTGCGCGGGCTGGACGAGGACTTCGAGTCCGTGCGCTACGTCTACCTCACCGACGAGGGCGGCAAGCTCGCCGGCGTGGTGACGCTTCCCGGCCTCATCGTGGCCGACCCCGAGACGCGGCTCTCCGAGCTCGCGACCGAGGACCTCATCACGGCGAGCCCCGAGGACGACCAGGAGGACGTGGCCGAGGACATCGCCAAGTACAACCTGCTGGCCATGCCCGTCGTGAACGACGAGGGGCGCCTCTTGGGCATCGTCACCGTCGATGACGCGCTCGACGTCCTGGAGGAGGAGCACGCCGAGGACCTGCGCGTCGCCGGCGGCTCCGCAGACGGCGAGGACTCCGGGCACGCGAGCACGCTCATCTGGCTCGTGCGCCGCAACGTGTGGGTGGTCCTGTGGGCCGTCGGCGTCGTGGCGCTCGCCCTCGTCGCGGGGACGCGGCTCGGCCTCGGCGAGACGCTCGCAGCCACCATCCCGCTCGCGGTCGCGCTCGTGCTCGCGGACGACTCCGTGAGCTACGTCACCAACTTCTTCCTCGAGAACGACCCCGACGACGAGGACGCGCCCTCCGCGCTCGGCTTCGCCTTCAAGGGGCTCGGCCTCGGCGTCGCGCTCGGCGCGCTCGTGGCGCTCATCGTCCTCGGGCTCGAGAGCGTCATCGCCTCCCCCGCCGTCCCCTCCTCGATCGAGCGGCTCGGCCCCGCGCTCTCTGCGGGAGGCGTGGCAGCGGCCGTCTCCACGTTCGTCTCGTTTGCGACCACGCCCATCTACCTGGCCGTCCTTCGCCGGCGCGACGAGACCAACAAGGAGACCTCCGGCTTCACGCTCTCCCTCGTCTCAATGCTGGTGGCCGTGGTGGTGTTCCTTGCTGCCGTGCTGGCGCTCGCCGGACCCCTGGGGCTGGTGGGATGATGAAGGACGACGCGCCCTCTTCGTCGCTCGAGCCGCGACGCATCCTCGCGGCGATGGGCCCCGGCATGGTGGCCGCCCTCGCCGGCGCGGACGCGGGCGGCGTGGCCACCTACTCCAACGCCGGCGCGCTCTTCGGCTTCGACCAGCTCTGGACCGTGCCGGTGATGTGCTTCCTGCTGATCGTGGCCCAGGAGACTGCCGCGCGCATGGGCTGCGTCACGGGCAAGGGGTTCGCCTCGCTCATCCGCGAGCAGTTCGGCGTGCGCCTCTCCGTCGTGGCCATGCTCGCGCTGCTCATCTCAAACACCACCGTCACGCTCTCCGAGTTCGCCGGCATCGCCTCGGCACTCGCCCTCTTCGGCGTGCCCCCGATCGTGTCCGTGCCGGTGGCGGCGCTCGCCATTTGGCTGCTCACGATGAGCGGCTCATACCGACGCATCGAGAAGGTCCTTCTCGCCATCGCATGCGTCTTCGTGACCTACGTCATCGCCGGCGTGATGGTAGGGCCCGACTGGGGCGACGCCCTGATCCACACCGTGATCCCGCACGTCACGGCCTCGCCGCAGTACCTCTCGCTGCTGGTCGCGAACGTCGGCACCACCATCGCTCCCTGGATGCTCTTCCTCGCCCAGAGCAACGTGGTCGAGAAGAACGCACGGGCGGCCGACCTCCCCTACCAGCGCATCGACACCGTGACGGGGGCCGTGGTGGCAAGTGCCATCTCGTGGTTCATCATCCTCACGACGGGGGCTGTGCTGAACCCGGCCGGGGTCGTCGTGAACGGCGCGGAGGACGCGGCGTCGGCGCTCGCACCGCTCGTCGGCGGCTACGCGGAGGCGCTCTTCGGCGCGGGGCTCGCCGGGGCCTCGCTCCTCGCGGCCTGCGTCCTGCCCGGAATCACCTCGAGCGCCATCTGCGAGGCCTTCGGCTGGGAGCGCGGCGCCGACCGCAGCTGGTCGGAGGCACCCGCCTACCGGGGAATCATCACGGCGGTCATCGCCATCTCCGCTGTCGTGGTGGTGCTGCCCAACGTCAATCTCTTCGGCATCATGATGGTGGCGCAGGTCATCAACGGCGTCCTGCTGCCCGTCCTCCTCGTCTTCATGGTGCTCATCGCGAGCGACCGCCACGTGATGGGGCGCTTTGCGAACGGCCGCATCTGGAACGCGCTCACATGGTTCACCATCGTCGCCGTGGCCATCCTCACCGTCGTGATGTTCGTGATGCAGGCCATGGGGATGTGACGTGTGGCGCACCGTCCATCTTCTTCTGCAATCAGGGGGATAGTGTAAAAAATCCGGCCGTCCAGCTGCAATCGGGGGGATAGTGTGAAGCACTTTTCGTGCTCCAGGCGTCCTTTGCCCCGTATCAGTCTGACGCCAACTGGGGTTTTGTCGGGCCTCCACCCGGGGGCTCTCCGAAAACCCTTCACACTATCCCCCCGATTGCAGGCCGCCGCCCGATTTTTTCACACTATCCCCCTGATTGCAGGCGCCCATGCCGTCGGGCATGCCCTCCACCCCCGCTGGGCGCCTTGCGCGACCCAGCGCCGTCTTTGCGGTATGGTCGAAGGGAGCTGAGGGGGCGAGGGGATGCATTCAGAGAGCGTGCACGCATGGGCCGAGGACTGGCGGGGCCGCTTTGCCGACACGCTGCCCACCATCCTCTTCTTCATCGCGCTCTTCTGGATCGTGCATCTTGCCTTTGGGTCCAACTACCTCCTTGCGGTCTCCCCGTACACCTCGCTCTTCCAGGCGCGGCTGCGAAAGTACAACCCACCGGGCCAGTACGCCCGATTCGTGCTGGTGAGCGCGCTCGCGCTCGTCGCGGCGCGCGTTGCCGTCATCGGCGTGGTGCCGTGCGTCATCGTGAACCTCCTCATGCCGTTCCTGCTCGTCTTCATGCGCTCGTCGCAGCTCAACCCACGTCGCTACTTCCCCTACACGATGCTCTTCTGCTTCCTTGAGCTCCGGCCCGAGGCCATCGTGGACACGTTCGCGACGCAGGCCCTCGTGCTCGCCACCTGCTGCGCAACCCTCATCGTCACGCTCGTCGTGGCAGGACACCTCCAGCACCACGCGCAGCGTGCCCGCGCCCGCCTGCACGAGCTCGTCGGCCGCCTCGCCGATGACCTGGCGCAGGCCTCAAGGGGCGGCATCGGCCCCAACCTCAGCTCCGAGCTCCTCCAGCTCCGGCGCGACTTCGCCCGCATGGCCTACACCGCCCGGGAGGACTCCTCGGCGCCCGTTCGCGTGCAGAACCTCCTCGACATGTTTGCGACCCTGGCGCAGCGGACCGCCTACCTCGCCGGCAACTTCGACTGGGACGCCAGCCACCAGGAGGAGCACGCGCGTGCCCTCGGCGAGCTCGGCCAGCTCACGCGCGACCTCAACGCCGCGCTCGAGGGCGACGTCTCCGTGCGCTGCCACAGGCTCATCCCCCGCGCGCAGGAGCTGCTCGAGGGGACGAGCATCGCCGAGGACCGCTTCCGCATCTTCTATCAGAGCTACCTCAACCTGGTGCTGCTCATCCTCCGCACCGCGCCCGACCCGCACCAGCGTCCCTGGCGCCTCTCCGCCTCCGACCTCGCCCGCGTGACGAGCTTCCGCAAGCGCCTCAGCCTCGAGTCGTTTGAGATGCGCTTCTCCATCCGCTGCGGAGCCGTCCTCGCCGTGAGCTGCGCCTCGAACCTGCTGTTCCCCGTCGACCACCTCTACTGGTTCGCCCTCCACGCCTTCCTGCTGCTGCAGCCCTTCCCGCACGAGTCGCTGCACCGCATGCGAACCCGCATGGTGGGGACCGTCATCGGGTGCCTCTTCGTGCATGGCCTGGCGCTGCTCGACCTCGGGTGGGTCGAGGTCACCATCCTCGGGATGTTCCTCGTGGGGCCGATGTACGCCACCAAGCCCGGCTCCGTTCCGTCGGCGTTCTTCGCGACGGCCTACGCCGTCTCCATGGCGTCGGTCTCCATCGACGACCGCTACGCCACCACCATGCGCATCGCGAGCCTCCTGCTCGCCATCGCCACCGTCGCGATCGTCAACCACCTCGTGTGCCCCACCTCGGAGCGGCGGCTCTTCGTTGCCAACTTCCACCAGATGATCGGCATGGTCGGGCGCTACTGGCGCCTCATCCGCCTCACCCTCACGCACCGCGTGGACACCGTCGTCTCGTCCGAGACCCTGCTTCACTTCCAGATGCTCCACACCCAGGCGGCGGAGTTCGTCGAGTCGCTCGGCGAGGCCGGCGAGAAGGACCGCGAGATCGCCGAGCTGGCGCGCTACCGCGACGCGGCGGAGCGAGCGCTCTTCTGCCTCTGGGAGATCATGTGCGAGCTCGAGCAGCTCGAGCTGCTGGTGCGCCTGCACGAGGTGGGAGACGACGAGCGGCCGCTCTTCGAGCGGATCATCGACCTCGCCGAGGCAAACTGCGACCCGCAGCGCTTTGGCACGGGCGTGGACGCGGCCGAGGAGATGCTCTTCGAACTTGAGGAGCCGGACCTGCGCTACGTTCTCGAGCAGTACGTCGACCGCGCGGGAGAGCTGCGCCTCGCCATCGACGACGCCCGGGGCGCCCTCGTGCAGCGCCCCACCTACGTCGAGGAGATCCGCCCGTAGCTTTCGGGGGCAGGCCCGAACGCCGAGCTCAGAGCATTCCGCGAGCGAGCATGTCAGCCGGATCCTGGCGGTTGACGTTCGTCTCCGGGTCGCCAAAGAGTCGGGCATCCGGGCTGTTGAGCGCCGAGATGGCGGCGAGCTCCGCCTCCGTGAGCAGCGGCGCCACCTCCGCGGCGGCAAGGTTTTCCCGCATGCGAGCCTCGTGCGCGGACTTGGGCAGGACCACCCTCCCCGACCTCAGGTGCCAGCCAAGAATCACCTGCGCCGGCGAGGCGCCGACCCGATCCGCGGCGGCGACGACCAGGCCGGCGGCAAGGTCCCCGCCGTGGCCGAGCGGCGCATACGCCTCGACCACGATGCCGCGCTCGCGACAGTAGGCCTCGAGTTCCGGACGCCAGAAGCTCGGGTGGCTCTCCACCTGGTCGATGGCGGGAAGCACCCCGACCTCATCGGCCAGCCGCGCGATATGCTCGGGCAGGAAGTTCGAGACGCCGATCGCCCTGACCGCGCCCTCCTCGAGCAGCCGGGCCATCGCTCGCCACGAGTCAACGTAGGTCCCCAGCGCGGGGGCGGGCCAATGGATGAGGTAGAGGTCGACCACGTCGACGCCCAGGGCGGCGCGCGACGCCTCAAAGGCGCGCAGCGTGGGGTCGTACCCCTGCTCGAAGGTCCGCAGCTTGGTCGTCACAAAGACCTCGCCCGCCAGGCCCGTCGCCGCGAGCGCCGCGCCGACCCCCGCCTCGTTCATGTACGCTGCCGCGGTATCCACGTGGCGGTAGCCCAAGGCCAGCGCCCCCTCCACGGCGGCCTGCGTCTCGTCGGGGCGTATCTGAAGCGTGCCGAAACCGATCTGCGGGATCTCCACGCCGCCCGTCAGCATGACCCCCATGGTCACCCCTCCCTTCCAAGCCAGAACACGCTTGCGTCGTCCGATTTCTTGAGGCGAGGATATCGCACGTAGTCCGGGTCCTTCTCCTCAAGCTCCCGGAGCTCCGCCACGAGCCCCTCGACTCGCGCGGCGGACAGCTCCGGCAGCTCGCCTGCGGCATCGGCCAGCCCAAAGGACCCGAACGCCCGCCACATCCCGTCGCTCATGCCGGCAACCGCGACCACCTCAGGGCGAGGAAGCGTCACGCGGCGCAGGTGGGCAAGCCCCGCGCCGGAGGGGTCCAGGCACCAGTAGCCGCCCTCGGAGTTCCGCAGCCGTCGGTGGCCCAGAATGACGTCATCCACCAGCGCCCGCTTCTCGGGGCCCGAGAGAGCGCTCCCGAAGGCAGCGGCACGCTCGCGGCTCACGCGGAGCGCCTCGGCATCCAGCCCCTCGAGCACCTCGTCCGTCGAGAAGAACGTCGAGCCATCGCGCATGACGGCAACGAGCGGGGAGTCCCCCAGCCCGTAGAGCTCCACGGCGTCGGCGGACACAACGGCGAGCGCGAGTGTCGCCGAGGGAATGGCGTCGGGGTCGGCCTGCGCAAGCGGGCAGCCCAGCGCCTCCTCAAGCTCCGAGCGCGCCGAGGCGACGGCGGACCGGAGCGCCTCCTCGGCCGAGGCCCCTGCCTCCAGCGCCTCGCACGCGCCGGCGCCCACCGTGTGGGAGAACCACCGCGCATTGCTCCCGAAGCGCCCCGCAAAGAGCGGCGCGCCCGCAAGCCCCGTGGCCCCGTCAATCACGATGCCATAGCTCGACGTCGCCCGGACGAAGTCCTCGTTCACGGCGTTCCCGCGGTCGGTGAAGTGGAAATGGCGCATCGGATACCTCCGCCACGTCAGGGGCGGACCGCCCTCGGGAAGCTTACATGCCTAGGATAGTGCAGCTTTTCTGCGCCAAACCGGATGGGATAGAAATCCCGCCTCTTACTCCGTCGCCGCGGTCGGCTCCGGCGCGCTCTCCTCGATGGGCGTGTAGAACACGTCGAGCACCGTCTCGTAGACGGCCTCCTGGTCGAGGTGATACTCGACGTACTGCTCGCCCTTGACGGCCTCGCCCGCGAGGGTGACCACGTCGAGCTCGCTCATCCCGTGCTCCACGAGCGTGGCGGCCAGATAGCTGAACTCGCTCAGCTCGAGGTTGGTGGTCGAGTACTCGGTCGCGGTCTGGTAGAGGCCGATCAGAATCCCGGGGTCTCCCGCCGCATTGCCCACGACCTGCGAGAAGAACGCCTTGAGGTACTGCGACTGACGCGCCTGGCGGTCAAGCGAGGAGGTCAGCTGCGAGGTGTCGCGATACTGCACATAGCGCATCGCGTTGTTGCCGTAGAGCTTGATGGGGACGTCCTTCACGATGGCCGTATTAGGGATGGAGGAGAGCGGCGTCACCGTCACCCCGCCCGCGGCGTCGTTGATGGGGCCTATCCCGTTCATGTCCAGGGCAAAGTAGTAGTTCATCGGCATGTTGTACAGCACGCGCGACACGGCGCGCACCACGTTCTGCGCGCTCGTCTCATACCCGTCGCCGTAGCTGAACGCCAGCGCGATCTGCATCTTGTCCTGGCCCAGAAACGCCTCGCCGACGTTCTCGTCAACGTCCACCATCGTGTCGCGCGGCACGCCGATGACGCGCATCTGCCCCGTGCGCGTATCCAGGGCAACCACCATCACGGCGTCCGCCTGGCCGGCGGCACCCGTCTCGGAGACGTCCTTGCGTCGGTCGTAGCCCATGACCACGATGGAGACGACGTCCTCGTTGTAGCGGTACTTCTTGCCCTGGTACTCCACGGTGAGACCATCGTCGGCGGTGTCCGCCTCCGCGGCCGTCTGGATGTTCTGCGGCTTGGAGGCCTCCTTGAGCGCCTGGCCGCCCGCCTCGATCATGTGCGCCACAGCCAGCGCGGCCCCTCCTCCCGCAAGCGCAAGGGCGAGAAGGACCACGCCCACGATCCTCAGCCGGCGCAGCATCCGCTTGCGCGCGTGACGCTTGATGCTCTCCTCGCTGCGCCGGCGCTTCTGGGGCAGCTCGTCAAGCGTGGGCCAGGCGGGCTCCTCCCCGTCGACAACGGTCTCCGACCCCTCGGCGGCATCGGGCGCGGCCTCCGCCCCGGCCGCCCGCTCAGGCGGGCACTCGGGCTCGACCCCGTCTACGGCCGCGGCAGGGGCCTCCCCGGCGGCCGATTCCTCGGCCACGGACTCCGGCTCCGGGTCCGGGTCCGGGTCCGCCCGAAAGTGCTTCCCCCGCGGGACAAACTCCTCCTCGGGCGCCACGCTCTTCTCGTCAGCGTCTTTGGTCATGCGCTCACCTGGTCTCCACGTCGCTCACGAGCACGCCCGTCACGAGGTAGCGCCCGCCGCTCACGGACCCCTCGCGCGGGCAGGTGCTCAGCTGCACAATGCGGTCGTCCACGGAGAGCGAGGCGCCCTCGCGCACGTTCACGACCATAGAAACGGGATTCAGCACCGCATCGAAGTACTGCCGGCGCACCTCGGGGTCAGAGAAGTCGAAGCTGTTGAGAATGTGCCGGTCATCATAGCGGTATGCGGAGATGATTCGGTACGTGAGGATGTGCCCCGGCGTGTAGATGTGGAGGTCCTCGTGCGCGGCAAAGAACTCCGGATCCTCAAACTTGTGCAGGTCGGCAAACATGAGGCCATCGGAGGAGTTGTGTCCGTAGAGCACCGTGACGGGGTCGGAGAAGTCCGTCGCGTTCATGCTCTGGCTGTAGATGCTGCCGTAGACGGAGTAGTTGCCGTCAAGGTCGCGCCGCAGGTAGAAGTTGTCGTCCACAGCGCTCTGCACCACCGGGTAGTCAATCTGGGTGTCCGGAATCTCAATCCAGGCGTAGACGTCGGGGTGCTCGGCCTTGAGGGTGGGAAAGTCCACCGGGTTGGCCGGGCGCGGGTCTTCCGCAGGCTCGGGGTCGGCGGCTTCGGCGGGCGCCTCGCCGGCGGCCTGACCGGGTCCGAGCGCCTCCTGCTCGGAGCGAATCTTCTCCGCGGCCGCGCTCTGCATGACAAAGTACGCAATCCCGCATCCCGCCACGGCGAGAAGGACCACGAGGGCCACGACCAGGGGAATCACGCCCCTGCGCCGCGCGCCGCCGTTCTTCTCGCCCTTGTCCTGACCTGGCATCGTATCCTCTTTGCCCGCCTGCGGCCTCGTGGCCGCTCCCCGTATCCTACAAAAAGGGACCCGCGCGAGACGGGCCCCTCATCGTCCATTTGACACCCGGCCTGACCGGGCGTTTCCTGCGTTACTCAGAAACCTTCTTGCGAAGGGTCACGGCAACCACGCCAGCGCCAGCGAGGGCGGCAACGGTCACGCCCGCAACGGCAGCGGAGTTGACGTCCGTCGCGGGGGCGGTGGCGGAGGTGTCGGTGGCAACGCCGCCGTCAGCCGGGATGGTGGACTCGTCAATCACGATGGAGAAGACGGAGAGGCGGTCGACGGTGATGGTCACGGTGCCGTCAGCGGCAACGGTGGCCTCCTGGACGTCGGTGGTGCCGTCACCGTGCTGGATGTAGGCCGTGGCCTTGGCGCCGGCGTACTGGGAGCCCACGCTGAAGACGAGGGAGAGCTCGGAGAACTCGACGTCGCCGTGCTCGAGCACCTCGAAGGTGGCAAGCGGGGTGACGCCCTCGGGCACGTTGGAGGCCACCACGTCATGCGGCTCAACGGAGATGTAGCCATCGCCGGAGGCGCTGGAGACGTCACCGGAGACGGAGATGGCGACGCCCGTGCCGGGGGCGGTGACCGTGGTGCCGCTGGGGCTATTGAACTGCGCCGCCATGGCAACAGTGGGCAGCGCGAGCATCATCGTAAAGGCAGCAAAGGCGCTCACGAGCTTCTTCATTTATGGTGTCTCTTCTCGTCAGGAGCGGGAGAAGGTACCCCCTCCCCCAATAATGCTATGACTCTAGCAGCCTGAGGGTTATATGGTCAATCATCAGGGCCGTTAATTTGGGATTTCCTTACGGTTGCCACCGGCGGGTGGGGGACGGATGCGGCCCCTGTTGAGGTCCCCCGTCGAGGCCCCTCCCCTCACCGAAACAGAGGATTCGGACAGAGTTGGCCTCTCAGGGAGGCCGTTTCTGTCCGGATCCTCTGTCTCGACGCGACGCTGGCGGCGCGGCGGGGCGGGCGGCCGCGGTGAGCCCCCTGCCCTGAGAGATGAGTGACTACTTCCGACCAAACCGGGCCTCTAGGAGGGACCCGTTCGTCCAAAAGCTGTCACTCGGCGCGGAAGCTGGTCAAAAGCTGCCACTCAGCGTGGAGGGGTCAGCCAGTCCGCCCGCGCATCGGCACTCGTACCGCTCGTTCCGCGCGCGGACGAGCTCGTCGGTCTTCCATGCGCGCATGCGACGACTCACGGAGGTGAGGTCAGATGGCTCGTAGAACTGGCTCCAGCCCCATCCGGCCAGGTCATCGTACTCGGAGCGCGCGGAATCTCCGATGGCCTGAAGGAAGTGCTCGAACCCGCCAACGTCGCCCACGTCCTCCGGCGGCGCGTCGCCCGGAACGGGCACGGACGCGGGCAGCTCTCCGCCATACGAGTCGATAACCTCTGGGATCTTGACGTCGTGCTTCCAGCCGTCACCGCAATCGTAGAAGTAACGCGCCTTGCGCGCGCGGAAAGACGTCACTCAGAAGCAGCCGCACGGAGGCGAGCCGCCGCGGGTGCGGCCTGCCCACACCCCACTCCTCCCCGAGCTCCGCAATCTCGCGCGCATCCATAATCTCGGCGTCCCCTTCGCGCGCGCAGCTCAAATCGGTGGAGATGGTAGTCCCGCCAGAGAAATGCAGACTGGATGGCGCTATGCAGGTCCGTAAACGCAGCCGAGGCGGGAAGCACAAGCGCGTGCCAGCAAGGGTGTCCCTGCCAGAGCCGCAGATCGACGCAGAACTTGAACGCCCTCACACCCGCGGACCGCAGGGCGAGAAGAACGCTCTTCTCGCCACCTTCTTCGCCGTGGCCCCACGCACCATCCAACCGCGCCACGATCTTCTCGCCCGACGGCATGCCTCATCCGAGAGATGGGCCGACTTGGCCCGATGGCTCGTGCCGATGAGGCGCTCCGAGTCCAGGCGGTCGATGGCGTCCCAGTCGTAGCTTTTCCACGCCCGGCGAACCGAGCCGCCGGAGCCCTTCTCCTCCCAGGAGGTGAGATAAAGCATGACAAACGTGAGGTCATAGAGCAGGTCGTCGCGGCTCATGACGGCTCCCGTCGGAAGGGCGGCTTGATGGGTTAACTGGAGCAGAGCACAGCCCTTGGCGGCGCAAAAGCGGCTCGACAGGACGTCAAGCTCAGAACAATCTCAGAATATCTCTGAATTCTGAGATATATCTCTGAATTCAGAGATATTCTGAGATAAGCGCAAGAGAAAGGGAACCGATGAGCCTTATTCCCCCCTCCGAGACCCTCTCCGTAGAGTTCAACAGCGACCGCAAGACCATCTCCGACACGGTAATATCCGAGGAGATCGTCGCCCTCGCAAACACCGACGGCGGAGATCTCTATGTTGGGGTCGAGGATGACGGCAGCGTCACAGGCGCCCAGCCCCAGCACCGCGACCCCATCCGCATGACAGCCATGATTGCCAACAAGACAGTCCCGCCCATCTCCGTCCGTTCAGAGATACTCGATGAGGAGCTTCCCGTTCTCCACGTGGAAGTTCCCCGATCTCTGAGCATCGTCGCAACGTCATCTGGAAAGATGCTGCGTCGACGGCTCAAGGAGGACGGCAAGCCCGCAAGCGTCCCCATGTACCCCTACGAAATCGCGACGAGGCTGTCTGACCTCGGCAGGCTGGACTATTCCGCCCAGCCCATGCCCGACTCGTCTTGTGATGATTTCGACCCCATTGAGCGGCAGCGGCTCAGGCGCATAATCAGCTCGTCAAGAAACAGCGACCGAAGCCTGCTCGAGCTGGAAGACGAGGAGCTGGAGCGGGCGCTTGGACTCACCACGACAGTTGGGGACAAGCAAGTACCAACGCTCGCGGGCGTTCTCATCCTAGGAAAAGAAACGTCCATAAAGCGCCTTGCCCCCTCCGCAAAATCGGCCTTTCAGGTGCTTCAGGGCACCGACATCAAGGTGAATGACGAGTATGGCGGCGGCCTCCTTAAGACCATCGAACGGATTTCCGAGGCAATCGAACCCTGGAACCCTGTCACAGAGATTCCCTACGGGCTTTTCACCGATCCCGTCCCCGCCTTTGACCGCAGGGCTCTGCGAGAGGCTCTCGTCAACGCCTTCGGCCACCGCGACTACTCGATCCTTGGCAACGTAAGGGTGCTCATAGATGACGCTGGCATCACCATCTCCAATCCTGGCGGATTCGTGGAGGGCGTCACGGTAAAGACGCTCCTGACGGCGGAGCCCCACGGGCGAAACCCCTGCCTCATGGATGCCCTCAAGCGAATCGGCCTTGCCGAGAGGACCGGCCGTGGTGTCGACAGGATCTTTGAGGGCTCGCTTCTTTACGGCCGGCCACTGCCTGACTACTCGGAGTCAACCTCGACCGTAGTCCGTCTTTTCATTGCCCGAAGTGAGCCTGACCTGGCGTTTGTCAGCCTCCTTGCAGACGAGAGCAGGAAGAGCGGCAAGCCAATGCCCATCCAGTCTCTGCTCGTGCTCGACGCGCTCAAGCGCATGAGAAGGACGTCTGTCTCGGACCTCCAGGCAGAGGTTGATGTACAGCCCACGCGACTCAAGCAGACGGTCGAGCTTCTCACAGAAGCAGGACTCGTCGAAGCGTCCGGAAACAGAAGAAGCCGCATGTATCACCTCAGCTCACACCTCTACAGGTCGGCCCGGAAGGGACTCGAGTATGTGCGACAGACGGACATCGATCGACTGCGTTACCCCGAGCTCATCATGAAGCTCGCGGAGAGCCAGGGACGGGTCAGCACCGCCAGTGTGGGCGAGCTGCTGCACATCGACAAGAATTCCGCTTATTACGAGATTCGCAAGCTTGTCAATGAGGGGAGGCTCCGGAAGGAGAAGAACGGGCCGGATGCGTACTACACGCCAGTTAATGTCTGACGTCCCATCAACAGTCTTGGAGCGGGATCGACAAGCGACGCCCCCTCCGCCGAATGACGCAATTCGATAAAACGAAGCCTCGTCAAGGGTGCCATCCGTTCAAAAGCTGTCACCTAACCTCAAGTGCGGTGGCCGCCGACACGACAGGTCACGATATGGACGCTATCGCTGGGCCGGCCTCGTCCTCGCCTATGCGAAGCGTCTTCGAACGTCTGCGGAGGGAGTATCTCGACCTGCCGCTCCTTCCCGTCCTCGGCGCAAATAGGCAGGGCAACAGCCACCAGACGGTCATCGCGAGCATAGTCCAGCAGTACAGCTCGCACATTCCGATGTCCCGACACTACTTCGACCTCATGATCAGCGCCAGGAAGGAAAGCATGGAGTGGGACGCCCTAGGCCTCGTCCTCCTCAGGCGCTACATTCGCGAGGCGCTGCGGTTTTACGAGTAGCGGGCGAGACCACCGACGCGATACCTTAGCAATTGCGCAAGCAAAGCGAGTTGGAACTCTTAATCTCCCAATCGGCCAAGAGTACAAATAGCACCCCGAATCCCACTCTCTTATTTGTACTATTCGCCGAATAGTACAAATAAGAGAGTGGGATTCCATCTATAATCGCACTCTCGATTGGAGGCACACATGGCATATAGAACCCTCGCCAAGCTCTTCCACATGGATTCGTCAAGCAAGCGCTACGAGAAAAACGAGGCGCTCGCCGCGACACGACTTGAAGCAGAGTCAACCTTCAGGACCGGCGTTGAGACCCCTCACGGAGAGCTCTTTCTTGCCGTCCCTCGCGAGCTCTCCGTTCTCAACGAAACCATCCTTCGCCGCGAGAGACAAATCGCGCTCTTGCTCTCGAGGCTGCCCCCCATCGCAACCGGAGCCCTCATCAGGAGCCTCGTCATCGATGAGGTCGTTTGTTCCAATGAACTCGAGGGCGTCCACAGCACGCGGAGGCAGATTAACGACCTGCTCGAGACAACATCTGCCGACCCATCGAAACTCGAGCATAAACGCTTTCGCGAACTCGCACGACTTTATCTTGAGCTAAGTGACCACGAGCACATTTTCCCTCAGACCCCCGAGGACATCCGCACCATCTACGATCGAATTATGGAGGGCGAGGACCTGGGCAAGGACGCTCCGGACGGCATTCTGTTCCGAAAGGGCGAGGTCAACATCATCGGGAGCGGCAGCAGAATTATCCATACGGGTCTCTCTCCCGAAAGCCGCATCGTGTCCGCGATGACACGCATGATTGCACTGGCCTCCTCGGAAGATATCCCCGAGACATGCGGCGCAATCGTCTCCCACTTCCTCTTTGAGTACGCGCACCCCTTCTATGACGGGAACGGCAGGACGGGGCGCTACCTTCTTGCCCTCTACCTCAGCAGGCCGCTCTCAACGCTCACCGCACTGTCCGTCTCTCGCTCGATTGCTGAGAGTAGGGGCGCCTACTACCGGGCGTTCCGCGAAGTCGAAGATCCGCTCAACCACGGCGAGCTCACGCCTTTTGTCCTCGCAATGCTGGAGTATGTGGACACCGCCCAGCATCGCGTTCTCTCCGACCTGGAGACGCGCCAGGGCCAGTTTGAGGTAACTGTGACAGCAATCGACGAGCTCGTTAATTCGATCGACCTCCCCGACAAGGAGCGCGACGTGCTTTTTATGCTGGCCCAGTACGCCCTGTTTGGCGCGTTCCCCGATGTGCTTCTTCGTGACGTGGCGGAATACCTAAACCTCAGGGAGTCAATGGCGAGGCGTCACACAAAGAGGCTCGAGGAGAAGGGCCTTGTAAAGACCGTGAGCGCGCGGCCTCTCAGGTTCGTGCTCACGGACAAGGCGAAGGAGCTTTTGAAGATTCCCGAGAAGGACCTCTAGGGAATTGCTGATATCAACCTCAACGCTCGGCTCCGAACCTCCCCCCACATCCCAGGATGAGTGACTCATTCTGACCAAGCCAGGCCCCAAGAAGGGCCCCATCCGTCCAAAGACTGTCACTCAACGTAAGTCGTCACACCGTGCGTCGGCACCCGCGGCGCCTGGATAACACACGACCCCTTGTGGAGGTCCACGCCGCGCCCGAAAGCACGCACTTGCGATGGCGAGAAGGCCTTGCAGCTGATGGAAGGGCGGTATGAAAGACGGGAGGAGCGGGGAGCGCGCCGAGGGATCCATCCCCTTGTACTCGTCACGACTGCCGAGCAGAAGCGACATATGAAATGGAATGCTAGAGCCGCCCTGTCGCCCAATACGCGCTCATCGGGCACGATAACGCCATCAGAGGGCTCGTCCACTCATGAAGCGGCGGTTCGAGTCACGTCCATCGTCACCCAGCCAGCCACAGAGGTGCCCAGCCCCCGCGCGCCCTTATACGCAAAACGCCGGAGGATACCCCTCCGGCGTTTGGAAGACCCCAAAGGGCCAAATTCGTTTAGTCGAAGGGCCAGGCCTTATTCAGTGCCCATATGGCATAAGGCAAGCCCAGCTCAAGCACGTCGACTGGCGAGAAGAACCTCCCCTAGTACTTCCTCCACACCATGCGGTCCACGATGCCAGTGTAGGACTGGATAATCTTCACGACCTTCGTGCTCACGTTCTCATCTGCGTAGTCCGGCACGGGGGCGGCGGGGTAGCTGCCCTCCGCGTCGAGCGCGACCGCCACGCGCACGGCGTTGAGGAGCCCCCGCTCGTCGATGCCGGCGAGCGTGAAGCAGCCCCTGTCGAGCGCCTCGGGGCGCTCCGTAGAGGTGCGGATGCACACGGCCGGGAACGGCCGGCCGACGGAGGCGAAGAAGCTCGACTCCTCGGGCAGGGTCCCGGAGTCCGAGACCACGCAGAAGGCGCTGGACTGCAGGCGGTTGTAGTCGTGGAAGCCCATGGGCTCGTGCGTGCGGACGAGCGGGTGAAGCTCAAAGCCAGTTGCTTCCAGGCGCTTGCGGCTGCGCGGGTGGCAGCTGTAGAGGATGGGCCTGCCGTACTCCTCCGCGAGCGCGTTGACGGCCGAGAAGAGCGAGCGGAAGTTGGCCTCGGTGTCGATGTTCTCCTCGCGGTGGGCGGAGAGCAGGAAGTAGCCGCGCTCCTCCAGCCCCTCGCGCTCGAGCACGTCGGACGCGTCGATCTGCCCCAGGTTCGCGCGGAGCACCTCGGCCATGGGCGAGCCCGTCACGTAGGTGCGCTCGGGTGCGCAGCCGGTGAGCGCGAGCCAGCGGCGCGCGTGCTCGGAGTAGGCGAGGTTGACGTCGGAGATCACGTCCACGATGCGGCGGTTGGTCTCCTCGGGCAGGCACTCGTCCTTGCAGCGGTTGCCCGCCTCCATGTGGAAGATGGGGATGTGCAGGCGCTTCGCGGGGATGGCAGAGAGGCAGGAGTTGGTGTCGCCGAGAATCAGCAGCGCGTCCGGCCTCACCTGCGCCATGAGCTTGTAGGAGGCGTCGATGATGTTGCCGATGGTCGAGCCCAGGTCCTCCCCCACCGCGTCCATGTAGACGTCAGGGTCGTCGAGCGACAGGTCGCGGAAGAAGATGCCGTTCAGCGTGTAGTCGTAGTTCTGCCCCGTGTGCGCGAGCAGGCAGTCGAAGTGGCGCCGGCACTTCCTGATGACCTCCGAGAGGCGAATGATCTCCGGCCGCGTGCCCACGATGACGAGGAGCTTGAGGCGGCCATCGTCGGCGAAGGAAACGTCCGAGTAGTCGGTCTTAAGGGGCATGGTCTCACCCTTTCAGCAAAATGAAATCTCGTACTTAGATTAATCCCTGCGGAACAGATCCCGCGTATAGACCTTGTCGGACACGTCCGAAAGCTCGTCGCTCCAGCGGTTGGCGATAATCAGGTCGCAGCGCTCCTTGAACGCTGCGAGATCGTGCATGACCTCGGAACCGAAGAACGTCGCATCGTCCAGCGTGGGCTCGTAGACCACCACGGGCACGCCCTTGGCCTTTACTCGCTTCATGATGCCTTGGACAGAAGACGCGCGGAAGTTGTCCGATCCGCTCTTCATGGTGAGACGATACACACCGACGGTCGGTGCGGAAACGCCCGCGTACACGAGCTCGTTCACGCGTGTGAGCACCTCGTCTGCTACATGATCTTTGCGGGTGCGGTTGGAGTCCACGATAGCCTCGATGAGGTTCTGCGGCACGTCCTTGTAGTTGGCGAGCAACTGCTTGGTGTCCTTGGGCAGGCAGTATCCGCCGTAGCCGAAGGACGGGTTGTTATAAAATGAGCCGATGCGCGGCTCCAGGCACACTCCGCGAATAACGTCGGCCGTGGAGAGCCCACGCACCTCGCAGTAGGTGTCGAGCTCGTTGAAGTAGGAGACGCGCAGCGCCAGATAGGTGTTAGCGAAGAGCTTGACCGCCTCGGCCTCCGTGAGGCCGAGCACGAGTTCGGGAATGCCGGTCGAGCCGTCCTCGTTCACGCGATCGAGTTCTGCGGGATCGGCACCCTCGGCGAGAAGTGCCGCAAAACGCTCCGCGCCGGCGCGAGCTTCGGCATCGTCCGCCGGCGCACCCACCACGATGCGACTGGGATGAAGATTGTCATACAGGGCATGCCCCTCTCGCAGGAACTCCGGCGAGAAGATGATACGGGAGTCCCCGCGCTCCGCGCGCAGGCGCTCCGTATAACCAACGGGAATGGTCGACTTGATGACGATCAACGCGTCCGAGTTGACCGAGCGAACTGCATCAATCGCCGCTTCAACAGAAGAAGTATCGAAGTAGTTGCGCGCCGGATCGTAGTTGGTCGGCGTCGCAATAACTGCAAATTCAGCACCAGCGTATGCTGCCGTTGTATCAATCGTAGCCGTCAGATTGAGCGTGCACTCCCCCGCCTTAGCCTCGCTCAAAAACTGCTCGATCTCGGCATCCCGAATGGGCGACTCAAACCGATTAAGCATATCCACTTTCTCGGGAACGATATCCAAAGCGTGGACCTCGTTATGCTGCGCAAGTAGAACGGCAAGCGAAAGGCCCACATAGCCAGTACCGGCAACGGCAATCTTCATCTCAGTCTCCAATTGTCAAAGAACGTTACAGGGCACGAACCCATTTACAACTTGTTAGGCCCTAAAGTCCGTAATACTCCCGATACCACTTTGCAAATGCACGAAGACCGTCTTCGAGCTTGGTTGCAGGTTGGTAGTCAAAATCACGCTGGAGCTCCGAGCAGTCAGCATAGGTCTCCACCACATCGCCCGCCTGCATAGGGACAAGTTCCTTATGCGCGTCGAAGTCGTAGTCCTCTGGAAGAACCCCCTCTTCTACAAGCACATGCTGAAGAGTGTCGACGAATTCAAGCAGCTGCACCGGCTCAGAGTTACCGATGTTGTAAACCTTGTAGCGGGCGCCGGTACCACAATCCTCGGGGACACGTTCCATTACGCGCAAGATGCCCTCAACGATGTCGTCCACATAGGTAAAGTCGCGCCGGCAATCACCCATGTTGTAAATCTGAATTGTTCCTCCCGCGCGAAGCGTATTGGCAAACTTGAAGTAGGCCATGTCGGGGCGACCCATGGGACCGTAAACCGTGAAGAAGCGCAAACCCGTGCAGGGAATGTCATAGAGCTTGGAGTACGCGTGCGCCATGAGTTCGTTGGCCTTTTTGGTGGCGGCGTAAAGCGACACGGGATGGTCAACTTGATCTACCTCGGAGAAAGGCACCTTTTCGTTGCCGCCGTAGACCGAGGAAGATGAAGCGAAAACGAGATGCTTCACCGGATGGTGGCGACATGCCTCAAGGATGTTGTAGAAGCCAATGAGGTTGGAGTCGATGTACGCCTTGGGATTGTCGATCGAGTAGCGCACGCCCGCCTGAGCGGCAAGGTTTACGACGACATCAAACTCGTTCTCCGCAAAGAGACGTTCCACGAGAGCGGCATCGGTGAGATCACCACGAACGAAGGTGAAGCGCCCAGCTACATCAGTCTCTCGAAGCATCCGGAGTCGGTCCTCCTTGATGCCAGGGTCGTAATAGGCATTCACATTATCTAGCCCAACAACATTCCATCCCTCGCGCACGAGGCGGTCTGACAAAAAGGCACCGATGAATCCAGCGGCACCTGTTACAAAGATTCTACGTCCCATTAACAACCTCCAATTTGATTTGTATGTATCTACGAGCAGCGATAGTCTGAACTTCAGAGCTTCTCAACATGCGAACAAAGTAACGGCTGCAGGGCATATCACTAAGCGCATCCCAAATGAAGGGCGACTTGGAATAATCGGACGACAAATCCACCCCTACATCAATCCAAAGAAATACACGGCGCGGGCGACACGCGTCGCGCCGACGCTGTTGTATCAATATGCATACGATAGGGCACGCCCAATACCTGGCGCTAAAGCGCGAAGCCACAGAGACGAACAGTGCACCTACGCCCCACGAGACAGCTCGTTCATAAAAGCGCTGAATGGTTCTATATAGTTGTCCAAATTAAATAACTGCTGTGCCTTCTTAAACGCAGCAGTTTTCATATCCCTCAGTTTCGCATCGTCCATTTCGCACGCAAAGCGAATAGCCTCTTCCATATGCAAGGGAGAACAATCGTCTATAACCAGCCCTTCAACCTCGTTTTCGATAACGAGATCTGCTCCGCCAACCCTGTTACAGAGCATCGGAACGCCATTTGACATGCATTCAGCGAATTTGGTTGAAAAACCAGCTTTTGCATATCGTTCAGGCCTGCGAAATAAAATGCCGAAATCAGCATGACGGAGCATCTCAATCACTTCAGCATGACTTCGCCGCCCATAAAAAAACACGCTCTCACAGCGCGCCAAAGAACCGAACATCTTCTCCGCCTGCGCGGGCGAGATGCCGACGATATGGGCCTCCGCGTTCGTCCTGCACTCTCTGCCAACATGAGAAACTGCAGCCAAGAAATGGAGTAGCTGATCCTTCCCTCCCGCAGGAGAGCCAGCATAAAAGAACCTTGTGCTTTTCCTTGCCTTCCTCAAATCGAAATCGATCCTGTCAGACACCTCGTTGCACCTATTAATCGGAGGAAGAAAAAAGATTTTTAAATTGGGGTTTCTTTTGTTAAGAGTGAAGTGGGTTACAAAATACTGAGAAATAGCTATAACGGCGTCAGCGAGGCAGTCTACCTTTTCCACCCTCCTGCTTCGTGACTTTTCTACCATCCAGGCGGCAAGGTCACCGGTAAAACGCGCGTCAAACCAATCGGTTTCGTCAACAAGCACGGGTACATGCGACATTTGACAATGCTGAAGAATTCCCGCCGCCAGCCTTGATTCGATTCCGTAATAAACAACATAATCAGGCTTGACGCGTTCAAAGGACTCTCTGAATGCTTTGAGGCTCGATATTGACGTAGCTCGTTCAAGATATTTTTTTAATATGCTGTAGTGACCAAGTTTAAGATGCTCCGGAAACTCAAATGGGTAGTCATACTTTTCCTGAATTGCTCTGTTGCGCGGATCAATAATGCCGGCAAACAAAAACTCAACATTGTATCCGCTGCATTTCATTAAGTCGGCAATGGCAAATGCATGCTTTGTCGGTGCATTACAACCAGGTGTCGCCTGAATAACATAAAGGACTTTACGATTAACAGACACCATATTCACTCCACACGAAACGCTGCGATATGGCCTCACAGAACAGGAGAAAAGCTCATAACCATGATGGCCTTTCGCTAATTCATCCAACAGCGAAACCGCCCCCCTGATTAAGTACAAAAGGGTTCAAATCGGTTTCAAAATATCTTTCTCTTAATCTTTTCTACGATATAAATGAAGTTTTTATTTCTAGTCACAAGCGCGAGCGTTATATACACTAGCAGCATAACGACACACTCAAGAATAAGTTCTACGATCGCCGAGCCCCTCAGCATCTCTGCCATACAGTAAGCAAGAGCCCCAGACAATACAGTAAAAACAAGAGAAGGAAGTATATCGATCATCTGCTGCGCAAACGAGTACCCGATTACTTTGCCATTGGGCAGCATATTAATCACCATCGAAATAAAGCCAGAAACCGCACTGCCCACAGCGATTGCCATTACTCCGAACGGTACCGTCAAAAAGAGAACGGAAAAACAGATCGCCTTTTTTACGAGCTCTAACTTTAAACACAAATCGCTTCTTCCAGCAGCTTTTAAAGCTTGCCAATTCATAGTTTGCATAGGTTGGAAGAGGTAAAACAGACAGCCGATTTGCAAGTACGGAACACTTGGAATCCATGCGTCAGACAATAAAAGCCGTACTAACGGTTCAGAGCAAACGAACAACAACCCCATGCACGGCGTTAGCAGAAACGCCGATAAACCCATCGATTTCCTAGTTAGTTCACGCAACCGCCTGTTGTCGTTGTTTGCCGCAGACAAGACTGGAAGCATTACGTTGCTAATTGGGACATTTATGTTGCTCACAACAAGACTTGGAAACTGATTCCCCCGGTTATAGTATGCTAACGAGTCCGCCGAGTAGTATTTCCCGATAATCAGGGATCTTCCTTCGCTATAGAGCACGTTGATCAAGTTGGCGCCAGCAAGCTGAAAACCGGTTGGCAGCAACTCCCTTGCAGATTTATTCGAATACTTGAAGGATGGTCTCCAGCACGTCTGAACATAGAGAAAAAGCGTGCTCAACAGCATGTTGCTTATCTGCTGAACCGCGAGAGCGTAGGCGCCAACACCCAATAGCGCCGATATAATACCCAACACCCCGGCAAAGATAGCGGCTAGGGAGGAGGCGAAGAAATATTTCTTGAAGTCAAGCCGTTTGGCAACATGTGCGCGCTGTATCGCATTCATAGAGCTAAGCGGTATTCTCAGCGCGAGAACCCTCAATAATGGGGGCATACTTGCATTACCGTAAAACTCACCAATTGCTGGCGCCGCAAAAAACAGGAGTGCGTATAGTAGAATCGACGTAACAACTCCGCATACAAATACTGTTGAGTAATCTGATTCGCTAGCCTGATTCTTCTGTATGAGAGATTCGCTTAATCCATTAGTAACAAAAACATCCGCAATGTTAATAAAGACAAGTAACATCGCAACGGTGCCGTAGTCGTTTGGTCCAAGAATACGCGCCAAAGCGAGCGAGATGACAAACAGCGATCCTTGCGTTGCTATTCGCTCTCCTACCGACCAAGCAAAACCAGATAGCGCTTTACTGCCCCCCATTAGCATTCTCCATTTTAATTCTACTACTCTTGTTTGTTTTAACTGGAAACCTATATCCAAGTGCAAGAAAGAAAAGAACTATCCCGACGTTAATCTCATAAGAAAAAAATGTCGAAAGGCCACAAAGGGCCAGGACATATAACAGGGCACAGAAAAGTTGATCGCGGTTGCGCTCTCCCGCGGCATCCCTTTTCACGAAAATAGTCCTAAAAAGCGTCCATGCGAGACAAATAACAGGAATCAATCCAAAATGAAAGGACAGATAGATGAACTGATTATCGAAGAAAAGGTAGTTCGCATTATTTCCGTATTGGTAACCGGCAGTTGCTCCTTCACCGGCAATTAGCGCTGTAGGATTAACCTGAGCGAAGAAAGTCTCATATTGACCCGATCTGGTATCGTCAAATATACGTTCGGAGAACGTCTCGAACACTTCTGGGGCAATCTGGGAAGAAACTGCCACAACAGCCAATGCGACAAAGAAAGCCATAACAACTCGACGAGTTTTTGAGCCCGCACTTTCACTAGACGAGAAAAGGGAGCAATAAATCGCTAGAGCCGATGCCTGAATCACCCAACTGCGCACAGAGAGCAACAAGGCGATAAGCGCCATCAAGCAACACAGTGTTATTCGTTTCGAATATGAGAGCTCTTTTTCGTCTAAAAGGCACACTGCCGCCCAAAGAGAACAAATTGAGTAAGAAAAGAGGTCTCTTGCGGGACACCACCCTACCGTGCTTCCAATGCCACAAGTCAATTGAAACCTTGCAGCAAAAACAAGCGAGAGAATCATCCCCGTCAATGCCATGACGGGTGCCGCTTTCCTTGCAACTAGTATCAAATCGGCATCTTCACCCAAAAGAGGGAACAAAGGAATGAGGAATAACGTCGTCGACACACTTCCAAAAAGCGCGGTCGACAAATCATGGTGATATCCCACGACTTCGATGACGTTGTATACGATAAAGCCGCCTATAGCGGTAAGTGTTAATAGCAAATGCTTGTTGCTCTTTACGAAAACAGACCTGATAAGCAGCGCTACAAAAACTGAAAGTTGAATCAAGTTAAAAGCCGTTGCCAACCTTCCCGCTGATGTTTGGAATGAGTAACGGCTTACTTCCCAAATGCTGGCAAGTTGGTAGCTACCGCCGACTTCTCGAACTACGGGGACAGCAAAAGACGATATTGCTGCTACATAGAACCCCAGTACAGAGATGGGTTTATTACTGATGTTGTCACGTATGCCCGATTCTGCTGATGCTTGCCGGACTAAGTGGAGCAAATCAATCCCTCCCATTTTTTACCAATGGAACCAATCCCTACTTCCGTACGCAGCTTTTGAGCCTCGTGGGAAAGGCGCCGGGCAAGTCCATCATCAGTTACCAGCACATGCATAAGACGCGTCTCTTCATGTATGTCATCCACATCGATCAAAAAGCCATTTCTTCCGTTGTCAATGAGCGCTTCCGCGCCGCCGCCTAAGCAGCGTGTGCAAATTGTTGGAACCCCCATGCAAAGCGCCTCAAGCATTGAATTCGAAAGACCTTCGAATCGAGAGGACATGACGAAAACAGATGCAGTACGCACGCGCTCCACTGCATTGGGAGAAAACCCCTCGAACCGAACCGCATCGCTAATTCCAAGCCCTTCAGTAACACCTTTAAGGTCACCTTCCAGACTTCCTTCACCATATATTTCTAGAGTGAAATCGGGATGCGACTTGTAAAACTCAGCAAAAGCCCGAATTGTCATCGCATGGTTTTTCTGCTCCTCAAGACGTCCGGATGTGACGATTGCCTTTCTTCGTGCTCCTTTATAGGGAGCAGGAATACTGTCCGAAATGGGGTTGAGAATGATACTTCCCTTGCTTTGTATTGAGTGAGGGAAGAAAGATGCCTGCTCTTCTGTCTGAAAAACTATCGCATCGGCTTTTCTATAAATCGCGTTTCTCACCCCCTGTAATAGGGGATTTCGCGGAAAATCAAACCGAGGATCATTACGCACCGAAATGACAATCCTATTTGGTAGGCCTATCGAGGCGATAAGCGTATACATGTTTTGATGCGGCAAAAAAGACATGATTACCGCATTTGGATGTTTTTTGATATAGCTGCGTATGATGGAAATTTGCTGCATGGGTTTGATTGAAGGATCGGCGTGCTGATCAACAATATCAACCCCTTCTGGCACACTATACCTTACCCTTTTATCTTTCGTTAAAAGAAAGGTGAACTTATATCCATGAGAAGCAAAGTAAGACGCAAGGGAGATGGCCACGCGCTCAGCTCCACCGCCTAGTAAGGAAGGATGAATGAAGAGAATCTCTTTGATTGGTTTTTTCCTACTGTCGCTCATCAACGTCCACCGATGTCTCATAGATTTCATCAAGCTTATTGAGGTATGTATTCATCGAATATCGCTGGATAATGGTCTGGCGCCCATTTTGAGCAATACGCGACACTTGTCTAGGATTCTCAATGCAATACTCCATAGCGTTTGCAAGTCTCTCAGGATTATGCGGCTCAATGAGCAGACCGTTATCTCCGTTTGCAATAACGCTGGGAATTCCCCCGACTCGGGTGGCAATTACAGCACAGCCATTCGCCATTCCTTCAAGCACACACATTGGCAGTCCTTCTGCTCTTGAGGGTAAAACCAGTGTCCCGCAAGATGAAAACAAACGCCGTTTCTCCTGCTCATCAGCCCAGCCTAAGAAACATACATTTTTCTCGACGCCAAGCTTCGATGCCAACGAGCGATAGGCTTCGATCTCATCTCCACCACCAGCAATATTGACTTCAACGCCAGGGTATTTCTTCCGAAGAATACTCGTTGCCTCGAGAAGTGTATCCAAGCCCTTCCTGTAGCAAAGTCGACCTAGAAATAAAAACCTACTGACGTCATGCGAGCCGTCATTTATATTCGGTACGAACACGGCGTTTTCCAGAACGACAACGTTGCTGAGATCAAATTTTCGAACAAGGTATTCTTTCCATTCATCAGACAAAGCAATTACACTCGAAGCGCTCTTAAGCATCCATCGTATTTTTCTTTGCTCGGACGTCTGCATCGCCTCGTATAAGTTTTCAAAATCCCCCTCATGAACATGAAGAATGTAGGGAATACCTCGCATGTCGGCAATTCTACATATGAGGTATTTCCTCCTGTAGCTCATGCCTAATGCCATGTGGATGTGACACACATCGCAACGGTGGAGGTCATATAAGGCAATCCTGATGTAAGCTCCTGCAAAGAAAATCATCTTGCCTATCTTCGATCCATCCCTCATTGTTGGGACAAAACGAATAGGCCTGCCTGCCATGGCGGCAGCCTGAATAATATTCTTTTCAACTGTGGCAATGCCACCCCATGCTTCGGTGGAGGGGCCAATCATGAGCACCTTATCAGCCATGATGAGCCGCGCATTTCCGGAACCTGACCCCGCCAATATCACGCGCGCTCGACCCTCGACGCATCAGGCGACCCCTCCTCGAAGCATGACCTGACACTGCGCTCGTTGTAAAGCCCCTTCGTAATGGGCTTGAGACACCAGCGCCTCCCCTTCATACCGAAGAGCGTCTGGGCTGTCACTATGAATCGCGTACTGCGGAATGGACTCCTCATAACCACGTGAGACATCGATTGGCCAAGCCGTCGCCCTTACCTTATGCAAACCAAAATGGCCGACTTTGAATTGGTTACTGGAGAGAACGCCCTCCCTGATAAAGGAATGGAAGGCATCTTTTGAAACGTTTCGCTTTGATAGATGCTCGTTCGACCCCGCCTTATACAGCAACCCGCGCCCACAACAGCGCAACTTGATTAACCGGTAATCAAACACCTTGCAGCTCACGACGCATCACCCACCCGCACCATCGGACGTCCCTGGGCACGCATAGAGATTCTGCGCGCAGGCACCCCCCCCCAAATCGAAAACTCGGGCTCAACATCCTTAGTTACCACAGCACCCGCGGCAATTACACAATGATCAGAAACGTGAACTCCTTTGAGAATTGTGACACCGCTGCCGATCCATACATCGTTACCGATAACTACATCCTCGTCGTTCTCAAGCAGCTTTTCTTCATCTGACAACGACATCATCGGGCGATCCAGTATATCGGTTCTATGGTCACCAGTAATGATGGTGATATTGGGACCAGTCATTACCAAGTCGCCAATCCCTATACGAGCACGCGCTGTTAACAACGTAGCACCGGAGCCAATATAGACGTTGTTACCAACCGTAATATTCCATGCGCCAGCAACCTCACTCCGACGGCCGATAGTAACGTTCCTACCGCATGAAGCAAATGAGCGCCTGAGCGCAGGGGCCAGCAGTAACTTGTTATATGCACGCGATAGGCCATCAAGGACCTTATATAAAACGCCCACTTAAACCTACTTCCTCCACACCATGCGGTCCACGATGCCAGTGTAGGACTGGATAATCTTCACGACCTTCGTGCTCACGTTCTCATCTGCGTAGTCCGGCACGGGGGCGGCGGGGTAGCTGCCCTCCGCGTCGAGCGCGACCGCCACGCGCACGGCGTTGAGGAGCCCCCGCTCGTCGATGCCGGCGAGCGTGAAGCAGCCCCTGTCGAGCGCCTCGGGGCGCTCCGTAGAGGTGCGGATGCACACGGCCGGGAACGGCCGGCCGACGGAGGCGAAGAAGCTCGACTCCTCGGGCAGGGTCCCGGAGTCCGAGACCACGCAGAAGGCGCTGGACTGCAGGCGGTTGTAGTCGTGGAAGCCCATGGGCTCGTGCGTGCGGACGAGCGGGTGAAGCTCAAAGCCAGTTGCTTCCAGGCGCTTGCGGCTGCGCGGGTGGCAGCTGTAGAGGATGGGCCTGCCGTACTCCTCCGCGAGCGCGTTGACGGCCGAGAAGAGCGAGCGGAAGTTGGCCTCGGTGTCGATGTTCTCCTCGCGGTGGGCGGAGAGCAGGAAGTAGCCGCGCTCCTCCAGCCCCTCGCGCTCGAGCACGTCGGACGCGTCGATCTGCCCCAGGTTCGCGCGGAGCACCTCGGCCATGGGCGAGCCCGTCACGTAGGTGCGCTCGGGTGCGCAGCCGGTGAGCGCGAGCCAGCGGCGCGCGTGCTCGGAGTAGGCGAGGTTGACGTCGGAGATCACGTCCACGATGCGGCGGTTGGTCTCCTCGGGCAGGCACTCGTCCTTGCAGCGGTTGCCCGCCTCCATGTGGAAGATGGGGATGTGCAGGCGCTTCGCGGGGATGGCAGAGAGGCAGGAGTTGGTGTCGCCGAGAATCAGCAGCGCGTCCGGCCTCACCTGCGCCATGAGCTTGTAGGAGGCGTCGATGATGTTGCCGATGGTCGAGCCCAGGTCCTCCCCCACCGCGTCCATGTAGACGTCAGGGTCGTCGAGCGACAGGTCGCGGAAGAAGATGCCGTTCAGCGTGTAGTCGTAGTTCTGCCCCGTGTGCGCGAGCAGGCAGTCGAAGTGGCGCCGGCACTTCCTGATGACCTCCGAGAGGCGAATGATCTCCGGCCGCGTGCCCACGATGACGAGGAGCTTGAGGCGGCCATCGTCGGCGAAGGAAACGTCCGAGTAGTCGGTCTTAAGGGGCATGGTCACACTTCCTCGAAGTAGGTGTCGGGCCTTGCGGGATCGAAAGCCTCGTTGGCCCACATCACGGTGACGAGGTCTTCGGTCTCCGAGACGTTCGTGATGCTGTGCGTCATGCCGGGCGCCATCTCGACCACGGTCGGGTTATCTCCACTTACTCGGTACTCATCGACGGGATAGGGGTTGCCCTCCACGTCAACGCCGACCTTGCGCAGGCGAATCAGCGCCTCGCCAGACACAACCAGGAATTTTTCCCACTTGGTATGGTGCCAATGGTTGCCTTTGGTTACACCGGGCCTGGATACGTTAATCGAGACCTGGCCGCGATCTGGCGTACGTAGGAGTTCAGTAAAGGAACCGCGCCCGTCGCGGTTCGCGTGCAGCGGGTACGCCAGAGACCCGGCGTCGTAGTAACTCAAAAACGTTGCAGACAGCTTCTTGGAAAAGCTGTCGTCAGTTTGGTCTGGCACGGAGATGTTTTCGCGCGCGTTGCGGAAGCTCTCCAGCAGCTCAACAATCTTTCCGAGCGTCACTTTATCCGTAGGGCTCGCAATACAGATGCCGTTACCATCTTGCTCCACGTTGCCCAGCAAGAGCTCGAGCATGCATGAAACAAGATCATCGATATACAGCAGCTCGAGCTCGACGGAGGGGTCGTTCACATGGAACTCGCGGCCGTTGGCGATCGCATCGCAGAAGGTAGCAACCGCAGAGTTGTAATTGGGTCGGCACCACTTGCCGTACAGGTTAGGAAACCTATAGATGTAAACCGGCGCGCCGGTGCGCTCGGAATACTCGCGGAACAAGTTCTCCCCTGCCAGCTTGGACTCGCCATAGACAGAGCCGGCGTAGCGCCCCTCGAGGGATGCCTGCGCACTCGAAGAGAGCATGACGGGACACTTGTTGCCATGATGCTCGAGCAGCCCTAGCAACTCAGAGGCAAACCCGAAGTTGCCCCTCATGAAGTCCTCGGGGTCCTCCGGGCGGTTCACGCCGGCGAGGTTGAACACGAAGTCCGCCTGCGAGCAGTAGAGGGAGAGCTCCTCGCGCGTCCCGTCGACGTCGTACTCATACACGGTAAGCGGGAGCAGGCTCTGGTAGCGCTCCCTGCAGTCCTTGCCGTCGCGGATGCTCTTCAGCGACTCGCAGAGGTTCCTGCCGACGAACCCCTTGGCGCCGGTGACGAGGACCCTCATCACTGGACCGCCTCGTTCTCACGACCCTCGAGCGCAAGCTGAACGTATTCGGCTGTCTTGATCTTCTCAATCGTGCCCGCCACGTCGAGGCGGCGGGTGTTGTGTGAGGTGTACGCCTCGTCCGCCTGCGTCTCCACCTCGCCGTCCACGACGAAGTTGTCATAGTTGAGATCGCGCGAGTCGGATCGGACCCGGAAGTACTCCCCCATGTCCTCAGCCCTCAGGCGCTCCTCGCGGGTCATGAGGGTCTCGAAGAGCTTCTCGCCGTGGCGCGTGCCGATCACCTGGGTGCCCGTACGCCCGAAGAGCTCCTGCACGGCCTCCGCGAGGTCGGCGATGGTCGATGCGGGGGCCTTCTGGATGAAGAGGTCCCCGGGCTCAGCATGCTCGAAGGCAAACTCAACCAGGTCAACGGCCTCATCGAGATTCATGAGGAAGCGAGTCATGGCAGGATCGGTCACGGTAAGAGGCTCTCCCCTGCGAATGCGGTCGATGAACAGGGGGATCACACTGCCACGTGAGCACATCACGTTGCCGTAACGCGTACAACAAATTGTAGTCCTGCCAGCGCCCGTCCTTGCGTTCGCGTAGATGATGGACTCCATCATGGCCTTGGACTTGCCCATGGCGTTGATGGGGTAGGCGGCCTTGTCTGTGGACAGGCACACGACTCTGTCAACGCCCTCGGCAATCGCGGCGTGCAGCACGTTGTCCGTGCCGATCACGTTGGTGCGCACGGCCTCCATGGGGAAGAACTCGCATGAGGGCACCTGCTTGAGCGCCGCCGCGTGGAAGATGTAGTCCACCCCGTGCATGGCGTCGCGTACGCTCTGCGCGTCGCGTACGTCGCCGATGAAGAAGCGCACCTTCCCCGCAAGCTCCGGAGAGCGCTCCTGGAGCCTGTGCCGCATGTCGTCCTGCTTCTTCTCGTCGCGCGAGAAGATGCGAATCTCACCTATGTCGGACTCCATGAAATGCTTGAGCACGGTGTTGCCGAAGCTGCCCGTACCGCCGGTGATCATCAAGGTCTTCCCCTCGAAGGTGCTCATCTCTTTCCTTTCTTCCGTTCAATGTGAGCAAACTGATAAACAAGGAACTTTGTATTGGTCACGAGATATCTTTTGAACAGCCTCCTGGGCTCTTGCATGAGGCGATAGAGCCATTCGAGGCTGAGATTTTGCATCCACCTGGGAGCCTCGGGCACAATTCCGGCAAGCACATTGAATGCGCCGCCAACACCAATCATGACCGGACGAATTCGCTCATGGAGCTTGTGACAGAACACTTCCTGTCGAGGAGCCCCAAGGGCTATCCAAGCAAAATCAGCACCAGAATCATTGATGCTGTCTATAACGGAGTCCTCTTCATCGGCAGACAGAGGCCTGAAGAGAGAGGGCTCCATCCCCGCAATCTTTAACCAGGGATATTGCTTGCTTAGTGTGACCTTTAGTTCATCCAGACACCGCTGATCGGTGCCGTAAAAATAATGGGACCAGCCCATTTCCTTAGAAAGTTTAAACACTTCCCTCATAAGATCAGGACCAGTAACCCTATCCATTGAGGGAAACCTCCTCTTGCCAATGACAGAGAGGGGTTTTCCATCAGGAAGTGAAGCTATTGACTCAGTCTGGACCAGCCAGTAATCGGGATCATCGTGAGCCATGACGCAAGTGTGAACATTCGAAACGCAAACGTAGTTTCCCTTGAAGTATCCCAGCCCCCCTTTGAGGAGGGCGACAAAATCATCCATGTTCGTAGCCGTTATTGGCACGCCGATAATATCGACTCGGCGCAGCGACTTCTCCATATCAACGGGCACGCTTACTCCCCCTGGAACGTGAGCACGCAGCCCACCGTCTGGACAATCAGCTTGACGTCGGTCCAGAGGCCGCATTGCAGGATGTAGAGCAGGTCGAGGTCGACCCACTCGTCGAAGGTGATGGAGTCGCGGTTGCGCCTCGTCTGCCAGTAGCAGGTGATGCCTGGGCGCACGGCGAGCCTCAGCTGGTCCCGGAGCGAGTACTGGCGGACCTCGCGCGGGAGCGCGGGTCGCGGCCCCACGACCGACATGTCGCCCGCGAGCACGTTCCAGAACTGCGGGAGCTCGTCAATCGAGGTCTTGCGAATGAACTTGCCCACGCGCGTGATACGCGGGTCGTCCTTAATCTTGAAGACCGGACCGTCCTTCTCGTTGTCGCACATGAGCTCTTCGAGGCGGTCCTCCGCATCCACGTACATAGAGCGGAACTTCACCATCCTGAAGGCACGCCCGCGCCTGCCCACGCGCTCCTGGAAGAAGAGCGGGGAGCCGTGCGGGTCGTCGAGCCAGACGGCGAGCGCGATGAGCGCGAGCACGGGCAGAAGGACCACCAGCACGCACGCGCTGAAGGCGATGTCGAAGGCGCGCTTGGCGACGCGGTAGGCCGGCCTGCGGTCGATGCCGCAGGAGATGCGCTCGAGCTCCGAAGGGGTGAAGCGGCGGTCCTCCGCCTCGACGAGCCGCGCGCCCGCGTTCTTCTCGCCCGTTGTGGAGCCTGCTGAGACGGCTGCCTCAAGCGTGCTTTCTGACAATCTCCAACCCCACCTTGATCGTCTTGGTCCTGCCGAACATGCGCATGTCCAGGAAGGCCAGTCGCTTGTGGCGGTCGATCTTGCTGATGAGTGCCTCGTGACCCTTGAGGGGCCCGTCGGTTACGATGACTTGGTCGCCCTCTATGACGCCCACGCTCATCTCAACCACCTTGTCGAGCGGCTTCATGAGCGCGGTGAGCCAGGCGACCTCGTCTTGGCTCAGGGGAATGACTTTCTCGTCGCTTACGCCCAGCAGGCGCGTGAACGCCGGGATGCGTGCCAGGCGCTCCATCACGTGTTGGATATTGTCTGTCTCCACGAAAAGGTATCCGGGAAAGAGCGTCTCCCGGATGCTAATCCAGCTACCCTCAACGCGGCGCATGACCTCGCGCCGCGGGATAAAGCACTCTTTGATGCTCTCACTCAACAGCTTGTTGACGAGGTCGCAGACGTGCTGCTCCTTGCCGCCAACAACCTGTATAACGTAAAGGGCCATCTGCGCCTCCCCTCCGGGAGTCGCCTGGCACAGGCAGAAGCGGGAAACCCAGGGTCGACAGCGAAGCTGCATGCTTCGCCACCGGGACCCCCGTCCCGCCGTAAGCGACGTATTCATTCCCCGTAAGCCTTTCAGCAACGCGCCCTGGGCGACGATTGTTGGCCTTGCGGATATGCGCACCCGCTTGCGCGGGCAGGAGGCCGGAGCCTCCTCTTCCGGGTTCCACCTTGGGGCGAGCCCGGAAGAGAGGGTTCCGGCGCGGCTACGCCCTCATGTGCGCCCCCCTCCTCGGGTACTCGCGCACCGCGCGCTCGAGGTAGCGGTAGTGCTCAGGGCGATGCGCGTCGCTCGCGATGTAGCGGTAGAGGTTGCGCTCGAAGAGCTTTCTCGCGGGGCGCCTCTCGCGCCCCAGGCGCCCGCCGGCGATGAAGTCCGCGGACGCCTGCAGCTTGCAGCCCAGGCGCACGAGGCGCGCGGCCAGCTCCACGTTACGCTGAACCGCCCGATAGCGCTCCGGATGCGCCACGATCACGTCCAGCCCCAGGCCCTGCAGCTCGTAAATGGTGCGCTCGTACTGCTGGAAGTCCCCCTCAGCGCAGCGGGAGTCAAGCTCCAGCAGGAACTCGCCCGTGCCCTCGAAGGCCAGGCGCTCGGCCCAGCGCTCCACGCCCAGCTGCATGAGCTTGGAGTGCGCCACCTCAAATCCCATGGTGACGGGCATGCCCATCTTGCGGGCGCGCGGCGCGAAGGCGTGGAAGGCGGACCACATGGCGTCGTAGTCGAAGTACGGGCTGCGCGCGTGGGGCGTACACACGATGCTCGTCACGCCGGCGGCTCGGGCGGCCTCCACCATGGCAAGGCTCTCGTCCATGCTCTGGGCGCCGTCATCGACACCGGGCAGAATGTGGCAGTGCATGTCCCTCATGTGGTCCTCCTCTCCGCGTCTCGTGGTTGGGCGGGCAACGCTGCCTGACGCTACTCGTCCTCGTAGCCGCGGGGCTGGTAGTGCGTGCCCGAGAGGAACTGCGCCGTGCTGTCCGGGGCAATCCGGGCGTCCTGCGGCAGGGGGCGCAGGCCGGAGCCCTGGGCCGCCGGCGCGGGCTTGGGCTTGGGCGCGGGCTCCGCCGTCGCACGGCTGATGACCGGGGCGTCCTGGCCCTTCTCGCCCGCCTGCGGCGCGCCCTGCTCGTAGTAGTTGTAGTAATACTCGCCGCGCTTGGTATCGCAGTAGTTGAGCACCGTGCCGATGACGTTTGCCTCGGCCTTGCGGAGCTGGTCGTAGGCGGCGACAAGGTCCTCGCGCTTGACAAAGTCCTCGCGCACCACGAGCAGCGTGCCGTCCGCCACCGATCCGAGCACGGCCGCGTCAACAAAGGCGGAGAGCGGCGGCGTGTCAAAGATCACGTAGTCGTACATGCGGCGCAGGCTGTCCACGAAGCGGTGGAAGCGGCGCGAGGAGAAGATGTCCACCGGGTTGGGGATGTGGGGCTCGGCGTCCAGGAACCAGAGGCTGGACTTGCCGCCCACGGTCACCACTGCCTCGTCAAGCGCCACCTGGCCGGAGAGTACGCCGTAGATGCCATTGCGCGGGTGCACGCCGAGCATGCCGGCAAGGGTGCGGCGGCGCAGGTCCCCCTCGACAATAAGGACCTCCTTGCCGCCCGCCGCGAGGGCGCGGGCGAGCTCGATGGAGATGGTGGACTTGCCCTCGTTGGGAATCGAAGACGTCACCACGAGGGTCTTGATGGGGTTGTCCACGGACGCAAAGCGGATGTTTGCGGCAAGCGTCTTGACCGCGTTCTGGAGGAA
Source organism: Olsenella sp. SW781 (assembly GCF_012027725.1). GTDB lineage: Bacteria > Actinomycetota > Coriobacteriia > Coriobacteriales > Atopobiaceae > Thermophilibacter. The sequence goes on along the minus strand of NZ_SJOU01000009.1, from coordinate 38,933 downwards.
GACGGTATCGCTCGTCCCCCTGTTGGAGCGCCTAGCCATTATCGTCCTCCCTTCATGGCGGGGATGCGGCCGATCACGGGGATGCCGAGGAGCTCCTCGACCTCCTCCTGGCTGCGGACGCGCGTGTTGAGCATGTCAGCAATAACCACGATGGCAACGGCCGCAAAGAGGCCGGCCATGAGGGCCACGGCCACGTAGAGCGGGCGGTTGGGGCCGCTGGGGCTCTCGGGCGCCTGGGCCTGGTCGATAGCGTTAACGCTCTCGATGCTCATGACCTCGCGGGCGATGGCGGAGACCTTCTCCACCATGGTGTTGGCGATGTCCGCCGCAGTCTGGGCGTCAGGCCCGGTGACGGACAGGCTCACCACGCGGGACGTGGTCTCGCTGGCGACGGAGATGTCGTAGCCGCTGAGGCTCTCAAGCCCAAGGTCTGACGCGGTCTCGTTTTTGACGCGGTCGCTGGTGAGCAGCGTGGAGACGTCGTTTGAGATCATCTGAGACGCGTTGAGGTCCGTTGAGAGATTCCCGCTCGAGGACTCCGTGGCCTGAGCGAGGACGTACATGCTTGTGGAAGCGGTGTAGGTGTTGCCCATGAACGCGTAGGCGTACACGCCCATGACGAGCGCGCACGCCACAGGCAGCACAATCACCAGCCTGAGGTGCTTCTTCAGCAGCTGAAGCAGTTCGAGCAGGGTCATGCGGCCCAGTCTCCTTTCTCGCGTGCGGCGGGACCACCCCGCCGCGCTGCCGGGGCCCGCCCGGGCGCGAAGCACCACATGAGCGACCCCCTCCCCCATTTTCCACAGTAGTTTACTCTAGCCTTAGGGGAGGGGGGAGGTCGATATCATTTGTATAGAACCGGACATGCGTACCGTTTCTTTACAAAAAAATAAATGCATCAGTTATGCGAATGGCGGCCCGGGGTATGTCGCACACGGCTATCCCAGGCTTGCAACGTCATCCGTCGTGAGCCCCGCAGAGGCGGCGAGCCCCGCGTAGTCCCGCGGGCCGGCGGCGTTGGTCGCCGCGCCGAGGCGCTCGTTCTGGAGCTGCTCGTCCGGCACCTGGACCGCCGCGTCATTGGGGTCGAGCCCCGCGTCCACGCGCTGCATCATGGCGCGCCACTCGTCGTACATGGTCGCGACGTAGGAGACGCCGCCCTGCGAGAGGCTGTAGCTCGGTGTGGCCGCAGAATATATGGTGAGCGCGGCGCCCGAACGCTGGATCTCCAGGGCATACGAGGCAATGTCCGCGACGGAGAGGTCCGTGGAGATGGACTCCGCGAGCTGCCCCACTAGGCCGGGAAGCTCCACCGGGCTGCTGGCCAGCACCTCGCGCACGATGGCCTCCACGATCTGGCGCTGGGCCTGGGCGCGGCCGAAGTCGCCTCCAGAGACGTTGTAGCGCTCGCGCGCGTAGGCGAGGGCCTGCTCGCCGGTGAGGGTCTGCTCGCCCGCCGAGAACGCCATCCCGCCGTTGCCGGAGGGGATGTCCTCGGGGATGGTGACGGTCACGCCGCCCAGAGCGTCGACCACGTGCTCCAGCCCCTCGAAGTTGACCTCCACGTAGTGGGAGATGTCCACGCCGGCAAACTCGGACACGGCCCTGACCGTGGCGGCGGGGCCGTAGTTGTAGCGCGCGTTGATCTTCTCGACGCCTCCCTGTGCACTGATCATGGTGTCACGCGGGATGGAGATGAGCGTGACGGTTGCGTGCGCGGTGTCCACGCGAGCGAGCATGATAACGTCCGAGCGCGAGGCAACGTCCACCTGGCGCGCGTCCGAGCCGATGATGAGCGCGTAGAAGACGCTGCCCTGGACCTCCTGAGCCGCAGGCGCGGGGTCCGCGAGGGCCTCGTCGAGCTCCGCGCGCTGGTCGTCGCTCACGCGCATGGAGCTGTCAAGGCCGCCCACCCAAAGGGCCACCGCACCGGCAACCATTCCCAGGCAGACAATCAGGCCAAGGAGCACCTTGGCGGCAAGGGGCACCCGGCGGCGCTCGGGCCGCGACGAGACGTTCTTCTCGCCCGCAGGGGTGGGCTCGTCCTGAGTCCGGGGCCCGGAGTCACCGTCTTCCGCGGGCTCGACGGCGCTCATATGGCGGGCACGACGTGCCGATGCGGGGGAATCGGGCTCGAGGTCTTGCTGGAAGGCGGTCTCAAAGCGGTCGCGCGCACGGCGGCGCGGGGCCACGGAGGGACGCATGCCCTCGGCGCGCGAGGAGGCAAGCTCGTCGAGCGGCACCTGCGCGTCAGTTGGCTGCGCGTCCTCCGGCAGGTTCTTGTTGTCACTCATGACCTACCCCCTCCCCGATGAGCCTTAGAGGAAGATGATAGTCAATCGACAAACAGCATGCACCCCAGCCAGTCCCCCGTGCGCCATGCAAGCACGTCCACGAGCGGGTATGACTGAGGTGCGCACCAATCTGGCTGGGTGCGGCTACTCGCCCTTGCTCGCCTTGTCGAACTCGTCCTTGAAGGAGCCGAACATCTTGCCGAGCGAGCCAAGCTGCTTGCCGGCCGCGCGGGCGACCTTGTCGCCGGTGCTGCCGGATTTCTTCTTGAGCTGGGAGGCCGGCTTCTTGGCGGCCGGGCGCGGGGCGCTCGCGGCGGCCGGGCGATAGGTCTTCGGCGCGGGGCGTCCCTCACTGGCGGGCGCCTCGGCCGCGCGCTCGGGCAGGCCCTCGACGGGCCTGGTCACGCGCACGTCCGCGGCCTCAACGGCCGGCGGCTGCGGGGCGGACTCGCTCTTCTCGCCCTCCTCGGCGGCGTCCTTGATGGCGCGCCGGGCCTTGCCGATCATCTTGCCCAAGGCAAAGGAGCCCTTGTCCACGGCCTCGCCCGCCGCAGCGCCGACCTTCTTTCCCACCTCGGCGCCCTTGACCTTGGCGCGGGCGTATCCCTCGCCGGCCGCGCCGGCAAGGCCGCCGTCCAGCTGCACGGCGCGGCCGCCGGCATCCACGACCATGCAGCCGTCGCGATAGCCGCGCAGCATGTCAGGCGTGATGACAAAGGAGCCGAGAAGGGCGCGCGCCATGCCGCCATCCGTGGCGGAGAAGCGCGTGACCTCGCCGGTCTTCTCGCTGAACTCCGCGTCGGACACATAGCCGAGCGGCTTGCCGTCCGTGGTCCTAGCGTCCATGCCGGACCAGATGATGCAGGCGTCCCAGTCTAGGCCGAGGCGGCGGATGGCGTCGTCATCCAGGCCGTCCTTCGGGCGGGTCACCGTGACGGTGCCGTCCGCGGCAAGCTCGAGGGAGTCGAGCGCCACAAACGCGTCATCCCGCTTGATGACGCCCGCGACGTCCGGCCGCTTGACGAGCAGGCCCACGACGCTTCTCCCATCGGGCGAGAAGACCGCGTTGTGAACCTTGCCGAGCCGCTGGAAGCGCTCGGTTACGGTGCCGTCCTTCTGTGTCTTGGGCTTCTTGGGCGCGAAGACCTTAAGGCCGACGAGCTGGCTGACTTTGAGCACGGGCGGCGCCTAGACCGCGGGAATCTCGTCGTCGTCCTCGGCGTCGACGACCTCGACGTGCACGGCCTCGGCGGGCGCGGACTCGGGGGTGATGTCGTCGGCCATGGCGGCGACGCGGTCGCTCACGGAGGAGACGGCGTCGCTCACCTGGGAGGACGCGTCGGCAACGGCGTTGGAGAGGGACTCGCGGAGCTGGTCCATGCGCTCGCGGGCGAGGTCGACCTTGGCGCGGAGCTCATCGGTCTTGGCGTCGACGGTGGGGCGGAAGTCGTTGATCTTGTCGTTCACGGCATTGGCGCCGCGCTCGTAGGTGTCGACGGCGGAGTCCCAGGCGTCGTTCATGGCGTCGGCGGCCATGGCGCGGCTCTCGGCGCCGGAGCGCGGGGCGAGCATGAGGCCGGCGATGACGCCGGCGCCGGCGCCCACGATGCTGCCGAGGATAAAGCCGATGGTCTTCTTGTTCATGTCTTCCTCCTGTCGGTCTGTGCTATGCGGGGCGCGCGTGCAGCGCCGAATTACGTCTGGTCGTGCTAGCGAACGAGGTGCGGACGCGGGGCGTCGATGAGGTCCCAGGGGTCCGCGGGCTTGGCGGGCTCGGGCTCAGGCTCAGGCTCAGGCTCCGGTTCCGGTTCCGGCTCGGGCTCCGGTTCTGCCTCGGGCTCCTCGGCCGGCCCCTCCGGCTCCGGGGACGGGACGGGCTCCTCATCCGGCTCTGCAGCATCGGGCAGAGGCTCCTCGTCCTCGACGGGCTCGGGCTCCTCCTCAATCACGAGCTGAGGCTCGGGTTCCGGCTCGGGGGCGTCGTCGACAGGCGCGGGCTCGGGAACGGGATGCATGACGCAGGTCTCGCCCGGCTCCTCGGACTCAGGCTCAGGCTCGGGTGCGGGCTCAGCGGGCTCCTCCTCGGACCACGCCGGCTCGGGCTCCTGGGCGGGCTCGACGGGCGCGGGGGCCGGGGCCTCCTCGACAGCCGGCTCCGCCTCGGGTTCAGGCTCGGGCTCGACGTCATTCCCGGCCGGGAGATCGGGCTCCGAAGAGCCCTCGTCCTTCTCGTCCAGGCTCTTGACGAGGGCGACCAGGCCCTCGACGGTAGCGGCCACGTCCGGCTTGGGGTCGCCCGCGCCGGAGAAGGCCCACTGGAGAATCCAGACCGCACTCGAGAGCGCGCCGGCCACGAGCACGTCGTCCGAGCAGGCGAGCGTGATCTGGTAGAGGCGGTCGCCCAGCTGCGTGGTGCGACCGCTCGAGATGTCCCCGGCGACGTCCGTCTGCGCGAGGAGCTCGACGGTCACGTGCTCGAGCAGGTGCGCGAGCTCGGTGTTGCCGGCGACCTCGGTGAAGCGCTCGGAGGAGTCCCCGAGGCAGATGTGGTCCATGAGACCGGGCAGGAGGTCGAACACGTGGGCGGTTCCCTCGATGTCGTCGCTCGTCATGACGGGAGCGCTCGGGGCAAGGGCAACCACGGCCTCGAGGTTCCTCGGGCCGACCGTCACCTTCTGGATGTCAAAGAGCTGGGCCATCGAGCTCCCTCCCTCGGTCCGCGCGGGACGCGGGCGACTGTGATTCACCCATTGTAGTGAAACTCGGCGGAAGAGGCTCTACTCCTTCGACGAGTCGACGTTCTCCTCGGTCTCAGCGTCCTCCTGGTCCTCCTCGGCGGGCGGCTCGGGTGCGATGACGCGGAGCATCGAGAGCCGGCGGCCGCGCATGGACTGCACGCGGAACTGATAGCCGTCCTTCTCGATGACGTCGCCGGGGCGCGGGAGCTTGTCGGCGAGCTCGAGCACGAAGCCGGCGACGGTCTCGTACTCCTCGTTGTCCTCGATGGGCCAGCCGAGCTCGATGGCGTCGTCGATGGAGAAGCGGCCGTCGACGAGCCACTCGCGGTCGGAGAGCTGGGTGAGGTACTTGTTGTCGGGGTCGAACTCGTCCTCGATCTCGCCGACGACCTCCTCGACGATGTCCTCGACCGTGATGATGCCGGCCGTGCCGCCGTACTCGTCGACGACGATGACCATCTGGTCGTGGCTGGACTGCATCTCGGAGAGCAGCGGGATGATGTCCTTGGTGTCGGGGACGTAGTCGGCGGTGCGGACATGCGCGGCGACGGCGTCGGCACCGCGGCCGTCATCGAGGATGGGGCTGATGAGGTCCTTGATGTGCGCGATGCCCACGATGCGGTCCACGGAGTCGTGGTAGATGGGGATGCGCGAGTATCCGGTGCGGCGCATGACGGTGAGGACCTCGGAGAGCGTGGAGGTGTCCTCCATCGCCGTCATGTCGACGCGCGGGACCATGACCTCGCGGGCTATGGTGTCGCCGAGGTCGATGACCTCGTGGATCATGGACTTCTCCTGATCCGTGAGCTCATCGGCGTCCGTCACCATGTACTTGATCTCCTCCTCGGAGACGCCCTCGCGCTCGTCGGCGGAGGCGATGCCCAGGAGGGCGGAGAGGCCGTTGGCGGACTTGGAGGTCAGCCAGACGAAGGGGCGCGCGACGTGCATGAACGTGCGGATGACGCCCGAGACCGACTTGGCAACGCCCTCGGAGTCCGCGAGCGCGATGCGCTTGGGGACGAGCTCGCCGACCACGATGGAGAGGTAGGAGACGGCGAGCGTGATGATGACGGGAGCGAGCGGCTGGGCGATGGCCTCCGGCATGCCGAGGCTCATGAACCATCCGCCGAGCGGGTCGGAGAGGCTCGTGCTGGCGAAGGCCGAGGAGGCAAAGCCGACGAGCGTGATGGCAACCTGGATCGTGGCGAGGAACTGGCCCGAGTCGGCGGAGAGCTTCAGGACGGCCTGCGAACGCTTGTCGCCCTCCTCTGCCTCCGGTTCGAGTATCGCTCGCTTTGCGGATACGACGGCCAGCTCCGACGCGGAGAAATAACCGTTGGCGAGCGTGAGCAGAAACGTGACGACAATACTAATGGCTACGTCCATGCGCGTGTGCGCGACCTCCTTGGTCTTGGGTCAGATACGTGCCTCCGGCAGGGACGATGGAGCCATCGGCACAATGGACTGATTTTAGCAGGTCTGGGGCGTGCGCGCATTCAACGTTATCTGAAGCCTAGGCTGGGGGAAGGCGGTGGCCAAGGGAGCCCGCGCCAATCTCCGACGCGTCAGGCACCAGGCTGTTTTTGCAATCAGGGGGATAGTGCGAAGAAACCGGCCGCTGGTCTGCAATCAGGGGGATAGTGTGAAGGTCGTTTTGGCCTCAGAAGCCCATTTTGGCGGGCCTCTGATCAGATCCAGCCACAAAATGCCTGTTGGCGATTCGTCGGCTACTCACCCGGTGCCCCAGAACCCTTCGCACTATCCCCCTGATTGCAGGACGGACGCGATTTTTTACGCACTATCCCCCTGATTGCAGGAAACGCGCCACCGTTGAGCGGGGCGAGGGGGCTAGATGACCGGGCCAGTATACGGGTGCTCCATCTCGTGCTTTGCAGTCTCCTCGCTCACGGGGCCGAACAGCTCCTCCCTCAGCTGCCTCCTGCGGTCGAGCATGCGCTGGGATGCGGGACGCCTGTAGATCCCAAGGGCCTGGGCGAGCTGCGTCATGAAGCTGTTGAGCTCGTCATTCGTTTTCAGAACGTCGTTCATGAGCCTCATGACGCGATAGCCCTCGCTCTCGAAGGCGCGCCGCCGGCGCTCGTCGCGGTTCATCGCCGCGGGCGTCCGGTGATACTTCTCGCTTTCGTACTCAAGAATCACCTTCTTATCAGGCCAGTAGAAGTCTGGGGTCAGCGTGTCTGACCCCACGATGGCCTCAAGATGGCTAGAGAGCCTGATCGTGGGATTCATCGCGAAGCCGGGGAGGTCGAAGCCGCCCACCGAACGGGGCATCATGAGGATGATCGCAACGTCGGTCTCACGCGGGGAGTTGGAGTTTGGCACGACGCACCTGAGGGCATCAGACGCAATTCTTGACCCGCGCGTGCCGGTTGCGCAGCATGAGCGGGCGTAGCCCTTGAGCTCCCCGAGATCGAGAAGCGGGCGGAGGTCCTGGATCACATCCGACCTATTACCTGCTTCGAAGCCGTAGGTCCCCGTCATCTCGTATGCGATGCGCGCAAGCTCGACCGGGGTCGACCCGCGGGCAAGCTGCACCAGGACCGCGGGCATCCGACAGACCGCGATGTCGTCATCAATATAGAAGAGGCTATTCGCCGGCAGGGGCGCCCCACACGAATGCGCCCTGATGAGCGGGCTCCTCATTCGCGCCCCGACCTTTGGCACGACGGCGTCTATCGGGGCCTCGGCACCGAGCAGCTCGATTGCGCGACGCGCGAGGGAGGTCGGGGTCTGAGGCAGGCGGCCGCATGTCCTGCCCACCATCTCAGGCTCCTGGAGGTTGCTCGAGGCAACCCTCGCCGCACGCCAGAACTCAAGCGCAGTGTTATGCCCGATTATCAGAGTCTGCTCAGCCATATATCATCCATTCCGTAGCGGAAATACAGGTTAACTATATAGGATTCGCTGAGCATACTAATGAGAAAAGACCGCCCGGGAGCGGAGGCGCCCCCGGGCGGTCGTTCTTCTCGCCTTGCGATTGCGGGCTTATGCCGTGAGCTCCTTCACGGCCTCGGTGGCAGCGGTGAGCTGTTCGTCGGAGGGAATCCAGTTGATGGCGAGGGTCTTCACCGGCATCTGGAAGCCCGCGGCCTCAAGCTCCTTGGCCACGTTGTTGGGACCCATCGGCGCCCAGCCGTACGAGCCGAAGGCCAGGCCCACGCGGTTCTCGTTCTTGGGCGAGAGGCCCTTCATGTACGTGAGGAAGCTGGCGACCGTGGGCAGCATCTGGCTGTTGAGCGTCGGGGAGCCCACGCACACGTACCTGCAGTCCATGAAGACGTCCATGACGTTGGAGATGTGGTTCTCCTTGAGGTCCATGAGCTGCGCGGGGATGCCGGCGGCGAGGAAGCCGTCCACGAGCGAGCGGGCGATCTTCTCGGTGGAGTGCCACATGGAGTCGTAGACCACGAGCGCACGCTCCTGGACCTCGCCGGAGACAAAGCCCTCGTAGGCGGAGAGGATGTCCTCTACGTGGCCGCGCCAGATGACGCCGTGCGCCGGGCAGATCATGTCGAGCGCATCCGGGCCGAGGCCGCGCACCGCCTTCACGGCCGCGGTGGCCTGCGCGCGGTAGGGCTGCACGATGTTGGCATAGTACTTGTGCGCCTGGTGCATGACCTCGCAGAGGTCGTTCTCGTCATCGAAGCGGCTGGAGCTGGCGAAGTGCTGGCCGAAGGCGTCGTTGGAGAAGAGGATCTTGTCGTAGGCGTCGTAGGTGACCATGTTGTCCGGCCAGTGGACCATCGGGGTCTGCACGAAGGTCAGCGTGCGCTTGCCGATGCAGAGGGTGTCGCCGGTCTTGACGCCGTGATAGCCGAGGTCGCCGAAGTGCGCGGTCATGTTCTTGACGCCCTGCGGCGCGGAGCAGTAGATCTCCGCCCCGGGCGCGAGCTCGTGGATCACGGAGGTGGAGCCGGAGTGGTCCATCTCGACGTGGTTTGCGATGAGGACGTCGATCTTGGAGGGGTCGATCACCGAGGAGATGCGCTCGAGGAGCTCGTCCTTGAACGTGATCTTTGCGGTGTCGATGAGCGTGACCTTCTCATCCAGGATGAGGTAGGCGTTGTAGGTGATGCCCGCCTCGGTGGTGTAGCCGTGGAACTCGCGGGCGTTCCAGTCGAGCGCGCCGACCCAGTAGACGTCCGGCTTGATCTGAACTGCGGAGAGCATGATTTCCTCCTGTGGTTAAGTGTTAGTGCTCCGGTGTCAATCCTAGCAGAACGGGCGGCCGGACCCGGGGGACCGACCGCCCGCGTGGGGGTCACGATGTCGCAGCGTGCAAAAGTGACTGTCCCTTTTGCACGTTACTTCTCGCCGGCGGCGCGGCGGGCGGCGTAGTCCTCCGCCAGGCGCTGCTGGATGTCGTGCGGCACCTGCTCGTAGCCGCTGACCTCCATCTCAAACTCGCCGGTGCCGCGGGAGAGCGAGCGCAGGCGGGTGGCGTAGTCGGTGACCTCGGCGTACGGGACGGTGGCGGAGATGGTGGTCTCGCCGGCCGCGGCGCCGGTGCCGGCCTCCATGCCCTCGACGCGGCCGCGGGAGGCGGAGACATCGCCCATCACGGAGCCGGCGTAGCTCTCGGGCACGGTGATGCGCAGGTGCGCCATGGGCTCAAGCAGCACGGGCTCGGCCTGGCTGACGGCCTTCTGGAAGCCGATGCGCGCGGCGGTCTTGAACGCCATCTCGTTGGAGTCGACCGGGTGGTAGGAACCCTCATAGACGGCGCACTTGACGTCGATCATCGGGTAGCCGGCGAGCACGCCCTCGCGCATGGTCTCCTGGACGCCCTTGTCGATGGCCGGGATGAAGCCGCGCGGGATGTGGCCGCCCACGACCTCGTCCACGAACTCGTAGCCGGCGCCCGGGTTGGGCTCGATGCGCAGCCAGCAGTCGCCGTACTGGCCGGCGCCGCCGGTCTGCTTCTTGTGACGGCCCTGGGCGGAGGCAACGCGACGGATGGTCTCGCGATACGGAATCTTGAGCGCCACGGTGTGGGCGGTGATGCCCGCGCGGTCCTCAAGGCGGTCAAGAAGGACGCTGACCTGCGCCTCGCCGATGGCGGAGATGACGGTCTGGCCGGTGTCCTCGTCGCGCTCCACCTTGAGGGTGGGGTCGGCGTCCGCGGACTTCTCGAGGAAGGCGTAGAGCTTGCCCTCGGTGCCGCGCGCGTCGGGCTCGATGGCAATGCGGTAGAGCGAGTTGGGGAAGCGGAACTCGGCGGCCTCGACCTTGCCGGTGACGGAGAGCGTGTCGCCGGTCATGGCCTCGAGCTTGGGAATCACGACGATGTCGCCAGCGGCTGCGGACTGGACGTCGGTGGTCTCCTTGCCGCACATCTGGTAGAGGTGGCCGAGGCGCTCGGACTTGCGCGTGCGGGCGTTGGTGAGCTCCATGCCCGGCGTGACGGTGCCGGCGAGGACCTTGAGGAAGGAGAGACGGCCGTTCTGCGGGTCGTTCAGGGACTTGAAGGCAAAGACCACGGGGCGCTCGTCGTCCTCGGAGATGTCGAGCTGCTCGCCGTTGACGAGCGGAATGCGGCCGAAGTCGGCCATCGTGGGGAACCACGCCACGGCGGCATCCATGAAGGAGATAACGCCCTCCTCGCGCACGCAGCTGCCGGCAAAGACGGGGACGAAGACGCGGTCGCGGATGGCCTTGGCGAGCAAGCCCTCGAGCTCGTCCTGCGTGACCTCCTCGCCCTCGAGGTACTTCATCATGACCTCGTCGTCGGCCTCCACCACGAGCTCGGTGAGCTGGGCGCGGGCGGCCTCGGCGGCGTCTGCGAACTCGGCGGGGACGTCCTCGACGACGGGCTTGCCGTTCTCGAGGTGGCGCGCCTTCATGTGGACGACGTCGATGATGCCCTTGAAGGCCTCGCCGGAGCCCATCGGGATGGTCACGGGCGCGAGGCTGTTGCCAAAGCGGTCCTGCAGCGCGGACATGGCGACGTCAAAGTCCGCGTCCGGACGGTCGATGCGGTTGACGAAGATCGCGCGCGCGAGGCTCTGCTCCTCGGCGGCGTACCACAGGCGGGTGGTGATGGTGCCCGGGCCCGAGGCGGCGTCGACCATGAAGAGCGCGGTCTCGCACGCGCTCATGGCGGCGTAGGCGTCGCCGACGAAGTCGGGGTAGCACGGGGCGTCGAGCACGTTCAGGCGCGTACCCTCCCAGATGATCGGGGCGATGGAGGTGGAGATGGAGAAGCCGCGCTCCCCTTCCTCGCCGTCGTAGTCAAGCGTGGGCTTGGTGCCGGCGTGGCCGCCGAGACGGGTGGTACGCCCCGTCAGGTGAAGCATGGCCTCCGCCAGCATGGTCTTGCCCACGCCGCCTTGGCCCACAAGGACCACGTTCTTGACCTTCTCCGTTCCCTTTGCAGCCATGATGCCTCCCTTGGACGGGGTCTGTGCACGATGTGACTCACCTTACCCACGTTTGGTCACGGCGTTGCGCACATATCGGGCAGCGGGCGATAAGAACGGTGAGGGCGTTGGCAGGGGGCGAGACAAGGGGGCATGCCACTGGCGTCAGGTTTATTTGGCACGCAAACCGCGCGTGCCAAATAAACCTGACGCCAGTGGCGCGGCCCGCCCCCTTGTCTCACTGGTCGTCGTTCTTCTCGCCCTTCTTGGGGAGGCGTCCTGCGCGACGCAGGGCGTCACGCAGGATCCACTCGACCTGGCCGTTGGCGCTGCGCATCTCATCGGCGGCCCAGCGCTCCACCGCGGCCCAGACCTCTGGGTCTATACGCAGGGGATATTGCTTGCGCGCGGCCACGTCGTCAGCGCCTTACTGGTAGAGGGAACCCGTGTTGAGGACGGGCTGGGCCTCGGACTCGCCGCAGAGGACGACCATCAGGTTGGACGCCATCACGGCCTTGCGGTCTTCGTCGAACTCCACCACGCCGCCGTCGGAGAGCTCCTTGAGCGCCATGTCCACCATGGAGACCGCGCCCTCGACGATCTTCTTGCGCGCGGCGATGATGGCCTCGGCCTGCTGGCGGCGCAGCATCGCCTGGGCGATCTCCGGCGCGTAGGCGAGGTGCGTGAGGCGGGCGTCGTCCACCGAGACGCCGGCCGGGGCGAGGCGCCGGTCGAGCTCCTCCTTGAGGGACTCGGAGACCTCCTCGATGTTGGAGCGCAGCGTGATGGAGCTGTTGGAGGCGTCGTCGTCCTCCATGTGGTCATAGGCGTAGATGCTCGCCACGTGGCGCAGCGCGGTCTCGGTCTGCATGGACACGTAGCTGGGATAGTGGTCTACGTCGAAGAGGGCCTTTGCGGTGTCTGCCACGTGCCAGACCACGACGGTCGCGATCTCGATGGGGTTGCCCATCTTGTCGTTGACCTTGAGGCGATCGCCGTTGAGCGTGCGCGCACGCAGGGAGACCTTGGTGGAGAGCGCCTTGGCGGCCGCGGCCGCCTTCACGGACGGGGTGCCCTCCTCCAGGCTGACGTCGATGGAGGCGCCGGTGCCGTCCGAGCCCAGGCTGTGGCTGTAGAAGGGGTTAACCCAGTAGAAGCCGGACTCGCGGACGGTGCCCACGTAGTTGCCAAAGAGCACGAGCACGCGGGCCTGGCCGGGCTGCAGCGAGAAGAAGCCGCAGCTGACGATGATGGCCACGATGAGCAGCACGATGCCGCCCACGAGCAGCGCGGGCCCCGCGACGGGCGCGGGCACGCCGGCCTCCTCGGCGGTGGCGAGGATGACGATGCCCTGAATCATGCCCCAGATGGCGGCGGCATAGGCGACGAGGGTGACGAAGAGCATGGGCCAGCCGGACGCGGCGCGGGCCTGCTTCTCTACGGTCATTGCAGTTCCTTTCCTGGTGACGGGCACGCCCCTTGGTGAGCGTCCTCGACTGAGGTCATTGTGATATCACATTGGTTTCTTTGCAAGCCTGTCGCGAACGACTGAGGCGCATATCGGCAAACGGTAGGTATACTGGTCCGTATGGGATACAAGACGTACACCTGCCCCATTTCGCGTGAATGCGGAGGCTGCGAGTGGCTCGCGGTCCCCTACCCCATACAGCTCCGGCGCAAGCAAGAGCAGGTCAGGGAGCTCCTCGGCGAGATGGTCCTTGCCGACGGCGGCGCACTCGAGGACATCCGCGGCATGGAGGAGCCGCTGCACTACCGCCACAAGGCGGCGACCCCGTTTGCCCATGCACCACGCGGACGCGTGCTGAGCGGATTCTACGCGGCGGGAACGCATCGGATCGTGCCGTGCTCCGACTGCCTCGTGGAGGATCGACGGGGCCGGCGTATCCTGAACGCCGTTGCCAGGGTCGCTGAGAGGATGCACATTCCGCCCTACGACGAGGACCGCGGCACCGGCGTACTGCGCCACGCCGTCGTGCGCTGCGGATACGCGACCGATGACGTAATGCTCGTGCTGGTGACACGCGTGAACGAGCTCAGGAACCGCGAACGCCTGGTGGGCGAGCTGCGCGCGACCTGTCCCGAGGTCACGACCATCGTGCAGAACGTGAACGACCGCAGGACGAACGCCATTCTCGGTCGCCTGTGTCACACGCTCTACGGGCCCGGCATCATGCACGACGAGCTGCTTGGGTGCCGTTTTGAGATCGGCCCCACGAGCTTCTACCAGACCAACCCGCAGCAGACCGAGGTGCTCTACCGGCTGGCAATCGAAGGGATCGGCGACGCAGGCCGCGTGCTCGACGCGTACTGCGGAACGGGAACCATCGGCATCTGCGCGGCAGCGCGACGGCCTAATCTGCAGATCGTCGGAGTCGAGCGAGTTGCCGCCGCCGTATCCTGCGCGCGGCGCAACGCCCAGGCAAACCGCGTCGAGAGACAGAGCGCGTTCGTGGCGGCCGACGCCACGGAATGGATGGCCGGCCGCGGACGCAACGAGCGTTTCGACGCCATCATCATGGATCCCCCACGCGCCGGGAGCACTCCGGAGTTCCTTGGCGGCGCGGCGGCCCTTGCGCCGGAACGCATCGTCTACGTCTCCTGCAATGTTGTGACGCAGGCACGCGACGTGGAGGTGCTCCGCTCGCTGGGATACCGGATTGAGCGCGTGACCTCGGTCGACATGTTCCCCCACACCAAGCACGTGGAGAGCGTCGCCGTGCTGGTTCGCCGCTAGGCCTTCCCGCAGCCAGGGGCGGAGGCGCGCAATCAGGCGGATAGTGGGAAGAAATTCGCCGCCGTCCTGCAATCGGCGGGATAGTGGGAAGCTTTTCCGGGGACGGGTCACGTATCGACGCCTGTGCTATCTGCAGATATTTAAATCTGAATCAATTTTTATCAAGAGAAAGGGCAATGACGGCCGAAAAAGGCTTCCCACTATCCCGCCGATTGCAGGACGGCGGCGAATTTCTTTCCACTATCCCGCTGATTGCACGGAGATGGCAGCCGCTCATACGACGCGGGCCGCCACCGAACTGGTGACGACCCGCGCGAACGTCTGGAGAGCGGCGCCTACTCAGGGTCAATCGCCACGGTCCCGTTGTCCCTCACATGAACGCGGCCGGCAGAGATGAGGCCCACGACCTCGGGATAGAGCTCGTGCTCAATCTCGTGGATGTGCTCCTCGAGCTCATCGACCGACCAGCCCTCCTCCACCGGAAGCGCGCGCTGCGCGATGATGGGGCCGGCGTCGTAGTCCGCGTTCGCGAAGTGCACGGTCACGCCGGTGACCTTGACGCCGCGGTCATAGGCGTCCTGGATGGCGTGCGCACCCGGGAAGCTCGGCAGCAGGGCGGGATGCAGGTTGACCACGCGGTTGGGGAACGACGCCAGGATGGGGTCGTGCACCTTGCGCATGTAGCCCGCCATGATGACGTACTCGACGCCGTGGCGCTTGAGCTCGGCGGCGATGATCTCGTCGGCCTGCTCCGGGTCGGCGTACACGTCCTTGGAGAGCGTGAGCGTCTGGATGCCTGCGGCCTCCGCGCGCTTGAGGCCATAGGCGCTCGGGCGCGAGCTCACCACGAGCTCGATGGAGGCGTCGAGCGAGCCGTCGGCAATCCGGTCGATGAGGGCCTGCAGGTTGGTGCCGCTGCCCGAGATGAGAACACCAATCCTAACGCTCATCGTCGTACACGACCTTCCCCTTCTCGCCCGGCGCACCGGCGATGACCTCGCCCATGACGAACGGCGCAAACCCCGCGTCCGCGAGTGCCGACATCACGGCGTCCTTGTCCTCGGCGGCGCAGATGACGCTCATGCCCACGCCCATGTTGAACGTGCGGTACGCCTCCTCGAGCGTGAGCTCGGCGGCGTTGATCATGTAGGTGATGACGGGCGGGATGTCCCAGGCAGGGCCAGACGCTCCCCCGCGATACACGAGCGCGTCAAGGCCCTCCGGCATGGCGCGGTCGAGGTTCTCGGTGATGCCGCCGCCGGTGATGTGGGCCATCGCGTGGATGGGGGCACCGGCGCGCAGCGCCTTGAGCAGGCCGCCGGCGTAGATCGTGGTCGGGCGCATCACGGCGTCGGCGAGCGACTCACCGCCCAGCTCGGGCAGCGGGGTCTCCAGCTCCTCGACGGTCTTGCCCTCGATGGCGACCTTGCGCACGAGCGAGTAGCCGTTGGAGTGGATGCCAGAGCTCGGCAGGCCGAGAATCACGTCGCCCTCGCGCACCTTGTCGGGGCCGATCATCTTGGGCCGGTCCACCACGCCCACGACGAAGCCGGCAAGGTCATAGTCGCCCTCGGCCATGACGCCCGGGTGCTCGGCCATCTCGCCGCCCACGAGCGCGCATCCGGACTTGCGGCAGCCCTCGGCAATGCCGCCCACGATCTTGGCCACGTGCTCGGCACGTAGCTTGCCAATGGCAACGTAGTCGAGGAAGAACAGCGGCTCGGCGCCGATGGGCACCACGTCGTCAACGCACATCGCCACGAGGTCCTCGCCCACCGTCTCATGACGGTCGAGCAGCTGCGCGATGGCGAGCTTGGTGCCCACGCCGTCGGTGCCGGAGACCAGGATCGGCTCCTCCATGTCCTTGAGCGCCGCGGCCGAGAAGCACGACCCAAACCCCCCGAGGCCACCGATGACCTCCGGTCGGTTGGTCGTTGCCACGGCGGCCTTGATCGCGTCGACGGCACGGGCTCCCTCGGCCGTGTCGACGCCGGCGTCCGCATAGCTCACATGCTTGGTGTTCTCGGCCATCTCGCTCCTTTCCGCCACAATCGCCCGGGGCCGTCCCTAGGCGTTCAGGCATTGCTCCGCTTCTTCGAGCGGCATATGCGAGGTCGCAGACGCCGCCTCAAGGTTGTTGGGCTCGTACCCGGGCAGGAACTTGTCCTCCCAGAACGAGCGGGGTATCTCCACGGGGTACTCCCCGGTAAAGCACGCCTTGCAGTAGCCGCCCTGCGGGACGCAGTCGAGCAGGCCCTCGATGGAGAGGAAGCCCACCGAGTCCGCCTCGATGTAGGCGCGAATCTCCTCGAGCGACATGTTGGCGGCGATGAGCTGGTCCTGGTTCGCCGTGTCGATGCCGTAGAAGCAGGGCCACGTGACCATGGGGGAGGCCGAGCGGACGTGCACCTCGGTTGCGCCCGCCGCCTTGAGCATGCGCACGATTTGCCGCGAGGTGGTGCCGCGGACGATGGAGTCGTCGACCATCACCAGTCGCTTGCCACGCACCACGTCAGGCAGGGCGTTGAGCTTCAGGCGGACGCCCATCTGTCGCAGCTCGGGCGTGGGCTGGATGAAGGTGCGCGCCACGTAGCGGTTCTTGATGAGCCCGGTCCCGAAGGGAATTCCCAGCTCCTGCGCAAACCCCTCGGCGGCAGGCGTACCCGAGTCCGGCACGGAGATCACGAGGTCGGCATCGACGGGCGTCTCCCGAGCGAGCCGGCGACCCATGTTGTGGCGCATGAGGTAGAAGCTCGAGCCGTCCTTCACGGAGTCGGGACGCGAGAAGTACACGTGCTCGAAGATGCAGTCGGCGCGACACCCCGGCTCGCAGCCGCGCTCGGAGCGCAGGCCGTCCTCCGAGATGCGGACGATCTCGCCGGGCTCGATCTCTCGCACGAACGTCGCTCCCGAGATGTCGAGCGCGCACGTCTCGCTCGCCACGACCCAGCCGTCATCGCCCAGCCGCCCCAGGACGAGCGGGCGGATGCCATGCGGGTCGCGGAACGCGTAGAGCGCGTTCTCGCGCACCAGCACCATGGCGTACCCGCCCTCGAGCATGCGCATCGTGTGCGCGATTCCCGTGCGCAGGCGGCCGGCGCGCTGCGTGAAGTATCCGATGAGCTTGGCAGCGACCTCCGAGTCCGTGCTCGACCGGAAGGGGATTCCCATCTCGATGAGCTCGCGGCGGAGGCTGTCAAAGTTGACGAGCGTCCCGTTGTGCGCGAGCGCGATGATGACGTCGTTGATGGTGGAGAGATGCGGCTGCGCCGACTCCCACCCCTTGGCCCCCGCGGTGCCGTACCGGCAGTGCCCGCAGGCCACCTTGCCCGGCATCGCCGCGAGGTCGGCGTCGGAGAACACCTGCGTCACAAGGCCGAGGTCCTTGCGGATAAGAACCGTCCGCCCGTCGCCCACGGCGATTCCGGCGGACTCCTGGCCACGGTGCTGCAGGGCGCGCAGGGCGAAGTACGTCATGCGCGCGACGTCACGCCCCGGAGCCCAGACGCCAAAGACGCCGCACTCCTCGTGCAGCTTGTCGTCAGGGCAATCGGTAGGCTGGGGCATCTCGCCCCTCGTCGCGAGGGTGTCCCCAGAGAGCGTCGTCACCCTTCCCCCTTACTCGCCCGCGGCTGCCGTCGCCGCCGCGGCCTCGGACTTGAGTGCGCACACGAGGATGACGCGGCCCTTGTCGCTGTCCTCGTAATAGCAGGTGCAGAGCGAGAGCGCCTTGGTCATCCCGTTGATGACCTGGGCGGCGTCGCTCCGGCTCGCCACCGCCTGGCCCAGCAGGCCGGAGAGGTAGGTGTGCAGCTCGTCCGTTGAGCCAAAGTTGAACTGGCGGACGTTGGTGTCATCAGCGGTGGTCTGGTAGATGAACAGCGGCTCGAGCTCGTAGCTCGCCTCCTCCGTCACGTACCAGACGGTTGAGACGCTGTCGAACACCTGCTGGTCCTGCATGTCGGAGACCGGCTTGAACATGGAGCCGTTGCGCAGGTGGTGGCCATAGACGATTGTCTGGGCGTCGGCCATGCCCGGCTTTGCGTTCTCGTAGTCCAGGAAGACCTGACCACCGAGGGAGTACGTCCCCTCTGCGCTGGTATGCAGGTACTTCTCGTTATCCTGTGCCTGATAGACCGGGTAGTTGACCCCCGTGCCCGGAATCTGCACCCAGCCGACCACGTCTCCGTTCACGGCCTTGAGGCCCTCCCAGTCGACCTGCGGGGCGGTCGAGCCGTCGTCCGAGAGGGTGGCGTACTCGGCAAGCTCCTCGTTGATGCGGTCCTGCTCGCCGTACTGCCACTGGTTGTAGATGAACATGCCGGCCGCGGCGGCAATCAGACCGATGCCCACCACGAACAGGATGACCGAGAGCACCCGCGCCACGCGCTTCTTGGGGTCCCGGCTCCGGCGCCCAGAAAGGTCATATGGATCGGTCTCGACGAAGTGCGGCTCTCTGCGCCGACGGTCATGCCCACGGGACGACCCACCAGGATCGGACACCACGGAGACGAACCCCTCGCTCGCTCGCGGCATGCCCGCGGCGTGCGGGTTGCCCACCGGAGCGTGGTATGACTCGTCGCCGCCGCGGCGGGTGCGCAGGCGCCGGGACGCGTCATCGTCCGTCGCGTATCGAGGCGCAGCATGAGCCGACCTCGGCGACGGGCGAGAAGAACGGACGAATCCCCGCGGGTCGGTCCCTTCGGGCTGCTTGAAGTGAGACGCCATGCGTGGCTCTCCTTAGGCCTCGGCCATCTGACGCTTGAACTCGACGATCTTCTCGCGATACTCGGGCATGGTGGCGCCGAGGATCTGCGTGGCGTAGATGGCGGCGTTCTTGGCGCCGTTGATGGCGACGCAGGCCACCGGCACGCCGGAGGGCATCTGGACCATGGAGAGCAGCGAGTCCATGCCGCCGAGGTCGGAGGTCTTCATCGGCACGCCGATGATGGGCAGCGGCGTAAAGGCCGCAACGACGCCGCCGAGGTGCGCGGCCTTGCCGGCGGCGGCGATGATGACCTTGAGGCCGCGGTCGGCAGCGGACCCCGCCCACTCGTGGACCTTGTCGGGGTTGCGGTGCGCGCTGGCGATGACCAGCTCGTACGGAACGCCCAGCTCCTCGAGCTGCTTGGTGCACCCCTCCATGGTGGGCATGTCGGACTTGGACCCCATGATGATTCCCACGAGCGGCTGGTCTGCCATGATGCTCCTCTCGGTTGGTTTTTCGCTCCCCCAGTATACGCGACCGGCAGCGAGCGACCACGGGCGCAAGGGCGCGGGCACACGGTCACGCCTGCTTCTCCGCGGTCTCCTTCCTGGGGTCCTGGACGATCACGGACGGCTCTACCTTCAGGGGCGGAATTCCCAGGCGAAGGTCTCGCTCCTGCTCCTCGCGCAGGCGCTCCCAGATCCACGTCCTGAGCAGGCTCTGGCGGGGCTGGCCGCACCGACGCGCCTGCTCGTCGATCTGCTTGACCATGTGTATGGGCAGATCGAGGTTAATCTTCTTGGTGAGCGTAGTTATGAAGATTGCGTCCGGGTCGGGCTCAATCCACTTGGCGTTCTCATCGTCCAAGAAGTCACTGATGTCCTCGCCGTTGTCGAACATCTCGTCAAACTCTTCGACGGTTATCTTTCTCTTGCCATCTTTTGAAACGATCATATGCCTCGACCTCCTTCTTCCTCGAACGCCTTACCGATATGATGCGCACGTGCTGTTTGCGATAGGTGACAATCGCCGTCCAATGAATCCCACCGATTATTCCGAACACCGCATAGCGCTCGTCATCGCTTCCTGGCTTGGTCGGCTTCTGCAGGACTGGCCGATTCCAGAGCGCCTGCGCCGCCACGAAATCAATTCCGTGCTTCTCGAAGTTCTTCCTGCTCTTCTCCGGGTCCCACTCAAAATCCTTTGGCCTCATCGCTCCTCCCCACTATAGCAAAGATATTGATTTGGTATTGATTCGATGCGCTTATGGCGCCCACCCTAGCAGAGGGCACTTTCCCGAAGCTTCCACCAACCTCTCACGCAGCTGTCACGCCACCTGACTTCCTGCTGGCAGGAACCCCTGCGGAGAACCGTCCGGAATTGAATCGGCAATCTTTCCTCCACACCGCGCGCACATTGGCGATAAGAGACTGGGCAATTGGGACGTCAGCGCGCCGCGCGGCGAAAAAAGGTCTATCCTTGCCTGCGTACGCTGGTCCATCAGTCCGCGGACAAAGGAGAATCCCATGAACAACGCCAGCAATCTGTACCTCTACCAGCGCGAGGGCGGCTACCTGCCGCGCGTCGCGGCCGTTCACGACCTGTGCGGCTACGGCAAGTGCTCCCTTGGCGTGGCCATCCCGGTGCTCTCGGCGGCCGGCATCGACGTGTGCCCCGTGCCCACGTCGCTCTTCTCTGCGCACACGCGCTTCCCCAAGTTCTACATGCACGACACCACGCCCATGCTCACCGAGTACCTCGACGCCTGGCGCGAGGAGGGCATCGAGCTCGACGGCATCTACTCGGGCTTCCTAGGCTCAGCCGAGCAGGTTGACGCCATCCTGCGCCTCTATCGCGAGTACCCCAAGGCGCTCCGCATCGTGGACCCGGTGATGGGCGACGGCGGCTCCAAGTACCCCACCTATACCGATGAGATGTGCGAGGCCATGAAGGGCCTGGTGGACGGCGCCGACGTGCTCACGCCCAACCTCACCGAGGCCTCGATCCTCACCGGCATCGCCTATGCGGGACAGGACGTCGACGAGGGCTATATCGGGGGCATGATGGACGCGCTCCTTGGCATGGGAGCGAAGTCCGTGGTGCTCAAGGGCGTTGTCCACGAGGGCGAGAGCATCATCCGCAACTACGTGAGCGTGGTGGGCGGGGACGTCGAGGAGGTCTCGAGCAAGCTGCTCCCCTACATGCTCCACGGAACGGGCGACCTCTTTGCGTCTGGCCTCACCGCGGCCATTTACGCCGGAAAGAACCTGCTCTCCGCCGTCGAGTTTGCCGGAAGCCTCGTCCGTCACGCGATGGAGATCACGCCGGAGCAGCCCGACTATCAGGTCCGCGGCGTCAGCTTTGAGAGCGTGCTCGGAGACGTGACCGCACTTCTCGCATAACACGCCGATTCCGGCCAAAACGCGTCACCCAGCCCCGCCCCTAGAGGCGGGGCTCTTCGTTTCAAGGTCGCATAACCTGACATTTCAGGGCGTATTTCGCTCGTTTTGTCGGGTTATGCGACGTTGCCGCCCGCAGGACCCGAACGATCCCGCGGGCGGCAACAAGGCGTTCAACTATGCCTTAGAGGCAGAACCCCACGACAACGGCCAGCTCACGCCCGCCGTTGCGATAGTAGTGCGGGCTGCCCTCCGGCGTGACGGTCATGTAGTACATGCCGGCGCTCGGCTCAGGCGTGCGGAGCCACCAGTCCGACCCGCTGCTCAGACGCAGATAGTCAAAGCCGTCGTTCCACGTCACGCCGGCGTCGGAATAGACCTGGTACTGCGAGCCCTCCATCTGGTACCCGGTGTAGTCGCCGTTGGTGGTCTGTGCGGCAACGTCCCCGGAAAGCTCGGAGCACGAGGGAATCCAGATGCTCTCGGCCGTGATGGACTGGCCGCCGCCCACGCTGGCGGGGTTGTTGGTGATCTTGCTCACGGGCACGATGGCGGCGGAAAGGTCCTCGGGCAGCTGGCCCATGAGGGACTGGTTGAGCCACGAGCGCAGGGTGGCCTGCTCCCACAGGACCGCCTCGCCAGAGGCGTTGAGCGGCTGGGTGCCAACAGACGCACGAGTAACGAAGCTGATGCCAGCGACGCCCGATCCGTCGGCCTTGTCGTCGTGTCGGAACCCGGCGATGGTCACGGGGACGACGGTGCCGTCGGCAAGCGCCATGTCCTTGGTGTTCTCGATGTTGAGTCGGCCCGAGGCGTCGCACAGGTTGTACTGGGCGGCAATCTCAAGCCCCTCGTCATCGCTCGACGCATCGGCGATGAGCGCAGAGATCTGTGAGAGCTCCTCCCACGAGTAGTCGGCGAAGGCGGCGCGGACCTCGGGGGAGCCCTCCTCCGGCGCGGGCTCCTCCTCTTGCTCCTCCTGGGGCTCGAGCGTCTCGACCGGCTCGGTTGAGGGCTGCTCGACCGGGGGCGCAGGCTCGTCCTTCGGGGCGAACGGCCCCAGCCAGCTCGTGGCAACCGCATAGCACACGCCGCCAACGAGAACAGCGGCGATAGCCGCGCAGACGCCGAGAACGATGCGGCGATCGGGCTGGAAGCTCTTCATGCGGTCGCTCACGCGCGCGGCGCCGTCCCTCACGCGGTCGAAGGCCTCCGTCGGGAACGACGAGGCGGGCTCATCATCTACGACGGCGGAAGCGGGCTCAAAGTCAGGCAGGGCGTCGACCGCAGGCTGGAACTGAATGCTCGACGTGTCGTCAAGCTCAGCGGACGGGGCGTCATCCAGACCGGGAAGGTCCTGCAGCTCCTGCTGGAGCTCGGACTCAGGCTCGGAGACGGCGGGAGCCTCGCCGGCGGGCATGGCAAAGTCGACGGTCTTCTCGGCGTCCAGCGTCTCGGCGGGGGCTGCCTCGGCGGCTTCCACCGTCTTCGGGACGTCGAACGCTTCCTGCTCCTGCACCGGAGGCTCCTGCGACGCGGGCGAGGCGGACGCCGCGCGCTCCCGGAGCGTCCGCCTCGCCGCGGCACTCTCCTCGGGACGCAGCGCGTCATAGGAGGCGTTGTAGTGCGTGTAGGGCGAGCGACGAGAGGCGCTCTGGCTGCTGTGGGGGACGTACGGGCGCGGGATGCGCGGCGTCACGCGCACCGCGCGAGGCGGCGGCGCGACGGGCACCAGCGGCACCGCGCCGGCAGCCATGGGGTCGAGGGGTTCCTCGAGTTTCTTGGGTGCCGGCACCTCTTCGACCGGGGCACCGCATC
Source organism: Olsenella sp. SW781 (assembly GCF_012027725.1). Taxonomy (GTDB): domain Bacteria; phylum Actinomycetota; class Coriobacteriia; order Coriobacteriales; family Atopobiaceae; genus Thermophilibacter. Next base: position 15,841 of record NZ_SJOU01000009.1, on the reverse strand, counting down.
CAGGGCAGAAACGAGCCTTCTCGGGCAGCTCCTCACCGCACTTCTTGCACTTCACGTTGGGTCCCTTCCCTAGCTCTCCAAGCTTTTACGTTAACACGACAGAGGTTAGGGAAGTATTAGAACGTCGCAGACCGTCGATAGACGGTGCCGTATAAAGGGGCCGTTGAGGGGCGCGTTGCCAACCGACCGCCAAGGGCGGAAAACCGAGGACCGCCAAGAGAAAAGGACCGCACGGGAACGGGAACCCGTGCGGCCCTTGCGAGTCGTCAGCTCTGTGAGAGCAGCTTACTGCTCGTTGCGACGACGAAGGAAGAAGCTGGCGGCCGCGGCGACAAGACCGGCGATACCGATGCCCGCAACAGCGGTGGCGTTGGTAGCGTCACCAGTCTCGGGGACGTTGGCCTCGGCCTCGGCAGCGGCGTCCGCCTTGGCCTGCTCGGGGCTCACCTCGTCGCTGGGCGCAGGAGCTGCGGGCTGATCCTGCTCAGGAACGCTCGGCTCGGCGTTCTTGACGTAGGATGCGTAGAGAATAAGGTCGCCCGTCACGGGAGAGGCGAAGTCGTACTCGGCATACTCGAAGAGTGCCCCGAGGTCCCCACATGGCTTGATGGCAACGCCCGTGGGCTCGCTGAGCTGCTCGTCCGCGGACTCAACGCAGATCAGAAGAGGCGATACACGACCACCGGCCTCAGGGAGGCGCTGGCAACATGGCCGGAAGACGCAAGTCGTGCTGACGCTCCATCGCGGCACGGAAAGCGGTGCTCGCTCTTCTCGGCCCTTGCAAGCGCCGCCGCCGAGTGGGCTCGCGAGCGCCGCATGGACGGGTAGCGGCCTCTGCTCCAAAATTAATCCGCCCTCTGGACCCCCAAAGATGACGTTTTCCCAGTTGGCCTTTTTGGGAGGTGCCTAAAGGGCGGATTAATTTTCCCGACCCGCCCGAAGAGGGGGGCTTGAAACGTAAAAGGGGCGCGCCGTCATATCACGGCGCGCCCCTCCTTTGACGCTCAGCCGCCCTAGTTGCCGCTTAGAATCTGGACCGGCGTGAAGGACGTCGTAATCTTATCGCGCAGCTCGCCCTGGATGGACTCGTCGAGGCCCGTGATGTGGAGCGAGAGCTGGACGCCGTCCGCGGACTGCGTCTTGGTCCACACGTAGGTGATGTACGACGTCACGTCCCCCGTGGGCTTGAGGAAGCCGAAGAGCGCGGACTGCTGAATCTGCCCGTCCTCGCTCATATGCACGTTGACGTGATACACGACAGTGTTGATGTTGGGGTTGAGCAGGCAGTTGACCGCGAAGGCCTGGGCCTGGACGCCGGAGCCGGCAAAGCACTCGAGCGCGTTCTCAGAGCTCGTGTCCGTGACGGTGACCTCGACGCGACCGGTGTTCTCGTCCGCCTCCTGGACGGAGAAGTCCTCCGGGAACTGCGTGAAGCCGTTGCCCCACTCCACGCCGCCGCGCAGCGCGGAGGCAACGGTGCGCACGGTGACGCTCTCCGTGAGGTTAGACGTGTTGGCTCGGCGGATGAAGCCAAAGGCAACCTGGCCCACAACCACAAGCGCCAGGAAGATCACCACGAAAGACACGGCGGTCTTGGTAATGACCTTGCCGACGTTGGAGCCGGAGGGGTCCTCCTCAGACAGGGGGTCGATGTCGAGCGAGACGCCCTTCTCCTTGCGGTGAGCGCGCTGGCGACGGGCGCGCTCCTCGTCGGAGTGACCGGTGTGGTCGACGGTCGCAAACAGCGCCTCGGCCTCGTCAGGCGAAAGCGCACCCTTCTGGATACGCGCGATCTCGCGTTTCTTTGCCATCTCTCTCTTCCCCGTCGCAGGACCAGGCGGCCAAGAAGGCAGCGCGCGGTCAGAATAGCCCTTGTGTCAGTATACGCCCTCGCGTCATGAGCTGTCCCGAGCCGTCCCGCGCTGGCAGAAGGTCCAGAATAGCCCGACGGGCAGACGTCGTGGGTCATCTTGGCCAGGCTACGGCCCATGCCAGACTTCTGCGATCAATCTCTATGCAGAAGCCTGATTACTAGAATGACGAATCACCCCGCCACTTGACTGAATAAGAAAAAAAGGAAAAATTAGGAAAAAAAGGAAAAACGGAGGTCGCATGCGTATTGACACGATCTTCTCTCCTTCTTTCGGCGACAGGTAACTGCCGCGCGAAACAGCATTAAGCAAGCAATTGCTGAGCAGGTGCACAGGCGCCGCCCCCACGAGTGACGCGTATTGGACGGATGGGCCCCTTCGGGAGGCCCCGTCCGTCCAATACGCGTCACTCGTGGGGGCGGCGCTGGCATGGGGAGCGGGATATTGGGACTCGCGGCCGCGACCCCCGGCTATCCCGCGAACTGCATGGCGTAGTAGCGTGCGTAGGTCCCGCCGCGGGCGAGGAGCTCCTCGTGGGTGCCGCGCTCGGAGACGCGACCTCCCTCCATGGTGACGATCTCGTCCGCGCCCTTGATGGTGGAGAGGCGGTGGGCGATCACCAGCGTGGTCCGCCCGCGCGCGAGCTCAGCCAGGGACTCCTGGACGGCCTGCTCGGACTCGTTGTCCAGCGCGGACGTGGCCTCGTCGAAGATGAGGATCGGCGGGTTCTTGAGGAAGACGCGCGCGATGGCGATGCGCTGCTTCTGACCGCCAGAGAGGTGGCTGCCGCGCTCGCCGACCTCGGTCTCATAGCCATCCGGCAGACTCTCCACGAACTCGGCGATGTTGGCCTTGCGCGCGGCGTCGCGAATCTCCTCGATGGTCGCGTCGGGGCTTCCATACGCGATGTTCTCCGCGATGGTGCCGTCGAACAGGTAGACGTCCTGCTGCACGAGACCGATCGCCTCGCGCAGGCTCCGCTGCGTGACGTCGCGCACGTCCTGGCCGTCGATGGTGATGGACCCGGAATCAACGTCATAGAAGCGCGGCAGCAGCGAGCACGTGGTGGACTTGCCGCCTCCGGAGGGGCCCACGAGCGCGATCGTCTTGCCGGGCGCGATGTCCAGGTTGAGGCCGCGGATGACCACGTCGTCCTTCTCGCCATGCGCCCCGGGGTAGGCGAAGCAGACGTCATGGTAGCTGACCGCCCCCTTGGTGACGCGCAGCTCCGGGGCACCGGTCTTGTCCTGGATGTCGGGCTGGGTGTCCAGCACCTCGCGGAAGCGCCTGAACCCGGCGATTGCCTTCTGGAACGTCTCCGTGAAGTCCAGGATGCTCGTGATGGGCGTGGTGAAGAGCGAGATGTAAAGCGCATAGGTGGCAAGGTCGATGGCCTGCATCTGACCGTTTGCGATCAGCCAGCCGCCAAAGACCACGACGGCCGTGTTGAGAGCGCCCATCATCACCGCGATGGCCGCCTGGTAGCGGCCCATGGCCCGGTACATGCGCGTCTTTGAGTCGAGATAGGCGTTGTTGCTGCGACGGAACTTGTCGCGCTCCACGTCCTCGGCGGCAAAGCTCTTGACCACGCGCACGCCGGCGAGGGAGTCCTCGAGACGGCTGTTCACGCCGGAGATGCGGACGCGATTCTCGGTGTAGACGGCGCGCATCTGCCAGTTTGCGTACACGTTGTAGACCACGAGCAGGCACGCGATGAGCGCGAGCACGCCCGTGAGCGGCAGGTTGATGGTGGAGAGAATCACAAACGAGCCCGCGACCTCCACGATGCCGATGAGGATGAACTCCGGCCCGTGGTGCGCGGCCTCGGAGATGTCAAAGAGGTCCGAGACCAGGCGGCTCATGAGGTCACCTGACTTGTGGTGGTCGAAGTACGAGAAGCTCATGCGCTCGTACGCGTCGAAGAGGTCCTCGCGCATGCGGCTCTCCATGCGCGCGCCCATCACGTGACCCCAGAAGATCACGAAGTAGCGACAGACGAAGCGCAGTGCGTACATGCACACGAGCCCCACGGCAAGATAGGCGAGCGCGCCCATGATGGCATCCGGGCCCTCGGTAAAGAGGCCGCCCGTGAGCGAGCGCAGGATCTGCGGGAAGGCGAGGTCGATCGCCGCCACCGTCACGGCAGCGATGATGTCGATGACAAACAGGTGCCGCTGTCCACGGTAGTACGAGAGGAACGAGCGGAAGAGGGAGCGGTGCTTGGTGGGCATGGAACTTCCTTGGCGGTCGGTGCGAATCGTGCGTAGAAAAGGGTAGCACCAGCGGTTTGCGCGCGTGGGGATCGCGCCGCCGCCCAGCTTGGAACGAGGGAACGGCGGCGCGACAGGGAGGGAAGATACAACTCCCACGATAGGCTGTGGCACGCAGCTGCCGGTAACCATGCGGTAAGACTCCGGTAAGCCAGGCCGCCCAGAGCTCCAACTGGGCCTCCTGCAGAAACGAGGCTGGCAGACGACCCTGCGTCGCCATCTATCCTTTCTGGCACCTACAAGCCCACTGAAAGGATTGCCATGAAAACACGACTCAAACACAGAACAACGGCATTGGGGGCGGTGGTTCTTCTCGCACTTTCGCTCGTGGCGGCGGCCGGGACGCTGGCCGCTCCGCGAGCGGCGCACGCCGCAGAGATCGGCAGCGTCGCCAACCTCACGGACGTGGCGGCGCGGGGTGGCGGCTATGACAACCTCCTCTCCCCGGACAGTGGCTACACCCCCGAGAAGGGCGGCTTCAACTCGGACATCGGCCTCTCCGCGACGCTCACCATCGCGCACGACCCGAGCGCGCCGCTCAAGGCAGGGGACACCTTCTCCTTTGGCCTGGTCCCGGACGACTCCTTCGCCAGCAGGTTCTGGTACGTCTACAACAGCGACAAGGCGGAGTTCCGCACCGTCCTCGACGACGAGACCGACGAGGAGATCGCCACCATAGCCTGGTCGGACAGCAACACCCTCACCCTGACCTTCACCGAGGCGGCCGAGGGCAAGTCGGAGGTGCGCTGCGTCTTCTCGTCCATCCCGTTCACGCGCAGCGCGCGCTACATCTACGAGTGGTTTGCAAACAACGGGGACTCTGATCGCATCCACGAGACGCCCGAGGGGCGCAGGTACGTCGACGTGACGTACCATCTGACCGTCAACGGGCAGAAGACTGACCAGCAGATGACGCTGCGCGCGCTCGAGCCGCAGGGTTCGGCGCCCACGAGCGCCTACATGAGCAAGTACCGCGGCGGCCTGCAGCCCGACGGCACGCTCTTCTACGAGCTGGCCATCAACACCCTGCTCTCCCCGGTGAACGAGCTCGTCGTGTACGACACGCCTGACGTCAACATGCGCTGGGACCGCGAGTTCAAGCTCTACAACATGGTCGGCAGCGACATCTACGGGGCCTCGGCGTACACCACCTACACCGCGACCCCCTACTACAACGTCACCAAGGGCACCACCGACCCCTCGACCGCCGAGGTGGGCGACTTCCAGATCTGGATGTACGACGTCTACTTCCTCGCCGACCGCGAGGGGCAGGAGCAGACGAGGCAGGCCACCTACGAGGAGGTCTCGCACCCCATCACGCACCTCGACCCGCGCTACCCGGGCGAGCGCCGCGCGCTGCCCGAGGAGTACCAGACCTCGATCAGCCCCGTCTCCACCCCGCAGAACATCCTCGTCACCGTGCCGGCCGGCCAGCAGCTCACGGCTGAGCAGCAGAAGCTCATCGACGAGACGACGGCCGGAGGCAGCTCCGGGCTCTCCACGGCGGACAACGCGGGCGTCGTGGGCATGGGCTTCAAGATCGTCATCCAGAATCTTCCCAACAACGTGCAGGACGGCGTCGGAGGACGCTACCGGATCGCATACAGCATGAAGCCGGTACGCGACTCCAAGTTCGTGAACAACGAGAACAACCCGCTCTACCGGAACGCCGCCTCCTACTACATCCAGGAGATTCCCACCTGCACGAGCGAGGACGTGGCAGAGGGCAAGCAGTGCCCTCCCATCACCTTTGAGAAGAGCAAGGCCGCCGACTCCAACTCCCATACGGGGTCGTCCGTCAACATCAAGACGGACATCCCCGACGGCAAGGTGACGGGCTCCACGAAGGGCAGCCGCGTAACGGTACGCTATCGCGTCAAGGGAACCGAGAACTACCTCGCCGACCCTGAGATCCTCACCGGAGCCACCGGCGAGCCCTACGATGCGGAGGCGCTCAAGAAGCAGTTCGGGGGCTATGCGTTTGACTCCGCCTCTCCGGACTTTGCCCCCATGCACGGCGCCTTTGCCAACGAGCCGCAGGTCGTGGTGCTCGAGTATGTGCCCATCACGTACGGGAGCCTCGTCGTCCGCCACGTCGACCACGACACAGGCGCGCCTTTGATGGACGATGCCACCTCACAGCACGCCGTGGGCGAGGGATACGAGACCCAGCCCGGCAGCTTCGACGGGTATGAGCTCGTGGTCACGCCGCAGAACGCGCGCGGATCGATCGTAGAGGGAACGACGACGGTCACCTATGAGTACGCAAAGAAGAAGCAGCCGGACACCAAGCCGACGCCCGACGGAGGAAAGGGCGGCGAGAAGAACGGCGGCACGCCGACCGGCAACACGGGTCAGGCCGTCAAGAAGCGCGGAAAGAAGCCGCTGCCCAACACCGGCGAACCCGCCGGCATGGGCATCGTGCTCGGAGCCTCCGGCGCTGTCGCTGCGCTTCTCGGCGGTGCGCTTCGCAGGCGAGGCTGACGCGCGGACGTCCTTCTCGCCCCGGCTCCGGGCGCGCGACGCCGACATCAAATCTGGCCGCGGTTTTTTGGCACTTTGCGGCCCTTATGAACGCCCAAAAGTGCCAAAACGACGCGGACAGATTTGATGCGGAAGGGAGTACCAGACGAGGCTGACCCACAAACACCCGACACCCCCCTTGCAAAGGGCGGCCGGTTCCCCGCCATCCGGAACTGGCCGCCCACTTCTTATGACGCCTGACAAGGGGAATCCGATCAGCGGCTCAGCCTCCGTGCGGCGACAAAGGCAGCGACACCGAGTGCGAGAAGAACGAGAAGGACCGTGGGCGTGGTGGCATCCCCCGTGTCGGGAACGGGATGAGCGGCGGGGGCCGCGGCGGCCTGTCCGGAGGAAGTCGACGCGCGATCCGTCCCGCCGCCCGCAGACAGCGTGGGCTCGGAGTAGGCGTTGTGGAAGACGGGCGCGCCGGCGGTGCTGTACGACCACGTAGCAACGAGCGAACCCCGGCTCACGTCATCCGCAACGCTCACGTGGACGGTGTAGACGCTATCGTCGTAGGTGACGCCCTTCTCGTCTCCGGGCACCTCGACAATCTGATAGTCATGCTCGCCCGGCTGGTCGTAGGCGATTCGGTCAAAAGTCACGCTACCGTCAGCCGCATTGGTCTGCGTGTCCAGGACCACGCCTCCCTCGCGAAGCTCAAACGTGAACTCGTCCGCCCGGAGCTCCCGACCGTTGAGGACCTTCGCGGCGCGCAGGACGATGCCCGTTGGGAGCGGAGCATACGCGTTCTCAAACGTCACGGTGACGGGGGTCTGACGAGAGTCGGCCTCGTTGGTATAGCTGGCCTCCGCAATGACATCCCCGCCCTCGTCGCTCAGCCGCTCCGTCACGGAGATGACGGCACCGGAGCGCGTCACGGAGATGGCCAGGCGGTAGGAGGAGGCGTCGTAGGTATAGCCCGTCGGCACCTGGTCGGGCACGAGCTCGCGCACCTCGTAGGCAAACGTCTTGCCCACGTCGTCGGCGCCGAACTCCGCATCGGAGAGAAGGTCAACGGAAGAGGTTGCCACACCGTCCTCGTTGCGCGCCGCCGCCGGGAAGCCGACGTTCTTCTCGCCCGTCTCTGCGTCCACGCCTCCGAGCTTCTGCGCCGCCTCTGCAGCCGTCGCCGTATCGGACGTCACGGGAGTGAGCACCGCCGAGAAGAACCCGTCCTGGATATCCGCACCCGTGAGCGTCTTGACCAGGCGCATCGCCGCGCGCGGCGCGGGGTCGGGGTCGGCAGCCAGGTTGAAGCGCATCTTGAGGTTGGAGGAGCCGCTGCCGCGCTCGAGATAGAAGAGCTTGACCGTGTGCTCGGTCTCGTCCGCGAAGGTGTCCCCCTGCCAGCTCGTGGCATCCTCGCGCCCGGCGGCGCGGAAGCACTCCCGGAGCGTATCGGTGCTTGGGTTGTTATAGCGCTGCTCCCCCTGCTGCCACGTGCCGTCACCGTTTCTGTCTTCGAAGACGTTGACAGAGCCCGTCTGAAGGCTGATCTGTATGGAGCGTGCGCCGTGAATGCCGCCCATGTCAGCCACGAGAACACCATCGATGAAGACCCACACATCGTCGTCTCCGGTGAGCTCGTAGGTGATGGGCTTGCCGCCGACCGTCCCGCCCTCGCGCTGATAGACCTCGGAGGTGACCTTCATGCCGAACCAGTGGTTGAGCGAGGGTGACGGGTTTGTCTCCGTGTCGAGGTTCGTCGTGGTGGGCGTCACGTCCCTCTGCACCAGAGAGCCGTCGGCGACGTCAAACACCGTCTCGGCACGATCGAATGGGAAGAACTGCCCGTCGTGGTTGGACGAGAGCAGCTTTGACGCCTTGACGCCCCACGTGTCATAGACGCGGAACGTTCCGGAGAGCGGGTCGAACGATGCGAACTCCTTCTGGGAGTCAAAGTGGTAGTAGCCGTCACCATCAAGCTGGAAGAGACCCGTCGCGTTGGGGTAGACCGCCTTTCCCGGCTGGCCGCTCGACTCGTCGCTTCCGTCGAACAGGTACGCGAGGGACTCCCCGCCATACTGTTCGGAAAGGCGAGGGTAGCCGTTCTCGTCCAAGGTGCTCTGGACGATTCCGAGGTATGGCCTGCCGGCATGCCACTCGTTGATGCCGCTCTCCCCTCTCGTGGAGTACATGAAGAGGAGCTTATGGCCGATGTTGATGCCCTGCTCCTTGAACCCAGGCTGGTTGTAGTAGGCGTAGTCAACCGCGTGCTGGTCCTGGAGCCAGTAATCGAACATGTCGACGCGCGTGGTGCGCGGGGCGCTCGTCTGCACCACGTGGTCCTCGACGCTCTCGGCGCGCGCCCGCTGTGGTGCGATAACCATGGCGACGCAGGCCATTGCCAGCATCAGCACGAAGGCGCACAGCCGGACTGACCCTCCCGCCCTCTTCTTCCTATACATGACGCTCCTTTTCTCAGCTCGTCGGCCTAACCGCCTTGCGCGTTTCGCCTTCCTTAATTGTTACTAATTTAGTAGCAATATAGGTGAGACGTCTGCATACGTATGTCCATGCTAGACAACCCATAGATGTAAAGAAATCCCTTTACAACGACGCTGCGTCATGTGGTAATGATGCAATTTTGATTTACTAATTTATTTTATAAGGGTCGCCGTATGTACGAGGGGACGCGCTCCGCAGAGCACGTCCCCTCCTCGTGCGGGTGATACATCAATGTCGCAGAACGCTACTCCTCGTCCACAACCGCGTCCTCGAGGCGGCGGGAGATGGCATCGCACAGCAGAGCGCCCACGACGGTCTTGGCATCCTCGATCCGCCCGTCGAGGACGGCATCCACGAGCTCGCCCACCTCGACAAGGTCGACGTTGATGAACTCGTCAGCGTCCGGGCTGGACTTGGAGAAGCTGAGGCCCGTCGCCATGTAAATGTGGATGAGCTCGTCGGTGAAGCCGTCCGAGGTGGCGATGGTGGTGAGGTAGGCGATCTTCTCGGCGATCATGCCGGTCTCCTCGAGAAGCTCGCGGCTCGCGCACTCGAGCGGATCCTCGCCGGGGTCGAGCTTGCCGGCGGGAATCTCCACCGTCACGCGACCGAGGGCGGTGCGGTACTGGCGCACGAGGCAGATGCGCCCCTCGTCGGTGAGCGCGACGATGGCGACGGCGCCGGGATGGCGCACCACGTCTCGGATGGCGGTGCGGCCGTCGGGAAGCTGAACCTGCAGACGGTCGACGTTGAAGATGCGGCCGGTCCACACCACGTCCTCGGTGAGGGGACGCTCGGCAAGGCCCGCGTCGCGCGGGTCATCGTCCCCGAGCACGAGGTCACGCTCCTCAGGCGCGCCGGAGAGATGGTCCTGAAGTGTACGGTCGCCGTCATACGTGAACGCGGCGACGGAGTCCTTGATGCCGTCAAGCGCGGAGCTGACGTCCTCCTGCGCTGCAGCCTCGTCGATGTCTGCCATGAAAACCTCCTCGGCAAGTAACGGGGCCGGGTGGCCCGACCTCCTTACTCTACGTCATGCGAGGTCATCGCGGCAGCGGCATCCGGTTCCATCAGCATTGCGCCATATCTGGCGAGAAGACCGTCGCGCAGGCGCTCGAACTCCGGTAGGTACACGCCGATGACGGTATCCGCAAGCCTGCGAGCGGCGCGGGCATCGTACACGTGCGCCGTATTATTTCTATCCCTGAGCATGCTCAGCCACAACGCGTCATCCATGAAGTCGTAATACCGGAACGCTTCCTTAAGTATGTCTCTCGGCGATCCAGTTGCGGACACGGAGCTTCCCTCATACGCAAGAAGCGCCTTGAGCAGCTTCCACCCAAGCTCGAACTGAAGCGAGAACTTATCAATGACCCCGCCGAGCACGAATTCGTTGCTCAAGTCCTGACTTGGGGCCTCCCTCAGCACCTTGAGGGAGGCGTCGTAGTTTTCAAACTTTCTCATATAGGACCCTCCCGTCGCGCGCTATCTCCCGTCGAAGCTCCTCCGACACCTCGTCGTCGAGATTCACCACGTCGACCCTGAGGAGTGACCAGAGGTTTTCCTGCAGGTCATCCCAAAGCCCGGCAAAGTCGGAGCATCCCTCAACCGCAATGTCTATATCGCTCTTTGGCAGTTCGGTGCCCCTGGCGCGAGATCCGAAGAGCGTCACCCGAGCGGCCTCGTGGCGAGCGGCCATATCGGCAATCTGCGCGTACACCTCTTCGATGGGGACCACCGGCGCGCCACCTCCACCAGCTCATCAAGACCGATCATTGCATCGATGGTACACGCCCTTCGTGTGAGCCGCAAAAGACGAGAAGAACGTGAATGGCGACGATGAGATCGCCTCAGGCGAGGCTCATAAGTTCATCTCTGTGTTCGCGCAGGTAATCGCGCATGTAGGGTATAGAGAACGCAGCCTTGCCATAGCCGACCTGCTCGATGAGGGCGGCGTCAAGCAGGCGGCGGCGATATGATCCCACATCCCGTGCGGCAAGACCCATTCGCTCGGCCACCTCACCGCTGGAGACGACATCCCCTTCGCATTCTGCCATGGCAACGAGATACTCAAGCTGCCTTGGGGAAAGTCGACGCAGAGCAGGCTCTATCACCATTCCGTCGAAGTTTCTCCGCGCCAGAGAAATCCCCCTCCGGGCATCCTCGGTACCAATCTCATCGGATTTTCTCCTAGCGGCAGACTGCCATGCGTAATACCCAACGAGCTGGACCATAAAGGGATATCCAGATGCCGCGTCGGCAAGCAGCGTAGGCACCCCCGAAGCGGCCGATGAGCCGCCAAGCCGAATCGTCTCCGCGAGCGACTCCTCGACCTCGGCATCGTTGAGTCTCGTCAGCTCAACATGTCGTGCCCTCTGAAGAAACGTGAGCGTGTCGACACCAACCACTCCATCAACTGCGGTGGGGAGCCCCGCAAAGGCAAAGGCCACATTCGCTCCTTGGCGGATGAGCAACTGTATCTCGTTCCCCAGCTCTCGGAGTTCGTCAATAGGGGCGTCCTGAATCTCGTCGAGCGTAACGAGAAGGCCGGACCGTTTCGAAGCTGTGAGCATGGCCTCCCCGAGCTGCGTCGCGGGACGGGCAAGCTCTGCCGACCCGAGGCCCATCCCCAGAATCGAAGGAGAGATGGTCAGAGAGCTTATCTCCCCTCGTCCTGTAAGCGCGTGGAGAATCCTGTCGCAGAAGCCTGCGTTCGAAGCAACATCGACCACTACAAAGCCATTCGCTCGGGCAATGTCCCCAAGGGCGTTGAGAAGGACGGTCTTACCGACGCCGCGGACTCCCGAGATGCGCATCAGGCGGTCCGGGGCGCCCACCCCATTCGCAAGTGCCTCGGAAAAGTCATCGAGAATCATGTCCCTGCCGATGAGCTCAGGCGGGTTCATACCAGCCGTCGGCTTGAATGGGTTTGTTCTTCTCGGCATTTCTTCCCCCTGCATCCGCCACCTCAACAAGGTGACAAAGGTTAGCAAGATTAGCAAAGGTTAGCAAGATTAGCAAAGATTAGCAAGATTAGCAAAGATTAGCAAGATTAGCAAAGCCGAGAAAAGACGCGGGGACGAAGGCGTGACAGCTCCTCCGTCCCCGCGTCGCTTTTACTTGATGGCGCGCAGTCCGATGTCGGTGCGGAAGGTCTTGCCCTCGAAGTCGATGAGGTCGCAGGCGGCATAGGCCTTGGCGCGGGCCTCCTCAAAGGTGGGGGCCACGGCCGTGACGTCGAGGACGCGGCCGCCGGAGGTGACGATCTGCCCGTCTTTCTCGGCGGTGCCGGCGTGGTAGACGGTGACGCCCTCCATCTCCTCGGCCTTCTCGATGCCGGTGATGACCTTGCCCTTCTCATAGCTGCCGGGATAGCCGGCAGAGGTGAGGACCACCGAGACGGCCCAGTCGTCGTCCCAGGAGACCATGTCCTCGGTCAGGTCGCCGCTGTCGCAGGCCAAAAAGACGCTCACGAGGTCAGCCTTCATACGCGGCAGCACGACCTGCGTCTCGGGGTCGCCGAAGCGTGCATTGAACTCCAGGACCTTGGGGCCGTCCTCAGTGAGCATGAAGCCGCCGTAGAGGCAGCCGGAGTAGGTGATGCCCTCGCGTGCGAGCTCGGCCACGACCTTCTTCTCTATCTCGACCATCGTGGCCAGCTCGTCGGCGGAGACGAGGTGCTCGGGAACGGGCGAGTAGACGCCCATGCCGCCGGTGTTGGGGCCCTTGTCCCCGTCGAGGGCGCGCTTGTGGTCCTGCGAGGTGGCGAGCGGCACCACGGTCGTACCGTCCGTGAGCGCCAGCAGCGAGCACTCCGGCCCCTCGAGGGTCTCCTCAACAACGACGGTGGCTCCGGCGTCGCCGAACGCGCCCGAGAAGCACTCGTGCACGCCCTCGAGCGCCTCCTCGGTGGTCTTGGCCACGATCACGCCCTTGCCTGCGGCGAGGCCGTCCGCCTTCACCACCACGGGGCCCCCGACCTGACGCACGTACGCGGCGGCCGTCTCCTCGTCGGTGAAGCTGCGATAGGCAGCGGTGGGGACCCCGGCGCGGGCCATGACCTGCTTGGCAAACTTCTTGGAGCCCTCCATCTGGGCCGCGGCGCCGTTGGGGCCAAAACACGGGATGCCGGCGGAGCGCACGGCGTCGGCAACGCCCGCCACGAGCGGCGCCTCGGGACCGATGACCACGAGGCCGATTCCTCGCTGGCTGGCCCACTGGGCAACGTCGACGGGAGAGTTGATGTCCAGGTCCTCGACGGGGGTTGCCATGGCGTTCATGCCGCCGTTGCCGGGGGCAACGTAGAGCTTGCCCGCACGCGGCGACTCGGCGAGCTTGGCGAGAAGTGCGTGCTCGCGGCCGCCGGACCCAAGAAGCAGGATGTCGATCTTCTGGCTGTTCATGAGGATGCCTCCTTTTTCGGGCAGTTCCCTGACGGCCGCCGGATGCCTTACGGGTGGCGCTCCGGCTGCTCCAGGCCGTCTCCTGCAGATGAGTTGTCCCTGGGGTCACGCCAGTAGTGAGCGGCGGGAGCAAAGGCGACGCCCACCGAGCCGCGGCCTACGACGTGTTCCACGCCCTCCGTCATGAGGAGCGTGCCCAGGCACTCGGAGTCGAACTCGTTGGTGTCGAGCGGCTTCATGAGCGCGCGCAGGGCACGCTCGTCTCCCGCCTCCACGCACGCGTAGACGAGCGGCCCCTCGGCGGTGGCCACCGCGCTCATGGCGTGCGCGAGGCGACCGGTGAGGTCGGAGAGGTCCGCCGAGCGGGCGAGCTGGGTGAGATCGCCGCGCGAGAGCAGGTAGAGAGCACGCTCTCCGGAAAGGCGGACCCTGATGGAGGAGGTGGCCCGCCTGATGAGCGCGCCTCCCCTGCGGTGGGCGCGGCGCTCCGGAAAGCGCGGCGCACGAGAGGGGATCACGAGCAGTCGGACCTGCTCGGCGAGCTCTCGCGCCGCAGTGGTCGCCTCCTCGAAGGAGGCCCCGTCCTCGCGGAAGCACGCGAGCCTGAAGACCACCATGCCCGTCGCGGCGCTGGCCGCGGCCGACTCGATGACGCGCACCTCGGCGACGTCCACGCACGACGCGGCGGCCCTGCAGGCGCAGACGACCTCCGAGGAGAAGGCCGACGAGGAGTGGACGGCGGCGATCTGCGTCACGCCGCTCTTTGCAAGCGCGCGGTACGCGTTGGCGTAGCGCGCCGTCAGCTCCTCGTCATCGGGCATCTCGGCACAGCTGTCCATGATGACGGCCCCGATGCGCTCGAGATAGTGCGCGGGGAGGTCACACCCGATATCACAGACGATGGCGAAGTTCTTCTCGGACACGTCGCTTGTGCCGTAACGCTAGTGCCAGTAGCGGTCGATGGTCTGCTCGCGGTCCGGGCCCACCGTGATGATGGAGACGCGGACGCCGGCAAGCTGCTCGAGGAAGTCGATGTAGTCCTTGGCCTCGCGCGGGAGCTGGTAGAAGTTGCGGATGCCGGAGATGTCGCACTTCCAGCCGGGCAGGGTCTCGTAGACCGGCTTGGCGTGGTAGAAGACGCTCTGGTGCTCGGGCACGGTGTGGTACTCCACGCCATCGCACTCGTAGGCCACGCAGACCTTGATCTCGTCGAGGCAGCCGAGGACGTCGAGCTTGGTGATGGCGAGGTCCGTGAGGCCGTTGACGCGGGCGGCGTAGTTGACCACGACGGCGTCATACCAGCCGCAGCGACGCTTGCGCCCGGTGGTCACGCCGTACTCGTGGCCGACCTCGCCGAGCTTGTCGCCGATCTCGTCGAAGAGCTCCGTGGGGAACGGGCCCGAGCCCACGCGCGTGAGATAGGCCTTGGCCACGCCGAGGACGCGGTCGATGTTGGTGGGGCCGACGCCCGAGCCGGTGACGGCGCCGCCGGCGGTGCAGTTGGAGCTGGTGACGAAGGGGTAGGTGCCGTGGTCGATGTCCAGCATCGTGGCCTGGGCTCCCTCGAAGAGGATGTTCTTGCCGCCCTCCAGCTGCTCGTTGAGGAAGAGGCTGCTCTCCACGATGTAGGGGCGGATGCGCTCGGCGTAGGGGAGGTAGGTCTCGCAGATCTGCTCGACGGTGTAGGTGGGCAGCTCGTAGACCTTCTCGAGGATGGGGTTGGTGTAGGCGAGCGCGCTCTCGAGCTTCTCGCGGAAGATCTTCTCGTCCAGCATGTCCTGGATGCGCAGGCCGGTGCGGTTCATCTTGTCCATGTAGCAGGGACCGACGCCGCGCTTGGTGGTGCCGATGAGGTTCTTGCCGAGCTTCTTCTCGTGCGCGCCGTCGAGGTCCTTGTGATAGGGCATGACGATGTGCGCGTTGCCGGAGATCTTGAGGCGCTCGGCGGAGATGCCCTGCTCGGCGAGCATGTCAATCTCGGAGAGGAGAATCTCGGGGTCGACGATGCAGCCGTTGCCGATCACGGGGTAGGTGCCCTCGTACATGACGCCGGAGGGAACCTGGTGCAGGGCCAGCTTCTTTCCGTTTGCGATGACGGTGTGACCGGCGTTGGCGCCGCCGGCGTAGCGGCAGACCACGTCAAAGTCGCCGGAGATGAGATCGGTGACCTTGCCCTTGCCCTCGTCGCCCCACTGAGTTCCCACGAGCACTGATGCCGACATGAGTGTCCCTCTCGTCGCGATTCACATACGAATCTACATTATATGCCACTGGCGTCAGGTTTATTTGGCTCGCGCCGCGGCCGTGCGCAGGGGACAGGCGT
>NZ_SJOU01000008.1 GCF_012027725.1 Olsenella sp. SW781 | reverse complement strand
CCTCACCGGGCCCCCAGGCGGGGGATCGCCGTCAGCGTCAGATGTCGATAAGAGACAGCGTCAGGGCGGCGATGGCGACGGCCCCGCTGGGCCGAGGGCGCATCACAGCGAGTTGATCCCGCTCGCGATGGCGTCCCATAGCTCTGCCACCCGGTCGCGGAACGCTATGATTGCGACGATGGCCAGGACCACAAGGACCCCCACCAGGATCGCGTACTCGGTCGTCCCCTGCCCCGCCTCGTCTCGCACGAGCGCACGCGCGCGTGCGACCATGCCCCGCTCTCGACCTCTCTCGACCATTCCTCTCTCCTTTCTCCTAGAGCTCGGCGCTAGCCGACCACCACCGCGGACCCGAGGAGCGGGCCCAGTATCGCCAGGAACATCGCGGGGACGATGAGCGTCCCCAGGGGGACGAGCATCTTCACCGGGACCTTCTCGATCTCCTCCTCGACCTGGGAGCGCTGCTCGTCGCGCATCGCCCGCGCCTGTCGCTCGAGCGCGGCGGCAAGCGGCGCGCCAAAGGCGAGCGACTCGCCCACGACCGCGGCAAAGCGACCGAGCGGCGCGAGGTCGAGCTCCTCCGCAAGCGAGAGCAGCGCCTCCTCCCTCCCGGCAACGCCGATGCGCCAGCTGAGCATCGCCCCCTCGAGAGACCGCGCGAGCTCGTTCGCGCATCGCTCGCAGTACAGCTCCAACGAGGAGTCGAAGGAGAGCCCGGCCGAGAGGCCGAGCGTCACCACGTCGAGAAGGACCGGGAGCTCGGCGAGGCACTCCACCCTTCTCCGTGCCCTCACGCCCGCCAGCCGGGCGCGGCGCACAGGGGGGATCGACCGGACGAGGTCCTCGGCTCGCCCGAGGAGCCCCGGGCGCCTCCCTCGCTGCCGGGCTGCCGCCCCGTCCGGAAGCGCCAACACGGCGGCGGCGCAGAGCGCGGCGGCGACCGCCGGGGCCGCAAGATCCTCGGGAGCCATGTCACAGCACCCCCCTCATCATCCGGCGGATGATTGCGAGCGCAAGCCCGTCGAGCGCCATGGCCGCGCAGATGCACCCGATTCCGGCGGGCGTGAGAAGCCCTCTCTGAAAGTCCGGGGAGAGCAGCGTCAGCGCCCCGACCATGATCGCGGGCAGGAGGCAGACGATTCTCACGGAGAGCCGCACCTGGGCGGTCTTCACCGAGAGCAGCCGCTCGAACTCGCCCTGGCGCTCGGCCAGCCGAGCCGACCTGACGAGCAGGTCTCGGAGGGGGCTGCCCGTCCGATGGGAGATGACGAGGGCCGTCGCGAGCAGCTCGGCGCCCGGCACGTCCAGCTCTCCCGAAAGCGCCTCGACCGCCTCCTCGGTACCCATCCCGCATCGAAGGCGGAGTGACATGCGGGCAAACGCCGCCGAGGCCGGGCCGCGCTCGTGCGTCCCCACATACTCGACCGCCTGGGCGAGCGTCTGGCCAGAGCCCATGGCAACGGCAAGCGTGCGGTAGATGCCCGGCATGGCGCCGAGGACCTCTCGCCTGAGACGCCTCCCCCTCGCGGCGTCGCGCGACACGCACACCCCGACGAGCGCGAGCCCCGCCACGGGGCACGCGAGCGGGGAGGCGAGGAGCAGCCCGAAGAGCACGCAGACGATCGCCCCCGCGCAGAGGAGCGCGGCAAGCGAGCCCTCGGGGCCGACGCCAAGCGCGATCGCCGCGGGCGAGGAGCTCGCCTCGAGCGCGAGCCTCCGTCCCACGCCCGTCCCGACCAGCAGGGAGACCGCCACCGATTCGCCGAGGCGCCTCATGAGCCGTGCCGCACGGTGTCCCGCGCGCCGCGCGAGGCGACCGGGAGACCAGGCGTCCCCCTCGCCCCCTCCCGGCACAAGGGCAAGCGTCGCCAGGAACGTCATCAGAGCGACCCCGAGGACAAGCACTCCCTCCATCCGCTCACCTCCCCCTCGTCCAGGACCCCGTCATCGATCGCCCTTCCCACGAACGCCGGCTCCCGAACGAGGCGCCACGAGCGGTCGGACCGGTCGAAGAGAACGCACTCCTCGAGGAGGGCGCCCCCGTCCTCCCCGCGCGACACCTCCGTCATCGACGTTACGACGCGCCTTCCGTCAGCGAGGCGCCTCATCATGACGACGAGGTCGATGGCGGTGGCTATCTGCTCCTCGATGAGGGCCGTCGGCAGGTCCATCCCAAACCTGGCCATGAGGATGAGGCGAAGGACCGCCTCCTCGGCGCTGCCGGCGTGGAGCGTGGTGAGCGAGCCGTCATGCCCCGTGTTGAGGGCGTTCAGCATGTCCACGCACTCCTCTCCGCGCACCTCCCCCACGACGATGCGATCGGGCCTCATGCGCAGGGAGTTCTTTACGAGGTCCCTGATCGTCACCTCTCCCACGCCCTCGATGGAGGCATCCTGCGCCTCGAGGCGCACCACGTTGGGATGGGCGTCAAAGCGAAGCTCCGCCGAGTCCTCGATCGTCACGATCCTCTCCCCGCGGGGTATCTCGCAGGAGAGCGCATTGAGCAGCGTCGTCTTGCCCGACCCCGTGCTGCCGGCGACGGCAATCGAGGCGCGTGCCCTCACGGCCCAGGAGAGGAGCGTCGCATACCATCCCGGCAGGGACCCCAGCTCCACCAGGCGCCCCAGCGTTCGGATGCGGTCGGAGAACTTGCGGATGGTGACCGCCGGGCCATCGATCGCAGCGGGGGACGCCACAGCGTTCACGCGGTCGCCGTTGACGAGCCGGGCGCTCACGAGAGGGCTCGATCGGTCGAGGCGCCTCCCAAGAGGGGCGAGGATGCGGTCGAGGACGATCATGATCTGCTCGGGGGAGTCGAAGACGGTGTCGGCCGCGTGGAGCTCCCCCTCGCGCTCGTAGAACAGCGCGTCGCAGCCATTGATCATGACCTCGGTTATCTCGTCATCCTCCAGCAGCGGCTGGATGGGCCCAAGCCCACAGACCTCGTCCAGTATCTGCCGCGAGAGCAGGGAGCGCTCGTCGGGACCAAGGGAGCCAAAGTCCTGCGTGTTGAGGATCGCGTCGAGCGCCACGCCCAGCTCGTCGCGCGCCCTCCCGGGGTCCTCCCACGAGAGCATCCCCGCGATGACGGCGAGGCCGAGCCGCTCGACGAGCGCCGCCTTGAGGCCGCGGCGGGCCTCCCTCAGGTCCCTCGCCTCGGAACCCCCTAGGCCAGCCTCGGGCCCGACGGCACGAACCCTCTCGAGAAGTGACATCTACCTCGCCTCCCTCCGCAGCCCGAAAAAGACTGGCCGACGGCGCACCGTCGAACCCTCCGCGGCACGCGCCGCCTCCTCGCACGCCGGCAGCCTCCCAAGCTCCGCTAGCAGCTGCGCGAGCGAGATGGCGACCGACTCCGCAAAGGGCCCTCCCGAATCGGGGAGCTCGAGCGCGAGCCCCTCGGCAAGGAGGTCCGCCGCCTCGTCACCTCCATCAAAGGCCCGATACACCCGCGCGACCTCGAGACCGACCTCGGCACGTCCCAGGGCGAGGTCGGCCCCCCTTCGCGGGCTCGCCCTGTTCTCGAGGCGAGCGATGCGCGTTCGGGCGACGCCAAGCCTCACCGCAAGGCCTCCCACGCGCGCGAGCGCCGCCGTGCCCCCCGGCCGGTCGTCAGAGACGATGACCAGCCGGTCCGCAAGCTGGGCGGCCTGCGCCACCGCATCGGTGAGCGTCGTCGACGTGTCAACGAGCAGGAGGTCGCACCCCCTCGCGAGCCCAGAGACGAGCTCGGCGACATGAGGCGAGACGAGCTCGGCGGACTCCGGCCTCTCGCAGGGCCCCGCAAGCCCCAGCAGGGGCGTCACCGCGACGCACGACCCCGCCTCGGACCCCTCGAGGTCCCCGCCCTCGACCAGACGGGAGAGGTCGGTGCCCCTCGGCAGGCCGAAGCAGCTGAACAGGTTCCCGCAGGAGAGGTCGAGGTCGAGCATGCGGGTCCTCATCCCCCACCGCTGCGCCTGGGCGGCGAAGGCGGCCACGACCGAGGTCTTCCCGACGCCGCCGCGACCCGAGCAAAACGTCAGCACCGCGGCGCCCTCCCGCCCGGGGGACAGGCGCGCGGACGGCCCGGGAGGGCAATCGGGACTCTGCGCCGAGCGACCCCCATCGCCCGCAGACGCGCCATCTCCCGGACCGCCGTCGCCCTCGTCGAGGTCCACGACGTCGTCTATCCCGGCGCGGGCCGCACGGGAGCGCAGCGAGCCCGAGACCCCGTGGCGCGCGAGCACGACCCGCCGGGCGTTCCCGTCGTGGGCAATCGCGGCGGCAAGGTTCACGTCGGACACGCCCCCGTCGACCTGGCCGACAATCACTCCCAGCTCGCCGGGGACCGCCTCGAACACCGTTCTTCTCAGCGCATCAGGGGTTCCGACGAGCTCCATCTCCGCCGAGGCGTCCAAGGAGCGCGCGACGCGGCCCATCAGCTCGTAGTCCCTCTCGTCGCACACGGCGACCCACTCGCTCATGCGGCATCCCCCTCCTCGCCCGGCGCCTCCGCCTCCACGGCGGGCACGCCCTGCTCAGCTCCGGCCTCCGGCCGAACGACCTCCGCCCCCGTCTCGAGCCCCTCAGCGTCGTCGGCAGGGAGGGCGAGACGCAGGCTCCCCTCCGCGCTCGACGCGAGGATGCTCGCCACGCTGTCAGGGGACACCGAGAGCGTGACCGCGCCGCGCGAGCCCACCGACGCATGCTCGCCGGGCGCGCGAAGCACGGTGAGGTCGGCCGCAAGGAGGCTCACCCCCGAGTCGGTAACCTCATAGGCGGCAAGCGTCGTTCCCTCGGCAGCGGAGGAGGGCAGCCCCAGGTCCTCCGTCACCGGGATCGACAGGGCGACGCGTCCCGAGGGGACGTCGATCGCGTCCTCGCTGTCGCGGAAGTTGAGCTCGGTGAGCGGGGACCCCGCCGCCGCCGGGACCGTCACCTCCTCGCCCAGCACCGCGTCGATGCCGACGACGGCCCCCTCTGGGGCGAGGTCGGCGAGCCAGTCCCGCTCGACGACGTTCTGCCTGTCGACGACCTCCCCCGCCTCAAGGCCGTTCGGGGCAACGAGGAGGCTCACGACCTCGCCCCCGTAGCGCTCGAGCGCCTCCGTCCTCACGCGCTCCGCCTCGTCGCGAACGTGCTGCCCATAGACCCCGCAGACCAGCGCCGCCACGAGCGCGCAGGCGCCCGAGACCATCAATCTGAACCGTCGCCTCATCCGAACCCCCTTCCCGTCCTCAACTTCGAGCCAAGGCGTGTGAGGGGGATTCTCCGCTCCATGGGGCCAACCCACCCCCTCGTTCGGAGATATCTCGTCCGGCGTCATACCGCTCGCTGACGGCCAGCTGACCGAAGCGCATCAATCCGCAGCGCAGTTTGGTTGACATAAGTTATTCGAACCGACGTACAAAAAGACGCCTTCACACGGCGTCCTCAATTTGGCGAGATTTCGTTCACACCGTCGTTCTTCTCGCCTCGCGATGCCTTGGGGGCGTGGCGGCCGCGCCGGGAGCTCCCCGTCGCACCAAGAAGCGGCCTCGCGCCGCAGTCGGGTCCCCTACAGCACGACGTCCGGGTCGAGCGAGGCCGCGCTCTCGCGCATCTCTGAGGCAAGCGCCACGTAGGCGTCTGCCCGCGCGGGCGAGATCTCCCCGGATGCCCGCCTCTCCAGGACCTCGCACCCCGGCTCGTGGGTGTGGGTGCAGTCGCGGAAGCGACAGCCTCGGGCGGCCTCGGAGACCTCGGGGAAGACCATGGCGAGGCCGCGCTCGTGGCCCACGATGGGAAGGCTCCTGAGGCCTGGCTCGTCGACGATCACGCCCGCGCCCGGGAGCGACACCATCCGGCGCGCGACCGTTGTGTGGCGCCCCATGTCATCCGCGGCGCGCACGGCGCCCGTCTCCAGCACCTCGCGGCCGAGAAGGGCGTTGAGCAGCGTGGACTTGCCCGCTCCGGACTCCCCCAGCACGATGGCCACCACGCCCTCCGGGACGAGCGACCGCACGGCGTCAACCCCCCAGGGCACGCCCAGCGCCCGCGCGCACGCGGACACGCGCCCGACCTCGTCCTCCCGCTCGGCCGAGGACGTGAGCGCGAGCGGGCACGCCTCGCCGAGCACCTCGCGCACCGCCGCGACGTCGCGCGTAAGGACGTCGTCCGAGGCGCGGTCCGCCTTCGTGAGCACGACGGCGACCTCGGCGCCGCAGTCGCGCGCGATCACCGCCGAGCGGGCGAGCCGCTCGCAGGACACGGGTCGCTCGCCGAGCTGCTGAATCACCAGCACGAGGTCGACGTTGGCGGCAAGCGTCTGACGCTCGCCCCGCGCGCCGCCGCGCCAGCGGGCGATGTCGCTCTCGCGCGGGAGGATCTCCTCGATGAGGCCCATGTCGTGGCCGTGCGGCCGGCGCGCGCAGACCCAGTCCCCCACCGCGGCGCGGGACTCCGCCCTTCCCGCGAGCCCGCCCTTGGTGAGCCGCGCCGAGAACTCGGCGCGAAAGACGGCGTCCTCGCAGAGCACGGCGGGAAAGCCCCGGTCAAGGCGCACGACGCACCCCATGACGAGCTCGTCCTTCTCGGCCCCCGCCGCCACGGCCCGGTCCCGGGCGGCGCCGAAGGCGGAGCGCTGACGCTCGGAGCAGGAGAGCTCGCCGAAGGCGGGAAGCTCGGTCAGGGAGGAGAGCGCCGGCAGCGCGGGGGCGCCTGCCGTCGCGCCGCCCCCGCGCCTTCTCTTGGGTGATTTGGGTGACCGTCGTGCCACGCGCGCCCTTCCGTCGTCCTGCCCGCAGCCAGTATAGCGCCAGGCTGACGCGGAGCGCCCCCGTTGTTATCGCGCCGCTTCCGGCATGTAACGCGTCAGCGACGATACGTCATCGGCGAGGTGCCGACCACGCAGGCGGCATACACTGGCACCGCCTCGGAAGGCCCAGCGGATTGGAGCCCCCATGCTCGGCATCGCCGGACTCGTCCTCGCCGTCGTCGCCATCGTCGCCCTCATCTGGCGCGGCTGGCACATGGTGGTGGTCTCGCTCGTCGCCTCGCTCGTCGTCATCCTCGCCAACGGGATGGACGTCCTTGCCGCCATCAACGAGAGCTATATGGGCGACATGGCCGCCTTCGTGGGCAGCTGGTTCCTGCTCTTCGCCCTCGGGTCCGTCTTCGGGCGCGTCATGGGCGACTCCGGCGCCTCGGCGGGCATCGCCAGCAGCATGCTGCGCCTCGTGGGCGAGAAGCACGCGCTGCTCGTGATTATGGTCACGGGACTCGTGCTCTCCTACGGCGGTATCAGCGCGTTCATCATCGCCTTCTCGGTCTACCCCATCGCCGCCGAGCTCTTCGAGCGCGCGGACATCCCCAAGAAGCTCATCGTGGCAGCCATCATGGCCTGCCCCGCCACGCTCGGCATGGTCATGATGCCGGGCATCCCCTCCACGCAGAACCTCATCCCCGCGAGCTTCCTCGGGACGGACGCCTACGCGGGGGCGCTGCTCGGCGTCATCTGCTCCGTGGTGATGTTCGTGCTCTCCTACGCCTACCTGCAGTGGGAGATCGGGCGCTGCCACAGGCGCGGGGAGCACTTCGCCCCCAGCCCCGGGGAGACGCTCTCGCGCCCGGACGACGCCGAGACGCCGCCCGTCTGGGCGTGCTTCGCGCCGATCGTCCTTCTCGTTGCGCTGGTCTTTGTGCTGCAGCGCGCGGCGGGCATGCAGGCCACCGATGCCGTGACCGTCTCGATGCTCGCCTCGGTGATCGCGGCGTGCCTGCTCTACCGCGGGCGGATCGAAAACGTCAGACGCGCCATCGGCGAGTCCTGCACGAGCGGGCTGAGCTCGCTCGTCTCTGTGGCGGCCATCATGGGCTTTGGCGGCGTGGTGGTAGCCTCGCCCGCCTACCAGGGCATCATCGAGGCGCTCATGTCCACGAGCCTGAACCCCCTCTGGCAGGGATTCATCACGATCTTTGCCATCGCCGGCATCACGGGGTCGGCCATCGGGGCGCTCAACATCTACCTCGGCAGCATGGCGCAGACGCTGCTTGCCACCGGGCTCGACCCGGCGATGATGCACCGCGTGCTCTGCATGGTGTCCGTGGGACCGGCCACGCTGCTGCCCCATACCTCGGCGATGCTCGCCGCAAACCAGGCCGCCCGCACGGAAGTCCGCGACACGTACCGCTACGTGCTCGTCTCGTGCGCGCTGCTGCCGATTGCGGTGTCACTGCTGGGCATGGCCCTCGGCCTCGCCGGCGTGGCGTAGGGACGGGGGCCATCCTCTCCCGCACGGGGAGAAGGACGGCGCCGCCTTCCCCTGGCCTCTAGACGGGTCGCTGAACTCCCGCACGCGACGGCTTGACTCGAAGGCAAAGCGCCAACAGTCTCGCCCTAGGCCATATAGCCGCCATCAATCGCCGATACCGCATGCTCGGTGTATAGCTTGAGCACTCCATGATCAAAGCGCGAAGGGCGAGGGACCCATGCGGCTCGACGCTGGGCAAGCACCGCCTCGACCTGATTGGGGGGAAGCTCAACACCCGCAACGCCCACAATGTCGAGAGAACGTCCTGCAACGTCGATTCGAATCAGGTCCCCCTCCTCCACGAGCGCGATTGGGCCGCCCGACGCCGCCTCAGGAGAGACGTGACCAATTGCGGGCCCCTTCGAAGCGCCGGAGAAGCGGCCATCGGTAATGAGGGCGATGGACGTCCCGAGCCTCGCATCGGAGGAGATGGCCTCGGTCGTGTAGAACATCTCGGGCATGCCGGAGCCCTTCGGGCCTTCATAGCGGATGATTACCGCATCGCCAGGCTCGACCTCGTGATGCAGCACTGCCGAGAGCGCCTCCTCCTCGCTGTCAAACGGGCGAGCACGCAGGGTTGCGGAGAACATGCTCTCGGGAACCACCGTATGCTTTACGACCGCACCGTCAGGAGCAAGACTTCCATGCAAGATGGCGATGGAGCCGTTTGTCCCGAGGGGACGCGAGCTCGGCCGAATCACGTCATCCCAGCCGAGTCCTCGCGATGATAGCTCGCGCTCACAGCGCTCGTAGTATCCCGACGAGAGGAGCTCGTCAAGATTTTCACCCAGCGTCTTGCCTGTCACCGTCATGACGTCGAGGTGGAGCTGATCGCGAATCTCCTCCATGATTCGAGGGACGCCGCCCGCATAGTGGAAGAATTGCGCTGGCCACCTACCGGCAGGGCGCACGTCAGTCAGGAAAAGGGCCCCTCGATGGAGCCTGTCGAAATCATCGGCGGTAACCTCGACACCGAACTCCCTCGCAATAGTGGGGATGTGCAGGAGCGAGTTTGTCGACCCAGAGATGGCGGCATGCACGAGGATGAGATTCTCAAAACTATCGCGCGTCACAATCCTCCGAGCGGTGATGCCCTCTCTCGCAAGCCTCACCGCCTGTCTTCCTGCCTCTCGTGCCATGTCGAGCAGGGCATGGCTCGTCGCCGGCAGGAGCGCTGATCCCGGTAAGGCAAGCCCGAGCGCCTCGGCAGTGACCTGCATGGTGGTGGCGGTCCCCATGAAGGAGCAGGCCCCACAGCTCGGACAGGCATTGCACTGATAAAACCTCAGCTCGTCCCTAGAAATCTCCCCTCTTTCGTACTGCGCGGAATACATCCCGAGCTGCTCAAGGGTCAGCAGGTCGGGCCCGGCATCCATGACGCCGCCGGGAACCACGATAGAGGGGATATCGAGCCTTCCGACCGCAATGAGATGAGCGGGCATCCCCTTGTCGCAGCTCGCGACGAAGACCCCCGCGTCGAACGGAGTGGCGTTCGCGTGAATCTCAATCATATTGGCAATCATCTCCCGAGAAGGGAGAGAGTAGTTAATGCCGTCGTGCCCCTGGGCCTCTCCATCGCAGATGTCAGTCGTAAAGTAGCGCGCCCCATGGCCTCCGGCCTCGGCAACGCCGCTCCTGACCTCTTCGACAACGTCCAGGAGACCAACCGACCCCGGATGCGAGTCCCCAAATGTGCTCTCAATCATCACCTGGGGCTTTGACAGGTCCTCGACCGTCCATCCGGTTCCAATGCGCAGGGGATCGAGCTCCGGAGACAGCTCTCTGTATCTCTGGCTGCGCAGGGGACGCTCGCTTCCTGCGGACGCGGTGTGATTATCCATGAGACCTTTCCCTTCGCGCATCGGCTACGCGTCCATATGACGCACATATGCCTTGATGACCATTACTTCCTCCCCTTGGACCTCGGGCTCGATAACGTAGGGACCCACTGAGGCGGGAACGATGAAAGTCTCGGCATAATGGATCTTGAAAGGCGGGAATTCGTTTCCCGGACTCGTTATCAGCGCCCCCTTACCGCTGACGAGGTTCAGCACGTTGAGGGTCCCCTCGGTGTTGTGGCGGGAGGGCCCGGTCATGGTATACCGACGCGTCTCGATAAATTCCAGCTCATGAAGACCCGTACTCTCCACAAGGTCTGCCCCACAGGGCTCATCGACGGGAGTGGCGCGATTGACCAGGTTTTCTCGAACCCAACTTGTCGTACGACCCCATCGAATCACGCGGGAGCCGTGATCTATATGAACCGGGCGAGGACGCCCATCAAGTCCAACACGGCCCCAATCCCAGAGTTTGAACGTAAAGATGTATGGGGTGGCGCTAATCTCCAACACCATCGCGTTTCTTCCCGAGCAATGCACGGTGCCAGCAGGGATGAGGAAGTGGTCATGCTGATGGGCGGGAAATACGTTCACGTAGCGCTCTGCGTCGAATGGCTCTCCCCCGCTGTTAGCACGACGCAGGGCGTCCACCATCTCGCCCGGGTCGATTCCCTCTCTTAGGCCAAGATAGACACAGGCATCATCACCCGCATCAAGGATGTAGTAGCTCTCGTCTTGCGTGTATGCCATTCCAAACTGTCGATGAATGTATTCTGATGTCGGATGCACCTGTAGGCTGAGATTCTGTCCGCCCATCGTATCGAGGAAGTCGAACCGAATGGGAAACTCAGCTCCAAAGCGAGCAAAAACCTCCTCACCAAGCAGCTCAAGCGGCTTCGCGAGGGTAAGGTTCATCGCGGGAACGTGCAGGAGGCTCCCCCCGAAGTCGAAACAAATCTCGTTCTCCTCGGGAACCCCGTCAAAGCTCCAAGCATAGTTGGCAGCATCCGCGTCAAGCCCACAAACGCGTCGCATCCACTGGCCACCCCAGACCCCCGGGTCGAAGTAGGGAACGGTGCGGAACGGGCGACACGCCGCCTCGTCCAGCGCATACCGAAGCGTGCCTCCCTCGACCATGCTCCATTGGTCACGACGCGTCGCATCGATATACCAATCCACGCTACCGAGAAGCGCGGACTTCAGCTTGTCCGCAAGGCGCCACTCGACAAAATAGCCTCGCTTTATCTTGCGCAGCGGGTCCTCAGAACCGTTCAGACAATGGTAGTTGGGCATGCCATCCCTATAGCGCAGCTGTATCTCCCAGCGCGTGATATCGACCTGACATGTCATGTCACCCTTGGCCACCAGCGATGCCCCAAAGCCGCACACCACAGTAAGCCCAGTCGCGTCGGCCACGATGGCGCGAGCGCGACCGAGGGCATCCCCATCCATAAAGTCGGAGATGGTTCCGTAACACATTCTGCCGAAGACCCTATCCTCCGTGAGAAACGGCCTCATGCGTGCCGTCAGCTCGTCCTCGCTGGGAAACAGGTCCCGCGTATCAATCAACGTATCTGCCCCGAGGCCGGAGAAAAGCTCGAGAAGGGCATCGTCGTCAACGCCTGGATACGCCTCGCATACAACGGTAAGGGAATCGTCGGACGTACGTTGCTCCCCGATTGCCTCAGAGAGACGACCGGCAATCTCGTCCATGCCCGACCACACGGGACGTTCTTCAAGGGCTATCGTCGGGCTCTTGTCGTAGACGCCTTGCACCGCGTCACTCATTGCGTAACCTCCCCGCCCTGCCGGTTCTCGGCAACCACGCTGATCGAGCCGTCCTTCTCCTTGAACACCCGGGCTCCGAAGGGGAGCTGCTCGACAGCCCGATAGTCATGACCTGCGTTGCAGCCCCAGCAGGCCCCGACCGCAAAATCGACGTCGCCCGTATTGATGAGGCGGTGTGCCCAATGGCCATCGATGTGATGTACGGAACCGGGAAAGACATGCTCTGCCCACGTGCGTCCGGACTCGTCCATCAGCATCAGCAGGCCCGTGCCCGACAGCCCATAGTAGAACTCGACACACGCGCGCTCCTCGTGCCAGTGGCCGCGCGTCATGTTGCACTCTCCTGCGACCGTGACCGGGGAGAGGATGGTCACACCTGAGTTCAGGTTTCCTGAACGTGTGTTGTTCCCTTCGGTATAGCTATAAACGCGATACATCACGGTCTCGTCTGGGAGGCAGCCAGGGTGGAGGTACCAACCCTTCGCGTCAGAGAAGAGCTTAGCGCCAACCTGAACTTCCTCCCCCACGAGCTCGTGGTCCAATGTCAGCCTCACGGTGGGGTCAGTGATTTCAATCATGCGTTCCTCCAGACATCTTGGGCCAGCTCGGGGCGCGAAACAAATAGGAATCGATCCGGGCTGTCCTGGAATTGGCGGTATATGGGTACTCCTGGCTCAATTCCCAGTTCAGGATAGGTGCGGGCGGGAGACACGCGCAGCAGCGATTGCCTGTAGCTCCCGTTTGAGCTCCAGTAGATTCCGTCCTTCTCAACAATCGGGAAGTAGGCGAGGCCACCATGAGCGCGGACGTCATCGTACTCGAATCCAAAATCACGGACGCACCATGCCCCGAACGTCATGCGGCGACGAGGGTCAGCGTTCACCGTCGCATGCGCCCAACCGGGCGGAACTACCACCACGTCACCCGGTCCAGCATGTACGGCGATGCATCGGCCGGCTTCATCCGCAGCGCGTTCCTGCATGTAAATAAATGCCTCTCCGTCCCAGACCTCATACACCTCACACGTGGAGCAACCACAGGATGTCGATACTGCATGCACATGACCCTGTGACCTAACGGGTTCGTTCCCAATCTTGCCTGCGGCATAGGTAACTACGCCGAACAGCAGGTTTCGGTCAAGCATCGCGGCGCGGTCATTCTCAAGACCGACGTCCATAACAATGCTGTAGAGGATATCGGGGCCGTCACTGTCCGGATCAGCAAGTGATGGACGGATGTCATCAAGTCGACGAAGCTCTGGCTTGGGTCCGAAGACGCCTACGCCGTATCGATAGCCGGACGTAGTCTCATCGAAGGCGATGTCAAAACCAGGATCAAACTCCATGAGAGACCTCCTTTCCTTTGCGGCGGGCGATTGGCATCCAAAAGCGGGGACGGCCCTATCTGGGTCGAGAAGGCAGTCCCCGCCTCGAACGAAAAGTCCGCGCACCGCAGAGCCTTCGAACGCTACTTATTGAGCGACAAGGAGCGTGCGACTTTCTGCAAGTCGCTTGTGCCAGTAAGCAGACTTCTTCGGGATGCGCTTAAACCCGTCCTTCGGATCTACACGAACATACCCATACCGATTCTTGAACGCATTTCTCGGCGAGATGCAGTCCGTGAAGGACCAGAGCATGTAGCCCTCGCACGGAGCTCCCTCCTCGACCGCCTTGATAAGCTGAGACATATGGCGAGAAACAAAGTCGATGCGATAGTCGTCCTGCACTATGCCGCACTCGTTGAGAAAGGCCTCCTCGCCTTCCACTCCCATTCCGTTCTCGGTCACGACCCAGGGAATGCGTCCATAGTTATCAAGCAGGTAATGGGCAATGTCGTACATGATTGGCGGATAGATTTCCCAACCACGCGAGAAGTTCATCTCGCACCCTGGCAGGCGATACTCGTCATAAAGCATGTCAGGCGCGAATGGCTCCTCCGGGTGGCGGACAAAGCGCGGCGCGCAAACGCGCTGCGGAAAATACGAGTTAACACCAAGGTACTGAATCGTGTGGTTCGCAATCACGGCAAGGTCATCCTCATCGAAAGCAACCTCAATGCCGTGCTCTGCGCAGATCTCGACAATCTCTGAGGGGTATACTCCCTTAATGAGCGGGTCGAGATAGATTCGGTTATAGAATAGATCGAACAGGTGGGCAGCCTCTCGATCGCGCTCCGAGGAGGAACGTGGGTACGCAAGGTGGATGTTGATGATGCATCCGATTCTGCCTTCGTATCCACCCTCCTCGAACTCCTGCACCGCACGTGCTGTGGCAAGCACCTTGTGATAGTTCCACAGCAGCCACGTTCCCGTTTCGCCGGGACGATGTGGCCATGCGCCTCCGTCAAGGAAGATATGGGTGGGGACTACCACAGGCTCGTTGAAGGTAAACCAGGTCTTTACTCGATCCCCGAAACGGTCAAACGCATCTCGGGCATATCGTGCGAAGAGCTCGACAACGTGACGCGAGGACCAGCCGTCATATCGGTCGAACAGCTCCTGGGGAAGTTCGTAGTGCTGAAGGCAGAGCATCGGCTCCACTCCCGCCGCAAGAAGAGCATCGATGACGGCATCGATGTGGGCGGCATACTCCTCGTCAACGATCCCTTGCTCGTAATCAGTATAAAAGCGGGACCAGTTAATTGACGTCCGGTAATGCGTGATGCCAAACTCGTGCATGAGGGCGGCATCCTCCGCGAAGCGGTTCATGAAGTCCGTCGCGACATCAGGGCCGAGGCGATCTTTCCACACGTTAGGTTCACGCTGAAACCAAGCGTCCATGAAGGAGTCCTGACCGGGCTTCTTGCCCGACCAACCCTCGGTCTGCTCGGCAGAAGCCGAGGCTCCCAAGATAAACCCTTCGGGGACTTGAACGAGCTGCATGCTAATCCTCCTCAAGCTGAGCCGCGGAATCGGCGTCGGCGTCAGCATGACGATCCATCGCCTTGACAAAGGGGAGGTAGATGAGCACGCCGACAACGATGCAAATCAGCTGGGTGATAACGGCGCCGATGTTGCCGCTCGTAGCGATGAGAGCATTGATGATGGGAGGCGTAGGCCAAGGCACGAGGAACACGGCGGGGGCGGCGAAGCCAATCACCGTCGCAAAGTAACCGATGCAGCCCGTAACGAGGGAGACAATGACAAAGGGAATTGCAAGGATCGGGTTGAGCACGATGGGAAGACCGAAAATCACAACCTCGCCAATGTTGAATAGGTTACAGGGAAGGCTGAGCTTGGCAATCTCGCGGAAGTCCTTACGACGAGCAACGATGAAAATCGCGATGGCGAGGCAGAGAAGCATGCCGGAGCCGCCAACCTTCATATACATGCATTCGAAGGAGTCAGAGAAGATGTTGGGGATAGGCTCACCCGCGGCGAACGCCTCAGTGTTGGCGGTAATCGCCGGAATCATGAGCGGGTTGTAGATTGCCGAGATCAGGCTGTTGCCGTGGATACCGAACACCCAGAAGACCTGCGCAATGAGCTGCAGCAACAGAACGGTCGGCAGACCCTGGGACAGACCGAGCAGCGGCACGGTGATGACTGAGTACACGATGTCATACGGGTACATGCCCGTAAGAGACTTGACGACGAAGCACACGACGCTGAAGACCACCACGGTGATGATTGTCGGAATTAGTGCCGAGAAGCTCGCGGACACGTTCGCGGGGACCGAGGGGGGCATCTTGATGCGCAGAGCGTCCTGCCTACCGAGGAAGCACCAGAGCTCACTTGCGGCAATCGAGACAACAATGCCGATGAACAGGCCGTTCGCATCGGTGTATTTTGAAGCAATCACGTTGCTAACCGGTACCGTGAGGTCGCCCGACACCGCCTCCATGATCGTAGGGGTCAGCGCGATATAGGACATCACAGCGACAATGCCCGCGAAGTAACCCTTCACCTCGTTAATCTTTGAAACCTCGAGGCCAATCAGGAACACTGCGTAAATCGTCAGAACTTTGAGAGTGGCATACGCGACGCCATCAGCAATAGGCTTGAACGTTGCCAGAAATGCCGCCCACTCAAACTGGGCCAGACCCATCGAAGGATCAAAGACCATCGTCTTGAACAGAGTCGCAAAGGCGCCGACGATAACGACCGGGATCAGATGCTGGAACGCATTCCTGATCACAATGATGTAACGCCAGCTTTCGATACGCGTCGACGCGCGACCGAGCACATCGCTCATGCGATCCATAATGCCGTCTACATTACTCACCTTGTTTCTCCTAACTCGTCTTTGGTGGCCGTCTGACAACCACCACTTCCATTCCAAAGAGCTACCTTGTGCCTCCCTCCACCTGATCGATACGCCGGTAAACATCTATGAACGCATCAGCAAGGATGCCGAATGCCTCTGCACTCATGAGCTGGTCCTCCGCATGGGTGAGAATCAGGTTCATCGAGGTGTTCTCGCCGCGCGCCTCGGCCTGGATGAGGCCGGTGTGGGCCTTATGGCCATTTGAGAAAGCCTTTCGAGCCGTCTCGATGAGCTCGTTGGCCTGCTCATAATCTCCGTCATGTGCTGCCTTGATGGCATCGATGTAGCAGCTTCTGGCGTTGCCCACCTCGACGATGATTTCAAACGCCGCGCTGACCATCTCGTCCTCTTCCCTAATCATCGAGCACCTCCCGCGCATTCCTCAGGATTGCGGCGCCATCCATCCGCCCATAGGCCGAGAACTCAATGGGCATCACCGGGCAGGCAACCTGCGCCTCAATCGCTTTCTGCCGAAACCTCACCTGAGGCCCAAGGAGAATCAGGCTGACATCGGCGTCGAGCTCAGCTATGTCAGATGCCGCGAATGCCGACACCCTGCAGGGATAACCAGACTCGTCCGCAGCATCCTGCATGCGCGCGGCAAGCAAGCTCGTAGACATACCTGAACCGCAAATCAAAACGATCTTCTTCATTGCTAATTCCTCTCGATCGAAGCGATAATCTGGGACATCGCATCCCAGCTCTGTTCGGCCATAAGACGTTCCAGAGCCCCCTTATCAGTGATGAGCTTGACCATGTCCTCGTAGAATCCCTGCACCTCCTTTCTGTTGGTCGCGGAGATGGTCACAAGGAAGACAACGCGAACCTGGTGCTCCCCCCATGTAACGTCTTGATCGAGCACCCCCACGCATACGATGGTTTTCTCGCCCACTGGGCGTATTGGATGAGGCATTGCAACACGCCCTCCGAACGCCGACGGGGCAACGCTCTCCCTCTCCCAGACAAGCTGCTCGTAGTCCTCAGGCTCCTCGATTACGCTTTGTATTCGCTCGCACATGAAGCGAAGGACCTCTTCGCGCGTTGTTTGGGGCAGGTGAGGCAGAAATAGCTCCTCAGAGAAGTAGCACGCAAACGACCCCGACCGCTGCTCGCCCTCGAGGAAATCTCGAATATCCCGGCTATCAAGCTCGTCAAAGAGCATCCCGACCTGTCGTACAGGAGCAGGCAGTTCCTTGTTGAGCGGCACGGTGCTGAATATATAGTCGATGGTCTTGAAATCTATCGAGTCAAGTTCTGAGGGGTCGCAGGTCTGAGCGGACTCGATGTAGGAGCCAAACTCCTTCAGGTACTGCCACTGGAGAAGGCGCGCGGTTCCAGCACCAGAAGCGCACACAATCAAAATCCTCTTCTTACATGGCTCGACGCGTCGTTCGAGGGCAAGGGCATAGGCGAGGGCGAGAAATCCGACCTCGTCGTCACTAAGCTCGGTTTGATAGCTCCGCGCAAGCACCGAGGCCGACTCCCGCCCCATGGCCCACGCAAGGGGGAAGCGCGCGACAATATCCTCGAGAATTGGATTCTTTACGTCCAAATGAAACCGAAGTCTAGTAACCAGCGGTACGAGATGCTTCGCGAGGTTCATCCTGAGCTCAAGGTCATGTCGCAGGTCAAAGCGAAACGTTTCCCAGACGGAATCAAGCATCTCGCCGACCATGTTCCAAATCTCATCGGAGATAACCATTCCCTCGCCATCCGAGGCGCTCTTCACGTGCTTGCTGGTGAGATGAATGCAGATGTAGGCAATCTCATCCTCTGGCAGATGGACTCCGAAGCACTTCTCGATCTGAGCCGCGATAGCCCCTGCTACCTCATACTCCTCCGATTCGGCCAGAGCATCGACTTCCTGCCTGCCCACAGAGACATAGCTTCCATTTCGAATTCGCATAATCGCAATAATGATGTGAATCAGAAGGTTTTGATAGACGGCGGAACCGATATTCAGGCGCCCCTCTATCTCCGCATTGATTATCCCTGCGACGTCGTCAATCTCACGATCGAGCTCGTCTGTCCCTATCATCCCGCGAACGTTCCTCGCCCAGGCATGCGCAAGGCATATTCGACGGCTCATCTCAGGGCCCAACACGCGAATCCCGTAATGGGGCTTCCTCTCAAGTGTGAGACCGTAGCGCGTCAGCTCCCGCTCCACATGAGAGAGGTCATCCTGAACTTTGCGCCGTGAGGTGTAAAGCGCCTCGGAAAGCTGGTCAATCGTGACCCACCGCGTCCGACACAGCAAATCGTTCAACAGGTACTGAACCCGACTCTCACTATCATCGGGGAGCCCGCTTCGGAGGGCACGTTCGGCAGATCGATAACAACTCTCGAAACCCTCCGCATCGGAGATATCAAGAGAGTAGCCGTGCGATCGCTCTGAGACGATGCACGCATAGGGACTGAGTTCGCTGTTCGCCTGGGCGATACGCGACCGAATCGTCCGAGTGCTTACTGAAAAGCGCTTGGCCAGGCCCTGCGAATCCACGCCAGGTTCACTGAGAATGGCCTGCACGATGTCAAACACGTTCTCGTTCACGCTTTCCACCTCCTGAATTCAGGATGCGTCTACCGCGAGACGCTTTCCACGCCGCATATTTCCGCAATACTGGAAGAGCGGCGGCGTAATCGCGCGGTAAGCAGATTTGTCGTTTACAAAACAATATATCTATTCGTTATGTTATTGCTGGGAGCTTCCCCCGTTGTTGAACGGTCTATGAGCTCGAACAGGCGCCCCTATTTGGGAACACCGTAAATCTAACGTCTTGTCCCGGAAAAGGACATACTGCTAAATGTGCCGCCAGCCACTACACGTGCACCCTCACCGCGCCGCGCGGAACCGGCACGCCAAAGAGCGCCCGCTCGAGCCCCATCCCGCACCGCGTTGCGCGCAGGAGCCGCTGGTGCAACTCTGCCACCTCCTCCTCGGAGGCGGGACCGCCCGGCTGGCGCGGGACGGCGCCCTCGAAGAGCGCGACCGCGCGCATGAGGGCCGCATGGTCTGCCATCTGGTCGAGCTTGATGGTGTTTATCGTCCACCCCATGTGCTCGAGCGCCTCCTTGCGACGCAGGTCCTTCTCGGGGTCGAGGTGAAACGCCAGGCTGTCGTACTCCACGCCGCGGCGAACGCCCGGCCAGGCAACGTCTATCGAGCAGCTCCTCGTCCCCGTGATGACCGCCGCCACCTCATCGAGCGGTACCTCGTAGTTGAGCTCGGGCCTCACGAAGGCGAGGCCCTTGTGCCGTCCGGGCAGGAAGAGCTCCGCCGACAGCGCCGTCTCCATCGGCGAGCGGGCGCCGTCACGCACCCAGCGCAGGGCCTCGCGCGCCCGGCTGACGCCATAGAGCCCGGGAAGGGCGCTCACGGCCTCCCCGATCTTCTCGACGGACGTGAGCGGCGGGCGCTCGTAGTATCCGGAGACCATCTCCGAGAAGTGCGAGTATCGGCCGCAGAGCTCACAGCCCAGCACGACGGCGCCCACGAGGGAGGACTTCCTCGCCATCTGGATGAAGCAGAGCTCGGGACCGGCGGCATACACGCCTGGGGAGAGCTCCAGCAGCAGGCCGCCCGGCATGACGGCGGGACCGAAGTGATGCGTCTTCACGCCGGATGACTGAATCTCACGGGCGGACCTCGACACGAGGACGTGGATGGGATCCCT
This sequence comes from Olsenella sp. SW781, assembly GCF_012027725.1. Lineage (GTDB taxonomy): Bacteria > Actinomycetota > Coriobacteriia > Coriobacteriales > Atopobiaceae > Thermophilibacter. The sequence goes on along the minus strand of NZ_SJOU01000008.1, from coordinate 101,467 downwards.
TCGGATGCCAAACGAGCGCACGTCGAGGGAGCGGAGCTCGCGAGAATCAGTCGAGATGTCCGCGAGCCGCAGCGGCTCCGCCACGTGCGGATACATCCTCACCTGCGGCGGAACGCCGCGCAGGAGCTCAAGGGCGGAGCTGTGAGAAAGGATGACCGGCATACCACTCCCCTCGCTTGGGAGCGATGGGGGTCGCCTGAGGACACTCTATCACAGGCGGGTTTGGCGGTCAGCCCGGACCTCACGATGGTAGTTCGAGAATTTACCTACTTCAAAACCATGTAGCAACTCGCCTCGGAAGGGCCGTTTCCGACATTTGGCCCGGGTTGCTACATGGTTTTCCATGTAATAAATACCTGAATCAAGGAGGAGGTCAGCGCCGGGCGAGAAGAACGGGCGGGTCCGTCCACGGGAACGATCCGGCCCGGACTCGGGGACGACCCGGCCCGGGCTAAAAAAGGGGACGGGGCCGAAGCCCCGTCCCCTTGGACGTGCGTATGCCGAGAAGGACTAGTCCTGGTTCTTCTCGATGCCGCGCATGACGGCCTTGTAGACCTCCATGATCGGGATGATCAGAAACGCGAGGCCAAGGGCCGCGGCGAGGGCCTCCACCGGGAGCTCCATGAAGCCGAACATCTCGGCGAGGAACGGGACCTCGACGACGATGACGGTGAGGACGAGCGCGAGGATGGCGGCGCCCCAGAGCCACTTGTTCTGCTTCTTCATGCTGAACAGCGACTGACGGCGGCTGCGCATGTTGAAGCAGTGGAAGATCTCCACCATGGACAGGGTGATGAACGCCATGGTGACGCCCTCCTCGTCGGCGGTGCCGGCGATCATGTCCGCGATGTTGATGTAGCCCATGTCGAGGTAGACGCCCACGAAGAACGAGGCCAGCACCAGGATGGTGATCACGATGCCCTGGAAGAGGATGTCGACGCCCATGCCGCCCGCGAAGACGCCGTCGGACGCTTTGCGCGGCTTGCGCTTCATGATGTCACCCTCGGCCTCCTCCATGCCGAGCGCGAGCGCCGGGAAGCAGTCCGTGATGAGGTTGATCCAGAGCAGCTGGACCGGCTGGAAGATCGTGAAGCCCACGAGCGTGGCCACGAAGACCGAGAGCACCTCGGCGATGTTGGCGGAGAGCAGGAACTGGATGACCTTGCGGATGTTGTCGTAGATCCTGCGGCCCTCCTCCACCGCGTTGATGATGGTGGCGAAGTTGTCGTCCGCGAGGACCATGTCCGCCACGTTCTTGGTGACGTCGGTGCCGGTGATGCCCATGCCCACGCCGATGTCGGCGCGCTTGATGGACGGGGCGTCGTTCACGCCGTCGCCGGTCATGGCCACGATCTTGTCGCGGCTCTTCCACGCGTCGACGATGCGGGCCTTGTGCTCGGGCTGGACGCGGGCGTAGACGCTGTACTGGGTGACGGCGTCCTTGAAGTCCTCGTCGGAGATCTTGTCGAGCTGGGCGCCGGTGATGGCCTCGGAGGCGTCCTTGCAGATTCCGAGGTTCTTGGCGATGGCCACGGCGGTGTCGATATGGTCGCCGGTGATCATGACCGGGCGGATGCCGGCCTCCCTGGCCTCGGCGATGGCCGGGGCGACCTCGGGACGCTCGGGGTCGATCATGCCGGAGAGGCCCAGGAAGGTGAGGTCGTGCTCGAGCGCCTCGGGACTGCAGTCGGCAGGCTTCTCGTCATGCACGCGCATGGCGGAGGCGAGCACGCGTAGCGCCTGGTTGGCCATGTCCTTGTTGGCGGCCATGATCTTCTCGCGGCGGGCGTCGGTGAGCTTCTCGACGGAGCCGTCGGCGTTCATGACCGTGGTGCAGCGGCCGAGGACCACGTCGGGGCCGCCCTTGGTGTACTGCTCGAAGGTGCCCTCGGGGGTCTTCACCACGACGGACATCATCTTGCGGCCGGAGTCGAACGGGGCCTCGCCCACGCGCGGGTACTTGTCGGCGTTGCCGCCCTCGTAGAAGCCGAGCTTGGCGGCGTCGTTGACGAGCGCGCACTCGGTGGGCTCGCCCACGGACTCGCCCTTCTCGGGGTCCCACTTGGCGTCGGAGCAGAGGGCCATGGCGCGGACGTGCAGGTCGTCGGGGCCCTCGACCTCGTGCTTGACGACGGTCATCTTGTTCTGCGTGAGGGTTCCGGTCTTGTCCGAGCAGATGATCTGGGTGCAGCCGAGCGTCTCGACGGCGGTCATCTTGCGGATGATGGCCTGGCGACGGGACATCTTGGTGACGCCCATGGAGAGCACGATCGTGACCACGGCCACGAGGCCCTCGGGGATGGCGGCGACGGCCAGCGACACGGCGACCATGAAGGTGTCGAGGATCATCTCGGGGTTGGAGCCGAGCTCGGAGCCGTGGCGGATGAGGTCGACGGCGAAGATGATCACGCAGATGGCCAGCACCAGCTTGGTGAGGATGCCAGAGAGCTCGTTGAGCTTGATCTGGAGCGGGGTGAGCTCCTTCTTGGCGGTGGTGAGGGCATCGGCGATCTTGCCCATCTCGGTCTTCATGCCAGTGGCGGCAACGACGGCCTTGCCGCGGCCGTAGACCACGGTGGAGCCCATGTAGCACATGTTCTTGCGGTCGCCCAGGGGCACGTCGTCGGTGCCGGCGTCGAGCGCGATGGCGTCGGTGTGCTTCTCCACGGGCACGGACTCGCCGGTGAGGGCGGCCTCCTCGATCTTCATCGAGGCGCTCTCCAGGACGCGGCAGTCGGCGGGCACGGAGTCGCCGGCCTCGAGCAGGACGATGTCGCCCGGGACAAGCTCGGCGGAGGGCAGGTGCGCCATCTTGCCGTCGCGGATGACCTTGGACTGCGCGGCGCTCATCTGCTGCAGGGCCTCGAGCGCCTGCTCGGACTTGGCCTCCTGGACCACGCCGAGCACGGAGTTGATGATGACGACCGCCATGATGATGATGACGTCGGCCCACTCGGACTCGCCCTGGATCATGCCGGTGACGGCGGAGATGACGGCCGCGACGATGAGCATGATGACCATCGGGTCGGCCATCTGCTCGAAGAAGCGCTTCCAGAGCGGGGTCTTCTCCTCCTTCTCCAGCTCGTTGGGCCCGTACTGCGACAGGCGGCTCGAGGCCTCCGCCGCGGTCAGGCCGCTCTCCTCGTCAGAGGAAAGCTCGCCCAGGACCTTGTCCTTGGACTCTAGGTACTCCTTCATTCAGTTCCCCTCCTGGGAATTCGGCGCCCGGCAGATTGATGCCCGATCATAATTCCCCAGGAAGGGGCAAGGGCCCATCAAGGCTGCCATGCCGGACGCATGGACAAGAAACACGAGGCTTATTCTACCCGACGCCGGACCTACATTTCCCTGTTCCTTTTACTCCTCTGGCGGTTGCGTCCCGCGCCGGCGGATAGTGCGGCGACCACGACGGCCACAGGCGCCGTCAATGTGAGCGCCGGGAAGAACCATGCGAGGTCGACCGACCCAAAGAGCGCCCCGCCGATCACGGGGCCGAGCGTCATGCCGACGTCGAACCCCATGTAGTACGTGCTGTTGGCAAGCCCCACGCGCCCCGCCCCCACCGCGCGCACGGCCGTTGACTGGCAGACCGAGCACATGACGCCGTAGCCGCCGGCCATGAGCGGCGCCGCGAGCAAAAGCCCCGCCGGGCCGTCCATGGTGGCGAGAAGGGCGAGCGACGCCGCGGACGACGCGCCGGACGCCACCACGAAGGGCACGAAGCCCACCCGGTCGAACGCGCGGCCGAGAAGGACGCGCAGCGCCATGAGCGCGGCGGCGTAGACCGTGAAGAAGGCGCCCGTGGGGACGTCCAGCCCGCGGGCCTCCGCGTAGCTCACGAGGAACGACTGGGTGGCCATGTACGGGATCGTGAAGAGCGCCACCACGACGGCCGCCGGGACGGCGCGACGATCGAGCAGGCGGAGCCGGGGGCGCACGTCCTTCTCGCCCTGAGCGCCCCGCCCGCCCCGCGTGGCTCCCCCGTCACGGACGAGAAGAACGCCTGCGAGCGAGAGCGCCGCGAAGGCGGCGGAGAGGCCGAGCGCGGGACGGTAGCCCAGCGCGTCCGAGACGGCGATCCCGAGCGCGGGCCCCACGGCCATGCCGAGGGCGTTCATGAGGCCGAAGATCCCCATCCCCTGCCCCAACCGCGCGGGCGGGAGCGTCTCGGCGAACCACGTGGACATGCACACGGAGCAGAGCGAGTAGCCGGCCCCGTTGGCGAGGCGCATGACGGCGAGAAGGGCGGTGCTCGGCGCCAGCGCCTGCCCGAGCGCGGTCACGAGCATGAGGGCAGCGCCCGCGAGGGCGAGGCGGCGCTTGGGGAGGCGGTCGGAGAGGTTGCCGGCGACGGGGCGCACGACGAGCGAGCACGCGTTCATGAGCGCGGTGAGCACGCCCATCATCGCAGCGGTGGCGCCGAGCGTCCCGGCGAAGCCCGCCACGAGCGGGTTCGCGAGCATCGTGCTCGCCAGGTAGCAGAACGTCGCGGCGAGAAGAACCGCGCCGTTGCGCGTCACCAGCATCTCCTCACCTCCCCTCGCGCACGGCAGGGGGACGGAGCGGTAGCGGTCCCTCCGTCCCCCGTCACATGCTAGACCTCATCCCAGAACTGGTCGCCCACGACCTTGAAGCATATCTTCTTGATTGCTCCGGGCTCCGCGCCCGGGGTCACGAGGTTGGGCATGTGCGGCTCGCCGATCATGAAGACGACGAAGCGCCCGCCGGCGAGGCACCCCTCGAGGAGGTCGTCGTTGCCCTCGGCCGCGTGGCAGTAGCCCTTGTCCGTGGCCTCGTCGAAGTCACCGGCGGGCACCGTGGCGCCCGGGGTGGTCTTGAAGCACTCGGCGCCCTCGAGGTCGATCTGGACGTCCATGTACTTGCGGTGCGTCTCGAAGCGGGCGTCCTTCTCGTACTTGGTGCTCGCGTTCATGACGTTGGCGTAGACGCGGTTGCCGTCTATCTGGGTGATGCCGAGCGGCAGGTCGGCGGGGTCGTTCTGACCCAGCCAGTCGATGAGCACGTCGAGGCCGCGGGAAAGCCCGCGATAGAGCCCGATGGCGCCCAGTCCGTCGTAGATCATGGTGTTCTCCTCTCGTTTCTCTGACAAGCCTGTCAAGGTTGCGCGACTAGCGGCAGCCCTCGCCCGAGGTGGGGTTATAGGTGCCGGCACCGCGCTTCTCGCCGATGACGTCCTCCTCGCGCAGCGTCACCCACTTCACGCCGCGACGGGTCTCGAACGCGTACGCGAGGTGCAGCATGCCGTCCGCGGCCTGGATGAGGCAGGGGTACTCGTACTGCATGTTGTTGGAGCGGTTCTCGTCGCCCACGTAGCCCTGGCCGCGCTCGATGTGACGGATGAGCGGGAAGGTCTTGCCCCCGTCCTCGGACAGGGCGATGGAGACGGGGCAGCGGAGGCCGGGCCAGGCGCCCTTCTTGCCGTATGCCTGCGGGGCGCTCGAGTGGTTGTAGGCAACCGCCACGCGGCCGCTCGCGAGCCTCGTCGCGGCAATGCCGGAGTTATTGTTGGGCAGCGGCGTGGGCTCGGGAACGCTCCAGGTGTCGCCGTAGTCGAGCGACTCGCTGCGATAGACCCAGTCGGCCTCTCGGCTGCGCATGAAGGCGACGAGGTGGCCGTCCTCGAGCTCGACGACGCTCGGGTGGACGCGGCCGGCAGAGCCCGGCATGTCCACGCGACGCCACGTGGCGCCCTGGTCGTCGGAGATCGCAAAGGCGCTCGGGTCGCCGGCGAGGCCGCTCGCGCTGTCCGTGCAGAGCCACAGGCCGTAGATCCAGCGGCCGTTGGAGAGGACCTGAATCGCCTGGCGGGCGAAGGTGCCCTCCTCGGGGAGGACGACCTCGGGCTCGGACCAGGTGAGGCCGTCGTCCGTGGAGACCTGACGCTTGATGACCGAGGTGTACTGCATGTTGTCCTTGCCGGGCTCGCGGCCGCGCTGCGAGGTGTACATGCACCAGACCTCGCCGGACGGCGCCAGGAACAGCGACGGGTTCTGGTTTGAGAACTCGTTGTCACAGGAGACGTAAATGGGCTTGCTCCACTGGTCGGAGCCCTTTTCGAGGCGCGACACCACGATGTTGATGTCCGTATCCCCTTCGAAGGTGCCCGCGAACCAGCAGCACAGGAGCGTGCCGGCAGGCGTCTCCACGAGGCCGGGGCCGTGGGCGGACGCCCAGGGGCCGGGCGGGAGCATGGCCTCGGTGAGCTTCATCTCAGGGTCGAAGTAGATCTGGCCGTCGGGCGTGAGCCCGGGGAGGGTCTTGACTGCCATCTTGCTTCCTCTCTTCTTTCATGTGACGAGAAGGGCCCGCCCCGTGGGGAGCCAGGGCGGGCCGGGGGAGAAGCTACATCGGGAAGACGATCAGCGCGCCAGCGCACAGGAAGAGGATGCGGACGATGTACTGCGGGATCGTGAACTTCCAGAACTCGACCATCGTGTACTTGCCCATGCCGTAGGCCATGGCGGGCAGGCCGTCGATCGGCATGTAGTGGCCAGCCCAGCCGGAGAGCGTGACGGCAACGCAGGCGGCCATGGGGTTGTAGCCGAGGCCCTGGCACACGGCGATGGCGAGCGGGGCGAAGATCATGACGATGCCCACCTGGGAGCCCGTGAAGCACGCGAACGTGGAGCAGAGCACGGTGAAGATGACGAGAAGGACGAACGGCGGGATGCCGGTGCCGATGAATCCGGCGACAGTGTTGCCGACGAGCGTGGAGAGGCCGGAATCGGCGAGGGCGTTTGCCACGGGGATGACGCCGGCGGTCATGAGGATGATCGGGCTGAAGAGGTTGTCGCGGAACTCGTTGAAGTCGAGCACCTTGATGAGGAGCATGAAAATCGCGGCGGCACCGGGGATGATGTAGGAGAGCTGGCCGAGGGTGTCGACGAACATCATGGCAACGATCGAGATGACGAAGGCCAGAATCGTGGCGACCTCCTTCCAGGAGGCCATGGCAGCGGGGCCCTCGCCCGCGAGCGCGGCAGCGTTCTCGACGGTGGGCTCGGCGACGGGGTGGCTCGGGAGGAACTTGTAGCCGATGATGGCCCAGACCAGGAAGCCCGCGGACAGGAAGAACGTCACGATGGCGAACTGCACCATGGTGATGCCCTCCTGGAGGCCGGAGGCGGCAAGCACGGACACGGCGACGCCATACTGCAGGGCGACATTGATCGGGATGAGCGGGTGGTTGGACGCGATGCCGAGCGGGAGAACCAGCTTGGAGCTGGGAAGCTTATCGCTATAGGGCATGGTGACCACGAGCGAGAAGATCAGGACGTAGAAGGCGGTGGAGCCCATGCCCAGGATGGAGGCGCCGAGCATGACCACGATGAGCAGCATGACGTAGCTCTTGAAGCCGCCCTTCTCGACGAGCTTGGTCATGACATCCTTGACCTTGTTGATCATCTGGGTCTTCTGGATGGCGGCGAGAATGACCATGAAGAACGCGAGCATCCACGTGGTGTTGTTGGTGAAGCCCGCGAACGCATACGAGATGTCCCATGCCTTGGGCAGCTCCGTCATCTGGCTGCCGAAGAGCGAGCCAAAGATGACGATGAGGACGCAGCACGCGATCGGCGGCATGCCGAACGGCAGAACGTCGAAGAGAATCATCGCGATCATCGCGACGAGAACGACAAGCGAGAGAATCATCGCAAGTGTCATTATTCTCCCAACTCCTTTCAAAAATAGACAGACGTGCGAGAATCACTTGCGAGGGCCGTCGTCCGCCGGATGACGGACCCCCGCTTTCATCGGGCTCTGCGAGGCCTCCAGTCGCCAAACCTCGGCCTCGCAGAGCCCACCCCCCTACTCCTGTGCCTTGGCGGCCCTCCCCGCCGCCATGCGCAGTGCGTAGTCAATGGCGTTCACGAGCGAGAGCTCGTTGGACGTCCCCTTGCCGGCGAGCGCGAAGCCTGTGCCGTGATCGACCGACGTCCTGATGATGGGGAGGCCGAGCGTGACGTTCACGCCCTCGACGGCCTTCCAGGAGCCCGCCTCGCGGTCGTACACGAAGCCGAGCGTCTTGGTGGGGATGTGTCCCTGGTCGTGGTACATGCAGACGACGATGTCGTACCAGCCGCCGTTCATCTCGGAGAAGACGCTGTCCGGCGGGCAGGGGCCCACGGCGTCGATGCCCTCCGCACGAGCGAGCTCGATGGCGGGGATGATCTCGTCGATCTCCTCGGTGCCAAAGAGGCCGTGCTCGCCCGAGTGCGGGTTGAGGCCCGCGACGGCGACCTTGGGGCTCTCGATGCCGAGGTCGCGGCACGCCTGCCACCCCAGCCTGATGACCTCGAGGACGCGCGGGGTCTTCACGCGGTCGCACGCCTCGCGCAGCGAGCAGTGCGTGGACACGTGCACCACGCGGAAGTCGTGGTGGGCGAGCATCATCGCGTAGTGCTTGGTGCCGGTGTAGGTGGCGTAGATCTCCGTGTGGCCGTCGAAGTGCATGCCCTGCGGCGCGAGCGCCAGGTTCATGGCCTCCTTGTTGAGGGCGTTGGTGACGGTGGCGTCGACCTTGCCCTCCATGGCCAGCTCGATCGTGCGCTTGACGCTCTGGAAGGCGGCGTTGCCGCCCTCTGCGGAGACCTCGCCCAGCTTGAAGGAGGCCACGTCCTCGATGAGGTCGAGGTGGTAGACGTCGATCGTGCCCGCCTGGAACTTGGCGTCCGCGACGTCAGAGACGGGGTTTACCTCGATCTCCGGATGGTTCACGAAGCCCTTGGCCTGCTCGATCATCTTTGCGTCACCGACCACGATGGGACGGCAGCGCTCATAGAGGGCGGGGTCGGAGAGCGCCTTCACCGTGATCTCCGGGCCGTTGCCGGCCGGGTCGCCCATGGTGATGGCGACGATGGGGAGCTCGGCCGCCATTAGCACATCCCCTTAGCCTTGTCGGCCTCGAGCGCGGCGCTGAGCGCCTCGACGCCCTCAGGGCAGAGATAGTTGAACGGCGCGCGGCACTTGCCGACGGGATAGCCAAGAAGGTTGACGGCGGTCTTCACCACGGTGTTGGGGTTGCCGTACTTGAAGCAGTCGCGCAGCGGCGCCACGGCCGCCTGGCAGGCCTCGGCGGCCTCGTCGTCGCCCTTGGCCCAGTTCTCGTAAATGCCCACCATGTTCTTGGGGTAGACGTTTGCGCAGCCGGCGATGGCACCCTTCGCACCGCGGCGCAGCGCCTTGAGGATCAGGGCGTCGTTACCGGAGAGCACGCCGAAGTCCATGTCCTTGGTGAGGTCGATGTAGGCGGAGAGGTTGTCCCAGTTGCCGGAGGAGTCCTTGGCGCCCACGATGTTGTCGATCTTGGCAAGCTCGACGATGGTCTCGGGCTCGAGGGCGTTGCCGGTACGCGCCGGGATGTTGTAGAGGACGATCGGCATGTTGGGCACGGCCTCGGCAACGGTGGTGTAGTGGACGATCAGCTCGTGCTGGCTCGCCTTGGCGAAGGACGGCGTGATGACGGAAAGGATGTCGGCGCCCGCGGCCTCGGCCATCTTGCACTGCTCGATGGTCTCCTTGGTGGAGATGCAGCCGGTGCCGGCGTAGACGGGCACGCGACCGGCGACCTGGTCGATGACGGTCTCGAGGACGAGCTTCTTCTCGTCGCCGTTGAGGATGTAGCCCTCGCCGTTGGTGCCGAACGGGAAGATGCCGTGGATGCCGGCCTCGATCTGGCGGTCGACCTGGCGACGCAGCTCCTCGAGGTTGATGGACTCATCCTCGTTCATCGGGGTGACGATGGGGACGACGATGCCCTTGAGCTCAGTCATGTCCGTTTCCTTTCTTCTCATTACCGGGCGCACCCGGTCCTTCCTGACGTTTTTCTCGGCCCCTAGAGGACCTGCGCGTAGATGGCCTTGGCGTCCTCGAGCGTGACCTCGCGCATGTTGTTCACGAGCAGGCGCTGGACGGTCATGCCAGCGGCGGCGAGCTGGTCGACGTTGGCGTCGGTCACGCCAAGCTCGTCGAGCTTCTTGGGGATGTCGAGGTGCTCACGATTTGGTCCATGCGCTCGATGACGGCGGCGGACTTCTCCTCGACCGTGGCTGCGTCGCCGCGGATGGCGCGGTCATAGGCGGCGGCGAGGCGCTCGCGAATTGCCGGCTCGTTGAAGTGCATGACGGGGCTCAGCAGGATCGCGTTGGAGACGCCGTGCGCCACGTGATACTTGCCGCCGAGCGGGTAGGACAGGGCGTGGACGGCCGTGGTGCCGGAGGCCGTGATGGCGATGCCGGCGTAGAAGCTCGCGATCTGCATGGCGCGCTTGGCGTCCATGGCCTCCGGGTCGTCGCAGGAGGCCTCGATGTTGTTGATGATGAGGTCGAAGGCCTCGAGGGCAAAGACGTCGGAGAAGGGGTTGGCCTTCGTGGACGTGTAGCACTCGATGGCGTGGCAGAGGGCGTCGATGCCCGTGGACGCCGCGATCGGGCGCGGGAGGTTCTTGATCATGCGGGCGTCCAGGACCACGTAGTCGGCGATCATCGCATCGTTCACGATACCGACCTTGAGCTCGTCCTCGGGCACGGCCACGATGGCGTTGGGCGTGGCCTCGGCGCCGGTGCCGGCCGTAGTGGGGACCATGAAGGTCGTGAGCTGCTTGGTAGCGCGGGACGGGTCGGCGAGAAGGTCGTGGACGGTGTAGGCGTCCGTGGCGCAGACGCCGGCGAGCTTGGCCGCGTCCATGACCGAGCCGCCGCCCACGGCCACGATGGCGTCCGCGGAGGCGCCCTTCACCTGGTCTACGACGTTCTGGACCTGGGAGTAGGTGGGCTCGGCGGGGATGTCGTCGACGATCTCGTAGGTGGCACCTGCGGCCTCGACGGCCTCGAGTACCGGGTTCACCAGGCCGAGCTTGTGCAGGGACGCGTCCGTGAACACGACGACGCTCTTGGCACCCTCGCGGCGCAGCGCCTCCGCGAGCTCGTCGGTGGGGTTCTCGCCCCCGTAGACGACCTTGGGGAGCCTCAGGGAATACTTGCTAAGCATGGGCACACTCCTTTGCCATCTCACGGGAGCGGCCCGCCATCTCGACGAGGAGCTCCCTGCTTCCAAACCCACCTGACTTTGAGAAGATCACGAGCCTCTGGCCCCGGAGATCGAGCTCGAAGCCGACAATCCCCGGCGCGGGCTGGTCGAGCGGGCGCACGCGCTCGACCCCCGACTGAGCGAGGAAGCTCGCGAGGATGTCACCGCCCGTAACGAGCACGCGGCCGTGGAGGCCCTGCTCGCAGATGCTCACGAGAATCGCGCCGATGTGGTCCGCGACGACCTGGCGGACATCCGTGCCCTCGGGCACGAGCCCCGTGAGGTCCTCGAGCCCCGACCCATCGACGACGGTGAGGGGGGCATTCCCCCACGACTCGCTCGCGCGGGAGACGAACGAGCGGCCGTCCTCCGAGTCGAGCCAGGAGTCGTCGCACTTCTCGCGCTCCCCGATGCGCATGACGCGGGCACCGGAGCCCTCCGCGAAGCGGCACTGGGCGCGGGAGGCGCTGTTGACGCTCCCGCAGACGGCGAGCAGGTTGCCACTGTCAAGGCTCTTCTCGCCGTGCATCCGACCCAGGTCGAGGACGCCGGCGAGGGCGTCGGTCACGCCCGCGCACCCGGCGACGACCCCGAGCTCCCCCGCGTCGCGCAGCTCCCGGACGCGGGCGACCATGGACTCGGTCGAGGTCGCGTCGTAGATCACGATGCCGCTCGCGTCGAGCGGGGCGGGAGAGCCCTCCTCGACGAGGTGCACGGGGGCGTCGGTCTGGGACGAGACGAGCGCGCGCACGTCCGAGACCCTGACGGGCTCAAAGGGGTCGCGCCCGAAGGCGCTCTCGGCGACGGGAACCCCGTCCACGTAGTGGACGCCCCCGCGCGTCACGCGGCCCATCTCGGGCAGGGCGGGAATGAAGTGGATCCTCGGAAGGCCCGACGCGCGCCAGGCGGCGGTGAGCTCGGCGCCGACGTTTCCGCGCAGGGCGGAGTCCGTCTTCTTGACGACGCAGGGCACTCCCGCCTCGCGCGCGACCTCCACGAGCGCGGCGACGCGCGCGGCAGCGGAGACGGCATCGAGGTGCCGCGTCCCGGCGTTGACGGAGATGGCGGCGGGGCACGAGCTCACGAGCTCGCACGTAACCCCCTCGGGGGACGTGGCGACGAGGACGTCGGCGGGGAGCAGGCACACGCCCGCGTCGAGCGCGCCGGTCAGGTCGTCCGCTATGAGCATGGTCTTTGCCATGGTGTCCCTCCTTTTCTCTAGGCTCATCTTGCCGGTCCTGATTTGGCCGTTTAAGCCTCTCCTAAGGCAATTACTGTTACAATCTGAAACGTCTTTGCCGAAGAAAGCGTTTCAATATTGGACGATTGGAGACGCATGGCGGAATACCGGGTTCTTCTCGTCTCCCCCTACCCCGAGCTCGTGGAGGTGGTGGGTCGCGTATCGCGCGAGTTTCCCGACCTCGACGTCGTGGTCCACCAGGGCGACCTCTCGCAGGGCCTCGAGGTGGCGCTCGGCAACATGGAGTCCGACTTCGACGTCATCGTCTCGAGGGGCGGGACCGCCCAGATGCTCGAGGACGAGCTCTCCCTCCCGGTCGTGGAGATCGACGTGTCCGCGGCGGACCTCCTCGAGGCGCTCGCGATTCACAACCCGCGGGGACGGCGTTGTGCCGTCGTGGGGTTCTCCAACGCGCTCGACGCGGTCCGCGAGGTGGCGGACTTCTCCGACTTCGACCTCGACATCTACGACGTCTCCTTCGAGGACGAGCTGCCCCTCGTGCTTGAGGACGTCTCCGCCGGGGACTACGAGATCGTCCTGTGCGACACGTTCTCCCAGGACGCCTGCACGAGGAGGGGCATGGACGCCCATCTGCTCATGTCGGGCGAGAAGAGCGTCGCGAAGGCCCTGCGACAGGCGCTCGACTTCTGCGAACGAACGGATGCGCTGCGGTCGCAGAACCACGTGCTCTGGCAAATCATCCGAAGCCTCCCCACCAAGACCGCCCTGTTCGAGGGGTCGGGCAAGCTCGTCTACGCCAACCTGGGCGAGCACCGCCAGTCCCTTCTCGCCCTCATGCGCAACCATCTCGGCGGGCCCATGTCGGAGCGCCTGGTCCTGCACCGAGGAAGGCGCACCTACCGTGTCTCCAAGACCTCCTTCGAGCTCGAGGGGGGGCCTCTACGTTGCCTACAGCGTCCTGGCGCAGAGCACGCCCTCCGCGGAGAGCCTCACGGGGATCGTCCGTAGGAACCGTGACGAGGTCGAGCGGACCTACCACGAGAGCGTCTTTCACGCCGTGGAGGCAGAACAGGGGTTTTTGCCCCTCATCGCCGCGGCGTCGCGCGCGAACCGCCCGGTCATGCTCGAGGGCGAGGTCGGAACTGGGAAGGCACGCATCGCCGAGCTGCTGTACCTGAGCGGTTCGTGGAGCAGGAGGCCGTTCGTCACCATCGACTGCCCGCTCATCACCGAGAAGAGCTGGGAGCACCTCATGGACTCCCCCTCCTCGCCACTCTACGGCGAGGGTGAGACCCTCTGGTTCAAAGCCGTGCACGCCCTCTCCCTCGAGCGGGTGCGCCAGCTCGTCGACGTCATGGTGCAGACGGGTGTCTGCGAGAGAGACCACGTCATCATCTCTGCCAACGACAACCCTGACGCGACCGAGACCGACGTTGTCACCGAGCTCGTCGAGTCCCTGCGCTGCCACGTGCTCACGGCGCCGCCCCTCAGGAGGCGCCGCGACCTCCGCCGCGCCGTGGGCCTCTTCCTCGACTCGGAGGCCCGCCAGGCGGGAATCGCCCCTCCCCTCGTCACCGACGAGGCGATGGACCTCCTGCTCGCCCATCCCTGGCCGCGCAACTACATCGAGCTCCGCCAGGTCCTCCAGCGCGCAGGCGCCACGGCCGAGGATGGAACCATGCGGGCGCGCGACGTGCGCGAGGCCCTCGACCGCGAGGGCGCCACGCGCTTCTCGTCCCTCGACACGCCGAGCGAGACCTCGAGCATCGACCTCCTTCGCCCGCTGCGCGAGATAGAGCGTGACATCGTGCGCATGGTGGTGGAGAAGTACGGCGGCAACCAGACGGAGGCCGCGCGCACGCTCGGCGTGAGCCGCACCACAATCTGGAGAATCCTCAGAGACGAGACCCCCGCGTGACGCAACGCCATCCAGCTTCACCTGCATGAGAACGTTCTCTGAAGCAAGAAACACACGCCTTACGTTGCGTTTGCCTGTACTAAACTGAGTGGGCGTAGGATACGTGTCGCGCGCGTCCGAACGCGCGCTGTGAAAGGACCCCCCTATGAACATACTTTTCTATGGAACCGCAAGCTACGACAAGGACTCCTTCACGAGGGAGCTCAAGGACTACCCCGAGATCAAGATCGACTTCACCGAGACCAACCTCACGCCCATGACCGCCGCCCTCGCCAAGGACTATGACGCCGTCTGCGCCTTCGTCAACGCCGACTGCGGCGCCATGACCCTCGAGATCCTCGCCGGCCTCAACGTGAAGCTCCTGCTCATGCGCTGCGCGGGCTTCGACGCCGTCAACGTCGACAAGGCCAAGGAGCTGGGCATCAAGGTCACGCGCGTCCCCGCCTACTCCCCCGAGGCCATCGCCGAGCACGCCATGGCGCTCGCCCTGGCCGCCAACCGCCGCATCTGCAAGGGCTACATCCGCGTCCGCGAGAACGACTTCTCCCTCGACGGCCTCGTCGGCGAGACGCTCCACGGAAAGACCGCCGGCATCATCGGCACCGGCCGCATCGGCGCCGCGCTCTGCCGCATCTGCAAGGGCTTCGGCATGAAGGTGCTCGGCAGCGACCTCTATCCCAACCAGGGCCTCGTGGACGCGGGCGTCATCGACGAGTACGTGGACAACGACGAGCTCTATCGTCGCAGCGACCTCATCTCGCTCCACGCCTTCCTCAACGACGAGAGCCGCCACATGATCAACGACGAGTCCATCGCCAAGATGAAGGATGGTGTGATTTTCGTGAACACCGGGCGCGGCGGCCTTGTGGACACGCAGGCGCTCATCCGCGGCATCCTCTCCGGAAAGATCGGCGCCGCGGGCATCGACGTCTACGACGAGGAGGGGCCGAACGTCTACCAGAACCGCGCAGGTCAGGTCATTGATTCCATCACCGCGCGCCTCTGCTCCTTCCCCAACGTCGTCATGACGAGCCACCAGGCGTTCTTCACCCACGAGGCCCTCGGCGAGATCGCGCGCGTCACGCTCGACAACGCGCGGGCGTTCGCCAACGGCACTGACTTCGTTGAACGCAGCGTCGTCTGCTAACATCGGTCAGTTGGCTCAGGCCATCGCACATACAAGAGAGAGGTACACATGGCGTTCAACAAGAAGAAGACCAAGATCGTCTGCACGATGGGACCCGCGACCGAGGATGAGGAGGTGCTGCGCCAGCTCATCCTTCACGGCATGAACGTCGCGCGCTTCAACTTCTCCCACGGCAGCCACGAGTACCACCGCAAGAACATCGAGCGCGTCCGTGCCCTCTCCCGCGAGCTTGGCATCCCCGTGGCCATCATGCTCGACACCAAGGGCCCCGAGGTTCGCACCGGCCTGCTCAAGGACGGCGAGAAGGTCGCGCTCGAGACAGGCAAGACCTGCATCGTGACCACCGACGACGACGTCGTCGGCACCGCCGAGCGCTTCTCGCTCGACTACAAGCCGCTCCCCTCCGAGGTCGAGGAGGGCACGGTCATCCTCATCGACGACGGCCTCATCGGCCTGGAGGTCGTGGGCGTCGAGGGCACCGACATCACCTGCAAGATCACCAACGGCGGCCTGCTCGGCGAGCGCAAGGGCGTGAACTTCCCCAACCTCAACATCAACCTGCCGTCGGTGACCGCCCAGGACCGCGCGGACATCATGTTCGGCTGCGAGCTCGGCATCGACGCCATCGCCGCGTCCTTCATTCGCGACGGCAAGGCCGTCGAGGAGATCCGCAAGATCTGCATCGAGATGGGCGCGCCCGACGTCCTCATCTTCCCCAAGATCGAGAGCGCCCTCGGCGTCAAGAACTTCGACGAGATCCTCCACGTCTCCGACGGCTGCATGGTCGCCCGCGGCGACCTCGGCGTCGAGGTTCCCGCCGCGCAGGTCCCGCACATCCAGAAGACCATCATCAAGAAGTGCAAGCAGCACTACAAGCCCGTCATCACGGCAACGCAGATGCTCGACTCCATGCAGCGCAACCCGCGCCCCACGCGCGCCGAGGTCAACGACGTCGCCAACGCCGTCTATGACGGCACCGACTGCGTCATGCTCTCCGGCGAGACCGCAGCCGGCAAGTACCCGATCGAGGCCGTGAAGACCATGTCCGAGATCTGCAAGGAGACCGAGAAGTACCTGCCGGAGCGCAAGGAGTACTTCGACCGCGGCGGCGTGCGCAACGTCAACGGCGCCACCGGCTTCGCCGCGCTCGAGATGGCCGACCGCGTGGACGCCAAGTGCATCCTCGCCCCCACGAACTCCGGCCGCTCCGCGCGCCTGATCTCCACGTTCCGCCCGAGGATGCCGCTCTTCGCCACCTCGCCGCGCGAGCAGACCATCCGCCGCACCTGCTTCTACTGGGGCGTCTACGCGTACCGCACCACCGAGCAGGGCTCCCTCTCGAGCACGCTCTACGACGCGCTGCTCACCGCCAAGCGCAACGGGCTCGTCGAGACCGGCGACATCGTGGTCATCACCGCCGGCGACCCGCAGACCTCGCCGCGCCTGGGCGACTACACCACCTCCACCAACGTCGCGATGGTGGCCCAGGTGCAGTAGGCGGTCACCTCTTCCCGCGAGCTGTGAGGCCCCGCGATGCTTCCTCCAGGCGTGCTCTTCGAGAAACGCCCTCCGGAAGCATCGCGGGGCCTCTCGCTGTCGGGGCGCCCTTGTCGGCTGGGGTTTGGGGCGCGAGGTTCTTCTCGCTTGTTGCGCCAATTGGGGTTGTGGCAATCATGCCGCTTCCGGCGTTGTCCAGACGGGGGTTATGGCAGCAATCGGTCTGCCATAACCCCCGTTCCCGCAACGCATGGCGAGAAACGCCCTGTTGACGCGACCCGACGATTGCCGCAACCCCGATCGTCGCAACGCGCGCGAGACCCGGATTGCCGCAACCCCGATCGGCGCAACGCGCGCGGGAATCCGGACGGGCGCGCTCTCGTCCTTGTTGAAAAAGCTCCCCCGCTCGGAGAACATGGAGGGCATGACACGGCAACCCAACGAACGAGGAGGTCGCATGGGCAAGCTTGAGGGAAAGGTCGCCATCGTCACAGGGGCGTCCAAGGGAATCGGCGAGGGGATCGCCCGCGTCTTCGCGCGGCATGGCGCCAAGGTGGTCCTCGCGGCGCGCGGCGAGGACGTGATGGCGCTCGCGCAGGAGCTTCGCGACGCGGGCTTCGACGCGCTCGGGGTGCGCTGCGACGTGTCCAGCTACGAGGACTGCCAGCGCCTCGCCCAGGCGGCGCTTGACGCGT
Source organism: Olsenella sp. SW781 (assembly GCF_012027725.1). GTDB lineage: Bacteria > Actinomycetota > Coriobacteriia > Coriobacteriales > Atopobiaceae > Thermophilibacter. The sequence continues at coordinate 83,963 of NZ_SJOU01000008.1, read as the reverse complement.
ACGGGCACATCGACTTGCTCGACTGCAACGCCGGCATCTGCGTCCTCGGCGACTTCCTCTCGGCGGACGACTCCTGGCGGGACAGCCACATCGATATCAACGTCAAGGGCGTCTGGAACGCCTGCAAGGCCGTGGCCCCCGCAATCATCGACGCCGGCGGCGGCGCCATCGTGATCACGAGCTCGGTCACCGGCGACATGGTGGCGGACCCCGGCGAGGTCGCCTATGCCACCACCAAGGCCGCGCTCGTCGGCTTCACCAAGGCCCTCGCGCGCGAGCTTGCGCCAAAGAACGTGCGCGTGAACTGCATCTGCCCCGGCTACGTGCGTACCCCGCTCGTCGATGGCATGGCCCAGCAGTCCGACCCCGACGACCCCGAGCGAGCCATCGCCGCCATCGCGTCGGCAGTGCCCCTCGGCCGGCTCGGCACGCCCGAGGAGTGCGGCGAGCTCTGCGCGTTTCTCGCCTCCAGCGAGTCGAGCTACCTCACCGGCACGCAGGTCGTCATCGACGGCGGCTCCACGCTGCCCGAGACCTCGTCGATGGGCCAGTAGGGCGGGCGTTTCCTCCCGCGAGGTGTGAGGCCCCGGGCGTTCCTCCGAGAAGTGCGCTGCGCGGAACTTCTCTCCGGAACGCCCGGGGTCTCTCGCTGTCGGGGCGCCCTTACCGCTGGGAAAAGAGCTCCTCCGTCGGCTGTGGCCGGCACTCATAAGTGCCGGCTTGAGGCGGGATGCGAGCCGGCACTTCTCGCCAAATGCCGAGAGGCAGCCGACACTCCTCCGCGCACAGCCCGAAAGATGCCGGCACTCCTTGCCGGCACTCATACGTGCCGGCTGCGGCCTTATCGGATGGAGTGTCTGCGAGGCAGGCCGAGACGTCGCCCCTACCGCTCGCAGCGCCAGTAGTACGCCGAGTAGGGCCTGAGCTCCGAGCCGCCGCCGAAGTCGTGCTCCTCGCCGGTGATGAGGTCCACGGCGCGGCCGCACTGGGCGTCGAAGTGCACCGTCGCGGGCTCGCCGCTCGCGTTGATGGCCACGATCACGCGCTCGCCCTCGCTGCGGCGCTGGAAGACTAGCTGCTGCGGCTGGCACTGAAGCTGCGTGTAGTCGCCCCACACGAGCGCCTCGCTCCCGGCCCGCGCCTTCGCCAGCGCGGCGATCCAGTCCGTGAGCTCGTTCCACTCCGGCGCGTCGAGCGCGGGGCGCAGCTCGTGGTCTCCGGGGAGCTGCTCGCCCTCGATGCCCCACTCGCTGCCGTAGTAGACCGCCGGCACGCCGCTCATGGCAAAGAGCAGGCCGTAGAGCGGGACCAGCTGGTTCTTGTCGTCAAGCTTGGTGGCGATGCGCGGCACGTCGTGGTTGTCCACGAAGTCGAGCATGTGTCGGCCGGTGTAGAGGTCCCACGGGTGGCTGCCGCTCTGGCGCTCCAGCGCGTAGGCGATCTCGTGCATGTTGGCCGCGTTCATGGAGGACCACAGGCCCTTGTAGGCCTCGTAGTTGGTCACGGAGTCGCAGAGGTCCTCGCCCATCCACTGGTTGTAGTCGCCGAACATCGTCTCGCCCACGAGCGGGAACTTCTCGCCGCGCTCGCGCCCGATCTCGTCGGCAAGGCCGCGCAGGGAGCGCAGGTAGCCCTGGTCCAGGCAGTACGCCACGTCCAGGCGCAGGCCGTCGATGTCAAACTCGCGCACCCAGCCGCGGATGACGTCGGCCAGGTAGTTATTGAGGTCCTGGTTCCAGTGGTTGAGCTTCACCAGCGCCGCCGCGCCCTCCCAGCAGCTGTAGGAGAGGCCGTCGTTGAAGCAGTTGTTGCCGTTGAAGTCGATTTCGAACCAGCCGACGTACGGGCTCTCGCCGCGGCGCTGCAGCACGTCCTGGAAGGCCCAGAAGCCGCGCCCCACGTGGTTGAACACGCCGTCGAGAAGGACCTTGATGCCGGCGGCGTGGCAGGCGTCCACCACGGCGCGCAGGTCCTCGTTGGTGCCCAGGCGGCAGTCCACGCGCGTGTAGTCGCGCGTGTCGTAGCCGTGCGCGTCCGACTCGAAGACGGGGTTGAGCAGGAGGCACGTCGCGCCCAGCTTGGCCATGTGATCGACCCAGCCGTCATCAATGAGCTTGAGCAGTCGGTGCTCGAGCACGCCGTCGTTCTCGTGCGGGGCGCCGCAGAGGCCAAGCGGATAGATCTGATAGACAAAGGAAGGCTCGTACCAGCTCATGATGGAGCTCCTCTCAAAGACAGCGGACCCCCAACATTCTAGCGGCCTCCCGCTCGCCTAATTTCGCCATGGGCGAGCGGGAGGCGGAGCGGGCGGGACGCCAAAGCGCGCCCCCGGGAAGACCCCGGGTCGGGGCGAGAAGAACGCGCGGCACGGACGAGGCGGCCCCGTATGGGGCCGCCTCGGAAGGGGGCTGTGAGCCGGGACTACGCGCGCTCGTAGACGGTGCGTCCGCCCACGATCGTGCGGACGACGTCATAGGAGTCGTCCATGAGCACGAGGTCGGCATGCGCGCCGACGGCGATACGGCCGCGGTCCGTCCAGCCGAAGAGGCGCGCGGGGTTCTCGGAGAGCGGCTTGGCGGCCTTCTCCACCGGCGCCCCGGTGAACTTCATGAAGTTGCGCAGCGCGGTGGCCTGCGTGAGGGTGGAGCCGGCGCGCACGCCGGTGGAGGCGAGCTTGGCGTCGCCGTCCTCCACCACGACGTCGTTGACGCCGAGCTTGTAGTTGCCGTCCGGCAGGCCGGCGGCCATGATGGAGTCCGTGATGCCGAGCAGGCGGTCCCACCCCTTGGCCTTGACGTAGAGGCGCACCGTTCCCGGCACGAGGTGGCGGCCGTCGCAGATGGTCTCCGCGTAGATGTCGCTCTCGAGCGCCACGCCAAAGATCGCGGGCTCGTGCTGATGGAAGAGGCGCATCGCGTTGCCCACGTGCGTTGCGGCCTTGGCGCCCGCGTTCACGCACGCCCAGGAGAGGTCGTAGCCGGCGCCGCTGTGCCCGATGGCACAGGTGATGCCCAGGGCCTCGAGCTGCGGGATGAGCTCGGGCACGCCCGGGACCTCCGGGGCGAGCGTGGTGTAGAGGACGTGCCCGCCGGCAGCCTCCTGGTACTGGCGGAAGAGGTCGGCCGAGGCCTCGTGCATGAGCAGGTGCTCGGGCATGGCGCCCTTGTACTCGCTCGAGAGGCACGGCCCCTCCAGGTGGATGCCGAGGAGCGCGGCGCCGTCGTAGGGGCCGCCCTCGATGACCTGTCGGGCCTGCTCGATGCACCAGAGCGTCTGCTCCGGCGTGTCCGTGAGGATGGAGCAGAGCCAGCCCGTGGTGCCCTGGGAGGCGAAGAAGCGGCCGATGGTGCGCAGGCCCTCGACGTCGGCGGCGTTCACGTCAAAGCCCGCGGCGCCGTGCGTGTGCACGTCGATGAAGCCCGGCAGGGCGAGAAGCCCGCTCGCGTCGACGACCGGAAGGTCCTTCTCGTTGTCATAGGCCGAGGAGAGGCCGGTGACCACGCCGTCCTCGACGGTGACGTTGAGGCGTGCGAGCTCGTCGCCCGCGAGCACGCGCGCGCCGGTGATGTAGCAGTTGGACAGCATGAGCGCGCCTCCCTAGTACGCCTGGTGACGGGCCACGTCGTTCACGTAGATCTTGGCGTCGGGGTGACCCTGCAGGAGCGTGGCCGGGAAGGCGGCGGTGGGCTCGCCGTAGGCGGCGCGGCGCACGACGCCGCGGTGCCAGTCGCGGAACACGCCAAGGCGGACCTTGCGGGCGCCCAGGATCTCGCGCATGCCGATGGTCACGCAGCGGTGCGGCATGTCCTCGAGCGCGCCGCCGAGGTCGCCCACGGAGTTGGTGGCGCGGGTCTCGGGGTGGATGTCGAGGGCGCGGGTCTCGAGCGCGGCGAACTCCTCGCAGGTGAGCTCCGGCTGGGGCTCGTTGAAGGCGAGGTGCCCCGTGATGCCGATGCCGCCGAAGGCGATGTCCACGCCGCCGAGCTCGTCGATCACGCGGCCGATGTGGCCGGGGTCGTGCGGGTCGGGGAAGATGCGCTGCTCCTCGGGCATCACGAGCTCGGGGTCGATCCTGTCGTAGACGTTGCGCGCCATGAAGCCGCGGAAGGAGAGCGGGTTGTCGATGCTGATCCACTCGTCGTTGTCGTCCAGGTACTCGTCCATGTTGATGAACCAGCAGTCCTTGAGGGAGATGCGCTGGTCGTTGACCATCTTCACGAAGTAGGGGTAGTGGCCCACCGGGCCCACCGGGCAGATGAAGACGGTTTTCTCGCCACGGGCGTTGTGCTCGCGGATGGTGCTCACCATCTCGAGGGCGAGGTCGAAGAACACCTCGGCGGAGTCGGCGGCGCAGACGAGCGGGACGCGCGCGTCGCGACCGAGGTCCTCGGCGGAGATGTGATAGTAGTCCATGCTTCCTCCTTGTCTCGCATGAGCGAAACGGCCTCCCCGCGCGGATGGGGAGGGACACCCCGCTGCGGAGAGGCCGTAAGTTGGGGGGACCGGTAGGGGCCCTCAGGTTCCGATCACCTCAGAGCGTACTACTTGATGGTCTCATAGAGCTCGTCGGACTCGGTGATGACGTCGACCAGGACGTAGTCCTCGACCGGCACCTCGGCCTCGATCTGACCGCCGTCCAGGAAGACCTTCTGCTGGGCCTCGTAGTAGCCGGTGATGACGTCAACGTTGCCGATGGCGTCGACCGCGCCGGCCCAGTCGCCCTCGCCCGTGGACTGAAGGAGCGTGTCCTCGGGGACGCCGAGCTCGGAGGCAAGGAGCTTGGCCACGTCGTCGATGTGCTCGTTGCGGTAGACCTTGCCCTTGTCCAGGGCGGCGCCAAAGCGGACGAGGACGTCGTGGTTCTCCTCGGCGTACTCGGGCAGGCAGACGTAGGAGCCGGGGAAGGCGACCTCGTCGGAGTAGTCGGTGTTGGTGCCGAGGACGAGGTAGTCGTCGCCGAGCTGCTCCTCGAGGGTGACGGTGTTGGGCGACCAGGTGGCGGCGGCGTCGATCTGGCCGGAGATGAGGGCCGTCGTCATGCCGGAGACGTCCATCTCGACGGTGTTGATGTCGTCGGTGGTGAGGCCGGCGTCCTTGAGCACGTACTGGAGGATGATCTCAGAGGAGGTGCCGGAGGCGACGCCCACCGTCTTGCCGGCGAGGTCGGCGCCGGTCTCGATGCCGTGGGACTTGTTGGCGACGACGCAGTCGGCCTGGGAGAGCTGGTCGAAGGCGAAGATCTTGGCCTGGCCCTGGATGCAGAGGGAGTGGGCGCCGTGGCCGATCTGGGAGATGTCGACGGAGCCGGACTGCATGGCCGTGATCTCGGCCGGGCCGGCCTGGAACTGCTCGGTCTCGACGGTGATGCCGACCTCGTCGAAGTAGCCCTGGTCGATGGCCGAGAAGAGCGTGGCGGCAGAGCCCAGGTTGGGCATGAAGGCCACGTGCACGGTGACGGGCTCGTACTCGCTGCCGGCAGGCTCCTCGGAGGCGTCGTCGGAGGTGCTGTCGGCCTCGGGCTCCTTGGTCCCGCCGTCGCAGCCGGCGAGGACGAGGCCCGAGCCCACGACGCCGGCGGCACCGGCGACCTTGAGGAACGAGCGGCGGGTGAGCTGGTTCATGTCAAGCTTCTTCATTGCGTTTCCTTTCCTTCCGACGGCGAGTCCTTCTCGCCGCCCTCCCGTGTTGCGGGGGCGCACCCCCGTGAAAAACCTGCTGGAACGCTACTTGCGAACGGACAGGTACTCCTGGTAGACCTGGCTCCAGATGTGGTTCTTGAGCTCGAGGAAGCGCGGGCTCATCTTGGTCTCCTGCGTGCGGGGATACGGGATGTCGATGTCCACGATCTCCTTCACGCGGCCCGGGCGGGCGTACATGATGACGACGCGCTGGGCGAGGATGATGGCCTCCTCGACGTCGTGCGTGATGAAGAAGCAGGTCTTCTGCTCCTTCTCCCAGGTCTCGAGCAGCTCGGACTGGAGCTGGGTGCGGGTCTGGGCGTCAAGGGCGCCGAAGGGCTCGTCCATGAGCAGGACCTTGGGGTTGACCGCATAGGCGCGGGCGATGGCCACACGCTGCTTCATGCCGCCCGAGAGCTCCTTGGGATAGGAGTGCACGAAGTCCTGGAGCTCGACGAGCTTGATGTACTTGAGCGCGATCTCCTCGGCCTCCTTGTCGGACTTGCCTTGGAGCTTGAGGCCGAACTTGACGTTCTCGAGCACCGTGAGCCAGGGGAAGAGCGCGTACTGCTGGAAGACGATGCCGCGGTCGGGACCGGGGCCCGTGACCTCCTGGCCGTCCACCAGGACGCGGCCCTCGGTGGGCTCCTCGAGGCCACCGATGATGTTCAGGAGCGTGGACTTACCGCAGCCGGACGGCCCGACGACGCACACGAACTCGTTCTCGTGGATGTCGAAGTTGGCGCCGTTGAGGGCGACCACCTCGCCCTTGCGGGTGTTGAACTTCTTGACCACGTTCTCGATGTGGACCTTTACTGCTGAATCGTTTCCTGCCATCCCGTGAACCTCCTCTCAAGGAACCGAACGATCTTCTCGAAGCAGATGCCGATGATGCCGAGCAGGATGATGCCCAGGAGCACGACGTCCATCTGGTAGTAGCCGCTCGCCTGCTGGATCATCATGCCGATGCCCTTGTCGCCGCCGACGATCTCGGACGCCATGAGCGTGGTGAGCGAGGTGGAGAGGCCGAGGCGCGCCGCGACGAGGATGAACGGCGTGGAGGCGGGGATGGTGACCTTGAAGAAGATGTCCTTCTGGGTGGCGCCGAGCACGCGCGCCGCCTTGATGAGCGTGACGTCCACGCCCTTGACGCCCTGGTAGATGGTGATGACCATGACGAGGAACGCGGCGATGAAGATGACCGTGATCTTGGAGGTCTGGCCGATGCCGAGGGCGGCGATAATCAGGAAGACGTAGGCCAGCGGCGGGATGTTGCGGATGAACTGGATCCACGGCTCGACGACGTGGCGGAACGGGTCATACCACGCCATGAGGAACGCCACCGGGATGGACACCACGAAGGCGATGCCAAAGCCCGTGAGGACGCGGGAGACCGACGCCCAGACGTGCTCCCAGAGCAGGCCGCTCTCCGCACGCTCGAGGAAGGCCGCGAGGACCTTCTCAGGAGACGCGAAGACGGCGGGCCACGTGCCCGATGCGGCGAGCCACAGGGCCACGGCCAGCGCCAGGGAGATCAGCGCCCAAGCCCAGCTTGGCACCTTGCTCCAGATGGGTACTTTCTTCTCTTTCAATGACGGCCTCCTTCGTTCGATCCCGTCATCCCCCTCCTTCCGAACTGCGTGGGGGCGGCGGGAGCATCCGGCGTTTGAGCGTGCGCGGTGGTGCTATCAGAGCAAGAGCTGCAAGCGAGAAGAACGGGGAGAAACGAAGTGCGACTCAGTCGTTTTCTACTCAAACGATTAAGTTATGGACATGTAAACACGGCTTTTCGGGAATTGCTAGAGTTAAGTTCTCGTAAATACCGCTTGCAGCGAATTTGGTACCGCTCGGGACCTATCTGACCCTCTAGCTCGGTAAACGGTAGTTATTTGACCGTAAGCGTGTTTCTCGAAGTTTCTGAGCCTTTACCCCGCAGGTCATGGTAAACAGATAGTATCTCGCTTAATCGAAAAAGCGAGAATGACGATAGGAGGCGAGATGGGCAGGCGAACCACGCTCAAGGACGTCGCACAGGAAGCCGGGGTTACGGCGGCCACCGTCTCCTACGTCATCAACAACACCCCCGGCCAGTCCATCCGACTGGAGACCCGCGAGCGGGTGCTCCAGGCGGCGCGCAAGCTCAACTACATGCCCAACGCGCACGCGCGCACCCTGAGGAGCCGCAACATCCCCTGCGTGGGCGTCGTCCTGAGGAGGAACCTCGCCGTCCCCCGCTTCAGCCAGATGGCCTACGGCATCCAGACGCGGCTCGAGCAGGACGGCTACAACGTCCTTCTCCTCGGCAACAAGGTCGACAGCCTCGGGCACGCCGACTACGCGAGCGCCTACCTCGCCGGCCGCGTGGGCGGCATCATCTTCATCGGCATCGAGAACGAGGGGCCCGACGAGGAGAGCCTCAAGGTCCTCCAGGAGGAGCGCGCTCCGCTCGTGGTCTTTGACTGCCAACGGCAGGCGGACGCCTACAGCACCGTCGACCTCGACTACCGCGGCGGCGCCCGTCTCGTCACCTCGCGCGTGGTGGAGCGGGGCTGCCGGCGCGTCCTCTACCTGAGGCCCCAGATCGACACCGCCCAGGAGCGCCTGCGCGAGCAGGGCGTGCGTGACATCTGCCAGGCGTCCGGCGTGCAGCTCGAGGTCCGCGACGCCCCCATCGACCTCAGCAACATCGACATCTGGGACGAGCGCTACACGGTGGGCAACACCGAGGACGGCATCAGGCTCACCGCCCGGCTCCTCGAGATGGCCTCGGGCATCCTCTCCGAGACGCGTGACGGCGACGCGATCATCACCAGCTGGGCCACCTGGACCCACTTCTTCCGGAAGATCGACTCCGACCGCAACATCGTCTACGCCGAGCTCGCCAACAACGGCGAGAACTGGCTTGCCGCCAACTTCTATACGCGCCTTCCCAACTACGAGACGGGGGTCGCCTGCGCGGACGAGATCGTCTCGCTCATGCGCGGCGGGGCCCCCTCCGCACGAATCATCAAGCTCACCAACGTCATCGAGCCCAAGATCGAGCCCCGGCGGCACTAGCGGAAGGAGGGCCGCCCGCCGGCGAGCACAGAGCATACGCACCACCGCGAGAAGCACCGTCAGCACCGCAATCTGTCAGCGCCCGGGTAGGCCGGGCACGAACAAGGAGATGGTCACATGGCACTCGTTCCGCTCAAGCCCGTCCTGGACGCCGCGCGAAGGGGCGGCTACGCCCAGGGCGCGTTCAACGTCAACGCCGTCTGCCAGGCAAAGGCCGTGATCGAGGTCCACGAGATGCTGAGGAGCGCCGCCATCCTGCAGGGCGCCGACCTCGCCAACGCCTTCATGGGAGGGCGCGCGGACTTTGCCAACGGCACGGTCGAGGACAAGATCGTCGGCGCCAGGAACATCGGCGACGCCGTGAAGAGGTACGGCGAGAACAGCCCCGTCCCCGTGGTCCTGCACCTCGACCACGGCCGTGACATGGAGAGCGTGAAGGCTGCCATCGCCGGCGGCTACACCTCCGTCATGATCGACGGATCGTCCCTGCCGCTCGAGGAGAACATGGAGCTCACGCGAGAGGTCGTCAAGTACGCGCACCCGCGCGGCGTCTCCGTCGAGGGCGAGCTCGGCGTGCTTGCCGGCGTCGAGGACCACGTCTTCGCCGCGTCGAGCACCTACACCAACCCGCTCACCGCGGTCGAGTTCGTCCGCAACACCAAGGTCGACGCGCTCGCCATCAGCTACGGCACCATGCACGGCCCCTCCAAGGGCAAGGACGTCAAGCTCCGCCGCGAGATCCCCATCGCCATCCGCGAGTGCCTCGCCCACGAGGGGCTCGACTGCGCGCTCGTGAGCCACGGCTCCTCGACCGTCCCCGCCTACATCGTGCGTGAGATCAACGCCCTCGGCGGCAACATCCAGAACGCCTACGGCATCAGCCTCGACGAGCTCAAGGCCGCAATCCCCGCCGGCATCAACAAGATCAACGTGGACACCGACATCCGCCTCGCGGTGACCCGCAACATGCGCGAGCTCTTCGCCAAGCGCCCGGAGCTCCAGGAGAGCCCGTCGATCGGCGGCGTCTACCAGCTGCTCAAGGAGCACCCCGAGAACCCGGATCCGCGCGTCTTCCTCCCCGCCGTCTACGACACCGTCATGTACGGCGTGGTTGAGGACGACGACCGCGCGGCTCTGGTCGAGGTCATCGAGGCCGGCGTGAAGGAGGCCGTGGCCACCCTCATCGTCGAGTTCGGCAGCTATGGCCACGCGCCCGACACCGAGCTCGTCACGCTCGAGGAGATGGCCGAGCGCTACGAGAAGGCGGGGATCTAGCCATGGCGGCAGACGGCCTGCTCGTCGTCCACGGCGGCGGCCCCACCGCGGTCATCAACGCGTCGCTCTACGGCGCCGTCGACGAGGCCCTGAACACGCCGGGCGTCGGGCGGGTGCTCGGCGCGCTCGGCGGCGTGGGCGGCATCACCGACGGCAGCCTCGTCGACTTTGGCCAGGTGCCGCGCGAGAAGCTCGACCTGCTGCCCTTCTCGCCCTCCTCGGCCATCGGCACGAGCCGCAAGCCCCTCGAGGACGAGGACTACCGCGAGCTCGCGCACGCGCTCGACCGCCAGGGCATCCGCTGGCTCCTCTGCACCGGCGGCAACGGGACGATGGACACCTGCGGCAAGATCTGGCGCGCCTGCCATGAGGAGGGCGTGCCCATCGACGTGGTGGGCATTCCCAAGACCATGGACAACGACATCGCGGTGACCGACCACGCGCCCGGCTTTGCGAGCGCCGCGCGCTACATGGCGGCGACGACGTCGGCCATCTGCTGCGACGTGCGCGGGCTTCCCATCCACATCGTCATCGTGGAGGCCATGGGCAGAAACGCCGGCTGGGTCACGGCCGCGAGCTGCTTTGCCGACGAGTCCGGCACCGGCGGCCCCGACCTCATCTACCTGCCCGAGCGCGACTTCGACGAGCGCGCCTTCCTCGACGACGCCCAACGCCTCATCGACGAGAAGGGCTCGGGCGTCGTGGTGGTGAGCGAGGGCCTGCACGCGGCCGACGGGACCCCCGTCGCCCCACCCCTCATGACCGTGGGCAGGGCAACGTACTTCGGCGACGTCTCTGCGCACCTCGCCAGGCTCGTGATCTCCGAGCTGGGCTACAAGGCGCGCTCCGAGAAGCCCGGCCTCATCGGCCGCGCCTCCATCGCCTGGCAGAGCCCCGTCGACCGCGAGGAGGCCATCGACTGCGGGCGCGAGGCCACCCGCGCCGTGCTCGAGGGCGACTCCGGCAAGATGGTGGGCATCGAGCGCGTATCCAGCGAGCCCTACGAGGCGTGCCTCATCCGCATCCCCATCGAGCAGGTGATGCTCGACGAGCGCACGATGCCCGACGAGTACATAAACGAGCGCGGCAACGGCGTGACCGACGCGTTCCGCAGCTGGTGCCGCCCGCTGCTGGGCCCTGCCCTCCCCCGCTTCGCGAGCTTCGTGTGACGCGGGACGGGCGGGAAGCAAAGAGATTGGAGCCTTCATGAAGCACATCTTCCTCAACCTCAAGCGCTTTGACATCACCCCCGAGCTCGGCGGCGTCAACCGCCTCGCCGAGCCCGCGCGCTGGGGCGAGACCGTCGCCTCGTCCATCAGGGGCGTTGCCGAGAAGTACGCCGACGTCGCGGAGTTTGCGGCGTTTCTCCCGGAGGCGCACCTCGTGGGCGCCTGCGCCGGCGCCGAGGGCAGCCCGCTCGGGATCGGCTGCCAGGGCGTCCACGTGGCCGACACCGCCCCGGGCGGCAACTTCGGCGCCTTCACCACGCTGCGCACCGGCAACTCCGTCGCCCAGCTCGGCTGCGGGTGGGCCCTCATCGGCCACTGCGAGGAGCGCATGAACCTCCGCGCGATCCTGGGCGAGGTCGGGGCGGACCCGGCCGACGTCGAGGCCGCCGTGAGCCGCATCCTCTCCCGCGAGGTCCGCGCCGCCCAGGCGGCCGGCCTCAAGGTGCTCTTCTGCATGGGCGAGCGCGAGGAGGAGGTCGACGACTGGGAGGTCGTCCTCACCGCTCAGGTGACCCAGGGCCTCGAGGGCGCCGACCTCTCCGGCGTGCGCATCGCCTACGAGCCCGTCTGGAGCATCGGACCCGGCAAGACGCCCGCCGACGCACCCTACATCACCAAGGTCGCCCGCCTCGTCAAGAGCGTCGTCCCCGGCGTCGACGTGGTCTACGGAGGCGGCCTCAAGGCCGACAACGCAGAGATGCTCGCCAGCATCCCCGAGATCGACGGCGGCCTCATCGCCCTCACGCGCTTCATCGGCGAGATCGGCTTCTACCCCGAGGAGTACGCCCAGATCGTCGACCTCTACCTCAAGTGACGTGCAAAAGGGACAGTCACTTTTGCACGCCCCCTCACGTCCGTCCCACAGAAAGGAAACCTCATGCATCTGGACTTTGAGTACGGCAACGGCATGCTCGGGGCCGAGCTGCCCGACAGCACCGACGTCTTCATCACCGGCGAGACCGTCAAGGACCCCGAGTGCCTGCCGCAGGACTGGGACAGCCTCTACAGCGCCACGCTCGAGAGCATCCGCAACCCCATCGGCATGGAGCCGCTCGCCGACCTCGCGCACCCCGGCGCCAAGGTCGTCATCGTCATCCCCGACATCGTGAAGGGCGGCACGCAGCCCACCTCCCACCGCAAGGTGGCCATCCGCGCCTGCCTCGACGAGCTCTTCGCCAACGGCGTCTCCCACGACGACGTGCTCCTGCTCTTCTCCAACGGCCTGCACCCCCGTACCTCCACCGCCGAGGCCAAGCTCATCCTGGGCGAGGACCTCTACAACGAGTTCGAGGGCACGGGCCAGATCACGAGCCACGACTCCGAGGACTACGACCACCTCGTCGACCTCGGCTTCACCCCGCAGGGCGACCACGTGATCATGAACAGGTACGTCTACGACGCCGACATCGCCATCCTCATCGGCCACACGCAGGGCAACCCCTACGGCGGCTACTCGGGCGGCTACAAGCACTGCGCCACCGGCATCACCCACTGGCGCTCCATCAGCGCCCACCACGTGCCGCGCGTCATGAGCCGCCCGGACTTCGTCCCCGTCTCCACCTCCTCCCTCATGCGCGACAAGTTTGACCAGCAGGGCATGTTCATGGAAGAGAAGATGGGCAAGAAGTTCTTCTGCTGCGACGCCGTGCTCGACACCTGGAGCCGCCAGATCGCCATCTTCTCCGGCTACGCCGCCGAGATGCAGCCCGTCTCCTGGAAGCTCGCCGACAAGCGCACCTACGTGCACTGGGCCGAGAAGAAGTACGACATCGTGGTCATGGGCATGCCCACCAACTTCCACTACGGCGACGGCATGGGCACCAACCCCATCCAGATGATGCAGGCCGTCTCCGCCCAGGTCATCCGCCACAAGCGCATCCTCTCCGACCACTGCGTCTTTGTCATCGCCAGCTACTGCAACGGCTGGTTCCACGACGAGCGCTGGCCCTACCTGCGCGAGCAGTGGGAGCTCTGGCAGTCCGACAAGATGAACACCCTCGACGAGATGATCAAGTACGGCGAGTACTTCGCCACCAACGAGGAGTACATCCGCAAGTACCGCTTTGCCAACGCCTTCCACCCGTTCCATGGCTTCAGCATGATGACCTGCGGAAACCTTGCCGAGAAGTACCTCAGCGCCACCTACATCGTGGGCGCGCAGAAGCCCGGCATCGCCCGCACCATGGGCCTCAAGACCCGCCCGACCTTCGAGGAGGCCATCGCGGACGCCACGCGCAAGTTCACCGACGGCAACCCCAACATCCTGGCGCTACCGCACGCCTACAACCGCGCCGTGCCGCACCTCTGCATGAAGGACCCGTCCCAGAACAGCCACTTCCGCGACGACGCCCCCGCGCACCCCTGCGGCTGCTAGGCGCGACGGATGCTTCGGCTTAACGAGACGTTCCTCGGCGCCCGGGTGACCTCCGACGAGGTCGCCCGGGCCTCGGCCGCCCACGCCGACGTGCTTGCGCGCTGCCAGGCGGGCGAGGGGCGCCACGCCGGCTCCCTCGGCTGGCTCCACGTGGACGACTGGGCCTCGGACGAGAAGATCGCCCGGGTCGAGGGCCTTGCCGCGCAGCTGCGCGAACGCGCGGACACCTTTGTCCTTATCGGCGTCGGCGGCTCCAACAACGCCGCGCGCGCCGCGCTCTGCGCGCTGGGCGCGCGCGGCGGCTCGCTCGACGGGATGCACCGCGTGGTCTACGCGGGCAACACCCTCTCCGCCTTTGCGCTTCGGCGCGTTCTGGAGGACCTCGAGGGCCACGAGGTCGTCATCGACTGCGTGGCCAAGAACTTCGAGACGCTGGAGCCTGGGTCATCCTTCCGGCTGCTGCGTCAGTGGCTCGTCGAACGGCATGGCGAGAAGAACGCGGCATCGCGCATCGTCTGCTGCGGCACGCCGGACTCCCACCTCGAGAGGCTCTGCCACGACCACGGCTATACGTTCACGACCTTCCCCGGGCCCGTGGGCGGGCGCTACACGGCGCTCACCGAGGTGCACCTCCTGCCCCTCGCCTTCGCCGGCGCCGATGTCCGGGCCCTCGTGGCCGGCGCCCGCGCCGAGGAGGCCCTCCTGCGCGACGGCACGGAGGACCCCCTGGTAAACGCTGCCTGGCGCTACGCGCTCATCCGCAGGCTCGCCTGGGACGCGGGGCTGCGCGTGGAGCTCCTGAGCTTCTTCGAGCCTCGCTTCCGCTGGCTCTCCAAGTGGTACGAGCAGCTCTTTGGCGAGAGCGAGGGCAAGGACGGTCGCGGACTCTTCCCAGCCTCGGCCGAGTACTCCGAGGAGCTTCACAGCCTGGGCCAGTACGTGCAGGACGGCACGCCCCAGGTCATGGAGACCTTCCTCGACGTGCTCGAGCCCGGCGAGGGAGACTCCCTCGTCCTGGGGGGCTCGGACATCGACGACCGCTTTGGGTACCTCGACGGCGTCGACTTCTGGGACGTCAACAAGGCGAGCTTTGCGGCCACGCGCGCCGCGCACGCATCGGCGCTCCCCTGCCCCACTCTTGAGCTCGACCGTCTGGATGCCGAGCATCTGGGAAGGCTCTTCTACTTCCTCATGTTCTCGTGCTACCTCTCGGCGAGCCTGCTCGGCGTCAACCCCTTCGACCAGCCCGGGGTGGAGTCCTACAAGCAGCTCATGTTCCGCACGCTCGGGCGCCGCTAGGGCAGCGTCACACGCCCCCCAGGCGCGCCCCCGCGCCACGTCCTTCTCGCCACCTGCGAAGGTGTGAGAAGGACCGCGTGGGGGACGCGCCTCCCTTGTGCCGGGGCTAGCCTCGATGGCCGGCAAACGAGCGCAGGCCGCGCACGATGGTGTCATGCGCCTCCTGGCGGGCCGTATCGAAGAACTCGGCACTGAGCAGCTGATAGACGGGCACGCCGCTCACGTGCTCATCGCGGTTCTTCTCGACGATGCGCCGTGCGACGTCGGCCGCGGCACGCGCGTCGCGCTCGAGGATCGAGTACGGCGGAAACGCGGCACACTGGGCGAGAAGGGCCTCGTCGACGCTCGGGACCATCGAGATGTCGAGCGTGCGGCCAAAGAGCGCGAAGTCCGCCTGCTTGCCGATGCGCGCCCGCTCGCCGGGCTTCACCCCGATGAGCTCCAGATAGCGACGCGTATGGGCGTTGTAGACGTGGTCGGTCACGAGATGTGCCCACGCGCCGAGCGTGAGGTCGCTCACCTGCTCCTGGCGCGCCACGTAGAAGTTCCAGAACTCGTCATAGCTGGGCAGGGGGATGTGCTCGCGCAGGGCCTGGTGCGTGAGCTTGTAGTCGATGCGGTACGTGGTGTCGGGGACCATGTAGCCCACGTAGATGTCCGGGGCGAGGTTGCCCAGGAGAAACGCGTTGGCGTCGCGGACGCCCAGCGACTCGGCGCCCTCCTCCCGGAGGAGCCGCTCGACGTGCGCGGTGTGGATGTTCCAGCTTGGCATGGATGCCCTCCGGGGCTAGATGTACGCAGACCCGCGCGCCTGCTCGAGCTCGAGAATCGTCGCGGCGTTGCGCTGCTCGGTGTAGCTCAGGATCGAGCCGGAGCGGGCGTCGAAGTCGTCAGGCGAGTAGGTCGGGGTGTACCAGGACTTGTCGCTGAAGTAGCGGACGAGGTCGTCGTTTCTGAACTCGCGGCCATGGCGGGCATAGATCTCGTTTCTCGCGAGGTAGAGCTCCCAGTCGCTCAGGTGGGAGATCTCGCTCGTCGAGTACTCGTACGTGGCGCTGTACGGGAGGATGTAGTCGTCGTTCACGTGCACGACCGTCGATGCGGGCGGGGCGGGCGCTCGGTCGTTGCCCTCGACCACCACGACCACGTTGTTCTGCTGCGTGCCGACGGCATCCCCCGACGCGTCGTCGGCGCTCGCATCCTCCTCCGATTCGGCCTTCCCCGCTTCGGCCGCCTCGTCCTTCTCGGCCTCCTCATCAGAGGCCTCGGCCTCCTCCGCGGGGGCTGGGTCATCCGCAGGCTGCTCCTGGACGCTCTGAGCCGGCTCGTCCCGCGGGCCGCCGAAGGGGTTCGCCACCACGACGACGAGCGCGACCACCGCGACGAGCGCGACCACGGACATGACGACGGCCACGATGGAGCTGCCGTGCGGGCGCGCCCCGCCGGGCTGAGAAGGCGTGGAGGGGACGGGAGGGGCGGGCGCAGCCGGTGGGACGGCGGCGGTCTTGTCGGCATCGCCCGTGCTGACGGGGGCGCCGCACGAGTCGCAGAACTTCGCGCCGTCGGAAATCTCGGCGCCGCAGTTTGAGCAGAACATGGTCCCTCCTTGCAACAGCGTCACCCAGACAGTGTAACCCTAACGCGGCGCGGCCGGACGCAATCGCGCCCGGCCGCCGTCATGACAGATAAACCCGTCCCCTTTGTCAGGCTAGCTGCGGACCTCGCCGCCGGTGGACTTGCAGACCTTGGTCACGAGCTTGGAGTGGGCCTTCTCCACCTCGTCGGAGGTGAGGGTGCGGTCGGCCGCACGGTAGGTGAGCGAGAAGGCCATGGACTTCTTGCCCTTGCCCACGCGCTCGTCATCGCGGTAGACGTCGAAGAGGCGGACGTCAGCGAGCAGCTTTCCGCCGGCCGAGGAGATGCGCTGCATGAGGGTCTCGCAGGTCACCGACTCGTCCACGACGATGGCGAGGTCCACGTCCACGCCGGGCAGCGTGGGCACGTCCTCGTAGGGCAGCTGGTCCACCGCGAGGCGCAGCAGCGCCGCCTGGGAGAGCTCGAAGGCCACCACGGGCGCGTCCACGCCCATGGCCTTGAGGCCGCGCGGGTGGACGTTGCCGACCCAGCCGATGACCTGGCCGCCGCCGGCCGTGACCTCGGCGGCGCGGCCCGGCTGGAGCCACGGGTACTGATCGGGGTCGGCGACCTTGAAGCGGACCTTCGTGAGGCGCAGGGCGTCGAGCAGCTCCTCGACCACGCCCTTGGCGTCGAAGAAGTCGTACTCGTCAAAGTGCTGGTTCCACGCGTCGTCGGCGCGCTTGCCGGCCATGACGCCGCAGACGTAGCTCGGCTCGTCGGGGAGGCTCCGGCTCTCGTGGCCAAAGAAGACGCGGCCGATCTCGTAGAGCGCGACGTTGGCGACGCCGTGATCGAGGTTGTACGCCACGGAGCGGAGCAGCCCCGGCAGCATGGAGCGGCGCATCTCGGACTGCTCGGCCACGAGCGGGCGGATGATCTTCACGGGCACGCCACGACCGGTCTCGGGGATGCCCAGACGGGCGAGGTCGTCCGGCGCGGCGAAGTTGTACGTGGAGGTCTCCGAGAGGCCGCAGGAGCGCAGGACCTGGCCGATCTTGCGGACGCGGCGCTGCTCGACGGTGAGGCCGCCGGCGTGGTTCTTGGCTGCGGGCAGCGTGGCCTCGATGTCGCCCTCGCCCCAGAGGCGCACGACCTCCTCGATGAGGTCGACCTCGCGGGTGAGGTCAGGCCGGTTGGTGGGGGCGGTCACGACGTAGTGCTCGATGTCGTTCTTCTCGACCGTGCAGCCAAGGCGCTCGAGGCGGGACATCATGAACGAGTTGGTGATGGGGGCGCCGGCAAGCGCGCGGGCGCGATACGGGCGGAACTCGATGCGCGCCGGGGCGTCGTCCGCCTCCCCGGGGTAGACGTCCACGATGCCCGGGCAGACCTCGGCGCCGCAGCACTCCTCAAAGAGCGCGGCCGCGATCTCGGTCACGTTGGCGCAGTTGGAGCCGTCGACCTGACGCTCGTAGCGGATGGAGGCCTCGCTCATGAGGTCGAGGTTGCGCGAGGTGCGCGACGTATGGCCGCTCGAGAAGTTCGCGCTCTCGAGAAGGACGTCGACGGTCTCCTCCGTGATCTCGGAGTCGAGGCCGCCCATGACGCCGGCAAGCGCGATCGGGGTGTGACCGTCGTCGGTGATGAGGCACATGTCGTGCGTGAGCTCGCGCTCCTGGCCATCGAGCGTCACGAGCTTCTCGCCGTCGTGTGCGGCGCGGACCACGATGTGGCGGCGGCCGTCGCGCTCCGTGAGCTTGCCCAGGTCAAAGGCGTGGAGCGGCTGGCCGGTAAGGTACATCACGTAGTTGGTCACGTCCACGACGTTGTTGATCGAGCGTCCGCCGGCGGCGGCAACGCGCTGGGCGAGCCACTCGGGCGAGGGGCCGATCTTGACGTTGCGCACCACGCGAGCGGTGTAGCGCGGGCAGAGCTCGGGATCGTCAATCGTCACGTCGACGAGGTCGGCGGCATTCGGGCCCTGCTCGACCTTCACGGCGGGCAGCTCGATGTGGGTGTCCTCGTCGAGGATGGCCGCGACCTCGGTGGCGATGCCGGTCATGGAGAGGCAGTCGGGGCGGTTGGGCGTGATCTCGCAGTCGATCACGGTATCGGACATGCCGAGGTAGTCGGTGAAGTCCATCCCCACCGGCGCGTCCTCGGGCAGGATCAGGATTCCCTCGTGGTCGTTGCCGAGGCCCAGCTCCCGGGCCGAGCAGTTCATGCCGCAGGACTCGACGCCGCGCAGCTTGCTCTTCTTGATCTTGAAGTCACCGGGCAGCACGGCGCCGATCATGGCGCACACGATGTGGTCGCCCTCGTTGAAGTTCTGGGCGCCGCAGACGATCTGCAGGGGGACGGGGTTGCCGTTCGCGTCCACGTTCTTGTCGCCCACGCTGACCTGGCAGAGCCACATGTGGTCGGAGTCGGGGTGAGGCTTCTTGCTCACGACCTGGGCCGTGACCACGTGCTCGAGGTTGGCGCCGACCTTCTCCACCGCCTCGACCTCGGTGCCGGTGCGGGTGAACTCGGCCACGAGCTCGACGGGGTCTGCCGGCACGTCGACCATGCTCTTGAGCCACTCATATGAGACGCGCATTTCTCTTCTCCTTCTCGCGCGATTCGAAACATGTTTCCGTCAGTTCTGTGCCACTGGCGTCAGGTTTATTTGGCATGCCAAATAAACCTGACGCCAGTGGCGCGTTAGAACTGACGGAGGAAGCGCATGTCGCCGGTCATCAGCATGCGCAGGTCGGGCAGGTCGTAGCGAAGGGCCGCCACGCGCTCGACGCCGATGCCGAAGGCGAATCCGGTGTACTTCTCGGGATCGATGCCGCAGAACTCGAAGACGTTGGGGTCCACCATGCCGGCGCCCAGGATCTCAAGCCAGCCGGTGTTCTTGCAGAAGCGGCAGCCCTTGCCGCCGCAGACGCCGCAGGAGACGTCGACCTCGCAGCTGGGCTCGGTGAACGGGAAGAAGTGCGGGCGGTAGCGCGTGGCGCGGTCCTTGCCGAAGATCTCGCGCGTGAAGTAGTCAAGCGTGCCCTTGAGGTCGCCAAAGGTGATGCCCTCGTCCACGACGAGGCCCTCCACCTGCGTGAACTGCGGCAGGTGGTTAGCGTCGGCGGTATCCGGGCGGAAGACGGTGCCCGGGCAGATCATGTAGATGGGCGGCTTCTTGTTCTCCATAACGTGCACCTGGACGCCGGAGGTCTGGGTGCGCAGCAGGATGTCGGACTCGCCCTGGACGTTGGTCTCCTCGGCGTGGAGCATCGTGCCCGGCGCGTTGTCCACCACGTAGAAGGTGTCCTTGGCGGAACGGCTGGGGTGGTCCTCCGGCGCGTTGAGCGCGGTGAAGTTGTACCAGGTGCTCTCCACGTAGGGACCGTCCTCGACGGTGTAGCCGAGCCCCACGAAGATGTCCTCGATCTCCTCGCGAATCTGGCTGATGAGGTGCTGGGTGCCCTGGGAGAGGCGACGTCCCGGCAGCGTGACGTCAACGGCATCGGCGGCCATCTTCTGCTCCAGGAGCGCGGCGGAGAGCTCCTCCTTGCGCGCCTTGAGCGCGGCGTCCACGGTGGCGCGGACGGTGTTGGCGAGCTGGCCCATGGCCGGGCGCTCCTCGGGCGGCACCTTGCCCATCGAACGCATGATGGCCGTGAGCTGGCCCTTCTTGCCCAGGTAGCTCACGCGCAGGGCCTCGAGGGCCTCCATGGTCTCGGCGGCGGCCAGGCCCTCCTGGAACTGGGCCTCGATCGCCTTGAGGTCGTCGGACATCGACATCGTGCAATCCCTTCTCTACTAAAAAACCGCCCCTCGGCAGCCGTGCTGCTGCCCAAGGACGGAATGATCCGCGGTACCACCTCGGTTGGCGCGTCGGGTTGTCTCCCCCGAGCGCCCGCTCTTCTGCCCCGTGCCGTGGGACTGACGGCTTCCCTACTGAGCGTGCAAAGGGGACAGTCACTTTTGCACGTTCCGTGCGTGACCGCCCGAGCGTGCAAAAGTGACTGTCCCCTTTGCACGCCGCACGACCGTTCAGGTCGCGGCTGGTGGAGTGAACTCCGGGCCTCTGCCTTGGAGGGGGCTCTCAGCCGGTGACCCCCATCTCTTGTCCGCTGGCAACGCGACGCCCAGACCTCTCCGTCATCGCCTAGCGTGACATGATAGCACAGCCCGGGCAAGCGGCATACCCCTATGTGCAATTGTCCCGATAGTGTGAAACTTTCGAGCCAGTCTCTGCAATCAGGGGGATAGTGCGAAGCCATTTTTGCCGATTTCCTTCTCCACGAGCCCCAAATTTTGATTTGATTTCACATAAACGCAGATGTTTTGAGAGGCGCTACTCAGACGGAGGCGAAAAACCCTTCGCACTATCCCCCTGACTGCAGAGGCATGTCCGACTTTTTCGCACTATCCCCCTGACTGCAGAGGCATGTCCGACTTTTTCGCACTATCCCCCTGATTGCATCGAACGGCCGTCGAGCGCCGCTCCGATCTGGGCGTCACGTGCTATACGAATGTCAGGGCAGAGGCGTCCACGACATCGAGCCAGGCAATATAGGTGTTGGGGTAGTGACTGGCAAGGAGGCGCCCCGCGTCGACGCCAAGGCAGAGACGGGTCAGCGTGAGCAGGCCGGCAGGGGACGTGAGCTCGTCGAAGCTCGACACCTCGCTCCCCAGCTCGCCCAGCATCCCGTCCACCGTCTCCCGGTCGGAGGGGTCGTAGGGGCACTCCGTCCCCATGCTGCGCTCGTACGAGTCGCGCATGGCGCCATACGACCGGTCGAAGGCCGTCTGGCCCTCGGCGGGAAGCCACACGTCCTGACCGTACCGGCGGTAGCCCCACTCTGCGAGCGGCAGCTGGGGAACCAGGTCGGAGGGATTGAGCACGTTGAAGACGTTGTCGTAGGTGGCGTCACGCGCGTCTTCCGCCGAGGTGCAGTTGGGGGTGGCAAAGGTATACGCGCGCACGTCCCCGGCGGAGGGAATCGCACCGTGCGCCCCCGAGGCCCCGTCCGCGTAGCTCGCGAGGAGGTTGGCCACGGCACCACCGCGGCTGTGTCCGCAGAAGAGGTAGCTCCGCTCCACCCCGGGGTCCACCGCGACGGCACGCTCCTCGAGGTCGAGGACGATCTCGGCGGCGGCGAGCGTGAAGCCCAGATGGTCGGCATCTCCCAGCTCGCGCGCCACGTCCGAGGTGCCCTCGATCCGGATGTTGGAGAGCCACTCAGACCCATACGACCCGCGCACCACCACGACGCAGAGCTCCTTCTCGGCCCCGGTCTCCCGCGAGCGCAGGCGCTTCGTGGCGAGCGTGTAGGCAACGACGTCCGTTCCGTCGAGAAGCCCCCTCAGCTCGTCGAGCACCTCACTGCGATACCGGTAGGAAGCCGTCGACACCTCGTCGAAGCCCAGGCTCGCAAACGCGTTCTCCGCGAAGGCGGGCACGCTCGAGCCCTGCTGGTAGTAAGCGCTCTCGGCATTGGCGACGGCGGAGAGGACCGCGCAGGTGTGCGCGAGCTCGGCATTGTAGGCCGTCGGGTCCTGGAAGAACCACTCGTCGTCCCAAGTGACCTGTGAGGAGACCTGATGGCCGTCGCCCGAGAACAGCGCGGCGTACTCGATGTCCGTCGTGAACGAGGGAGGCCGCTCCACCGCGCTGACCTCCGGCGCGATGACCGCGTTTGCTCCCGTCGCCTGCTCGATGCGGCGCGCGTGCAGCACCGCTGCCCCGGCCAGCGTCGCGCTGTCGAGAAGGACGACCGTGACAAGCAGGACGAACAGCAGGCTCCGCCGCCGCCTCGTGCGTCTCCGTCCCTCGCCGCGCAGCCGCATCGTCACCTCCGTCCGCCCTTTTTACCATGATACCCGGCAACGCGCCGCAGCTGGCATGCGGCAGGCAACATGACGAAACCGTTAGAAAGGCGGCGGGGCGTCCGCTGGGGGACGCCCCGCCGCAAGCCCCTCGCAATCCGTTCAGCAGGCCCGTTTATTTCTTTTGCTCTTTTTTATTTCTTTTGCTCTTCAGAGAAAGCTCAGGTCAGATATGTCTTGTCCGGCCTACGCAAGCGCGAACTTCCAGATGTTGTACACGTTGATGAGGATGATCAGCACCATGAGGCCCATGAAGAGCTTGTCCACGGTCTTGTCGTCGATCTTGGCGTTGACCTTGCGGCCCACGATGCCGCCCAAGATGCCGCAGACCACCATCGCCGCCAGCAGCACGAGGTCCACGCCCACGTAGCCCCCGGTGACGATGGAGCTCGCGGTACTCGTGGCCTGGGAGAACAGGATGATGTAGAGCGAGCTCGAGGCGGCGCGCTTGGTCGCCATGGTGAAGAAGTAGAAGAGCACCACCAGGTTGATGGGGCCGCCTCCGATGCCGAGGAACGAGGAGCACACGCCCAGGACGAAGCCGATCGCGAGACACGCCACGGCGGACGTCACCTGAAGGGTGGGGATCTTCTCCTTATAGATGGTGTAGACGAGCGTCCCCAGCGTAATCACCAGCAGCGCCCCCGCCTGCACGGCGCCAGCCGTGTTGGGGTCGGGGAAGAGCCCCGCCACGAGGGAGAAGAGCTCCTTGCCCGCAAGGCCGCCCACCGCGGCGCCGATGGCGAGCGGCGTGTCGGTCTTGGGGTCGATCGTGGAGGTCCCGGAGAGCTTTGCCTTGAGGACGGAGTAGAGCGTCATCGAGAGCACCGTGCAGCCCGAGAGGAAGTTGATCGTGGCGACGTCCGCCACGCCCGTGGCGTCGAGCACCGGCTTGATGATGATGCCGCCGCCGATGCCGCAGATGGCGCCGACGGTGCATGCGAAGAAGCTGACGAGAAGAACGAGCACCTGCATGGAAGCCCTCCTTAGGACGGGAATGCGAACGACGGGAGCCGCCTAGCCCCTTCCCCCGTCGTCCGCGCCCGCATCGGGGCCGACCGCGGCCTCGAAGACGTCTCTGACCTGCTCAAGATACTCGTTCGCCCGCTTGACGTCACCCTTGTTCTCGTACTGGACGGAGAGCAGGTAGAGCAGCGTGGTGCGCTCCGGCCCCGTGGCGTCCTTGAGCTCGGCCTCCATCTGGTCGACGTAGGCAGAGCTCTTCTCGGCGAAGATCGCGTAGGTGCGCTCGCACCCGGCGAGCTGCTCGGGCGAGGCCTTCTCGCGCAGCTCCTCGAGCAGCTCGCCCGCGCGCTCGTAGTCCTCCTGCTCGACGAAGAAGTTGAAGGCGCGCAGGAGCAGCACGAGTCGCTGCTTGTCGCTCGAGTTCAGCTCGAGCATCTCGTCGATGGTGCGCCGCGAGGCGTCCGTGTCCGCGAGGCACATCTGCGCGTTGAGGCGCATGTAGAGCTGGTTGTAGCGCGGGTAGACGATCTTCGCGACGGGTCCCTCGAGAACCCGCAGGCAGCCCTCGAAGTCGCCCTTCTCGAAGAGCTTCTCGTACCTCGAGAAGATGAGGCGCTTCTGGACCTCGGTGTAGACGAGCGAGATGACGCAGAGCGCCACCACGATGATTCCTATCAGCCTGAGGTCCATGTGCCTCTCCTCCCGACGCCGTCAGGCGCCCTAGCCTCTCTCCAATACGGTCCTGGGCGTCCTGCCCACGACGAGCCCGTCGTTCTCGACGTAGCCCTCTTCGCGACCGCGCAGCTCGTCTATGAGTATGGCACTGAGCTCCGCGACGCGCTCGGCATGGGCCGGGTCACGGGCGAGGTCGTGCTCCTCGCGCGGGTCGGCATCGAGGTCGAAGTAGCGCTCCACGCCCGTCTGGGTGAACCAGACGTACTTGTCGTGCCTGGTCAAGATCCACTGGTTGGACTGCTCGTGGCTTCCGGAGTGCTCGCCGTGGAGGTACGCGCGCTCGAGGCTCTTCTCGCCCGTGATCTCGCCTCTGAGCGAGGAGCCCTCGACGGTCTCGGGCACCTCGGCGCCCACGAGGTCGAGCAGGGTGGGCATGACGTCCATGAGCTCCACCACCGCGTCCGAGCGCCGGGGCGCCGGCCGTCCGCCGGGCAGCACCTTGGAGCCCACGCGCACGATGAAGGGGATGCGCGCGCTCCCCTCGTAGGGAAGCACCTTGCGGAACGAGCTGTGGTCGAAGAGCATCTCGCCGTGGTCCGCCGTGAAGAGCACCACGGTGTTCTCGTAGGTCTCGTCGTTCTCGAGCGCCGTGATGAGCCGGCCGATCTGGTGGTCGAGGTGCGTGATGCAGCCGTAGTAGCCCGCCATGGCCTCGTGGCGCAGCGTGGCGTCGCGGCAGCCGTGCACGCTGTCGATGACCATGCCGTCGCGCTCGGTGGCCTCGGCGTCCTCCCAGTCCCCGTGCGCCGGCTCGCGCAGCTCGCGGTCGAGGTACGGCTGGTAGTAGGCCGCGGGGGCGTCGAAGGGCGGGTGCGGGCGAACGAAGCTCGCCATGAGGAAGAACGGGCGGGTGCGGTCACGCGTCTCGAGGAAGCGGATGGACTCGTCGACGACCCAGTTGGTGGGGTGGAGGCGCTCCTCGTAGACCCACGGACGCGAGATCCAGGAGTTGTTCTCCACGCCCGTGCCGTTGACATCCGCCTCGGGACCCAGCTCGGAGCGGAGGAAGCGCAGGTAGTCGTCAGAGACGTCCTGGTGCATCCAGTGCGGGAGGTTGGCCTTGCGGTAGTGGCCGATGTAGCCGTCGTGCAGGCGCAGGTGCTGGAAGCCGCAGGCCAGGCGCGGCGGGTGCACGTGCATCTTGCCCACCATCGCCGTCTGGTACCCGGCGGCCGAGAACTCCTCCGGCATCATGTGCTCGTAGCGCCAGGGAACGCCGTCCTGGTAGCCCACGCGGCCGTTGGTCGCGGGCGTAGTGCCCGTGAGCAGCGACGCGCGCGCCGGGATGCAGCTCGGGCACGCCGCGTGCGCGTTCTCGAAGTAGGTGCCCTGCGCGGCGAGCGTGTCCAGATAGGGCGTCTTCACGTCGGGGTGGCCGTCAAAGCCGAGGCAGTCCCCCCTGAACTGGTCGCACATGATCAGGACGACGTTGGGACGGCGGCTCTCGAGGCCGTCGCCTGAAATGCTTGCCATCAGTCCTCCCTGTCCGTGGGTTGGGGGCAGCCCCCCCGATTTGCAGAAACGTTCTATGCGAATTGGGGACCGTCCCCCATTCGCTGGCGCACGAGCGCGCGGGCCGTCTCGGCGAGGGGCTCGTACGCGTGCTCGAGAAACTCCCGGTAGCCGCAATACGTCTCGTCGTAGTACGAGGCGTTGAGCCGCTTGCAGTTGCGGTGGCAGATGCCCTCGAACGGGCAGTCGGCGCAGGCCGCGCACTCCCGGCGCGGCTCGGACAGAAACCCGCGCATGACCTCGCAGGAGGCCATCTCCTCGAGCGAGTCCTCCCGGATGTTGCCGCAGCGGTACTCGTCGAGGGCGTAGAAGTCGCAGGGATAGACGTCGCCGTTGCTCTCCACGACGAACTGCGGGGCGCAGCGGCCGAGCATCCCGCAGGCCTGGGGCCACTGGCCGAGCGAGAGCTGCATCACGTTGTCGAAGAGCCCCACCGAGAAGTAGCGGCCCGCCTGGACCTCGCGCAGCCACAGGTCGAAGAACGTGCGATAAAACGAGAAGAACGCGCGCGGGGTGAGGGCGTACTCCTCCCCCTCCCCGTCGAAGCCCGCCAGGCACGGGATGAGCTGCACGTAGTCGATCTTCTCGCGCTGGTAGAACTTGAACACCCGCTGTGGGTGCCGGGCGAGCTGAGCCGAGAGCACCGTGAGGACGTTGAACTCGACGCCCGCCTCGCGGAGCATCCGGATGGACTCCATGACGCGCGCGTGCGTCGGCTCGAGGCGGATGTCGCCGCGGAGGCTGTCGTGGAGCTCCCGGTAGGCGTCGACGGAGACGCCCACGAGAAAACCGTGCTCCCGGAAGAAGGCTGCCCACTCGGGCGTGAGGGAGTGGCCGTTGGTCTGAAGCGCGTAGCTCACGGTCTGGTTGGTGCGGCGCGCGTCCACGTAGGCCGTGAACGCGCGGAAGAAGTCGAGCCCCGCGAGCGTGGGCTCGCCGCCCTGGAAGGCGAAGGTCACCTGCGCGTCGGGGCCGAGCCCGAGGGCCCGGTCCACGAGCGCGTGCACGGTCTCCTCCGACATGAGCTCCCTCACCGCGTGCGCGCGATGGTCCGCGACGTCACGGTAGAAGCAGTACGAGCAGCGCATGTCGCACGCGCTCGACGCCGGCTTTATGAGGAAGCTGATGTACTTCACGTCTCTCCCCGTCCCGTCCGCGGACTAGAAAACCTGACAAAACACCCTGTCACCTTTGTCAGGTTTACGCAAGGCCGAGGCGGGCGAACTGCTCTGCGGGGGCGCCGTGCTCCTTGAGGCCGCGCCTGAGCAGCCCGACCATGCGCGCCTCCGCGTCGGCGTCCTCCCCCACGAGATTGTGGGTCTGGCCGTAGTCGGCCTCCAGGTCGAACAGCATCGAGTCATGGACCTCCTCGAGGCAGTCCTCGCGCTGGTCGATGTTGGCGGGCTTGCGGCACGGGAACCTGTAGACGGGATAGTCCGTCCACGAGAGGAAGCGGCCCATCTCGATCTGGTCCACGCAGTCGGTGCCCATCTTCTTGCGGATGGTGTGGGGAATCGCCGCGTACTCGTAGCAGGGCTGGTTGCCCGGCACGGGCGCGCGGAAGTAGGTGTGGCGGCCGTCGGTCACGTTGACCGTCATGGCGTGGACGCCGTAGAGGGCGTACTCGCGGGTCGATGCGGCGCCGTCCGTGGCGAGCGGCATGAGCGAGGTTCCCATGACGGTCTCGGGCACGGGGCGTCCGTGGGCCTCGAGCACGGTGGGCATGATGTCGATGGCCTGGGTGAGCTGGTGGGCCCGCTCGCCCGCGCGCTCCCCGTGGGGGAACTTCACGATCAGCGGCAGATGGGCCATCTCGTTGTACATGTGCATGTAGTTCTTGCCCAGGTAGTCGCGGCTCCCGAGGAAGTAGCCGTGGTCCGTGGTCACGATGACGGTCGTTCCCTCGTACATGCCCTTCTCCTTGAGCTTGTCGACGAGGGTTCCGAACCAGTGGTCGGTCATCGTGACGAGCGCCTTGTAGCGGCGCTGCACGTAGTCGACGGCGCTCTCGGGGATGTCGGTGTCGGAGACGCGCTTGTAGGGCGGGATCTCAAAGTAGTCGCGGTCAAGCCCCTCGGAGCCGCCGTACTCGTCCATGTAGCGGTCGGGCACGTCGAAGGGCTCATGCGGGTCGAAGGCCTCGACCATGAGGAAGAAGTCGTCCTTCCCCTCGTTCTGGTCGATGAACTCGCACGCGGAGCGGAAGGTCCTCGGGGAGGGCATGTCCTCCTCGCTGGGCCACCTGAGGCGGTTCTTCTGGTACTGCTCGCGCACGCGGCCATAGAAGGTCTCGGGCATGTTGTCCGGCTCGTCGATGCGGCTCACCCACGGGTCGCCCTCCTGGCCGCGGAAGAACTCGAAGGTGTTGAAGAGCTGCAGGTAGCCCTCGCCGCCGGTGCGCGCGTAGTGACAGTGGTCCGTGGAGATGTGCGTGCGGACGCCCCCGGCGCGCAGGCAGTCCACGAGCGTCACGTCGAAGGGCTCGATCGGGCCCCAGGGGCGCTCGAGGAAGTTGTAGCGCCCGCACATGATGTCGCGCCGGGCCGGCATGCAGGGCGCCGAGCCGATCCAGTGGTTGTCGAAGGTGACCGCCTCGCTCGAGAAGGCGTCGAGGTTCGGGGTTCGCGCGCTGCCCCCGGGGTTGTAGCACCCGAGCGCGTCCCGGCGCAGCGTATCCATCAGGACGAGTACGGTTCTCATGAGTCCTCCGAAAATTGATATGAGGTGCCCCGCCCAGAGGGGTGGGCGGGGCACCGAGAAAGGGCGCTTCCTACGAGAAGATCTTCGGGAAGCCGGGGATGTAGTAGTTGAGGGCGAAGAGCACCAGGCACACGGCGATGATGCCGAGGATGATCTGGGCGGAGTTCTTGCCCTGCCCCTTCTTCAGGAGTCGGTAGCAGATGAAGGTCACGATGATCGGCAGCAGGCACGGCAGGACGGAGTCGAGCTGGGTCTGGAGCACGAGCGGGTCGCCCTCGCCGAAGGAGAACTCGATGGCGGTCTTGAGCTTGACCGTCGTGGCGATGAGGCCGCCGGTGACCATGACGCCGAGCACGTTGGCGGCGTCGCCGAGGCGATCGAAGACCTCGACGCCGAACTTGTCGACGAGCGCCATACCGGACTCATAGCCCTTGTGCAGGCCGAAGTACTTGAGCGGCCAGTACAGGAGGTTGATGAGCAGGAACATCACGAGCGGGCCGATGAGGCTGCCGTTGTCGACGCACAGGGAGGCGCCGATGGAGCCCGCGATCGGGAACCACGTGAGGTTGAGCAGCGAGTCGCCGATGCCGGCGAAGGGGCCCATGAGCGAGGTCTTGATCGCGGTGACGGTGTCCTTGTGGTCCTCGTCGGTGTTCTCCTCCACCGCCGTGGCGATGCCGAGGATGAACGGGATCGCGATGGGGTGCGTGTTGAAGTACTCGAGGTAGCGCTGCATCGCCTTGACGCGCAGCTCCTTGGGGGCGTCCTTGTAGAGCTCCTCGAGGACCGGGGAGACGCAGTAGGTGAGCGAGAGGGACTGCATGCGCTCGTAGTTGTGGGCGAACTGGCAGCCCTGGGTCCTCAGGAGAACCCGGTTGAGCGTCTTCTTGGAAATCTTACCCATTAGAGATCATACTCCTCGTCCTCGTCGCTGGCAGGGGCGTCGACGGCTGCGGTGACCTGGGGCTTCTTGGTTCCCTCGACGACGAAGTCATAGAAGCCCGCGGCAGCGGCGGCCACGAGGGCGATGCCGATCGTCGGGACCTTAAGGAAGGCCGCGAGCACGAAGCCGCAGATGAGGAAGATCCACATGTTCTTCTTCATCATCATGGTGAGCAGCATCGCGAGGCCGACGGCGGGCATCATGCCGCCCGCGGTCGAGAAGGCGGAGAGGACCCAGGGCACCTGGTTCTGCAGGAAGCTCATGATGCTCTCGACCACGACCGAGCCGATGCCCGTGGCGATGAACACCGGGATGGCACGGGTCAGGAAGAAGCAGGCGGCGCCGGCCCAGAAGTACTTGTTGACGGACTTGAACTCGCCGCTCTCGGCCGCCTTGTCGGCGCCGTGCAGGAACGTGATGTTGGTGGTCATCACGAGGATGTTGAGCTGCTGGACGAGCGTGGCGGTGGGGATGCCGATGGCAACGGCCAGGGCGATGGCGCTCGCGGTGTCGCCGCCGGACATGATGCCGAGGGCGGCGCCCACGATCGTGCCGGAGATGACGTCGGGCGGCACGTAGGCGCCGATGTTGTTGACGCCGAGCCACATGAGCTCCATCGTGGCGCCGATCATGATGGCCGTGGGCATGTCACCAAGGATGATGCCGACGCCCACCGAGGCGAGCAGCGGCTTTCTGAATCCGAGGTGCGGGCCAAACTGGTCCCAGGTACAAAGACCCGCCCAGATGGCAAGCAGCAGTGCTTGGATCATTTCTCCTCCTTCTGACGACAGTCGTCGCTTGTGCTGACGGCGCGCCCTCTCCGCGCCGACGTTGCCTGGTTACGCCTCCGCGTGCGCGCCGGAGAGCAGCTCGGAGACGGAGACCTTGGGGTCGCGCGTGGTGGGCTGCATCCAGCACTCGACGCCCATGGCGATGAGCTTCTCGAACGCCTCGCGCTCCTCGGGGGTCACGGACATGTTCTTGTGCAGGCGCGTGCGCTGGTCGTTGTAGCGCATGCCGGAGACGTTGAGGTAGTCGAACGGCAGGCCGTTCTCGTGCATCTTGAGGGCGTCGACGGGGTTGGTGAACAGGACCATCGTCACCTTCTTGAGGGTGGTCTTCTTGAGGACGTCGATGAACTTGTCGACGCCGAAGACCGAGACCTTGACCTTGGGGACGGCGAGGCCGGCGACGGACTTCTGAACCGGGTCGTTGGCGACCTTGTCGTCGACGATGATCACGGACTCGATGCCGTTGTCCGGAATCCAAGTGGACGCCAGCTGGCCGTGGATGAGGCGGTCGTCGATGTCAACGAGCTTGAGTGCCATGTTCTTCTCCCTTTCTCTGGGCCTTACGTGCCGTGCTTGGAGCCCGCGGGCGGTCCCATCCCCGCTCGCGGGCGGCTGACCCTGGAGGTCGTGCCAAACAAACCTGACCCCAGTGGCGTGACGCCAATGGCGCGCTAGAGGTCGAGGTCATCCTCGTCCGAGCTCTCCTGGGCCATCTCGACCTTGATCTCGGCGAGGGTCTGGGCGTGGGCCGCCTCGATGAGCTCGCGGATCTCGTCGGCGCTGGAGGCCTGGTCGCGGGAGAGCAGGAGCTCGATAAGGACGGGCAGGCTGAGGCCGGTGAAGGCGACCATGTCCATGCCCTTGAGGATGCTGCGCGAGATGACGTTGAACGGGGTGCCGCCGTGGATGTCGCAGATGGTGACGATGAGGTCGCACTCGGACTTGAGCTCCGCGTACGCCTGGGCGAACTCCGCCTCGAACGTCTCGGCCGACTTGTCGGCCGTCAGCGCGAGCGCGCGCACGTCCTGCTGGGGACCGGCAACCATCTCGACGCTTCCGAGTGCCGCCCTCGCAAACTCGCCGTGGCTCGCAACGATGACGCCTACCCTCATGGTGATTCCTCTCCCTTGGCGCAGCCGCATCAGCCGCTATTTTTCATAACAGAACAGAATTGGATTCAATTTGTTCGTTTCTGTTCGAAGCAATACTAGCCAATTGTTCGGAAAATGTGTGCGCGAGTTACTGTTTCTCTGAAAGAATGGGGGCCGGCGGTAGAGAAATGTCGGTGACCGTTGCCATGACGTGTGGCTTGGTAAGAAACGTTGCAAGTTATCAAGAGTTGTCACCCTACCCCGAGGATGTGCGATTCGCCGGGTATAGTGTTCATTGAACAGCCGATGCGGAGGACGGTGAACCATGCTCAAGGCCGAGCGACAGGACCGAATCGTTGAGATGTGTCGCGTGCGCGGCACCGTCTCGGTGCACGAGATCGCCACCACGCTCGGCGTCTCGGACATGACCGTTCGGCGCGACCTCGAGGAGCTCTCCGACGAGGGGCGCATCGAGCGCCTCAGGGGCGGGGCCAAGACGTCCGAGGGCGTGCGCGACCGCGCGCTCATCCGCGAGTCCGCCCATCTCGAGCGCCAGCTCCTCCACATCGAGGAGAAGACCAAGATCGCCAAGATCGCGGCGTCCCTCGTGAGCGAGGGCGACACGATCTTTCTCGGCTCGAGCACCACGGTCGAGCTCGCGGCCCAGTTCCTGCCCGTCATTCCGCTGCGCATCGTGACCAACAGCCTGCCGATCTTCAACCTCTTCGTCGACGGGGACATCCGCGAGATCATCATGCTCGGCGGCACCTATCGCCCGAGGTCGGGCACCTTCATGGGGCCCATCACCGAGAACGCGCTCGACTCGCTCGGCTTCGACAAGGCCTTCATCGGCGTCGACGCCCTGCGCGACGGGCAGCTCTTCACGAGCACGCTCGACGCCGGCCGGCTCTACAGCACCGTCTTCGACCACGCCACGGAGTGCTTCGTCCTCGCCGACAGCAGCAAGATCGGCTCCCGCGGGTTCTACTCCTTCTTCTCGCTCAGGCCCGATGACACCGTGATCTGCGATGACGGCGTCGACCCCGAGGAGCTCAAGGATCTCCGCACGTACACGAGGGTGCTGCTCTAGCGCCACGCTCGGCGAGAAGGACGCGCCTGTCGCGAGACCCCCGCAGAGCCGACGCGCGGGGCCGACGCGACGTTCTTCTCGGCACTTCTGTCGCCAAGCCCCGCACACCAGCTGTGCGGGGCCGACGCGACATTCTTCTCGGCACTTCCGTCGCAAATCCCCCGCGCACCGGCCGTGCGGGGCCGTTGCGACACTTCTCGTGCCCCGACTGTCGCGAGACCCCCGCAGGACCGCAGTGCGGGGCATAGCCGACGTTCTTCTCGGCGCTTCCGTCGCGAATCCCCCGCATACCGGCTGTGCGGGGGCTTGGCGACATCCCCCCGCTCTGCGCCCGTCGTGAAACCCCCGCACAAGCGCCGTGCGGGGCGTAGCCGACGTTCTTCTCGGCACTTCCGTCGCGAATCCCCCGCATACCGGCTATGCGGGGCCGTTGCGACACTTCTCGCGCCCCGACCGTCGCAACACCCCCGCACACCGGCCGTGCGGGGCCGTTGCGACACTCCCCCGCACCGCACGCCGCGCCCGTATTGTGCCAATTTGTTCGAATCTGTTTGAATTCCTTGAAATCGAGTACACTTCTCGCAGATTCACCTATGCAGGCCACCCTGGGGAAAGGACAGCTATGAGAATCGTCATCGGATCTGACGCTGAGGGCATGCCGCTCAAGGAGACGGTCAAGGCCTACCTCGTCGAGCTCGGACACGAGGTCGTTGACAAGAGCGAGGAGCCCGCGGCGGACCTCGTGGACTCCACCCTCGCCGTCGCGCACGACCTCCTCGAGAACCCCGACAGCCTCGGCTTTGCCTTCGATCGCTACGGCGACGGCTCCTACATGGCCGCCTGTAAGGTCAAGGGCATGGTCGCCTGCGAGTGCTCCGACGAGCGCTCCGCCTTCATGACGCGCCAGCACAACAACGCGCGCCTCATCACCATGGGGTCGGCCGTCGTGGGCGACGAGATCGCCCGTGGGATCGTGCGCGAGTTCCTCTCGGAGCCCTACGCCGGCGGACGTCACCAGATCCGTGTGGACATGCTCAACAAGATGGCCTAGCGCCAGCGCCGGAACCCGACACCCAAGGAGGACACCATGATCATCGCGATCGGCTGCGATCACATCGTCACCAACGAGAAGATGGCCATCTCCGACCACCTCAAGGCCTGCGGCCACACCGTCATCGACTGCGGCACCTACGACCACGCGCGCACCCACTACCCCATCTACGGCAAGGCCGTGGGCGAGAAGGTCGCCTCCGGCGAGGCCGATGCCGGCGTCGTCATGTGCGGCACGGGCGTGGGCATCACCAACGCCGTGAACAAGGTCCCGGGCGCCCGCTGCGCGCTCGTCCGCGACATGTCCACCGCCGTGCACGCCCGCGAGTGCCTGAACGCCAACGTCATCGGCTTCGGCGGCAAGATCACCGGCGAGTTCCTCATCGCCGACATCGTCGACGCCTTCCTCGCCGCGAGCTATCAGCCCACGCCCGAGCGTGACGCGCTCGTCGCCAAGATCGACGCCGTCGAGGCGGGCTGCGACGCCGAGGCCCAGGCGGACCCGCACTTCTTCGACGAGTTCATCGAGAAGTGGGACCGCGGCGAGTATCACGACTAGCCCCAGACGCGACTCCGGCCGGTCGGGCGGCACCCGCAGGGGCATGCCGCCCGACCGGCCTCATGGCGGGGCAGGCTGGACAGAGGCACGAAGCGAGAAGAACGGGCATGGTCGAGGGCCCACGCGATTCTCCCCCAGGGCGGGCTAGAGCCAGTCGAGCGACCCCTCGGGCGCGAGGGGCGTGCGTCGCACCACGACCTCGACGCCGCGCTCGCGCAGGGCCCGCAGCGCGGCGCAGTCCCCCTCATCCACGGCCACGGCCGGGGCGACCCGCCACTTTCCTGCGGCCATGTGCAGGTTGCCCACGTTGACCGCCCGCGGCCGCACCCCCGCCTCCACGAGCGCGAGGGCATCCGCGGGAGTCTCGACCACGGCGAGCGTCGGGTCGCCGCCCAGGGCCCGGAGCGTGTCGGCCGCCTCGGGCACGGTCTGGAAGAGCACCTCGACCCCCTGGGGGACGGCCATGCGCATCACGCGCTGCCGCATGGGGTTTTCGGCGGCCTCGTCATTGGCCACGACGATGCGGCGCGCGCCGATCGCACGCACCCACGCGGCAGCCACCTGCCCGTGCACGAGGCGGCTGTCAATGCGCACGAGCGTGCCGTCGGCCCCCGACATTTCTGACCTTTCTCCCGGTGGTACCCCAGTGGTTTCTATCTTACTCGCCCGCAACGGGATAAGATGCACTGAGCGCACACCCCACATTGACTCAGGAGGAGACGCCATGATCTCTACCGTCACGCTCAACAGCTCCATCGACAAGGCCTACCAGCTGGCATGCCCGCTCGTAGACGGCACCGTCATGCGCGTGGAGACGTGCATCGACAACGCCGGCGGCAAGGGCCTGAACGCCGCCCGCGCGGTCGCCACCTGCGGCGAGAAGATCGTGGCGACGGGCTTTGTGGGCGGCAACAACGGCCGGCTCCTCTGCGAGCTCCTGGACGCCGACGGCATCGAGCACGACTTCGTGCACGTGGCCGCCGAGACGCGCTGCTGCATCAACGTCCTGGAGCCTAACGGCCGCTCCACGGAGTTCCTCGAGCCCGGACGCCCCGTGACGGTCGACGAGGTCGCCGCCGTGCGCGCGAAGGTCGGCGAGATCGCGGCGCGCGCCGACGTGGTGACCTTCAACGGCTCCGTGCCCAAGGGCGCGGGAGACGGCATCTACCGCGAGCTCGTGGAGATCGTGCGCGCGGCGGGCAAGCCGGCGATCTTGGACACCTCGGGCGCGCTTCTCGTGGGCAGCCTCCCCGCGCGTCCCACGATGATCAAGCCCAACACGGACGAGATCCAAGCGATTCTGGGCCGCAAGCCGGAGTCCATCGACGAGATCTACGCCGCCGCGCGCGAGGTGCACGAGACCTACGGCATCGAGAAGGTCGTGGTGTCGCTGGGCGGCGACGGCTCCGTGATGGCCTGCTCCGAGGGCGTCTTCCGCGGGCGCGCGCCCAAGATCGACGTGGTGAACCCCGTGGGCTCCGGCGACACGATGGTGGGCGCCTTCGCCGTCGCCATGGCACGCGGCATGGCCGTGGAGGAGCAGCTCGCCTACGCGATGGCCTGCGCGAGCGCCAACTGCCTCACGCCCTCGACCGGCCACTTCGACATGGCCGTGGCCGACGAGCTGCGCGCCGGCACGAGCGTCGAGAAGGTCGCGTAGGCATTCCGGACATACGGGCATCCATCCGAACCGCACTGGCCGTCCGGCGAGAAGAACGTCTCTGCAGGTCGTTCTTCTCGCCGGGCGGCCTTCTTTGTAAGCGGCAGGCATACGCGCTTTCTACGCCACCCTGCCGCTACGGAACCCGACGCAGCTCCACGCGGGCCGAGAAGGACAGCTGCTTGCCGGCGGTGACACCCACCGTAAGCGTTCCGCCCATCGCCTCCGTGAGCGCGCGGGCGACGGCGAGGCCGAGGCCCGTGCCTCCGGAGTTGCGCGCGGGGTCCCCCTGGTAGAAGCGCTCCGTGAGGCGGGCGGCGTCGAGCCGGGAGGCGTCGGCGGGCGCCACGGGGTTCTCTATCGCGAGCCCGGCGCCCTCCGCGCGGACGCGCGGTGCCCCGCAGCCGTGCACCAGTGCGTTCTCAAGCAGGTTGGCCATCACGCGCGCGAGCGCATCCGGCGCCGCGAGCACCGGCGCGCACTCCCCCACGCGGACGTCGGGCTCCCAGCCGCGAGCGACGAAGGCCCCGTACCGGTCCGCGAGCGCTTCCGTCACGATCGCGGCGAGGTCGCACGTCTCGAGCTCCGGCTCCCAGGACGGGTCCGCGGCGCGGGCGTACGAGAAGAGGTCGTCCACGAGCACGCGCATGGCCGCGAGGCGCTTCTCGGCGCCCTCGAGGTAGCGGGCGGCGCGCTCGGGGTCCTCCGCGCGCCGGGCGAGCTGTAGGTAGCCCTGCGCGCCCGCGAGCGGGGTGCGGATGTCGTGGCTGAGCGCGGCGAGCTGCTCGCGGAAGCGCTCGTCTGCGCGGCGGCGCTCGAGGTCGCGCTCGAGGTCCGCATCCAAGTGGCGGTCCACCGCGCGGGCGAGCGCCACGACCGCCGGGTCGACGGACTCGAGGCGCGCGCGGGGCGCGGGGTTTGCCGCCGCCCCGTCGAGGAGCTCCGCCAGCCGCGCGAGGTCACGACTCCGACGTCCCTGAGCGTGGAAAAGGGACTGTCCCCTTTCCACGTCACACCGTCCTTCTCGCCATTGCGGAGCGTGCCAGCGCGAGGAGCGCGGCCGCCCACACGAGGGGCACCACGAAGGCGCGCAGGGGGTCGAGCGGCATGAGCCGAGCGACCATCGCGAACGCCACGTCGGCCTTGAGGCCCTCGAGGGGCAGCGCGAAGCCGATGGCCTCAGAGAGCGTCACCCCGAAGGGCGTGGGCGAGCCCTCCGGCACGACGATCAGCACGAGCACGCAGAGCACAAGGAATGCCACGACCACGAGGCCCGTTGCCGCGATCGCGCTCTGGCTCCTCGTGACGAGGCCCGCCACGAAGCCGACCTCCGCGACCGTGAGGTACGTGAGCACGCCGGCGAGCACGCGCTCCGGGGCGCACATCGCCGGAGACGCGGCGATGACGGACGCGCCCGGAACCAGCGCGCCGGCGATTACGTCCAGCACCGCCGCCGCGGCGAGCAGGCCCAAGGCGAGCGCGGCCGCCGCCACGAAGCGCGAGGCCACATAGCCCGCCCGGCCGCGCTCCGTGCAGCACGCCGAGCGCAGCGCCCCGCCACGCTGGTCGAAGGCCGCGATCCCCGCCCCCGCAAAGAGGACGACGAGCAGGAGCGCCTTGTCGCGGAAGAGCGAGTCTTGCAGGCCGTAGGTCACCCCCTGCGTCACACTCCAGGCGGCATACGCCTTGCCGAGCACGACGAGAGCGAGCGCGACCCACGTCCGGTAGTTGCGCACGAGCGCATAGAGTGCGGCGCGAAGCTGGTTTGCCATGGTGGGACCTCCTTTTGGTCTAGAGCGGAGCCCGCGCTATCACGCGGCGCGAGAGCGCCCAGAAGACGACGACGTAGGCGACGGGCAGCACGACGAGGCGGGCATCGGCCACGAAGGCGTCGCCGAGCAGGCCGCTCGGCAGGATGGGAACGATAAGCTGGAACGCCCCGAAGGCGAGCTCCTGGGAAAGCGGGATGAGCACCGCCACCGGCACGAGGAGCAGCACGTTGAGCACCCCCGCGCCCAGGATGACCGCCGCGAAGAACGCCGAGGCAAAGCCGCGGGGGCTTCGGGCGAGCCAGAGGAGGAGCATGCCAAAGACGGCATACGTCCAGCCCACCAGGACGTATGCCACCGCACGAAGCGCCAGCTCGCCCGCGGGCATCCCCTCAAAGGCCACGCTGGGGCCAAGAAGCAGGGGGATGTTCAGCAGCGCGGACCACAGGCCGAGAAGAACCGCGAGCACCAGCGCCAGGATCACCCGGGAGGCCACGTACCCCTCTCGCCCGCGCGCCGTGAGGGTGGCCGCGCGCAGGCCGCCCGACGAGACGTCATGCGTGACGATGCCCGACATGGCAAGGCAGGTGCCGAAGAGGGCCCCCGTGCGGACGAGGCTGAGGACGGCCCCCTCAATGATCACGTGCATGTCGGCATCGGGGAAGAGCAGCTCCAGCAGGATGGCCCACACGGCGAGCAACGCCGGCAGCACGAAGGCGCCCTTCACGTAGGCGTCGCGCGAGGCGAGGTAGAACGCGGAGCGCAGCTGGTTGGCAAGGGCCGTCATGGCGCTCACCTGCCCTTCCCGGTGGACGTGTCGTCGATGAGGCGAACGAGCTCCGCCTCGACGTCGGGCGTGCTGGCGGCAAGCTCCGTCACGGCGATGCCCGCGGCCAGGAGCACCTGCGCCAGCACCGTGCGGTCCGGCTCGCCGCCGCCCGGCGCCGTCA
The DNA here is from genome assembly GCF_012027725.1 of Olsenella sp. SW781. GTDB lineage: Bacteria > Actinomycetota > Coriobacteriia > Coriobacteriales > Atopobiaceae > Thermophilibacter. Next base: position 45,783 of record NZ_SJOU01000008.1, on the reverse strand, counting down.
CGCGCAGGGCGCCGTCCGGCAGCACGCGCACCGTGAGGCCCGGCAGCTCCTCGGCGAGCACGGCCACCGCGCGCTCCGGGGCATCGACGCGCAGCGTGAGATAGGTGGCGCAGGCGTCGGCAAGCTCCTCGGAGGTGAGCTGGCGCACGAGTGCGCCGTCGCGCATGATGCCGTAGTGCGTGCACATGCGCTCGAGGTCCGCGAGGACGTGCGAGCTCACCACCACGGTGACGCCGCGCTCGCGGCTGAGGCGGACGAGCAGCGCGCGCAGGTCCGCCACGCCCGTGGGGTCGATGCCCGTGAGCGGCTCGTCGAGCAGCAGCACCTCGGGACTGCCGATGAGGGCGAGGGCGACGCCGAGTCGCTGGCGCTGCCCCGTGGAGAGGTCGTCCACGTAGGAGCCGCGCGGCCAGAGCAGGCGGCCGCGCCCGTCGCCGGCGGTGCGCGCGTCGAGGCCCACGAGCTCAAGCACTTCTCGGCACGCCTTCTTTGGGTCGGGCAGGCCGAGCACGAGGGCGCGGTTCATGAGGTTCTCGAAGGCGTCGAGCCGGCCGTAGACCGCGGGCGTCTCCACGAGCACGCCGAGCCGCGAGTCGGACTCGCAGGGGCGCAGCTGCCGGCCGAGCACGCTCACGGTCCCCGCGTCCTGCCGCATGAGCCCGGAGATGAGCTTGAGCAGGGTGGACTTGCCCGCGCCGTTCTTGCCCACGATGCCAAAGACCGAGCCGGCCGGCACGGCGAGGCTCACGTCGCGCACCGCGCGCACCGTTCCGCGCGAGAAGGACTTGGTGAGGTTGCTCGTCTCTATGGCGTTCATGGTGGCCTCCATCCTCGGGTTATCCAAAGACTACCCGGCAGGCGTGGGAAAACCCTTCAGAGAGCTACAAGGCTTTGACAAGAAATCGGCGCCGTGCCACTGGCGTCAGGTTCGTTTGGCACGCGTGCCAAACGAACCTGACGCCAGTGGCACGTGGCACGCATCACGCCTGGAGCTTGAAGCCGATGCCCCAGACGGTCTGGATGTAGGAGTCGGTGCCGGTTGGGCGCAGCTTGGAGCGCAGGTTGCTCACGTGCGTGGATATGGTGCGCTCCTCCGTCAGGGCCTCCTCGTTGCGCACGATCTCGAAGAGGGCCTGCTTGGTGAAGACGCGGCTGGGCTCGCGCATCATCGCGGCGAGGATGTCAAACTCGGTTCGCGTGAGGCGCAGGGGCTCGCCGTCCACGGCAAACGCTCGCGCGGCGGGGTCGAGCTCCCAGAGGCCGAAGCGCAGGGCCGCGACGGCCCGCCCCTCTCGCCCCGCCGCGCGAGCGCGGTCACGAAGCTGCACCTCCACGCGCGCGAGCAGCTCGTCGAGGTCGAAGGGCTTCGTCAGGTAGTCGCTCGCGCCCAGGCGGAGCAGCCCCACGCGGTCCGTCACGGCGGAGCGCGCCGAGGTCACGATCACGGGCGCGCCCACGCCGGCCGAGCGCAGGCGGCCGATGAGCTCCTCCCCGGGGACGCCGGGCAGCATGAGGTCCAAGATCACCAGGTCGAAGGGCTCGTTCTTCTCGCTCGCGCGATCTGCCAGCAGGAGTGCCTCCGTTCCGGAGAACGCCGGCACGCACGCGTAGCCCTCGTCCCCGAGGAAGGTGCAGACCACCTCGGAGAGCGCGGCATCGTCCTCCACCACGAGGACGCGGAAGGTGTCGGGTCCCGTCTCCATGGCACGAGTATAGCCCTGGGGGCCGCCTCCCTCCCGGGTACGTACACCCCTCGTCCGGATGCGTACGAGATTCAATTGTTTGTCTGGTACCTAGCAAAGAGAGAATCGCAGGTAGGAAGGCTATCGAGAAGAACATCAAGATTGAAAGTTGGTACGTACCCGGAGAGGGTGTGTACGTACCCGGAGAGACGCGGGGGCGCGGGATACCCCTACCCCGCAAACGGCCACGCGCCGGCGGCCAGCGCCTCGATCGCGGCCGCGACGGCGTCATCCTCGCAGGCGCCGATGTGCCAGCGCGCGGCGGCGGCGGCCTCCGGCGTGGCGCCCGCCACGGCAACGGAGTTGGGCACCGCGGAGAACATGGGGAGGTCGTTGTCCGCGTCGCCGAAGACCACGACCTCGTCAAGGCCCACGTCCAGGCACTCGGCCATCCATGCCACCGCGGCGCCCTTGTTCCAGCCGCGGGGCATGATGTTGGAGTAGGTGGGCATGGCCCGGTCGACGTCGAGGGCCGCGACCTCGTCGTTGAGGCGCGCCACCAACGCCGCGGCGGCGCGCTCCCCCGCCCCGGTGAAGACATTGGCCTTGACCACGGGGAAGTCCGGCAGCGCGCGGGTCACGCGGCAGCGCTCGGCATAGGCGGGAAAGTGGGATGCCAGGTCCTCGACGGAGCCCTCCACCAGAAGCGGGGTCGCATCGTCGAAGCAGACCAGGCCGGCACGCGGGGCCTCCGCCACGATCGCGCGCACGGCCTCGAGGGCGTCGGCGGCGAGCGTCTGCTCCATGACCTTCTCGCCACCGAGGTAGACCTGCATGCCGTTGGTCGCGAGCGCGGTGGCGCAGCACGCCGCGTCCCCGCCGAAGAAGTCGGGAATCCACGAGTAGCCGCGTCCGCTCGCGGGCCCCACGGCAATCCCCGCCGCGAGCGCGGCATGGAAGGCCGAGACGGTGCGCTCTGAGACGCGTCGGTGCCCCCGCGGGAGGATGGTCCCGTCGATGTCGGTGAGGATGAGCTTCACGGCCACGTTCTTCTCCCTTCGCCCGGGGCGCGCCCCGACTGACCCTGCGGTCAGTATAGAACGCGGCACCCCTGCTCGGCGGCGTCCTCGGCAACCAGGCCGTCGGGGTCCGCGTCCATGACCACTGCCTCGACGCCGGCGAGCGTGCCAAACCAGAGCAGCCCCGGGGCGCCGACCTTGCTCTGGTCCATGAGCACGAACGTCCTGTCGGCGCAGGTCAGATATGCCCGCTTGAGCTCGGCCATGTCCTGGTTGTTGGTCATGAGGCCCCGCCCGGGGACATATGAGGTGGGCGTGACGAAGGCCTTGCGGGGATGGAGCACCTCGAGGGTCCGCATGGCGAGCGGGCCCGCCGTGTAGCGGTGGCCCTTGCGCAGGCTCCCGCCGAGCATGATGACGTCGAGCGAGGGGGCGGAGCGGTCGACGTAGTCCGCGATCGTGAAGTCGTCGGTCACCACGGTCACGCCAGCACGGCCCGAGATGGCGCGGACGAGCTCGAGCGCCGTGGTGCCCGAGTCCACGAGCACGGAGTCGCCGTCCTCCACGAGCGGCGCCGCGAGCCGCGCGATTGCGCGCTTGGCCTCAACGTTCACGTTGATGCGCCGCTCCTGCACGGAGACGGTGAGCGTCTTGGAGAGCGAGACGGCCCCGCCGTGCGTGCGGCGCAGCTTGCCGTCTCGCGCCAGGGCGTCGAGGTCGGCGCGGGCCGTCACGCGGCTGACGCCGAACGCGTCGGCGAGCTGCGTCACCTGTACGGAGGCGGCCCGGTCGAGCATGGAGAGGATCGCCGCGCGGCGCTCCTCGGATGACATGGCCATGGTCTTCCGCCCTTCTCGGTTGCCCGCCCGCGCCCTGTGCGAATGTGTGCGAATTGTGTTTCCTATTCTTTCTTTAGAAGCAATCTATCACATTGCTTTTTCTTTCGTTTTGGAAAGAGGCACTATGGGCGCGGCCTGAAGGCCGCGCGGAAGGGGTCCCCGCTTCGGCGGCGTGGTTTCCGGAGGACGCCCCACGTGCACCGCAAATCGAACAATGCCCGGCGCCGCCGCTTTGGCGAGAAGAACCTGCGCCGTGCCTGCGCGCGCCCTCCGAGGAGACGCTGCGGGAGAGGCGCCTGCCCTTGCATTTGGTTTCCCTTTTGCCGGGCCCGGGCGGCCGCCCGCGGCAGCCTAGCCATACACGAACTCGCATCCCTACGTACAATAGCGGCGTCAGTCAGTCCGAGGAAGGGAGTTCGGATGCTCGTCACCACCAAGGAGATGCTGCTCGACGCCCAGGCCGGCCACTATGCCGTCGGCGCGTTCAACGTCGAGAGCCTCGAGTTCGTCATGGCCGTCGTGAAGGCCGCCGAGGAGCTTCGCTCCCCCGTCATCATGCAGACCACGCCCGGCACCGTGAAGTACGCCAACCTCGACTACTTTGCCGCCATGTGCCGCGTAGCCGCCGAGCAGGCAAGCGTCCCCGTGGCCATCCACCTCGACCACGGTGACGGCTTCGACCGCGCCGTCCAGGCCATGAAGGCCGGCTACACCTCCGTCATGATCGACGGCAGCCACGACTCCTTCGAGGACAACATCGCCCTCACCGCCTCCGTGACCAAGGTCGCCAAGCCCCTCAACATCCCCGTCGAGGCCGAGCTCGGCAAGGTCGGCGGCAAGGAGGACGACGGCCCCGCCGTGGAGGGCGAGAACCCCTACACCGACCCGGACGAGGCCCGCGAGTTCGTCGAGCGCACCGGCTGCACCTCCCTTGCCATCGGCGTGGGCACCGCGCACGGCGTCTACACCGAGACCCCGCACATCGAGCAGGACGTGGTGAAGGCCATCCGCTCCGTCGTGGACGTGCCGCTCGTGCTCCACGGCACCTCTGGCGTGCCCGACGACCAGGTCGCCGAGGCCGTCAAGAACGGCATCTGCAAGGTCAACTACGCCACCGAGCTTCGCCAGGCGTTCATGCGCGGCTTCATGGGCTTCATGGCCGAGAACCCTGGCGTCTTTGACCCCAAGAAGGCCAACAAGCCGGGCATGGAGGAGATCACCAACCTCGTCAAGGTCCGCATGACCAACCTCGGCTCCGTCAACAAGGCGTAGGGGCGCTCGGCAACAGGACGCGGCGAGAAGGTAAGACGTATTCGGGGCCGTCCTCTCTGGAGGGCGGCCCCGTCATATGGGACGTCCCTAAAGGAGGGACCCGACGCTCTTGCGCCGGGCCCGATTCTGACAAACTACCCCGTCCCCTTTGTCATGCCAAATAAACCTGACGCCAGTGGCACGTCGGGTGGCTACTCGGCGGCGATGCCCGCGCTGATGAGCTCCGCGATCTTGGCCGGGTCGTCGGCGGCCTGGACGCTCGTGCGGAAGTCCTCGTTCATGAGGAGCACGGCGACCTTGGAGAGGAGCTGGAGATGCGTGGTGCCCGCCTCGGAGGCGGGGGTAAGCAGGGCGATGGCGCAGGTGATCGGCGCATCGTCCATGGACGGCCAGACAACCCCCTCGTCGAACTTGTCGACGATGATGGCGGCCTGCGTGACGGCGTCGCTCTTGGCGTGCGGGATGGCGAAGCCGCCCATCATGCCCGTCGTGCCCTCGGCCTCGCGCGCCTTGAAGGCCTCGCAGAGCGCCTCGGCGTCGGTGGCGATGCCGAAGGAGACCGCCTGCTCCGAAAGGAGCTTGAGGACCTCGTCGACCGTGGAGGCCGAGCAGCCGAGAACAACGTGAGACGCAGAGACGTAATCGCTCATGGTGACTCCTCACTCGCAAGTAAACGTTCTTATCGCCCTGCGCGCCGTCGTCCGGCGGGGGCGGCTCGTATGCAAAGCAACATAGCTAGGATACCACCGCCGCGGCGGTTCTAGTCGGCCATCCCTACGACGCGTCCGCGTCGAGGCGCAGGGCCTCCCTGCGCAGGCGGAGCGCCTCGTACGCGCAGCCGTACATGGCCGCCTGGTTGCCGAGGCTCGCCGCCTCGATGCGGGCCTCCCTGCTCGCGGGGAACGCGTACTCGGCGAAGAGCGCGCGCAGCTCCGGGGCGAAGGTCGCGAAGGCCCCCGCCACGCCGCCGCCGATGAGGTACATCGTGGGGTCCACCACGCAGGAGATCTGCGCCATGGCCTGGGCCAGGTAGTCGCACATCTTGTGCACCGCCACCTTGGCGCACTCGTCGCCGCCCGCGAGCGCGCGGAAGACGGAGAGGGTGTCGGTGGCGTGCTCCACGGGCACGGGCTTCACGCCGCGTCGCTCGCACTCCTCGAGGTAGAGGCGGACGATGCCCTTGGCGGAGGCGTACTGCTCGAGGCAGCCGCGACGGCCGCAGCCGCAGGTCAGGGTCTCCTCGCGGTTGACCGTGATGTGGCCGATCTCGCCGCCGGCGCCAAAGGCGCCCGCCACGAGCTTGCCGTTGGAGACCACGCCCGCGCCCACGCCCGTGCCCAGGGCGATGAGCACGTAGCTCGAGACCTGCTGCGCCACGCCGGCCCACATCTCGCCGAGCGCGGCCGCGTTGGCGTCGTTGATGAAGGCGACCGTCGCGTTGGGGAAGACCGTGGTCAGCGCGCTCACCATGCCCTCCGGGTCGAGCTTGATGTTGGGGAGGACGCCCACCGTGCCGTCGTCTGCCACGGGGCCGGGGATATCCAGGCCGCAGGCGATGACGTCTCCGGCAGCGGCGTCGTGCGCGGCGAGGATCTTCTCGATGCCACCGGTCACGACCGCGTACGCCTCCTCGGTCACGAGCTCGGGAGTGGGGATCTTGCGCTCCTCGAGAAGCTCGCCCGACGGGGTGAAGAGCCCCGCCTTGATGCTCGTCCCGCCGACGTCGATGCCAAGAACCGCTTCCATTGGTGCCTCCTTGCCCCACGGGGTCGCGCCAGTTTTCCGTACTACAGATGATACGGCCTTCTTCTCGCGTCATGGTCGTTTTGGGCGCAGATTGCACCACTTCTGACATGACCGGTAGGACGGGTAGACTGTGAGGTAGGCCGCCGGCTCGCCGCCGGCCGCACATCCCACGACAACCCACGAGGAGCGATTATGGCACCCACAGACAACACGCAGCTCAACGCCGCCCTCCCCAACCCCCGCGCGGACATGGAGGCCCTCGACGCCCTCGAGCGCACGCTCTTCTCGCTCGGCTACGCCATGGGCGAGATCGACTCGCTTGGCCAGGTGATCGACCCGCCGCGCGCCACCGCGCAGCGCGCCGAGGCGGTGGCGCAGCTCCAGGAGATGAGCGTGCGCGCGCTCTGCGACCCCGCCGTGGGGCCGCTGCTCGACCGCCTGGAGCAGCAGCCCGAGCTCCTGGGCGAGACCCGCATGGCGCAGGTGCGCGTCCTCAAGCACGACCGCGCGTCGCTCGTCGACGTCCCCGCGGAGGAGCAGGCCGCGTTCAGCCGGCTCACCGTGGAGGCCAACGACGTCTGGCGGCGGGCCAAGGCCGCCAACGACTGGGCGTCCTTCGAGCCCTACGTCGACCGCATCGTCGACGCGCTCAGGCGCATGGCCGCCTGCAAGGACGCCGAGAAGGACCCGTATGACGTCTGGCTGAACGAGTACGAGCGCGGGACCGACCGCGCCTTCTACGACCGGTTCTTCTCGCAGGTGAGGGACTGCGTGGTGCCGCTTCTGGCCGACTGCATGGCAAGCCGCCACAAGCCGAGCCACGCCTGCGTGGACGGGACCTTCGACGAGGAGCGCCAGTGGCGCCTCGCCGACGACCTCGTGCGGCTCGAGGGGCTCGATGCCGACGCCCTCTGGGTCGGCCGCACGGAGCACCCCTTCACGAGCGGGCTCTCGCGCGACTTTGTCATCGTGACCGGGCACGCCTACGCGGACAACGTGCTCTCCAACGTGTTCTCGATCCTGCACGAGGGAGGCCACGCCCTCTACGAGCAGAACGTCGACGCCGCCTACGCCGGGACCTCGCTTGCGGGCGGCACCTCGATGGGCATGCACGAGGCGCAGTCGCGCTTCTTCGAGAACCTCGTGGGTCGCTCCGAGGCCTTCGCCGAGCCGCTCCTCCAGGTGCTGCGCCGTCACTTCCCCGGGCAGTTCGGCCGCGTGACGGCACACCAGCTCTACCTCGCCGAGAACTGCGCCGAGCCGGGGCTCGTCCGCACCGAGGCCGACGAGCTCACCTACCCGCTCCACGTCCTCGTGCGCTATGAGATCGAGCAGCTGCTCTTCTCGGGCGAGGCCCACGCCGCGGACGTCCCGGGCCTCTGGGCAGAGAAGTACCGCGCGTACCTCGGCGTGGACGTCCCCGACGACGCGCGCGGCGCGCTCCAGGACACCCACTGGTCGGGCGGCTCCTTCGGGTACTTCCCCACCTACGCGCTCGGGTCCGCCTTCGGCTCGCAGCTCAAGGCCGCGATGGTGCGCGGCGGCATGGACTTCGACGCCGTGTGCGCCTCCGGCGACCTTGCGCCCGTCCGCTCGTGGCTGCGCGACAACATCTGGCGCTGGGGCCGTGCCAAGGACTCCGGCGAGCTCATCGAGGCCGCGTGCGGCGAGCCCTTCTCGCCCACCTACTACACGGACTACCTCACCGAGAAGTTCTCCGCCCTCTACCGTCTGTAATTTGGGGACGCGTTTTTTCTCTCAGAGAAAACGGGACAGGTCATGGGAGACGACGGGAGAGACGCATGAGGGCACTCATACAGCGCGTTGAGCGCGCATCCGTGGAGGTGGGAGGCGCCGTGGTGGGCAGCTGCGGCGCCGGCTACCTCGTGCTGCTGGGCGTGGCGCCCGGCGATGACGAGGCGCTGGCGGAACGGCTGTGGCGCAAGGTCGCCGCGCTGCGCATCTGCGCGGACGACGCGGGCAAGACCAACCGCTCGCTCGCGGACACCGCAGGCTCGGTCCTCGTGGTGAGCCAGTTCACGCTCTACGCCGACGCCCGCCGCGGCAACCGGCCCTCGTTCACGGGGGCCGCCGGGCCCGAGCTCGCGGAGCGCCTGTACGACCGCTTCTGCGACCTCGCGGAGGCGGACCTCGGGGCCGGTCGCGTGGGACGGGGCGTCTTCGGGGCTGACATGCGCGTGAGCCTCGTGAACGACGGGCCCTTCACCGTCCTTCTCGACACCGACGAGCTGGGCTGGAGTTCATCCAAAAATTGAATCTGGCTCCCGACGGTTGCGTCGATTAAGAATGCTATGCTAGCTGAGTTTTGCCCCAAGACAGAAAGGTTCCTGCATGAAGATCGTCGATGAGTTCAAGGAGTTCATCGCCCGCGGTAACGTGATGGACATGGCCGTCGGTATCATCGTCGGCGGCGCGTTCACCGCCATCGTCAACTCGCTCGTGAGCAACCTCATCAACCCGCTGATCACCCTCGTGACCACCTCCACGAGCACCATCACCGGCGGCGCCTCCGACGGCGCGACCGAGGTCATCAACGGCCTGCGCTGGGCCGTCCCCGGCACCGACCAGTTCATCGACCTCGGCGCCTTCATCTCCGCCGTGATCAACTTCCTGATCATCGCCTTCGTGGTCTTCTGCCTGGTCAAGGCCCTGAACACCATGCGCGAGAAGATGGACGCCCTCGCCAAGAAGGAGGCCGACGAGGAGGCTGCCGAGGAGGCTGCCGCCCCGCACTGCCCGTACTGCCTCGAGGAGGTCAAGGCCGGCGCCACCCGCTGCCCGCACTGCGGCGAGAAGATCGAGGCCTAGGCCCCCCTGCATACCCGCAGCAGAAGCGCCGCCCGGCATTGCGTCGGGCGGCGCTTTCGTGTTGCGCCATTGGCGTCAGGTTTATTTGGCGTGCCACTGGCGTCTGACGCAAATGGCGCAAATGGCACGCCACGAGTGGGCGGCTACTCCGGCAGGTGGGAGGTCACGAGGGTCATGTCGCCCGAGAAGGACAGCGTCCCGCAGCCGGCGGGGGCCAGGAAGTGCGTCCCGCGGGCGATCTCGTGCTCCACGCCGGCCTCGGCGGCGCACACGGTGCCGGAGCCCTCGATCACGCTCACGCACAGGAACGGATACGGCTGCGCCACGTCCTTCTCGCCAGACACGCGGACGCGGTCCACGACGAAGTTGGGGCACTCCATGAGCTCGGTCACGCCGTCGACCTCGGGAGCGGTGACCTCGCCGGAGGCCGGCGCCTGCGCTGCGTAGTCCACCACGTCGAGGCTCTGCTGGATGTGCAGCTCGCGCGGCTTGCCGTCGTCGCCCACGCGGTCGTAGTCGTAGACGCGATAGGTCACGTCGGAGGACTGCTGCGTCTCCAGGATGAGGGTGCCGCCCTGGATGGCGTGGACGGTGCCCGGCTCGATGGGGAAGAAGTCGCCCACGTGGCACGGCACGAGGTTGAGCATGTCGTCCCAGCGCCCCTCGTCGATCATGCTCGCGAGCTCGGCGCGGTCGTGCGCGCGCTGGCCGATGACGATCTGCGTGCCCTCGTCCGCCGCGAGCACGTACCAGCACTCGCGCTTGCCGAGGCTGCCGTTCTCGTGCTCGGCGGCGTAGGCGTCGTCGGGGTGCACCTGGACGGAGAGGTTGTCCTTGGCGTCGATGATCTTGACGAGCAGCGGGAAGCGATCGCCCTCCACGCCGCCAAAGAGCTCGCGGTGCTGGTCCCAGAGCTCGGAGAGGCGCATGCCGTCCCAGGCTCCCCCGCTGATCGCGCAGTCCCCGTTGGGGTGGGCGCTGATGGCCCAGCACTCGCCGATGGGGCCGTCGGGGATCTCGTAGCCGAAGTCGTCGGCAAGCTTGCGGCCGCCCCAGATCTTCTCGTGGAAGATCGGCGTCGGGAAGATCAGGTCTCTCGTGGTGTCTGGCATGGTTCCCTCGTTTCTGCGCTCACGTCTGGGCCGGGACGCCCGTGCGGCGCCCCGGCCCTATCATACCCCGCTGTCAGGTGAACGACGAGGTGCCGGCCTCGCCGGCCCGAAGCCCGAAGGCCAAAGACCGAGAGGCCCTAGATGGCGAGGTCGTACATCGCCACGGGATTGAGCGACTCGTCGAAGAGCACGATCGTGGCGGTGCAGGAGGAGTCTGCCGAGACGCTCACGGCCTGGGCGTCGAAGAAGAAGAACGCCGAGCGGCTCTCCCCCGCCGGGACCGGCCGGACGAGCGTGGCGTAGTCATCGACGTACTGGCCGTCGACGGAGGTCTCGAAGTTCATGGCAACGAAGTTCGCCCCCGAGCGGTTCTCCACGGTCACGAGATAGCCCGTGTCGCCCTCGTAGTCGGTCCCCAAGCCCGTGACCTTGATGAGCGCGGTCTCGTCGTCGGCAACCGTCACGTCGAGCGGCGCGTCGACGGTGACGCCCTCCGCGTACGCGGTCATGGCGAGGTCAGACTCCGGGGAGAAGAGCTCGTCCATCTCCGAGCCCAGGTCCGAGACGTCGTCGACGTCGTCGATCTGGTCCTCCACCGTGTCCTCCATGTCCGCGACGCCGCCCGCGTTCTCGGAGGGGTCGCGATCGAGGTCGGGCTCGTCGTCGACCTTCTCGAAGGTCATGGTCTGGCCCTCGTAGGAGAGCGTGAGCGTGCCGTCCTCGACCGGCGCGTCGAGGGGCTCGTCCTCGATGGAGAGCGTGAGGGTGCCCTCGTCCTTGATCTCCCACGTGCCCGTGGTCTGGTCGCCGAAGACGTCGATGAGCATCGTGCCGTCGTCGCCGAGGTCGACGGTCACGTTCATGCCGAGGTCGTTCAGGGCCGCGATGTCATCCGCGGTGATGTCGCCGTCCGTCGACGTGGCCGACTCGATCTCCCAGGTGCCGACAAAGCCCGCCTCGAGGGACTCGAGCGAGGGAATGTCCACGCCGTCCGTCGCCCCTCCGCCGCATGCCCCGAGCGTCGCGGCGAGCGCTGCCGCAATGGCAAGGGTGCCGATTCTCATACGCTGCATGGTGCCTCCTCGTCCCGCGCGTTCAGAAACTGAAGTCCGTCTGAAAGGCTACCGCATCGGGCGGCGTATCACGACGAGAACGCGGCGACGCGCGACGGTCGCGGCGCGGGCGCGGCCTCAGCGGCGCGGGCGCGGCCTCAGCGGCGCAGGGAGAGCACGCCCGCCGAGATGAACTCCGAGACGACGCGGAGGTGCTTGAGGGCCTCCTCGGGGCTCTCCTCCTGCTCGACCACCACGAGGATCGAGCGGAGGGCGATGTTGGCGAGCCATCCCACCACGAGCTCGTCCTCCGCCATCTCCGACGCCCCGCTCGTGCGCAGGAAGGACCGGATCGTCTCCGAGAGGGCGGCGATGTGCTCGCCCCTCACCTTCTCCACGACCGCGCTCGCGCGGTTCCTCTTGATCACGTCGACCACGTCGCGCCGCTCCTCGCAGAGCTCGAGGAACCTCCTCGCGCGAGCCGGAAGCCCCTCCTCGGGCGCCTGTCCCTCGGCGATGAGCTTGCTCACCCGGTCGGAGCCCACGCTTCGAATGAGGTCCTCGAGCGGCTCCATGACGGGGGAGATCGCCTCCCTGAAGAGGTTCTCCTTGTTCTTGAAGAAAAAGTAGAGGGCGCCCGTGGTCACTCCCGCGGCGGCGCAGATCTCCCGCACCGACGACCCGTCATAGCCCCTCGTGGCAAACTCCTGCAGTGCGGCCCGGACGAGATTCTCCCTCGTACCGGCAGTTGCGCGCTCGTCTCGCTCCCGTGTCATGGCAGCCCCCGTTTCCCCGATAAACGAGCTCGGCCAGTTTCCGTGAGTCAGATTATCCGACAACCCGGCCCCAAGGGAAACGGTGGAATGAGTCGCCGCGTGCGAGCTATCGGTGGGCGCCGTGGGGCATGCCCGGGCGCTCGAAGCGCTCGCAGACATAGGACGTGCGGAGATACTCCTCCCCGAAGGGGTCCACGGTGGGAACAAGGTCGCGCGGGTCCGCGGCGAAGTGGTCCTCGGGGCTCGTGTGGACGTGCGGGTCGGTCAGCGTGTAGCCACGGCTGCAGGCCCCCTGGTACAGGCCCGAGCGCTCATGGTACGTGAACGAGCTGAACACGCAGTCGGCACAGCGAAATCCCATCTGCCCTCCTCTGGCGGCGCGGCGACGAACATGCCTCCCGGAATGGTAGCGCAACGCGAGCGGTTGCGCTGGCCCGGTCAGCGGACGGTAAAGCCGCAGGTCGGCAGAGTGGTGGATACTTGGGTGAGAGCGACGGGAGGAGCGGCATGGGCACGGGAAGAAGCTACGTCATCGCACTCGACCAGGGGACCACGTCCTCGCGCGCGGTGCTCGTCGACCGCGGCGGCCGCATGGTGGACGTCGCCCAGCGGCCGTTCCAGCAGATCTACCCGCAACCCGGCTGGGTGGAGCACAACCCGCAGGAGATTCTCTTCTCCCAGCTGGGGACGCTCTCCGAGCTTGTGGCGAGACACGGTCTCACCGCCGAGGACGTCGACGCCATCGGAATCGACAACCAGCGCGAGACCACGATCGTATGGGACCGCTCGACGGGCGTCCCGATATCGAACGCCATCGTCTGGCAGTGCCGCCGCACGGCGGAGATGGTCGAGCGCGTCTGCGGCCCCGCCGAGGTCGGCGCCATGGTGCGCGAGAAGACCGGGCTGCTCCCCGACCCGTACTTCTCGGCAAGCAAGATAGCGTGGATCTTGGACCACGTTCCGGGCGCGAGAGACCGCGCGCGAGCTGGGGACCTGCTCTTCGGCACCGTGGACACCTGGCTCGTATGGACGCTCACCGGCGGGCTCGTGCACGCGACCGACCCCACCAACGCGTCGCGCACGATGCTCTACAACATCCACGAGGGGCGCTGGGACGAGGACCTGCTCGCGCTCTTTGACATCCCCGCCTGCCTGCTGCCGGAGGTCCGCCCCAGCTCCGGCCTCTTCGGCGAGACGAGCTACCCGGGGCTCCCGGCGGGCATCCCCATCACGGGGGTGGCCGGAGACCAGCAGGCGGCCCTCTTTGGCCAATGCTGCTTCGAGCCCGGCCAGGCCAAGAACACCTACGGGACCGGCTGCTTCATGCTCCTCAACACCGGCGGGGAGGCCCGCTCGAGCGGGCACGGCCTCGTGACCACCATCGCCGCGGCTCCCCCGGACGCCCGCTGCACGCAGTACGCCCTCGAGGGCTCGGTCTTCGTGGCGGGCGCGCTCGTGCAGTGGCTCCGCGACGAGCTGGGGATCATTCGCACGGCCGCCGAGACCGAGGCGCTCGCCCGGAGCGTCCCCGACACGGGCGGCGTCTACGTGGTCCCCGCCTTCACGGGCCTCGGCGCGCCGTGGTGGCAGCCGGAGGCGCGGGGCGCCATCCTCGGCCTCACGCGCGGAACCGGACGCGCGCACCTGGCGCGGGCCGCCCTCGAGGCGCTCGCCTACCAGATCCGCGACCTCGCCGACGCCATGGCGGCGGATGCGGGCGGCCCGCTCTCCGTGCTCAACGTGGACGGCGGCGCGTCGGCGAACGACTTCCTCATGCAGTTCCAGGCCGACCTCCTCGGCTGCGAGCTGCGTCGTCCCGCAAACACCGAGACCACCTCGCTCGGCGCCGCGTTTCTCGCCGGGCTCTACACGGGCTTCTGGGGCGGCACCGACGAGCTGCGTGGCCTGCGAGAGGCCGATGACGTCTTCCGCCGCACGATGGACCCCGCGCGCGTGGACAGCCTGCTCGCAGGCTGGCACGACGCCGTGCGCCGCGTGCTGTAGCCAGCGACCGCGGTTCCTGGCGGCGGCAGGAACCGCGGTCAGGGGCGCTCGGCGTCAGGCCTGGAAGGCGTCTCCGAGACGCTCGGCGCAGAAGTCGACGCACCATTGGCGCGAGAAGTCCGTCTGCCCGGACACGGTGCGGATGTGGTTGACCGCCGCGAGCTCCTCGGAATAGTCGGCGAGCGGGTAGGTGGTGTAGTCGGCCCCCGAGGCCCGATGCGTGACGAGCGGCGTGATCTGCCATGAGGAGACGCCTCGCTCGTCCCCCTCGAAGGCGAGCGCCACCCGCGCGAGGCCGCCGACCATGGTGTCCTTGCGCGCCTGTCCGGAGACGAAGTTCCCCAGGGACCAGAACACGGGCACCACGCGCCCGTCCGGCGCGACGAGCTCCTCGACGGGCTGCAGGACGTGCGGGTGACAGCCGAGAATGACGTCCGCCCCCAGCTCCACGAAGCGCTCCGCCCAGCGCCGCTGGTCGTCGTCCGGGCCCGCCGCGTACTCGGTCCCCCAGTGGGGGCAGACCACCACGGCGTCGGCCCCGCGCTCCCGCGCCAGGGAGAAGTCCTTCTCGACCTGAGCGTCATCGAGCATCCTCACCGCCCAGGGCGCGTCGGCCGGAAGGGGGATGCCGTTGGTCCCGTACGTGTAGGAGAGCACCGCGACGCGTCGGTCACCCCGCTCGAGGAGGGGGATCTCGCCCGCCGCCTCCTCGCTGTCCGCCATGCCCGTGACCACCACCTCGGGATGCTCCGAGCGCCAGAACGCGAGCTCGGCCTCGATGCCCTCCATCCCCTTGTCAAGCGCGTGGTTGTTGGCGTGGAGCACCACGTCAAAGCCGGCGGCGGCCTCAGCGGAGCCGATCTCCTGCGGGCTGTTGAAGGTCGGGTAGCTCGAGAGCCCGAGCGCCGTCCCGCCGAGGATGGTCTCCTGGTCCACGATCGCCACGTCCGCCCCCGCGACGAGGTCGGCGACGTGCGCGAAGAGGTGCTCGTAGTCGCGCGTGCCGTCCTCGCGCTCGCCGCTCCTCCAGACCCCCTCGTGCACGAGGACGTCACCGATCATGAGGATGGTGACCTCGGAGCGCTCGGGCTCGGGGGCGGGGTCATCGAGGAGGGTCTGCGCGGGACGCAGCTCGTCGACCTGCGGGGCGTCGGGCGCTTGCGAGCACCCCGCAAGGATGCCGACGCCCGCCGCCGACGCGGCGAGAAACCCGCGCCGCGTCAGCAGGCGCTCTGAGATGGGCGTGCGTCGCTCGTGCATGGGGCCTCCTCAGCTCGGTTGCTCCTAGCATAGCCGCGATGCGCCGCCGGCGTGCCACTGGCGTCAGGCTTATTTGGCGCGTGCCACTGGCGTCAGGTTTATCTGGCACGCCACGTAGGGCGTGCCAGATAAACCTGACGCCAGTGGCACGCGCCAAATAAGCCTGACGCCAGTGGCACGCCGGTGGCGCAAACCGTCGCTAGAAGTCGGCGTTGCCCACGGTGCGCGGGTGCGGGATGACGTCGCGGATGTTGTCCACGCCGGTGAGGTACATCACCATGCGCTCGAAGCCCAGGCCAAAGCCCGCGTGCTCGCATCCGCCGTAGCGGCGCAGGTCGAGGTAGTACTTGTACTGCTCCGGCTCCATGCCCAGCTCCGCGATGCGGCGCTCGAGCACGTCGAGGCGCTCCTCGCGCTGCGAGCCGCCCACAATCTCGCCGATGCCCGGCACGAGGCAGTCCACGGCGGCCACGGTCTTGCCGTCGTCGTTCAGGCGCATGTAGAAGGCCTTGATCGCGGCGGGATAGTCGGTCACGAAGGTCGGGCGCTTGAAGTGCTCCTCGGTGAGGTAGCGCTCGTGCTCGGTCTGCAGGTCGCATCCCCACTCCACGGGGTACTCGAAGACGTGGCCGCTGGCGGCCGCCTCCTGCAGAATCTGGATGGCCTCGGTGTAGGTGACGTGCGCAAAGTCCGAGGTGGCAACGTGCGTGAGGCGCTCGACGAGGCCCTTGTCCACGAACTTGTTGAAGAACTCCATCTCGTCCGGGCAGGCGTTCATCACGTAGTTAATCACGTACTTGAGCATCTCCTCGACGCACGCCATGTCACCGGCGAGGTCGCAGAAGGCCATCTCGGGCTCCACCATCCAGAACTCGGCGGCGTGGCGGCGCGTGTTGGAGTTCTCGGCGCGGAAGGTGGGGCCGAAGGTGTAGACGTCACCGAAGGAGAGCGCGAAGTTCTCGGCCTGGAGCTGACCCGAGACCGTGAGGTTGGCCGCGTGGCCGAAGAAGTCCTGCGACCAGTCGATGGCGCCAGACTCGGTACGGGGCGGGTTCTCCACGTCGAGCGTGGTCACGCGGAACATCTCGCCCGCGCCCTCGGCGTCGGAGGTGGTGATGATTGGCGTGTTCACGTAGACGAAGCCGCGCTCCTGGAAGAAGCGATGGATGGCAAAGGCCGCCACCGAGCGCACGCGGAAGACGGCGCGGAAGAGGTTGGTGCGGCTGCGCAGGTGCTGCTGGGTGCGCAGGAACTCGCGGGTCTGGCGCTTCTTCTGCATGGGGTAGTCCGGGGCGGAGGCGCCCTCGACGCGAATCTCGGCCGCCTGGAGCTCGAAGGGCTGCGGACGGTCCGGCGTGAGCACGAACTCTCCCGTGACCACGAGCGCGGAGCCCACGCCCGTGGCCGCGATCTCGTCGTAGTTGGCGAGCTTCTCGCGGTTCATGACGACCTGCAGGTCCTTGAAGCACGAGCCGTCGTTCAGCATCACGAAGCCGAAGTTCTTCATGTCGCGGACCGAGCGGACCCAGCCGGCAACGGTGACGGTGGTTCCGCCGAGCTCGTCCATGTCGGCGAAGAGCTGAGAGATGTGGGTGCGTTCCACGGGTACTCCTTTGACGTTCTTCTCGCCCTGTTTTCCAACGTTCAACTCTACCGCATTGCGTGACGGGCGAGAAGAACGCGCCCCCATAGGCAAACTGGTAACCTCAGATGACCAATTGGCCGGAAACTGGTCACCCGAGATTACCAGTCCGCCATCTGACTCACGAG
Source organism: Olsenella sp. SW781 (assembly GCF_012027725.1). Lineage (GTDB taxonomy): Bacteria > Actinomycetota > Coriobacteriia > Coriobacteriales > Atopobiaceae > Thermophilibacter. The sequence continues at coordinate 28,422 of NZ_SJOU01000008.1, read as the reverse complement.
AACTCGATGTGCAGACCACACCCCAGCGCGCGCGCTAACCGCTCCAGTGTTCGCATTGTTGGATTGCCGCTCCCGCGCTCAAGCACGCTGATGGCCTCTTGTGAGATGCCGCTCTTTCTGGCGAGCCCCTCCTGCGACAGCCCCGCCCGGGTCCGCGCCGCCCTCAGGCCCTCCCCAAGAATGACGCCCCCCAGATAGGGATCCCCGATCTCCCTCAAGTAGAAGCCATCCTGAGTGCTCCTGCCCCGCCCCGCAGCGAGAAGAACGGCAGGGTCGTATGATTCGAGGTCGTTGGCGCGCAGCACCTCTCCTATGTTCTGACGAGATGGTGGGGCGATGCGCTCGCTCACCCACTCCGCCACCCAGCGTTCGGGAACCCTGCGCTCACCGCGCTCGAGAAATGGGGCGAACATCGCGGGGACGTCGCGTGTGGTCGCCCCCGGAGCCGCCTCAAACGAGAAGGTCCTTCTCGCCTGGTCGTAGCTGAGCACGCCACAGGATCGCCCGCCCGGACGCTCCCCGTCGATAACCTCAAAGCGCCGCATACCACCGCCACCTTTCCCAGACAATCTCCCAGATCTTCTCGAGAAGGACGGGCGAGGCGGCATTGTCGAGCCCCTCGAGCAGCGTATCCCTGTCCTGAGGCACGAGCGGCCGCGCCACCATAACCGGAGCGACTGACGCGACGTTCTCCTCAAGGGAACGCGACCCCAGATAGTTGGTCGTCGCCACGGGAGAGAGCGGCTCGAAGGCGCTGATTCGCTCCTCGTCATCCCCATAGGGAGCAACCAGCGAGAGTCCGGTATCGAAGAGCGGCGCAAGGCGCGACGCACCGGTGCGGTCAACGAGCACCTCGATATTGGAGGCATGGCGATCGCGGTTTGCGAGCAGGTAGTCAACGAGCATCATCTGGGAGACGCGCTCGCCCCACCCCATTCGCCGGCAGAACGAGAGCGGGTCATCCTCCCCCTCGTGATGGAGCTCGAAGTACGCTCCCAGCCCCATCTTCTGCTCCCCCGGCCTCCTGAAATTCCTCGACGAGCAGAGCCAGGTCTCATGCTCCCTGCCGTCGATAACCACGCGCGCGTGCACGAGGCGATAGGGGACGTGCTCGATGCCCAACGCCTCCATGAGCCGGCTCGCGACGAGCTCGTTTATGCACTCGGTTCCGTCTATCCGGACCCCGTTGTAGCGCGACAGCTTGAGGTACCGAGCACGTGAGCCGCTCCCCACGCGCGCCTTGAGGTAGGTTCCCGCCGTCCCGGAGGTGTTGGAGCGCTCGCTCCAGCTAATTTCTCGGTAATCCTGCAAGCTTGAAACGATGTCATATCGCCTCATATCCCCTCCTCTCCATGATAGTACATGCATATATAATATAGTATGTATTCATGCAATATGTCAGCCCATCAACAACAGGCTAAAATCGAGCTACGCACACGGAACGCCCCTGGAAGGAGCACACATGGAAGCCTACAAGCGCGAGTTCATCGACTTCATGGTGGAGTCCAACGTCCTGAAGTTCGGCGACTTCACCCTCAAGAGCGGCCGCAAGTCCCCGTTCTTCATGAACGCGGGCGCCTACGTGACGGGCTCCCAGCTCAAGCGCCTGGGCGAGTACTACGCCCACGCGATCAACGACAACTTCGGCCTGGACTTCGACGTGCTCTTCGGGCCGGCGTACAAGGGCATCCCACTGGCCGTGACCACCGCGATCGCCCTCCACGAGCTCTTTGGCAAGGAGGTCCGCTACTGCTCCGACCGCAAGGAGGAGAAGGACCACGGCGCCGACAAGGGCGGCCTGCTCGGCACCAAGCTCGCCGACGGCGACCGCGTGGTCATGATTGAGGACGTCACCACCTCGGGCAAGTCCATCGACGAGACCTACCCCAAGGTCACCGGCGCCGCTAACGTTGAGGTCAAGGGCCTCATCGTGAGCCTCAACCGCATGGAGGTCGGCAAGGGCGGCGTCGTGACCGCCCAGCAGGAGATCCAGGAGAAGTACGGCTTCCCGGTGGCAAGCATCGTCTCCATGGCCGACGTGGTGGAGGCCCTCGACGGCACCGTCATCACGCCCGAGCTCAAGGCCGCCATCGACACCTACTACGAGCAGTACGGCGTGAAGTAGCATTCGGCATTTGGGGACGGGTTTTCCCTCTCAGAGAGTTTGGGACAGGCCCGGGGCGCAGTTACTACTGCGCCCCGGGCCTGTCCCAAACTCTCTGAGAGGGAAAACCCGTCCCCAAATTCCTACTCGGCGAGCTCCGTCGCCCAGGTGTAGCCCTCGGGGATATGGGCGTTGCCGGCGGCCACCTCGGCCGGGATGCGGCTGTCGGAAGCCATGAGCTCCGCCACGGTCACGAACTCGTAGCCCTCGCCCTGGAGCTGCTCGATGATGCGGGGCAGCGCCTCGAGGTCCTGGTCGCGGTTGCCGCCGCCGTCGTGCATGAGGATGATGCTGCCGGCAAAGGCGCCGCTCGTGCAGTTGTTGACGATCGTGTCGGCGCCCGGCCGCTTCCAGTCCAGGCTGTCCAGGTTCCAGATCACCGAGGCCGAGAGCGTGCCGCCCGAGGCCAGCCACGTCGACGTGTCAAACGAGCCGTAGGGCGGGCGGATGACCGAGGTGTCCCCGCCGCCCGCGCCGGAGATGGCAGAGAACGCCTCCGTAATCTCCGACTGCAGCGTCGCCTGGTCGACGGCGGTGAGCTGCTCGTGGTTCATCGTGTGGGACGCCACCTGCGAGCCCTGGTCCTTGATCGCCTTCACGAGGTCGGGGTTGTTGGCCGCGGCCGAGCCGAGGCAGAAGAACGTGGCGTGGATGCCGTACTTGGAGAGGATGTCAAGGTACTGCTGGGTATAGCTGCTCGGGCCGTCGTCGAAGGTCAGGGCGATGAGCTTGCGGCCGTCGTCCGCCTGCGGGTTGATGCTCATGAGCTTCACGTTCTGGGCGGGCTCGATGACGTCGCCGGGCACCGACTCGCCCGACTGGTCGCCGACGATGACCTTCTGCTTCCCCGCCTTGCCGTACTGGGCGACGAAGGTCACCGACCCCACGGAGTCCGCCGGCTCGAGCAGGGGCTGGATCTCGCGCTCCTCCTCGTGCGAGGCCTCGGTGGCGTCGGCGCCGTCCCCGAAGGTGATCTCCTCGTTGCCCTTGGCGCGGAAGGCGTCGCGACCGGCCGCGTCGAGCTGCTCGCCGTTGACGGTGGCAGAGAACGCGTCGCCGCCGCCCTCCGTGAGAACGTTGCCGCTCACGGAGACGAGGTTGCCCGGCTTGAGCGAGAGCCCCTCGCTCTCCACGATCTGCTCGAGCGTGGAGTCCACGCGGACGTCGGTGCGCTCCCCGTTGACGCTCACGTTGACCGTGCGGTTGAGCCACATCCAGATGCCGCCGCCCACGATCGCCGCGACGACGAGAAGGCCCACGATGGTGGCGCCCCTCCCCTCGCGCCGCTTCTTGTAGCGGCTGCGCGGCGCGCGCTGGCGCGGCATGGGGGCCTGCCAGTCGGACTCGGTGCGCCCATAGGAGCCAGTGTCCCCATAGGGATCGTCGTAGCTCGCTCCGTAGGGGTCGTCGTACTGGTCAGCGTAGGAGCCCGCGTAGGGGTCGTCATAGGAATCGTAGCCAGACTGATAGGTCGGGCGGGACTGCGGACGCGCGCCGCGCGAGGTCTCGCCCGCGCGCGAGGACGTCGCGCTGGGAAGGTTCATCGGGCGCATGTAGGGACTGGACGCCTGCGAGCCGCGCGTGCGGCGGTGCGGGCGCTGAGGGTTGTTTCTACTGGTCATGATGCCATCCGTCTGCGCGGGGAAGGTCTCGACTCCGTATTGTGTTTACCGCTCCCGGTGCGGCTCCGCGCATGTTCAAGGGTATCAGTTCGCGTCGCGGGCAACCGTGACGGAACCGTCATGCAACCAGAGGTGCACAACTCGCGAGAAGGGCATCACGGGCACGGCGCCGGGACCCTAGACTCGGGTCACGAGCTCGTCCGACGGACGTCGCTTGAAGTGCATCGGCGCGGGCTCCGCGTCCTCGGAGGGATAGCCCAGCGGGAAGAGCGCCACGAGGTCGTAGGGCTCCATCTCCGGGAACGCCTCCTTCACGGCGGGGGCGTCGAAGTGCCCCACCCAGGTGGTGCCAAGACCGAGGTCATGGGCGGCCAGCATGACGTGCGTCCCCACGATGGAGGCGTCGACGTCGGCGAAGTTGCGACCGTCGTACTTGCGGACCCAGGCCTCCTCCGGCAGCGCGCCGAGCACGAGGATGACCCGCGCCCCGAAGTCGAACCGCGTGTGCGCCGCGAGGCGCGCGACCGCCTCCGGGCTCTCGACGACCCACATATGCCAGGGCTGCTTGTCAACGGCGGTGGGGGCGGCGAGGGCGACGTCGAGAAGCGCGTCGATCTTCTCGCCCTCCACCGGGCGGTCCGAGAAGGACCTGCAGGAGTAGCGGTCGTGCGCGAGCTGCTGGAAGTCGGTCATGGGAGTCCCTCCTCACGTGGTTTCGGAAAGTATACGCCGCGCGAGGCCTCCCGCCTCGGGGGCGCCGGCAGGCGGCGGCCCCTTGCGGGGAGAGAGGGGTGCCCCCGCCTGACGGGGCCGGGAAGGAAGGGGAGGAGCGGCGCATCGCGTCTGCGTCCGTGGGCAGGGGCACCCCCGTTGGCTTCATGGTATGACGGGCCTCGCCCGACGCGGCAGCTTCGTCGCAACTGGCCGGTTATGCGACACGATTGGCAGGCCGAGACGCTCACGCGGCTGGTCGGGCCGCACGCTCCCCACCCGCACGCTAGAATGGTGGTCCGTCTATCAAGGAGGCCGCATGCCCGCATTCCCCACAACCGAGTCCGTCGACGAGGGGCCCAACGCCGCAGGCTCGCTGGGGCGCCTCATCCCCTGGCCGGACGAGGAGACCTATCCCAACATCCCCGCCGAGGAGGCGCTCGACCTCTTCCTGGGCTGGGTGGACTCTCGCGGGATCGAGCTCTGGCCGCACCAGGAGGAGGCGCTGCTCTCCCTTGCGGCCGGCGACCACCTGATCCTGGGCACGCCCACGGGCTCCGGCAAGTCAATGGTGGCGCTGGGCATGTGCTTCATGAGCGTGTGCACGGATAGGCGCGCCTACTACACCGCCCCCATCAAGGCCCTGGTGAGCGAGAAGTTCTTCGACCTCGTCTCACTCTTTGGCCGCGAGAACGTGGGCATGATCACCGGCGACGCGTCCATCAACGCGGGCGCGCCCATCATCTGCTGCACGGCGGAGATCCTCGCCAACCAGGCGCTTCGCGAGGGCGAGAAGTGCGACGTGGGCTGCGTGGCCATGGACGAGTTCCACTTCTACGCGGACCCCGACCGCGGCTGGGCCTGGCAAGTGCCGCTGCTCACGCTCCCCCACACGCAGTTCCTGCTCATGAGCGCCACGCTGGGCGACACCTCGTCAATCGCGGAGGCGCTCTCCGAGCACACCGGCGGACGCACCGTGGACACCATCGCCGACGCTCCGCGCCCCGTGCCGCTCTCCTACGAGTTCGTGGACACGGCGCTGGAGGGGACCGTCGAGCTGGCGCTGCGCGCGGGCGAGGCGCCGCTCTACATCGTGCACTTCTCGCAGGACGCGGCGCTGGCGAGCGCGCAGAGCCTGGCCAGCTACGGCGTCTCCACCAAGGAGCAGCGCGAGGCCGTGAAGGAGGCCATCAAGGGCACGCGCTTCACCACGACCTTCGGCAAGACGCTGCAGCGCCTGCTGGGATGCGGCGTGGGCGTGCACCACGCCGGCATGCTGCCGCGCTATCGCCTGCTCGTGGAGAGGCTCGCGCAGCAGGGCCTTCTGCCGGTCATCTGCGGCACGGACACGCTCGGCGTGGGTATCAACGTGCCGATTCACACCGTGGTGCTCACCGCGCTCTCCAAGTTTGACGGACGGCGCATGCGCCACCTCAACGCGCGCGAGTTCCACCAGATCGTCGGCCGCGCCGGTCGCGCCGGCTTTGACACCGAGGGCCACGTCATCGCCGAGGCCACCGAGTACGACATAGAGAACGCACGGGCCCTGCGCAAGGCGGGGGGCGACCCCAAGAAGGCGCGCAAGATCAAGACCAAGAAGCCGCCCGAGGGGTTTGTCGGCTGGAACAAGCAGACCTTCGAGCGCCTAATCGCCGCCGTGCCGGAGCCGCTGCGCCCGCGCATGAAGGTCACGCACTCGATGGTGCTTGCCGAGGTCGAGCAGGGCGGTGACGCCTGGGCGCGCGTCCACCGCCTTGTGGAGGAGTCGGCTCAGCCCGATTCGGAGAAGGCCGCGCTCGCCACGCGCGCGGACGAGATCTTCGCCACCCTGCAGGACGCCGGCGTGGTCACGCGCGAGGAGCTGCCCGACGGGTCCACGTCCTGGTCCACGACCGTCGACCTCCCTGACGACTTTGCGCTGGACCAGCCCCTGTCGCCGTTTCTGCTGGCCGCGCTCGAGCTTCTGGATCCGGAGTCGGAGACCTACGCGCTCGACGTCATCTCCATGGCCGAGGCCACGCTCGAGGACCCCTGGCAGATCCTGCGCGCGCAGCAGCGCGTCGCGCGCGACCGCGCGATGAGCGAGATGAAGGCCGAGGGCATCGAGTACGACGAGCGCATGGAGCGCCTGCAGGAGGTCACCTACCCCAAGCCGCTCGAGGACCTGCTCGAGCCGGCCTTCGAGCAGTACTGCGAGCAGGTCCCGTGGGCGCGCGACTTCGCGCTCTCGCCCAAGTCCGTGCTGCGCGATATGGTGGAGACCGCAAGCGACTTCAAGGAGTACGTGGGTCGCTACAACGTGGCGCGCTCCGAGGGCCTGCTGCTGCGCTACCTCTCCGAGGCGTTCCGCGCGCTCGACCGCACGGTGCCGCTCGAGAAGCGCGACGAGCGCCTGCGCGACATCATCGCGTGGCTGGGCCTCGTGGTGCGCACGGTGGACTCCTCCCTCGTGGACGAGTGGGCGGCCGCCGGCGAGGGGTCCTCGGAGGGGCTCGACGCCGCACCGCCCGCGGCGGACGAGGTCGTGCACGACCGTCGCGGCCTCACGCTGCTCGTGCGCAACGCGCTCTTCGCCCGCGTGCGGCTGGCGGCGCACGAGGCCGTGGACGAGCTCGGCAAGCTCGACGCCGAGTGGGGCTGGCGTGCGCCCGTGTGGCAGCGCGCCCTGGACCGCTTCTTCGAGGAGCACGAGGAGATCATGCTGGACGCCGACGCCCGCAGCGCCGCGTACCTCTCGATAGACGAGAAGGACGAGAAGCCTGCGCACGTCTGGCACGTGCATCAGATATTCCACGACTCCGACGACGAGCGCGACTTCGGCATCTGGGGAGACGTGGACCTCGACGCCACGCAGGACGAGGGCGCCGTGGTCTTCTCCGCCTACCGCGTGGGGTTCGTGGACGACGAGTAGGCTGGCACGGCTGGCTCACGGCGTGCCATAACGCGTTTTTTCGCTACGGCCATCTACCTGCAGTTTTACAAGAAATAGCAGGTAGATGGCCGTATTTTTGCGTTGTGAAAAATGCCGTTATGGCAGGCGAGAAGAACGTCGGCTTCCTATCCCTCGAACGGCACCACGTGCGCCACGGCGTCCTCGGGCAGGATGCGCGCGCCGCCGTTGTCGAGGTCCACGAGGACGTAGCGCCAGTTGCCCATCCCAAGCTCCTTCATATAGGAAAGCTGGCGCAGGCCGTGGCGGGTCTCCATGCGCTCCACCAGTGCGTGGCGGTCCTCCTCCCCCATCGCATAGACGAGGTCGACGCACGCCTGGTCAATCGCTAGGATGTCCGTGGAGGCAAGTATGCCCACGTTGGGGGTCACGACGGGCTCGGCCGCCGTGCCCTCGCAGTCGCAGGAGACCGACATGTTGCGCATCACGTTCACGAAGGCGATCTTGTCGCCGAAGTGGTCGCAGACGGCCTTGGCGGACTCCATCATGCGCTCCATGAACTCCTCGTTCGAGATGTCCCACATGTCGTCCGAGCCGGGCGTGGTGTGAATCTCCCGCTTGCCGATCTTGCCGTCGGCACAGCCGATGCCGATGTTCTTGGCCGAGCCGCCGAAGCCGCCCTTGGTGTGCCCCTTGAAGTGCGTGAGCACGAGCAGAGAGTCGTAGTTTGCAAGGTGCGAGCCCATGTGCACCTCGTCGAACCACTTCCCGCCTGCAACGGGGAAGGGCGTGGCGCCCTCCTCGTCCATGATGTCGACCGGCGCGAACGTCCAGCCGTTGACCTCGAGCGTCCTGCGATGCTTCTCGGTGGAGTCGCGATCGCCGGCATAGTAGCTGTTGGTCTCCACGATCGTGGCCTCCGGCAGGTCGCTCTCAAGGAGCTCGGCGACCCACGGGCGCGGGATGATGTTGGGGCCGTGCTGCTCCCCGGTGTGCAGCTTCACCGCCACCCTGCCGTCGATATGCGCGTTCACCTGCTCGTAGGCGCGCCGCAGCCCGGCAGCAGAGAGGTCGCGCGTGAAGTAGACGATTGACTCGTTCCCAGCACGCTCCCCATAGGAAACGCGACGCTCGCCGCCGGTGCCGGGCCGTGGGTTCTTCTCGGACATGATGCCTCCTTCTTTGAGCACTCCCTGTCTCTCATTATAAACTTTGGAGACGTCACGTCACTTGTCAATCACGTTGGAGCGCGGCGGGATTTTGCCAGCCGGAGACAAATCGGTTTACTTATTCACTGCGCCCGATTATCTTGAAAAATGCAGGCGAACTGTAGAGATTATTTGAACTCAACCGCTCGCGGGAGCTACTTTTCCGTTCCTGTTGACAAAACCGGTTTACTGTCCTTAACTGAGACTCAACAGAAGGCCACCCAACGAGGAGGACACATGGCAGAGCAGTACGCAGATCCCAGCACGTTCAGCATGGACAGCTTCCGTCTTGATGGCAAGGTCGCCCTGGTCACCGGCGCCTCCTACGGCATCGGCTTCGCCATCGCCACCGCGCTCGCCAAGGCCGGCGCCAAGATCGCCTTCAACGACATCAACGCCGAGAAGGCCGAGATGGGCGAGAAGGCCTACGCCGCCGAGGGCATCGAGGCCAAGGGCTACGTGGCCGACGTCACCAACGTCGAGCAGGTCGAGAAGCTCGTTGCCGACATCAAGGCCGACTTCGGCACCACGCCGGACATTCTCGTCAACAACGCCGGCATCATCAAGCGCATCCCCATGCTCGAGATGAGCGCCGAGGACTTCCGCCAGGTCGTGGACGTTGACCTCAACGCCCCCTTCATCGTCTCCAAGGCCGTCCTGCCCGGCATGATCGAGAAGGGCCACGGCAAGATCATCAACATCTGCTCCATGATGAGCGAGCTCGGCCGCGAGACCGTCGCCGGCTATGCCGCCGCCAAGGGTGGCCTCAAGATGCTCACCCGCAACATCTGCTCCGAGTTCGGCGAGCACAACATCCAGTGCAACGGCATCGGGCCGGGCTACATCGCCACGCCGCAGACCGCGCCGCTGCGTGAGATTCAGCCCGACGGCTCCCGTCACCCGTTCGACCAGTTCATCGTTGCCAAGACTCCCGCCGCTCGCTGGGGTACCCCGATCGACCTCATGGGCACCGCCGTCTTCCTGGCCTCCGACGCCTCCAGCTTCGTCAACGGCCAGGTCATCTACGTCGACGGCGGCATCCTCGCCTACATCGGCAAGCAGCCCCAGTAAGGGCTTCAGGCCGATGTCATCTCCCAGCGCCGCAGGATCGCAACCGCGTCCTGCGGCGCTTCCCGATTCACGGAAAGGAGTCGCGATGCCCCAGCTCACCCTCAGCCTCATCGGCGCCGACGGCGCCGTGCGCGGAACCTCGACCGGCACCGACCTCGTTCAGCTCGACACCCGCTATGCCGAGTACCAGCCTGGCGACGTCCTCGTCCTCACCTCTGACGAGAAGAACGTCGAGCTCGAGGTCATGCTCGACGAGTCCCTGCCCCCAAGCGTCGTCTACCTGACCGAGGGGCGCCTCGAGTTCCCGATCCCCTTCGAGTCCGCCCGCGACTCGTACCCCAGCCACGCCTTCCTCGGCGACACCCACTGGGGCTACGCCCGCGTGCTCGACCCCCGCGAGCGCGAGACCTGGCGCAACCTCGCCCTCAACGCGCACGACCTCGAGGGCGCCGAGGGCGTCTACCCGCACGCCACCACCAACTCCGGCGCCACCAACCCCCGATTCATCGCGCGCAACGCGATCGACGGCACCTGGCAGAGCATCCACCACGGACGCTGGCCCTACGAGTCCTGGGGCATCAACGGCCGCGACGACGCCTGGCTCCAGGTGGACTTTGGCCGGCCGGTCCATGCCGAGGAGGCCATGCTCGTCCTGCGCGCCGACTTCCCGCACGACACCTGGTGGCAGCAGGCCAAGCTCACCTGCTCGGACGGCTTCGAGCTCACCGTGCATCTGGAGAAGACCGGCGTGCCCCAGCGCTTCTCTCTCGGCGCGGGCGGGCGTGACATCGAGTGGATCCGCCTCTCCGACATGGTGAAGGCCGATGACCCGGCGGAGTTCCCCGCCCTCACCCAGCTCATCGTCATGGGCACGCTGGAATAGCCCAACGCAAGACGGCCCGCCTCCGTCAATTGGGGACAGTCCCAATTGACGGAGGCGGGCCACAGAGTCTCTCTCGTTAGCATACACCCCACGCGGATTCGTCAACAAAACGCCTGTTGCCGAGAAGTACGCCGCGTGGGGTGTATGTTATCGCGCGCCGGGCGGACGACAGCCGCCACCCGCCCGGCGCATCAGAGCTAGGCGCGCAGCACGGTGAGCTCGCGCGCGTCACCGGCGCCGTAGACGACGACGGCCTTGGCGTGGAAGGAGACGCCCTCGAGGGCGAACGCCTTCACGCCGGTGTAGACCTCCCCGTGGAAGATCGCCACGGTGTAGAACTCCCCGCTGGGAAGCTCAAAGCGCACGGCCTCGGCAAGGGCCGGGTCCACGGGCTCGGAGCCGCCGCGAAGCACTTGGGCGGGACTCACGCGCACGTCCGCCGGAACGAGCCACCAGAGCTGGCCGCCCCGCTCGGAGAGCGCGGTGCGGGCCTCGACGAGGGCGGCGTCGGACAGGGCGTTGTAGTCGAGCGAGATCTGCTCGGAGCTGAGCGTCAGCGCGCCCGTGGAGCCGAGCGCCAGCTCGCCCGCGGCGCAGGTGACGCGGCAGCCGCCGTCCGCGGCCTCGACGCGCACCTCGGGATCAAAGTGGAACCGCGAGACCAGCTCGTGCTCCCCCTCGGCCATGGCCTCGTCCGCGCAGACCCAGATGCCGCAGTCCAGCGCCACGAGCTTGCGCACCAGGACGTGCAGCGGCTCATGCCCCACGAGGGCGCCCTCGAAGTAGTGGGCGTCGCCCGCGTGACGCGCGTAGGTCTTGAGCGGGTAGCCAAAGTCGGAGTACCCCCAGCTGCCCTTGGGCACGCAGCTCGAGCGACCGTCAAGCAGCGGCACGTTGTGGGCGAGCGGGCCCTTGAGGTACGGACGCTCCGGGGAGTCCTCGCGGTAGGTGTAGCGCCCGCCGTCAACGAGCACGGGCGCGCCGTGATAGACGGCGGTCACGTGCAGGTTGTCAGAGTGCCCGTGGCCGGAGCCAAGGGGCCCGGAGGAGAACTCGATGAGGTTGGCGTCCGCGTCCCAGGAGGAACGTGCCACAAAGAGGCCGGAGTCCTCGCCGTCAAAGGTGAGCGGAAGGGTCACGCCGGCCTGGGCCGCGCACGCCACGAGGGCGTCCTCGACGTCGCAGCCAAAGGCAAAGACGTCGCCCGCGTCGAGCTCGGTGCGGCCGGAGGCCGCGGCGAGCGCGCCGTCCCCGAGCACGCCCGCGCACAGGGCCATAAGGCCCCGGACGTCGGTGCGGTCGGAGTCGCCCTGGGCGTCGATGCAGCCGTTGGGCATCATCTGCGCCGCAAGCGCGCGGGAGAGCCGCTCGGCCGCCCCACGCAGCCCACGCGGGACCGGGGCGCCCTGCGCCTCCAGGACGTGGAGGGCGCGCAGCGAGTAGAGCAGCACCTCGACGTGGTACATCGTGGACTGCTCCCAGTCGATGCCGTCGGGATAGACCTGCGCGGCCATCTGGGACTCGGCACGCTCGGCCGCCCAGACCCAGTCGGGGTCGGAGGCGGGGTCGTCCTCGAGCGTAGCCAGGACCGTGAGGATGGCAAGCGTCTGGATGCTGCCCCAGTTGCTGGTCTCGTACTTGGGGAGGTAGCGCTCGCGCAGGGACGCGATCTGGTCGCGCACGCTGCGAACAATCTTCTCCAGCAGCTCATCGGTCAGCACGCCCATCGCGTCGAGCGCGGGAAGCACGCACACCATCGAGCGGATGCGGATGCCGGTGTCGAGCGTGCGCGTGGAGAGCTCGGGCACGATCGAGGGGTGCGCGTCCACCCAGGACTCAATGAGCCGGGCCGCCTTCTCGGCATAGGACGCGTCACCCCTCACCAGCGATACGAGCGCGAGGTCCTCGAGGTAATCCATGCGGTTGAGCATGAAGCACCACTCTTCGTCGTCGTTGTTGACGACGTTCCAGTCGTAGGCGCCGGCCGGCAGCGTGAAGGGCACGCGGCAGCGCTCCATGTCCCACGTCTTTGAGAAGGTGTAGGTGTCCGCCATGACTTCGTCGGCGCGGGCGAGAAGAACGCTGAGGTCGCGCCCCGCAAGGCGCTCGCCCATCTCTCCCACGCGCATGAGCGCGGCGGTCTTCTTGAGTCTTGCTCTAACGGAAACGATATCCATGCCCATCCCTTCTATCGGTGAGCCGTCGGGATATGAAAAAGCGCCGCCCCGCTGGAGGGGACGGCGCAATTGTTTCCTCGGAAAACTAGACGAGGACGCCGCAGACGGAAAGCACCACGCCGACGACGATCGTCAGGATGACGAGCTGGTAGGTGTTCCAGTTGCGCTTCTTGATGAGGTAGTACATGAGGAGCAGGTACAGCATCGGGAGCAGCTTCGGGGCGATGTTGTCGAGCATGCCCTGGATGCTCACGGTGGACTGCTTGACGCCCTCCTCGGCAGCGCCGGCCGCGAACTCGATGTTCACGTTCATCTTGACGAACGTGGCGGCAAGGCCGGTGATGACCGTGACGCCGACCATGCTGGCGCACTCGGAGATGAGGCCCATGGACTTGGACAGCGTGTCGATGACGGAGGTGCCGAGCTTGTGGCCCAGGTTCATCATCACGTACTTGATGGCGAGCAGCGTCGCGTTGATGGCGAGGAAGAAGCCCACCGGCGCGAAGGCCATGCCCTGCATCGCGAGCGACGAGAAGATCGTCGAGTAGAGCGGGGCGAGGCAGAACTGGGAGAGCGAGTCACCGATGCCGGCGAGCGGGCCCATGAGGGCCATCTTGAGGCCGCGGATCTCGCTGTAGGGGACGCCCTCGTCGGCCATGGCCAGGTGAAGCGACGTCACGAACGGCAGCAGGTTCGGGTTCGTGTTGTAGAACTCGCAGTTCTCGGCGAGGTCCTTGCACAGGGCCTCCTTGTTGCTGCCGTGAATCTTCTTGAGGGCGGGGTAGACGACGTAGGAGTAGCCATTGCCCTGGTAGTTGCTGTAGTTGAAGCCGTTCTGCAGCAGCCAGGCACGAATCATCGTCTTGGTGTAATCGCCCTTGACGAGCTTCTTCTCGTTAGATCCAGTCATCGTGGCTGACCTCCTCGGTGGCGGCAGCGGGAGCGAGCTCCTCCTGCTTCTTCACTTCAAAGTAGTGCTTGAGGGCGAACACGAGGCCAACCATGGCGATGCCGACCGTCGGGATCCCGAGGTAGCCGGCGCAGATGTAGCCGAGCAGCGCGAAGGGGATGAACTCCTTGGTGAGCATGACGCTCATGATCATCGCGAAGCCGATGGCGGGCAGCATGCCGCCGGCGACGGAGAGGCCCGCGGTGAGCCACTCGGGGATGGCCTCGATGACGACCTGGAGGGCCGGCATCGCGAAGGCGGCGAAGAAGCCGAGCAGGAAGCCGCCCACGGCGAACAGGATCACGGTGATGTTGCAGACGAAGCGGTACTTGCCAAGCTTGTTGGCGGCGAGGGCGCGGGCAGCGGCCTCCTGGTTACCGGAGCAGGCCGTGTAGATGGCGGTCTGCAGGAACTGGATGGCAACCGCGAACGGGATGGAGAGGGCAAGCGCGCTCTCCGGGGTGACGCCCTCGGTGGTGATGGCCATCAGGGTGCCCACGATGCCGGGGCCGATGGCGTTGGGCGGGACGGTGCCGCCGGCACCGACGCCAAAGCCCATGAATGCGAGCTCGGCCACCGCGCCGACGCCAAGCGCCGTCGGGATGTCGCCGAGGATGACGCCCACACCGAACGCCAGCACGAGGCTGCGGTTGGTGTAGATTCCGAACAGCATGCCGCTCCAGCAGACTGCTGTCCAGAGGCCAATCAGAATGGCCTGGATGAACGAGATCTCCACGTTCCCTCCTTTTTCCTACCTGACACTACGTTCCGCCCTCCCCTTGGCGGGCGGTATGCTCAGCAGGGGCTACTTCCTGCAGAACTCCACGATGTCGACCTCGGCCGCACCGTCAGCGCCGGACGGGGTGGTCTTGGTGTTGAACTTGATGCCCTTGTCGGCCATGGCGAGAATGGCGGCCTTGTCCTCGGCGCCGACGAAAATGGAGCGGGTGACCTTCTCCTTGCCGTCGGCGTTGTGGATGTTGCCGACGTTGATCTCGGTCACGGGCACGCCGCCCTCGACGAGGGTGAGCGCGTCGGCCGGGTTCTTCACGAGCAGGAAAATGCGCTGCTCGGGAGCAGCCTTGTGGATGATGTCAATCGTCTTCTGAAGCGTGAAGAAGCGCATGGCGATGTTGCCGGGGATGACCGTCTTCATGAGGGTCTGGGCCATCTTGTCGCCCGCAGCCTCGTCGTTGGCGACGATGACCGTGTTCACGCCCAGGGACTTGATCCAGAGCTGACCCTGGCCGTGGACGAGACGCTCGTCGATGCGGGTCATAACGATGTTGGGTGTTGCCATTTCTTCCTCCTACCAGTACGGGTTCCAGCTCTTGGCGCTGCGAACCAGGGCTTCCATGAAGTAGTAGTCGCCCCAGATGTTGCCCTCGTCGACGCCCTTGCCGGAGTGCCAGCTATAGACGCCGTGATAGAGGATGGGGCGCAGGGGCGCGTGGTCCTCGGAGGTGTACGAGTTGATGAGGGAGCGCATCATCTGCGCGGTGACGCCGGCGTAGACGGGCGCGTCGGGGTCGTCGACGGGGAGCATCGGAGCGACCTCCATGAACCCGCAGGCGGCAGCGGCGGCGGCGCTGGAGTCGCGGGACTGGTCGGAGCCGTCGCCGAAGATGAGGTCCCAATAGCAGATGGAGTCCTCGGGGAGGCGGTTGATGAAGTAGTTCGCCATCGCGCGCCAGGTGTCGAGGTACTTGCGGTCGTTCAGGTGACGCATGTTCAGCGGGATGCCGTAGATGCCCCAGGCCTGGCCGCGGGCCCAGGCGGAGTCGTCGGAGTAGCCCTGGCGGGTGGCGCCGTGGTCGGGGCCGCCGGTCTCGGGATTCATATAGAACGTGTGGAAGGCGCTGCCGTCCTCGCGGATGATGTTGTTCACCGTCGTGTCGAAGTGCATGCGGGAGACGTCGCGGTAGTGCGTGTCACCGGTCTCCTCGGAGGCGAAGTAGAGGATCGGCAGGTTGAGCATGCAGTCGATGATGAAGCGGTAGTGCTCGGGGCTGTCCATGGGACCCCAGGCCTGCAGGAACTTGCCCTTGGGCTGCCAGCGCTCCATGAGCTTGTCGGCGGCGAGAAGGGCGGCGGTGCGGGCGTCCTCGCTGCCGGTGAGGCGATAGGCCGCAACGCAGGAGGGCACGTAGAGGAAGCCGAGGTCGTGGTGGTCGAGCTCGATGCGGTTCTCGACGCGGTGCTTGAAGCTCTGGACGTTCTCGAGGGCGCGGTCGCGGTACTTCTCGTCCCCCGTCATCTCATAGGCGAGCCAGAGAAGGCCGGTCCAGAAGCCGTCGGTCCACTCGATGCAGTCGATGATCGGGTACTCGAGTCCCTTGGTGGCAGACCAGGGGAACCTCGTTCCGAAGGCCTCCATGTTGGCGTCGATCTGGGCGAGGCAGCAGGCCAGGCCGCGATCGATCTCCTCCTTGGTCAGGGGCTCGACCGAGAGCCACCGCTCGCGATCGGCAATCTTCTCCGTGTTCACGTGAGCCATGCCTGCCATCCTTTCCTACCGCTTTTCCGTATGGCCGCCCAAAATGTGAGCGGTCATATTACAAACCGGTTTACCCCGCCTCAGTTTTATAGGATATTCGCCTTTAGCTAGCAATAAAGTTCATGTTTCAATCATGTGAACGGACATGAATTGGCGGCGGGCGGAGTAAACCGGAGTAAAGGTTGACAAAACTGGTTTTGCGCGTAGTCTTGTCCTGACTCATGTCTTCATTTCTGGAAACGTCACACCCAGAGGAAAGGAACGGGACCCCATGAAGATCGCCCTCATCAACGAGAACAGCCAGAACGCCAAGAACCCCATGATCGAGGCCGCCCTCAAGAAGGTCGTCGAGCCCATGGGCCACACCGTCTTCAACTACGGCATGTACGCCGACGAGGGCTCCAACCCCCTGACCTACGTGCAGAACGGCATCCTGGCCGCCGTCCTCATCAACTCCGGCGCCGCCGACTACGTGGTGACCGGCTGCGGCACTGGCGAGGGCGCCATGCTCGCCTGCAACAGCTTCCCGGGCGTCCTCTGCGGCCACGTGGCCGATCCCCTCGACGCCTACACCTTCGCCCAGGTGAACGACGGCAACGCCGTGGCCATGCCCTTCGCCCTCAAGAACGGCTGGGGCCAGGAGCTCAACCTCGAGTACACCTTCGAGAAGCTCTTCGGCTTCGGCTCCGGCAACGGCTACCCCGCCGAGCGCGTCGTCCCCGAGCAGCGCAACAAGAAGATCCTCGACGGCGTGCGCGCCGCTGCCTTCAAGCCGCTGACCGAGATCCTCGACGCCCTCGATCCCGAGCTCGTGAAGGGCGCCCTTTCCGGCGAGCACTTCCAGGAGTACTTCTTCGCCAACGCCACGGACGAGGCCATCATCGCCAAGGTCAAGGAGATCCTCGGCCTCTAGTCCTTCTCGCACATTCGCCTCGTGCCGCGGGCGGCCTTCGGGCCGCCCGCTTTTTTGCGCAATATTCCCCTCCGCCCACCTGATATGTAAGCGTTTTGTTGGCCCCTGATTTGCGGCCCCAGCTGCCGTGAATTGAGTAAACTATGTTTACTAAACATCCTGTGACACGAGCAGTGGGGGGCACGAAGAGCATCATGGCGCAGAAGAGGCGCATCACCATCAAGGACATCGCCGAGATGGCGGGCACGTCGAAGACCACCGTCTCGTTCTATCTCAACGGCAAGACCGAGCGCATGTCGGAGGACACGCAGAAGCGCATCAAGAAGGCGATCGAGAAGACCGGCTACGAGCCCAACCCCCTCGCGCGCGGCATGAACGCCAAGAGCTCCAAGCTCATCGGCGTCGTCATCGGCGACGTGACCAACGAGTTCTCCAACCGCATCGTCAAGGGCATCGGCTCCGTCGTCGACAAGGCCGGGTACCGCCTGCTCTGCTGCTCCTCCAACTACAGCGCAGACGGCGAGCGCGCCTACATCGACCGCCTGCTCGCCCTAGGCGTCGACGGCTTCATCGTGCAGCCAACCTCGCAGTTCAAGACCGTCGCGGACGACATCGAGGCCGCGGGCAAGAAGCTCGTCTTCTTTGACTCCAAGTACTACGACTACACCTCGAGCTGGGTGAAGACGGACAACTACGAGTCGACGTATCGGACGGTGAAGTCGTGCGTGGAGCGCGGCTACCGCCGCTTCCTGCTCGTCGCCGCCGCACCGCAGCTCCTGAGCTCGCGCATCGAGCGCTTCTCCGGCTTCGTCGACGCGCTCGAGAAGGAGGGGACCGGCTTCACGCAGTTCGAGATCGCCCCGGGAGAGATCGACTCGGGGGCGCTCCGCCAGTTCCTTCGCGCCAACATCGACGGCGAGACCCCGACCCTCGTCTTTGCCCCCAACTGCTGGGCCCTGCCCGAGATCTACGTGGCCATGCGCGAGTTCTACCCGCTCATGCCCGACAAGGTGGGCCTCGTGGGCTTTGACAACTTCGACTGGACGAGCGTCGCCTCCCCGAGCGTCACCGCCATCGAGCAGCCCGCCTTCGAGGAGGGCCGCGAGGCCGCCCGCATCCTGCTCGAGCTGCTGGAGAGCGACGAGAAGAAGACCGTCCACCAGGAGCTCGACTGCAACGTCCAGTGGCGTTCCACCACGCTGTAGCGGGCTGGCACGCGCCGGTCGTCAGAGTCCCGTAGCGCGTCCCCGGTCACTCCGCCGGATACCCCGGCTCGCCGCAGACCACGCAGGCGAGCCATGTGGTCCCCGCTGTGATCCGCGCCCTCAGCACGGGGACGGCGCTCCGCTCGCAGCTGTAGATGTTGGTGTTGGGGTCCTGGAGGACAACGTCGGCGTCGCGGTCGCTCCACAGGACGCCGCGCATGGCGTCGGCAAGCCCCGCCTCCTCGACGGAGCGCTCGAGGGTGTCGTCACACGCCCGCGCGTCCACGATGCCGGAGCGCCAGAGACGGCCCGCCTCGGACACGCGCGAGAGCAGCACGGCGCCGTCGCGCTCCTCCTCGGGAGCGTCCTCCTTGGGGTTCCACCCGAAGAGCGGGAACGCCCCCTCGCAGACGTCGAGGGAGCTCGACGACTCGACGTGGTGGATGCGCACGTGCGTGGACTCGTTCACCGGGATGAGCCAGGTCTCAACCTGCGCGATGGACGCGTAGCGCCAGAGGGTGTGGGCATAGCCCGCACGCACCTCCCCCATGTCGACGCGGTCGCGCGAGGCGTACTGGTCAAGCCCCACGATGGAGAGCGCCAGGCACGAGTCGACGGCAAAGTAGGTGAGGCCGCAGACGTCGCGCGAGATGTTCCACCCAAACGCGGACGAGTAGCAGAGCTTGCCGTAGCGCGACATCCCACCCGAGACCGTGGGGCCGCCGAACTGCGTGGCGGAGAGCAGATAGCTGTGGTGAGGGCCGCTCACGGCAAGGACGCCGGGCCCCGGCTCCACGCGCACGGGCTCTCGCGCGGGCTCGCGCTCCGCGACGGACCAGAACTCGTCTGCGGGCGGGAGCGCCAGCACCACGAGCGAGCGAAGGGCGCGCGCGGGAGAGGCGGGAGAGCAGTAGTTCTCCACGAGGGAGAGGTTGGGATAGCCATACCCGGGCGCCAGCGGGCCGGATGCCGGGACCAGGTGCGCGTGCCACCAGCGCAGGTGCTGCAGAAGCAGGCGCTTGACCTCGCCGAGCCCCAGGGAGTGCGTCCCCGTGAGGGCCTCCGCCGCCCAGAAGCACCCGTGCCCGAAGCGATAGAAGATGCTGCGCCCAAACGGGACGGAGCGGCCCTGCCGGTCGAACCACGAGACGTAGTCCCGCTCGAAGGCGGCGGCGCGCGCCTCCTCGTCCGGCAGCGGGCACGCCTCGGGCGCAAACCGGTGCAGCAGCAGGAGGACGAAGTGGAAGGAGAGGCCGATGTAGTGGTCGCGCTGGAACGGACGGCCGTTCTCGTACCACCCGTCGCCCGCATACATCGACTCGATCGAGCGCAGGTCAAGGGCGAGGCGCTCGGCGTCGTACGGCAGTCCGGCCGCGGCGAGCCCCGCGTTCACGAGCGCGCGGGAGCAGAACCAGCCGCCCCACGGGAGGTCCACCCCGTTGGCGAGGTTCAGCCAGGTGACCAGGCGGTCGCGCTCCTCGGGGGTGAGGCGCGAGAGAAGCTCCTCGGGGCACACGAGAAGGCCGTAGCCGAAGACCTCCATCTCCACGATGATCTGACGGCGCGGGAGCGTGGGCTCCGGGAAGGCGAGCGGGCCCTCGGGGTCGAGCCCGTCCTTGATGCGCCTGACGAACGGCCCCACGTCCTTCTCGTCATACTCGCCGGACGCCAGGAGCGAGAAGATCGCCCAGAGGGGGCGGACCGCCCACTCGAAGCGCCGGATGTCCTCGTCGTAGGTCGAGCCCGAGGTCGCGGGATAGGCGTACGGATCCGGCAGAAGGTCGCGCAGCCACGCGATCAGGTCGTCGCGCGTGCTCAGGTCCCGGTGGCGCCGCGTCATGTCTGTCCCTCCCGCGTCTCGGTTTTCGTAAACGTTTAGTCACACGATAGCACGACGGTACTGTCCTGGCGCGCTTTCCGCCGGACAGAATATAACTAGGGCCGTGCGTACCTTGTTGCCCGCCCCTCACCGAGCCTGAGCACGGCCCCCTTTGACACAAGCGCGTCAAGCGCCGCGAGCGCACGCGCGCGACTGAGGTGCGCCTCATCCTCGATCGCCCGACGTGCGAGGACGCGTCCCCCTCCGAGGGTCTTGAGAACGCTCCTCTCGTCTTCGGTTCCCTCGAACGCATCCATGACAGGAAGCGTTACCGAGATAAAGCCATCGCGCAGGTCAAAGACGGGCTGGGCAACCGATCCCTGATACGACCTTCTGATTCGGGTGATGCCCGTACCAAACTTCTCGATGTAATCGAGCTTGAAGAACACCTCCGCCAACACCGGGTTTCTCAGCAGGGAGACCTGGCCGTAGAGATACTGCTCATCGGTCAGGCCCGAGGGAAGCCCGCCGGGCGACGTCACCACAATGCGGTTTTCGTACAGGGCAACCTGAACGTTTGCCCGAACGTCCCACGTTCGGTGGACAAGGGCGTTCGCCAGCGCCTCGCGAAACGCCTCGCGCGGCACGCGGGACAGGAGCTTCCTTGTGGTCCCCTCCACCCGCTCGTAGCAGTAATAGCGGACGAACATCTCAACGGCTCGGTCGATTTGCTCCAGCACCGAGATTCCCACGAGGGTCTCTCGGTCATAGATCACGTCCCCGCTATCCCCGAACCTGACGATGTCGACGCCGGGAAAGTCGTTCTCGTCCGCAAGAAGTGCGGCAGCGTTGGTGTACCCGTCCTTGTTAAGCAGGCCAAGCGTGAGAAGGACATCCCTACTCAGGGCCTCGATGCCGAGGCTTTTTGAGAGCTTTCTCTCCAGCAGGGAAAACGATACGTCCTGGCGGGCAGACGGCAACTCATCATATGTCCGATTGCTCCCCTCAAGCACCAGCCTGCCGTACTCGAGACGGTCGACCTCTATCGTTGCCGAGTCTCCACGCCGATACGCCCTCCCCTTGCTCCGATAGGGCTTGTCCGGGCCCTCGTAGACGGTGAGCGTCACCGTCCCCGCCGCCTCGTCAGGCTCAAGCGCGTACCGGGGGATGGGGTCGAGGCTGTCATTGATCATGTTCTCGATCCGCAGGCACGAGGAAACCGGGTCGTCAATGCCAACGCACATCCCGTTGTCATTGACGCCAAAAACGATGCGCCCGGTCCCGTAGTTTGCGAACGCGCTCACCGTCTTGAGGAACGTCGGCGTGACCGCCTCCTTGAACTCTGTCGTGGGCGTCTCTCGAATGACCATGGCTCCTCGTTTCGTACGCCTTCCATCACGATTGTAAGACGATTTTACATTTCGTACTGATACTTTGAGGACGAAATTATAAATCGTCTTTTCTTCAGGCATACGCGCCTCCCGCGCGATGGCGTATTATTGATAGCTCGATATTCCGCGCAACGGAGGGAGCGCAATGCCCGAGAGCGTCGACGTCGCCCACGGCGACGACCCGATCTTCCAGCAGGAGCAGGCCCACCTCACGGAGCTCTACGCCAAGCTCCTCAAGATCCGCGACGACATATCCCAGGACCTGGAGTCCAACCACCAGGGCGCCAAGCAGGACCTCATCGCCATGAGCGAGGAGGTGCGCCTGGACTTCGGCGGCGCCGACGAGACCATCGAGACGCTCGCCGCCATCGAGACGCTGAACTCCGTCATCGACGCCTACAACCAGTACCACGACTTCAACGTGGACAAGCTCCGCCGCGTGATGCTGCTGCTCATGCAACCCTACTTTGCCAAGGTCACGCTCGAGATGCGCCCGGGGCGCCCCCCGCGCGACGTCTACATCGGCACCGCGGGCATGACCGACGAGCGCAGCCGCCCGCTCGTGGTGGACTGGCGCTCCCCCGTCGCCGAGACCTACTACAACCAGGAGATGGGGCCCACGAGCTACGAGGTGGACGGCAAGGTCCGCACCGTGAACCTGACCCTGCGCCGGCAGTTCGACATCGTGCGCGACCAGCTCAACTCCTACTTCGACACCACCATCGCCATCCAGGACTCGCTCCTGCTGGGCGCCCTCAAGAAGCACCACACCGAGAAGCTCCAGGCCATCACGGCCACGATCCAGCGCGAGCAGAACGAGGTCGTGCGGCACGAGGACGTCCCCGTGCTGCTGGTCAACGGCATCGCGGGCTCCGGGAAGACGTCTGTGCTGCTGCAGCGCATCGCCTACCTGCTCTACCAGGAGCGCAAGACCCTCTCGCCCGACCAGGTCTGGCTCTTCACGCCCAACGACGTCTTCGAGCACTACATCGACACGGTCCTACCCTCGATGGGCGAGGCCAACCCGCAGACGTTCACCTGGCGCGCCTTCGTCGAGGCGCAGGGCGCGGGCGAGCGCGACCTCGGGGTGGACACCGCGCCGGAGTCCCTGCGCCGCCTGGACGAGGCCGTCGCCGAGCTCGCGCTCGAGCCGGACGACCTGCGCGAGATCCGCTTCGCGGGGGAGGTCCTCCTCAAGGCGGGCCAGGTCCAGGGCGCGGCGGAAAAGTTCTCGCAGTTCCCCGTCGGACCCCGCTTCACCGCTCTTGTGAAGGACGAGCTCCACGACCGGCTGGAGCGGCGCTTCACGCAGCTCTCGAAGAGCGACGAGGTCCAGGAGGAGATGCTCGAGATGGACGTCGAGCAGCAGGTGGAGGTCTTCGGCGAGACCATCTCCCCCGACGATGACGACGAGGTCGCCGCCTACGCGCGCCGCCTCGTGGAGCAGCGCTACGCGGGCGCGCACGACGAGATCGAGCGCCTCTCGTGGATCCGCTTCGACCGCATCGGCATGCGCCTGCTCGGCCAGCACGCCCTGTCCGCGACCGAGTGGCTCTACCTGCGGCTGCTCTTCACCGGCACCGGCGACAAGTCTGCGCGCTTCGTCATGGTGGACGAGGTTCAGGACTACACCGAGGCCCAGCTCATGGTGCTCGCGCGGCACTTCTCGCGCGCGCACTTCCTGCTCCTGGGAGACGAGCACCAGGCCATCATGGAGGGCACGGCCACGTTCCCGCGGATCGCGGAGATCTTCCGCGCAAGCCATGGAAGCGTGGACGAGTGCCGCCTGCTCACGAGCTACCGCTCCTCGCCGGAGATCACCGAGCTCTTCTGCGGCCTTCTGGAGCCGGACGAGCGCAGGCGCCTCACCTCCGTGCAGCGCGCCGGCGTCAAGCCCGACGTCCGGGCGTTTGACGAGAAGGACGCCTACCTCGAGGCGCTGCGAGCCGCCGTGGCGGAGCCCGGCGAGGGCCTCACGGCCGTCATCGCCGAGTCGGACGCGCGCGTGAGCTGGCTTGCAAAGCAGCTCGGAGACGCCGTCTGCGTGCTGGGCAAGAACTCCGATCTGCCCGCCTCCGGCGTGGTGCTGCTCTCCCTGCGCGTGGCCAAGGGGCTGGAGTTCGACCACGTGATCGTGCCCGACGCGCAGGCCGAGGTCTACCCGGACACCCCGCTCGCGCGCCGACGCCTCTACACCGCGCTCTCCCGCGCGATGCACCGCGTGACCGTGCTCGCCCAGGGCCCGCTCACGCCGCTGCTGGGCTAACGCGCTGGTGTCGGGTCTGTGCCGCTGGCGTCGGGCTTGTGCCACTGGTGTCAGGTTTGTTTGGCGCGCCGGGGCGGCGCGCCAAACAAACCTGACACCAGTGGCACAAGCCCGACGCCAGCGGCACACGCCAAGAACGTGCTACGCTGCTTGTGACACCACCATCAGCGGAATGGCGCCGTCCCCCTAGGAGGCCCCATGTTCAGCCCGTTTCGTGATAGGCAGGGCATGCCCAAGGAGCTCGCGGACGTGGAGTACGCCGACCTCGCGCAGCTCGCGGACTACGAGGAAGGCTTTGCCCTAGAGTTCAAGCAGTCCTTCTCGCCAAGCGTGCGCAGGAAAATACCCAAGGTGGTGGCGTCGTTCGCCAACTCACGCGGCGGCTGGCTCGTCATCGGCGTCTCGGATGCCGAGAAGGACGTCTGCCCGGTGCCGCGCCCCAAGGCCGACGTCAGCCAGACCATCGGCGAGCTCTGTCGGCGCCACGTCTCCCCCGCCCCGCGCTTCGACGCGCGCTTCGTGCCCGACCCGGCCGCACCCAATCAGGGCGTCATCCTCGTTCAGGTCTTCGAAGGCGACTTCCCTCCCTACGTGGCGGACGGCGTCGTTGAGATCCGCGAGGGCTCGACCTCGGGGCCTGCCGCCGGCACCGCGCTCGTCGACCTCTATGACAAGGCCACGCGCCGGCGCCTCGAGGTCCGAATGTTCTGCAAGCGGACCGTCCACTACCCCATGGGCGACGACGGGCTGCCGCTCTTCAACCTCTACCTCTTCCGCATGGGCCGCATGACCGGCGACTCCTTCTCGCGCGAGAAGGACGGCGAGCACGCACGAGCCATGCGTCGCGCCTTCGCGCGCCAGGGGCTCGGCTGCCGCGTCCAGCACGCGCACGACAGCCTCGTCTTCCGCATCCCGGCGCGTGACGAGACGGTGGTCCCGCACTCCGCCATCGAGCTCTTTCCGGACGAGTCGATCAAGCTCTCGGTGCCCGCCGTTCTTCTCGCCGGCGAGGAGCGCGAGGCCGCCCTCGGCGTGCTGGCATCTCGCGCGCTCTTCCCACCTGCCGTGGACGCCCGGCTCATTGACGCGCCCGCGACCCTCGGCCGCGTGACGAGGATGGCCTCGCTGCTCGACCGCTACGCGCGCGCCCGGGGCATCGCGTGGCGCGAGTACGCCGTGGCGTACGAGCTTGAGAACATGGCGGGAGTGACCCTCTGGTCGAACGACAAGACCTACCTCGCCTACGCCGAGCGCCATGGCGTGCTCTACTGCGCCACGACCGACTGCCTCTCGCGCGTCCGCTACCTCGACGACGGCGCGCACGACACCTTCCGCGCGCGGCAGTTCGCCGGCAGCCACTTCTTCGAAGCGTGCGGCCTGCCGCTGGGGTCGCCCGACCCGGAGGACAACGCCCTCGTGGACGCGCTGCTCCGCACGTCCTGAGCGCAACGCGCGCCACTGGCGTCAGGTTTGTTTGGCACGCCGCCCCGGCGTGCCAAACAAACCTGACGCCAGTGGCGCGCGTTGCGTTATGGTTGACTGTCGAAAATGAGTGCTGGAGGGGGTACCCATGACGGTCAATCAGAGGGGCGTCGTCGTCACGCTGGGATTCTGCGGGCTGGTCTCGGCAGCGGACAACTGGTTCGTCTCGCCGGCGCTGCCCGCAATCGCCCAGACGCTCGCCGTGGCACCGTCCGTCGCTGCCGTGGTGCTCACGGCGTACCTCGTCCCCTACGGCATGCTTCAGCCGGTCTGCGGCGCCATCGGGGACCGCGTCGGTCGCCAGCGGCTGCTGCGCGTCATCGTCCTGGGGCTGGCGATAAGCACGGTCGTGTGCGCCGCCGCCCCGACGCTCGAGCTTCTCGTGGCGGCGCGAATCCTCACCGGCTGCTTTGCGGCAGGCATCATATCGGTCTCGCAGGCGCTCGTCGGCGACGTCATCCCAGCCGAGGAGCGAGCCGGCGCCGTCGGCCTGCTCATGGGCATCACCTTCACCGGGCAGGGGCTCTCCGCGGGACTCGGCGGCATCATCACGGACCTCGTGGGTTGGCGGGCGGCCTTTGTCTCGTTTGGCGTGCTCGGGCTGCTCGCATGGCTTGGCCTGCTGCGCCTGCGCGGAATTGCCGAGGCCCTGCCCCCGGCCGAGGGACAGCGCTCGCCCTTGGGCGAGGCTCGGGACTTCCTCGAGCGCGCCGTCCGCCTCTTCTTCCGGCAGGGGCGCGCAATCTACCTCACCGCCTGCTCGACCGGCATTATCTACCTCGGCGTCTATGGCTTCATGGGGACGTTCCTCGCAGAGCGGTGCGGACTCTCCCCCACCGCCTCCGGCCTGCTCATGATGTTCTACGGCATCGCCTGCCTCGTGGGCGGAACCATCTCGGGCCGCATCGGCGCGGGCGGTGGCCTGCTGCGTGTGATTCAGGTGGGCGAGGTCTCGGGGCTCTGCGCCGTCATCCTCCTCGCCGCGTCCGCGCTGACCGGCTCGTGGGCCCCCGCGCTCGGCGCCGCGGCCTGCCTGGGACTCGGGTACATCCTCGTCCAGCCCACGCTCGTCTCGCTCTCGATGGACGTTGACCCGTCCCAGACGGGGCTCTGCACGGGGCTCATCGGCCTCGGCGTCTTTGCGGGCGGCGGCGTGGGGTCCGTGCTCGGGCAGATCGCTATCGGCGCCGGCGGCTACCTCGCGCTCTGGACCTGCGCCGGCGTTGCGCTCGTGGCCCAGACCGTCATCAGCACGTGGGCGCTCGCGCGGCGCGGACGCGCATAGGCGGGGCAGGCGCCGCGCAGCATGCATTCTGCGCGAGGTTCTTCTCGCCAACTGGGCGCATCCCGTCCTCTCCGGGCAGAATGCATGCTATTCCCGGCTGAGGGTCATGCGTAGCGCCGCGCCACCGCCATGGTCTCGGCGAGATACCAGCCGCCGAAGAGCACGCAGTGCAGGAGCAGCGGCGCCAGCTGGTGGATGCCCACCCGCTCCCGCCATCCGTCCGCAAGGGGCGACACCTCGTCGTATCCCGCGATCACCTCGTCGAGGAACGGATAGCCAAAGAGCGCGAGCATCGCGAGGTCGGTCTCGGCATGGCCACCGTAGGCCATCGGGTCGATGAGGACACCTCCGGTGGGCGCGTCACGCCCTGCATCCCAAAGCACGTTCCCCGCCCAGAGGTCTCCGTGCAGCCGGGCGCACGGGAGGCCCGCCGCGCGCACGAGCGCGGGCTGCGGGGCGTCGTACTCCCCCGAAGCGAGCCGTCCAGCCACCCGCTCTAGCACCGCGGCCTCCCCGTTGTCGAAGTCCCCCCGGTCAACGAGGACGCGCACGTAGTTCATGATGCGGTGCTCGGCAAAGAACGGGCCCCAGGCATCCGACGCGCCATCACGCGAGACATAGGGGGTGCGCGCCCGGCCGCACCACGGGTCGCCCGACCACCCCGCGGGGGCGCAGCCGAACCAGGGCGCGCCGGCCGCATGCGTCCGGGCGAGCGCCGCACCGATCCTGCGGGCGGCCGACGCCGAGGGGGCGCCCGTCTCGACGCGCTCCTCGACGAGCTCCTCCTCCGTCACGCTCAGCACGCGCACGACGCGGATGCCGCCGAGCGGCTCCGCCTCCGCGAGCCAGCGCAGGGCGGCCGCCTCGCCCGGCAGGTTGTCGCCGAAGCCGGCCGTCTTGACGAAGGCGCCGTTTCCCATGAGGCCTCCTCTGCGCAATCAGGGGGATAGTGCGAAAAACTTGACGCGGCTTGTGCAATCAGGGGGATAGTGTGAAGCCATTCTATGGCTTCGAGGCCAGATTTTGCATCCGGGACGGGCGCTCTCCCCGCAAAAGGCCAGTTGCGCCTTCGGCCCCTACTTCGCGAGAGGGCAAAACACCTTCCCACTATCCCCCCGATTGCGTCCCAGAGCCGCGTTTCTTCGCACTATCCCCCTGACTGCACAGTCCGACGGCACCCGGCTCAAAGTACAATGGGTCATCGCATCGCATCGAGAAAGGACCGTCATGGCTGGCAGCATCAACTACCAGACCGCGCGCTTCGAGGCCTCCTATGGCACTGTGGCGCAGCTTCCCGAGTCGACCACGCCCGAGGTCGCGGTTGCCGGCCGCTCCAACGTCGGCAAGTCTTCCCTGCTCAACAAGCTCTTCAACCGCAAGGGCCTCGTTAAGGTCTCGAGCACGCCGGGAAAGACGGCGAACATCAACTTCTTCGAGGTGGACGGCATTCGCTTCGTCGACCTGCCCGGCTACGGCTTTGCCAAGGTGTCCCAGAAGGAGAAGCAGCGCTGGGCGGACCTCATCTCCGGCTACTTTGCGCAGGAGCGCAGCTTCAACCTCGTGATTGCGCTCGTCGACATCAGGCATGACGCCCAGCGGCTCGACCACGAGATGGTGGGCTTCCTGCGCGAGAGCGGCCTTCCCTTCGTGGTGGCGCTCACCAAGGCCGACAAGCTCGGGCGCTCCAAGCAGACGCAGCAGGCAGCTGCCATCGCACGGCAGCTCGGCATCGAGCGCAACCAGGTGGTCGTGACCTCCTCGGAGACCGGTCAGGGCATCGACGACCTGCGTCGCCGCATCGCAGACGCGTGTCTGTGATGCGGGTGATTCGGGGACGGGCTATTTCTCTCGGGGAGTCCGGGGCGGGCCTTGCCCTCGGCCCCGGGTTT
>NZ_SJOU01000007.1 GCF_012027725.1 Olsenella sp. SW781 | reverse complement strand
CCTCGTTTGGCCGAAACGTGTCACTCGGCCGGGGCGGGCCGCCTCGTTTGGCCGAAACGGGTCACCCGGCCGGGGCGGGCGGGGCCGTTTGGCCGAAACGGGTCACTCGGGGAGGCGCCCCCCGAAAAAGTCACCGTTGTGTAACTCAATCGGTGAACGGTGGTTGCGCCACCGCGAGTTAGACGTATATTACTCATGTCCTGTTTACTAGAGCTAACTTAGGGGGCAAGATGGCGGCATCTCAGCTTCCGCTGGCCATGGTCGGTCCGGACGAGAGGGCCCGCGTGGCAGGCGTGCGCGGCGGCGCGGACCTGCGGCAGCATCTGGCGGAGCTCGGGTTTGTCGAGGGCTCCGAGGTCAAGGTCATCTCGCGCGCCGCGGGCGACGTCATCGTGTCCGTGAAGGGCGCGCGTCTTGCGCTCAACCGCTCGATGGCGAGCCGCATCACCGTGACACTGTGACGAGGGGGACCGTCCCGCTTCGTCATTGGGGAGAAAGGAAGGTAGATGGCAACTCTGAAGGACGTGAAGGTGGGGGAGAGCGCGACGGTGACCAGGCTCACGGGCGCCGGGGCCCTCAAGCGACGCATCATGGACATGGGGCTCACCAAGGGGACGCGGGTCCACGTGCGCAAGGTGGCGCCGCTCGGCGACCCGCTTGAGCTCACGGTGCGCGGCTACGAGCTCTCGATCCGCAAGGACGAGGCAGCGAGCGTCGAGGTCTCTGAGGTCTCGCAGGGCGAGTAGGGCGAGAAGGGCGAGAAGGGCGAGAAGGGCGAGTAGGGCGTCGCGTGCCAAATAAACCTGACGCCAGTGGCACGGCCGGGAGCGGCCGTTTTTCTCGCCCAGCAAGTTAACAGAGTCTAACAATTGTCACCGTGCAAGTAGCAGATAGGTAACTCTGAAAGGCAGGACATGGCTGAGATCACGATCGGTCTCGCAGGCAACCCAAACTGCGGCAAGACCACGCTGTTCAACGAGCTCACCGGCTCCAACGGGTACGTGGGCAACTGGCCCGGCGTCACCGTTGAGAAGAAGCAGGCGACCTGGCGCGCGGACCGCGACGTCACTTTCGTCGACCTGCCCGGCATCTACTCGCTCTCCCCGTACACGCCCGAGGAGGTCGTCTCGCGCGACTACCTGGTGAACGAGCGGCCGGACGCCGTGATCGACCTCGTCGACGCCACCAACCTCGAGCGCAACCTCTATCTCACCACGCAGCTCCTGGAGGCGGGGCGCCCCGTCGTGGTGGGTCTCAACATGTGCGACCTGCTCAAGGAGAAGGGCGACGTCATCGACGCCGCCGCGCTCTCGGAGCGCCTGGGCGCGCCGGTCGTGGAGGTCTCCGCGCTGCGCAACACCAACCTCGACGAGCTGGTGGGCAAGGCCGTGGCCGCCGGGCGCGCGGGCAAGGTCCAGCCCGGGGCGCGCTGCTTCTCCCCCGAGGTCGAGGAGGCGCTGGCGCAGATCGCCACCATCGTCTCCGGCAGCTGCGACGCCAACCTCGTGCGCTGGTACTCGATCAAGGTCTTCGAGCGCGACGCCGAGGCGGTGAAGGCCCTGCACCTCTCGCCCGCACAGCTCGGCCAGGCCGAGCGGGCCATCAAGGCCGTGGAGACGTCCCGCGACGACGACGCGGAGTCCATCATCACCTCCGACCGCTACGACTGGATCGCGGACGTCATGGGCGCGTGCGTCAAGAAGGCGCCCAAGCGGCTCAGCATGTCCGAGAAGATCGACCGCGTGGTCACCAACCGCGTGCTTGGCCTGCCGATCTTCGTGGCCGTGATGTTCGTCGTGTACTTCATCGCGGTGTCCACGGTGGGAACGTGGGGCACCGACTGGGCCAACGACGGCGTCTTCGGCGACGGCTGGCTCTGGAACCCGTCCGACCAGGCCGCCTACGAGGAGGCGACGGAGGAGTACGACGCCAACTACTATGGCGACAAGATCGACGGCTTCCTGGCCGCCGCCGAGGCCGACGGCCTTGACACCGCCGACGTGAGCGCCGCCGTCGAGACCCTGGCCGAGGACCCGGGGGACGCCGACGCTCAGGCCGCGGTGAGCGCCTTCGCCGCCGAGGCCGAGGCTGCGGGCGTCACGGCCGTCGACGTGCCGATGCACGACGGCGACGGCAACTTCATCGACGCGGACGACGAGGTGGTCACGCGCATCGACGCGGAGGGCAACCCCGTCCTCGCCGAGGGCCAGGAGCTGGCCGTCATCGACTCCGTGAGCGCCGCCGACTTCGAGGAGGCCGCGCTCGCGCAGGGCGAGGCCCCGGCCATGGAGGACTACGGCAGCTTCGTGCCGTCGATCCCCTCCGTCATCGGGGGCTGGCTCGTGGCGGCCGGCGCCTCCGACTTCGTGCAGGCGCTCGTCCTCGACGGCATCGTCGCCGGCGTGGGCGCGGTGCTCGGGTTCATCCCGCAGATGCTCGTGCTCTTCGTCATGCTGTGCTTCCTCGAGGACTGCGGCTACATGAGCCGCGTGGCCTTCGTCATGGACCGCGTGTTCCGGCGCTTCGGCCTCTCCGGCAAGAGCTTCATCCCCATGCTCATCTCGTCCGGCTGCGGCGTCCCCGGCGTCATGGCCACCAAGACCATCGAGAACGAGAAGGACCGTCGCATGACGGCGATGCTCACCACCATGATCCCGTGCGGCGCCAAGACTCCGATCATTGCCCTCGTGATGGGCGTCCTTATCGGCGGCTCCGACGCCTGGTGGGTGGCGCCGATGTTCTACTTCCTCGGCCTTGCCGCGATTGTCGTCTCCGCGCTCATGCTGAAGAAGACGCGCATGTTCGCGGGTGACCCCGCGCCGTTTGTGATGGAGCTCCCCGACTATCACCTGCCCACCCTCAAGAGCTGGTGGCTGCACGTGTGGGAGCGCATCTCCGCGTACCTCAAGAAGGCCACGACGATCATCTTCGCCGCGTCCGTGGTGGTGTGGTTCCTGCTCGAGTTCGGCTTTGCCAACTGGGAGGGCGGCAACGGGGCCTTCGGCTTCATGTCGCTCATGGAGGGCGCGCCCGAGTACTACACCGACTACTCCCTGCTCGCGATCGTGGGCAATGCCGTCGCCTGGATCTTCGCCCCGCTCGGCGCCGACACCTGGCAGGCCGCGGCGGCGTCGATCAACGCCCTCATCGCCAAGGAGAACCTCGTCTCCACCTTCGGCGTGATCTACGGCATCGGCGACGCCACCGAGAACTCCGTGACCATGTGGAGCGGCTTCGCCGGCATGTTCACCGACGCCTCGGGCATCCTGCACGTCGGCGCCATGTGCGCGTTCGTGGCGTTCAACATGCTCGACGCCCCGTGCTTCGCCGCCATCGGCACCATCCGCAGGCAGATGGACTCGCCGAAGTGGTTCTGGTTCGCGATCGGCTATCAGTGCGTCTTCGCCTGGGTCGTGGGCCTGATCATCAACCAGCTCTGGGAGCTCTTCGCGCTGGGGAACTTCGGCGTGTGGACGGTGGTCGCGTTCGCGCTGCTCGCGGGCATGATCTTCCAGATCGTGCGCCCGATGCCGCGCGACGAGCAGCCTGACGAGAAGGTCCTCGCCCAGCTCGCGTAGCGTGCAAAGGGGACAGGCACTTTTGCACATGTTGGCGCGCCGCCGGCTCTTCTCGCCGGCGGCGCGCCCGTTTTGCGTCCCGCGGAGGCTCACTGGGCCGCGTGCGAGCCGATTGTCGGTGGTTTTTGGGCTACCATGCGAGTATCGGCCTTGCCCGAACTGGATAACTGCTGGTAAATAAATGGTACTAGTTTAGTAGTACTTAGGGGTATCCTGTAAAAGCACAGACAATCGGCTCGCCTGCCCCCCAGGGTGGGCTCGAGGAGGCACATATGGTCGACAACATACCTCAGGCGCTCGCATGGGCGGCGCTCGGCTGCGGCTTCACTTGGCTCATGACCACGGTCGGGTCCGCCGTCGTGTTCTTCTTCCGCTCCGACCGCAAGAACATGCACCACATCTTCCTCGGCTTTGCCGCCGGCGTCATGGTGGCGGCAAGCGTGTGGTCGCTTCTCAACCCGGCGATCGAGCAGGCGGAGGGGCTCGGCGTCCCCGGCTGGCTTCCGGCCGCGGGCGGCTTCCTTTTGGGCGTGGCCTTCCTCATGGCGCTCGACACCTTCCTGCCGCACCTCCACGCGGACTCCGACGAGCCGGAGGGCATACGTTCGGACTGGAAGCGCACGACGCTGCTCGTGTCCGCGGTGACGCTCCACAACATCCCCGAGGGGATGTCCGTGGGCCTGCTCTTTGCCATGGCGGCGCAGACCGCCGGCGCGGCGGGGGAGGCCTACCTCGGCATGGCCATGGCGCTCGCCATCGGCATCGGCCTGCAGAACTTCCCGGAGGGCGCGGCCATCTCGCTGCCCCTGGCCCGGGAGGGCATGAGCCGCGGGCGCGCCTTCGTGATGGGCAGCCTCTCCGGCATCGTCGAGCCGATCTTCGGCGTGCTCGTGGTGCTCGCGAGCGGCTGGATCAGCCCGTACATGCCGTGGCTCCTGGCGTTTGCCGCCGGCGCGATGATCTACGTGGTGGTGGAGGAGCTCATCCCCGAGTCGCATCTCGGCGAGCACTCCAACGTGGGCACGCTTGGCTTCATCGTGGGCTTCGTCCTGATGATGGTGCTCGACGTCGCGCTGGGGTAGCTAATAGTAAACCAAGGCTTACTTATGGAGAACCTGTGATATTGCCCGGTCTACAATGGGAATTAGACTGAGTTAACTTATTCTAACCATGCGCCGAGAAGAACAGCGACTCACATCGGCGCCAGCGTGTTTAACCCTGCCCGAGCGGCGGATCCTCTCCCCGCCGCAGAGGCCAGCCTACGCGCCACCTGCCAACCCCCTCTATGGCAGGTGGCGCCTTTGCGCTCCGGGGTCCGGCACCCCCTCGCCGCCGTGATTAACGCGCACTCGCGCGCGGTTTTCAAAACGTCAACTGGGAAAACGCGAAAAAGGCCCGCACGAGTGCGCGTTAATCGAGCCACTCTTTCCCTGCCGGTCTGTGACCCGCGTCCTCACGAAAAGGCCCCGCCCCTTGCGGAGCAGAGCCTTCCGCGAAGCGCAGCTCTGCGTGCAAGGGACGGGGCCTTTCCGTGAGGGCGAACGCTACTTACTTCTTGGCCTTGCCCTGGTTGGCGACAGCGTTGATCTTGGCCTCGATGGTGGCGGGGTCGCCGATGTAGTGCTTGTCGACGACGTTCCAGTCCTTGTCGAAGGTGTAGGCGCACGGCACGCCGGTCGGGATGTTGACCTCGAGGATCTCCTCGGGGGTCAGCTTCTCGAACTGCATGACGAGGGCGCGCAGGCTGTTGCCGTGGGCGGCGATCAGCACGCGCTTGCCGGCCTCCATCTGCGGCTTGATCTCGGCCTCAAAGTACGGCCAGGCGCGGGCGATGGTGTCCTTGAGGCACTCGGTGTAGGGGAGGTCCTCCTTGGGCACGTCGCGGAACATCTCGAGGACGTGGGGGTCGCGCTCGTCGCCGGGCTCGAGGGCGGGCGGGCAGACGTCGAAGGAGCGACGCCAGATCTTGACCTGGTCCTCGCCGTGCTCGGCGGCGGCGTCGGCCTTGTTCAGGCCCTGGAGGGCGCCGTAGTGGCGCTCGTTGAGCTGCCAGGCCTTGTGGACGGGAAGCCAGTTGCGGTCGAGCTCGTCGAGCACGCAGTTGAGCGTGTGGATCGCGCGCTTGAGCAGCGACGTGTAGCAGACGTCGAAGTCGTAGCCGGCCTCCTTGAGGGCCTTGCCGCCCGCGTGGGCCTCCTCGCGACCGGTGTCGGTGAGGTCAACGTCGGTCCAGCCGGTGAAGAGGTTGAGCTTGTTCCACTCGGACTCGCCGTGGCGGACGATGACGAGCTGCATGGTCTGATCGTCGTTCATTGGAGACACGTCCCTTCTGATGCAAAGTTTGTGCGACCGCGGCCGCCTTGCCCCTCTAGTATGACGCAGATGGGTATAGTTGCCTTTGGTTAACAACAAACTTTTCTCCTCTTTTCGGAGGTTGGTCGCATGGGGCTCGTCGACGTCGTCATCATCGCCGCGATCGCGGTCCTTCTCGCCCTGGCGCTGCGGTCCATCAGAAGGTCGGGTGGCGAGTGCTCGAGCTGCGGCAGCAGGGGCTCGTGCTCCGCGCACGCCACGGGCGCGCCCTGCCCGGCCGCCCAGGACATGCTCAGGAACGTCGAGAAGAACCTCGACAAGTAGCCGTGCCGCCAGCGGCACGACGCCTGCGGCATTAACAGGCGCGAAACACGCGTGTGAGAACCTATCGCTGAATAATGAGTAGCCCTGCCGGTCAACCGGAAAGGAAACCGCATGAGCAGCGAGAAGGACATCGACTTCGTTCTCCGGACCGTCGAGAAGCGCGACATCCGCTTCGTGAGGCTGTGGTTCGCCGACGTGCTCGGCAACCTTAAATCGTTCGCGATCTCCCCCGAGGAGCTCGAGGAGGCCTTCGAGGAGGGCATCGGCTTCGACGGGTCGGCCGTCGACGGCTTCGCCTCGCTCGAGGAGTCGGACATGCTCGCCTTCCCCGACCCGGACACCTTCGCCCTTCTGCCGTGGCGCCCCTCGGAGTCCGGCGTCGCGCGCGTCTTCTGCGACGTGTACACCCCGTCGCGCGAGCCCTTCGAGGGCGACCCGCGCCGTTGCCTCAAGAAGGTCTTCCAGGCGGCCGAGGAGCGGGGCTACGTGCCCAACGTCGGCCCCAAGATGGAGTACTTCTACTTTGACAACGACCTCGACCCGGTGCCGCTCGACAACGCGGGCTACTTCGACCTCACTCCCATGGACACGGCCAACGACCTGCGCCGCCAGACCACGCTGACGCTCGAGAAGATGTCCATCCCGGTGCAGTACTCCTATCACGCCGCCGGCCCGTCCCAAAACGGCGTGGAGCTGCGCTTCACCGAGGCCGTGAGCTGCGCGGACAACATCATGACGGCGCGCCTCGTCATCAAGCAGGAGGCCTCCGCCCAGGGCATGTACGCCTCGTTCATGCCCAAGCCCATCACCAACGTTCCCGGCTCCGCGATGTTCCTCTACCAGTCGCTGCTCGACCACGACGGCGAGAACCTCTTCTGGGGCCCCAAGGAGTTCCACGAGGCGCACCTCTCCGAGGTCGCCCAGCACTACATCGCCGGCATCCTCAAGTACGCGCCCGAGTTCACGCTGGTCACCAACCCCACGGTGAACTCCTACAAGCGCTTCATCTCCACGGGCGAGGTGCCCACGCACGCCACGTGGGGCCGCAAGAACCGCGCCGCGCTCGTGCGCGTGCCCACGCACAAGCCGGGCAAGCACATCGCCACCCGCGTCGAGCTGCGCAGCCCCGACCCCACGGCGAACCCCTACCTGGCCCTCGCGGTGACCATCGCCGCCGGCCTCAAGGGCATCGAGGAGGGGCTGCCGCTCCCCGAGGAGGCCACGAGCGAGACGCTCGCCCTCTCGGACCGCGAGCTCGCCGCCCGCGGGATTGCCCGCCTGCCGCGCACGCTCGGCGAGGCCGTCGACCGCTTCGAGTCCTCCGAGCTCATGCGCACCGTGCTCGGCGACCACATCTTCGACTACCTGGTCCGCGAGAAGCGCGCCGAGTGGTACGAGTACTGCACCGCCGTCACCGACTGGGAGCGCGAGCACTACTACGGCGGATTCTAGGCTCGCGACGAGGGGCCGGCGAGAAGAACGACGACGCGCGGCGCCGTCCGGGGATCTCCGGGCGGCGCCGTCCTTCTCGCCACCCCTTGCGCCGCAGCTATCCCCATACGTGTCAATCTTGTTAAGAAACCTGGTGAGAAGGACCTCTTCAGGCGAGTTGAACCAAACTGAGTCTTTGGCGACGGACGGGGCATGCGCCCTGACACGGGAAGACCCGTGCCACCGTCGGGAAAGGGCGTGACCACGCGCCGAAGCATTGGGGGAAGGAAACCCACCATGAAGCTCTCCAGCCGGATTGCGGGCGGCCTCGCGGTTGCCTGCGCGTTAGCCGTGACTATCGCGGGATGCAGCGGGGGAGGGCAGACCAGCACCCCAGCAGATGACTCCGCGGACGCCGCCGCCTACACCCTCGTCGAGGACGGCAAGATCATCGTCGCGTCCGACCTCGCCAACGCGCCGCTCGACTTCGTCGACGAGAAGACCGGCGAGGCCCAGGGCTTTGAGATCGACCTCATCAACGCCGTCGCCGACAAGCTCGGCCTCGAGTGCGAGGTCCTGCCCGCCATGAAGTTCGACACCATCGTCCCGCTCATCGAGCAGGGCGGCAAGGCCGACGTGGGCGTCTCCAACATCACGATCACGGACGAGCGCTGGGAGCAGGTCGACTTCACCGACTCCTACATGGACTCCAACCAGGGTCTTGTGACGCTCGCGAGCGCGGGCGACGTGACCGAGGAGTCCCTCAACGTCGAGGGCACCAAGATCGCCGTCCAGGCCGGCACGACCGGAGCCTCCTGGGCCGAGGAGAACCTGCCCAACGCCGAGGTCGTGGCGCTCGACGACCCGGTCGTGGCCGTGACGGGCGTGCAAACCGGGCTCTACGCCGCCGCCGTGGCGGACCTGCCCGTGATGACCTACCTCTGCTCCAACTCGTTCACCGACTGCCAGGTGGCCATCGAGATCCCCACCGGCGAGCAGTACGGCATCGCCGTCAACAAGGACAACCCCGGCCTCACCGAGGCCATCAACGGCGCCCTGGCCGAGCTCGAGGAGGAGGGCTACATCTCCGAGCTCGAGGTCAAGTGGCTCGGCGCCGAGCTCTAGCAGTAAGCGTGCAAAAGGGACAGGCACTTTTGCACGCTTTGCACCGCAACAGGCACTTTTGCACATCACAATGGGAGGAAATGAAATGTCCAGCATGACCCGCCGCAACTTCTTCGCAACCATCGGCGCCGCCGGCGCCCTCGCCCTCGCCGGCTGCAACGGCTCCGGCCAGCCCGCCGAGAGCACTGACGACACCCAGACCACTGACGAGGCCTCCTACACCCTCGTGAAGGAGGGCGTGCTCACCAACGTGGCCGAGCTCGGCTTCGCCCCGTTCGAGTACATCGACGACGAGGGCACGACCGTGGGCTTTGACGTGGACCTCTCCAACGCCATCGCCGAGAAGATGGGCCTCACCTGCGAGTGGCTGCCCAACCAGGCCTTCGACACGCTCGTCCCCACCATCAAGCAGGGCGGCAAGGCCGACATCTCCATCGCCGGCATGACGATCAGCGACGAGCGCCTCGAGCAGGTCGACTTCTCCGACCCCTATCTGAACTCCAACCAGGGCATCGTGGCCGCCGCCGGCTCCGACCTCAACTCCGAGAGCCTCAACGCCGAGGGCATGCAGGTCGCCTGCCAGACCGGCACCACCGGTGACGAGTGGATCTCCGAGAACCTGCCCAACGCCACCAAGGTGCCGCTTGCCGACGTCACGGCCGCCCTCATGGGCATCTCCACGGGCCTCTACAACGCCATGGTCATCGACCTGCCCGTCGCCCAGAACATGATCGCCGAGTCCTTCTCCGACCTCGAGGTCGTCGAGGAGATCCCCACCGGCGAGCAGTACGGCATCGCCGTCTCCAAGGACAACCCCGGCCTGCTCGCGGCCATCAACGACGCCCTCGCGGCCATCGAGGAGGACGGCACGATGGACGAGATCAAGCAGAAGTGGTTCGGCACCACCGAGATCTAAGCGAGAAGAACCTGCGGCGGCCGTGCAAAGGGGACAGTCACTTTTGCACGGTCGCCGCAGCGACACCGTGCAAAAGTGACTGTCCCCTTTGCACGCCTGGAAACGGAGGAAGCATGCAGCATAGACGGGGGGCGCTTCTCGTTGCCCTCGCCCTGGCGCTCACGGGCGTCTTCGCGACGGCGGCACCGCAGCCCGCTCAGGCGCTCACCACCGAGAAGGCCACCGCGCGCCCCAACGAGGACGGCGGCGACGGCGTCATCGGCGGCATGGACACGCGCCTCACCTGGGAGGGCACGGTCGAGCCCGGCGAGGAGGTCACCTCGGTCACGCTGACCCTCCCCGAGGGCGCGACGTTCGACGGCTCCACGACGCGCATCACCGCCCTCGAGGGCCTCACGCGCATGGACGTGACCGGCGAGGCCGTCCCGTCCGGCAGCTCCATCACGGTGAACTTCGACCAGGCCATTCCCGAGGGGTCGCTCCTGCGCCTCGAGATCACCAACATGCAGTTCCCCGCCGAGGGCGGGGAGTGCGTCGTCTCGGGCACCTACGAGAGCGCCGGCGCCACGCACGGGCTCGCGGACTCCGCCCCCATCGCCACGATCGCCAACACCCCGCTCCAGAGCCTCGTCAACTGGCTCGACGAGCAGCCCTGGGTGGAGGCCTGGAACTCCAACCAGTTCCTCGGCATGTTCCTCAAGCCCCAGCTGCTCGTGACGTCCTTCTCGTCCCTTGCGCCGGGCTGGCTGCTCTGCCTGGGCATCGTGGTGGCCGCCTACCCGTTTGCCATCGCGCTCGGCCTGCTCTTCGCCATGCTCAAGATCTCCAAGTGGCGGATCCTGCGCGCCATCGCCGTGGTCTACATCAACGTGCTGCGCGGCACGCCGCTCTTCCTGCAGATCTACATCATGTTCTTCGGCCTGCCGATGCTCAACATCAACATCGACAACAACCTGCTGGGCATCATCGTCATGGCCATCAACTCCTCGGCCTACCTCGCCGAGATCTTCCGCGCGGGCATCCAGTCCATCCCGCAGGGCCAGTACGAGGCCGCGAGCTCGCTCGGCATGAACTACGTGCAGACGATGTTCTCCATCATCCTGCCGCAGACCGTGCGCCGCGTGATCCCCACGGTGACGAGCGACTTCATCACCGCCTTCAAGGACACCTCGCTGCTCTCCTCGGTGGGCGTCATGGAGCTCATGATGTTCTCCAAGAACCTCACCACCGTCACGGGCAACATCACGCCGTACGTGGCCGCCGGCATCTTCTACCTCATCGTCACGCTGCCGCTGATCAAGGTCGTGGGCATCGTCGAGGAGAACATCGCCCGCTCCGAGCGTGGCGGCGGCCCGCGCCCCAAGCGCCGCGCCGACGTGGCCGACAACGCCGACGAGCTCGTGGAGAAGAGCGTCGAGAAGGACGTCGAGAAGGACGCCCCCTCCGCCCCCGCCGCCCAGATCAAGGAGGCCGCGAATGCCTGCTAAGCACCACCGCCGCGTGGCCATCGACGTCCCGCCCGCGCTGCCGGCAGACGAGGCCGCGCGCATCGCCTACGATCACGACCAGGGCCTCACGAGCCACCACTTCACGCCCGGCGAGCACCCCATCGTGCGCATCGAGCACCTCAACAAGAGCTTCGACGACACGCTCGTCCTGAAGGACGTGAACCTCAACGTCTGGCCCGGCGAGGTCGTCGTGGTGCTCGGCCCCTCGGGCTCGGGCAAGTCCACGATGCTGCGCTGCATCAACCTCCTCGAGCGCCCGAGCGCGGGCCACATCCTCATCGAGGACGAGGAGATCACCAACAAGAGCACGGCCGAGGTCAACCGCCTGCGCCGCGACGTGGGCATGGTCTTCCAGCAGTTCAACCTCTTCCCGCACCTCACGGCCAAGGAGAACGTCATGATCGGCCAGACGAAGGTGCTCAAGAAGAGCAAGGAGGAGGCCGAGGCCGAGGCGCTCAAGCAGCTCGCCGCCGTCGGGCTCGCCGACCGCGCGGACTTCAAGCCCACGCAGCTCTCCGGCGGCCAGCAGCAGCGCGTCGCCATCGCGCGCGCCGTGGCCATGCACCCCAACGTGCTCCTCTTCGACGAGCCCACCTCGGCGCTCGACCCCGAGCTCGTCCGCGGCGTCCTCGACGTCATGCGCGACCTCGCGGAGAACTCCGGCATGACGATGATCGTGGTCACGCACGAGATGGGCTTCGCGCGCGACGTGGCCGACCGCGTGGTATTTATGGAGGACGGCTACGTGGTCGAGCAGGGCCTGCCCGAGAAGGTCTTCGACCACCCCGAGAACGCCCGCACGGCCGAGTTCCTCGGCAGCATCAACTAGCTGCGGCTCGTTTGAAACATAGCGTTTCCGGCTCGTTAAGTGACGTTTCCAGATGGTCACTGAGCTGCGGCGCGTTTACGAAGTTCTGACATCGCCCCCGTCGAACGCGGGGGCGATGTGCTAACCTTTTCAAATACATGTGCTCAATTTCGGGAGGCCTGAGGATGCACCACAAGAACATCCTGCTCGTATCTGCAACCACGCGGCTGCACGACCGCATGCGCGAGCTCTCCCACGCCATCGACGTCTCCATCGCCCTCGCGAGCGAGGAGACCTTCTCGCAGGCGGTCTCGTCCGGCCACGAGTTCGACCTCGTCATCCTGGACGGCGAGGGCATGAGCCAGGACATCCTGAACGCCGTGGACGCCTTCGTTGCGGAGAACGGCTTCATCCCGATGCTCCTCGTCCAGGACCCCGACAAGCTCGCCACGCTGCGCATGCCCATGCAGGGGAAGAACGACTTCATCCTCTCCACCGCCGGCGTCGCCGAGCTCGAGGTCCGCTGCACCCTGCTGCTCTGGCCCGGCGAGGAGTCCGCGCCGGCCGACATCGTCACCGTGGACAACATGACGATCAACCTCGCCACCTACCAGGTCTACATCGACGACAAGCCCGTCGACCTCACCCTCATGGAGTACTCGCTGCTGTCCTTCCTGGCCACGCATCCCTCGCGCGCCTACTCGCGCGAGACCCTGCTGCACCGCGTCTGGGGCTTCGAGTACTGCGGCGGCACGCGCACCGTCGACGTCCACATCCGCCGCGTCCGCTCCAAGGTGGGCCCGCAGGTGGCGAGCCACATCGTCACCATCCGCGGCGTGGGCTACCTCTTCCGTATCTAGAGCCCTCCCGGGCCCGTCGGCCCCTCGGCGAGAAGGACGCGAGCGGCGCGAGAAGGACCTGCGACTCGGCGGTCCCCTCGCACCCGTCGTTCTTCTCGCTGCCTTGTGACCTGCGTTTTCAGGAAGCGGAAAGCATCATGCCGCCCCGATGATGCGCGCCCGGGCGGTGTATGCGCCCCCTTCGGCGGGGTACATTCGACAGCGGACACAAAGACGCGCCCCGAACGCACGGGGCCAGACGAGAGAGGGAAGACATGAGCGACTATCCGTATGGCGCGCAGAACCCGCAGACCCCGCAGAACCCCTACCAGCAGCCCGCCGACCAGCAGCCCACGCAGGCCCAGCCCACCCAGCAGCGGCCGCCCTTCCCGGGCGCCCACAGCGCGCAGGGCGCCTCCTCACAGGGGGCGCAGTACCAGGCGCAGCCCGGGCAGACGCAGCGCCAGACGCCGCCCCAGCCCGAGCCGAGCGCGCCCCAGCCGCCCGCGGCGCCCGAGTTCGGGGCAGAGAAGAGGCAGCGTCCCGGCCTGAGGGCGGTGCTCGCCGGCCTTCTCGGCGGCGTCCTTGGCGCGGCGGCGCTCACGGGCGTGCTCGTGGGCACGGGCGTGGTGGGAACGGGCGGCGGGACCGCCTCGGCCGGGACCTCGCAGTCCATCACCATCGACCCCTCCGACGAGGACGCCACCGTCGCCAACGCGGTCGCGGCGAAGACCCTGCCCTCCGTGGTGACCGTCTACAGCACCTACGCCAACGGCGAGGGCATGGGCTCGGGCGTCATCTACGACACCAACGGCAACGTCATCACCAACAACCACGTCATCGAGGACGCCGAGTCCATCAGCGTCACCCTCAACGGCCAGAGCTACGACGCCACCCTCGTGGGCACCGACGCCTCGAGCGACCTCGCGGTCCTGCACGTGGACTTCGGCGACACCGAGGTCACGCCGATGGAGATCGGCGACTCCTCGGAGCTCCAGGTCGGCGACTGGGTGATGAGCGTGGGCAGCCCCTTCGGCCTTGAGAACTCCGTCTCTCAGGGCATCGTCTCGGCGCTCTCGCGCAGCACCCTCATGGAGGGCGCCTCCGGCAACACGCTCTACACCAACCTCATCCAGACCGACGCCACGATCAACCCGGGCAACTCCGGCGGCGCGCTCGTGAACGCCGAGGGCCAGCTCGTGGGCATCTGCACGCTCTACTCTTCCGACACGCAGAGCTTCGCCGGCATCGGCTACGCCATCCCGAGCGACTACGCCACGGAGGTGGCCGACAAGATCATCGCGGGGGAGACCGTGACGCACGCCTACATCGGCCTCTCCATGCAGACCGTGAACGCCCAGAACGCCTTTAGGAACAACCTCGCGGTCAACCAGGGCGCCTACGTGGTCGAGGTCGCGGCGGGCGGCCCGGCCGAGGCGGCGGGCATCCAGGAGGGCGACGTCATCACCAAGATCGGCGACGACGCCATCTCGTCCGCGGACGCCGCCATCCTCGCCGTGCGCTCCCACAGCATCGGCGAGACCGTCAAGGTTACCGTCATGCGCGGCAGCGAGGAGCTGACCCTCGACGTGACGCTCGGATCCGACGAGTCCCTCCAGCAGGAGCAGGAGGAGCAGGGCGACCAGACCGTCAACGTCAACGGCCAGGAGGTCACGATCGACGACCTCATCGACCTCTATCAGCAGTACCAGCAGGAGCAGCAGATGAGCCCCTTCGGCGGCAGGTAGCCTGACGGGGGGACAGGGTCGACTGACAGGCTTTCGGGGGCCCGCGGCGCGCGTCGCGGGCCCCCGTTCTTCTCGCTTTTCCATCCACGGCCATTTCTGTCCGGCGGTACGGGTACCCTAGGGAGCAGGAGAAGAACGGGAGGGACCATGGCAGAGATCAGATGCCCGCACT
The DNA here is from genome assembly GCF_012027725.1 of Olsenella sp. SW781. Taxonomy (GTDB): domain Bacteria; phylum Actinomycetota; class Coriobacteriia; order Coriobacteriales; family Atopobiaceae; genus Thermophilibacter. The sequence goes on along the minus strand of NZ_SJOU01000007.1, from coordinate 128,221 downwards.
GCGGCGAGGTGTTCCAGGTCGACGAGACCGAGTACGCGCAGATCGTGCGCCAGGTGCGAGACGCGGAGTTCACGCGCGAGCTCAGGGCTCGCGAGCAGATGGCGGAGCGCGAGCGCGCGAGCGCCGTGGAGGCCGCCGCCGCCCAGGCGCGCCAGGAGGCGCGGGAGCTCGCCGCGCGCGAGCGCGAGGAGCTGCAGGGGAGGCTCGCCGAGGAGCTTGCCGGGGCGCGCGACGCCTCGGCCAAGAAGGACGAGGAGCTCGTCCGCCTGCGCGCCGAGATAGAGAAGGGCGCGGATGCCGTCGCGCTCGCCCGCGCGGCGGTGGAGCGCGAGCTCACCCAGGCGATCGCCGAGCGGGACCAGAAGATCGCCGAGCAGGAGCGCGCCCTGCTCGAGGCCAGCGCGGCGCAGGAGCGGGCCCTCAGCGAGGCGGCCACGAAGGGCGCCTCGGAGCTCGCCGAGCGCGACCGTCGCGTCGCCGAGCTCGAGGCGCAGCTCAAGGCCCGCGAGTCCGCCTTTGCCACCGAGAAGGCACTTGCGGTGAGCGACGCCACGGACGCCCAGGAGAAGCGCATCGCCGAGCTCGAGGGCGACCTGCGCGCGGCCAGGCTCGAGCAGGAGCGCCGCGTCTCCGAGCTCGAGGCCCAGATCAAGGCCCGCGAGTCCGCCTTCGTGACGGAGAAGGCCCTCGCCGTCACGCAGGCCACCGGCGAGCAGGGCGAGCGCCTTGCCGCCCTCGAGGGCGACCTGCGGGCGGCCAAGCTCGAGCGCGAGCAGGTCGAGGCGTCGCTGCGCCAGCAGATGGCCGAGCAGGAGCGGTTCAAGGACCAGACGATCCGCGACCGCGAGGACGAGATCGAGCGCCTGCGCAACCAGCGTGCGCGCCTGTCCACCAAGCTCATCGGCGAGACGCTCGAGCAGCACTGCGAGATGGAGTTCAACCGCTGGCGCTCGCTGGGCTTTCGCGGCGCGGAGTTCCACAAGGACAACGAGGTCGTGGGCGGCTCGAAGGGAGACTACGTCTTCCGCGAGGTCGACGACGAGGGCGTCGAGGTCGTCTCCATCATGTTCGAGATGAAGAACGAGGACGACGCCTCGGCCGCCACGAGCCGTCACAGGAACTCCGACTTCTTCAAGAAGCTCGACCAGGACCGACGCAACAAGAACTGCGAGTACGCGGTGCTCGTCTCGATGCTCGAGCCCGAGAGCGAGCTCTACAACTCCGGCATCGTGGACGTGTCCTACGAGTACGAGAAGATGTACGTCATCCGCCCGCAGTTCTTCATCCCCATGATCACGCTGCTGAGAAACGCGGCGGAGAACGCGCACGCCTACCGGCGCGAGCTCGCCGAGGTGCGCCAGCAGAACATCGACGTCACCAACTTCGAGAACGCGCTCGAGAAGTTCAAGGACGGCTTTGGCAAGAACTACGCGACGGCGAGCAAGAAGTTCGGGGACGCCATCGAGGAGATCGACAAGGCCATCGCGCGCCTCCAGAAGGTTAAGGAGGACCTGACCTCCTCGGAGCGGCAGCTGCGCTACGCCAACGACAAGGCGGAGGCGCTGACCATCCGCAAGCTCACCTTCAAGAACCCGACGATGCGCGAGAAGTTCAACGAGGCCCGCGCCGCCCGGGAGGAGGCTGACGCACGGGCGGCCGATTCGGCCGCTGAGCAGGGAGGGGCGGCATCCGAGGCCGTCGAGCCGGACGACGTGGAGTAAACTGAAAGCTCATAGACTCAACCTGGGGAGGAGGCCAGGGGATGGATTGCCGAGCCTTTTTCAGGGACGTCGTCAAGGTGAGCGACGAGGAGCTCCTCGACGTCCTGTCGCATAACGCCACGCACCGCGAGCTCTTCAAGGGGGACTGCGTGGTCCGCTCCGGGGAGCTGCAGACCGAGGTCGGGTTTCTCGTTCGCGGCATTGTGAGAAGCTTCTCCGTCGACGCGGACGGCCACGACATCACCGACTGCATCCTGTTCATGCCGGGGTCCGTGCTCGTGCCGAGCGTGGAGCTCGAGGGGCCCTCGTCCGCGACCGTCGAGATGCTCTCGGACGGCGAGGTGGTCTGCCTGGACATCGCCCTCATCAAGGGGCTCCTCGAGACCAGCCTGCCGGCGAACCACCTCTTCATCCGCATCGTCTGCGAGGCGTGGCACATGCACTGGGAGACGCGGCGCGTGGTGTCGCAGCTCCGCTCGCGCGACCGCTACCTGTGGTTCCTCAGGCGCTATCCCGGCATCGTGGGCAAGATCCCCAACCGCTTCGTGGCGTCGCTGCTCGGCATGACGCCCGTGACGCTCTCGCGCCTGCGCACGGAGCTGAGAAACGAGGGCGTGGTCCAGTAGGGGTTACGGGGACGCCTACGCGCCGAGGAGGGCGCGCACGTCCGCGGCGATGCCCTCCGCGGTCATCCCGCAGCTCTCGAGCAGCGTGGCGGGGTCGTAGCGGTCCGCGAAGGCGCGCGGCAGCCCGTAGCAGCGCACGCGCACGTCGTCGCAGGAGAGGGCGCGTGCCACGCGCTCGCCGAAGCCGCCGTCGAGGATGCCGTCCTCGATCGTGACGACGACGTCGTGGCCGGCCGCGAGCCGTCCCAGCAGCTCCTCGTCGATCGTCGTGGCGAGGCGGGGGTTGACGAGGGTGGCGCCTATGCCGCATGCCGCGAGCATGTCGGCGACCTGCTCGCCGAGGGGGAAGAGGTCCCCGAGGGCGAGCAGCGCGACGCCCGAGCCCCTCCGCACGACCTCGGCGCCACGCGCGTAGCCCCCCGCGGGGCGCGAGAAGCCCGGGCGCGACGTCGCGCCCGTCACCGGGACGCGGATGGCGACGGGGCCCTCCGCGCGGTCGAGCGCCCATGAGAGCATGTCGAGGTACTCCTCGGGGCAGGTGGGCGCGAGGTAGGGCAGGCCCGGCATGGCGCCGAGCATGGGGATGTCGAAGAAGCCGAGGTGCGTGGCGTCGGTGGTGCCGAAGGCGGACGCGCCGAAGACGAGGATGACGGCGCGCGCCGCGTTGAGGCAGAGGTCGTGCCACAGCTCGTCATAGGCGCGCTGCAGGAAGGTCGAGTAGATGCCGAGCACGGGGGTGGCGCCCGCGCGGGCGAGCCCCGTCACGTACGTCACTGCGTGCTCCTCGGCAATCCCCACGTCCACGAACTGGCGGCCGGCCTGGGCGCGCAGCTCGGGCGTGAAGCCCATGATGTAGGGGGTCGCCGCGTTCACGGCGACGAGGCCCGGGTCGCCCGCCATGCGCCCCATGAGGAAGGAGGCCGTGATCTGGGCGTAGTCCGGGCCGCCTCCCTGGCCCAGCGGGGAGCCCGAGGAGAGGTCGAACGGGGCGGCGTGGTGCCAGCCCTCGGGGTCCTCGAGGGCGGGGGCGTAGCCGTGGCCCTTCTCGGTGTGGACGTGCAGCACGACGGGGTGGTCGACGTCCGCGAGCTCGGCGAGCGCCGCCTCGAGCGCCTGCTCGTCGTGGCCGTCCTCGAGGTAGCGGTAGTCCAGCCCGAGCGCGGTGAAGGGGTTGCGCGGCGAGGCGCCGCCCGTGGCGCGCAGCTCGGCGAGCGCGCCGTAGACGCCGCCGTGGTTGGGCGCGATCGACCACTCGTTGTCGTTCACGACGATGATGAGGCCGCTCGTGAGGGAGGCGGCGTTGTCGAGCCCCTCGAAGGCGAGCCCGCCGGAGAGCGAGCCGTCGCCGATGACCGCCACCACCGCGTACTTCTCGCCAGCGAGCTCGCGCGCGGAGACGAGGCCGCAGGCGAGGCTCACCGAGGTCGAGGTGTGCCCCATCGCAAACAGGTCGTGCTCGGACTCCCCGGGGCTCGAGAAGCCCGAGACGTCCTCGTAGCGCGCCGGGTCGAGAAACGCGGCGGCGCGTCCGGTGAGCATCTTGTGCGGGTAGGTCTGGTGCGAGACGTCGAAGACGATCTTGTCGCGCGGGCTCTCGAAGACGCGGTGCAGCGCCACGGTGAGCTCGACGACCGAGAGGTTCGGCCCCACGTGCCCGCCCACCACGGCGGAGCTCTCCAGGATGGCGGAGCGGATCTCTTCGCAGAGGGGGCCGAGCGCCTCGGCGGGCAGGGCGCGCAGGTCCTCGGGGGAGCCGATGCGCTCAAGATACATGATGCCCCCTCCCATCCGCGTTCGACCGTGCCAGAGATTTCTAGGTTCTCACATTTTGATGCCAGAGTTGTGTCGCGCCTGCGGAAAACTGCGGGACGGGAGGGTTTTCGCGGCCCTTGGCCCCGACGTGCCCAAACGACTAAAATGTGCATACTACTGCGCCGAGACGGGAGCTTGCCATGGCACACATCGTCATCACCGCCGAGACGGGCTGCGACGTCCCCGCCGCCGAGGCGGCCGAGCTGGGGGTCGAGCTCGTTCCCATGCACGTCACCGTGGGGAGCCGGACCATCGATGACGGGGAGATCTCCCCGGCCGAGATGCTGGAGCAGTGCCGCCAGCTCGGCGTGCTCCCCAAGACGAGCGGCTGCACCCCGCACGACTTCGAGGTGGCCTTCGACCGCATCCATGCCGAGCGTCCCGACGCGCAGATCCTGCACGTCGCCTACTCGGCCGCCACGACGTGCTCGCTCGAGTCCGCCCTCGCGGCGGCCGAGACGCGCGCCTACGTGACCGCCGTCGACACCCGCCACGTGACCATCGGCCAGGGGCTCGTCGTGCGCGAGGCGGCCCGCTGGGTGCGCGAGCACCCCGAGGCGGGCGTCGACGAGGCGCGCGCCTACGTCGAGGACCTCTCCGCGCGCGTGCGCATGGCGTTTCTCCCCGGCGACCTCGGCTACCTGCGCGCCGGCGGCCGCCTCTCCAACGTGGCGTTCCTGGGCGCCACCCTCCTTAAGATCAAGCCCGTCGTCGAGCTGCTCGAGGGCAAGCTCGTGGCCACCAAGAAGCTGCGCGGCTCCATGGCGGCGGCGTCCGTCCGCCTCGTCGACTACCTCGTGCTGCGCGAGGACTTCGACCCCGCCCGCATCGTCTTCGTGAAGTCGCCGGGCCTTCCCGACCAGGTGCGCGAGCTCGTGAGCGCGCACGCCCGCGAGCTGGGCTTCGCCGAGGTCGAGTGGTACGAGACCGGTGACGTCATCACGTCGCACTGCGGTCCCGGCGCCCTCGGCGTGGCGTTTGCCGTGAGGGCGCGGGCGTAGCCCCGGCGGCCACCGACCGGCGGGCCCCCACCCCGGTGGGCCTAGCCGAGCTCCACGAGGTTGCGCGGCCGCTCGCCGCGCGCGAGCCGCCCCAGGTTCTCCGTCGCGATCCCCACGATGTTGTCCAGCGTGGCGGGCAGGTGGTACCAGCCCGAGACGTGCGGCGTCACGAGCGCGCCGGGCGCGTCCCAGAGCGGGTGGTCCGCGGGCAGCGGCTCGGGGTCCATGACGTCGAGCGCCGCCCCGGCAATCTGGCCCGCCTCAAGCGCCGCGATAAGGTCGTCCGTCACCACGAGGTCCCCGCGCCCGCCGTTGACGAAGTACGACCCCCGCCGCATCGCCGAGAAGAACCATGCGTCGGCGAGCCCCCTCGTCTCGGGCGTGCTCGGCAGGAACGACGCGACCACGTCCGCCTGAGGCAGGAGCTCCGGGAGGCACGCCATCGGGGACACGGCCTCGAAGGGCGGCTCGGCCGGCCGGGACGAGCGCCGGACGCCCGCGACGCGCGCCCCGAGCGCCGCGCAGAGCGAGGCGAAGTGCGTCCCGATGTCGCCCGCGCCGAGCACGAGCACCCGCGCGCCGCGCAGGGTGGTCACGACGCCCTCGTCCGCCCAGCGGTGGGCGCGCTGGTCGTCGCGGTAGGCGGGGAGGCGCTTCATCAGCGAGAGCAGCATCGCGAGCATGTGCTCGGAGACGGCCTGGCCGTAGGCGCCCGAGGCCGAGGCGAGCATCGCCCCCTCGGGAAGCGTCCCGGCGGCGGCGTAGTTGTCGTACCCGGCGGAGTTGAGCTGCAGCAGGCGCAGGCGCGCCGCCTCGCCGAGCCGCTCGGGCGGGAGGTTGCCCACGATGACGTCCGCCCGCTCGACGGCGTCCGCGGGTGCGTCGGACGTCGTGGCATAGGAGAAGCGCGCCCCGGGCGCGGCGGCCTCGAGCCGGGCGCGCTGGGCGTCATCCACGGGCAGCAGCACGAGCACGTTCATGGGGCTCCTCTCGCCTCGGCGCCGCGGGCGCACGTCCTTCTCGGTTCTTCTCGCCATTCTAGGCCATGGGGTGCTGGCTCCCCTCGAGTTTGCACGAGCAAACGCCACGGGCTCCTCGGGCGCCTTCCCGCCGCGCGGCGCCCCCACCGAGTTTGCACGAGCAAACGCCGCGCCACGTTCACGCCAAATTACAAGGCTGCTGGCATTTGCGCAGCTCAGAGGCTTGCTCGATTGTGCTGTTCCCGGAGCTCGCCTCGAGTTTGCACGAGCAAACGCGAAGGGGGCCGCGCCGGGGCGAGCGCACACGCTACAATGGCGTGCGAGTGGAGCTGCGAGGGGAGAAGCGCGCATGAACCTGGACGAGCTGGAGATCGGCAAGGACGCCGTGGTGGCGTCGGTGGACTGCGACGAGCCGTCGCTGCGCCAGCACATCCTGGACATGGGCCTCACGCCGGGCGTGGAGGTCACGCTCATGAAGCGCGCCCCCATGGGGGACCCGCTCGAGATCCGCCTGCGCGGCTACGAGCTCACCCTGCGCCGGGACGACGCCGCTCACATCGCGCTCACGCAGGTGCACGACATGCACGACGCCCCGCGCGGCCGCGAGCGCCTGGAGGCGGCCGTCCACCCCGCCATTGGCGAGAAGTACGCGCCGCGCGCGGCCGGCAAGGCCATCCCGGAGGGCCGTCCGCTCAAGCTGGCGCTGGCCGGCAACCAGAACTGCGGCAAGACCACGCTCTTCAACGCGCTCACGGGCGCGAACCAGCACGTGGGCAACTTCCCGGGCGTGACCGTGGACCGCAAGGACGGCCAGATCAAGGGCCATCCCGAGGCCACGGTCACGGACCTGCCGGGCATCTACTCGCTCAGCCCCTACACGAGCGAGGAGGTGGTGAGCCGTCGCTTCATCCTGGAGGACGACCCCGACGCGATCATCGACATCGTGGACGCCACCAACATCGAGCGCAATCTCTACCTGACGCTCCAGCTCATGGAGCTCGACCGGCCGATGGTGCTCGCCCTCAACATGATGGACGAGCTCACGGCCAACGGTGGCACGGTGAGCGTGAACCGCCTGGAGGCCGCGCTCGGCATCCCCGTGGTTCCCATCTCCGCCGCGCGCGAGGAGGGCATCTCCGAGCTCGTGGAGCACGTGCTGCACGTGGCGCGCTTCCGCGAGCACCCGGGCCGCGTGGACTTCTGCTCGCCGGACGGCCCCGACCACGGCGCCCTGCACCGCTGCATCCACGGCATCTGCCACATCATCGAGGACCACGCTGCCGCGGCCAGCCTTCCCGTGCGCTTTGCCGCGACCAAGCTCATCGAGGGCGACCAGCTCGTGATGCGCGCCCTGGGGCTGGACCAGAACGAGCTCGACGCCGTGGAGCACATCATCAGCCAGATGGAGGGCGAGTCCGGCCGCGACCGCATGGCGGCGCTCGCCGACATGCGCTTCTCGTTCATCGAGGGCGTCTGCGCCGAGTGCGTGGTCAAGCCGCACGAGAGCCGCGAGCACGCGCGCTCGGTGGCGGCCGACCGCATCCTCACGGGCAAGTACACGGCCATCCCGGTGTTCGTTGGGATCATGGCGCTCGTCTTCTGGCTCACTTTTGATGTGGTGGGTCAGCGGCTCTCCGACCTTCTCGCCGCCGGAATCGACTGGGTGACAGCCCAGGCGGACGCCGCGCTCACGGCCTTTGGGCTCAACCCGGTGGTGCACAGCCTCGTGATCGACGGCGTCTTTGCCGGCGTGGGCTCGGTTCTCTCCTTCCTGCCGATCATCGTGGTGCTCTTCATCCTGCTCTCGATCCTCGAGGACTCCGGCTACATGGCGCGCGTGGCCTTTGTGATGGACAAGCTGCTGCGGCGCCTGGGCCTCTCCGGACGCAGCTTCGTGCCCATGCTCATCGGCTTTGGCTGCTCGGTTCCCGCCATCATGGCGACGCGCACCCTGCCCTCCGAGCACGACCGCAAGATGACGGTCATGCTCACGCCGTTCATGAGCTGCTCGGCAAAGGTGCCGGTCTACGCGCTCTTCTCGGCCGCGTTCTTCCCGGAGTGCGCGCCGCTCGTGATGATCGCGCTCTACCTCATGGGCATCGTGGTGGGAATCCTCGTCGCGCTCGTGCTCAAGGGGACGGCCTTCAAGGGCGACCCGGTGCCGTTTGTGATGGAGCTTCCCAACTACCGCATGCCCGCGCCGCGCACCGTGGCGCGCCTGGCCTGGGACAAGGCCAAGGGCTTTGCAACCAAGGCGTTCACGATCATCTTCGTGGCGAGCGTGGTGATCTGGTTCCTGCAGACCTTCGACGTGCGCCTCAACGTGGTGTCCGACCAGTCCCAGAGCATGCTCGCCGCGCTCGGCGCGCTGCTGGCGCCGCTCTTCGCCCCGCTCGGCTTTGGCAACTGGCGCGCGGCGGCGGCCCTGGCGGCTGGCTTCGGCGCCAAGGAGAACGTGGTGGCAACTTTGACTGTCCTCATGGGCGGGAGCACGGCGGGCCTGCCCGAGCTCTTCTCGCCGCTCACGGCGTTTGCGTTCCTCACGTTCACGCTGCTGTACACGCCGTGCGTGGCGGCGGTGTCCGCGGTGAAGGCCGAGCTGGGGACGCGCATGATGTGGGCCGTTGTCGCCATGCAGTGCGGCGTGGCGTGGGTCGTGGCGCTCGCCGTGCGCCTCGCGGGGATGGCCCTCGGCCTGGCGTAGCCGCCGTGCCACCGGCGTCAGGCTTATTTGGCGCATGCCGCTGGCGTCGGGTTTATTTGGCACGGATGCGCGTGCCAAATAAACCCGACGCCAGCGGCATGCGCCAAATAAGCCTGACGCCGGTGGCACGCCAGCGCCGGCGGCAAAAACGGGTACACAAAGCGTATCGCGACATGTCGCGCGGCTTACCCGCCGCTGACGGGGCGGACGTACCGTAGGGCCCCGTCAGGAGAAGGAGGCATCATGGCAGACGAGAAGAACCTCGACCAGCGCCCCACCCCCGAGGAGCCCCTCGGGCAGACCTACCACCGCGGTCCCGTGATCATGCGCGGGCCCATGATCCCGGCCGACACCACCACGGGCAACCTCCTCGCGCCCGAGGCCTCCACGGACTGGCTGCACATGGACCCGTGGCGCGTCCTGCGCATCCAGGCCGAGTTCGTCGACGGCTTCGGCGCGCTCGCGGAGCTGGGGCCCGCCGTTACCGTCTTTGGCTCGGCGCGCACGCCGCGCACCGACCCGATGTATCGTGCCGCGCGCCACGTGGGCAGAAAGCTCGCCGAGGCGGGCGTGGCCGTGATCACCGGCGGAGGCCCGGGCATCATGGAGGCCGCCAACAGCGGGGCGGCCAAGGCCGGCGGAAAGTCGGTGGGGCTGGGCATCGAGCTGCCGCACGAGCAGGGCATCAACAAGTGGGTCAACCTGGGCATGACCTTCCGCTACTTCTTTGTGCGCAAGACGATGTTCGTCAAGTACTCGAGCGGCGCGATCATCTTCCCGGGCGGCTTCGGCACGCTCGACGAGGCCTTTGAGCTGCTCACGCTCGTCCAGACGCACAAGGTAGCGCGCGTCCCCGTGGTGCTCTTCGGCTCCGAGTACTGGGGCGGCCTCATGGACTGGCTCGAGGGGACCGTCCGTGAGTCGGGCAACATCTCGCCGCTCGACCCCGAGCTCGTGGTCGTGACCGACGACGAGGACGAGGCCGTCCGCGTGGCCCTCTCCGAGCTGCGGCGCTAGGCCCTCCCCGCGCGGCGGGACGCGGCGCGGGGGAGGCGGGAATCTTACCAAAGCGTCACCCGGCAGTAAGTCCAATCGATTGGTTCCATCCTTCTGAGCTGCAAGAATGGAGTCACCCTCCCAGGAGCGGGCACGCAGGCGACTCGGCGTGCCCGGTCCCTGGGGGAGGGACGGCAACGAGGAAGGGAGGCACCATGATCAAGAGAATGTCCGAGAAGGCCGTTCTTCTCGGCTGCCTGGCAACCTCGACGCTTCTGGGCAGCCTCGCGCTCGCGATGCTCGTTCACGCGGCGACGCTCTAGGCCCGTCTCGCCGGCCTCGGAGCGTGCCTGCTCCCGGCTGGCTGTGTAAGGGCGGTGCAAGCATCCGGCAAGGGTTCCCGCGGAGGGCCGCCCGGTAGTGCCCCGGATGGCAAGATGGATGGGAGGGGGTGCGCATGGGCGAGAAGAACCGGCATGACGTCGCGGATCGCGACCTGAGGGCAAGAAGGGCGCTCGTCATCTGCGCGCTTGTGGCGGTGGGGGTCGCGCTCGCGGCCATCTGCCTGCGCTGGGCGCCCGAGGCCTACGCCTGGGCGAGCGACCCCGTTGCGGTGCGGTCCTTCGTCGCTGAGCACGCGATCCTCTCGCGGCTCGTCATCGGCGGCGTCAACGCGCTGCAGATCGCGCTCGCCTTTCTCCCCGGGGAGCCCGTCGAGCTGGCGAGCGGGTACGCCTTCGGCTTCCTCGAGGGCACGCTCGTGTGCATGGCCGCGAGCGCCGTGGCGTCGAGCGCCATCTTCTGGGCGGTGCGTCGCTGGGGCTGGTCGCTCGTGGGCGTCTTCTTTGACCGCTCACATCTCGACCGCTTCTCGTGGCTGCACGACGCCCGGCGGCTCGAGCTCGTGATGCTCGTCGTCTTTCTCATTCCGGGGACGCCCAAGGACTTCCTCACGTACTTTGCCGGGCTCACGGACATGCGCTTCGGGGCGGTGCTGGCCATCACCACGCTCGGCCGCATCCCCTCCATCGTGACGTCCACGGTCGCCGCCTCGGCCTTCGGGAGCGGAGACTACGGGATCGCCGCCATGGCCGTCGTCGTGGCGGTGGCGCTCGCCGCGGCGGGAGGGCTGCTCTATCGCCGCTTCGAGGCCCTCGCCCGCCCGTGACCTGACGGGGGCGACGGGGTCTGGCTTCAATCTTCTGGCTTCAATCTGCTTTTGGCAGAGTGACGGGTCCTGAACGGATGGCCCCGGTCCAGAGGCCGCATTCGTCCAGAACCCGTCACTGAGTCGGGCGCGCCACTGATTGGGCGCGTCACTGAGCCGGCCGCGTCACCGAGTCGGCCGCGCCACAAATCGGGCGCGCCGCAAGTCGGCCGCGTCAGGCTACTCGGCGAGGAGGGCCTCCACGTCGGCGCGCTCCGGCATCGCGGGGATGGCGCCGCGCTTGCGGACGCAGAGGGACGCGACGGCGTTGCCCAGGCGTGCGAAGCCGGCGGCGTCCTCGACGGTCACCTCCGCCGGCGCCTTGCCGCTCTCGCAGAAGCCTGCGAGGAAGCCGCCCCAGAAGGAGTCGCCCGCGCCCGTGGCGTCCACGGCGTCAGCGGGGAAGCCCGGCACCGTGGCGTCCCCGTCGGCGCAGCGGACGTACGCGCCGCCCGCGCCGAGCGTTACGGCCACGACCTTGGGGCCCTGCGCCAGGAGCGCCGCCGCAGCGGCCTCCGGGTCCTTCTCGCCCGTGAGGAGCGCGCACTCCTCGTCGGAGAGCTTCATGAGGTCCATCTGCGGCACCACGGCGCGCATCTGCTCCACGGCGGCCTCGATGGACGGCCAGAGGTTCGCGCGGTAGTTGGGGTCGTAGGAGAGGGTGCAGCCGGCCTCGCGCGCGCAGGAGAGCGCGGCGAGCGTGGCCGAGCGGGCGGGCTCGTCGGTGAGCGAGAGCGAGCCCACGTGGAAGACCCTGGACGCGGCGATCACGTCGCGCGCGAGCTCATCCTCCGTGATGCGCGTGTCCGCTCCGGGCTTGCGCGCGAAGGAGAACTCGCGCTCGCCGTCAGGCGAGAGGGCAACGAAGGCCAGCGTCGTGAACGCGTCCGGGTCGCTGATCAGCCCCGTGGTGTCGATGCCCTGCTCCTCGAGGGTGGCGCGCAGGAACTCGCCGTGCATGTCGCAGCCCACCTTGCCCAGGAAGGCGGTCTTGTGGCCGAGCTTCTCCAGCGCCACGAGGACGTTGGCCGGCGCGCCGCCGGCGTTGCGCTCGAAGAGCCGCTGGCCTCCAGCAGAGGTGCCGGCGTCGGTGAAGTCGATGAGGAGCTCGCCCAGTGCGGAGACGGAGAACATCGCGGTGTCCTTTCGCTTGTGTGCGGAATCGATTCCACACCCATTATGCCGTGATGCGGCCGAGCGCGCCGCTCTTCTCGGCAAGCGGTCCGTGCGGCTACTCGTACGTGCCCGCCACGCCGTCGCCCATCTCCCAGGCGTGCAAAAGTGCCTGTCCCTTTTGCACGAGCGTGAGGGTGGGGGAGCGGGGGAACCAGCGGGTGGCAAAGGCGAGCTCGCCGTCGTTGGCAAAGACCTCGACGGCTGAGCTGTCGACAAGAACGCGTAGGTCGCGAAGGTCGTCGCACGCCACGGCCCTCCCGGTCCGCCCGCACCCGACGGCGTCGTCCGCAAAGCGCAGCGCAAGCTCCGCGCCGTCCCAGGTAATCGCGAGCGCGTCGTCCAGCCAGAGCTCGAGCGGCCCCTCGGGGCGGGCGAGAAGGACGTCGGCGCGATGCTCCCCCAGCGTGAGCGACCCGCCGCCGGCCAGCTCGTGCCGCGTGCCGCGCAGCGCCTCGAGCTCGCGCACCGGCCGCTGGAGCAGCGCCCCGTCCGCGCCGGCCGTAACCTCGCGCGGTACCGTGAGGCAGTGGCACCACGTCATGCCGTCGGGCGCCCCCGCGAAGTCGGCGTCGGGCATGCCCATCCAGCCGATCAGGATGGCGCGGCCGGACTCGTCCACGAAGCTCTGCGGCGCGTAGAAGTCAAAGCCGTGGTCCCAGCGCCGGAACGCCCGGGGGTCGACCTCGGCGTCCGCCGCCAGGCGCTCGCCTGCGGGGAGCGGGACGTAGCCGGACTGGTCGTCCACGCCGTCGGCCCAGGGGCGCTCGGCCATGCCCTGCGGGCAGAACGAGAGCCACTCGCGCCCGCCGAGCTCGATGCGGTCCGGGCACTCCCACATGTAGCCGAAGGGGGACGTCGGGCGGACGGCCCCGGCGCTCTCCCACGCCCGGCCGTCATTCGAGCGCAGCACGAGCGCGAGCCCCCGGTCGTCGAGGTCGCGCGCGCCGAGGAGCATCCACCACGCGCCCCCCTCGCGCCAGACCTTGGGGTCGCGCACGTGGCACGAGCAGAACGCGGGGTAGTCGGCGTTTCTCAGCAGCACGTCCTTCTCGCCGAGCGCAAGGCCTCCGGACGCGGCGGGGTCTGGTGCGGCCTCGACGAGGATTTGGGCCGCGCGCCGTCCCGCGCGCACGTAGTCGAAGTCTCCCGGCTCCTTGACGTTGCCGGTGTAGTAGAGGCGCACGCCACCCTCGAAGGGCACGGCACAGCCCGAGTAGGCGCCCGATGCCTCGTCGGGGGTGTCCGGCGCGATGGCAAACGCGCGCCCGCCGGACCTCCAGTGGACGAGGTCGCGGCTCCAGAAGTGGCCCCACCCGCGCGGCGCGTCGGGCGCGGGCCAGTCGGGGCTGTACTGGTGGAACACGTGATAGGTGCCGCCCAGCTGGCAGAGGCCGTTGGGGTCGTTGAGCCAGCCGACGGGCGGCATGAGGTGAAAGCCCATTCTCCAGGGATCGTGTGACATGATGGCTCCCGAGTGTGAGGCGGGGCGGCCCGTCCGGCGCGGGCCGCCCCTGTGCGAGGAGGGACGGTCAGGAGAGCTCGACGAGGCTCTCGCCGGTGCGCACGGTCGTGCCAGCATGCGGTGTGACCCTAGCGTAGGCCTCGGCATTGGTCACGATGACCGGGGTCACCGGGTCGAGTCCCGCGGCGCGGATGGCGTCGAGGTCGACGTCCATGAGGAGCTGGCCGGCCTTAACGTGGTCGCCCACCTTGACGTGCGCGGTGAAGGGCCTGCCCTCGAGGGTCACGGTGTCGATGCCGATGTGCATGAGGACCTCGGCGCCCGCGTCGGTGGTCATGCCGAGGGCGTGGCCGGTCTCGGCGAGCACGGTGACGGTGCCCGCGGCGGGCGCGCAGAGCCTGCCCTCGGTGGGGCGGACGGCGGCTCCGGGGCCCATGGCCTCGCTCGCGAAGACGGGGTCGGGGACCTCGGTCATCTTGATGGCGGTGCCCGCCATCGGAGCGAGAAGGACCTCGGCCTGCGCGGCGGGTGCGGCGTCGGTTACGGTTGCGACGGCGGCGTCGGCAGCGGCGGCGGAGAGGGCCGCGGCGTTGGCGGCGTCAGTGGCGGGCGCGGAGACGGAGGCCTGGACGACGGGCTTCTCGGCGGGGGTCGCGGCCTCGGGGTCCTTGTAGAGCGCGTAGGAGATGGCGAAGGCCACGACTCCGGAGATGGCGAACATGATCACGTACTGCACGGGCTGGCTGAGGCAGAGCAGGATGCCAAAGATGCCGGTGACGCCGGTGCCCGCCGCGGCGAGCCCCACGATGGAGGCGAACATGGCGCCCAGGCCACCGCCGATGCAGCCGGCCACGAAGGGCTTGAAGAAGCGGAGGTTCACGCCGAAGATGGCGGGCTCGGTGATGCCCATGAACGCGGAGAGCGAGGAGGGGAGGGCGAGCGAGCGGACCTTGACGTCCTTGGTCTTGAGCGCCACGGCGAGCGCCGCGCCGGCCTGGCCGATGTTGGCGGCGCTGGCGAGCGGCAGCCAGTAGGTCACGCCGTACGTGGCTATCTGGCCGAGGTCGATCGTGGTGTACATCTGGTGGATGCCGGTGACCACGGTGGGGGCGTAGAGGGCGCCCATGATGAGCGAGCCCAGGCCGAGCGGCAGCGTGAGCAGGAACTGGATGCCGCCGAGGATGGCGTTTTCCGCCCAGACGAAGACGGGCCCGACGGCGAGCATGGTGACGTAGGCCGTGACGGCTACGGAGACGAGCGGCGTCACGAAGAGGTCGAAGGCCTCGGGGACCACCCTGTGCAGGCGCCTCTCGATGAACGCGAGAATGCCGCAGGCGATGACGATGGGGATGACGTGGCCCTGGTAGCCGGTCCACTCGATGGAGTAGAGGCCGGGGATGACGGGGTAGGTCTGGAGCACGCCCTCGGTTGCCACGGTGTTGGCGTTCTGCAGGCCCGGGTTGATGAGCAGCATGCCCACGACCGCTCCGAGGTAGGGGTTGGCGCCGAAGGCCTTGGCCGCGGAGAAGCCGATGAGGATCTGCAGGAACGTGAACGCCGTGTTGGAGACGAGGTTCAGGATCTGGTACCAGGCGTTGTTGGTGTCGAGCGCGATGAAGCCGTTGGAATCCATGAAGGAGAGCGCGCTCATGATGCCCAGGAGCAGGCCGGAGGCCACGATCGCCGGGATGATGGGCACGAAGACGTCCCCCAGCAGCTTGATCGCGCGCATGAAGGGGTTGGTCTGCTGCTGGGCGGCGGCCTCCTTCACCTCCGCCTTGGTGGCGGCCGTGATGTGGCCGAGGGCGATGAACTCGTCGTAGACCTTGTTCACCGTGCCCGTGCCGTAGATGACCTGCATCTGCCCGGACGCCTTGAAGTTGCCCTTGGCGCCAGTCGCGTTGTCAACGGCCGCCTGGTCCACCTTGGCGTCGTCCGCGAGCACGAGCCTCAGGCGCGTGGCGCAGTGCGCCGCCGAGACCACGTTGCCCGGACCGCCGATGGCGTCCAGAATCTCCTGAGCCGCCTGCCGATAGTCGAGTGCCATGTGCCCACCTTTCTCTCCGCCTCATCATACCATGTGAGAACGTTCCCATATGGAATCGTTCTCACAATACGGCGAGAAGAACGTGCTGGAGGGGAGTTGCCGCAGACGGCGGGGTTTTGTCGGCGAGCGGTGGTCTGGTCGAGCATGCCCCCGCGCACGGATTTCCGCCGGCGGGGCCGCAGTCCGTGCGCGGGGGCATGCTCGGTCGCACGTTCTTCTCGCCCTGATCGCGGGGCGCTCGGGGTGGCGGGCCGCTGCGGAAAGCGGGGTCATGGCAATCTGGCGCGTCCGCGCGTTGCGTGGATGGGGCTTGTGGCAATCGGCGAGAAGAACGACCTGCGGTTCTTCTCGCCCCTGTTGCGCAAAGTGGGGTCGTGGCAGCGCCATTTCTGCCATGACCCCGTTCCTCGCAACGCTCCGCGCGCCGCCGCTGCCACAACCCAAAAACGGCAACGCCCCGCACGTCCAACGCGGCGCCGGCGCGCGACCTAGCGCGTGGAGTTCCTCGCCACGACCTCGTAGTCCATCTTGACCTTGCGCGCCACGTACTCCTCGCCGGTCATGAAGCCGACGAGCATCCGGGCGGTCTGCGCGCCGGAGGACTTGTAGTGGAGGTGGACCGTGGTCAGCGTCGGCGTGACGATCTGGGAGATCTCGGAGTCGTCCATGCCCGTCACCACCACGTCCTCGGGGACGCGCCGCCCGTACTCGCGCAGGCAGGTGAGGGCGCCGTAGGCGATCGAGTCGGTGGCGCACACGATGCCGTCGAGCTCGGGGTGGGACTCGAGCAGGGCCTCCGCCTGCTCGTAGCCGGAGTCCACGGTGAACTCGGCGATGCGCATCGCCCGCTCGGGGACCTCCACGCCGGCCTCGGCGCACGCGGCGAGAAAGCCCTGGCGGCGCATCTGTCCGACGGCGACGTCCTCCTCGAAGACGCCGATGTAGGCCGGCCGCTTGGCGGTGCGCAGCGCGATCGAGGCGACCTCGCGCATGCCCTCGTAGTCGTTCTGGAAGACGCAGGAGCGGAAGTCCACGTCCTGGTCGAGCACCACGATGGGAACGGGCAGGGAGGAGATGGCCTCGCGGTGCTCCTCGGTGATGACGGTGGCAATGAGGATGACGCCGTCCACCTGGTTCTTCTCTGAGAAGAGGCGCAGGAAGTCCACCTCGCGGGAGGCGTTGTTGTCCGTGTTGGCCAGCAGCACCTGGTAGCCGGCGGCGTTGAGCACGGGCGTGATGCCCGCGACCATCCGGCTCACCGAGGCCGAGTTGATCTTGGGGATGATGATCCCCACGACGTTGGTCTTGCCCGTGCGCAGGGTCTTGGCGTGCTGAGAGGGCACGTAGCCGGTCTTCTCGATGACGCGGCGGATGGCGGCGCGCTTCTCCTGGCTGACGTAGCCGTCGTTGAGATAGCGCGAGACCGTCGCCCGCGAGACGCCTGCCATCTGGGCAATCTGGTTGATGTCCATCCTGGGGGACTCCCTTCAACGTAACGAGTGTAGCGCGGGTGGGACCCTTCTCACCAAACACCCATGAAAGGGCAGGTTGAGGCCGCAGGTGGCGCCTCGGGGCGCTATGCTCGTGGCATGGCAGACTACGAGCACATAGTCCACGAGTTCGACCCAGTCTTCGACGAGCGCTCCCGCGTGCTCGTGCTGGGCTCGCTTCCCTCGGCGCTCTCGCGCGAGAACCGCTTCTACTACGGCAACCCGCGCAACCGCTTCTGGCGCGTCGTCGCCGCGTGCGCGGGCGAGCCCGTCCCGGCGGACGGTGACGTCGCGGCCAAGCGCTCGCTGCTGCTGCGCCACGGCATCGCGCTCTGGGACGTCATCGAGAGCTGCGACATCCGCGGGTCGTCGGACGCCTCCATCAAGAACGTGGTCCCGGCCGACGTCCCCCGCGTCCTGCGCGCGGCGCCCGTCGAGGCCGTGCTCTGCAACGGCGGCACGGCGGGGCGGCTCTATCGTCGCTGGCTGGAGCCCGCGTGCGGCCTCTCGGCGCGGGTGCTGCCGTCCACGAGCCCCGCCAACGCGGCGTGGTCGCTCGACCGGCTCGTCGCGCGGTGGAGAGAGGAGCTCGACGGGCTGCTGGGCTGACGGCCGGACGTTCTTGTCGCCTTGGCCCCGCGCAGCGGGTCTGCGGGGCCTTGACGACGCTCCGGGGCGCGGGTTTGTCGCCTTGGCCCCGCAGACCTGCCGTGCGGGGCCAAGGCGACAAGAACGCCGGGCGCCCGACTCCCCGCGCTAGAACGTCCGCGTGATCTGCCGGATGGCCCCGGCGGCGGTGTCCTCGTCCGGCCCGCTCACGGTCACGACCACGTGCTCGCCCGTGCGCACGCCGAGCATCAGGAGCTGCATGAGCTGCTTGGCGTCCACGACGCGCCCCGCGTGCTCCAGGGTGACGTCGCTCCTCCAGCGCTCGGCCTCGCTTGCCAGCAGGACGGCGAGCTGGATGTGCAGGCCCAGCGGGTCTGTGATGTCGCAGGGTATCTCGTGCATGGGGCGTCCTCTCGGGGGGGGCGGGGGAAACGGGCCGCCTTGCCCCCACACGATAGCCCTCAACCCTCGCCGAGGGAGAGGGGCTTTCGGCGCGTGGCGAGAAAACCCGCGCAAATGGGGGTGGCCTTCCGAGCGGAGGGAGATGGCGTTACGTCAACTCCACTTTGAGGAGGGGGGCGCATGTTCTCCGTCCGAAATGCTCCTGTGACAAACTAGCCATATATCGCTGATATATCACCAGCTCTCGGCAGCGCATTCTCCGGGGAGGCCCGTTCGTGAACATAAAGCAGCTCAGATACGTCGTGGCGATCCTCGCCACGGGGAGCTTCTCTGCCGCTGCCGAGCGTGAGGGCGTCTCCGTCCAGGCAGTCTCCAAGGCCATGTCCGAGCTCGAGGGGAGGACGGGCGCCCCGCTCTTCAACCGCGCGAGCTCCGGGGTGACGCCCACGCCACTCGGCCGCGCCTTCGGCGCCCGTGCCAAGCGGGTGCTCGCGGAGTACGACGCGCTCGTAAGCTTCGCCCGGTCAAGCGCTCGCGAGGCCGGCGTCTCGCGCGCCCTGCGCCTCGGTCTCTGCGTGCCCAGGTTCCCTGGCATCGAGCGCATCTGCACGATGATCAGCGTCGTGGCCGGCCGCGCCCTCGGATGCGAGGTCGACGTCGTGCTCACGACCTGCTCGGCCTGCATCGACGAGCTCAGGGAGGGGCGCTTCGACGCCCTCGTGACGGTCGGATCGCTGAAGGAGCGGGGCGTCGTCACGGGGAGCCTCGGCACGATGTCCCCCTACGTGGTTATGGCGGGGTCCAACCCGCTCGCCAAGAAGAGCGAGCTCACGCTCGAGGACATCAACGCGTGCCCCGTCGCCCTCGCGCCGGAGTTCGACCACTTCAACGAGTCCGTCTGCCGCGCCTACGCGGCGCACGGCATGACCTCGGAGCTCGTCGAGATTCCCACGCTCGAGTCGTACGGCGACCTGATGGAGCACAGAAACGGCCTCTCGCTCATCGTGGGAGGAGAGTTCATCGGCCCCTTCGACGGCTGCGTCATGAGGCCGATCGCGCAGAAGGACCGGCTTGCGATCCCCATCTGCCTCTCCTCGCTCGAGGGGGCGAGCTTCAGCTACCTCGAGCTCAGCCACGCCCTCTCCAAGATGAAGATCCTCTCCTAGCCTCTCCTAGCTGCCCTTGCCCCGTCGCCCTCGTCTGGCGCTGGAGATTCCCCTGGGCCGTCCGTTGCGCCCATGATATAAAAGAGTGATTCTTAGAGAGAGGATGCCCCATGGCGGGTTCAAAGATGCGCGTGATTGCCGGCGGCCTGCTCGTGTGCGCCCTGGCAGCGGGATGGGCGCTCGGCTTCGGCGGGTGCGACGGCAACTACCCGGACGGCGTGGAGACGGACGCGAGCGAGGTGCGCAGCGTCACGCTGAGCGGGTCCAACTATGAGGTCGTCGACTTCGAGGACGACCTCTACGAGCTCCCCATGGACTCCACCGAGGTCCACGTCCTCGAGGACGAGAGCCGCGAGTTCGTCTCGCGCGACAAGGACACGCTCTGGGTGAGCGAGGACTCCGCCGAGCGCATCGGCGTCGAGTAGCCGCCTCGGCCGCCGCCCGGGGGCGACGGCCGTCTTGCCCTACGCGAGGTACCAGACGAAGCCCCAGGCGGGCAGCTGGAAGGTCTCGAAGCCCATGGTCTCGCCCGTGAGCAGGTTGGTGTACTCGGCGCAGGCCGGCATCCAGGCGGTCTTCTCGGCGTCGCAGAAGTTGAAGACCGCGTTGAGCGTGCGGCTGCCGGCGCTCCGGCGGATCCAGAGGATGGCCGGGTCGCTGTAGTCGACAATCCCCACCTCGGCGTCGGCGTCGAAGACGTCCTCGCGGCGACGGATGGCCTCCAGCTCGCCGAGCGCGTCGAAGATGCGCTCCTGGACGCTGCCCTTCTCGTCAACGCGGTCGACGAGCGCCCAGTCGAAGCGGCCGCGATGGATGTAGCGCGAGTCGTCGGCCTTCTCGGGGTCGTCCTTGTAGGTGTAGTCGTTCACCTGGCCGACCTCGTCCCCGCTGTAGATGATCGGCAGGCCGGACTGCGCGAGCAGGTAGGCGTGGAGCATGACGTCCTTGCGGATGGCGACCTCCATCGCCTCCTCGTCGCCCTCGAAGCCCGCGGCCTCGATGCCGCACATGGAGGCCGTGGTGGCGCAGAAGCGCGCGTCGCCGGTCGCCGGGTCGGCGTTGTAGAGCTCGCCGCGCGAGGCGCTGCCCGGCACGCGGCCCTGGAAGTAGTCGTTGAGGTAGCGCTTGTGCGGGACCTCCTCCATGCCCCAGGTGCTGAGCGTGGCGTAGTCGAGGCCCCAGCCGATGTCGTCGTGGCAGCGCAGGTAGTTGAGGAAGGTGTACTGGCTGGGCAGCCCGCACACGGCGTCGAGCTGCGAGCGCAGCAGGCGCGTGTCGCGGCAGGCCACGGAGTTCCAGGTGGTGGCCATCGTCGTGACGTTGTAGAGCATGTGGCACTCGGGCTTCTCCACGGTCCCGAAGTAGGGGACCACCTCCACCGGCGCCATGACCACCTCGCCCAGAAGCACGATGCCGGGGCACACGACCTCGCCGATCATGCGCATCATGCGCACGATGGTGTGGACCTGGGGGAGGTTGCGGCAGTTGGTGCCGAGCTGCTTCCAGATGTAGGGCACGGCGTCGATGCGGATGATGTCCATGCCCTGGTTTGCCAGGTAGAGGAAGTTGTACATCATCTCGTTGAAGACGCGCGGGTTCCTGTAGTTGAGGTCCCACTGGTAGGGGTAGAACTGTGTCATCACGGACTGGCCCAGCTCCGGTAGGTAGGTGAAGTGGCCGGGCGCCGTGGTGGGGAAGACCTGCGGCACCTCGCGGGTGTACTGGTCGATCACCGCCTGGTTGCTCTCGAAGAAGTACCGGCTCATGTACTCGCCCTCGCCGGCACGCGCCCGCCGCGCCCACTCGTGATCCTCCGACGTGTGGTTCATGACGAAGTCCATGCAGAGGCTGATGCCGCGCTCGTGGCACTTCCCGGCGAGGTGGGCGAGGTCCTCCATCGTGCCGAGCTCGGGCTTGACGCGGCGGAAGTCCTTGACGGCGTAGCCGCCGTCGGAGCGGCTCCTGTCCGCGGGCGTGTCGAGGAACGGCATGAGGTGGAGGTAGTTCACGCCCACGCGCTCGAGGTAGTCCAGGCGGTCCTCCACGCCCTTGATGTTGCCGGCGAAGTTGTCGATGTACATCTGCATGCCGAGCATGTCGCGGCTGCGGTACCACTCGCCGGCGGCCTCGCGCTCGGCGTCGAGGGCGCGCAGCCGCTCGGAGCGTGCGTCGTAGTAGGCCCGCATCTGGTCGAGCAGCTCGGCGAACATGTCGCCGTTGTCGTAGAGCTCCATGTAGAGCCAGCGGAGCTCGTCATGGTAGCGGGCCAGGCGCTCCTGGAAGACGGCGTCGGCCCTCACGCGCTCCGCCCCGCCGACGCGTGGCGCGGCGACGGCCTTCCGCGTCCTTCTCGCGGCGGTCTTCTTGGCGGGGCTCTTCCTGCTGGCCTTCTCCGTCATGGCGGTTCCTTTCGCTCTCCGTATGCTCCCGGACGCATTGTAGCGGCGCCCCCGCCCAGAGGTGAGAACGATTCCGTAGACGTAGGCAACAAGGGCTGGGAACGTTCCCCCACAGCACGTGGCCCCAGGGCGGCGGCCGCCGATCCCGTCCTTCTCGCCCCGCGCCGCCTTGGGTCCGACCGATCCCGGCCGCAACCGAACGTTGCGCGATAGTTGCTGGGCGCAACCGCCCTGCTCAGCTACAGTGGGGCAAAGCGCGTGAAAGGAGGGCGTCATGATTATGGGACTGGGGCCGACGGAGCTCATGATTCTGATTCCGATTCTCCTTGCCAGGGTGGTGCCCTGGGTCCTGTTCGTCGTGCTGCTGGTGCTCGCCATCCGGTGGTTCCTGCGACAGGAGCGCGTCTCCAAGGACCCCGAGGCCGTGGCGGTGCGCCGCTCGCTCGCCGAGGTGCTGCGGGCGCATCGGGAGCGGTGCAAGATGACGCAGGAGCTCGTGGCCGAGAAGGTCGGCGTCTCGCGGCAGGCCGTCTCGAAGTGGGAGCAGGGCGCCTCGGAGCCGTCCACCTCGAATCTCGTGAAGTTCGCGCACCTCTATGGGGTGGATCCCGCCGACCTCCTGCGCGAGGTCGGGGAGTAGCGCACGTCCTTCTGCCCCGCGCCGCCGCATGCCCCCTTTCCGCGTTTGCACGAGCAAACGCGCCCGACGCCTGGGCGAGAAGAACCGTGCGGCCCATCTACCTGTGCAAACGCAATCGAGCGCCATCCCGACGCCCCCGCCCGCGGAGTTTGCTCGTGCAAACGCGGACGGGGACGGGCCGCGTCGCCGCGCATTGGGGTATAACAGCCTCAGGCGGCAATCGAGGCGAGGAGGAGCCATGAGCGACATCATCCAGGGAATGCTCGAGCGCAGGAGCGTGCGCGCGTACACCGACGAGGTGCCCAGCCGGGAGCTGATCGACCAGGTCATCGAGGCCGGCCTCTGGGCCGCGAGCGGCATGAACCGCCAGGGCCCCATCATCGTGGCCGTCACGAACCGCGAGCTGCGCGACCGCCTCTCCGCCATGAACGCCGAGATAATCGGCGACCCCAGCCGCGACCCGTTCTACAGCGCGCCGGTGGTCCTCGTGGTGCTCGCCCCGCGCGACGAGCGCAACCGCGTCTACGACGGCAGCCTCGTCATGGGCAACCTCATGCTCGCCACGCACGCGCTGGGGCTCGGCAGCTGCTGGATCCACCGCGCCCGCGAGGAGTTCGACACCCCCGAGGGCAAGGCCATCCTCTCCGAGCTTGGCGTCGAGGGCGACTACGAGGGCATCGGCCACTGCATCCTGGGATACCCGGCCGAGACGCCGGAGCCCAAGCCGAGAAGAGACGGTCGCGTGTTTTACGCGGAGTAGGCCGAGGCGGCCGCGCGTTCTGTTAGCCTAGGAAGGCGCCGGGTTCTTCTCGGCGTCTTTTTTCGTGGACGGGAGTGAGCAACGTGGACCTCAGCCAAGCCATAGAGTGCGCAAGCGCCTTTGTGTTCCCCGGGTTCCTCACGGATGACGCCTCGCTCTCCGCGGAGCGCGCCAAGAACGAGGAGGCGCTCGGGGTCCTGCGCGCCGCCTGGGCGGAGGCGCCTGCCGGCCGCGAGCCGTTCTCGTACGACCTCATCCTCTCCCTCGCGGACCGCAACCGCGACGTCTGCGACCGCTTTGGCATCGAGAAGCTGCGCGACCTCTCTCCCTCGAGCCTCGCGCGCGGCCTCTCCGCGGCCGACCTCATCCATGCCGTCGCCGTGCTCCAGCATCGTACCGACGCGCAGGTGACGGCGCTTGCCGGCCCGGACGCGCGCGACCTCAACGTGGCCTGGGTGGACGCGCCGGTCTCCGGCATGGTCGTGGGGATTGACATCGAGACCACCGACCGCGACCCCGCGCGCGGCTACATCATCAACGTGGGCCTCGAGTTCATGACCATCGGCCCCAAGGCCAGGCCGCACGACCCCTTTGCCGGCTACTTCGGCCTGCCCGAGATGTACGCCGAGAAGGGCGTGCCGCTGGCGGACATCCACAAGATCCAGTGGTCCGACCTCGACGGGAAGACCCCCTTCCGCGAGGACAAGCAGGTGCAGAAGGCCCTTCTCGCCGCGCTCACCGCCTATCCGTTCATGGCGCACAACGCCGCCTTCGAGGACTCCTGGTTCATGCTGCACATCGACGGCTACGCCGAGGCCCGCAAGGCCGGTCGCGTGGTGGTCGTGGACTCGCGCGACATCTGCCGGCGCGTGGACCCCGAGACGCGCATCCTGCCGCACGAGCAGCGGCCGGCGTCGCTCGAGAGCTGGGCGCGCCGCCGCGGCACGCTCAAGGCGGGGGAGTCGGAGCGCCACCTCGGCCTCGACGACGTGGAGCTCATGCTCGCCACCGTCCAGGCGGAGTTCACGGCCCGCAACATGCTTGCCTGACGCCCGGGGCGCCTTCCTCGGGTACGTACACGCCTGTTCCGGGTACGTACGCGATTCGATGATTGATGTTCTTCTCGCCACCTTTCCCACCTGCGGGTTTTAATCGCATGGTACCGAATTAATTATCAAATTGCGTACGCATCCGGAGGCGGCGTGTACGTACCCGGGAGGGCGTGCGTCGGGAGGCGAGGTGTACGTACCCGGGAGGGCGTGTGTCCGGAGGCGCCCGCTGCGCCGAGAAGTGCTAGGCTGGACGGTCGCATCACAGCCGACCGAAGGAGACCTATGAGCGAGAAGGACGTCGCCGCCGGGCTCGTCGAGTTTGTCCGTGCGTGCCCGAGCGTGTTCCACACCGTCGCCGCCATCCGCGCGCGCCTCGACGCCGCCGGGTTCGCCTACCTTCCCGAGGGCGGGGCGTGGGCCATGGAGGCGGGTGGGCGCTACTACACCGTCCGCAACAACTCGAGCGTCGTGGCGTGGAAGGTCGGGGCCGAGCTCCCCGAGGGCGGCCACCACTTCCAGCTGGCCGCCGCCCACGGCGACTCGCCCACCTACAAGGTGAAGGCGGCGCCCGCGCTCGAGGGGCCGGAGGGGTATCTCCGCCTCGACGTCGAGGCCTACGGAGGCATGCTCGACCACACGTGGCTGGACCGCCCGCTCGGACTTGCGGGCCGCGTGCTCGTGCGCGACGGCGCGCGCGTGGAGAGCCGCCTCGTGGACATCGCCGACGACGTCTGCCTCATCCCGAGCCTCGCCATCCACCTCGACCGCACGAGCGGGCTCTCGCCCGAGCTCAACCGCGCGGTTGACCTCTGCCCGCTCTTCTCGGCGGGGGAGCTTTCCGCGGGGGCCTTCGACGAGATGGTGGCCGAGGCCGCGGGCTGCGAGCCGGCGGACGTCCTCGCGCGCGACCTCTTCCTCGTTGCCCACGAGGAGCCGCGCGTCTGGGGTCGCGCCGGTGAGTTCGTCTCCGCCGGCCATCTCGACGACCTCCAGTGCGCCTACGTGGCGCTCGAGGCCTTCCTCGCGGCGGAGAACCCGCATGACGTGAGCGTCTACGCGTGCTTTGACAACGAGGAGGTGGGCTCGGGCACCAAGCAGGGGGCGCTCTCGACGCTGCTCGCCGACACGCTCTCCCGCACGAGCGCTGCGCTCGGCCGCACGCCTGAGGAGCACCTGCGCGCGCTTGCCGGCTCCATGCTTGTGAGCTGCGACAACGCGCACGCCGTCCATCCGGCCCACCCCGAGAAGTACGACGCGGCGAACCGCTGCCGGCTCAACGGCGGCCTCGTCATCAAGGAGGCGGCCAACCAGCGCTACTGCACGGACGCCTTCAGCCGCGCCGCCCTCGTCGCCGTGCTCGAGCGCGCGGGCGTGCCGTACCAGACCTTCGCCAACCGCTCCGACGTGCCCGGCGGCTCCACGCTCGGCAACCTCTCCAACACCCAGGTGAGCGTGCACGCCGTGGACGTGGGGCTGCCGCAGCTGGCCATGCACTCCGTCTTTGAGACGGCGGGCGCGCGCGACACGGCGCTCGGCATCGCCGCGCTGACGGCGTTCTACGAGGCCGACCTCCGCATCGACGGCGCCGACTCGGTGGAGCTTGCCTAAAAGGGGCCAGGCCCCTTTTAGGCGAGTTTCGCCACCCGTGTCGGGGCACAAAAGGGCGCGGGGCCCGTCGAGGACCCCGCGCCCGCCTTCGTGCCGTTGGGTGCGCCCTACTCGTCGCCGAAGCTGATGCCGAGCGCCTTGGCCTCCTTGACGAGGTCGCCCTTGGGGTCGACGTACTTGAGCTTGCCGGCCACGTCCTCGAGCGGCACGCGGCACATCTTGCCGTTGACCTGCGCGATCATGACGCCGAACTTGCCCTTGAGGCAGGCGAGCGCAGCCTCGGCGCCGCACTGCGTGGCGAAGATGCGGTCCTGGGCGTCGGGGGTGCCGCCGCGCTGGGTGTGGCCGGGGATGGCGATGCGGATCTCGCGGCCGGTGCGCTTGTCGATCTCCGCCGCGATGTCGTAGGCGACCGACGGGCTCGTGCGCTCGGCCACGAGCTTCTTGTACTCCTTCTTCGAGAGAGCGGCCTCCTCCTTGGAGATGGCGCCCTCCGCCACCACGACGATGGTGAAGCGCGAGCCGGCCTTGTCGCGGTCCTCGATGACGCGGATGACGTTCTCGATGTCGTAGGGGATCTCGGGGATGAGGATGACGTCGGCGCCGCCGGCCACGCCCGCGTACAGCGGGATCCAGCCGACCTTGTGGCCCATGATCTCGATCACGAAGACGCGGCCGTGGCTCGAGGCGGTGGTGTGGATCTCGTCGATGCAGCGGGTGGCCACCTCGACGGAGCTCGTGAAGCCGAAGGTCATGTCGGTGCCGTAGGTGTCGTTGTCGATGGTCTTGGGCAGCGCGATGACGTTCAGGCCCTCCTGGGAGAGGCGGTTGGCGGTCTTGGTGGAGCCGTTGCCGCCGAGCATGAACAGGCAGTCCAGCTTGAGCTTCTTGTAGGTGTCCTTCATGGCCTGGACCTTGTTGACGCCGTCGGCCTCGGGCGTGTCGAGCAGCTTGAAGGGGGTGCGGCTCGTGCCGAGGACGGTCCCGCCGCGGGTGAGCAGGCCGGAGAAGTCGCGATTGTCCATCATGTGGTAGCGCTCGTAGATGAGGCCCTGGTAGCCGTCCTCGAAGCCGTAGACCTCGACGGGCTCCTTGGACTGGCGGTAGAGCGTCTTGACGATGCCGCGCATGGTGGCGTTGAGCGCCTGGCAGTCGCCGCCGCTCGTGAGAAGACCGACTCGAAGCATGGTGCATCCTTCCCCTCGTGCTCACAGATAGTCAAAGTATGCACCTCGCTCGGCGGGATGCGGAATATTCTCCGCGAGCGGTATCGTTCCCAGCGCGGCAGGGGGATGAGCGAGCCGTTGCCGTCCCGTCCCCCTGCCACGACTGCTACCATGGCGAGAAGAACGTCGAGCCGAGGAGGAACCATGACACCGGACGAGAGGCGAGAGGTGGCCGAGGCCGTGGCGGCGGGACGTCGCGCGCTCACCTCGCTCGAGACGGCGGCGGACGCCCTCAGCAGTGCGAGCAACTGGGGCCTCTTCGACATCCTCGCGGGCGGCATCATCTCGAGCCTGGTCAAGCGCTCGCGGCTCGACGATGCCGAGGAGGCGCTCGAGTGCGCCCGCGCTGACCTCTACGCGTTCACGCGCGAGGTCTCGGACGTGCGCGGCATCGAGGAGCTCCGCGTGAACGTGGGCGGCCTCGCCTCCGCGCTCGACATCCTCGTGGACAACCCCTTCGTCGACCTCTACGTGCAGAAGCGCATCGATGACGCCGAGGAGAACGTGCAGGCGGCGATCAAGGCCACCAGGACGGTGCTCCGCCGCCTCGAGGCGCTGCGGTGAGCGTGCCAATGGCGTCAGGTTCGTTTGGCACGCGTGAGTCCGCGTGCCAAACGAACCTGACGCCATTGGCGCGGGCCTGGTACCGGCGGCACGCGTTTCAGTTTGCGAACGCCTGAGGCACGACCGCCCTTCTCGCCATAAAATCTCCCCATCTGTGGTTTTGGGTTCCAGAAAGGGTAGGGCAGATGCAGGAGATTCTCCACGCGCCCCACGAGCAGATCGAGGAGATCCAGCTCGAGGGCATCAAGAAGACCGTGATCGCGTGCTACGAGAACGTGCCGTTCTACAAGCAGAGCTTCGACGAGGCCGGCTTTGACCCGTACGCCGTGAAGGACCTCGACGACCTGCAGAAGGCGCCGTTCGTCACCAAGCAGGACCTGCGCGACAACTACCCCTACGGTATGTTTGCCACCCCGCTCTCCGAGGTGAAGGAGATCCACATGTCCTCCGGCACCACGGGCGTGGCGACGGTGGGCGGCTACACCCAGCACGACCTCGACATCTGGGGCGAGTGCTTCGCGCGCGGCATCGAGTACGCAAACGGCGGCAAGGACGACGTCGTGCACGTCTGCTACGGCTACGGCCTCTTCACCGGCGGCCTCGGCGCGCACTACGGCGGCCTCTACTCCGGCGCCACTACGATCCCCATGTCCGCGGGCAACACCGAGCGTCAGATTCGCGTGCTCAAGGAGATGGGCTCCACAATCATCTGCTGCACGCCGAGCTACGCCATGCACATCGCCGACACCGCGCTCGAGATGGGCATCGACCCGGCGCGCGACTTCCACCTGCGCGCGGGCATCCACGGCGCCGAGCCCTTCTCGGACAACTTCCGCCGCGACCTCGAGCGCAAGCTCAATTACCACGTGCTCGACGTCTACGGCCTCACCGAGACCATGGGCCCGGGCGTTGCCATCGAGTGCTGGGAGCAGAACGGCCTGCACCTGGCCGAGGACCACTTCTACGCGGAGATCATCGACCCCAACACCGGCGAGGTCCTGCCCGACGGCGAGTGGGGCGAGCTCGTGCTCACCACGATCGACCGCGAGGCGTCCCCGGTCGTGCGCTACCGCACGCGCGACATCACGCGCATCCTGCCTGGCGAGTGCGCCTGCGGCTGCACGCACCGCCGCATCGACCGCATCCACGGCCGCACCGACGACATGCTCATCATCCGCGGCGTCAACGTCTTCCCGAGCCAGATCGAGGACGTCATGAAGACCTTCGACCAGGTCTCCTCTTGGTACCAGATCGAGGTCGACACCGACCACCGCTCGCTCGACATGGTCACGCTCAAGGCCGAGGTCAACCCCGACTTCGCCTTCGACTCCGTCGCCGCGGTCGAGCGCCTGCAGAAGGAGATCTCTGCGCGCCTCAAGACGGCCCTTTCCGTGGGCGTCAAGGTCAAGCTCGTCGAGCCCAAGACCATCGCGCGCAGCGAGGGCAAGGCCAAGCGCATCGTCGACCTGCGAAAGGGGATCAAGTAATGATCGATCAGATTACGGTTTTCCTCGAGAACAAGCGCGGCCGCATCGCGTCTCTGTGCCGCACCCTCGGTGACGCCAACATCAACATGGCAGCGCTCTCCGTTGCCGACACCACCGAGTACGGCATCGTGCGCATCATCTGCAGCGACACCGACGCCGCGATCGCCGCGCTCGACGCCGGCGGCTACCGCGCCATCAAGACCAAGGTCATGGCCATCGCCGTGCCGCACCACCCGGGCGGCGCCGCGGACCTGCTCGAGAAGCTCGACGACCTCGACGTGGACATCGAGTACTTCTACTGCTTCTCGACGACCGACGACCTTGCGGTCCTGGCGCTCAAGATCGCCGACCCCGCGAGCGCCGCGGAGGCGAGCTGGGCCATCGAGAAGGCCGGCTTCCACGTCTTCGACCAAGATGAGATCGAGTAGCAAAAGGGGGACGTGTTTTTTCTCTCAGAGATTATGGGACAGGTTGGGGATGCCATACATTGCTTGTATGGCATCCCCTTCTCTTATGTATTTTACCGTGGGCTCATGGAGCCCTACGATGTGACGAGAAGAACCGCGTCATTGGAGGTGCCGCATGATTCTTGGCATGGGCGTGCCCGAGCTGGCCGTCATTCTCGTCATCGTCCTCGTGATCTTCGGGCCGAAGAACCTGCCCAAGATCGGCTCGGCCATCGGGAAGACCGTCAAGAACGTGCGCGAGGGCATGGAGGAGGGCTCCGGCGACTCGAGCCCCTCCTCCGAGCCCGCCGTCTCTCCCATCGAGGCTTCGGACGCCGAGAAGGACGACGACCTCCGATAGCGCGTCTTCAGGCTGACCCTGCGTCCCCGGGACCTCCTTCCCGCCCGGGGGCGCCCTCATGTCGGGACGATCTGTCGCCTCGGCCCCGCGCGGAGCCTGTGCGGGGCCGAGGCGACACTTCTGGGCCGAGAAACGTCGCGAAGCCCCCGCGCTGTGGGCGTGCGGGGGAGATGCGACAGTCTGCGCGTCCTTCTCGCCCGCGCGACCGACCCTAGTCCAGCTCGCCGAGAAGTGCCACGACGCGCTCCGCGAGCGTCGTGAGCGCGCGGTCAGCCTTCCAGATGACCGCCGCGCGCGTCTCGAGGTCCTTCTCGGTCACGGTCTTGATGAACTGGTCCCCGGTGTCGCACACCCTCAGCATCGAGCGGGGGACGAGCCCCACGCCCATGCCCGCCGCCGCCCACGCGCAGGTGGTGCGCTCGTCCTCGGTGACGCAGGAAAGGCGCGGCTCGAGGTGGCGCGTCGCGAGGGCGTGGCCCACCCGCTCGGAGAGCCGACGGTCGCAGACGAGCGGGCTCGAGGCGAGCTCCTCGAGCGAGACCTCAAGCTCGCCGCCCGTCTCCATCGACGGTGGCATCACGGCGACGAGGGGCTCGGCGGGCGCGTAGCGGCAGCGCAGCCCGGCGCTGGCGAAGGGCGTTCGCACCACGCCGACCTCGGCGATGCCGCTCGTCACGAGTTCGATCACTGCGGGGACGCTCCCCTCGCGGACCTCGAACGACACGCCCTCGCCGCCGGCAAGCTCCCGGAGCCGCGCGCTGGGCACGAGCCCGGACGCCCCCGCGCAGGCCGCGAGGCACGCGGTGCCCGTGAGGCCCTTCCCCACGCTCGAGACCTCGCGCGCCGTGGCGGTGGCCATGGCGAGGATGCGCCCGGCGCGCTCGTAGAGGAGCCTGCCCGCGTCGGTGGGGGTGACGCCGCGCGGCCCTCGGCGGACGAGCTCGCAGCCGAGCTCTCGCTCGAGCTGCGCGAGCTCGTAGGAGAGCGGCGGCTGAGAGATGTGAAGGCGCCTCGCCGCGGCCGTGACCTGCCCCTCCTCGACGATCGCGACGAAGTACTCGAGCTGCTTGAGATTCACGCTTCCTCCCTTGAGGCCATGCGGTATAGAAAGATTGTATCGCTCGCGCGCGGCG
The DNA here is from genome assembly GCF_012027725.1 of Olsenella sp. SW781. Lineage (GTDB taxonomy): Bacteria > Actinomycetota > Coriobacteriia > Coriobacteriales > Atopobiaceae > Thermophilibacter. Next base: position 97,146 of record NZ_SJOU01000007.1, on the reverse strand, counting down.
CCCCCACGAGCGCGCTGCAAGGGCGAGGGGTGTGGCAGCCCGGGGGGCGATTCGCGCAGCGGTTTCGGGGGTTCTGGCGGTCCCGCGGCTGCCATGACCCCCGACGTCGCAACAGGGGCGAGAAGAACGCGAGGTCGCGCCCGCGGCCAGCTGCCACGACCCCACTTTCCGCAATGCCGCGCCGACCCGCCGCCCCATGACGCGTCTCGGCCAAAACCCTGACGCTGCCCTCGTCCTTGAGTAGTCAATTGTTATGATTCTGTCAAGACGCTTTCGACGGACGGAATAATTGGGTATAACGAACGAGGTAACGAGAAGAGAGGAAAGGAGGGAAGAACATGACCAAGGTCAAGAACATGGGCTCCCGTCAGCGCAAGGTGCTGAGGGCGTGCCACAACGGCTGGTTCATGAGCGGCGAGTATCGCGCGTTCTTCGACGGCCACGAGCGTCGTTTCTGGGCTGACAGCCCTAGGATGCTGTTCAACGACGTTGACCAGTGGTTCTCCGCTCACGAGCAGAACCACGCTGACTCGCACCTGCTCGTCAAGTGCGTCCGCGCGGCGTAGCGCCAGCGCCCATACGAGAGGTCGAGCGGAGCCTGCGGGCTCCATTTTTTTGCCGCGAGGTCGGGATGTGCCGGACGTGCCAAATAAACCTGACGTCAGTGGCGTGCCTGTGGGGTGGCGTCAGTGGCGCTCGACGTCGGTCGCGTGCGCGAGCATGAGCGCGAGGATGACGGCGAGGCCGCGCCGGAGGCTGTCCTTCTCGACCCACTCCTCGCGCGTGTGGAGGAGGTCCCCCTCCACGGTGCCCACGGTGTGGGCGCAGATTCCCAGCGAGAGCGGTATGTTTGCGTCCGTCGAGGACTCCTGGTGGGTGGGCGTCACGCCGCCGAGCTCGCGCAGCACCTCGTCGGTTCGGGCGATGAGCTCGCCCTGCCCCGCGGGCACGTGCTCGCCGGACGCGGGGCGCCGGCCGATGAGCTTGACGTCGATGCGCGAGCCCTTCCGAAGGTGCTCCTCCACGAGCCCCACGAACTTCCCGTACATCAGCTCAAGGCACTCCTCGGACGCGGAGCGGTACTCGACGAGCACGCTCGCGTCCTCGGCTATGGAGTTCACGGTGGTGCCGCCCTCGAACCGACCGACGTTGATGGTGGTCTTGGCGGCGGTGGGGAGCTCCATCGCGTAGAGGTCCTCGATGATGGAGCAGAGCTCCTCGATGGCGTTGTCGCGCCCGAAGTTCTCCCACGAGTGGCCGCCCTGCGTGTGGCACATGACCCGCCAGCGATGCGAGCCGACGGCCGACACCACGTGCATGCCCAGATAGAGGTCGAACGAGGTGAACTCGCGCACGCGGCCGGCGTACTGGCGGAAGAGCTCCCGCGTGCCGGCGAGGTTGCCGAGCCCCTCCTCGCAGGAGTTTGCCACGACGAGCAGCGGCCGGTCGAGGGCGACGCGGTTGCGCATGAGGTAGCGGGCCGCGAGGAGCAGTCCCACGAGGTTGGCGGTGTCGTCTCCCACGCCGGGCGCGAGCAGGCGCGTCGCGCTCTCGGCGAGCGGCAGCGGCTCGGTGTCGGGGAAGACGACGTCGGTGTGGGCGGCGAAGACGGCGATTCCGTCGTCGGTCGCGCGGGGGCCGGCGGGCAGCGAGAAGATCACGTTTTTCGCGTCGTCGATGCGCACGGACCCCACGGGCGCGCCTTGCGCGAGCAGCCAGTCGCGGATGAACTCGGCGCGGCGCTCCTCGTGACCGGAGGGGGCGGGGATCTGCGCGAGCGTGCGGAGCAGCTCGAGCTCCTCCTTGTGGCACTCGTCGGCGTAGGCGGTGGCAAGCTGCTTGATCTTCTCGTTCACGATGGCTCCTGGCGCGTCTCATGACAGAGTGGACAGGGTCAATTGTCACACTATTCTCTCATGACAGTTGACCCCGTCAGCTTTGTCAACCTCTGTCGTGGTTTGCCGAGAAGAACGCGCCGCCTGCGGAGTCGGCCTCCGCCAACATAACGCTTTGGGCGCATACTACCCTGCGGACGGCCGGCCTTCCGGCACGCTGCAACCCAAGGGGGAATCACAACATGGCAGTCAACCGCTTCGTCCTGAACAACATCTCCTACCACGGCTCCGGCGCGATCAAGGAGATTCCCGGCGAGCTTGAGCGCCGCGGCTACAAGAAGGCCTTCGTCTGCTCCGACCCCGACCTCGTGAAGTTTGGCGTTGTGGCCAAGGTGACCGACCTTCTCGACGAGGCGGGCATCGCCTGGGAGCTCTACTCCGAGATCAAGCCCAACCCCACGATCAAGAACGTCCAGGACGGCGTGGCCGCCTACCAGGCCTCGGGCGCCGACTGCATCGTCGCCATCGGCGGCGGCTCCTCGATGGACACCGCCAAGGGCATCGGCATCATCGTCGCCAACCCCGAGTTCGCCGACGTCGTCTCCCTCGAGGGCGTGGCCCCCACCAAGAAGCACGCCGTCTTCACCATCGCCGTGCCCACCACCGCCGGCACCGCGGCCGAGGTCACGATCAACTACGTGATCACCGACCCCGAGAAGGTCCGCAAGTTCGTCTGCGTCGATGTCAACGACATCCCCGACGTCGCCGTGGTTGACCCCGACATGATGGCCTCCATGCCCGCCGGCCTCACCGCCGCCACCGGCATGGACGCGCTCACGCACGCCATCGAGGGCTACACCACCCAGGGCGCCTGGGAGCTCTCCGACATGTTCCACTACAAGGCTATCCAGCTCATCTCCCAGCACCTGCGCGACGCCGTGGCCGAGGCCAAGAGCGGGCAGCCGGGCTCCGGCCGCGAGGGCATGGCGCTCGCCCAGTACATCGCCGGCATGGGCTTCTCCAACGTGGGCCTGGGCATCGACCACGCCATGGCGCACACGCTCTCCGCGCACTACGACACCCCGCACGGCGTTGCCTGCGCCATGCTGCTCCCGGTTGCCATGGAGTACAACAAGCCCGTCGTGACCAAGCGCCTTGCCGAGGTCGCCGTGGCCATGGGCGTCGACACCACCGGCATGACCGACGACGAGGCCGCCGATGCCGCCATCGCCGCCGTGCGCCAGCTCTCCGCCGACGTCAACATCAAGCCGACGTGCGACGGCCTGGTTGAGGCCGACCTCGACCAGCTGGCCGACGACGCCATCGCCGACGCCTGCTTCCCGGGCAACCCGCGCGAGGCCGACCACGCCGCCGTCGTGGAGCTGTTCCGCAAGGTGATGGCGTAGCGTCCTTACCGTCGCTGGGGCGCCCCGCCCTTCTCGCAAGCAAGCTGCTTCGCGCTTTGCGCTCAGGAAGCTTGCTTTGCGAGAAGGGCGGGGCCCGCCGTTTCGGGGCTGCTTTACCGCTGGGAAAGAATGGTGCTTCGCGCTTTGCGCTCAGAAAGTTTGCTTAGCGAGGTGCCGGGCCCCGTTGTCTCGGGGCTCCTTTACCGCCGGGAAAGGGCCTTGCCTCGCGCGTGGCGAGAGGGGCGGCGCCCTCCGTTTCGGGACCGCTTGACGGGGAATAAGAGCAGCGTGGCAATAAGGACGGAGGGGCTGTGGCGGACGTTCGGGACTATCTGGAGCTGCGCGGGGACATCACGCTCGCCGAGCGGCCGTTCAACGACGTGGACAACCTCGTGCTGGCGACGCTCTCCTACCTCGACTTCACGGGCATCGTCGGCGGTCACGGCGAGCCGGGAGCACGCCTCACGGACGCATGCGGCGAGCTGCTCGCCCGCTCGGGCGGGGACGTGGCCGCGCGCGTGCGCTCGCTCGCGACGATCGACGAGCGCTTCGTGGTGGCAGCCGGCGGTTCGGCACGGTTCGGCGACGCCCTCCTGCGCGACTACGTCGACGTGCGCGACGACGAGCGCGTGATGCAGTTCTCCGCCGTCACCGCCGACCTCGACAACGGCGAGACCTACGTCGCCTTCCGAGGCACTGACACCACGCTGGTGGGCTGGCGCGAGAACTTCGTCCTGAGCTTCGCCGTCACGCAGGCGCAGCGCGCCGCCGCCGACTACCTCGCCCGCGAGCTCGAGCGTGCCGCCGCGCGGGGGCGTCGCGTGCGCGTGGGCGGGCACTCGAAGGGCGGGAATCTCGCCGCCTATGCCGCCGCGAGCGCGCCCGTCCTTCTCTCCGGCGCGATCGAGCGCGTCTACAGCAACGACGGCCCCGGCATGGACCGCTCCGTGATGCCCGTGAGCTGCCATGACGTGATGGGGGAGCGCTACACCCGCGTCATCCCCGCGTACAGCGTCGTGGGACGGTTCTTCTCTGACGACGCCCCCGCCACCATCGTGAGGAGCTCCGCGGATCGCAGCCTTCAGCACGACCCGCTCTCCTGGCAGGTGGGCCCCGCGGGGTTCGTGGAGGCGGACGGGCCTGACCCGGAGTGCCTCGTCGTGGCTCGCTCGTTCTCGGCGTGGCTCGCGCGGCTCGACCCCGAGGATCGCCGCCTGCTCACCGACGAGCTCTTCGACGCGCTCTCGGCCGGCGGCGCCACCACCTTCGAGGACCTCTTCGCCACGCCGACGGCCGTCCAGAAGGTCGTCGCCTCGCTGAGGGAGGTCGACCCGCGCACGCGCGACATGATGCGCGGCCTCCTCGGGGAGCTCGTGGGGGCGGGGGCGGCGGCCGCGGGAGAGGCGATCACGGATGCCGCCGCAGACGCGGCGACGCGGGTCGCCCGCCGGGTCGCCGGACTCGTCGGCGCGCCGAGGGCTCAGGGGGAGGCGGAAAATTAATCCGCCCTGTGGGGTCCCTCCGGAGCGTTTTCCCAGTTGAGAAAAAGCCGTCGCGCCCACAGGGCGGATTAATTTTGGCCCCTAGTCGTCTGCCCCGACGACGCCGGCCACGAACATGCTTACGAGCGAGATCACGATCGAGCCGAGGATTGCCGAGAAGAGCGAGTCTATGGCGATGCCGGCGTGGAAGATGTTGCGCGAGAGCCAGCTCGCGAGCTCGAGCACGAACGCGTTGACCACAAGGTAGAAGATGCCGAGCGTGGCGATGGTGAAGGGTATGGCGAGCGCCTGCATCACCGGCTTGACGGTGGCGTTGAGCAGCGCGAGCACGAGCGCGCAGACGATCGGCCCCATCCAGGTGCCCCCGACCGGCACGATCCCGGGCACGAGCCAGATGGCCACCGCGCACGCGATGGCCGTCACGAACCACTTTCCAAGGAAGCCCATCCGATTCTCCTTTCGCCCCTGCGGGTAGGATACCCAAGATCGTGCCGGACGACATGCCCCGCGGACGTCCGTCTGCGCGGGGGCCGCTACGAGGGAGGGAACATGCAGCTGCTTGTCAGCGTCGAGGACGCACCGGGCGGGGAGCGCGTTTGCGCGAAGACTCCGGACGGTGCCGTCACGGTCGAGGTCGTGCCCGCGCCGGGGGTGCCGGACGAGGGCTCCTGCCAGCTCGCCGTGCTTCCCGATGGGACGGCGCGCGTGGTCGAGGGGGAACTTCCTGCCGGCGCCCGGCGTCTGGTGACGGTGCGCGCGGCGGGCGTGTCCGCGGCGGAGCTGCGCCGGGCGGTCGCGTCGTCCTCCGAGCCCGGTCCCGGGCGTGCCGGCGAGCCCGGCCCCGCCCTCCTTGCCCTTCGCGCCCTGGGCATCTTTCCGGGCGAGGCCCCCGGGTCCTCAAGGGGACGCCCTGCGGGCAAGGCCCGGCACCGGTGGCGCCCCGAGCTCGCCGAGCTCCCGCTCCGCGTCCGCCACGAGGGGAGCGAGGCCACGGTGGTCTGGGAGGCGCGCGACCGCCTGAGGGTCCTCGCCGGGGCGGCGCTCCGTCCCGATCCGCCGCTCAACCGCGACGGGAGCCTCGGGTTTGCCGCGCGCTTCGCGCTTCGGCTTCGCGAGGAGCACGCGGACGCCATCTCGGGCGCGCGCACGACGGAGGACATCGTGCTCAGGAGCGTGAACGAGGTCGGTCACCTGCTCTACTTCGCGGGGACCAACAGCTGGCGCGTGCTGCGCGACGACGGCGGTCGCACGCTCGACGAGCTCGCGCGCTAGAGCCTCGCGGATGGACCACGCTGCGCTATGCTGGGTGCATCCGACAGAGAGGAGCCGCCATGCCCGTCGTCCACACCTACTGCTCCGCGCCCATCGCGCCCGCGGCCCGCGAGGCCCTCAAGTCCGCCTACGGCCGCGCGATCGAGGCCATCCCCGGCAAGTCCGAGTCCTGGCTCATGTGTCTCTTCGAGGACGACGCCCACATCTACTTCGCGGGGGACGACTCCGAACCGTGCGCCCTCGTCGACGTGAGCGTGTTCGCGCGCTCCGAGGTGCCCGCGTCCGCATGGGAGCGCTTCACCGAGGAGGCGACGCCCGCGATCTGCCGCGAGCTGGGCGTGGGCCCCGCCCGGGTCTACATCCGCTACGGATGGACGCCGAGCTTCGGCTGGAACGGCGCCAACTTCTGATGGGCGAGAAGGGTTTGGGCGAGAAGAACGACGCGGCGCGCCTTGCCGCCTACGACGAGTTCGCGGCCGGCGTGCGCGACGAGCTCGAGGCCACGAAGGCCCGCATGGACGAGCTGGCGGCGGCCGGCAGGGTGAAGTCGGCCACCTACCGGCAGCTCTTCGCCGCGCGCATCACGCTCAAGGAGATCGACGCGCGCCTCCGCGAGCGCGGCCTGTGAGTCGGGGACGGCCCCCAACTCGGAGACCCCCGCGGAAGTGTATCCGTCCGGTGTCCGAATGCCCCTGCGTCGTTGACACCCGGCGACGCCCCGCATAACTTGTGCGTAGTGCAGCAGGCGAGAAGAACGTGGGGGATTGCGTCATGGGCATCAGGGCATGCGTGGTGGGGGCGACGGGATACGCGGGCGTCGAGGTCTGTCGTCTGGTCCTCGGTCACCCCGAGCTCGAGCTGGCCATGACCACGGACCGCAAGGAGGCCGGCACGCGCCTGGACGCCGTCTACCCGTCGCTCGCGGGCGCGTGCGACGTGGTGCTCTCGCTTCCGGAGCCCGACGCCATCGCCGCGGCGGCCGACGTGGCGTTCCTCGCCGTGCCGCACACCGCGAGCCTCGCGCTCACCCCGGAGCTGCTCGCCCGCGGCGTGCACGTGATCGACCTCTCCGCGGACTACCGCCTGCATGACCCGGCCGTCTACGAGGCCTGGTACGCCACCCCGCACACGAGCCCCGAGCTTCTCGGCCAGACCGTCTACGGCCTGCCGGAGCTCTTCCGCGCCGGCGTGTCCGCGCTCGCCGAGCGCCGCGCCGCCGGGGAGGCCGTGCTCGTGGCCGTGCCGGGCTGCTATCCCACGGCCACGGCGCTCGCCGCCGCGCCCGCCCTCTCCGCCGGCATCGCGACCGGCGACCTCGTGATCGCCGACGCCATCTCCGGCGTCTCCGGCGCCGGCCGCGGCTGCAACGCGCGCACCCACTTCTGCCACGCCAACGAGTCCGTCGAGGCATACGGCGTGGCCAAGCACCGCCACACGCCGGAGATCGAGCAGACGCTCTCCGAGATGGCGGGCCGCGAGATGTCCGTGGTCTTCACGCCGCACCTGGCGCCGCTCACGCGCGGCCTCCTCTCCACGGTCTACCTCGAGGCGGCCCCCGATGTCACCGCCGAGGACGTGCAGGCCGCCTACGAGCGCGCCTATGCGGACGAGCCGCTGGTCACGATGCTTCCCGCGGGAAGCATGCCCGCCACCGCGTCCGTCGCCGCCACCGCGCGCGCCCAGGTGGGCGTGGCGCTCGACGCCCGACGACGACGCACGATCGTCGCGTCCTGCGCGATCGACAACCTCGGGAAGGGCGCGGCCGCCCAGGCCGTCCAGTGCGCCAACGTCGTGCTGGGGCTTCCCGAGACCACGGGGCTTCTTGCCCCGGCGCCCCTCATCTAGCACCCGGGAGCGGCGCTCCCGGGCTTCCAAGGGAGAAGAACACATGTCTGACCTTTCACCGCTCGCGGTCCCCGTGGCGCCGGACACGCCCGAGGCCTGCGGCTTCTCGCCCTGCGAGGGCGGCGTCTGCGCCGCCTCCGGCATCAGCGCCGCCGGCGTGTCGGCGGGCTTTCGCAAGAACCCCAACCGCCTGGACCTCGCGCTCGTCGTCGCGGACGGGCCCTGCGTCGCCGCGGCCACGTTCACGACCAACCGCTTCTGCGCGGCGCCCGTCACGGTGAGTCGCGCCCACGTGGCGGACGGCCGCGCCCGTGCCGTGGTGCTCAACTCCGGCAACGCCAACGCGGCCACCGGTGAGCCAGGCCTGGCCTGCGCCGAGCGCGCCTGCGAGCGCGTGGCCGCCGAGCTGGGCTGTGCCGCCGAGGACGTGCTCGTGTGCTCCACGGGCGTGATCGGCGTGCCGCTGCCGTGGGGGCCCTACGAGGAGGGCGTGCCGGCCGCCGTGGCCGCGCTCGCGCCGAGCGCCACCGGGGCGCATGACGCCGCCTGCGCCGTCATGACCACGGACACCGTGCCCAAGGAGGTCTCCATCGCGGGCGAGGTCCCGCAGGCGGGCGGCGGCACCGTGACCGTGCACGTGGGCGGCTTCGTCAAGGGCTCGGGCATGATCCAGCCCAACATGGCCACGATGCTCGCCGTGCTCGCCACGGACGCCCCGCTCACGGCCGAGGCCGCGCGCGAGGCCCTCTCCGCCGCCGTGGGACAGAGCTTCAACAAGGTGACCGTTGACTCGGACACCTCCACCAACGACACCTGCATCCTGCTCGCCACCGGCGCGGCGGGCGGCGAGAAGATCGACCTCGCGCACCCCGCGTACCCGGCCGTGGCGGCGGCGGTGCGAGCCGCGTGCGTGGAGCTCGCCCGCAAGATCGCCGCGGACGGGGAGGGCTCCACGAAGCTCGTGACCGTGACCGTCACGGGCGCCGCCAGCGAGAAGGACGCGGACACCGTGGCCCGCGCGATCGCCAACTCGCCGCTCGTGAAGACCGCGATCTTCGGCCATGATGCCAACTGGGGTCGCGTGGCGGCCGCCGCCGGCAAGTGCGGCGTGCCCTTCGACCAGTACGCCGTGGACATCGACTTTCTGGGCGTTCCGGTCTGCCGCGCGGGGCTCACCGTTCCCATGGACGAGGAGGACATGCTGCGCCGCTTTGAGGCGCCGGAGATCCCCATCACCGTTAATCTCGGCATGGGCGAGGCGTCAACCCGCGTCTGGACCTGCGACCTCACCCACGACTACGTCACGATCAACGGCGACTACCGCACGTAGCGTGGGCACGGGGCCGAGGCGGCCCCTCCGTCCCCACGTTCTTCTCGCCAGCGTATCTAAGGAGCAACCATGAAGCAGCGCGACAGGCAGGAGCGCGAGCGCGCCTCCTCGAAGGTCGACGTCCTGAACGAGGCCCTGCCGTGGATCCATCGCATGGCAGGCAAGACCTTCGTCATCAAGTACGGCGGGTCGGCCATGGAGAACCCCGAGCTCTGCCGCCAGGTGGTGGCTGACATCGAGATGCTCAAGCTCTTGGGCATCCGCATCGTGCTCGTCCACGGCGGCGGCAAGGCCATCAGCGCGCACGTGAAGGCGCTGGGCCTTCCCGTGCAGTTCAAGGGCGGCCTGCGCGTGACCGACGACGCCACGATGGAGGCCGTGCGCGAGGTGCTTGTGGGCAAGGTCAACCAGGACCTCGTCTGGGCGCTCAACGAGTACGGGCACAACGCCGTGGGCATCTCCGGCGCGGACGGCAAGACCCTGAAGGCCGAGCAGATCGACCCCGAGCTCGGCCGCGTGGGCCGCATCCGCGAGGTGGACCCGAGCCTCATCGAGACCATCCTCGAGGACGGCTACATCCCCGTGGTCGCCACGGTGGGGTGCGCGCCGGACGGCTTCTTCAACATCAACGCGGACGTGGCGGCAGGAAAGATCGCCGAGGCCATGGGCGCCGACAAGCTCATCTACCTCACCGACGTCGATGGCCTCTACGGCGACGTCTCCGACGAGGACTCCCTGATTCAGAGCCTCACGCGCGCCGAGACCCACGAGCTGCTCGACTCCGGAACGCTCGACGGCGGCATGCTGCCCAAGATCCGCTCCATCGCCGAGGCCCTCGACGCGGGCGTCTCCGAGGTCGTCATTCTCAACGGAACCTTCCCGCATTCGCTGCTATTGGAGATCTTCACCGACGCGGGCTGCGGTACCATGTTCACGCAGGACAATGCCTAGGGGAAAGGATGTCCCATGCCAGCTGACGAGAAGCACGACGCGCCGACCTTCTCGACCGTCGAGGAGCGGGTCATGAAGGCGGACGCCGACTACGTCATGCACACCTACGGCCGCTACCCCGTGGAGTTCGTCTCGGGGCACGACGCCACGCTCGTGGACTCCACGGGCAAGGAGTACCTCGACCTGCTCGGCGGCATCGGCTGCGCGAGCCTCGGCCACTGCAACCCCACCGTCGCCGATGCCATCCGCGACCAGCTCGGGCGCGTCTGGCAGACGGGCAACTACTTCTACGATGAGAAGCGCACCCGCCTGGCCGCGGCGCTCTCCACGATGCTCTCCACCACCACCGACGAGGGCGGCCACGTGGTCGGCTCCACCGGCACGCGCTGGCGTACCTTCTTCGCCAACTCCGGCGCCGAGGCCAACGAGGGCGCCATCAAGCTCGCTCGCCGCTGGGGCGAGGTCAAGCTGGGCGGCGCGAGCACCATCGTGACCGCGCGAAAGAGCTTCCACGGTCGCACGCTCGCCACGCTTGCCGCCACGGGCCAGGACAAGTTCCACCGCAGCTTCCGCCCGCTGCCCGAGGGCTTCGTCACCGTGGCCCTGAACGACATCTACGCACTGCGCGAGCGCGTGGAGCGCGGCGGCGTCTGCGCCGTCATGCTCGAGTGCGTGCAGGGCGAGGGCGGCGTCTGGAACGCCAACTACGACTACCTTCGCGACGTGCGTGACCTCTGCACCGAGAAGGGCATCCTGCTCGTCATCGACGAGGTGCAGACGGGCTTCTATCGCTGCGGCTCCCCGTTCTGCTACCAGCGCTCGGAGATCGAGCCCGACGTGGTGAGCATGGCCAAGGGCATCGCGGACGGGTTCCCCATGGGAGCCGTCGCCGCCCGCGCCAAGGTGGCCGACCTCATGGGCCCCGGGGACCACGGCTCCACGTTCGGCGGCAACCCGCTTGCCTGCGCGGCGGGCCTCGCCTGCGTGAGCGCCCTCACCAACCTGGGCATCGGCGAGCACGTCCTGTCCGTCGGCCGGCACCTGCGCCACCGCCTCACCGCCATGGACCACGTGGTGGAGGTGCGCGGCCACGGCCTCATGCGCGGGGCCGAGCTCGACGCGCCGGTCGCCGCCCGCGTGGTGGAGGAGGGCCTCGCCGACGGCCTGGTGCTCAACCACATCGGCGACTCCATCCTGCGCTTCCTCCCGCCGCTCGTGATCACGCGCGCCGAGGTCGACGACGCCTGCGACCGCCTCGAGAAGATCATCGCGCGCCTGGCGTAGGCTTCCATCTAGAGCCGCTGCCATTTCGGGCGGGGCCCGGACGTCCCCTAGGGCGCCTGTGCCCCGCCCGTCCTTCTCGCTAGTCTGCCTGCCCCCGCCCGTCCTTCTCGCCACGCGTATTCCGGGATTTCCGCACATCTCGGTTTACGCGTGCAAAACCTTGAACTATCCCATGCGCAACTTGGAATGCGGGCTCCGTTTGGCCACGAATCCCAGAATGCGCGTGCCGAGAAGGACGCGGAAACTCCAATGTCCGCCAATCGGGATTTACGCATCCTCGTCCTGCCAGCGCTGTGACGCCGGCCTCAGCTGGGAGAGAAGGACGCTTCGTGCCAGAACGACGTCAGGGTCATCGAGGCGCTGCCGCATCCTTCGCTTGAAGGACGGGCCCTCGTATGGCGCAAACTTCTCAACGAGCTGGGCGAGAAACGCCCGGACGGCCTTTTCGCTGCGCGCGTCCTTCTTGGTCACGGGGAAGTAGTCGATTCCGCACAGCTCGTAGTCTCGTGCCCGATCGCAGTCCTCGGCGAGCGCCTCCTCGCTCGCATGGTCTTTCCCCTGGTGCTCGCATGCCGCGTGGTAGAGCGCCCAGTAGAAGTCGGGCCGCATGGTCTGGTGGCTGACGAGATTACTGACCTCGTCAGGCCATTCCAGAGGAGCGTTCTGGAGGGGCCTTTGAAGGTGCATGCCGCCGAGGCGCGGCGGAAGGCAGAACGCGTGATACCACAGCGTCTCCATGGTGGAGCCCGAGCCGTCGTTGGCATAGCCTGCCGCCATGTTGGCGAGCGTGTGACCGTGAAGACCGCTCACCGACTCGAGGAATGACGTTGCCTCGGCGACTGACGAGACCGGGGGGAGGTCATAGGCGACCTCTCCTGCGGAGGGGGAGAGGGGGTCGCGCGCGTATGAGCCGCAGAGCTCCATGATAAAACCGCTGAGGCGAACGAGCGCGGCATTTCTCGTGAGCCGCTCCCTGCGAACCAGCTCGCCAAGGGATTGGGCCGCGCTGAGGAGCGAGAGCCCGGCCGCCTCAACAAACACGTGGACGGGCTCTCCCGCCGCGGCAGGGAGCGGACCTCCTGACGAGCTGATGAGTTCCAGGTACGAGCCGTCGGGCAGGCGCGCGAGGTTGGGGACCGCCCGGACGATACCGCATTGGCTGCGTGACGCATCGTCCGCAAAGCGCAGGGAGACGGGCTGCGCGCGCGTGGGGGCGAGGACGTCTCCGGGAAGAGCCGAGACCAGGCTCGAGGCGTCGATCCGGCCATGGTCGCGCTGGATCGCCTCCCTGTCTGCGGGGATCAGCGCAAGGTCCCCTGTTCTTCGGGCGTGGCGCAGTACCTTCAGGGAGTCCTCGTGCGCAAGGAAGATGTCCATGGGCCTCCTCTCTTCGTGGTGACGGGAGGCTAGCAGACGGGACTTTCACGAAGCTGACGATTCCATTCTTCTGGGCGTGCGTCGGGCTTTCCGCGAGGGGCGTGCGGACTGCTTGGCGCGAGGTCGGGCGTCCGCAAGAAAAAAATGAGGCCGTGTCGTGCGTTTGCGCGAGGGCTTTCGGATTCTCTGGAACTACACGTTTGCTGGCGGCGTTGATGCGGCTGCCCCCCTCATGAGGATGCGCAGACGGCGGTTTTCGCACATCGCGGGTTACGCGTGATAAAACTCAAACTAGTTGACGCGCAATCTCGAAAAAGTATGCCGATGTACGAAAAATCCCCGTTTACGCATCCTTGGGAGAACGCGGAAACGGGGATTGCTGAAAAAGCGAGGCTACGCGTGCCCGTGGAACCGTACCGCTGCTGGCCAGGCCTACGCCGTGCGCTCTGGGACGCGCAGCATCACGAGGAAGCCCACGACAAAGAGCACCGCAATCGAGAGCACGCCGAGGCTGGAGTTGCCGGTGAGCGCCGTGAACGTGCCCACCAGGAACGTGCCCAGGATGGCGGCGTACTTGCCGAAGATGTCGAAGAAGCCGAAGTACTCGTTGGCGCGCTCCTTAGGGGCCAGCTTGCCAAACTCGGAGCGGCTGAGCGCCTGGATGCCGCCCTGGAACATGCCCACGAGGATGGCCAGGAACCAGAACTCGGCGGCCGAGCGCAGGAAGAACGCGGCAAAGAGGGTGATGCCAAAGTAGGCCGCGATGGCGATCAGCAGCATGCGGCGCGTGCCGTACTTCGACGAGAGGCGGCCGTAGATGATGGCGCTCGGGAAGGCCACGAACTGCGTGACGAGAAGCGCGAGCACGAGCTGCGTGGAGTCGATCCCCAGCTCGGTTCCGTAGCTCGTCGAGAGCTTGATGATGGTGTGCACGCCGTCGATGTAGAAGAAGTACGCGATCATGTAGTAGCGGATGGCGCGGTTGGCCCAGATCTCGCGCAGCGTCCCCGCGAGGCCGCGGATGGCGCGGGAGACGGCGTGCGGCTCGCGCGGCTTGAAGTGCCTCTGCTGGACGTTCTTGAGCAGCGGGACGGTGAAGACGGCCCACCACGCGCCGGTGATGATGAACGCAATCTGCATGGCGGTCTGCAGGGTGATGCCCAGCGCCTCGTAGCCCAGGACCACGCCCAGGCACGCGATGAAGGGGACGCAGCTGCCGATATAGCCCCAGGCGTAGCCCTGGGAGGAAATCTCGTCCATGCGGTCGTCGGTCGTGGTGTCGACCAGCAGCGCGTCGTAGAAGACCATCGAGGAGTTCAGCGCCACCGAGGAGATGACGTAGATGATCAGAAACGCCATGGCCGCGGTCACAAAGCCGAGCGCCACCGTGGCCACCACGCCCGTGCCCACGCAGCCGACGATGAACCTCTTCTTCATGCCCTGCATGTCCGCAATCGACCCCAGCACGGGCATGAGCAGCGCGATGATGAGTGACGCCACCGTCTCGGCATAGCTCCACGCCACCACGACCCCGCCGTCGGGGGAGAGGAAGGAGAAGTAGATCGGGATCACGCTCGTGGCGAGAAGAACGAGGGCTGAGTTGCCCACGTCGTAGACGATCCAGCTCTTCTCTGCCTTGGTCATCTTCTGGCTAGCCATGAGGCCCCTCCCGTTGTGGCGACGCAACGTTTCCATGGTAGTCGAGCACGGGGCACGCGTGCGGTAAGAAGTGCGTAAAAGACCGCGTGTGCCACGGTGTGCCACTGGCGTCAGGTTTGTTTGGCACGCGACTCGCGTGCCAAACAAACCTGACGCCAGTGGCACGGTGGCACGAGCCCGACGCCGTGGCATAATCGGGGGAGCACACACGACGAAAGGCGCGCCATGCCCGCGATCCTCACGCACGACCTCTTTGGCCGGGAGTCCCTCGACGAGGTACGGGACCTGCTCGGCTTCAGGACAGATGACGAGACCGCCGCGTTCCTCCTGGGCAACCAGGGGCCGGACCCCCTCTTCTACCTGGTGATCGACCCGCTCATGCGCAAGTGGTCCCCGCTCGGCAACGCCATGCACGCGGCGCGCCCGGCGCTGCTGCTGCTCGCCATGCGCGAGGCCGCCGCCGGCCTCGAGGGCCGCGAGCGCACCCTCGCCCGGGCCTACGTGGCCGGCTTCGCCTGCCACTGGCTTCTCGACTCCACCGTGCACCCCCTCGTCTACCACTGGCAGAACGGCATCTGCGACGCGGGCGTGGAGGGGCTCGACGAGCGCGCCGCCTCGAAGGTCCACGCGGAGATCGAGCGCGACCTCGACGAGGCGGTGCTCTTCTCGCTCACCGGCCAGACGGTCTCGACGTATCGCCCGCACGCCCACGCGCTCGCCGCGAGCCATGAGGTCCTGGCCGCCGTGGACAAGGTGTACTTCTACGTGGCCCTGTGGGTCTACGGAAAGGCCATCGACCCGAGGACCTTCTCCACCGCCGCGATCGAGTTCCGCCTCGTGCAGCGCATCTTCGACTCGCCGGGCGGCCGCAAGCGCGCGGTCATCGGCACCCTCGAGCGGGCGTTCGGCCGCACGCCCTTCTCGCTCGTCTGCGCGATGTCGCACCGCGACCGCGCCGACGCCCGCTCCGCCTTCGACAACCGCGAGCACGTCGCCTGGGAGAACCCCTTCACGGGCGAGGTCAGCGAGGACGGCTTCTGGGACCTCTGGGATAGGGCCCGCGGCCGGGTGGGAGAGGTGATCTCGGGGCTCTGCTCTCCGGACCTCGACCTCGACGCCGCGCGCGAGCTCACGGGCGACCTCAGCTTCGAGGGGGCTCCCTCGGCGCCGGACGCGCCCTTCACGTGGTAGCGCGCGCCGCACGCCCGCGCCCGGACACCCCGCCCGCCTCCTCGGAGGCAACCCGCCACGTCATGCAGGCCAACCGGAGCAAGGACACCAAGCCCGAGCTCAAGGTGCGCGCCGCGCTGCGGGAGGCGGGGCTCACGGGCTATCGGCTCCACTGGAAGAAGGCGCCGGGCCACCCCGACGTGTGCTTCCCCGGGCGGCGCGTGGCCATCTTCGTGCACGGGTGCTTCTGGCACCGCTGCCCGCACTGCTCCCCCTCGCGCCCCAAGACGCACTCGGCCTTCTGGCAGGACAAGTTCGCGCGCAACCGCGCCCGCGACGCGCGCGACAGCGCCCGTCTCGTGGAGGCGGGCTGGACCGTCGTGGTGGTGTGGGAGTGCCGCCTCAAGGGCGCCCGCCTCGAGTCGACCATGCGCGAGGTGGTCGCGGTGGTGCGCGCGGCGGGGGAGGGACATCTTCCCGCCCGCGTCATAGAGGTCGGCTCCGCGCCCGCCTGGGTGCTCAGGATGCGCCGCTCGCGCCGCAAAACGCGACGCTCCTAGGTTACGCCCCGACCGCTCGCCCGCCCGCGGGGCCCGGCCGAGACGGCGAGGGTGTAGGCTAGCGGGAGGGATGATGCGCCCCGCGCAGGATTCGGTCAGGGAGGGCCCGAGATGGCAACATACGTGTTCTCGGACGTGCACGGTCACCGCGCCGCGCTCGAGCGCGCCCTCGACCGCGTGTCCCCCTCCGAGGACGACCGCTTCTTCTGCCTGGGCGACATGATCGACCGCGGGCCCGACCCGGTGGGCGTCCTGCGGGTCGTGCGGGGGCTGCCCAACGTGACCGTCCTCATGGGCAACCACGAGGACCTCATGATCGACTGCGTGAACAGCCCCGGGGACGGCCTCGCCGCCATGAACTGGGGGCTCAACGGCGGAGCCATGACCTCCGCCGGCCTCTCCGAGATCGAGGACGACGAGGCGAACGAGCTGCTCGGTTGGGTCGCCGGCCTGCCGCGCTGGTCGAGCGCGCGCGTGGCGGGGCGGCTCTTCCTCTTCGTGCACGCCGGCGTGCGGCTCGGCCGCGTCACGCAGGAGGCGTGGGGGGATGCCGCCGTGGAGACGTTCTTCTCGGCGCAGGACCCCGAGGACCTCACGTGGATCAGGGAGGACTTCTGGGGGGCCGCCGAGGGGCTCTCGGGCGGGGACGCGCGCGGCCCCGTCATCGTGGCGGGCCACACCCCGACCCCCTATCTCGAGCGCATGGCCCACGAGGTGGACCGCCCGGCCGTGGGGGAGGACGGGCTCGCCCGGATGGTGCGCGTGGGCGCGGACCGCTGGGACGTGGACAGCGCCGCCGCGGCGGGCGCGGGCCTGGGCCAGGTGCTCGTCCTCAGGCTCGACGACGAGGAGGAGTTCTACGAGCCGGTCCTGGAGGGCGAGTAGCCGCCAGCTTGTGACACAATACTTGCCTAAAAGGGGACAGGCCCCTTTTAGGCAACTTCGAGAGGGAGCATGGGCCTTGAGATGAGCGCCGGCGCGTCGGGTTTCCTCCACGGCGCGCTCGGATTCACAACCGATAAGGACGGCTGGGTCCGTCCGGCGCGCTTCGCGCCGGAGCAGCTGCGCGCCGTGGGGAGCGTCCGCGCCTGGCATCCCGGGCTCTACCGCCAGCTCGCGGTGGCCACGGCGGGCGTCTGCCTCGAGATGGAGACCGACGCCACCCGCCTCACGCTCGAGGCTCGCGTGGACCCCACCCCGCGCGGCGCGGCCTCCGTGCTCGCGGACGTCGAGCGCCACCCGCACGGCCCTCGCCCGCCCTTCGACGGCATATCCGCCGTCGTCGACGGCCGGCGCCTCCCGCTCGCCCTGCCTGACGAGAAGAACCTCGTCACGTGGCTCCTCGACGACCCCGCGGCCGGCCCCGAGCCCGGCCTCCAGCACCTCCCCGGCATGGGCGAGCCCCATCACGTCCGGGTCTGGCTGCCGTGCCTCACCTCCTGCGCCGTGCGCACCGTCACCTGCGACGGGACCTACCTCGAGCCCGTGGCCGCGCGCCGCCAGCTCGTCGTGCTCGGAGACTCCATCGCCCAGGGCTTCGTCGCGCGCGACCCCTCGCGCTCCTGGTGCGCGCTTCTCGCCGAGCACCTGGGGCTCGACCTCGTCAACCAGGGCCTGGGCGGCCAGGTCTTCCAGCCCGGCTCGCTCGTCGGCCTCTCCGAGCGCGTGGACGCGGCGGGCGTCGTCGTGGAGTTCGGCGAGAACTACCGCTACGAGCCCTGCCAGGCCGCGCGCGTCGAGCGCGACGTGCGAACCTACCTCTACGAGCTGGCCGAGGCGTTCCCGGACGCGCCGATCTGGGTCCTCACCTGCCCGTCGCACACCGAGGACGTCTACCCCACGCACCCGAGGAGCTGCGCCGCGGAGGTGGACGCGATCGTCCGCGCCGCCGCGGGGGCCCACACGCAGATGCGCCTCGTGGAGGCCGCGCCGCTGCTCGACGCGGACCGCCTTCCGGAGCTGCTCGCCGACGGCTCCGACCACCCCGGCCCCCTCGGCCAGGAGATGATGGCGGAGCGACTCTCCTTCGTCGTCGACGCGACGCGCGACGACCCCGCCGCGCGCCGCGAGCGCGCGCTCCGGATCGTGGAGGGGTATGGCGACGACGCGCTGCCCCTCGCCGAGTGCCTGCGCCGGGGCGCGGGCGAGGTCCTTCTCGCCGAGAAGGGCGCCGTCGTGGTGGGCCTCTCGGGAGGCATGAGGATTGTGGCCGGCCCGAGCCGCCGCCTCGTGCGCCGGGCGCTCACCTGCCTCGGCGCCGCGGGAGGGACCACCTGCGTCTGCGGCAAGCGCGCGCTCGCTCGCGAGGTGGCCCGCGCCTTCGGGGGCCGGGAGCGAGCCTGCCACGTGGTGGTGTGGCGCGAGGGCGTGCCCCCGACCGACCCCGCCCGCGACATCCGCGTGCTCACCCCGGCCTATGCCGGCGTGGTGCGCGAGCGCTACGCGCACCCGGAGTACCTCGCCCCGGGCGAGCTCGAGGCCGCGCTCGAGGCGGGGAAGTTCCTCGGCGGCTTCGAGGCGGGCAGGATCGTGGGCTTCGTGGGCGAGCACGAGGAGGGCTCGATGGGGATGCTCGAGGTCTTCGAGGGGCACCGGCGCGAGGGCTGGGGGACGGCTCTCGCCGCGGCAAAGGTCTCCGCGCACCTTGCCGCCGGAGAGCTCCCGTGGGCGGAGGTCTGGCCGGACAACGAGGCCTCGCTCGCGCTCGAGCGGTCCATGGGGTTCGAGGTCCGCCCGGCCGAGGCGCTCTGGTTCGTCTCGTAGGCGCCGCGCCACGGGCCGGTAGCAGGTTTTGCGCCCCCGCTCCACCAAGGGTCCACAAATCGATAAATTCTTCGCGTAAAAAAGTCGTGAAATTTGTGCTTTTCGCTGGTAACGCTTACAATGCTCGCCGCGTGACGGGTCGGGACCCGCACGCGTGAGCAACTGTCTGACCGTTTGGAGCATATATGAGCAAGCTGAGGGGCCGTGCGCTCGAGGACGAGTTCTGCGACATCGTGAGGGAGCTGGGCGGTGACGCGGAGGGTCGCGCCGCCGGCGACGCCTACCTCGAGGCCTCGCACCCGATCGTCGAGCACGACGGCACGTCCACGTGGGCGCTCACGCCCAAGGTCCTCGGCACCGCTGAGATCGAGATCCTGACCGAGGCGGCCGAGACCATGGGCCGCATCCTCGAGAAGGTCACCAAGCGCTACCTCGTCGACCCCGACCTGAGGGCCCTCTTCGGGCTTGACCCCCGTGCCGAGGAGCTGACGCTCATCCCCACGGGCTACGAGCAGATCATCCCCTTCGCCCGTCTTGACGTCCTCTTCAACGAGGAGACCGGCGACTTCACCTTCGCCGGCGTGTCCACCGACAGCGCCGTGGGCACCACCGTCGCCGTCGACGTGACCCGCGCCATCCAGCGCACCGAGTCCTATCGCCGCTTCGCCGAGCGCCACCGCTCGATCGAGACCTTCGACATCTCCGACGGCATGATCGCGGCGCTGCGCGAGACCTACTACTCCTGGGCCAACGCCGATGCTGGCACCCACCACCCCGAGCGCCCCGTCGTGGGCATCGTCGACTACGCCGAGAGCGCCTCGGAGGGCGAGTTCGCCGACCTCATCGAGCGCATGGCGGACGAGGGCGTCTTCGCGCGCTTCGTTGACATCCGCGACCTGCGCATCGAGGAGGCCGCGGGCACCCGTCGCCTCGTCGACTCCCAGGGCCCCATCGCCTGCGTCTACCGCCGCGCGCTCGTCGGCGAGATGATCGAGAAGCCCTGCGAGGGCGTCGACGCGCTCGTCGAGGCGGCCCGCCGCGGCCTCGCCTGCGTCATCGGCGGCTTCCGCACCTGGCCGGCGTCCGTGAACTCGCTCTTCGCCGTCCTGCACTCCGAGGCCGTCGAGTCCATCCTCGACCCGATCGAGCTCGCCTTCGTGCGCGCCCACGTCCCCGAGGCCCACGTCCTCACGCGCGACAGCGACGTCAACCGCTACCTCTCCGAGCAGGACGACTGGCTCGTCCGCCCCGCGGGCGCCTATCGCGCCCCGGAGGCCGTCGCCGGCGTCGACCGCATGGACCGCGACGAGTGGTGGCGCGTCCTTCTCGCCGCGTGCGAGGAGGGCGCCACGGTCGAGCGCCTCGACCCGGCCTACCGCACGCCCGTCATCGTGGGCGGCGCCACCCCGCGCCCGGACGGCTCCGACCCGGCCGAGCCCGTCGAGGCCAACAACCTCCTCGGCCTCTTCCTCTTCCGCGGCAAGTTCGGCGGCGTCTACGCCCGCTGCGCCTACGAGGGCGTCATGGGCGAGTGGGGCCACCGCCTCGACATGGGCTGCCTCGTCGTCAACGAGTAGGAGGGCTGATATGGCGGAAGGCGAGAACAGGCTCGCGCCCGGGCTCACGGGGCGGCTCTCCGAGGAGGCGGCCACGGCCGTCAGGGAGCGGCTCGCGTCCGGCGAGCTCTCGCCCTTCGCGTGCCGCGACGCCTCCGCCATCCGCCGCGACTCCTGCGAGCGCGACCGCGACACCTGCGTCCGCCCCGCCTTCGTGCGCGACGCCGAGAAGGTCGTGCACCTCCCGGCGTACAACCGCATGGCGGGAAAGACGCAGGTCTTCTCGTTCCGCGCGAACGACGACCTCGCGCGGCGCGGCCTGCACGTGCAGCTCGTGGCCCGCGTGGCGCGCGACATCGGCCGCGCGCTCGGGCTCAACCTCGACCTCATCGAGGCCATCGCGCTCGCGCACGACCTCGGGCACACGCCCTTCGGCCACGCCGGCGAGCGCTTCCTGAACGACGTCTATCACGCCCGCACGGGGCGCTGGTTCTTCCACAACGTCCAGAGCGTCCGCGTGGTCGACGTGCTCGCCGGGCGCAACGTGAGCCTGCAGACCCTCGACGGCGCCCTCTGCCACAACGGCGAGTTCGAGCAGCAGGTCTTCGAGACGAGCGGCCTCGCGGAGTTCGACACCTTCGACCGCGTGGTCGCCTCCTGCTGGGAGTGCGGCGACGAGACCATCTCCCACCTGCGCCCGATGACGCTCGAGGGCTGCGTCGTGCGCGTCTCCGACATCATCGCCTACGTGGGCAAGGACCGCCAGGACGCCATCCGCGCCGGCCTCTGCTCGGAGGACACCTTCGACGACGGCCTCGGCGGCGCCTACAACGCCTGGGCGCTCTCCTCGTTCGTCGCCGACGTCGTGGAGCACAGCGTGGGCCGCGACCGCATCGAGATGAGCCCGGAGGGCTTTGCCGAGATGCGTCGCGCCAAGCGCGAGAACTACGAGAAGATCTACGGCGCGGGCGAGGTCAACGGAGACTTCTCCGCCGAGGTGCGCGAGCTCTTCTCGGCGCTCTACGAGCACGAGCTCGCGGCCCTTGCGGCCGGCGACGAGTCCGCGGCGGTCTTCGCGCACCACGTGGCACCCACCGAGCGCCGCCTCGCGCACTACGGCCGCACCTACGACTGGGAGTCCGACCCCGACCAGACCGTCGTGGACTTCATCTCCTCGATGACCGACGACTACTTCATCGCCACCTGCGAGGCGCTCTTCCCCCACGCGGCCGAGCTCTTCCCGCAGCGCGGGTACTTCTCGGCCGGCGTCCGCGCGTAGCCTGGCAGAGTCGCCGGGGCGCTCTGTCAGGTCGGGCGCAGCGCCCTCCCTCAACGCGAGAGTGAAACAATACAGACTGTTATAATGTCCCGCTCGGAGCCGGACAGGGGAGGATGCATGGCGCTCGCGAGAAGGACCAAGAGGATTGTGGCCGCGGTGGCGGGTGCGCTCGTCGCGCTCGCGCTTATCGGCCTGGGCTTCGTGGGGAACTTCCTCGTGGACTTCGCGCTCAACCCGCACGCGGAGGTCTCGATGGCCCGCTCGATGGGCTCCGGCAAGGTGGACGGGCTCGAGGGGCACCGGGAGGCGAAGGCCGACGACGCCTACGCCGATCAGGCCGCGGCGTGGTTCGACGCCACGCGCGAGAGCGTCTCCCACCAGGCCGAGGACGGCACGGTCCTTCTCGGTTGGCGGCTCGACGGCGATGACGGAGCCGCGTACTCCGACGGGCACGCCTGGGCCGTGGTCTGCCACGGCTACGTGGGCGAGCCCGCCGACATGGCGAAGTACGCCTACCACTTCGCGCAGATGGGGATGAGCGTGCTCATGCCGGCGGCGCGCGGGCACGAGCGCAACGTCGACACGGGCCTCATCCAGATGGGCTGGCAGGACGCGCACGACCTTATCGGCTGGATCGAGGACATCGTCGCCGCCGACCCCGAGGCCCGCATCATGCTCTTCGGCGCCTCCATGGGCGGCTTCGAGGTCATGGCCGCCTCCGGGCTGGACGGCCTCCCCGAGAGCGTGCGCCTGATCGTGGAGGACTGCGGGTACACGAGCGTGTGGGACGAGTTCGTGGTCCAGCTCGACAACGTCTTCGGCCTGCCGAGCTTCCCGATCCTGAACGTGGCGGACGCGGCGTGCCTGCTTCGCGCGGGCTACACCTTCGAGACCGCCTCGGCGGTGGAGAGCCTTCGCCAGGCGAGCGTCCCCATGCTCTTCATCCACGGCGACGAGGACGACTTCGTGCCCTTCTCGATGCTCGACGAGTGCTACGAGGCATGCGCGAGCGAGCAGAAGGAGAAGCTCGTCGTCCCCGGCGCCGGCCACGGCCTCTCCGCGAGCACCGACCCCGAGCTCTACTGGTCCACGGTTGACGCCTTCGTGAGGAAGCACCTGTCCTAGACGCGCCTCACGCGTTCTGATTGCCAAAGGTCCACCGCGCGGTTTTAACGCGTGGATACGACCACGGCCGCAGCTCGCGGTCAGTTTCCTGTCAGTTTGGAGTAACATTATTGGTTTTAGTATACAAACTATAACAATAAATAAGATACAAAATACGCTAGTATAGGACTTCACGGTAAAGTCCGCGCGCGGGTGGCGCTCCGGGATGGGTCCACAGACCCGGAAGGGAGGTTGCCCATGGAACAGTTCTTTGAGCTGCTTCAGCACATACTGAGTGCCGTCTCAACGGCGCTCCTCGTGGCCGAGCGCGCGCTCGGCATTCGCGACCGGTATAGGCGATGGCGGATGGAACGCGAGAAGAGGGATAGGGGCTAGTTGCAGCTAGCCCCTTAACCGAATCACAGCGCCGCCCGTAGAGGCATTTACACGACGGGCTTTGCCGTGTACGGCAAGTATACCCAATTCCACCATATCGCGGGCGTGGTCGGCGGCCCCGCGCGCGATGGCGTACAATCGTTCCCATGGATACCTTGTTCACGCGCGTCGAGACCGCGCGCAAAAACGACAACGCCCCGCTCGCCGCGCGCATGCGGCCCGCCACGCTCGACGGCTATGTCGGCCAGGCGCAGGCCGTGGGCCCGGGCTCGTGGCTCCGGCGCGCCATCGAGCACGACACGCTCTCCTCGGTCATCCTGTACGGCCCCGCCGGCACGGGCAAGACCACGCTCGCGCGCATCATCGCCAACTCCACGCACGCGGAGTTCGTCGAGGTCAGCGCCATCACGGGAACGGTGAAGGATCTCCGGCGCGAGATCGAGGCGGCCGAGTCCCGGTTGCTCACGCTCGGCCGGCGCACCATCCTCTTCGTGGACGAGATCCACCGCTTCAACCGCAGCCAGCAGGACGCGCTGCTGCATGCCGTCGAGGACCGCATCGTGGTCCTCGTGGGCGCCACCACGGAGAACCCCTACTTCGAGGTCAACTCGGCCCTGATTAGCCGCAGCCGCGTCGTGGAGCTCACCGCGCTCGACGACGCGTCGGTCCGCGAGCTCGTGCGCCGCGCCGTGGCGGCCCCGGAGGGCCTGGCCGGGCGCTTCGAGCTCTCGCCCGAGGCGGAGGACGAGATCGTGACGCTGGCCGGCGGCGACGGCCGGGCGGCCCTCACCTCGCTCGAGCTCGCCTCCCAGATGGTGGACGCCCCGGGGGACGGCGCCGCCGCGGGCGAGAAGGGCGGCCCCGCCCCGCTCGTCATCACGCGCGAGCACGTCGTCGAGGCCAACCCCCGCCGTGGCCTGCCCTACGACAAGTCCGGCGACATGCACTACGACGTCATCTCCGCCTTCATCAAGTCCATGCGCGGCAGCGACCCCGACGCCGTCCTCTACTGGCTCGCCCGCATGCTCGACGCGGGGGAGGACCCCAAGTTCATCGCCCGGCGCATCATGATCTGCGCCTCGGAGGACATCGGCAACGCCGACCCGCAGGCCCTGCTCGTGGCGCACGCCGCCTTCCGGGCCACCGAGGTCATCGGCATGCCCGAGTGCCGCATCAACCTGGCCCAGGCGGCCACCTACCTCGCCCTCGCGCCCAAGTCCAACGCCGCGGAGGCGGGCATCGACGCCGCGCTCGAGGAGGTCCGCCGGGGTCCCCGCCGCGAGGTCCCGAGCCACCTGCGCGACCGGCACCGCCCCGGCTCCGACGAGTACGGCCCCTACCTCTACCCGCACAACTACCCGGGCGGCTGGGTCCCCCAGCGCTACCTGCCCGAGGGGCTCGAGCGCGGGTGCTTCTACCAGGCGAGCCCGCGCGGCTGGGAGGCCTGGCGGCAGGAGGCGATCGGCAGGGATGTCGCGGACGCCGAGAAGAGCGGGCATGACGCCGGCTCACTTGGGTAGAATGAGGGTTCGGGGCATCATCTCCCCGAGACGGACGCTCTAAGGAGGGCGCTATGGACTACCTGCAAATCGCTCTGCTCGTGCTGGTCGTCGTCGGGGTGTGGGCCGTCGTCGAGATCGCCCTCACCGTGCGCAGCGCCCGCCGCGACATCGAGAAGGTCACCACCTCGGCCAACGACCTCATCGAGCAGGTCCAGCCGGTCGTGGCCAAGCTCGACGGCGTGGTCGACGAGCTCGAGCCCGCCGCCAAGCACATGGCCCCGCTCGCCGAGAGCGCCGAGACCACCATCGCCGCGGCCAACGTCTCCGTGGAGCGCCTGAACGGCATCCTGGCGGACGTCTCCGCCGTCTCCGGGACCGCCTCGAGCGTCACCGGCGCGGTCAACCGCGTCGCCGAGAGCGCCGCCTCGGGGGTGGCGAGCGTCATGTCCCGGATCACCGGGTCCGGTCCCGCCGAGCACGCCGCCCAGCTCGAAGAGGCCCCCGAGTCCGAGCGCGCCGAGCGCCCGGACCGCGCCCCCGTCCGCTACGTCGACTACGGCGAGGTGTCCGCCGCCGACGCCCCCGCCGCCGAGGACACCGAGCAGGAGTAGTGATGACCGAGAAGAACGTGCGCCTCTGCGTCCCCGCGGAGGCCGGATTTGCCCGCTCCGTCCGCATGACGGCCTCGACCCTGGCCGTCTGCTGCGACATGAGCGTCGACGACGTGGAGGACGTGCGCATGGTCGCGGAGGAGGGCTTCGTCTACGCGTGCGCGACGTCCCCGGACGCCGTCGACGTGTCCTTCTCGCTTGCGCCGGACGCCGTGACCATGGACTTCTCGCTTGGCGAGGAGGAGCCCGACGACGAGTCGATAGACCTCGTCGAGGTGCTGCTCTCCGCCGTGTGCGACGTGTTCTCGGTCTCTGAGGACGGGCGCGTCCTGCACCTCGTCAAGCGGGCGGGGGACGCCCATGGAGAGTAGGGACCTCTCCGGGCGACGTGGCGCCCGGGCGGGGTCGCGCGCGGGCCGCGCCGCCTGGGACAAGGACCGCACCCGCGAGCTCTTCCGCCGCTACAAGCAGGAGGGGGACGCCGAGGCGCGCGACCAGCTCATCGTGAGCCACCTCAACCTCGTCCGCTTCCTCGCGTCCAAGTTCAAGAACCGCGGCGAGTCCCTCGAGGACCTCGTCCAGGTGGGCACGATCGGCCTCATCAAGGCGATTGACCGCTTCGACCCGGAGCGCGGCCTGGAGTTCACGACCTACGCCACGCCCACGATCATGGGCGAGATCAAGCGCCACTTCCGCGACAAGGGCTGGTCGGTGCGCGTCCCGCGCCGCCTGCAGGAGCTTTCCGCCAAGGTCAACCAGGCCACCGACGAGCTCGTCAACCAGCTGCAGCGCAGCCCCTCGGTGGCCGAGATCGCCGACTACCTGGGCGCCTCGGTCGACGAGGTGCTCGAGGCGATGGAGTCCTCGAGCGCCTACAGCTCGGTGCCGCTCGAGGGCGGCGGGTCCTCCGACGACGAGGAGGCCCCCTCGGTCATCGACCACTACGCGACCGAGGACGCCGACCTCGCCGCCACCGACGACCGCATCGTGCTCGAGCAGGCCGTCGCCGACTTCTCCCCGCGCGAGCGGGAGGTCGTCAAGATGCGCTTCGAGGACGGGCTCACCCAGGTGGAGATCGCGGAGCGCCTGGGCGTCTCGCAGGTCCAGGTCTCGCGCCTCCTGCGCCGCACGCTGCGCCGCATTCAGGACAAGATCGACCCGGAGGGCCGGCTGGCCTGATCTGCCTAGTTGCCTATTTGGGGACAGGCCCCTTTTAGGCAAGTTTGCAGGGATGAAAACTTGCCTAAAAGGGGCCTGTCCCCAAATAGGCAAATAGGCACCCGAACGGGCAACGGGAGGAGAGACATGGATCAGAGGGCGGCGCGGGTGCGCCTTGCCTGCCTCAGGGTGTGGACTGTCGTGGGGGCGATCCTCGTGGCGGCCGTCGTGCTCATGGTGCTGGGGCGCCTCTCGAGCGTGCTTCTGTTCCTCGCGACGGGCTGCCTCATCGCGTACGTGGCCTCGCCGCTCGTCAACTGGCTCGCGCGTCATCGCGTGCCGCGCGGCGTCGCCTCGATCCTGGGCGTCATCGTGGTCGCCCTCGCGGTGGTGCTGCTCTTCTCGCTCATCATCCCGCTGTTCTTCGCCCAGATGACCGACCTGCTGCGCGACCTGCCGGCCCGCATCTCCGAGATGGGGTCGTGGCTCGCCGACCTCGAGCGCCAGCACGACATCCTCAAGCAGATCGGCGAGTACGTGGACACGGGCTCGCTCATCAGCTCACTCCAGAGCATCCTCTCGGGCCTCGTCTCCGCGCTGCTCGGCGCCATCAGCAACGGGCTCGTCCCCGCCGTGAGCAACATCGCGTCGGCGGTCTTCACCGTGTTTCTCGGCCTCGTCTTCGCGTTCTGGCTCGTCTGCGACTACCCGCGCATCAACGACGAGATTTGCCTCGTGCTCGGACCCCGCCGCTCGGAGAACTACCGCGTCACGCTCGCCGTCGTCTCGCGCTCCGTGGGCGGCTACCTGCGCTCCACCCTCATCGACTCCATCATCCAGGGCAGCCTCGCGTGCGTGGGCTTCATGCTCGCCGGCCACCCCTATGCGGGGCTCATGGGCGTGCTCTCCGGCGTGCTGAACTTCATCCCGGTGGTCGGCCCGTCGATTTCGGCGATCGTGGCCACCGGCGTGGCGCTCTTCTACAGCCCCGTCATGGCGTTCTGGACGATGATCGCGGCCATGGTGGCGCAAAACGTCACGGACAACCTCATCGTGCCGCGCATCAACCAGTCCACGATGCAGATTCACCCCGTGCTGTCGCTGCTCGCCATCATGATCGGCTCGGCGCTCCTGGGGCCGCTCGGCATGGTCGTGGCCATACCGCTCTGCGCCATCGCCAAGGGGCTCTTTGTCTTCTACTTCGAGACGCGCACGGGCGAGCAGATCGTGTCCTACGACGGCGCGCTCTTCAAGGGCACGCCCTTCCACGACGCCTCCGGCAACCCCGTCCCCGCGAGCGACGCCCTCGGCGAGGAGCGCTTCGCCGAGTCCGAGATCCTTCCGGCGACGCGCGAGCACGAGTCCGCCACGGCCGCCCCGCGCCCCAAGCACCCGGTCGAGCGCCTCGTCGAGCGCCTTCGCGAGGGCGAGAAGGGCGAGAAGTAGGGGAGCCCCCGTCCTTCTCGCGCCCTTCTCGCCTCACCGCCCCCCCCGGTGCCGCGCGGCGCCCAGCTGAAAAACCCGGCGATTGCGTGACGTACCACGCGGAAGGGCTGCTCGCGCTATACTGACAAGGTTGTATGCGCACCAGGACCCGACCGCAGGGGAGCGATATGAGCACCGCCGACTACAAGACCATGACCACCGCCGAGATCCGCGAGGACTTCCTCCGGTTCTTCGAGAGCAAGGGCTGCAAGCTGTATCCCTCGTCGTCGCTTGTGCCCGACGACCCGTCGCTCTTGCTCACCAACGCGGGCATGAACCAGTTCAAGGAGTACTACCAGGGCATCAAGACCATGCCCGAGATCGGCGCCTGCTCCTGCCAGAAGTGCCTGCGCACCAACGACATCGAGAACATCGGCGACGCCACGCACCTCTCGTTCTTCGAGATGCTCGGCAACTTCTCCTTCGGCGGCTACTCCAAGGCCGACGCCATCGCCTGGGCCTACGACTTCATCACGAGCCCCGAGCACCTGGGCCTTCCGCCCGAGCGCCTCTACATGACGGTCTTCGAGAACGACGACGAGGCCATCGAGCTCTGGCACGAGCAGGGCGTCCCCTACGACCACATCTCGCGCCTCGGCGAGAAGGACAACTTCTGGGCCGCCGGCCCCACCGGCCCCTGCGGCCCGTGCTCGGAGATCTACTTCGACCAGGGCGAGGAGTTCGGCTGCGGCGGCCCCGATTGCGGCCCCGGCTGCGACGACTGCGACCGCTTCCTCGAGTTCTGGAACCTCGTCTTCACGCAGTACGACCGCCAGGAGGACGGCTCGCTCCCCGAGCTCCCGCACCGCAACATCGACACCGGCATGGGCCTCGAGCGCATCGCCGCCATCATGCAGCACAAGGGCACCAACTACGACGGCGACCTGCTGAGCACGCTCATCGGCGTGGGCGAGCGCCTCTCCGGGCACGCCTACGGCACCGACGCCGCGCGCGACCGCAGCCTGCGCATCGTGGCCGACCACGCCCGCGCCGTCACGTTCATGATCGGCGACGGCATCCTGCCGGGCAACGAGGGCAGGAGCTACGTGCTGCGGCGCCTCCTGCGCCGCGCGGTCTACCACGGCCGCCTCGCGGGCATCAAGGGCGCGTTCCTCGGCTCCTACGTCGAGGAGATCTGCCGCCTCATGGGCGACAACTACCCCGCCATCGTGGAGAGCCGCTCGCTCATCGACGGTATCGTCGCGGCCGAGGAGGAGCGCTTCGGCGCCACGCTCGACGCCGGCGAGGAGCTGCTCGCGGGCGAGCTCGAGCGCCTCGCCGAGGGCGCCACGCTTCCCGGCGACGTGGCCTTCAAGCTGCACGACACCTACGGGTTCCCCATCGACCTCACGCGCGAGATCTGCGCCGCCTCCGGCCATGACGTGGACATGGACGCCTTTGACGCCTGCATGACCGAGCAGCGCGAGCGCGCCCGCGCCAACGCCAACCGCGACGCCTGGGGCACCTTCAACGACGTCTGGACCGCGCTCTCCGACCGCCTGGCCGACACCGAGTTCTGCGGCTATGACAAGAACGAGGCCACCGCGCGCGTGCTCGCCATCGTGGCGGACGGCGTCGAGGCCGAGCGCGCCGAGGCGGGCCAGGAGGTCGAGGTCGTCCTCGACGTCACGCCGTTCTACGCCGAGATGGGCGGCCAGGTGGGCGACACCGGCTCCATCACGACGGCCGCCGGCGCGCGCCTGCGCGTCACCGACACCAAGGTCAAGAACGGCCTCTACGCTCACGCCGTCGAGGTCGAGGAGGGCGCGCTCTCCGTGGGTGACGAGGTCACGGCCTCGATCGACGCGGGCCGCCGCGAGCTCATCCGACGCAACCACACCGCTACGCACCTGCTCGACGCGGCGCTCAAGAAGGTCCTGGGCGACCACGTCTCCCAGGCCGGCTCGCTCGTTGCGCCCGACCGCCTGCGCTTCGACTTCACCCACTTCGAGGCCATGACTGCCGACCAGCTCGCCCGCGTGGAGGGCATGGTCAACGCACAGATCTTCGCCGCCGAGCCCATCGTCACCCGCGTCATGGGCATCGAGGAGGCCAAGGCCTCCGGCGCCGTCGCCCTCTTCGGCGAGAAGTACGGCGATGTGGTGCGCGTCGTCTCCACCGGCGAGTCCGAGGCGCCCTTCTCGCGCGAGCTCTGCGGCGGCACGCACGCGCGCAACACCGCCGACCTCGGCCTCTTCAAGATCGTCTCCGAGGGGTCCGTCGGCTCCAACGCCCGCCGCATCGAGGCCGTGACCTCGATGGGCGCCATCGAGTACGTCGACGAGCGCCTGCTCGCCCTCGACGACGTGGCCCGCGAGCTCAAGTGCCGCCCGGACGCCGTCGCCGAGCGCGTGGCCGCGCTCGAGCACGAGCTGCGCGAGACCAGGAAGGCCCTCGAGGCCGCGACGACCGGCGCCGGCGCCTCGAAGGTCGCCGACGCCTACAAGGCCGCCGTCCAGCTCGACGGCTACAAGGCCGTGGTCGCCCGCATTGACGGCCTCACCGGCAAGGAGATGCGCTCCGCCTGGGACGGCATCCGCGACGCCGCGAACGGCGAGGCCGTGGCCTGCGTCATCGCCTCCGCCACGCCCGACGGCAAGGTCGCCCTTCTCGCCGGCGGCACGGACGGCGCGGTCTCCGCCGGCTTTGCCGCGGGCGCCATCATCAAGGACATCGCCGGCCTCGTGGGCGGCCGCGGCGGCGGGCGCCCCAACATGGCGCAGGCCGGCGGCTCCGACGCCTCCGGCATCGACGCCGCGCTCGACGCCGCGCGCGCCGCGCTCGGGATCTAGCGGCCGTGAGGGTCCTCGCGCTCGACATCGGCGAGGTCCGCGTCGGCGTCGCCGTGAGCGACCCTGCCGGCCGCGTGGCCTCGCCGGTCTGCGTCCTTCCCGCGCAGGAGGTGCTCGCGCACGCGGTCACCTTCCGGCGCGTGCTCGAGGACTGGGAGCCCGAGCTTCTCGTCTGCGGCAGGCCGATGACGCTCGCGGGCGAGGAGGGCCCCCAGGCGGCGCGCGTGCGGGAGCAGGCCGAGCGAATCGCGACGGCGTGCGGTCTTCCGCTGGAGTTTGAGGACGAACGTTTGTCCTCAGCCGAGGCTAAGCGTATCCTGAGGGAACAGGGGCTCAGCGAGCGTGCCATGCGCGGCAAGGTCGACATGGTGGCCGCGAGCCTGTTTCTGCAAGCCTGGCTCGACGCCAGACATAACTGAGAGGGCACGATGGCAACACCCACCAACCCGACCCCGCGGCATGGCGGGTCTCACTTCGGAACGAGCAACCGGGCGCAGGTGCCCCAGTCCGCTCCCGCGTCGCAGCCCGTGAGCCGGCAGCGCAGGCCGCGCGCCCAGGCGGGCGTCCCGTCCCAGGGTGCGACGGCGCCGCGCGCCGCCCTCTCGGGCACGCGCGTCTCGAGCCGCACCGCCGCCGCCACCCGACGCGCCGGCAGCCACAACGTACACCACGGCGGCAGGAGCCGCCGCAGGAGCAGGGCGCCCTTCATCGTTCTGGGCCTCGTGGCCGTGGCGGCCGTGCTCGCGGTGGTCTTCGTGATCCTGCCGAGCCTCGGCTCGCAGGAGACCCGGGGCGAGTCCCAGGCCGTCGCCGAGGGCACCGTCGTCTCCGTGAGCGTCCCCGAGGGCTCGGGCGCCTCCGTCGTGGCCGACCTGCTCTACGACGCCGGCCTTATCTCCAACAAGAGCGAGTTCCTCAACCAGGCGCGCCAGATGAACGCCGAGCAGAGCATCAAGAGCGGCAGCTACTCCTTCACCGCCGGCTCCGACCTCCCCTCGATCATCAACCAGCTGACGACCGGCCCCAACGCCGAGATCTCGCTCACCATCCCCGAGGGCTACACGCTCGCGCGCATCGCGGCGGCGGTCCAGGAGGTGCTGCCCATCACGTCCGACGAGTTCCTCGCCCAGGCCAAGGCCTCGAACTACGTCGCCGACTACTCGTTCCTCGAGGGCGTGGAGAACGACTCGCTCGAGGGATTCCTCTTCCCCAAGACCTACAGCTTCTCCAGCACCGAGGTCACGGCCGACGAGGTCATCCGCACGATGCTCGACCAGTTCGAGACCGAGCTCGCCACGCTCGACCTGAGCTACCCCACCTCCGACGGCCTCTCGGTGGCGCAGATGGTCAACCTCGCCTCCATCGTCGAGAAGGAGTCCACGCCGAGCACGCGCGCCCAGGTCGCCTCCGTCTTCTACAACCGCCTGGACAACATGGGCGACCCCAACTACGGCTTCCTGCAGTCAGACGCCACGACCGCCTACTCGGTGGGCCACGACCCCTCCGCCGAGGAGGTCCACGACGAGTCTGACCCCTACAGCACCTACGCCCACCAGGGCCTGCCGCCGACCCCGATCTGCAGCCCGGGCCTCGAGTCGCTGCAGGCGGTCTGCTCGCCCGACATGGACTACATCAACGAGGGCTACTTCTACTTCTTCTTCTGGACCAATGACGCCGGGGAGACCGAGTACGCCTTCAGCAGGACCTACGACGAGCACCTGCAGGCCATTGCCAACAACTCGTAGGGCGCGTCCGATGGGTCTGTTCCGCGCCTGGCGCTACGTGGCGTCGCTCCCCCTCGTCGACGTGGGGGAGCTTGCCGAGAAGAACGTGCGGCTCGTCCTGCTCGACCGCGACAACACCTGCGTGCCGCGCGACGCCTCCTCGGCGCCGCCCGAGGTCGTGGCCTGGCTCGACGCTGCCCGCGCGGCGGGGATCGGGCTCTGCCTCGTCTCCAACAACTTCCACTCGAGCCAGGTGGGCCGCACGGCCCGCGAGCTCGGCGTCGAGGTGGTCGACCACGCCATGAAGCCGGCGCCCTTCGCCCTGCGTCGCGCGATGCGGCTCATGGGCGCCTCGCCCGAGGAGACCGTGATGATCGGCGACCAGGTGTTCACCGACGTCGCCGCCGGCAACCTCGCCGGCGTCCGCACCGTCCTTGTGCGCCCGCAGTCGCGCAGCGACCTCTGGTACACGCACGTCTTCCGCATCTTCGAGCGACTCGCCCTGCGCGGCGTCACCTTCGAGGGGGAGTGACGCCGGTCACGCTGCCGACACTCAGTTCCGGATTTGCGCACTTGCCCGTACCCGGTTCCCGCTCTGCGTGCCAACCACGACGCCGGCCCGCACTCAGTTCCGCATTTGAGCGCCGACCCGGAGCCGGAGGGCACTCAGTTCCGGATTTGCGTGCCGCACCGTACTCAGTTCCGCATCTGAGTGCGCGTGCTCGTCAGGAAACCTGGCGGGCGTCTCGCGGCTCCTGCTAGAATCGAGGGCGGCACGTTATGCAAGGGAGGTTCGGTGCTGGCACAGGGTGGGGGATACGTCGTTCACGAGGGTTGCGACCACATCTTCTTCGTCGGGTTTCTCGGCGCGGGCAAGTCGACCCTCGCCCGCAACCTCGGCGCGCTCTTCCACCGCCCGTACGTCGACACCGACCGTCTCGTCGAGCGCAGGCTCGGCAGGTCGGTCGCGGAAATCTTCGATCAGGAGGGCGAGGAGGCGTTCCGTGACGCGGAGACCACCGAGCTGCGTCGGCTCGCGGGCAGGAAGTCGCTGCTCGTGAGCTGCGGCGGAGGCATCGTCGAGCGGCAGGAGAACTGCTCGCTCATGCGCGAGATGGGGGTCGTCGTGTACCTTGACGGCGACCTCGCCGACTCGCTCAGGCAGATTCGCTGCCCCGAGCGCCGTCCGGACCTCGGCTCGGCCGAGCATGCCGAGCTGGTGTATCGCCACCGCCGGCCGCTCTACGAGGCCGCGGCGGACGTCACCATCGACATCAGGAACAGGACCTTCGAGCAGGTCGCCCATGCCGCGGCGCAGCTGCTCTGGGAGAGGGGGCTCTTATGAGCGAGAACCAGGCCGCAGCGGCGGAGACGCCCGAGGCCGCAGCGGCGGAGACGCCCGAGGCCGAGGCCGCAGCCGCGCCCGAGGCCGCGGAGGCGGCGCCTGAGATTCGCCGTCAGCGCCAGTGGGTGACGCTGCGCGGGGGCTCGATGGACGTGCGAGGGGGCCTCGGCATCTCATCGAGCGTCGCGCACGACCTGCGCTCGGTCGTCGGGAAGCCCCACTCCTGCGCGCTCGTCAGCGAGCCGGGCGCGCCGGCGGCCCTCCTCGAGGGGCTCCACCGCGACCTCTCCGACGAGGGCTTCTCGGTGCGACGGCTCGAGATGCCCGCCGGAGCGTGCGACCTCGCGCGCGTGCAGGCGCTCGACGCCCTTCTCGCCGAGGAGCGCATCACCTCCGACGACCTTGTCGTCGCCGTGGGCGGCTACGAGGCGCTCTCCGTGGCGTCCTTCGCGTGCTCGTCGTGGTGCGGGGGCACGTCGCTCGCCGAGGTCCCGCTCGACGCCGCGAGCGCCATCGTCGCCGGGGCGACGCCCCGCGCGCTCGACCTGCCCGGCCTCCCGCGCATGGTGACCCAGGACGGCTCGGCGCGCTTCTCCATCGTCGACATCGGCCTCTTCGACCTCGACCCCGCCGGCGAGCCCGCCCGCCTCTCCTTCGCCCTCATGGCGCAGACGGCGACGTGCGACTCGAACAAGGCCTTCGAGCGGCTGTGGGACGCCACGGACGACCTCGTCGCAGGGGATGTGGCCGCAACGCTCACGCAGCTCCTCGACTCGGTCAAGAGCCGGGGCAGGGTCGTCTCGTCCACGGCGGTCTCCACCCGCCAGTCCATCGCGTACGCGATGGACCTCGCCCGCCCGCTGCGCGCCCTCCTCGGCCCCGAGGTTCCCGGCTCGACCCTGATCGCGGACGGGATGCGCTTCGCCGCGCGCCTCTCCGCCGCGCAGGACCAGCTCTCGATCGACGACATGTTCACGCAGGACGAGCTGCTCGAGCGCCTCGGGCTCGGCACCGTCGAGGCGCCCGTGGACCCGGACGCCCTTCTCGCCGCCATGCGCGAGGAGCGCTACCGCCGCACCAACCGCTTCATGCTCGCGCTGCCCCGCTCGCTCGGTCGGGTGCGCCTCTCCATGGTGCCCGACGACCTTCTCGCCGAGCACGTGGCCGCCTGGTGCGCCTCGCGTCCCGTCTGACGGCCCCGGGGCGCGCCCGCGCTCCTCTCGGCACCTCCCGCCGCGCCCCGCGCGGCACGAACGACAACACGTAAGGAGAAGAACATGGCAGACAGCACGGCATGCGCCGCACGCGTGGAGCGCCTCCGCTCCCTCATGGCGGAGCGCGGCTACGACGCGGTCATCCTGCGCAACAACCCCGACCTGCGCTGGCTCACCGGGGCCGAGCGCACCTTCGACGACGAGGTGGCCCACACGGCCGTCGTCACCGCAGGGCGCCTCTGGCTCCACACGGACTCCCGCTACTACAACACGTTCCGCGAGCGGCTCGGGGAGGGGTGCGCGTGGGAGATCGACCAGAAGGCCGTCGCCCCCGCCGCCTGGGCCGCCGCGCGCGTCGTCGAGGCCCGCGCCCGGGTCGTGGCCGTGGAGGACACCTGCGACCTCGCGTTCTTCGACGCGTTCAACGCCGCCTGCGCAGCCGCGTCCGTCGCCTGCCTCACCCCGCGCCTGCACGGCGACATCTGCGACCTCAGGATGGTGAAGGACGCCGAGGAGGTCGAGCTCATGCGCCGCGCGCAGCGGGTGACCGACGCCGCCTTCGACCACATCTGCGGCTTCATCCATGCCGGCCAGACCGAGCAGGAGATTCGCGTCGAGCTCGAGAACTACATGCTCAGCCACGGCGCCGACGCGCTCTCCTTCGGCACGATCATCGCCGCGGGCGCAAACGGCGCGAACCCGCACGCGCAGCCGGGCCCCTACGTCGTCCAGCGCGGCGACCTCATCGTGATGGACTACGGC
The DNA here is from genome assembly GCF_012027725.1 of Olsenella sp. SW781. Taxonomy (GTDB): domain Bacteria; phylum Actinomycetota; class Coriobacteriia; order Coriobacteriales; family Atopobiaceae; genus Thermophilibacter. The sequence goes on along the minus strand of NZ_SJOU01000007.1, from coordinate 61,264 downwards.
GCGGCCACCTGCGACTACCATTCCGACATGACACGCACCGTGTGCGTGGGGGAGCCCTCCGACGAGCAGCGCCGCGTCTACGACGTCGTGCGTCGCGCCCACGAGGCCTGCGCCGCCGCCGTCCACGCGGGCGTGATCGGCCGCGACGTCCACCAGGTGGCCGTCGACGTCATCTCCGAGGCGGGCTATGGCGAGTTCTTCGGCCACGGCCTCGGCCACGGGGTGGGCCTCCAGATCCACGAGCGCCCCAACTTCAACCGCCTCTGGGACCGCCCGGTACCCGCGGGCTCGGTCGTGACCATCGAGCCGGGCATCTACCTGCCCGGGCGCTTTGGCATCCGCCTCGAGGACTTCGGCCTCGTGACCGAGGGCGGCTTCGAGCCCTTCACCCAGTCCACCCACGACCTCGTCGTGGTCGGCTAGCCGCCGAGAAGAACCTGCCCTTGGGACGCCTATTGGGGCGCCTATTGGGGGACAGGCCCCTTTTAGGCAAGTCTTTGAAAGACTTGCCTAAAAGGGGCCTGTCCCCCAATAGGCGTCGGCCTACGAGCCATCCCTCGCGTTAGCCGAGGAAATGTCAACGAAACATCTTCACGGCATGCACACAAGTTGCTAGAATATGGACGGTACGTGGAGCAACGGGGGAGAAACTGTGCAGGGGGGAACCCGATGCTGCACGCACTGTCCGTTCGGTAAGAGTCCGCGTTTGGGAAAAGGAGGTAAGCGGTGGTTAGCATTGTTCTAGCCAGTCACGGCTCGTTCGCCGAGGGCATCAAGATGTCCGGCCAGATGATCTTCGGCCCTCAGGAGAACGTCGCCGCCGTGACGCTCACGCCCGACATGGGGCCAGATGACCTCAGGGCGAAGATCCTCGAAGCTGTCTCCGGCTTCGACGACCAGGATCAGGTCCTGTTCCTGGTCGACCTCCAGGGCGGCACGCCCTGGAACCAGGTCTCCCTGCTCCTCGAGGAGCACCCGACCTGGGTCGCCGTCGGCGGGATGAACCTGCCGATGCTCATCTCGGCCTACGGCGAGCGCATGGGCGCCGAGACCGCCGCGGACGTCGCCAAGGCCATCTATCCCGAGGCCAAGGCCGGCGTCTGCATCAAGCCCGAGGAGCTCGCCCCCGCGGAGGCCGCGCCCGCGGCCGCTGCCGCCCCGGCGTCCGCCCCGACCGGAGCCATCCCCGAGGGCACCGTCCTCGGCGACGGGCACATCAAGTTCGTCATGTGCCGCGTCGACACCCGCCTGCTCCACGGCCAGGTTGCCACCACGTGGACCAAGCAGACCAACCCCGACCGCATCATCGTCGTCTCCGACGGCGTCGCCCACGACGAGCTGCGCAAGACGATGATCCAGCAGGCCGCGCCTCCGGGAGTCAAGGCCCACGTCATCCCGATCAAGAAGATGATCGAGGTCGCCAAGGACCCGCGCTTCGGCGCCACCAAGGCGATGCTGCTCTTCGAGAACCCGCAGGACCTTCTCGCGTGCGTCGAGGGAGGCGTGGACATCAAGGAGGTCAACCTCGGCTCGATGGCCCACTCCGTCGGCAAGGTCGTCGTCACCCAGGCCATCGCCATGGACCAGAACGACTACGACACCATCGAGAAGCTCGCTGCCAAGGGCATCAAGTTCGACGTCCGCAAGGTCCCGGCGGACTCGCCCGAGAACTTCGACAGCATGATGAACAAGGCCAAGTCCGAGCTGGCCGCACAGGCATAAGAAGGAGGGAAACATGTCGGTATTCACAATCATTCTGATTGTCATCGTTGCCTTCCTCGCCGGCATGGAAGGCGTCCTTGACCAGTGGCAGTTCCACCAGCCGCTCGTGGCCTGCACGCTCATCGGTCTGGTGAGCGGCCACCTCGAGGCTGGCATCATCCTCGGCGGCACCCTGCAGATGATGGCCCTCGGCTGGGCCAACGTCGGCGCCGCCGTCGCCCCTGACGCGGCCCTCGCGTCGGTGGCCTCCGCCATCCTCATGGTCATCGCCATCAACGGCGGCTCCGACCAGGCCACGGCCATCTCCACGGCCATCGCCGTCGCCGTGCCGCTGTCCGTGGCCGGCCTGTTCCTGACGATGATCGTCCGTACCCTCGCCATCCCCGTCGTCCACATCCAGGACGGCGCCGCCGCGCAGGGCAACTTCGCCGCCATCGAGATCTGGCAGATCATCGCCATCTGCATGCAGGGCGTCCGCATCGCCATCCCGGCCGCGGCCCTCTGCTTCATCCCCTCAGACGCCGTCATGGGCGCCCTCAACATGATGCCCGCCTGGCTCAACGAGGGCATGACGATCGGCGGCGGCATGGTCGCCGCGGTCGGCTACGCCATGGTCATCAACATGATGGCGACCAACGAGGTCTGGCCGTTCTTCGCGCTCGGCTTCTGCCTCGCCGCCATCTCCCAGCTCACCCTCATCGCCCTCGGCGTCATCGGCGTCTCCCTGGCCCTCATCTACCTGGGCCTCAAGGACGTCGCCAAGTCCGGTGCCGGCGCCGTCGGCTCGGGCGACCCGCTCGGCGACATCCTGGACGACTACGAGTAGGAAGGGAGGAGAGTACACATGGCAGAGAACAAGATCAAGCTGTCCCAGAAGGACCGCATCTCCGTCTGGTGGCGCCACCAGTTCCTCCAGGGCTCCTGGAACTACGAGCGCATGCAGAACGGCGGCTGGTGCTACTCCATGATCCCGGCCATCAAGAAGCTCTACACCAACAAGGATGACCAGGTCGCGGCGCTCAAGCGCCACATGGAGTTCTACAACACGCACCCGTACGTGTCGTCCCCCGTCATCGGCGTCACGCTCGCCCTCGAGGAGGACCGCGCCAACGGCGCGCCCGTCGACGACACCGCCATCCAGGGCGTGAAGGTCGGCATGATGGGCCCGCTCGCCGGCGTCGGCGACCCCGTCTTCTGGTTTACCGCCCGCCCGCTGCTCGGCGCCCTCGGCGCCTCGCTCGCGATGGGCGGCTCCATCCTCGGCCCGATCCTCTTCTTCGTGGTGTGGAACATCATGCGCCTGGCGTTCATGTGGTACACCCAGGAGTTCGGCTACCAGCTCGGCACCTCCATCACCAAGGACCTCTCCGGCGGCCTGATGGGCAAGATCACCGAGGGCGCCTCCATCCTCGGCATGTTCGTCATCGGCGGCCTCGTCCAGCGCTGGGTGTCCATCTCCTTCGCGCCGACGGTCTCCACCGTCACGCAGTCCGAGGGCGCCTACATCGACTGGACGGCCATCCAGGCCACGGCCGACTCCTCGGGCGTTGCCCAGGCCATTCACGACGCCCTGAGCAGCTTCAGCTCGCTCGGCGCCACCGGCCTCGAGGTCGAGAAGGTCACCACGCTCCAGGCCAACCTCGACAGCCTCATCCCCGGCCTCGCCGCCGTGGGCGTGACGCTGCTGTGCTGCTGGCTCCTCAAGAAGAAGGTCTCCCCGATCGCCATCATCATCGGCATGTTCGCCATCGGCATCGTGGGTCACCTCATCGGCCTGCTCTAAGCCTCAGGCCCAGGCCCGACTTCTCGGGGCCGCGTCCCGCAGGAAGTGTCACAATGACCTTCCGGGGCGCGGCCCCGCTCTTGTACCACCGAGAGGAGCTTCCACGATGGCCCAGTCTCAGAACACCAAGGTCGAGCTCACGACGCCCGCGTCGTCCTTCTCGGGTCTCTCCTCCTATGGCAACGTCATGGTGGGGGACCGCGCGTTCGAGTACTACAACGAGAAGAACGTCGAGGACTACATCCAGATCCCCTGGGACCAGATCGACCACGTGGCCGCCTCGGTGATGTTCGGCGGCCGGCTCATCCCGCGCTTCGCGATCTTCACCAAGCAGAACGGCCACTACGCGTTCTCCACGCGCAACAACCACGCCACGCTGCGCGCCATCCGCGACCACGTGGGCAACGAGAAGGTCGTGCGCTCGCTCAACTTCTTCGACGTCGTCTCGGCGGGCGTGCGCGGCCTCTGGCGTCGCATCACCCGCCGCGGCTGAGGTGCGCCACTGTGCCACTGGCGTCAGGTTTGTTTGGCACGCCCCATGTGCGTGCCAAACAAACCTGACGCCAGTGGCACAGTGGCGCACGCCTGACGCCGGTGGCATTTTGATGGCCGCGCCGCGCGCGTGATAGAATACAGTGCCGTATGTACGCGCCCCGCAGGGGCATAGAGGGAAAAGAGCACACGTGGCAACCATCAGCACCGCAGACTTCAAGAACGGCATGGGCCTCAAGATCAACGACAAGTACTACACGATCGTCGAGTTCCAGCACGTCAAGCCCGGCAAGGGCGGCGCCTTCGTCCGCTACAAGATCCGCGACCTCAAGAGCGGCCGCGTGATCGACCAGACCTGCAACGCCGGCACCAAGTTCGAGAACGTGCAGCTCATCACCAAGGAGATGCAGTACCTCTACAACGACGGCGACACCTACTACTTCATGGACAACGAGACCTACGAGCAGGTCGAGCTGCCCACCGACTTCATCGGCGACAACGCCAAGTGGTTCAAGGAGAACGACAACGCCCAGCTCCTCTACGCCGACACCGAGCTTCTCGGCGTTGAGCCCCCGATGTTCATCGAGGCCGAGATCACCGAGACCGACCCCGGCTTCAAGGGCGACACCGTCCAGGGCGGCACCAAGCCCGCCACCATCGAGACCGGCGCCGTGATTCAGGTCCCGATGTACCTCAACCAGGGCGAGCGCATCAAGGTGGACACCCGCACCGGCAAGTTCGTGAGCCGCGTGTAGCCGTCTGTCGCAGCGTGACCGCGACGGCCGACGCCTCAGGGCGCCGGCCGTTTTTTCATGCGCCGTCCTCCCGCGTTTGCACGAGCAAACTCGGGTGAGATGGAGGCCGCCCGAAAAGCAAACATAGGCTTTGATCTGCAAAAATGCAGGTTCTTCTCGCTTCGGGCCCCTCTGAGCCCGTGACGTTTGCACGAGCAAACGCGAGAGGGGGCGACCCCGAGATTCCACTTGCCAGATTGCTTTATTACGCTAAAGTATTCCCGGACGCGGACGAGAGGGGAGCGGGATGGCCGAGCGGGGCGCAGGGAACGTCGAGAAGAACGAGGTGGCGCGGCTCCTCTCCGCGCTCTGCTCGCTTTCGACGCCCGAGGAGGCGCGCGCGTTTCTCGCGGACCTCTGCACCGCGCGCGAGATAGACGACCTCTCCCAGCGGCTCGAGGTCGCGTCGATGCTCTCAGCCGGCGCCTCCTATGTCGACGTCTCGCATGCGACCGGCGCCTCGTCGACGACGGTCTCGCGCGTCTCCAAGTGCCTCAACGGCCCCGCGGGCGGCTACCGGATGGTCCTCGCCCGCATCGGCGACGGTGCGTGACCGCTTTTCCGTCCACGCCCTGCGGTACGATTTCAGGCGAGAAGAACCGTCGCGTCGTGAGGATCGCATGTCGCTGCATGTCGTGAGAACAACCGAGGAGGCCCTCGTCGGCGCCGCCGTCGAGAGGGCGCTGAGAGGGGCGCTCGCGGAGCGCGGGCGCGCGGCGCTGCTCGTCCCGAGCTTCGCCCAGGCGCTCGACGCGCAGCGCTCGCTCGCGGGGCGCGGGCTCGCTCTCGGCGTCACCGTCACCACCCCCTCCGCCTGGGCCCAGGAGCGCTGGGAGGTCTGGGGGGACGGTCGCCGCGTCGTCGACGCCGTCTCGCGCGAGGTCCTCTGCTCGCGCGTCCTCGCTCGCGCGGCCGATCTGCCGGGCGGCTCCCCGCGTCCGTCCCCGGGCACCTCCGCGCTCCTCGCACGCCTCGCTCGGCGCGGCCTTCCCTGGATGCTCGACGCCGATGCCGCCGAGGGGGCGAGCGCGGCGGAGCGCGCGCTCGTGGGCCTGCTCGGAGCCTACCGGGCGGAGCTCGCCGCCGCGGGCCTCGTCGAGGAGTGCGAGGTCATGGCGGGCCTCGCCGACCTGCTCCATGACGCGGGGGCGGCGGTGCCCCCGGTGGTCGTCGCCGGGTTCTCCGAGATGCCCCGCGCCGCGCGCGAGCTTGTCGCCGGGCTCGCGGCGCGAGGGGCGGTGACGCTCGTGTCCCTGGAGGCCGCCAGCCCGGCGCTCGCCGGGCGCGAGGCGCTCGCGGCCGAGCTCGCCCGCCTCGCGGGGGAGCGCGGCGCCGACGTCTCCGAGTCCCGCGCGACGGCCATGGCCGGGCCGGTCGCGCGCGAGGGGGAGCTCGACGCCCTTCTCGCCTCGCTCTTCCGGGCCGACGCGGGCCCGTGCCGGCCGGGGGGCGCCGTGCGCGTGCTGCTGCCCGCCGGCCCGTCGGCGCGCGCCGAGCTCGTGGCCCGCGAGGTCGGGCGCCTCGCGCGGGAGGGCACGTCCGAGGTGGCCGTCGTGGCGCCCGACCCCGCCGCCGCGTGGCGCGACCTCTCGGGCCGCCTCTGCGCCCGGGGCGTCTCGGTGCGGGCGCAGCTCTCCGTCCCCGTTACCAGGACCGAGTGCGGCCGCGCCTACCTCGAGCTCGTCCGCTCGGTCGCGCGCCTGTCCGAGCTCGCCGCCTCCTGGCCCGCGCCCACGCCGGTCGAGGGCGGCGTGCGCGTGGCGCTCGCCGACATGTCCTGGTGGCCGCCGCGCGAGCTCTCGGACTTCCTCCTCTCGGAGGTCTCCCACGTCGACGCCTCCCGCGCCCGCGCGCTCGACGCCTCCTGGCGCTCCAACCGCCTGCTCGCGCCCGCCGCGCTGCTCGACCAGCTCTCGTCCGAGCGGGACGTCTCGCCGCAGGTCGCCGCCGCCACGCGCGAGCTCACGCGCGGCAGGCTCGGCTCCGCGGCGTCCAAGCTCCTCTCGTCGTACGTGCAGGGGGCGGACGACGCCTCGCCTCTGGCCCCCGAGGCGTCGTCCGTGCTCTCGGCCGTCCTGGGCGCCGCCAAGTGCCTGAAGGAGCTCGGGCTCACCGCCGACCCCGCGGAGCCGGGCGCCGTCCCCCTCGCGGAGCTCGTCTCCGTCGCCGAGGCCGCGCTCGAGGCCCAGCCCGCCACGATGCGCCTCGAGCGGGCGGTCCCAGGCGCGTCCTGCGTGGCTCGGGTCATGTCCCCGTCCGCCGCGGCGTCGCTCGCGCCCGGCTCCGTCGACGCGCTGGTCCTTCTCGGCCAGACCTCCACGGAGTCCGCGATACCCGTCGCCGACGACGTCGCCTCGGCGCTGCTCGAGGCCTATCGCGTCGAGCGGCGCTCGGACGCCCTGCGCGCCGCCCGCGACGCCTTCCTCGCGACCCTGCGCGCCGCGCGCCGCCGCGTGGTGCTCGAGCGGCCGCTCTTCGGCGCCGACGGGCGCCCCGCGTACCCGTCCGTCATGCTGACCGAGCTCCTCGCGTGCTACGGCCTGGCGGCGGACGCGGGCGCGGAGGACCTGCGCGCCGCCCTGGGCGCGTCGTCTGTGGCCTCGGGGTCTGAGACGCCCGTGGGGGAGAACGCCGCGACGACCGGCCGCGCCCCCGCCCGCGTCGGCTCCGAGACGCCCGCTCCTCTCCGCCTCCCAGATAGAGACCTACCTCGAGTGCCCCTACAAGTGGTTCAGCCTGCGGCGCCTCCGCCTGCGCGACGCCGACGCCGGCTTCACCGGGGCCGAGATGGGCACCTTCGCGCACCGCGTCCTCGAGGTCACCCACCGCGACCTGCTCGCCCGGGCGCTCGAGCGCCAGATGGGCGCGCACGTGCTCGAGGACCTGCGCGCGGCGTCCCCGGACGCGACGCAGTCGGACGAGTACCGCGCGCGCGTCGAGGAGCTCGTCTCCCTCGCGCAGGGGGCGCCCGCCGAGCGCGTCCCCGGGTCGGCCCCGCGCTCGCCCGAGGAGCTCGAGCGCGCCCGCGCCGTCCTCGAGGAGGAGTTCGACGCGCACCTCTCCCACCAGTACCAGCTCATGGGGCGCAAGCGGCCCCGCCCGCTGCCGCAGGCGCTCGTCGCCCACAGCGCGCAGCAGGCCGGGCAGCTGCGAGGCCTCAGGCGCGACCTCGCGTCGCTGCTCGACTACGAGGCGGGCCTCCTCGAGGGCTTCGAGCCGCGCCTCTTCGAGTGGGGGTTCGGCCGCGGCGGTACGGAGGTGGAGTACGCCGGGGTGCGCCTCACCGGCACGATCGACCGCGTGGACGTGGACGCCCACGGCCAGGCGGTGGTGATCGACTACAAGCACAAGTCCGACGTGGGCTTCGCGCGGGAGTACGACGTCTTCCCCAAGGGCGGCCCCGCGCCCGGCGCGCCCGCGCTCCCCCGGCGCGTGCAGTCGCTCATCTACGGCCAGGTGGTGCGCCGTGCCTTCCCCGGCCTCACCGTGCGCGCCGCGGTCTACCTCTGCACCAAGGGGGGCCACGCGCTCGCCGGCGCCGTGGACGAGAACATCGCGGACAACGTCTTCGGGGGCCGTGCGCCGTCGGCCTCGCGCCTCGAGCGGGTCTGCGTCCCGCGGGCGGAGGGATTCGGCCGGGCGGGAGAGGGCGGCATGGAGGCCCTGCTCGACTCCTGCGAGGAGGCCGTCGCGGCCGCGATCTCCCGCATGCTCGCGGGGGACATCGAGGCCGCGCCGGTCGATGCGGACGCGTGCCTCTTCTGCCCGGTGCTCAACTGCGAGAGGAGGCTCGGGAAGTGAGCGAGAAGGACCTGACGCCGACGATCGACCTCTCCTGCCTGAACGACCGCCAGCGCAAGATCGCCGAGACCCTGGACGAGCCGCTCTTCGTCGAGGCGGGCGCGGGCTCGGGCAAGACCTTCACCCTCACGCAGCGCGTCGCCTGGGCGCTTTCGCCGGGCTCGGGCGCGGGGGGAGCCCCCTTCCTCGACGGGCTCGACCAGGTGCTCGTGATCACCTTCACCGAGGCCGCCGCGCGCGAGATCAAGGAGCGCGTGCGCTCCACGCTGCGCCGCGCGGGCATGGGGGAGGCGGCGCTCGCGGTGGACGAGGCCTGGATATCCACGATCCACGGCATGTGCCGGCGGATCCTCTCCCGCCATGCGCTCGACCTCGGGCTCGACCCGTCCTTCTCGGTCATCGCGGACTCCCGCCAGGCGGCGCTCTTCGACCGCGCCATGGACGACGTCATGCGCGCCGCGCGCTCCGAGGCCGCCCTCGCGCCTGTCTTCGCCGAGTTCGAGCTCGGGACCTACGCGCCCCAGAGCGGCTACACCGGGGCGATGGGCCTCGTCGAGCGCCTCGTGCGGGAGGGCGGGTCGCTCCCGGGCGGGCTCGACGACCTCGCGCCGGCGCCCTGCGACCCCGGCGCGGTCGCCGACGCGGTCCGCGAGCTGGCCATGCGCGTCGAGGAGCTCGGCGCCCTCCGGCTCACCGCCGCGGCAGCCGCGAAGGTGGGGCCCTCCCTCGAGGCGCTGCGCCGCCTGGAGGGGGCGTCCCCCGCGGAGCTCACCCCGGAGGCCGTATCCGCCGCGCTCTCCGAGGTCTCCCTGCCGCAGGCGCGCGGCGCGATCAAGGCCGAGGTCGCCGCGGCAAAGTCCGCGCTCGCCCTCGCCCGGGCCGAGGTCGAGTTCGCGCGGGTGGCCCCGCTCGCAGGCGGACTGCTCGAGCTCGCCCGCAGGGTCCGCGCCCGCTATGACGAGCTCAAGCTCGACCAGGCCTGCCTGGACAACGACGACCTCGTGCGCCTCGCCCTTCTCGCCGTGCGCGACCACGAGGAGGTGCGCCGCGCGTACGCGGGGCGCTTCAGGCTCGTGATGGTCGACGAGTTCCAGGACACCGACGAGATGCAGCTCGAGCTCATCGGCCTCCTCTCGGGCAGCGACGCCCGCCACCTCTGCACGGTGGGCGACGCCCAGCAGTCGATCTACCGCTTCCGCGGCGCGGACGTGGGCGTCTTCCGCGGGCGCGGGGCCCAGGTGGACGAGAGGAACGTGGTCAGGCTCGACACCAACTACCGCAGCCACGCGGACGTGCTCGCGCTCGTGGAGCGCGTGTGCACCGGGGGCGCGGCGGGCCAGGGCGCCATGCCCGACTTCATGCACCTCGACGCGAACCCCGCGCGCGAGGACCGCTATCGCGCCCGCGACCTGCCGCGCATCGACATCGAGGTCTGCGCGGGACAGGGCAGGGCCGGTCGGGCGACCCGCCATCAGACGGTCGCGATGGCGGCCCAGGTGGCCGACGCCCTCGCGCGGTACCGCGACGCGGGCGAGCGCCCCGGGGACATGGCGCTGCTCCTCGGGGTCACCACGCATGCGGACGCCTACATCGACGCCATCCGTGCGCGGGGGATGGAGTGCGTGGTCACGGGCGGCTCCACGTTCACCTCCACCGACGAGGTCAAGGTGGTGCGGGCGCTGCTCCACGCCCTCGCCAACCCCGCGGACACCCAGTCGGGCCTCTTCCCCCTGCTCGCGAGCGAGATGTTCGGCCTCGACGCCAACGACTTCTGCGAGCTGGGGACGCGCGCCCAGGTCAAGCTCGACGCCCCCACCAAGCGCACGATCGACCGGGGCCTCGCCGACATGGAGTTCTATCGCGACGCGGTGCCCTCGGGACGCCTGGCGCGCGCCCACGAGGTCCTCGCCCGCGCGCTCGACGACGTGCGCCGCCGGCCCGTGGCCGACGTCGTCGCCGACGTGGTGCGCGACTCGGGCTGGCTCGCCCGCCTCGAGGCGGGCGGGGCCGAGGGGCTCGCCCGCGCGGCCAACGTCCTGGCCGCGGTGCGCTACGTGCGCGACCTCACCGTCGACCTTGGCCTCGGCGCGGCGCGCGCCGCGACGGAGTTCGACCTCTGGCTCGCGGCGTCCAAGGTCCCGCCCGCCTCGCTCGCGGGCGGCGAGGGGGACGCAGGCGAGGGCACCGTGCGCGTCATGACGGTGCACGCCTCGAAGGGCCTCGAGTTCGGGGTGTGCGCCGTGGCGGAGTGCTGGGGCAACCCGCGCGGGGACGCGCAGGTCGCCTCGGGGCCCGCGGCCGGGGGCGGGCGCGTCTTCGTGCTCCGCCCGGCCGAGGCGCCCAAGCTCGCGGACGTCGACCCCGAGGAGCTCGAGGAGAGCGCGGACCGCTCGCGGAGCCTGCCGCTCGCCGCCCGCTACCTCGCCCTGCGCGCGGCGGACGACGCCGCCGAGGCGCAGGAGCGCGCGCGGCTCCTCTACGTGGCCCTCACCCGCGCCCGCGAGGCGCTCGTGGTGGGCGTCTCCGCGGCGTCGGGCAAGGGGGGCGTCTCCTCGGCGCTCGCCGCCTCCGCGCTCCGCGCCCTCTCGGGCGGCGACTGGGACCCCGAGCCGGGCGTCCGGGAGGTCGACTACGGCGGCTCCGCGCCGGCGCGCCTGCGCTGCGTCACGGTCGAGCGCCAGGGGAGCGGCGCGGGCGCGCCCGTCGTCGCGGACTCGGCCGGGACGCTCCCCGGCTTCGACGGGGAGCTGCCGGCCGACCCCTCCGCGCTCGCCCGCCTGGGGACCGACGCCGCGGTGGGCCCGGCACCCGGGGGCGCGGGCGCCTTCGACCTCTACGAGCAGGACGCCTCCGCGCGCCCCGGCGCTCCCGTGACCTGGCGCGCCCGCGAGGGCGTCTTCAGCTACTCGAGCGTGCACGCCCTGCTCGACGCCGACGCCGCCCCCCGGGCCCTCCCCACGCGCGAGGAGCGCGAGGCCGAGGCCGCGGGCGCCCCCTCGACCGAGGATGCCGACCGGGCGACCAATCTGGGCTCCGCCTTCCACGAGCTCGCCCAGGCCATGGTCGAGTCCGGTCGCGCCGCCGACGAGGCCCGCGTCACCGCGCAGGTCCGCCGCTGGAACCTGTCCCCGCGCGCCGCGGCGCGCCTGCGCGCGGCGCTCGCGCGCTGGGAGGGGTCGAAGATCCGCGCCGAGGCGCTCTCGTGGCCGCTCGCGCGCGCCGAGGTCCCGTTCTTCCAGCGGGTGGAGTCCGACTACGGCGAGCACCTCGAGGGGGCCATCGACCTTCTCTGCACGGACGCCGCGGGGCGCCGCGCGCTCGTCGTCGACTACAAGACCGGCGACGCCGGCCTCTCGCTCGACGAGGTTCGCGAGCGTCATGCCATGCAGGCGGAGTTCTACGCGGGGGTCCTGCTCCGCGAGGGCTTCGAGCGGGTGACGTGCGCCTTCGTCTGCGTGGAGCGCGACGACCCGGCAGCCCCCGGCGAGCCCCTCGTGGCCCGCTACGAGTTCGGCGGCGGGGGAGGGGCCACGCCCCTCGACGGAGGTGAGGCGTGATGCCGCGGACGACCATGACGAGAAGGGCGCTCGTGCTCGCCGCCGCGCTGGGGGCGGCGTCGCTCGCCGGGTGCTCCCGGGAGGCGGATGCCCCCGCCGACGCCCCCGAGGCGACCGCGCCCACGCCCGACGAGGTGCTCGGCCGCGGCGCCCGCGAGGCGGCCGCGTTCTACGGCCGGGGCTTCCTCACGACGCTCGGCACCGCCGACGAGCTCTTCTCGGCGGCCTCGCCCACGCCGGGGACGGTCGAGGAGCTCGCGTACTCCTGCCACGCCTACGCCGTCGAGGAGGCCGAGGGCAGAGACGACCTCGTCGTGGAGAAGCGGCTGCTCGTCTACCTGCCGCACGGCTACGACGCCTCGGCGCCGCACGAGGTGCTCTACCTCCTGCACGGCACGGCGGGCGACGAGCGCTACTGGCTCTCCGACGAGGAGGGCAACTTCGGGCGGAGCACGCGCGCCATCCTCGACGCCCTGCACGACCAGGGCGCGATCTCGCCCACGGTCGTGGTGGCGCCGTCGTACTACTCGGTTCCGGAGGGCTTCGAGGTCGACCGCAGCATGGGAGGGGACGACCCCTACGCCGACCTCTGGCCGCTGCACTTCTGGCGCGAGCTCAGGGACGACATCGTTCCGCTCGTCGAGCGCTCCTATGCCACCCATGCCGAGGGAGACGTGTCCGCGGACGCCCTCGCGGCCTCCCGCGACCACCGGGCCTTCGCGGGGCTCTCCCGCGGCTCCATGACGAGCGTCAACAGCGTCATGATGCACTGCCTCGACTGGTTCTCCCGGGTGGGCTCGTTCTCGGGGGCCTGGGCGGACGTCGATGAGTTCCGCTCGGCGCTCGAGGGGGACTTCGCGGGCTATCCCGTGGGGTTCTGGTACAACGGCAACGGGAGCCTCGACTTCGCGCTCGCGGACCACGAGCAGTTCCTCCGCGCCGCGCTCGAGTCGCTGCCCGACCGTCTCGTGGATGGGGAGAACCTCGCCTGGGTGCGCCTGCCGGGCGGCGAGCACTCCTATCCGAGCTGGGGCACGCACCTGCACAACTGCCTGCGCGCGTTCTTCTCGGCATGAGCCGGGCGGCGTGACGCCGGGCGCCGCGGTCCTGCCGCTCGAGAACGTCGCCTCAGAACGTCGCCTCGGCCCCGCACGCCTGCCAAGCGGGGCCGAGGCGACGTTTTCCCCGCACGAAGCGTCGTCAAACCCCCGCACGGCCGGGATGCGGGGGATTCGCGACGCCCCACCGGTCTGGGATGTCGCCTCGGCCCCGCGGAGTCGTCGTGCGGGGATTTTGCGACGCCCCGCCGGTCTGGGATGTCGCCTCGGCCCCGCACAGCCGAGATGCGGGGGTTTGGCGACGAACCCGGGGTGGGAAGTGTCGCCTCGGCCCCGCATGGGGACTGAGCGGGGGATTCGCGACACCCTGTCGCCCAGGAATGTCGCCAGGCCCCCGCACACCCGCCGTGCGGGGAATCCTCGACAAGGCGTGCGATCCCGTGCGATCTGCGGCCACCCGTTCTTCTCGCCAGGGAAACGTTGCCGGACACTGCCACGCAGCTGCCACAAAACTGCGTGGAAAAATAAATCATAAATTGAATACAGCATCATAAAGAGATACCTCCTTGTGATAATCGAAAAAGAAAGGGAAGCGTGTTGAGAGGGGGGATCGCATGAGTCGTGGCGTTGAGGGCGAGGTCGCCGAACTGCTTGCGGAGGCGGAGGAGGGCGGGCGCTGCCTCGTCCTGAGGGGGCGCGGGTCAGCGCGCGTCTATCGCGCGCTCGAGCGGAGGGTCGCCGCCGGGACGGTGGTCTCGCCCGCCCGCGGGCTCTACGTGAGCGCGGGGCGCTGGGAGGGGCTCAAGACGGACCAGCGCACGATGTTCCTCGCGCGCGGGCTTCAGGAGAAACATCCCGACTGGGTGTTCTGCGGGCCGACGGCCGCCGTCGCGTACGGGGTCGACGTCTCGTGGTCGCTTCAGGGAAACGTCCACGTTGCGACGACGCGCGGCGGGCACAGCCCAAACGGGACGCTGGTCCACAGGCACCCCATCCTGCGCCAGGGGGAGGGGACGAGCGGGATCGAGGTGGTCGGCGGCCTGCGCGTCACCGGCCCGGAGAGGACGATGTTCGACTGCCTTCGGAGGACCGACTTCCCGCGCGGGCTCGGGATGATCGACTCCGCCCTGCGCTCCGGCGTGGTGTCGCGCGAGGAGTTCGCGTCGTACGTCGAGTCCGTGCGCGACGGGTCCCGGGGGAAGGACCTCGTCCGCGGCACCCTTGCCTGGGCGGACCCGAGGAGCGAGAACGGCGGGGAGTCCATCGCCCGGGCGCGCATGCTCCTGCTCGGCTTCGCGTGCCCCGAGCTCCAGGTCGAGGTGCCCAACCTCGTCGAGGGAGGAGCGCCCTTCCGGGCTGACTACTGCTGGGTGAGGGCGGACGGGGTCGTCATCCTCGGCGAGCTCGACGGCACGGACAAATACGTGGTGGATGAGATGACGCGCGGGCGGAGCCTCGACGAGGTGCTCTCGGACGAGAAGAACCGCGAGTCGCGCATCAGCCTCTACAACGTCGTCATGATGAGATTCCGCTTCGGGCTGACGGACGACCCGGTCGCGTTTGCGGAGCACCTCGACCGCCACGGGGTCCCGCGGCGCGGCTCGGAGCTGGCGCTGCCGGACGGCACGGGGATGGTCCCGGACTGGGAGTCTATCAGGCGCGTTTGCTGATGGCCGCTCGGTCGCCCCGCGCCGCCCGTGGGTGTCGCCTCGGCCCCGCACGGCTGTCGTGCGGGGGATTCGCGACAAACCCGGGGACGGGAACGTCGCTTCGGCCCCGCACGGCCGGTATGCGGGGGATTCGCGACGCCCCGCGGCCCGGGAACGTCGCCTCGGCCCCGCACACCCGCCGCGCGGGGGATTGGCGACAAACCTGGGCTCGGGAACGTCGCCCCGGCCCCGCACAGCCGTTGCGCGGGGGATTCGCGACAAACCCGGGGACGGGAACGTCGCTTCGGCCCCGCACGGCCGGTATGCGGGGGATTCGCGACGCCCCGCGGCCCGGGAACGTCGTCTCGGCCCCGCGGAGTTGCCGTGCGGGGGATTCGCGACGTTTTGCCGTCCAGAGACGTCGCCTCGGCTCCGCGGAGTCGTCGCGCGGGGGATTCGCGACGCCCTGCCGGCCGGAAACGTCGCCGCCCCGCCCGTTCTTCTCGCCAGCCGTCATGAAGAATTCCTGTGGTTGTCACCTGCGGAAACGTGACTCGTCGCAGGTCGGGTGCCCACGGCCCCGGCACCCTGCGTCCGGGCCATCGGCTAGACTAGGTGACACACAACTGACGCATAGCTGACGGGGACCACGCATGGCATTCGTTCACCTGCACAACCACTCCGACTTCTCCATCCTTGACGCGGCGACGCGCGTCTCGGACATGGTCAAGCGCGCCGTCGACCTCGAGATGCCGGCGCTCGCGCTCACGGACCACGGCTACATGTTCGGCATCCCGGACTTCGACCTCGAGTGCCGCAAGTACAACGACGCCCAGAAGGACATGGGGCAGTGGCGCCATGACGTGGAGTGCTTCCAGAAGGGCTGGGAGCTCGAGGAGCCCGAGCCGGACGCCGACGACGCCCGCCCCCACGACCGCGTCCACGCCCAGTGGGCCGCGGACGTGCGCATCTGGAACGAGACCCATGACCTCGACGCCGTGCGCGCCAACCGCCCGAGCCTGCTCATCAAGCCGATCTTCGGCTGCGAGGCCTACTTCATCACGGACGACTGCATCGAGAAGGGCACCAAGCAGCACCGCTACCACCTGATCCTGCTCGCCAAGAACGAGACCGGCTACGTCAACCTCATGAAGATGATGAGCGAGGCGGCCTCCGGCGACATGTTCTACTACTACCCGCGCACCACCCTCGACATGCTGCGCCGCTACCACGAGGGCATCATCTGCACCTCGGCCTGCGTCTCGGGCATCATCCCGCGCATGTACTTCCAGGGGCGCCCCGACGAGGCCAAGCGCTGGGCGCTCGCCTACCAGGAGATCTTCGGGGAGGACTTCTACCTCGAGGTGCAGGACCACGGCCTGGCCGACCCCAACTGGGGCGGCTTCACGGACCGCACGCTCTCCGAGCAGATCCTGCGGCTCGGCCACGAGCTCGGCATCAAGGTGATCGCCACCAACGACAACCACTACCTCACCCGCGAGGACGCGCCCACGCAGGATGTCCTCTCCTGCATCGGCACCGCCTCGAAGCTCGACGACGAGAACCGCAAGCGCATGACCGGCACCGAGTTCTACCTCAAGAGCGAGGCGGAGATGCGCGAGCTCTTCTCGTGGGCCCCCGAGGTGATAGACAACACGCTCGAGGTGGCCGAGAAGTGCGCCTTCGAGCTCGACTGGTCGCACATGTACCTGCCCAAGTTCCCGGACCTCGACCCCGGCGAGACCTCGGAGGAGCGCTTCCGCAAGGAGTGCGAGACGGGACTGGCCAAGCGCTACGGCGAGAACTGGCGCGAGCTCGAGATCGGCGGCGAGAACGTCCGCGAGCGCTTCGAGTACGAGTACAAGGTCATCTGCGAGAAGGGCTTTGCGGACTACTTCCTGATCGTCCAGGAGTACGTGCGCTGGGCAAAGCGCAACGGCATCGGCGTGGGCCCGGGTCGAGGCTCGGCCGCTGGCGCCATCGTGGCCTACGCGATGGACATCACCACCTTCGACCCGCTCGACAACGGCCTCATGTTCGAGCGCTTCCTCTCCCCGCAGCGCTCCGAGATGCCCGATATCGACATGGACTTCGACGATGAGCGTCGCCTCGAGGTCGTGGAGCACGTCCGCCAGCTCTACGGCCCCGAGCGCGTCTGCCACGTCATCACCTACTCCACGATCAAGGCCAAGCAGGCCATCAACGACGCCGCGCGCGTCCTGGGCTTTCCCGTGTGGCAGGGCCAGAAGCTCTCGAAGATGCTCGCCAACGACCCCAAGCTCACGCTCGACCACGCCCTCCACAAGTCGGAGAAGGCACCCGACCAGTACTCCCCGGACTTCGAGGACGCGTACAAGAACGACGCCGACTCGCGCTCCATCATCGACGCGGCGCTCTCGATCGAGGGCATGCACCGCGGCGAGGGCGTCCACGCCTGCGCCGTCCTCATCGCGCCCACGCCGGTGAACGACCACGTGCCCACCAAGGTGGACACCAAGGGCGGCGTCGAGATCACCCAGTACGAGGGCCACTCGGTCGCGGACATGGGCCTGCTCAAGATGGACTTCCTGGGGCTTCGAACCCTCACGGTCATCTCAAAGGCCCTCGCCAACATCAAGGCCAACCACGGCATCGACATCAACGTCGACGAGATCCCCTTCGACGACCCTGAGATCTACAGGCTCATGCGCGAGGGCCGCACGGCGGGCGTCTTCCAGATCGAGTCCGCGGGCATGACGTCCACGATCAAGAACATGCGCCCCACCGAGTACAAGCAGGTCGTCGCTCTTATCGCCCTCTACCGCCCTGGCCCTCTGGGCGCCGGCATGGTCACGAGCTACATCAACCGCATGAACGGCCGCGAGGAGGCCGTCTCCTACGACCCGCGCCTCGACGACATCCTGGGGGAGACCTACGGCACCATGGTCTACCAGGAGCAGGTCATGAAGATCTCGATGAAGATGTCGGGATTCTCGGCCGGCGAGTCTGACTCGCGCATCAGAAAGCCCGTGGCCAAGAAGAAGATCAAGCTCCTCACCTCCACGGTCTTCCACTGGGACGACGGCAAGGACGAGACCACCTACGACCACTGGATGAACGGCGCCGTCAAGAACGGCTACAAGAAGGATATCGCCCAGAAGATCTGGGACGACGTCCTCGAGTTCGCGTCCTACGCGTTCAACAAGAGCCACTCGGCGGGCTACGCCATCCTCGTCATGCAGACGGCCTGGCTCAAGGCGCACTACCCGCGCGAGTACATGGCCTCGGTCCTCACGTCCTACATGGGCAAGACCGACAAGATCGTCCACTACGTCACGGCCTACCGCCACGAGGGCGTGGCCATCCTGCCGCCGGACATCAACGAGTCCGGCCGCGACTTCACCGCCGTCCCCGAGGGCGTGCGCTTCGGCTTCGCGGGCATCCGCGGCGTGGGCGAGGGCGTGGGCGAGGCCATCATGGCGGAGCGCGAGAAGAACGGGCCCTTCGTCAACCTCCACGACTTCGTGGACCGCATGGACTCCGGCCAGGCCAACCGCCGCGTGGTGGAGGCGCTCATCTGCTCGGGCGCCTTCGACTCGACGGGATACACCCGCATGCAGCTCATGCGCTTCGTCGACAAGACGAACCCCGAGAACATCATCGACGCTGCCGCCAAGCGGCAGAAGACGCGCGCCGCGGGTCAGTTCTCGATGTTCGACCTCTTCGGCGACGTGGAGGGCTCCGGCTTCGAGAACACCGTGCCCGAGCCCGACGGCGTCGAGTGGGACCGCTCGGTCAAGCTGGCCAAGGAGCACGAGGTCCTCGGCCTCTACGTCTCCGACCACCCTCTGCGCCCGTACGAGTACGCGCTCGCCAAGAACCGCGACTACACGATCGCGGACATCGAGGTCGCCGAGGAGTACACGGACCCCACGGGCGGCGTGCACGAGCGCTTCCGCGTGCCCGAGGGCAAGGTCATCCGCCTCGCGGGCATGGTCAACGCCGTGCAGAAGAAGACCACCAAGAACGGCGACTCCATGGCCATCGTCACCCTCGAGGACATGGAGGGCGAGGTCACGCTCGTGGTCTTCCCGAAGCTCTACAAGAAGTGCGCGGGCGCCCTCGTGGGCCAGGTCGACGAGGAGACGGGCGAGACCCAGGGAGACGTCTTCGTGAAGGTGGAGGGCAAGCTCGAGCGCGGCGACCGCGGAAACCAGGTCATCTGCATGAACGTCGAGCCCCTGGTCCTGGACGAGCGGAGCAACCGCCCCAAGGTGCTCGAGGTGAACATCCCCGCGGGGCTGCTCACGCGGCCCTACATGGATAGCCTCTGCTCCATCCTCGGGCGCTACCCCGGCCTCGACCGCGTGGAGATGCGCGTGGAGTCGAGCACGGGCGACATCATGCGCATGGAGCTCCCCGCGCGCATCGACGCGCGCAACATGGTCCTTCTCGCCGAGATGGTCGACCTCGTGGGGCGCCAGGGCCACGTCAAGGTGGCGTAGGGCGTCGCGTGAAGGGGACCGTGCGAAGGGGACAGTCACTTTTGCACGCTGGGGACATAGCGTGCAAAAGTGACTGTCCCCTTCGCACGAGAAGAGCGTCTCCTCGGCCCCGCGGAGCCGCTGTGCGGGGGATTCGCGACGCTCCTCGCGACGTGGCTAGAATTGCGGCCTGTTGGGTATCAATGGGGAAAGGCGACGCAGAGGGCGCCGCCCAATCCCAGAGAGAGGACCCACCATGGCTGAGGTCAAGTTCTATCGCTGCAACCACTGCGGCAACATCGTGGCCGTCGTCAAGGACGGGGGCGTGACCCCGAGCTGCTGCGGCGAGCCCATGGAGCTGCTCGTCGCCGGCTCCACCGACGCCGCGACCGAGAAGCACGTCCCCGTGGCCGTCAAGGACGGCAACCACATCGTCGTGACCGTCGGAGAGGTCGCCCACCCCATGGCCGAGGAGCACTACATCGAGTGGGTCGCGCTCGCCACCGACGGCAAGCTCTGCCTCAAGCACCTGAAGCCGGGCGACGAGCCCAAGGCAAAGTTCGGCGCCTGCTGCTCCGAGGGCGGCACCGTCTACGCCTACTGCAACCTCCACGGCCTCTGGAAGACCGAGCTCGCCTAAAAGGGGACAGGCCCCTTTTAGGCATCTTTTAGGCATGCGGCGACTCAGGGCCCCGGGGAACCGGGGCCCTTCGCATGGCCGGGCCGCGCTGTGGCACAATCGGATGAGACTGGGAACGAGAGGACGGGGGCGGACATGAGGATTGCGATCGCGCAGATGGGGACCCGCGCGGGCGACTTCGAGGAGACGTCGAGGCGCATGGCCGAGCAGTCGCGCGCGGCGGCCGAGAAGGACGTGGACCTGCTCGTCTTTCCTGCGACCGCGCTCTGCGGCGCCTCGCCCGTGCCCTACGTCGACCGGGAGGGGTTTCTCCTCGACCTGGCCGAGTGCCTGCTCGGCCTGGCCGACGAGCTCGCCTGCCCGTGCCTCGTCCCCGTGCTCACGGACTTCGACGGGGTCGCGCTTCCCGAGGCGATGCTCGTCTCGTCGGGGGCCGTCGTGCCGGTGCGCCTGACGTCGTACCTCGAGGCGGCGGCATCCGAGGAGGGGGACGCGCACGCCCTGCCGGAGCTCGAGTTCGCGGGCGCGCGGATCGGCGTCGCCTTCACCTACGAGGACCTCGACGAGTACGACGAGTTCGAGTACGACGTCGACGTCATCCTCTTCCTCTCCGGCTATGGCTTTGCGGCCGACGACGTCTCGAGCGCGCTCGGCAGCTCGATCAGCGAGGGGCGCTACCTCGCCGACGCCGAGGCGACCGGGGCCTGGGTCGTGGGCGTCGGGGGCGTGGGCTGCTACGACGGGCAGGTCTTCTGCGGGTCGAGCTTCGTGCTCGCGCCGTGGGGCGAGCTCGCCGCCCAGGCGCCGAGCTTCGAGGAGGCGCTGCTCGTGTGCGACGTGGACCCCTCCGCGGAGGGCCCCCTTGCCGAGCCGCTCGCGCCCGAGGTCTATGACGCGCCGCTCATGACCTGGGGGGCGCTCACGGCGGGCCTCGCCGAGGAGTGCGGCGGCGAGGCCGGCGCCTGCGTGCTGGTTGACGACCAGATCGGCTCCCTGCTCGTGGCTACGCTCGCGACCGACGCGCTCGGGCCCCTGCGCGTCCGCGCGCTCGTGCGGCGCACGGGTGACGCGGGGCGCGACGCGGTGGCGGAGTCGCTCGTCCGGGCGCTTCGCATCCCCGACGAGCGCGTCGAGCGGCTCGCGCCGGCGGACGGGGCGGACGAGGAGCTCTCGCGCGACCTCGCCGAGGCGCGCCTCGCGGACCTCGCGCGGCGCACGGGCGCGGTGCCGCTGGGCTCTGCCGACAAGACCGCGCTCGCGCTCGACGGCCGCGCCCGCGCCAGCGCGGCGCGCCTCCAGCCGATCGGCGACCTCTACCGGTCGGACGTCGTGGCCCTCGCGCACCTGCGCAACACCATCTCGCCCGTGATCCCCGCCGACGCGGCCGTCCCCCGGCCGGAGCTTCCCCTCTCGGGGCTCGAGCGCTCCCACCCCACGCCCGAGGCGCGCCTCGGCTTCGTCGACCTCGTGCTCTCGAGCTACGTCGAGTGGGAGCTTCCCGTCTCGGACATCGTGTCCGAGCGTGGGAACGAGGAGGCCGTCAACGCCATCGTCGGACGCCTGCGCGACCTCGACTCCGCGCGGGTCTCCCGCGGGCTCGTCCTGGAGCTCTCGTCGAAGACGCTCGCCGAGGCGCGCTCGCCCCGCGGGCTCGCCTGGCGGGACCGCGCGCGGGCCGAAGACGAGCGGGCGATGGGCCGGGCCGCAGAGGCCCTCGAGCGGCTCCGCGAGGCGGAGGAGGGCGGCGTCGAGGCGCCCGCCGCGCCCCGGTCGCCCGCGGCGGCGGCGGGGCACGAGCGCGACGTACGCGACCTTCTCGGCTACCTGCGTGACTTCTCCCAAGGGGGCGGGCTCTCGCCCCTCGGCCAGACGGGGGAGCCCGGCGGGCGGCACGGCGCCCAGGGGGAGGGGCCGCACCCGCTCTGGGACGGGCCCTTCTCGGAAAACTGAGGCTTGCGAGAAGGACGTGCCGTGCTATGATAGAACGAACGTTCGTATCATGGGAGGAGGCAGATGGTCGTACTCGGCATCGACCCAGGGCTCGCGCACACGGGCTGGGGCGTCGTTGAGACCAGGGGCGCCACCTGCCGGGCGCGGGCGTACGGCTGCGTGACGACGCACGCCTCCGAGCCGATCGACCTGCGGCTGGGCAGAATCTACTCGGAGCTCAGGAGGGTCATAGACCGCTACGGCCCCACCGAGCTCGCCATCGAGAGCATCTACTTCGGCGAGAACACCAAGTCGGCCATCGCCACCGCCCAGGCCCGCGGCGCCGCCATCGTCGCGTGTTCGACGGCGGGGCTCGCCGTGGGGGAGTACACTCCCATGCAGATCAAGCAGGCCGTCGTGGGGACAGGCGCGGCCGACAAGCACCAGGTCATCTACATGGTGAGAAACGTCCTGGCGCTCGACCACGACCCGCGTCCCGACCACGCGGCCGACGCGCTCGCCGCCGCCGTGTGCCACGCGAACGTCGTCAGAACGAAGAGCCTCGGGGAGGCAAGGAGGGTCCTCACGTGATAGTCCAGCTCACCGGCACGCTCATCGAGGCGCTGCCCACCCATGTCGTGCTCGACGTGGGGGGCGTCGGCTTCGAGCTCGGCGTCTCGTCGACCACCGCCGCGTCGCTGCCCCACGTGGGCGAGGCGGGCGTGACGCTGCTCGCGCGCATGGTGGTGCGCGACGGCTCGATGGAGCTCTACGGCTTTGCCACCCGCGAGGAGCGCGCCCTCTTCGACCAGCTGCGCGCCATCTCGGGCGTGGGCTCCAAGCTCGCCCTCTCGGTCCTCTCGACCTTCTCGCCCTCCGTGCTCGCGCAGATCGTGACGACGCAGGACGCGGCGCGGATGGCGCAGGTCCCGGGAGTGGGCCGCAAGAAGGCGAGCCGCCTCATCGTGGAGCTCTCCGACGTCTTCTCCAAGAGCGCCGAGCTGCGCGGGCTCGTCGGCCTCGCCGAGCCCGACGCCACGCCCCTGCCGGCGGCCGCCTCGGGCGCGGGCGTCGCCGCGGAGGCGACCGAGGCGCTGCTCTCGATGGGCTTCACCTCCCAGGAGGCCGAGCTCGCCCTCGAGGGGCATGAGGGGGCCGGAGCCGTCACCATCGAGCAGGTCCTCGCCTACGCCCTGAGGCGCCTGGGGAGTGGCCGATGATGTGGGAGGCGAGCGAGAAGGACCTCTTCGCCAGCGCCGCGCCCGCCCGTCCCGCGGGCCCGCGCGACGTCACGGGCGAGCTCACCGCCGACGACCTCGACCAGGACCGCACGCTCAGGCCGAGGACGCTCGACGAGTACATCGGCCAGGAGCGCGTGCGGGAGAACCTCCGCGTGCTCATCCAGGCCGCGCGCGACCGCGGCGAGGCGCTTGACCACGTGATCTTCTCGGGCCCCCCGGGCCTCGGCAAGACCACGCTCGCGGGCATCGTGGCCAACGAGATGGGGGCCAAGATGCACACCACCTCGGGCCCCGCCATCGAGCGCGCCGGCGACCTCGCTGCCATCCTCACCAACCTCGAGGCGGGCGACGTCCTGTTCGTCGACGAGATACACCGCCTCAACCACCAGATCGAGGAGATCCTCTATCCCGCGATGGAGGACTTCTTCCTCGACATCGTGATCGGCAAGGGGCCGGCGGCGCGCTCCATCCGCATCGACGTCCCGCACTTCACGCTCGTGGGCGCCACCACACGCACGGGCCTGCTCACGGGGCCGCTCCGCGACCGCTTCGGCATCTCGTACCGCCTCGACTACTACACGCCCGCGGAGCTCGGCGTCATCGTGAGCCGCTCGGCGCACATCCTCGGGGTTGAGATCGACGAGCAGGGCGCGGCCGAGATCGCCTCGCGCTCGCGCGGCACGCCGCGCCTGGCCAACCGCCTGCTCAAGCGCGTGCGCGACTACGCCCAGGTCAAGCGCGAGGGGACGATCACCTGGGAGGTGGCCGCCGAGGCGCTCGAGTTCTTCGAGATCGACGCCATGGGCCTCGACACCATGGACGTGCGCATCCTGACCGCGCTCTGCAGCACCTTCCGCGGCCGCCCGGTAGGGCTCACCACCGTGGCGAGCGCCGTCTCCGAGGACCCCTCCACGCTTGAGGACGTCTACGAGCCGTACCTCTTGCAGCGCGGGCTCATCGTGCGCACGCCGCAGGGCCGCCAGGCTACGCTCGCCGCCTTCGACCACCTGGGGATCGAGCCGCCGGAGCGCTAGCGTGTCCTGCGGGCCCGCCTCGTAACCGCTATCATGGGCACAGGGCGGGCCTTGGGGGCGCGCCGGGAGCAAAGGAGACTCACGTGAGCGACTTCGTCAGGGCAGAGAGCGTCTTCGTCGGCCAGAGCATCGACACGCGGGAGGACATGCTCCGCTTCATCTCGGAGCGGGCGGTCGAGCTCGGCTTCGCGAGCGACGCCGACGTGGTCTGCGACGCCTTCCTCGCCCGCGAGGCGATGGGGGAGACGGGCATGACCGACGGCTTTGCCGTGCCCCACGCGAAGTCGCCCGCCATTCTCGAGGCATCGGTCATCGTGGTGAAGAACGACCACCCCATCTCCTGGCCGAGTTTCGACGACAAGCCCATCGATGTCGCCATCTCCCTGCTCGTCCCGGAGGGGGAGGCGGGGACCGTGCACATCAGGCTCCTCTCCAAGACCGCCGTCCTTCTCATGAAGGACGACTTCAAGACCGTCATTCGCGGCACCGACGACCCGCAGGCCATCGCGGATGCCATCAACGCGGGAATCGCGGTGGACTAGCGCGGCGGCGCGCGGCGCAGCCCGAAGGAGGAAGACATGTTCAAGCAGGCAAGCGAGAGGCGCGTGGCCGTGTTCGTGGCGCCCGGGCTCGAGGAGATCGAGGGCCTCACGGTCGTCGACCTTCTCTTTCGCGCGGGGATTCCCTGCGACACCGTGGCGATCACGCCCGAGCGCACGGTGACGTCGTCGCACGAGGTCACGATCGCCTGCAAGCGCTCGCTCTTCGACGAGGGCTTCTCGTTTGACGACTACGACATGCTCGTGCTGCCCGGGGGCATCCCCGGCACGCCGAACCTGAGGGCGTGCGGGCCGCTCTGCGAGGAGCTCGTCGCCCGCGCCGCCGCCGGCCGGCCGCTCGCCGCCATCTGCGCCGCCCCGTCCATCCTGGCCGAGCTCGGCCTGCTCGAGGGGCGACGCGCCACCTCCAACCCCGGCTTCCAGCACGTGCTCGTCGAGCACGGTGCCGTCCTTCTCGCCGACGAGCCGGTGGTCGTGGACGACAACCTCATCACGAGCCAGGGCGCGGGCACGGCCATGCTCTTCGCGCTCGAGATCGTCCGCCACTACCTGGGGGACGAGGCCGTGGACCGCGTCCGCGAGGGCGTCGTCCTGCGCTAGTTGCCTAAAAGGGCCTAAAAGGGGACAGGCCCCTTTTAGGCAACTCAAAACGAGTCAGCGTGCAAAGGGGACAGGCACTTTCGCACGGGTCTTCCGTGCGAAAGTGCCTGTCCCCTTTGCACGCCTCGCTACGCGCTCTTCTGCTCCATGTCCACGGAGACGTCGTTCAGGACGATGATGGCGTTCTGGAACTCGATGCCGGACACCCACGGCCGGCAGACGATCTGGCGCTTGGGATAGTAGAGCGGGATCGTGCCCCAGTCCTGCTGCGTGAGGATGCGGTCGGCCTGCTGGGCGAGCTCGGCGCGCCCGTCCTCGTCCAGCTCGGAGAGGGCCTCGTCGCAGGTGGCGTCGAACTCGGGGTTGGCGTAGAAGGAGCTCCGCTTGGCCGCGTTCTCGGTCTTGAACCACGAGGAGAGGTGCACGGCGCCCTCGAGCGGCACGGTGGTGAGCCAGGTGACGATGGTCGCGGGCATGCCGCCCTGCGCGCGCGTCTCCGTCCAGACGCCGTTGTCGAGCGTCTCGACCTTCACGTCCACGCCGATCTCCGCCCAGTAGGCCTGGAGCGCCACCATGATGTTCTGCTCGGAGGCGCGCGTCATCGCGGTGAAGGAGAGACCCTCGGCCCCGGCCTCGGCGAGCAGCTCGCGGGCGCGCTCGGGGTCGTAGGCGTAGGCCTCGCGAGAGTCGTCGTAGCCGATCTCGCGCGGGTTCAGGAACTGCGTCGCGGGCGTGCCCGCGCCCGAGAGCAGGGTGTCCACGAGCTCCTGGCGGTTGATGGCGAGGGAGAGCGCCTCGCGCACGCGCGGGTCTGAGAACTCCGGCATGCCGAGGTTGATGTTGACGAAGCAGGTGCCCATCGGCTCGTAGGAGATGATCTGGTCGGCCACCTCGGCGTCTCCCTGGTACTGGGAGAGCAGGGTCGCGTCGAGCTCGCAGGCGTCGACGTCGCCGGCCTTGTAGTTGAGCATCTTGGTGTTGTTGTCGTCGATGTAGACGATCTCGAGCCGGTCGAGCGACGGCGCCCCGCCGTGGTAGTCGGGGAAGGCCTCGAGCGAGACGCCCGTCTCGGTGCTGGAGACGAGCCGGTAGGGGCCCGTGCCCACGAGCGTGCCGATGCCCCAGTCGTCGCCCGCCGCCTCGCAGGCCTCGTGCGGGAATATCTCCGCGAAGGCGAGCGTGAGCGCGCTCACGAAGGGCGCGTAGGGGTACTCGAGCCTGATGGTGAAGTGGCGCTC
Organism: Olsenella sp. SW781; assembly: GCF_012027725.1. Classification (GTDB taxonomy): domain Bacteria; phylum Actinomycetota; class Coriobacteriia; order Coriobacteriales; family Atopobiaceae; genus Thermophilibacter. The sequence goes on along the minus strand of NZ_SJOU01000007.1, from coordinate 34,703 downwards.
GTCCTCCACGGTGAAGCCCTCGAGCTCGGTGGCCTCGCCGTCGAGCATGGCCTGGGCGCCGACGATCATCACGTAGTAGCCCGAGCACACCGACGCCTGCTCGGGGACGAACATGCGCGTGAAGGTGTAGCGCACGTCCTCCGAGGTGAGGGCGGAGCCGTCGTGGAAGGTGATGCCCTCCGCGAGCTCGAAGGAGTAGGTGAGGCCGTCCTCGCTCGCCTCGGGCAGCCCCGTGAGCAGGACGGGCGACACCGTGCCGTCGTCCTGCGAGAAGGACACGAGGCACTCGCAGATCGCGCCCGGGATGGTCCCGTTCTGCGTGGAGTGCTGCATGTCGAGGGTCTCCTTGGTGTTCTTGACGCCCCAGGTGAAGACGCGCTCCTGGGCGGCGTCGCCCGAGGCGCCCCCGTCATCCGAGCACGCGGCGAGCCCGAGCGCGAGGGCTCCCGCGCCGGCGAGCGCGCAGCGACGGGTGATGAGCGGCGTCGTTGTGGGGTCAGAGTGCGACATGGTGGCCTCCAAGGTATCTGAATGTGCGGATGTAGCGTATCGTAGCAACAAAGACGAGACGTTACGTCATCAGGTCTGCGGGAGGTGCCATGTCGTTTGCCAGCGCGTGCGAGAGCCTTCTCCGGGGAGTCCCGGACTACCCGTGCTTCCTTACCGTGGACGAGCTCGAGGCGGCCACGGACGAGCTCGCCTGTGCCCACGCCGTGCGCGTGACGGAGCTCGGCCGCTCGCGCGAGGGCAGGCCCGTCAGGTGCCTCACCGTCGGGACGGGGGAGCGCGCCGCCGTGGCGCTCGGGGCGCCGCACCCCAACGAGCCCGTGGGCGTGATGACGGTGAGCTACCTCGCCGAGCGCCTCGCCGCGGAGCCCGACCTCGCCGCGGAGCTGGGCGTCACCTGGCACCTCGTCAAGGCGTGGGACATAGACGGGCTCGCCCTCAACGAGGGCTGGCTCAAGGGCCCCTTCACGCTCTTCGACTACGCGCGCCACTACTTCCGCCCCGACTTCGCGGACCAGCCGGACTGGACCTTCCCCGTGCGGCACAAGCGGCTCGCGTTCGACGCCCCCACGCCCGAGGCGGCCTGCGGGATGCGCCTCATCGACGAGGTGCGGCCCGACCTCCTGCTCTCGCTGCACAACTGCAGCTTCGGCGGGGCGTACTGGTACGAGACGGAGCCCACCCCCGCGCTCTGGGAGCCGCTTCGCGAGGCCGCCCGGCGCAGGGGCGTCCCGCTCGACCTCTCCACGCCCGAGATGCCCTACGCCCGGCAGCTCGCGCCGGCCGTCCTGGGGGCCCTCGGGGCGGAGGACGCCTACGACTACTACGAGTCTCTCGGCGCCGGGGACCCGGCCGCGCTCGTGGGGCACGGCACGACGAGCGCGGCCTACGCGGCGCGCCGCCACGGCACCTTCGGCCTCGTGTGCGAGATCCCCTACTTCTACGACCGCGCCATCGAGGACGGCTCGGGGTGCGGGCGCGCCCTCTCCGAGGTCCTTCTCGCCCGGCTCGACTGGGTCGGCGCGTGCGGGGGACTCGTCGAGGGATGGCTGTCCGCGCTCGGCGGCGTCCTGGGCGAGAAGAACCCGTATCGCCGGGCGCTCGCCGCGGAGTCCTTCGCGGCCTCCGACGCGGCCCTGCGGCGCCAGGCGACGGACGACCCGGCGTTCGCGCGCGAGGCGACCGTCGCCGAGGCCTTCGACGCCGACGTCGTGCGCCGCTTCTACCGCTCGAGGAACGTGGGCATGCTGCTCTCCGCGATCGACTGGGAGGCGTCCGAGCGCCGGCTCTCCCCCTCCGAGCGCGTCGTCGCGGCGGAGGTCGGGGCCGAGGCGGAGTCATGGCTGCGCGAGGCCTGCGCCGACTTCGAGGCGCGCTCGAGCTACCGGGCGATTCCCATCCGCGACCTCGTTGCCACGCAGCTCGAGAGCGCCCTTCTCGCCGTCGCGCACGTGCGCGGGCTGGCGTGACGCACGTCCTTCTCGACCCTCCTGCGCGAGTGAGTGACGTGTTTTGGACGGATGAGGCCCCGTAGGGGGCTCCGTTTGTACGAAATCAGTCACTCGGCTGGTTGTGACGTGCGAAAGGCGTGCAAAGGGGACAGGCACTTTCGCACGGGGCCCGTGCGAAAGTGCCTGTCCCCTTTGCACGCCTTTCGCACGCCCCCGACTACTCCGTGGGGGCGAACTGGGACTCGTAGATGCGCTGGTAGCGGCCGTCGGCGGCGAGCAGCTCGTCGTGGGTGCCGCGCTCCGCGATGACGCCGTCGGCCATGACGCAGATGAGGTCGGCGTCGCGCACGGTGGAGAGGCGGTGCGCCACGACGAAGCTCGTGCGGCCGGCCATGAGGTTGGCGAGCGCCCGCTGGACCAGCAGCTCGGTGCGCGTGTCGATGTTCGAGGTGGCCTCGTCGAGGATGAGCATCGCCGGGCGGGCGAGGATCACGCGCGCGATGCACAGGAGCTGGCGCTGGCCCGCGGAAAGGGCGCTCGAGCCGTCGAGGACCGTGTCATACCCCTGCGGCAGGCGCATGATGAAGTCGTCGGCGTAGGCCTCTCGGCACGCGGCGCGGACCTCCTCGAGCGTGGCGTCGGGGCGTCCCATGCTCACGTTCTCGCGCACCGTCGCGCGGCGGACCCACGTGTCCTGCAGCACCATGCCCCAGCCGGCGCGCAGGCTCTCGCGCGTCCACGCGCGCACGTCTCGTCCGTCAACGCGCACGGCGCCCGCGCTCACGTCGTAGAAGCGCATGATGAGGTTGATGAGGGTCGTCTTGCCGCACCCCGTCTCGCCCACGAGGGCGATGCGCATGCCGGGGCGCACGGCGAGGTCGACGTCGCGCAGCACCAGGCGGTCGGCGTCGTAGCCAAAGGCCACGTGGTCCAGGCGCACCTCGCCGCGAGGCTCGGCGAGCACGGCGGCGTCCGCGGCGTCGGGCTCCTCGGCGGGCTCGTCAAGAAGGGAGAAGAGCCGCCGCGCGCACGCCACGGAGTTCTGGAGCTCCGTGGCCACGCCGGAGATGTCGTTGAAGGGCTTGGCGTACTGGTCGGCGTAGCCGAGGAAGGCCGAGAGGCCGCCCACGGTGATGCCGCCGCCCATGGCCACGAAGGCGCCGAAGATGCCGATGGCGGCGTAGACGAGGGCGTTCGCGAAGCGCGTCGTGGGATTCACCAGGGACGAGAAGAACACCGCCTTGAAGCTCTCCTCCCCGAGCGCCGCGTCCGTCTCGGCGAAGCGCGCGGCGACGGCCCCCTGCATCTCGAAGGTCTCGACGGCCGAGATGCCGCCGACCATCTCCTCCACGTAGGCGGTGAGCTCGCCGCGGATGCGCGACTGGCCCGAGAAGTGCTTCGCGCTGTGCGTGGCGATGAAGCGGGCGGTGAAGACCGAGACGGGGGTGAGCAGCGCCACCACGGCGGCGATGGCGGGGTTGAGCGCAAACATGAAGACGAGCGTCACCACGATGGTGAGGATGCCCGTGGGAAGCTGCTGGAAGGCCATGAGCAGGCCGTTCGTGAGCATGTCGGCGTCCGTGACGATGCGGCTCGCCAGGTCGCCGTGGCCGTGCGAGTCGAGGTAGGAGAGGGGCAGCTGCTGCAGGTGGTCGAAGCAGCGGCGGCGCAGGTCGAGCGTCGCGCCGAAGGCGAGCCGGTTGGTCACGGCCGTGAGGGCCCACTGGCACGCGGCCGTGGCGGCGAGCGTGCCGGCGATCCAGGCGAGCGCGCCGCGCAGGCCGGCGAAGTCGACCTCGCCCGGGCCCACCACGCAGTCGACCGCCCGGCCGGAGAGCACGGGCAGCGAGAGCGTGCCCACAACGACGGCGACGGTGAGCAGGGCGGTCAGCGCGAGCGCGCCGCGCCGCCCGGCAAACAGGCCGGCCATGCGGCGGACGGTGCCGTCCGAGGGGCGCACGCCGCCCCCGCGCGTGTTCTTCTCGCTCATCGGGCCACCTCCTCGGCGGTGAGCTGGGACTCGCAGATCTCGCGGTAGACGGGGCAGCCCTCGAGGAGCTCCTCGTGGGTGCCGAGCCCCACCTGGCGCCCGCCGTCGAGCACGAGGATCTGGTCTGCGTGGCGCACGGCGGTCACGCGCTGGGAGATGGTCACGACGGCGGTGCCGGCGCAGTCGCGGGCGATGGCGCGGCGCAGCGCCGCGTCCGTGGCAAAGTCGAGCGCCGAGGAGGCGTCGTCGAGGATGAGGACGCCCGGCCGGCGCGCGAGGGTCCGCGCGATGGCGAGGCGCTGGCGCTGGCCGCCGGAGAAGTTGCGGCCGAACTGCTCGACCTCGGCGGCGAGCCCGCCCTTGCCGTCCACGGCCGAGGCGGCCTGCGCCGTGGCGAGCGCGGCCTCGAGGTCCTTCTCGCCCGCGTCCGGGCCGCCCCAGCGCAGGTTGGACTCGATGGTCCCCGAGAAGAGCGTGGCGCCCTGCTCCACGAGCGAGACCTCGCGGCGCAGGCTCTCTCGCGTGAGCTCGCGGACGTCGGCGCCGCCCACGCGGACCGCGCCCTCCGTGGCGTCGTAGAAGCGCATGGCGAGGCTCGCGAGCGTGGACTTGCCCGAGCCCGTGCCGCCGATGACGCCGAGCGTCTCGCCGGGCGCCAGCGCAAAGCTCACGTGGCTGAGGGCGTGCCCGGCGCCCCCGGCGTAGGTGAAGCTGACGTCGTCGAAGGCGAGGGCGGGCTCGCCGGGCGCAAGCTCGGCCTCGCGCGCGCCGTCGGCCATGGAGGGGCGCGTCTCGAAGACCTCGTTCACGCGCTTGGCGCAGGCCGAGGCCTTGGAGAGCAGCACGATGAGGTTCGTGAGCTTGAGGAGCTCCACGAGCGCCTGGCTCACGTAGCTCACGAGCGCCACGAGCTGCCCCTGCGTGAGGTGACCGGCGTCGACGCGCAGGCCGCCGAACCACAGAAGCGCGATGAGGCCGCAGTTGATGGCGAGGTAGGTGAGCGGGTTCACGAGGGCGGAGATGTCGCCCGTGGAGACCTGCCGGTCGCGCACGGTGCCGGCCGCGTCGGAGAAGGCGGCCCGCTCCGCGTCCTCGCGGCGGAAGGCGCGCAGCACGCGCACGCCCTCGAGGTTCTCCGTGGTGGCCAGGAGCACGTCGTCGAGCCCGCGCTGGATCTCGCGGTAGCGGCTCGTGGTCACGCGCATGAAGCCCATGACGACGGCGCCCGAGACGAGCACGGCCACGAGCAGCGCCGCCCCCTCGACGCCGTCCACGAGGAAGGCCGCGACCACGGTGCCGAAGGTCACGAAGGGCGAGCGCAGGATGAGCCTGAAGAACATGTTGAGGCCGTCCTGCACCTGCTGGGAGTCGTTCGTGATGCGGGTGACGAGCGTGGTGCGGCCCAGGCGCTCCACGTCGGCGCGCGAGAGGCTGAGCACGTGGCGGAAGAGGTCGTCGCGCAGCGCCGTGCCGAAGGCAGAGGCCAGCTTGGAGCAGAAGTACTGCGCCGTGACCGAGATGGCCCAGGCAAAGACGCCCATGCCCACGAGCAGCGCGCCGTGCCAGAGCACGTAGGAGGCGTCGCGGGAGGCGATCCCGACGTCGATCACCTGCGCCATCACGAGCGGGACGAGGAGCTGGAGCAGCGCCTCGAGCATCTTGAAGAGCGGGGCGAGCACGCACTCGGCGTAGTGCCCGACGAGGTAGCGTCTGAGCTTGAACATCTGGCCTCCGGGAAGAGCGGTCAACCGTTCGATTCTAGCGCGAGCCGCGAGGGGAGGTCCTTCTCGGCAGGTTGACCCGTCCGCGCGCCGCGGCGGGCGGACGGCCGAGAAGGACAGGCGAGAAGGGCGGGCGGCGCGCGGAGGTCTCGTCGAGAGGGGCCTCCGCGCGCCGCCCGACGCGCGTCGTTGGGTCCGCCTACTCCGCGGCGAGCACCTTGCTCGGCGTGATGGGCAGCTCGCGCACGTAGCGGCCCGTGGCGTGGGCCACGGCGCTCATGACCGCGGGGGAGGGCGTGTTGATGACGACCTCGCCGATGGACTTGGCGCCGAAGGGGCCCGTGGGCTCGAAGCTGGGCATGAACTCCACGCGCGGCTCAGGCACGTCCATGCGGGTGGGCAGCTTGTACGTCATGAGGTCGCCGGTGCGGAGGTTCCCGCGCTCGTCGCGGGAGACCTGCTCCGTGAGCGCCATGCCGATGCCCTGGGCGATGCCGCCCTCGGCCTGCACGCGCGCGAGCGCCGGGTTGATGACGGTGCCGCAGTCCACGACGGCCGCGTAGTCCGTGACCGTGACCTTGCCCGTGGCCTTGTCGACCTCGACCTCGGCGACGCCGGCCATGTAGGGCGGCGGCGAGGTGGGCTGGGCGTTGGTGCCGTGGCCTTCGAGCATGCCGGGGTGCAGGCCAAAGCCGATGAGCTTGTTGGCGAGCGCGGCGACGGTCATCTCCTGCTCGGTGCCGTCCGCACCGACGCAGCGCACGGACTCGCCGTCGAACTCCACGTCCTTCTCGTCCACGCCAAAGACGCGGGCGGCCTGCTCGCGGATCTGCCGCACGAGGTCCTCGGCAGCGCGCACGACGGCGCCGCCGGTGGTGTAGGTGCCGGAGGACGCGTAGGCGCCGGTGTCGAAGGGGGAGGTGTCGGTGTCCACGCCCTTGGTGACGATGCGGTCCACGTCGCAGCCGAGCGCCTCGGCCGCCATCTGGGCGAGGATGGTGTCCGCGCCGGTGCCCACGTCGGTGGCGCCGATGGAGAGCACGTAGAAGCCGTCGTCCTCGAGGCGGATGTCCACGTTGGCGATGTCGACCATCGCGATGCCGGAGCCCTGCATCGTGAGGGCCACGCCCAGGCCGCGCACGCGGTCGCCGAGGTCCTCGGAGAGGGGCCGGCCCTTCCAGCCCACCATGTCCATCGCGCGCTCGAGGCACTCGTCGAGGCGGCAGCTGTAGAGGTGCTCGTCGTTCAGCTGCCAGAGGGTCTCGCCGGGCTTCACGAGGTTCTTGAGGCGCAGCTCGCACGGGTCCATGCCGAGCTCGTCGGCCAGCTCGTTGACGGCGGACTCCACGGCGAAGCAGCCCTGCGTCGCGCCGTAGCCGCGGTACGCGCCGCCCGGCGTGGTGTTGGTGTAGACCACGTCGTAGGAGAAGCGGCTCGCCGTGGCGTGGTTGTAGATGGGGAGCGCCTTGCCGCCCACGAGCGTGACCGTGGTGGTGCCGTGGTAGCCGTAGGCGCCGGCGTTGGAGAGCGCGTAGAGGTCGATGGCCTCGATCGTGCCGTCGCGCCGGGCCCCCATGCGGACCTTGAGGACCATCTCGTGGCGCGTGTTGGAGCAGCTCATGGTCTCCGCGCGCGTGTAGGTGCACACGCACGGGCGGCCGGTCCTCATCGCGGCGAACGCGGCAAAGGGCTCGTTGCAGCCGCTCTGCTTGGCGCCAAAGCCGCCGCCCACGCGTGGCTTGATGACGCGCACCTGGTGCTTGGGGATCCCGAGGGCGTTTGCCACCTGGCGGCGGATGTGGAAGGGCACCTGCGTGGAGCTCACCACGGTGAGGCGGCCAAAGGCGTCGGTGTAGGCGAAGGAGCGGAACGTCTCCATCATGGACTGCTGCGTGGCCTGCGTGCGGTAGGTGCGCTCGATCACCACGTCGGAGGCGGCGAAGGCGGCCTCCAGGTCCCCGTGGACGCGCTCGCCGTGCGCCACGAGGTTGCGGCTCGGGTCGCCGGACCTGTCGCCGCCGGGCGTCCAGTCGTCCTCGTCGTGGATGACGGTTTCGTTGTCGAGCGCCTCCTCCACGTCGACGATGGCGGGGAGCTGCTCGTAGGTGACCTTCACGGCCTTCGCGCCCGCGGCGGCCGCGGCCTCGGTCTCGGCCACGACCATGGCGACCTCGTCGCCCACGTAGCGCACGTGCCTGTCGAGAAGGACGGTGTCGTAGGGGCTCGGCTCGGGGAAGCTCTGGCCGGCCAGGGTGAAGCGGTTGTGCGGCACGTCGTCCGGGCCAAAGACCGCCACGACGCCGGGGACCTCGAGCGCGCGGCTCTTGTCGACGTCCGTGACGATGGCGTTGGCGTGGCGGCTGCGTACGAGCTTCACCACGAGGGCACCCTCGGGCGCGAGGTCGGCGGTGTAGACGGGCGCGCCGGCGAGAAGCGCCCCGGAGTCCTTCTTCGCCACCGGGCGCGCGATCTCGCGGTGCTGGGCGCCCGACTCGGTGGTGGCGTCCGCGGGCACCTCGCGCGGGGGCAGCTCGCCGCCGTTCGCGTGGCGGGCGAGGAAGCGGCGGATCGCGCGCATCTGGCTCGCGTAGCCGGAGCAGCGGCAGAGGTTGCCGGAGAGGTAGCGGCGCATGGTCTCGTCGTCGGCGCCCGGGCGCGCGGCGTCGAGCGCGAGCACGGCCATCTCGAGGCCCGGGGCGCAGAAGCCGCACTGCTCGGCGCCCTCCTCGGCGAGGCACTGGGCCAAAAGCTCGCGGCGACCGTCGCGCATGCCCTCGAGCGTGGTGACCTCGTGGCCGTCCACGCGCGCCATGAGCACGGAGCAGGAGAGCACGGGCTCGCCGTCCAGGAGCACGGTGCAGAGGCCACAGTTGGAGGTCTCGCAGGCGCACTTCACGGACTTGTAGCCGTGCGCGCGGCAGAAGTCGAAGAGGGTCATGTCCGGGCGGACGTCCTCCTCGAGGCGCGCGCCGTTCAAGGTGAGGTTGACGAGCATCCCTAGGCCTCCTTCTCTGCGCGGGGCTTCTCAGCGGCGCGCTCGACGGCGCGGCGGACGAGCGTGGGCGCCACGGCACGGCGCCACGCGGCGGTGCCGCGCAGGTCGTCGCCGAAGTCCAGGCTCTCGGCGAGCTCGCAGATGGCGTCGAGCTCGGCGGGGGAGAAGTCGCGTCTCAGCGGGATGCGCTCGCCGCCGGTCACGAGCGTCGCCTTCTTGGGGCGCGCGCCCACGGTGACGTGCCAGGATCCCTGCCAGCAGGCGGCCGCCGCGTTGAGCGCGGAGAAGTCCGTCGCGGCGTTGCGGACGGACTCGAAGGCGGCCTGGTAGCGGTGCTTGCGCACGACGACGTGCGTGAGGACGTCGTTTCTGGCCCCGCGCTCCACGAAGGGGATGACGGGCATGGTGCCCGCGCCCTCGAGCTCGACCTCGGTGTCGAGCGCCAGCAGCGCCGTGACGATGTCGGAGAACCCCATGCGCGCGTAGAGCGACCCGCCCACCGTGGCGAGGTTGCGGAACTGCGTGCCCACGATGTCACGGACCGCCTCGGTGAAGATGCCGCAGGTGGCGGCCTGGAAGCGCTCATGGTTCTCGAGCTCGCCCAGGGTCACCATCGCGCCGATGCGAAACGCGTCCTCGGTCTCCTCGACCTTGTTTAGCCCGCAGCCGGAGAGGTCGATGCCGAGCGGCGAGGTCCGGTCGGCGAGGCGCAGCCACATCATGCCGCCGATCACCGTGGCCTGGCGGTTCTCCCGCAGGAGCTCGTAGGCCTGTCGCGTGGTGCCGGGGCGGACGTACTTCTCGAAGGTGAGCACGGGTCCTCCTCCTGGTTCTTCTCGGTAGCGCCTCAAGAATACCGCAGGTAGGGGGTGCCGGGGTGCGCACCGTTATACTTTCGGCGAGACAACGCCCCGGCATGGCGGGGCCTGGCATGCCCCTCGCCCAGACAGAGCCAATCGACAAAAACCTCCCCTCGAGGGCAGGGTTTTGTCCGGATGCTCTGTCTCGGCGCGCGGCGAGAAGCCCGCCCGGGCGCGCCCTCCCGTCATCCCGGCGTGAGGTAAGATTGTCGCCGCTGCGTCGGCCGTCGAGGGAGGTGGGATGGGCGAGAAGATCGTGGACGCGCGCGGCGTCAGCCACGCGTACGTGAGGGGCCGCCCCACGCTGCGCGACGTCTCGCTCGACGTCGCGCCCGGCGAGCTCGTGGCCATCGTGGGCGAGAACGGCTCCGGCAAGACCACCCTCGCGCGGCACCTGAACGCGCTCGTCCCGCTGCAGGCGGGCGAGCTGCGCGTCGCCGGAATAGACGCGGCGGACCCGTCGCGCGTCTGGGAGCTGCGCCGCGCCTGCGGCATGGTCTTCCAGAACCCCGAGAACCAGTTCGTCTCCTCCGTGGTGGGGGAGGACGTGGCCTTCGGGCCACTGAACTTCGGCGCCGACGGGCCACGCGCGCGGGAGGCGGCGTCGGCGGCCCTCGCCGCGGTGGGGCTCGCGGGCTTCGAGCGGCGCGACACGCACGCGCTCTCCGGAGGCCAGCAGCAGCGCGTGGCCCTCGCGGGCGTGCTCGCGTGCGACGCCGACGTCATCGTGCTCGACGAGGCGACCTCGATGATCGACCCGCGGGGGCGCGACGAGCTCGTGCGCGCCGTGGCGCGGGCGCGCGAGGAGCGGGGCACCACGGTCATCTGGATCACGCACGACATGGAGCTCGCCGCCCGCGCCGACCGCGTCGTGGTCATGCGCCGCGGGGAGGTCGCGGCCGACGGCGCCCCGGCGGACGTGCTCTCGGACGAGGCGCTGCTCGAGGGGGCCGGCCTGGAGCCGCCGCTCGTGGTCCGCGCCTGGCGCGAGCTCGAGGGGGCCGGCGTCGTGGCCGGGCCTGCGCCCGTGACGGTCGAGGGGCTGGTGAGCGCGCTGTGCGAGTGAGGCTCGAGGGGGTTTCCGTCACCTACGAGGGCGCGGCGGGCGAGAGGAACCGTGCTCTCGACGACGTCACGCTCTCGCTCGAGGTCGGCGTCACCGGGCTCATGGGGCAGACGGGCTCGGGCAAGTCGACCCTGCTCGACGTCCTCGCCGGCGTGCTGCCGCCCGACTCCGGGCAGCTGCTCGTGGACGGCGCGGACGCCCTGCGGGGCCCCGGCGCCCGAGCGCTCGCCGCGTCCGTCGGGCTCGTCTTCCAGATCCCCGAGCGCCAGTTCTTCGAGGCCACGGTGGAGCGCGAGGTGTCCTTCGGGCTGCTCGCGCGCGGCATGGGCGCGGCCAAGGCGCGCGAGCGGGCGGGCTCGGCGCTCGCGCTCATGGGGCTCTCCCTGGACGAGCTGGGCCACCGCTCCCCGTTCGCGCTCTCGGGCGGCCAGCAGCGGCGCGTCGCCATAGCGTCCGTGCTGGCGCTGCGTCCCGCGCTGCTGCTGCTCGACGAGCCCACGGCCGGGCTCGACCCGCGCGCCCGCTCGGCGTGCCTCGCGGCGGTGCGCGCCGCGGCCGAGGACGGGGCCACGGTCGTCGTGGCCAGCCACGACGCCAACGCGCTTGCCGCGGTCGCGGACCGCGTGGTGGCGCTCGAGGCCGGACGCGTGACCCTCGACGGGCCGATGCGCGCCCTTCTCGGAGACGCGGGGCTCATGCGCGCCCACGGCCTCGAGGGCGCCTGCGCCGCTCGTGCCGCCTCGGCCCTGAGGCGCGCCGGCATCGACGTGCCGGGCGCGCCCCTCACGGCCGAGGAGCTCGCGTCGGCCATCGCGCGGGGGAGGGCGTCATGAGGTCGCTTGCCGGATACGTGTGGGTGGACTCGCCGCTCCATCGCATGGGGGCCGGTCCCAAGCTCGTCGGTCTTCTCGCCTGTGCCCTTCTCGTCGTGCTCGCCACGACCCCGCTCGAGCTGCTCGCCGTCTCGGCGGGCGTCTGCGCCCTCGTGGCCGTCTCGCGCGTGGGCTGGCACGCCGCGGGACGGGCCGCATGGGGCCTGCGCTGGTTCCTGCTCATGGTCCTCGCCATGAACGCCCTCTTCTTCAGCGACGCCGACCCCCTCGTCTCGCTCGGGCCCGCGCACCTCACCCCCGCGGGGCTCGCGCAGGGCGCGCGCGTGGTGGTGCGGACGCTTCTGGTGGTGGTCCTGGGCACCCTCCTCACGGCGACCACGCGCCCCCAGGAGCTCGTGGACGGCGTGCGGCGCCTGCTGCGCCCGCTCGGGCGCCTCGGTCTGCCCACGGAGGCGGCCGCGCTCGCCGTGGGCGTGACGGTACAGTTTGTGCCGACGCTCCTGCGGGAGAGCCGGCAGCTCATGCGCGCCCAGGAAATACGTTGCGGTGGCGTCGCTTCTCATGGTATTGTGCGACGAGCCGTCAGCTATGTACGGCTGCTCGTACCCATCTTCGTATCGGCGATGAGGCGAGCCGACGAGCTCTCCTGCGCCATGGAGGCCCGCGGGTACCGGATCGACCGCCCGCGCGCCGCCGACACGACGGGAGAGGGGAAGAGGTACCAATGAGTCAGGTGAAGAAGGTCGTCGTCGCCGCCGTGTGCGCGGCGCTCGGGATCGTGCTCCCGATGGCGTTCCACTCCATTCCCAACGCGGGCGCCACCTGGCTGCCCATGCACATTCCCGTGATGATCTCCGGCCTCGTGGCCGGCCCCGTCGCGGGCGCCGCGACCGGCGTGCTCGCGCCCGTCCTGTCCGGCCTGCTCACGGGCATGCCGCCCGCGCCGATGCTGCCGCCCATGACCTGCGAGCTTCTCGTCTACGGCCTGGTCTCCGGCCTGCTCTCGCGCGTGGTCCGCACGGGCAGCACCACCGCCGACCTCTACATCTCGCTCGTGGGCGCCATGCTCGCCGGGCGCGTGGTGAACGGCGTGCTGCGCGCGCTGATCTTCTCGGCGGGCGCCTACTCGCTCGAGGCCTGGCTCACGGCCTCCTTCGTGACGGCGATCGCGGGCATCGTCCTGCAACTCGCCGTCGTGGTGCCGATCGTGGTCTCGCTCGAGCGCGCCGGGCTCGTCCCGCCGCGCTACCCGGATCCGAAGGAGTAGCCGCCCCCGTCCGCCCGGATTCGTCGCGAGCGCCCCGCACGGGTTCGTGCGGGGGGCTCGCGACGCTTGCATCGAGAAAAGCGTCGCGAACGCCCCGCTCCGTCACCGTGCGGGGCCCTCGCGACGAAAGCGGGGAGAAGAGCGTCGCAAACTCCCCGCTCCGTCACCGTGCGGGGGACTCGCAACGAAAGAGCCGAGAAGAGCGTCGCAAACGCCCCGCACGACGGCCGTGCGGGGCCCTCGCGACAGAAGCGCCGAGAAGAACGTCGCATTCGCCCCGCTCCGTTACCGTGCGGGGGGCTCGCGACGTTCTTCTCGGCACGAGGGGCGTCCCCGCCGTCACGCCAGCCGCGTGCTCGCGCGCTCGATGACGGTGCCGGGCACCTCGACGCGCCCCGTCGGGCGGGCCGGGTCCTTCGCCCGGGCGAGCACGCGCACGAGCACCTCGCCGGCCACGCGTGCCGTGTCCTGGGCGACCGTGGTCACGCCGCCGAAGAGCACGCGGTTCCAGGCGTAGTCGTCGAAGGTGGCGAGCGCCACGTCATGACCGACCGCAAGGCCGCTCCCCCTGATGGCCTCGGCGAGGCGCAGGAAGACGAGGCCGTTTACCGCCACGATGGCGAGCGGCCCCTCCCCGCGCTCGTGCGCGAGGCGGCCGAGCACCTCCTCGATGCCCTCGCCCCCCTCGCCGAGCCCTTCGACGGAGCCGACCATGCCGCGCCTGGCCAGGCCAGATGCGAAGGCCTCGGCTCGGGCGCGCCGCGTGGCGCTCGTGGAGACGGGCTCCGTGAGCAGCGCGGACCTTCTCGCCCCGCGCCGGGCGAGAAGGTCGAGCAGGTGCTCCACGAGCCGGGCGTTGTCCGAGGTCACGAGGTCGACCGCGCACGCGCCCCCGTCCGGTCCCGAGATGGCGCGATCGAGCAGGCAGGTGGGGACGCGCGCCGCGGTCTCGGCGATGAGCTCGTCGTTGCCGCCGGTGGTGTTGACCACGAGGCCGTCCACGCGGGCGTCCACGAGCCGCTCGATGGCCTCCGCCTCGCGCGTGGGGTCATTCTCGGAGAAGGAGCACATGAGCGTGTAGCCCGCGGACTCGGCCTGGTCGCAGAGCTCCTGCAGGACCTCGCCGGAGTAGGGGTTGCGCACGTCCGCCATGACCACGCCGAGCGTGTGGGAGGTCTCGAGGCGGAGGCTGCGCGCCACGCTGCTCGGCCGGTAGCCCGTGCGCTCCACCACCTCGGCGATGCGCTCGCGCGTCTCGGCCGACATGGAGGTCCAGCGGCCGTTCAGGAACCGCGACACCGTGGCCGGGCTCACGCCCGCCTCGCGGGCGACGTCCCGTATGCTCGTGCGCGCCATGCCGCCCCCTCGCGTTTGTCGAGACTTCGTGTGCGCGCGCCTTCACGCGCAGATCGTTCTTCTCGGTACTATACTACATGCCGTTGGGAAATCGATTTCCCAAAGCTAGACACGCTAAAGAGGGGAGACGTGGTGGACGAGAAGACCAAGGTGCTCGCGTTCGGTGAGATCATGATGCGGCTCTCGCCGCCGGACAACCTCCGACTGGAGCAGGCCTCGACGTTCGAGGTCCGCTACGGCGGCGCCGAGGCCAACGTCGCGCTCTCCCTCGCGTTCCAGGGCGACGACGCGGCCTTCGTCTCCATCGTCCCCGCCAACCGCATCGGCGACTGCGCGCTGCGCTCGCTCACGTCCTACGGCGTCGACGTCTCCCGCGTCGTCCGCTCGGGGGACCGCCTCGGGTCCTACTTCTTCGAGGTGGGCGCGTCGGTGCGCTCCAACGGCTGCGTCTACGACCGCAAGTACTCCGCGATCTCGCTCGCGGGCCACGACGAGCTCGACTGGGACGCCATCCTCGAGGGCGTCGGCGCCTTCTACGTCTCCGGCGTGACCCCCGCCGTCTCCGAGGAGATGGCCCTCGCGTGCGAGGAGGCTCTCGCCGCCTGCCGCGAGCGCGGGATCACCACCGTGCTCGACCTCAACTACCGCGGCAAGCTCTGGTCCCCCGAGCGCGCCCAGGCCGTGATGGCGCGCCTCATGCCCCACGTCGACGTGTGCGTGGCCAACGACGAGGACGCCCCCTCCGCGCTGGGGATGACCTGCGTCTCCGGCTCGCTCGCCAACGGGATCGAGGAGCGCGAGGACTACGTCGAGATGGCGCGCCAGATCTGCGAGCGCTACGGCTGCAGGATGGTGGCCTCCGTCATCCGCGACGTTCGCTCCGTCGAGGACTCCGACTGGATGGGCATGGTCTACGCCGACGGCGCGCCGCACTTCTCGTCCGTCCACCACGTGCACGTGCTCGAGGGCGTGGCCGCCGGCGACGCCTACGGCGCCGGGCTCGTCCACGCGCTGCTCCACGGCTTCGACCTCGACCACGCGAGCGAGTACGCCATCGCGGCGAGCGTCCTCAAGCTCACGATCCACGGGGACTCCAACCTCGTGACGCCCGCCGAGATCGAGGCGGTGGCGTCGAAGGGCGCCGGCACGCGCGTCGCCCGCTAGCCGCGCCGCCGCGCCACTGGCGTCAGGTTTATTTGGCACGTTCGTCAGGTTTTGCCGGGGGTCCCGGCAGGAGGGGAGAGACATGGGATACATGGACGGGTTCTACCGCGAGGTGGAGAAGGTTGGCGTGGTGCCGGTCGTCGTGCTCGACCGCGTCGAGGACGCGCTGCCGGTGGCGGACGTGCTCGTGAGGGGCGGCCTGCCCTCCGCCGAGGTCACCTTCCGCACCGCCTGCGCCGCCGACGCCATCCACGAGATGAGCGAGAAGTGCCCCGACCTCCTCGTGGGCGCCGGCACCGTGCTCAACCTCGAGCAGGCGCGCCGCGCCGTTGACGCGGGCGCTCGCTACATCGTCTCCCCGGGCTACAACATGCAGGTCGTCGACTGGTGCCTCGAGCACGAGGTGCCGGTGCTGCCCGCCGGCGTCACCCCCACCGAGGTCACCGCGCTCGTGAACGCGGGCCTCGAGGTCACCAAGTTCTTCCCGGCGGCGCAGTACGGCGGCCTCGCCACGATCAAGGCGCTCGCCTCGGTCTTCGTTGGGCACCGCTTCATGCCCACCGGCGGCGTGTCGGCGTCCAACCTGCGCGAGTACCTCGAGTGCCCGGCGATCCTCGCCTGCGGCGGCACCTGGATGGTCAAGCCCGACCTCATCCGCGCCGGCGAGTTCGACCGCATGCTCGAGCTCACCGCCGAGGCCTCCGCGCTCGTCCGCGAGATCAGGGGCTAGTCGTGGCCGTCCACGTCATCGAGGAGGCCAACCGCTGCCTGGGCTGCCGCCGGGCGATGTGCCAGGAGCGTGGCTGCCCCGTCCACACGCCCATCCCCGAGGTCATCCGGCTCTTCAAGGAGCGCAGGATGGACGAGGCCGGCGCGCTGCTCTTCGAGAACAACCCCATGAGCGCCGTGTGCTCGCTCGTGTGCAACCACTCCAACCAGTGCGAGGGCAACTGCGTCCAGGCGCGCAAGGGCAACCCCGTGCACTTCTCGAGCATCGAGCACTACATCTCGAGCACCTACCTCGACCGGCTGGAGCCCGAGCGGCCGCAGCCCTGCGGGAAGTCCGTCGCCGTCATCGGCTCGGGGCCCGCGGGGATCACGGTGGCGATCAAGCTCGCCGAGCGCGGCTGCGCGGTCACGGTCTTCGAGCAGCGCACGGAGATCGGGGGCGTGCTGCAGTACGGCATCCCCGAGTTCCGCCTCTCCAAGGAGCTCGTCCAGCGGTATCGCGAGGTCATGTGCGCGCTCGGGGTGCGCGTGCGCCCCTCCACCACGATCGGCGGCGCCCTGCACATCGACGACCTCTTCCGCGACGGCTACGACGCGGTCTTCGTGGGCACCGGCACCTGGCGCGCCCGCAAGCTCGACATCCTGGGGCAGGCGCGCGGCAACGTCTTCTTTGGCATCGACTACCTCGTCGACCCCTCGAGCGTGTCCATCGGCCGCGACGTGGCCATCATCGGCGTGGGCAACGTCGCGATGGACGTGGCGCGCTCGGCCCTGCGCCACGGCGCGCGCCGCGTGACGCTCTACTCCAACACGCACGAGGTCACCGCCAGCTCCGAGGAGGTCGAGTACGCCGAGCTCGAGGGCGCCGAGATCGTCTACGGCAAGGACGTCGTCTCCATCGACGACGAGGGCCCGACCTTCCGCACCGCGATCTTCGACGAGAAGAACGACGTCGTCGGCTACGAGGACGAGCTCGACCACGTGCGCTGCGACACCGTGATCATCGCCGTCTCCCAGCTCCCCAAGAACAAGCTCGTGCTCACCACGACGGGGCTTGCCACCAACGAGCGCGGCCTGCTTGAGGTCGACGAGTCCTGCATGACCACCGTCCCGGGCGTCTTTGCCGCGGGCGACGTGGCCACCGGCCCGCGGACCGTGGTGCACGCCGTTGCCGGGGCCAAGCGCGCCGTCGAGGGGATGCTCGCCTACATGGGCCTTCCCGCCGACGCCGACCCGGCAACGCCCTAGCCATCATCGATGACCCATCTCGACGCGGGGTCCCGCCATGCACCCCTCGCCGAGCCTCCTTTCCAGTGCCGCGCCCCGCCTCCCAGCACAGGCGGGGCGCGGCGTTTTGCGGGCGGGGGGGCCAGTGGGACGGCGCGCATCATGCATTCTGCGCCGCGTCCTTCTCGCCATCTGCGCCCCTGCGGGGCTCGTCGCGCAGAATGCGTGCGAGGGGCGTCGACTCAGCGGCTGCGCCCGACGCGCTCGAAGAACGCGAGCGCGTTGCCCGAGCAGAGCCGCGCGCATACCTCATCGCCAAAGCGCCTGGCGAGAAGGGCCTGGAGGGAGGGCAGCGTCCGCGCGCCGTCGAGGAAGGCGGGGACGGTGGCGCCGTCGAAGTCGGCCCCGAGCGCGACGACCCCCTCGCCCCCGAGGTCGAGCCAGTGCTCGACGTGGGCCGCCACGTCATCGAACGTGACGTCGTCGGCGCCGGCCCCCTCGCGCAGGAAGCCGCAGCAGAGGTTGAGGCCCACGAGGCCTCCCCGGTCGCGAATCTCCAGGAACTGCCGGTCGGTGAGGTTCCTCGGGTGTGCGCAGACGGCGCGGGAGTTGGAGTGGCTCGCCACGACGGGGCGCGTCGCGAGGGCGAGCGCGTCCGCGAGGCTCTCGTCGTTGAGGTGGGAGACGTCGAGCACCATGCCGGCGCGCTCCATCTCCGCCAGCGCCCGCGCGCCGAGCGGGGTGAGGCCGGCATGGGAGTCGCAGCCGCTTGCGAGCGGGCCCTCGGCGTTCCAGCTGAGAGAGGCCATGAGGACGCCCTGCTCTGCGAGGCGTCCCACGAGGCCGAGGTCCGCGGCGAAGAGGCGCGCGTTCTCGATCGTGCGGACGGCGGCCATGCGGCCCGACCGGAGGGCGGGGCGGATCTCGTCGCCACCGCTCACGAGGGCGACCGCGCTCGCGTTCTTCCGGACCTCGGCCTCGAGGTACGCCGCGACGTGCCGGTAGAAGCGGGCGGCCTGCTCGGGGGAGAGCTCGTCGGGGATGAAGCAGGCGAAGCACTGAGCCCAGGGCGTCTCGCCGACGGCCTCGAGGGAGACGTGGCAGCGGCTCCGGGCGAGCTCGCGGCAGCCTTCGGGGTCCTCCCCGTCGCCGGGGCCGTAGAAGTCCGTCCCGCAGGCGCGGCGCAGGTCCTCCGGCAGCGTCTGCCACGCGAGGCGGTCGGCGGTGTCGCAGTGCAGGTCAAATACGAGGTGGCGCATGAGGCCTCCTTGGGTGCGGGACGGGTCGGCGGGCCCGGCCCGTCGTGCAATCGGGCGGATAGTGCGAAGAATCTGCCGACTGGTCTGCAATCGGGCGGATAGTGCGAAGCAATTATCCGCCTTCTGAGGCGCCCCGTCGGGTGTCCGTCCCCTGCCCGGGGCAAAACGGCCAGTTGGCAGCGGCGTCTCCTGGGGAGCGGGGCCGGAAAAGGCTTCCCACTATCCGCCTGATTGCAGGCCGCTCGGGGAAAGTTTCACACTATCCGCCTGATTGCAGGCGATGGCCGCCCCAGGGCCGTCGGGATGCCGGGCTCAGCGCTGCCCCTCCCCCTCGAGGAGTCGCCCGAGGCGCGCGAGGCAGTAGAGCGCCCCGGCGGCGGCGATGACGCCGCCCACGAGTCCCACGCCGACGGGCCCCGCGGCGTCGCACACCAGGCCGCCGATGATCGAGCCCGTGCCGATCCCCACGTTGAAGAGGCCGGAGAAGACCGACATGGCAACCGGGGTGGCAGCCTGCGAGGTGCTGCGGATGACCTCGGCCTGCGCGGCGACGTTGTAGGCGGTGGCGGAGACGCCCCAGATGACGCAGACCGCGAAGGGCCCGGCCGGAACCCCCGCGAGGGGGAGGAGCAGGAGGAGCGCCGCCGCCATGCCGAGCATCGTTGCGGTGAGGAAGGGACGGCGGTGCGCGTCGAAGAGGCGGGCGAAGAGCCAGCTCCCGCCGAGCCCCGCGACGCCGAATACGGTGAGCGCGGCGGTGATGAGCGCGTCGGGCATGGCTGCCACCTGCTTGAGGAAGGGCTCGATGTAGCTGTAGCCCGTGTAGTATCCGGTCGCGAAGAGGATGGTGGCGAGGTAGAGCCCCACGAGCGCGCGGTTGCGAGCGAGCTCGGGCAGGCGGTCGAGCGTGAACGGCTCTCCCGCCTCGAGCCGCGGGAAGAACGCGACGAGGCCGACCAGCGCCACCGCGGCGGCCGCCCCCACGCAGACGAAGGTCATCCGCCAGCCGAGGGCGAGCCCGAGCGCGCGGCCGAGCGGCAGCCCGAAGATCATGGCGACGGAGGTTCCCGTGACGATCATGCTCATGGCGAGCGAGGACCTCTCGGGCGCCGCCACGCGCACGGCAAAGGGGGAGGCCACCGACCAGAAGACCGCGTGCGCGGCGGCAACGATGAGGCGGGATGCCACGAGCAGCTCGAACGTGGGGGCAAGGGCCGAGGCGACCTGCCCGCCGCAGAAGACGGCGAGCACCGAGACGATGAGGGCCCTCGGGGAGATGCGGCTCGCGGCGAGCATGAGCGGCAGCGAGAGGAGCGCCACGGCCCATGCGTAGATGGAGATCATGGCGCCGGCGCCCGACTCGCTGAGCGAGAACGCCCCGGCGATGTCCGTGAGCAGGCCGATGGGCACGAACTCCGAGGTGTTGAGCAGGAAGGCTGACAGGGTGAGGGCGACGAGCGGGAGGAGCTCTCGCGTCGTCATGCGGGGCGTGGGGGAGGCCATGGGTTCCCTTCGTACGGTCGCGGCTCGACGTTTCCGGGGGAGACTCTAGCGTAACCAGAGCCAGAGGGATAGCAGCATGGCATCAGGTCTCATGCCCCCTTGCGAGGTCTTTCGGGAGCGGCCCGAAGGCGCGGCACTCATGCGAGCGGCGCCCGCCCCGGGGGGCGGGCGCCGCATGAAAGGGGCCTGTATGGCAGGTCCTTCTCGCCCTAGCGCTCTGCCTGCTCCTTGATCTTGCCGGACAGCACGAAGCACAGCACCGCGAAGACGATCGAGACCACGTACATGCTCATGTTGGCGGCAGCGCCGTCGAGCGCGACGCCGAGCACGAGGCCGACCACCGAGAAGACGACGGCGACGAGGCTCATGGCGCGGAAGGGCCCGATCTTGCGCGGCGTGTTGGCGCCGCGGATGCCCGCTCCGGCGTAGATGAGGTAGAAGACGCCGGACACGATGCCCCAGATGCCGAAGATGACGGCCCAGGCCTGCAGGTTGAAGTCGATGCCGCCCACGCTCACGACGTCGGCGGGGTCGAGCAGCCCCATGCCGGCGAGCGTTATGCCGCCAAAGACGAGGCAGGCGAGGGCGTCGAGGACGTACAGGAAGCAGACGATCTTGAGGAGCTTGCGCTCTTTTGACATGGTTCCTCCTTAGGGTGACGGTCACCTCAACTATACCGCGCGCTGTCTCCCGTCATCCTTATAATGGGGCGCGTGAAGGTATCCGACGAAGGGTTGGTCATGACGAGGGTTGCACTCATCTTCGGTGGCGTCTCCACCGAGCACGACATCTCCTGCAAGTCCGCGGACAACGTCATCTCCGCGCTGGGCGGTCGCTTCGAGCTCGTGCTCGTGGGCATCACGCGCGACGGACGCTGGCTGCGCTACGCGGGGGACCCGGCGGAGCTCACCGGGTCGTGGGAGGAGCACGACTGCGCGCCCGTGGCGCTCGTCCCGGGGTCGGGCCTCGTCGAGCTGGGAGAGGGCGGCGTCGCGCGTCCACTCGCGGTTGACGTCGCCCTTCCCGTCCTGCACGGCCAGGGCGGCGAGGACGGGACCGTCCAGGGCGCGCTCGAGGTCGCCGGCGTCCCGTACGTTGGCTGCGGCGTCATGGCGAGCGCCGTGTGCATGGACAAGGACGCGTCTCACCGGCTGGCCGCGGCGGCCGGCGTGCGCTCGCCGCGCTGCGAGGTGCTCTGGCGCGGGTGCTCCCCGGAGGAGTGTGCCGCGGCCGTCGAGGCCTGCGGCGGCTACCCGGTCTTCGTGAAGCCCGCGCGCGGAGGCTCCTCGATCGGCGTTTCCCGCGCCGCCGACGAGGCCGCATACGCCGAGGCTCTCGACGCGGCGTTCGCGCTCGACGAGAAGGTCGCCGTCGAGGAGGCCATCACGGGCGTCGAGGTGGGCTGCGCCATCGTGGGCGACGCCGTGCGCGGCACCTGGATGGGCGAGCCCGACGAGATCGTGGTCTCCGGCGACGGGTTCTTCCGCATCCACCTCGAGAAGGACCCGGGCGCAAACACCGAGCTCCGCTGCCCCGCCCAGCTCCCCGAGGACGTCCTCGCGCGCGTCCGCGCCGCCGGGACGGCTGTCTACGAGGCGCTTGGCTGCGAGGGACTCGCGCGCGTGGACCTCTTCGTCACGCCGGGGGGCGAGGTCGTCTTCAACGAGGTCAACTCCATGCCGGGTCTCACGTACTACTCGCGCTTCCCCCAGATGATGCGCGTCGCCGGCCACGAGCTCGGCGACGTCCTCGAGTCCCTCGTCGCCGAAAAACTCGCCTAAAAGGGGCCAGGCCCCATTTAGGCGAGTTTTCGTGGAGGGCGCATCGCGTCGCTCGCCGTGGGTAGGATACGGGCGGAAGAACCCGACCAGAGAGGAGCTCTCCATGCCCGCGTCCGATTCCCCCTCATACCGCCTGTTCGTCATGCCCGGCTGCCCCTACTGCCAGAAGGTCCTCGCGTACCTCTCCCGCGTCGGGCTCGATGACGGGCGCGTGACGGTGGAGGACATCACCTCCGACCCCGCCGCGCGCGACGAGCTCGTTCGCGTGGGCGGCAAGGGTCAGGTCCCCTGCCTCTTCGTCGACGGCGAGCCGATGTACGAGTCGGAGGACATCATCGCCTACCTCGGGGCAAACCTCCGCTGAGAGACCGGAAGGGGGCGGTCCGTCGGGGCCGCCCCCTGTTCCGTTTAGCGCGCTACTCCGCGCGCATGCAGCGCATGGCGTTGAGGATTGCGATCATCGCCACGCCCACGTCCCCGAAGACCGCGAGCCACATGTTGGCGACGCCGAAGGCGGCGAGCACGAGGATCAGCACCTTCACGCCGATGGCGAACACGATGTTCTGCCAGACGATCCGCATGGTCTTTCGGGCCACGCGCATGGCCTGGGCGATCTTGGACGGCCTGTCGTCCATGAGGACGACGTCTGCCGCCTCGATGGCGGCGTCGGAGCCCATCGCGCCCATGGCGATGCCCACGTCCGCGCGCATGAGCACGGGCGCGTCGTTGATGCCGTCGCCCACGAAGGCCAGGCGCGCCCCGTTCTTCTCGCCCGCGAGCAGGCGCTCCACGGCGTCGACCTTGTCCTGGGGGAGGAGCTGTGCGCGGACCTCGTCGATGCCGAGGCGTGCGGCCACGGCCTCGGCCACGTCCTGACGGTCTCCGGTCAGCATGACGCAGCGGCGCACGCCGGCGGCGTGGAGGTCGCGGATGGCCTTCTCGGCGTCCTCCTTCACCACGTCGGCGATCACGATGTGGCCCACGTACTCGTCGTCGACGGTGACGTGCAGGATCGTGCCGGTGAGGTCGCAGTCGTGCCAGGCGGCCCCGTGCTCGGCCATGAGCTTGTCGTTGCCCACGAGGACCAGGTGCTCGTTCACGCGAGCGCTCACGCCGTGGCCGGACTCCTCACGGGCCTCGGCGATCCTCTCGCGGTCGATCTCGCCGGAGTAGGCGGCACGCACGGAGACGGCGATGGGGTGGTCAGAGAAGGACTCGGCGTGCGCCGCCATGGAGAGCACGTAGTCGGGGTCCACGCCGGCCTCCGGGTGGATGGCCACCACGTTGAAGGTGCCCGAAGTGAGCGTGCCGGTCTTGTCGAAGACCACGGTGTCCACGTGGGCGAGAAGCTCGAGGTAGTTGGAGCCCTTGACGAGTATGCCGAGGCGCGAGGCGCCGCCGATGCCGCCGAAGAAGGAGAGCGGCACGGAGATGACGAGCGCGCACGGGCAGCTCACCACGAGGAAGGTGAGGCCGCGCAGGATCCAGTCGGACCAGGCGCCCATGCCGGCGAGCGGCGGGATCACGGCGAGCGCGAGCGCCGAGAGCGTGACGGCCGGCGTGTAGACGCGGGCGAAGCGGGTGATGAAGTTCTCGGTGCGGGCCTTCTTCTCGCTCGCGTTCTCCACGAGCTCGAGGATGCGGGCGACCGTGGACTCTCCGTAGGGCTTGGTCGTGCGCACGCGCAGGACGCCCGTCATGTTGACGCAGCCGGAGATGACGTCTGCGCCCGGCTCCACGTGGCGCGGGACGGACTCGCCGGTGAGCGCGGCGGTGTCGAGCTGGGAGACGCCGTCCGTGACCACGCCGTCTATCGGGACGCGCTCGCCGGGCTTGACCACGATCGTCTCGCCCACGGCGACCTCGGCGGGGTCCACCTCTACGAGCTCGCCGTCTTTCTCGACGTTGGCGTACTCGGGCGCGATGTCCATCATGGCGGCGATGGACTTGCGGCTCTGGCCCACGGCGTAGCTCTGGAAGAGCTCTCCCACCTGGTAGAAGAGCATGACCGCCGCGCCCTCGGCCATGTGGGGGTCGGTGTCGGGGAAGAAGACCATCGCAAAGGCGCCGAGCGAGGCCACGGACATGAGGAACGCCTCGTCGAAGGGGTCTCCGCGACGGATGTTGCGCGCGGCTTCGAGCAGGGTCTTGTAGCCCGCGATGAGGTAGGGGACGAAGAAGAGCACGAAGCTCGCGTAGACATCGCCCGGCGTCCCAAAGAGCGTGGCGAGAAGCCCGCTCTCCTCGACGGCGAACGCCGCAGCAAAGAGTGCCAGGGCGATGATGATGCGGTTGCGCCACCGCTTCTGCTTCTTGTTCACATTAGCTCCTCTGCAAATTGGGGACGTGTTTTTTCTCTCAGAGAATTTGGGACAGGCCTGGGCTGCGTGGCGCGCCATGTGCCGCGCGCGTTATCGACCTGTCCCGAAAACTCTGAGAGAAATAACCCGTCCCCTTCTAGCGGATGATCTCGCAGTCGGGCTCGATCTTGGCCGCGAGCGCGACCACGCGGCCCAGCACGTCGTCGAAGCGGTCGTCGGCCGCGGAGAGCGTGAGCTTCTGCGTCATGAAGTTCACCGAGACGGCGTCCACGCCGTCCACCCTGGCGAGCTCGTCCTGCAGCTTGCGCGCGCAGTTGGCGCAGTCGATCTCATCGAGCTTGAATGACTTTCGCATCGCGGTCTCCTTACTCGCAGATGTGGGACATGCCCTGGTTGAGCATCGTGTAGACGTGGTCGTCGGCAAGCGAGTAGAGGACGTTGCGCCCGTCTCGCTGGAACTTCACCAGGCGCGCCGACTTGAGGGTCCTCAGCTGGTGGGAGACGGCGCTCTGCGTGGACCCCGTCTCCTCGGCGATGTCCGCGACACAGAGCTCGCGACCCATGAGCGCGTAGAGGATCTTGATGCGCGTGGTGTCGCTGAAGACCTTGAACAGGTCGGCGAGGTCGTAGAGCAGCTCCTCGTCGGGCATCTCGTCGGGGGCCTCCCCGGCTGCTACCTTCTCGGCCATGATGAGCCTCCTCTCACGTGAGAATGAACATCTGAACGGATGTTCATACGTTTTCTTACTCATGATTATATGAGCATCTGTTCATATGTCAACGGGAATTTGGCGTCTGGTCGCGCCGTGGACGCGCACGGACCCCTGTGCCCCAGACGGCAGGGGACAGGGGTGACGATTGTCGGTGATCTTTGAGCGGAATGCTCGGTAGCGGCAAAAAGAGGCTACAAGAAGCGCAGGTAGAAAATGTCACAGTCGGGGTAGTACTGGAGTCTCGTCCAGAAAGCCACCGACAATCGAAGCCTGGGCAGGGTGCCGCGCCTACGCGAACACGATCTCGCCGGTCTCGGCGTCCATGGACTTCACGATGGCGAGCGACTCCACCTGGTAGCCGCGGCGGCGCAGCTCGTCGCCGCCCGGCTGGAAGCCCTTCTCGATGGCGATGCCGATGCCCTCCACGATGACGCCCGCCTCGTCGCAGATCTGGAGCAGGCCGTTCATCGCGCAGCCCATGGCCATGAAGTCGTCGATGATGAGCACGTGCTCGCCGGGCGTGAGGAAGCGCTTGGCAACGATGACCTGGTACTCACGGCCCTTGGTGTAGCTCGTGATGTTGGTGCGGTACTGGTCGCCGTCGAGGTTCTTGGACTCGGTCTTGCGCGCAAAGACCACGGGCACGCCGCCGAAGTGGGTTGCCGCCACGCACGCGATGCCAATGCCGGAGGCCTCGATCGTGAGGATCTTGTCGATGCGCTTGCCGGCAAAGAGGCGCGCCCACTCGGCGCCCATGTGGTCGTAGAGGGCCACGTCGCACTGGTGGTTGAGGAAGTTGTCGACCTTGAGGACGTTGCCCTCGCGAACGATCCCGTCCCTGCGGATGCGGTCCTCAAGCTCCAGCATGTGCCTGCCCCTCTCGTGTGGTGTTGGCGTCCCGTCCATTATGCACGCTCGGCGCGCATTTGGTTCCGCTCACCTGAAACTTCGTCTGGAATTGTCGGGAGTCAGCGGCTGGCAGCGTCGGGACGCACGCCGAGAGGGGCGCGGGCGAGAAGGACGCGCGCCCGCTACTTGGCGCGCCGACCGAAGAACGGCAGGCGCGGCAGCCGCCCGCGGTACGGGCTCACGAAGTCCTCGTCCCCGATCTGCTCGGCGGCCTCGACCTCGGGAGGCACGCTCTCCACCACGCCGTTGGGCACGTCGGCCACCGGCATGTCGGTGATGTCGGGGACCACGGTGGCGACGGGACGCTCCTCGCCCGCGGCCTCGGCCGCCGCCTCCGCCTTCTCGCGGTAGCGCATCATCATGTCGCGCTGCAGCTCGACGACGCTCGGCGGCGCCCAGATGAGCGCGTTCGCGCCCGCGGCGATGGTGGCCGCGGCGGTCTCGTCGTCGCGCCCGCCGGTGGCGATGATCGGCAGCGCGGGGAAGGCGGCGCGCAGCTCGGCGATGACCTCGGCTGTGCGCCGGCCGGCCGCCACGTTGATGATGCGCGCGCCGGACTGGATCTTCTCGGCGGCCTCGTTGTCGAAGCGCGTGATCGTGGCGATCACGGGGATGTCCACGGTGGAGGCCACCTGGGCGACCATCTCCGGGGTGGCGGGGGAGTTCAGGACCACGCCCGCGGCTCCCTGCATCTCCGAGACCGCGGCGAGCTCCGCGGCGCGCCGGCCCGTGGTGGTGCCGCCGCCCACGCCCACGAAGAGCGGCGCCTCGGCTACCGTGAGCAGCGCCTGCGTGATGGCGGGCTGCGCGGTGAACGGGTAGACGGCAAAGATCGCGTCCGCGTTGGAGTTGCGGATCGCGGCGACGTCGGTGGAGTAGAGCAGCGTCCGGATGCGCCGGCCGAAGAGCGTGAAGCCGCTGCACTCCTCGTAGTTGTCAGGCACGCGCAGCGGCGCCTTGCGCAGGCGGCCCTCGATCGGCTCGGGGCCGTCCGCGGCGGGGACGACCTCGTTGGGCGAGTGGCCGACCTCGAAGATGCCGGGGCTCGCGAAGTGAGCGTTGTGCTCGGGGGCCGGGTTCTTCTCGGCGTGCGTGTCTTCCATGGGGCCTCCCGGGTCTCGTCGTTTTCAGACAGTGTTTTGTTCCCCGCTACGGTCGCTCGTATTCACGTGGCGAGAAAAACCATCTGGCTCGCCTAGGCCTCGGTCTCGAACTCGGCCGCGACCTCCTTGAGCAGCTCGCGGATGGGCAGGTGCTGCGGGCAGGCGCGCTCGCAGGCGCCGCAGCCCACGCACTCGGACGCAAGGCCGTGGCCGTGGCCCGTGTGGACCGACGTGTAGTAGAAGCCGGCGGAGCTCTCCCCGTAGGCGCGCTTGGCGTTGAGGCAGGAGAAGACGTCGGGGATGTTGATCTTCTTGGGGCAGCCGTCCACGCAGTAGCGGCAGGCCGTGCACTCGATCGCGTTCTGGCCGCGCAGGATCTGCGTCACGCGGTCGATGGCGTCGCGCTCGGCGGGGGAGAGCGGCCTGAGCGGCGAGAACGTCGCCACGTTCTCCGCAATCATCTCGGGCGTGCCCATGCCGGAGAGGACCATCTCGACGCCCGGCAGCCCCGCGGCGAAGCGCAGCGCGTAGCTCGCGGGCGAGCCGGGCCCCGCGGCGGCGAGCGCCTCGCGCGCCTCGTCGGGCAGGTTGACGAGCCGGCCGCCCTTGACGGGCTCCATCACGATGATGGGCTTGCCGTGGGCGGCCGCGACCTCGCAGCACGCGCGGCTCTGGATGACGCCGCTCTCCCAGTCGAGGTAGTTGACCTGCAGCTGGACGAACTCGACGTCGGGGTGGTCGGTCAGGATGCGGTCGAGGAAGGCGGCGTTGCTGTGGAACGAGAAGCCCACGTGGCGCACGAGCCCGGCGTCGCGCGCGGCGAAGGCCTCCTCGTAGGCGCCCTCGCGCTGGTACTTCTCGTAGTTGCCCATGCCCTGCGAGTGCATGAGGTAGAAGTCGAAGTAGTCCACGCCGCAGGCGCGCAGCTGGTCCTCGATGAGCGGTCGGATGTCCTCGCGGCGCTCGAAGCCGTTGGGGGAGAGCTTGTCCGCGAGCAGGAACTCGGAGCGGTCGTGGCGCGAGGTGAGCGCCTGCGCGAGCGCCGGCTCGGAGCCTCCGGAGTGGTAGGGGCGCGCAGTGTCGAAGTAGTTGAGGCCGCCGTCGAGGAAGGCGTCGACCATCTGCGTGAACGTGACGATGTCGACGGCGCCGTCCTCGAGCTTGGGCAGGCGCATGCAGCCGAAGCCGAGCTTGCCCCTGGCGTCCTGGAACGGCGCGACGCGCGTGGTCTCTGATCCGATCATGGGTCCCCTCTCCCTCGATGGTCCGGGACCATTGTACGCCGTCCCGGGCGGCCCGTCTCGATTTTGATGCAGGGCGCGCCGCGAGCCGGGCCCCGGGCAGCGAGGCCTCGCCTAGAGCGCGAGCTGGGCGAGCTTGAAGAGCGCCACGGCGATCGACCCCACGGCGACGATGCCCTTGAGCAGGGGGGCGTTGATCCTGTGCGCGTTGAAGCTGCCGAGAAGGACGCCCGCCCCGTGCGCCACCAGCGCCGCGGGCAGAAGCGACCACACCTCGGCCCCGACGCCGCCCCCGAGGAGGTAGCCCACGGTCGCGGGCACGGCTATGGCGACGGAGTCGAGCAGCGCCATGCCCACGGCCGTGCGCGGCCCCACGCCCATGAGCATGAGCACGGGCACCACGAGCACGGGCCCGCCCGCGCCGGAGGCGGCGCAGACCACGGCGGTCACGAGGCCCACGACGAAGAGCCTCCCGGCGCCGGGCATGGGCGCGACGTCGGCCGCGCCCTTCTCGCCGGCGCGCATGCGGAGAAGGACGGAGGCCCCCGAGCCCAGCACCACGAGGTAGAGGATCACGGTCAGCACGTCTGCCGGCAGGACGAGCCCCACCTGCGTGCCGGCGAGCGCGCCGAGGAAGCTCCCCGCGAGCAGCCCCGCGCTCGCGCGCAGCGGCAGGTCGCCGGTGCGGCGGTAGGCGGGGCAGCCCAGGGCGCCGGAGACGATGAAGGCCGCGAAGGAGAGCGCGAGGCCTTCCACGGGTGCGAGGCCGAGAAAGCCGGCGTAGAACATCGGCAGCAGGAAGCCCGCGATGCCCGTGAGGCCCACGCAGGCGCCCACGAGCGCGTTGGCGGCCGCGACGAGCGCGAGCGTGCCGGCGCCCACTACGCGACCGCCCCGCTCTTCTCGGCCTCATGCGCGGCGGCGTCGGCGAGCTCGTCGAGGTGGGCCTGGTAGTCCGCGGCGCGGTCCATGATGGCGGCCTCGTCGAGCGTGAGGACCTCGCGGTCGCGCATGACGAGCCGCCCGTCCACGACCATGTCGCGCACGTCTGCCGCGCCCGCGCACTCCACGAGGGTGTTCACGACGTTGCCGGTGGGATACATGCCCGGGTTCACCAGGTCGACGGTGATGAGGTCGGCCACGGCGCCGAGCTCGACTGCGCCCGCGCCCTCGGTGCCCATGAAGGCGGCGCCGTTCTCGGTGGCCATGTTGACGATCGCGCGGGCGGGCATGACGGCGGGGTCGGCGATGGGCACGCCGTGGGTGACGTTCATGATCGAGCGGAAGAGGTGCATCTCCGCCCAGAGGGAGAGCCCGCCGTGGGCCGCGCCGTCGGTGCCGAGGCCCTCGACGACGCCGCGGGAGCGCAGGCTCGGGGTCTCGGGCGTGGCCTTGGCGCAGTTGGAGAACGGGCAGTGGCAGACCTTGACGCCGCGCTCGACGAGGATGTTCTTCTCGACCTCGGAGAGCATGAGGCAGTGCGCGCCGAGGAAGCGCTCGGAGAGCACGCCGCCCAGGCGCTCGAGGTACTCGAAGGGCCGCACGCCCTGGCTCTGGAGGGTGTAGTTGACCTCGGCCGCGTACTCGTTCATGTGGGCCTGGATGAGGGCGCCGCGCTCGTTGGCGTGCTCTGCCGTGCGGCGGATGAGCTCCTCGGAGCAGCTCATGAGCGCGCGCAGGGCGTAGGCCACACGGATGCGGCCGCCCGCGGCGCCGTCCCAGCGCTCGTAGAGGGCGTCGGCCACGGCCACGGCCTCGTCGGTCGTGGTGGCGATGGAGGCGGGAAGGCCCGGCTGGTCCATCGTGGAGACGGAGAACGTGGCGCGCAGGCCGGCGGCCTCGTAGACGGAGGCGGCCTCGTCCATGAAGTAGCTGCCGGCGTCCACAAGCGAGGTGGTGCCGGACTTGATCATCTCGAGCGCGGAGAGCTCGGCCGAGAGGCGCATGAGCTCGGGCGTGAGCGTGGACTCGAAGGGCAGCATGATGCGCGTCCAGATCATGGGGAGCTCGTCGAGGACGCGGCCCTTGAGCAGCTGCTGGCCGGTGTGGGTGTGGCAGTCCACGAGGCCGGGCATGACGAGCTTGCCGCGGCCGTCGATGCGCTCGGCGGCCCCGAGGGCGGCGTCGGCCTCTGCGTCCGCCGCGCGCAGCAGGGCGATGCGCCCCGCCTCGATGCCGACGGTCTGGTGGCGGGCCACGCCGGCGGCGTGGGGGAGCAGGACGGTCGCGTCCGTGATGAGGATGTCGAGCATGGTTACCTCCTGGGGATGTTGAGAGGAAACGGTGCGAAGGGCGTGCCACCGGCGCCGGTGAGGGTGAGCAGGAGCTGGGAGATGATGGCGGTGATGACGAAGGAGCCCGTCATGAAGACGATGCCCACGACGACCATCTTCCAGCCCTGGCGCGCGAAGAAGCCGAGCTGGTCGGCCACGCCGATGCCGGCGAACGCGCCCACGAGCGCGAGCGGCGCCGTGAGGTTGATCACGCCCACCGAGGCGATCACAAAGTCGCGCACCGGGCTCCACGGGCCGGCCACGAGCAGGCCCAGGATCGAGACATAGGCCACGATCGGGAGCTTGAGCGGGATGAGCTTGGTGCACGCCATGCCCGCGAGGGAGAGCGCCACGAGGATGAGGATCCCCGGCAGGCTCTCCACGATGCCCACCTGAAAGCCCACGAGGTTGGCCAGCGCGATGCCCACCGCGGACACCACGAAGAGAAACGCCCATTCGATGCTGCGCACGCTACTCACCGTCCTTCTCGCCCGCGTCGCCCCTGCCCGCCGCGGCCGCCTCGCGTTCGGCGAGGACCGCGGAGGGCTCGTGCCTCAGCGCCGCGAAGCGCGGCTCGAGGGTCCTGTAGAGCCCGGCGGCGAGCGGCAGCGCGACGAACATCGCCAGGTACACGCCGTCGATGCCGGCGATGGTCTGGCTCGCGGAGGCGAGCGCCGTGATCTGGTCGGCCTGCCCGGGGTAGATGGCGCCGAGCACGCCCGTGGCCGCGGCCATCATGATGCCCGCGCCCACGCCGGCGGCAAGGCCGAGGGAGAGTGGGTCAAAGAGGCCGAACGCCGCCACGAGGCTGGCGAGAAGCCCGAAGTAGATGGTGCCGAGCATGCCGCCCACCACGTAGATGGCGAGGCTGCCCTTGGCCTCCGGGCTCTCCGCGCCGTAGACGTCCGTGGTGACGGCGAGGTTGGTCTCGCGGTTGATCGAGCTCGCGGCGCCGATGGTCTCGCGCTTGAGGCCGAGCGCCAGGGCCACCGGCACGGCGATGAGGATCGTGAGGATGTCGCCGAAGGCGTGCGCGAAGAGCGCCGGCCCCGCCGAGATGACGGTGTCGAGCGAGGCGCCCGCGTTGATGCCGAGCTTGGCGATGAAGGGGCAGATTGCCACGATCACGAGCTTGGAGGCGGCCTTCACCTGAGGGGTCTTGAAGATCTTGGCCACGCTCGGGCCCGAGAGGACGCCCATGATGAGCGAGTAGAAGATGGGGAAGAGGATGAGCGTCCCCGGCCCCAGGGGGATCGAGATCTGGCCGATGGCGCTCGCTATGACCGCGAACACCAGCGCCACGAGATAGGTCTTCCATTCCGCGCGAACGCGCTCCGCGAGCGACGCGTAGGCATACGCCGGCGGCTCCTCGGGCTTTGCCATGAGGCTCCTCCCGTCGACCTTGGGGTTGTGGACGACACGAGGATATCAGAGGTCAGGCGGCATGCGGAAAGAATCTCCCTACCAGAGGCCGTAGATGCTCGTGAAGGCGTCGGCGAGCCCGTCGGCGTCGGCGACCCACCCGTCGCCCTCGCGCAGGAGGCCGATCGAGCTGAAGGCCTCGATGCCCTCGGCGTCCTCGAGCACGCCCGCAAAGACGTCGCCCACGTGCGCCCGCTGCTCGTCGGTGAGGTCAGTGGCCTGGTCCCCGCCGTAGACGCCCCAGAGGTCCTGCTCGACGAGGTATCCCGCGATCGCGTCGTCGAAGGCCCAGAAGACGTCGTTGACGCTGGGCGCGACGACGTCGGCGTACACGACGGCCGTCCCGTCCCCGCGGTCGTACGCGCCGCTGGTCGAGAAGGACGTGCTGGTGATCGCCCACGCGGCGAAGGCGTCCGCGTCTATCCCCAGCTCCTCGGCGGTGTAGCCCTCGACGGAGAGGAGCTTGTCGTCCAGGTAGCCGGCGATGAGGTCGTGCAGGGCGCCGGACTCGGGGTCTGCGAGCGCGCCCGAGAGGGCGGCCGAGGCGGCGAGCTCCATGGCGCCCTCGTCGGCCTCGTCGCTCTCGTAGGAGGTCGGGTAGGACGTGTCCTCGGCGGCGTCGAAGGCGCTTCCGGCGGACGAGGACACGTTTTCCACGAACTCGCCCACGAGCATGAGGACGGGCACCGCCACGTTCACGGCGATGAGGACGGCGACGACCGCCGCGATGAGCTTCCCGAGCCTCGAGCCCGAGGCCCCGCGGGCGCTGACGGGCTCGGCCGCCGCGGGCCGTCGCGCCCGGCGCGCCCGGCGCCCGCCCGCCGGCGGCCCGTCGATGGAGGGGGCGTCGTAGTCGTGCCCCCGCGTGGTGGGCGCCCGGTAGTTGTCCTCGCGCTTGTGGGGCTGGCCGCCCGGCTCGCCGTGCGGCGCGTACTCGACGGGCTCCGCCTGGGGCCCCGGCTCGCCCGCCCCCTCGTACGGGCGGTCGTCGAAGACGTCCCCCTCGTCAGCCAGCGCGCCCGGGTCATCCCAGGGCAGGACGGGCTCGCCCGCGTTGAAGGGGTCGATCTGGGACTCGTCGCGGCGCGAGAAGCGGAAAGCGGGCATGGGTGCTCCCTCCGTCCGGCGGAAATGCCAGCTCACGGTAAAAACTCAGCTTCCAGTATATTGTTGTCCGGCCAGATGGGTATGCTGAGAAGAACCTGTTGGTCGTTCTAGGGAGTGACTATGGAGCTCTTAGGCTTCGTTCTTCTCGTCCTTGTCGTGTTCTTGATCGTGGGGCTGGTCACGGGCAACCTGTTCTACGTGGTCAAGCAGCAGCACGCCGTGATCATCGAGCGCCTGGGCAAGTTCCACCGCATCGTGGGCGCGGGCTTCCACGCCAAGATTCCGTTCGTTGACCGCAAGGCCGCCACGGTCTCCCTGCGCACGATGAAGAACGGCTTCAACATCGACGTCAAGACGCAGGACAACGTCACCATCGGCCTCGAGGTCTCCGCGCAGTACCACGTGAGCTACGAGACCGGGGCCACGCCGCAGCAGTCCGGCGTCTACAAGAGCTACTACATGCTGCAGCAGCCCGTGGCGCAGATGCGCGACTTCATCACCGACGCCCTGCGCTCGTCGATCCCCGTCTACACGCTCGACGAGGTCTTCGCCAAGAAGGACGACATCGCACGCGACGTCAACGACACCGTGTCCGAGCAGATGACCGCCTACGGCTTCACGCTCGTCTCCACGCTCATCACCAAGATCGCGCTGCCGGCCGAGGTCGAGGACTCGATGAACCAGATCAACGCCGCCCAGCGCACCAAGGCCGCGGCGCAGGACCTGGCCGAGGCCGACCGCATCCGCCGCGTGACCGAGGCGCAGGCCGAGGCCGAGGCCATGGAGAAGTCCGGCGAGGGCATCGCCAACCAGCGCAAGGCCATCGCCGCCGGCATCTCCGACTCGCTCGCCACGATCCAGGAGACGGGCGTCTCCGCCGCCGAGGCCAACCAGCTCTTCATGTTCACGCAGTGGACCGAGATGATGGGCGAGTTCGCCAAGGCGGGCAAGAGCTCCACCGTGGTGCTGCCGAGCGACTTCACGCAGACCGCGGGCATGTTCGAGCAGATGCTCGCCGCCGGGCAGGCGAACGAGGGCTCCAAGGTTCCGCCGGCGGCCCCGCAGAAGTAGCCCCCGCACCCACACGATCCGCTTCGGGCGGGCTCCGGTCGTTCCCCTCGGGGGCCTCCGGGCCCACCTCTCTCGTCTAGCGGGCGTCCCGGCCCAGCACGGCGGCGGGGAGCTCACGCAGGCTTCCCAGCACGGCGGCGCACCGCTCGACGACCTCGGGGGTGGGGGTGGCCCACTCGGGCACGAGGTAGGTGGCCATGCCCGCGGCGCAGGCGGCAAGCGCCCCGTTGACCGAGTCCTCCACGGCGGCGCAGCGGGCGGGGCCGAGGCCAAGCCGGCTGGCGGCCTCGAGGTAGATGTCGGGCGCCGGCTTGGCGCGCCCGATCTGGTCTCCGAAGGTCATGGACGAGAAGAACGGCGTCATCCCAAAGCGGTCCATGAGGGGCAGCGCGTGCTCGCAGGCGGTGGAGGTGGCCAGCGCGAGCGTCATGCCGGCCTCCGCGAGCGCCCGGAGCGCGTCGAGCGCGCCCTCGCAGGGCTCGAGGCTCTGCTCGCGGATGGCGAAGTAGAGCTCGTGCTGGTGCGAGAAGAGCCGGTCGGTGAGGGCCGGGTCGCCGAACTCGGCGTCGACCATCGCGTGGGCGTCGGGCATGCTGCAGCCGACGAAGGCGTCCCAGATGCGCTCGGGGACCTCGATTCCGAGGTCGGACGCCGCGCGCCGCCATGCCGTCTGGCTCACGCGCTCGGTGTCGACGAGCGTTCCGTCCATGTCGAAGATGACCGCCTGGGGCGTCTGCATAGGGTTCCTCTCGCCTGAGCCTCGTCCGACGCCGCATTGTAGCGCAGGGACGGGTGAGACGAAGGGCGGGCGAGACGAAGGGGGACGGGTGAGAC
>NZ_SJOU01000006.1 GCF_012027725.1 Olsenella sp. SW781 | reverse complement strand
AGATGTGTATAAGAGGCCGTTGTTGCCCAGCCGCGCCGAAAGGCGAACGGCCCCGTCCGTGACCTCGGAGACCGAGGAGCGCTTTGCGTAGGGCGCCGTCT
Source organism: Olsenella sp. SW781 (assembly GCF_012027725.1). Classification (GTDB taxonomy): domain Bacteria; phylum Actinomycetota; class Coriobacteriia; order Coriobacteriales; family Atopobiaceae; genus Thermophilibacter. The sequence continues at coordinate 148,681 of NZ_SJOU01000006.1, read as the reverse complement.
GGGTGACGTTGGGCTCCTTCTCCACCAGGCCAAGCTCCGCCGGCCCGTCGTACTTGGGCGTGCCCGCGAGCGCCACGCACTGCCCGTCGCGCACGACGAAGCGCAGGGGTATCTCGGCCGCGCTGAGCCCGACCACGTACGGCTCCACGACCTTCTCGATGCGGGCGGGCGCCGCGACGCCCGCCTCCGGGAGGTCCGCCGAGTAGATGGTTCGCTCGTAGTAGCAGGTCTGGCCGGGGACGGGCAGCGCGGTCAGCGGCACGTACCCGCCGTCCGTGCGGGTGAGAAGCGGCGTGTCGCGCGAGAACGCGTAGCGCGAGTTGGTCTGCGCGGCCCAGGCGGAGGCCACGGCGCCCGCCCGGATGCCGCCGTCCGCCTGGGCGAACGCGCTCGCAAAGACGGCGCGCCGCCCGCCCACGTGGCCCACGGGCTCGCCGAGCGCCGCCTCCAGCTCGTCGTCGCCCACGTCCTCCCCGGCCTCGACTCGGTCAAGCAGGGCGTCGACGTCGGGGGTGGGGGAGACCTCGTAGGCCAGGCGCAGCGGTGCCGCGTCGCGCGCTCCGTCGAGCGCCATCGTGGCGGCACCGTCCTCGCCCACGGTCACGCTCACGCGCCGCGCGGGCACGGCGTCCACGGGCACCGAGAGCAGGACCGTCTGACGGCCGGTGGCGAGGCTCGTCTCCACCATGACCACGAAGTCGTAGAGCGTCACGTCTCCTCCCGTGTACTGGTTGGGGAGGTTGCCTATGTAGTAGTACGTCTCGCAGACGGCGGTGGCGCCGCTGTCCCGCGCGGCCTCGATCCTCTCGCGCACGTCCTCGGGCGCGCGCTCCTGCCAGCGTCCGTCCGCGGCGGCGTCCACCTCGGCCTGCGTGGCAAAGGCGAAGGGCTCTCCGCCCATCGGGACCATCTCGTGCGCGTCGTTCACATACCACGAGGCGCGGTTGGAGAAGGCCCCGGGCCCGGCATAGGCGAACTGTCCGTCCTGCAGCGCGTCGTAGAAGAGGTCGTATACGGCATCGCCGAGGTCGTAGCGCGCGTTCATGGCCTCCACGAGGTAGCCGAACTCGTGCGTTGCCTCCACGTGGCCGGGGTCCTCGAGACTGATCTTCACGGCCTGGGCCGCCAGCTCTCCGTCGAGCAGCTTGTCCCCGTAGACGATGCCGCTCACGCGCGTGACCTCCATGCCGGCCCCCACCTCGTCGGACACGGTGACGCGGCTGCCGCCGGGGCGGTCTTCGCCGGGGCCGCCCGATGCCGGCGCGGTGTAGACCACGCCGAGCGAGCGGTCCACCACGGTGCCAAAGGCCCACGAGAGCGCGCTCGCGCTGCGGGCGGAGAGGTAGTCGTCGACGGGCGTGACCTCGTAGCCGTCCGCCTCCGAGAGCAGGCCCGGCGCGCAGGGGAAGGTGACGTCCTCGGCCACGAGGCCGCGCGTGCCGGAGCCGTAGAGCGACAGCGTGACGTCCTTCTCGCCCGCCGCGGAGGCCTCGGCGAACGCCCGCGCCGCGGCGGAGAGGTTGTCCCGCAGGTCCGTGCCGGCCGCGGCGCCGGTGCCGGGCAGGGGGTGGTGCGCCTGCTCGTGGGCGGTCTCGAGCAGGTAGGCGGCCGTCTCGCTCGTGTCCAGGCCGCAGGTGAAGAACGTGAGGGGGCGCTCGGTGCCCCACGCGGCGCCTATGCGCGCGGCCTCGTTTCGCATCGTGAGCAGCGTGGCGAGAAGCGCGTCCGTGCCGTAGCCGTTCTCGCGGCTTCCCGGCAGCGGGCCCAGAAATCCCGTGGCGTCGCCGGTGTAGACGGGCGGGTTCGTGAAGTCGGCGCTCGCCATCGGCGGGGTCTCGCGGCCCATGAGGCAGAGTACGGGGACGCGGCCCTCTGAGCCGGGGTCGTCCGCGGCGGCGCTCAGCGCGTCTCCCGCCACGTGCGCCGCCAGCTGCAGGTAGGACCCGCTGCCGAGGCGCGCGGAGGCCGTCGCGCCCGCGGCGTCCGTCGTCGTGGCGGTCACGGAGAGCGTGCCGCCGTCGTACGCGACGTAGCGGCCGTTTCCGTCCGGCGCGTAGGTGCCGAGCGGCATGAGCGTCGTGACCCTGGAGTCGTAGCCGATCACGGCCACGCGCGTGGGGATGGCGGCGCCGCCGTTCTCCGCCATGAGGCGCGAGATAGCCTGGTTGAGGGCCTCGGCGAGGTAGGCGGCCTGCGGGCGGCCCCCGTAGGTGACGTCCTCCAGAAGCCGGTTGGTGCTCACCACGAAGACCACGTCGTGCGCGGGCCCTCCCTCCTGGCGGACGGACGTCGCCGCGGACAGCGCGGAGAGCCCCACCAGAAAGCCGCGCCCCTCGTCCTGCAGCGTGGCCGGAAGCCCGGCGTTCGTGGCGTCCGCGCTGCTGCCGAAGACGGACTTGTCGACCCAGATGCTCCCCTCCGCCGAGGTGGAGATGGTCGTCCCGCCGCCGATGTACGCCTCCCAGCCGTCCGCCGTGCTCGGGTCGACGAGCTTCTCGACCCCCGCCGCCGCGGCGCGCCCCGGCGCAAGGGCGGACAGGACCACCATCAGGGCAAGCGCGATGAGGGGGACAAGGCGAGGGCGGGGGTACGCGGTGGCGCGTGGCATGGCATCCTGCTTCCGACGGCGCGGCCTGGACACGTCACCACGATAGGCGCGACGCAACGTCATGACGCAAGGGCGGATGCGCCCCCACGCCCATATGCCCCGACCTGCTACACTGGGACCGCAATTGCATACCGAGGGCACGGTTCGAAGAGCTGCTACGCCTAGTAGATGAAAAAAGGATTCCGGTTTGACTCCGGATCAGCACACGGCTGTGTCGAGGAAGGCGACCGCGCGGGTCGTCGGTCCTGCCTTGCCCTCACGACGCCCCCAAGGGGGAGAGAGCGAGGCACCATGTCCCAGTCCAAGAACGCAAGAAGTGCCGAGAAGAACCTGCTCACGAGACTCGCCGCCTGCGCGGCGGCGCTCGTGCTCGCCGTCTCCGTCGCCGCCTGCGGCGGCACGGCCGCGACCTCCGGCACCGACGCCGGCCCCGATGCGTCCCAGGAGCAGCAGGCGACCATCTCCGTCTCGGTCACCATCGACGCGACGGCGGCCGAGGGCGAGTCCACCACCGTCGACGTCGACCTTCCCGAGAACGCCACCGCCTACGACGCGCTCGTCGCCACCGGCGCGGACGTCAACGCCACCGACTCCGACTACGGCATGTACGTCCAGGGCATCGACGGCGTGGCCGCCGGCGACCACGGCGACATGAGCGGCTGGATGTTCGAGGTCAACGGCGAGATGGCCGAGGTCGGCTGCTCCGAGTACCAGCTCGAGGCCGGCGACGCGGTCGTCTGGACCTACGTGACCGAGTTCACCGAGTAGCCCCTTCGATGGCGCGCCCGCGCTCCACAGCCTTCGACGCCTGCCACGCGGCCGTCCCCGCGACGCTCTTCGCGGGGGTGGCCGCGCTCTCGATGCTGGCGGTCCACCCCGTCTTCGTGGCGCTCTCGCTCGCGGGCGCGCTGGCCTTCTCGCTGGTCGCCCGCGGCGCGTCGGCCACGGCGCGCGGGCTCGCCTGGCAGCTGCCGCTGCTCGCGCTCGTGTGCCTGCTCAACCCGTTCTTCTCGGCCTCCGGGTCAACGCTGCTCCTCAAGGTGGGGTCGCGCAGCGTCTACCTGGAGAGCCTTGCGTACGGCGCCACGATGGGCGCCCTCCTGGTCGCGACGGTCCTGTGGTTCGAGGGCGCCGCGGCGGTCCTCACGCAGGACCGCCTGCTCGCGCTCGCGGGCCGGCGCGCCCGCTCGGTGCCGCTCGTGGCGTCGATGGCGTCCCAGCTCGTGCCGCAGATGCTGGGCCGGGCCCGCGCGGTGCGCGCGACCGCCTGCTCCTGCACGGCGGCGGGCCCGCGCCCGCCCCTGCGCGACGAGCTGCTCCGCACGTCGACGATGCTGCTCTCCTGGTCGCTCGAGGACTCCCTCGAGCGGGCTGACGCCATGCGCGCGCGAGGCTGGGAGTCCGGCCGTCCGCGGACGTGCTACCGGCCCGAGCGGTTCCGCGCGCGCGACGCCGCGGCGGTCGCGGGAGCCGCGGTCCTTCTCGCCCTGAGCGCGGCGGGCGCGTGGGCGGCCTGCTCCTCCTGGGAGTTCTACCCCAGGATGTCCGGGCTCTCGCCCTGGTGGTCCTACCTGCCCTTCGCCCTGCTCGCGCTCCTGCCCGCCCTCGCGGAGCTCGCGGCGAGGGGGGCCGGGCGAGGGGAGGCGGGATGAGCGCGCTCGAGCTCCGCGGCGTGACGTTCTCCTACCCCGGTGGCGCGGACGTCCTGCGCGACGCCTCCCTCGAGGTGCCCGAGGGTGCCTTTGCCCTGCTCGTAGGCGCCACGGGGTCGGGAAAGTCCACGCTGCTGCGCCTCGCCAAGCCAGAGATCGCCCCCGCCGGCGAGCTCTCCGGCTCGGTGCGCGCCTTCGGGGAGGACGTGCGCTCGCTGGGGCCGCTCGCCTCCGCGCGTGCCGTGGGCTACGTCTTCCAGAGCCCGGACGCGCAGGTCGTGTGCGACACCGTCTGGCACGAGATGGCCTTCGGCCTGGAGAACCTCGGCGTCCCGGAGCCGGAAATGCGCCGGCGCGTGGCGGAGACCTGCTCGTTCTTTGGCATGGGGCCGTGGTTCCGCGCGCGCACGGCGGAGCTCTCCGGCGGGCAGCGCCAGCTCCTCGCCCTCGCGTCGACGCTCGCCATGCGCCCGCGCCTGCTCCTGCTCGACGAGCCGACGAGCATGCTCGACCCCCTTGCCGAGAAGGACTTCCTCGCGATGCTCTTCCGCGTGAACCGCGAGCTCGGCGTCACCGTGCTGGTGGCCACTCACGCGTCCGAGACGATGCTCGACTACGCGACGTGCGCGTTCGAGCTTGCGGAGGGGCGCGTGCGGGAGGCCCCGCTGGAAGGGCTTCGCCCGGAGCCGTCGTGCGCCACCCCATATCAAATCTGTCCGCGGGTTTTTGGCACTTTCGGGCCGGAATCCGGGGCAAAAAGTGCCAAAAAGACGCGGAGAGATTTGATGCAAGGGGGGCGCGCGGCGGGCGGGCCCTCGGGAGGGCCCCGCGGCGAGAAGGACCTGCTCGTCGTCGACGACCTCTGGTTCCGCTACGCCCGCGACGGGCGGTGGGTCCTGCGTGAGCTGGACCTCGAGCTGGCCGCCGGCGAGGTTCGGGCCGTGGTGGGGGCCAACGGGTGCGGCAAGTCGACGCTGCTCGCGGCTGCGGCGGGGGTCGTGCGCCCCCAGCGCGGGCGGGTGCGCAATGCTGCCGCGACGAGCCAGGCGCTGCTGCCGCAGAGCCCCAAGGCGCTTCTCTCCCGCGAGACGGTGCGCGACGAGCTCATGGAGTGGTCGCGCGCCGGCGGGTATGGCGCGCGGGAGGTGGAGGCGTCCCTCGCGGAGCTCGGCCTCGAGGATGCCGCCGACCGGCATCCCTACGACCTCTCCGGAGGACAGCAGCAGCTGCTCGCGCTTGAGAAGCTGCTGCTCGTGCGCCCGCGCCTGCTGCTGCTCGACGAGCCGACCAAGGGGCTCGACCGCTCGGCGCGCGAGCGGGTGGCCGCCCGCGTGGCCCGGGCGCGCGCCGAGGGCGCCACGGTCCTTCTCGCCACGCATGACATGGCCTTCGTCCGCGCCGTCGCGGACCGCGTCTCTCTCATGTTCGACGGCGGCATCGCCGTGACCGAGCTCACCGGGGACTTCTTCAAGAACTCCTGGCTGTATCGCTAGGTGCGCCGCCGCGCCGCGCCACTGGCGTCAGGTTTGTTTGGCACGCCGACTACGCGTGCCAAACAAACCTGACGCCAGTGGCGCGGCGCCGGCGGACCCGGGGCTAGAACAGAAGGAACGGGTCGCTCTCCACGAGGTCGTCCTCGTCGATGTCCTCGAAGGAGACGTCATCGTGGTCGTCATCGTCGTCGTGGTCGTGCTCATCCTCGTCGTCGCCCCACGCGTAGGCGTTCGCGACGTCGCTCTCCTCGTCCACGACGGGCAGCGCGCTCGTGACGCTGCACAGGCCGTCCATCGCCGGCACGATCTTCTGCCACTGGCAGATCACGGGCTCCGTCGGCGCGGCCTCGAGCTCGGCGAGGGAGTCGAGGTAGATCTCGTGCGCCCCGTCGAGCAGGTCGGAGTTCTTGCGGACCTCGTGGAAGTGCGTGGCGAACTTCTCCATCGCCTCGTCGGCGCTCTCGGCCTCGACGACGCAGGGCATGAGGCAGTAGTTGTCCTTGCTGTCGGAGTCGTCGTTGTAGCTGAAGTTCCCGATGTACAGCATGGTGCCTCCTCGCTCGCGGGCGCCCTCCCGGCGGGTGCCTATGGCACACTGATACCCATGATGGAAGGAAAGCAGACAGCCCCGCCCGCCCACCGGCTCCCTGCGGTCGCCGAGGCGCTCGCCCTCGCGGCCGTTCCCGTGGCGCTCGTCGCCCTTGCCGCGGCGGGGGTGCGCGCGACGGCCGGCCTCACCCTGCTGGTCGCGCTTGCCGCCCTCGCCGTCGCGCTCGCGGGCTTCGAGGCCTCGCGCCCGCCGCTGCGCCAGCTCATGCCCACGGCGGTCCTCGCGGCGCTCGCCGCGGCGGGACGCGTACTCTTTGCCCCGATTCCCGACGTCAAGCCCGTCTCGGCCATCGCCATCGTGGCGGGGGCCGCGCTCGGCCGCAGGAGCGGCTTCGTGGTGGGCGCGCTCGCCGCGCTGCTCTCCAACTTCTTCTTCGGGCAGGGTCCGTGGACGCCCTGGCAGATGTATGCGTGGGGCCTCGTCGGCTACGTCGGCGGCGTCCTCGGCGAGAAGAGCCTGCTCTCGCACGGCGCCGTCCTCTATGGCTGGGGGTTTCTCTCGGGCCTGGTCTTCGGCCTCATCCTGAACGGCTACCACGTGCTCGGCTACGTCCAGCCGCTCACCTGGCCCGCCGTGCTCGCGGCCTGCGCGGCCAGCCTGCCGCTCGACGTCACGCACGGCGTGGCGACGGTCGCGTTTCTCGCCGCGATCTGGCTGCCGTGGGGGAGGGCGATCCGTCGCGTGGTGGCCAAGTACGACCTGTGACGGCCCTGCGTTCTTCTCGCCTGCCGCCGTCCGAACGACTCCGCCGAGCATGCCTCCGCGCACCGAACTGCCGTCATGGCGTGAAGAATCGTGCGCGGAGGCATGCTCGTGCCAACGCGGGCCGCGCCCCTTTACAACTTGCGCCGTCTTCGCTATCGTAGGCACGTTTCATGCCGTGAATCATCGTCGAGGGCCTCGCGCGCGGGGGCAGCCGCCCGCGGGGCAAGAAGGAGATGCACATGTCCGGACACTCTAAGTGGGCAACCACCAAGCACAAGAAGGCCGCCATCGACGCCAAGCGCTCGTCGCTCTTCTCCAAGCTCTCCCGCAACATCACCGTTGCGGCCAAGCTCGGCGGCGACCCCAACCCGGACAACAACGCGACGCTTGCCGCCGCTGTGGCCCGCGCGCGCATGGTCTCCATGCCCAACGCCAAGATCAAGGCTGCCATCGACAAGGCCTTCGGCTCCGGCGCCGACGCCGCCAACTACGCCGAGATCACCTACGAGGGCTACGGCCCCGCCGGCGTTGCCGTCTACGTCGACTGCCTGACCGACAACAAGAACCGCACCGCTGCCGACGTGCGCTCCGCCTTCTCTCACTCCGGAGGCTCGCTCGGCACCTCCGGCTCCGTTGCGTTCCAGTTCGAGCGCAAGGGCTCCATCGCCGTCGAGAAGGTCATCAAGTCCGAGGACAAGAAGGTGGCCGACAAGGAGAACGCCGTCGACGAGGACGAGTTCATGATGGCCGTGGCCGAGGCCGGCGGCGAGGACTACGAGGACGCCGGCGAGGAGTGGATCGTCTGGACCGCCTACGACAAGATGCAGGACGTGGCAAAGGGCCTCGAGGAGCAGGGCATCGAGGTCAAGGGCTCCGAGCTCACCATGGTCCCGACCACCCCGACTCAGGTCTCCGTTGCCGACGCCAAGAAGGTCCAGCGCCTCGTCGACCGTCTCGACGAGCTGGAGGACGTCCAGAACGTCTACCACACCATGGACATGACCGACGAGATCGTCGCCGCCCTCGAGGAGGAGTAGGCGCTCGTCACATACGTACTTGAAGGGCCCGCCCGTCCTTCTCGTCGGCTCAGCTGAGCTTCGCTCAGAAATCGCCGACTGAGAAGGACGGGCGGGCCGTGTCGTATGGGGCGAATGGTCGCCAACCGCAACGAACTGCCAGTTGCGCGGGCGTGTGCAGCTTGAGGGCGTTGCGTTTGTTGGGGTTGTGGCAGCCGCGGCGTGGCGTCAACTGGGCGTTCTTCTTGGCCCGTTGTCGGATTGGGGGTCGTGGCAGCGCAAAAACTGCCATAACCCCCAATCCGACAACGTCTCTCCGGCGAGAATTGCCATAACCCCGTTTCTGACAACGCATAAGGATGCGGGCGCCAAGCCATGCCCTCGCCCGCCAGCCCCGGGGCTACTCCACCGTCCCGTAGTAGCTGCCCCAGCCGTGGCCGGAGAGGATGGAGTTGATCTGGTCGCAGAGGCGGGTGCGCGTGAAGCTGCCGGAGGGGAGGAGCTCGATCACCTCGACGAGGTCGTCGTTGAGGTCGAAGGCGTCCGCGCGCACGAGGATGTCGATCTTCGAGACCGCGGCGCGGGCCGAGACGCCCGGCGCAAAGAGCGCGTCAACCAGTCGCTGCAGCTCGCCGTAGTCCTCCGACCGCACCTCGAACATGGCGCCCTCCCTGTAAGCGTTCCTTTTCGTGGAGAACATGGTAGCAGCCCGAGGGCGTTTTGCATCTATACTCTCACTGGACCCTATGGAGGAGGAACCATGCCCAACGCCTATCAGAACATGACCGACGCCCAGCTCGACGCCGCCATCGCGGAGCTCGAGCGCCAGGCGGACGACCTGCGCGCCCTCAACCTCAAGCTCGACATGGCCCGCGGCAAGCCGAGCCCCGAGCAGACCGCGCTCTCCAAGCCCATGCTCGACCTGCTCACCGCCGACTCCGACCTCACCGACCAGGGCGTCGACGCCGACAACTACGGCGCACCCGACGGTCTGCCCTCCGCGCGCGCCCTCGCCGCGGAGCTCCTCGGCGTGGACGCGGCAAACGTCTCCGTGATGGGCTCCTCGAGCCTCAACATCATGTACGACTGCGTGGAGCACGGCTACGTCCACGGCATCGCCGGCGAGAGGCCCTGGTGCCAGCAGGGCGTGGTCAAGTTCCTCTGCCCGGCTCCCGGCTACGACCGTCACTTCACCGTGACGGAGAGCTTTGGCATCCAGAACGTTCCCGTCCCCATGCGCGAGGACGGCCCGGACATGGACGTGGTCCGCGAGTACGTTGAGAAGGACGCCACGGTCAAGGGCATCTGGTGCGTGCCCAAGTACGCCAACCCCACCGGCGTGACCTACTCCGACGACGTGGTCCGAGCCTTCGCCGCGCTCAAGCCCGCCGCGCCGGACTTCCGCATCTTCTGGGACAACGCCTACGCCGTCCACACCTTTGACGGCGAGGGCGACCAGCTCCTCAACATCTTCGACGCCCTCGCCGAGCAGGATGGCGAGAAGAACCTCGTCTACGAGTTCGCCTCCACCGCCAAGGTGACCTTCCCCAGCTCCGGCATGGCCTGGGTCACGGCGTCTGCGGCCGACATGGCGGAGCTGCGCCGCGCCTTCGCCTCGATGCGCGTCTCCCCGGAGAAGATCTCCCAGCTCGCGCACGTCCGCTTCCTGAAGGACGCCGCGGGCGTCGCCGAGCACATGAAGAAGCACGCCGCGCTCGTGGCGCCGCGCTTCGCACTCGTGGAGGAGAAGCTCGCCTCCGGCCTCGGCGAGCTGGGCTGCGCCACGTGGACGCACCCCAAGGGCGGTTACTTCGTCTCCTTCGAGGGCCCGGAGGGCTCGGCCAAGGCCATCGTCTCGCTCGCCAAGGAGCTCGGTGTCACGCTCACGCCCGCCGGCGCCCCCTGGCCCTACGGCGCCGACCCGCGCGACACCAACATCCGCATCGCGCCCACCTACCCGTCGCTCGACGAGCTCGGCCAGGCGCTCGACGTCTTCGTCGTGGCGGTCAAGCTGGTCTCCGCGCGACTCGCGCGCTCCGAGCGCGGCTAGGTGCCCGGAATTAATCCGCCCTGTGGGACGCCCGTCTGACGTTTTCCCAGTTGGCTCGCGGGCGGCAGCGCCAGAGGGCGGGTTATTTTCGAGGGGTGCCCCGAGAGGCCCGCTTGCGTCCGGGGGCGGGCGGCGCCGTGCCCGGCGGAACTCTTGGCAAAGTTCTGTTATTATCGCCGCGCGTGTGTCGCCTCGCCTCGAGGCGACGCCGCGTGGCCTATGCTAGCAATTTGCGGGCTTGTCGCCCGTGCGGACGAGCAGGGGAAGGGTGTCACGAGAATGGCGGGAAAGACAGTGGCCAAGGCAGGCAAGCAGGAGGGGCCCAAGCGCGCGGCCAAGAAGCGCGAGCGCAAGCCGGGCGAGCTCTCCCGCTTCCAGAAGGTCGTCATCGTCCTCTTCATCATCGTCTTCGCCCTCTCCACGCTGGCAGGCGCGCTCGCCTCGGTCTTCCAGGGCCAGCAGTCCCAGACCGCCGAGCAGAGCCAGGAGGACGTGACCATCGAGTCGCTCGACGAGGACTACCAGACCGTCATCTCCGACCTCGAGGCCAAGGTCGCCGAGAACGCCGAGGACACCGCCTCGCTTCTCGCCCTCGGCCGCTACTACTTCTCGTGGGGCGCGAGCGTGGCCCAGCTCGCCCAGATCGACTCCGAGACCTTGCATGCCAACGAGCTGCTCGGCAAGGCCGTCGAGTACTACGACAAGTACCTCGAGCTCGAGGACTCGGATGCTGCGCGCGTGGACCGCGCCCTGTGCTTCTACTACGAGGGCGACGCCACGACCGCGCTGAACGACCTCGAGGAGATCACTCAGAGCTCCCCGGACTACGCGCCCGCCTGGGCCAACCTCGGCATGCTCTACGAGGTGCGCGGGGACACCGACAGCGCCAAGTCCGCCTACCAGAAGGCGGCCGAGCTCGACCCGAATGACGAGTACAACGCGAAGACCTTCGCCGAGCAGCGCCTCGACGCCATCGCCCAGGCCGAGGCCGATGCCGAGGCGCAGGAGTCGCTCGGCACCGGTGACATCACCTCGACCACCGGCAACATCGGCGACGACCTCTCGAGCGTCACCGGCACGGGACTCTAGCCCGGGCCAGAGAAGGAGAAGACATGAGCCTTTCGATAACCGTCACCAACGACGTCCGCGACGGCGTCGACGAGAGCGTCGTCCTCGTGGACGGCGAGGTGGACGTCTCCAACGCCGACCAGCTGCGCGACGCGATCGACGCGCGGCTCGAGGCGGGGGCGGCGCGGGTCGTCATCGACCTCTCGAACGTTCCGTACATCGACTCCACCGGCATCGGCGTCCTCGTGGGCGCCGCCCATCGCGCGGGCGAGAAGAACGTCCGCCTCGAGGTCGCCCGCCCGCAGAGAAACGTCGCGCGCGTGCTCGGCCTTCTGGGCGTGGGCGCCGACCTCAACATCCGCGAGTCCTAGGCCCGCGGCGGGCCTCAGAGGGGAAAGGAACCAAGCGTGTTAGGCATCGGAGAAGGTGAGCTCCTCCTCATCGTCCTCTTCGCGTTCATGATCTTCGGCCCGGACAAGCTCCCGGGCATGGGCAGGACGCTCGGGCGCGCGCTGCGCCAGTTCAGAAACGCCCAGGAGGGCTTCACCGAGGTCGTTCAGACCAACATCGTGGACCCCGCCGCCGAGGCGATCAGCGACACCCCCAAGAAGCCCAACCGCAACCGCGCGGCCGAGCTCGAGGAGGATGCCGACATCGAGGCCCCCGAGGGCGAGGACGCCCCGGCGCCGCGCCGCGCGGAGACCTTCGCCGAGCGCAAGAAGCGCCTGGCCGCCGAGAAGGCCGCCCGCGAGGAGGCCGAGAAGGCCGCCGCGGCGGCAGCGCCTGTGGCCGACGACGAGGACTCCGACGTCGCCGAGGGCGCGCCGGCGCAGCCGGCGTCCGAAGCCGCGAAGAGCACCGCAGCCCCGACCCCTGCCCCCAGCAAGCCGTCGGCAGCCGACCTCTACGCCATGCACCGTCCTTCTCGCCCCGCGGCGGATGCCGCCGTCAGCGCCGAGGTCCCCCTCGACGCGAGTCGCGAAGCGAGCGACGAGCGTAGCGAGGAGCGTGGAGCGGTCGAGGGAGGGCTCGGCGTCAGCGCTGGCCCTGCCACGACGACTGACGAGAAGGAGGCGTAGAGCGATGCCGATCGGTCCCGCACGCATGCCCATCATGGATCACCTGGGCGAGCTGAGGCGCCGCGTCACGATCATCGTGGTCGCGGTCATCGTCTGCGCGCTCATCGTCTACATGGCCACGCCCACGCTGATCGAGCTCATGATGGGCCAGATCGAGGCTGCCATGCGCGGCCAGGAGCTCGTCGTCATCTCGGTGCTCGGCGGCTTCACCATCCGATTCAAGGTCGCCCTGTTCTTCTCGGTGATCATCTGCTGCCCGATCATCATCTGGGAGGTCATGGCCTTCTTCCTGCCGGCGCTCAAGCCTAAGGAGCGCAAGTGGGTCGTGCCGACCGTCGCCGCCATGGTGGCGCTCTTCTTCCTGGGCATGATCTTCTGCTTCTTCGTCATCCAGCCGGCGGCCTTCGGGTGGCTGCTCGACCAGTCCTTCGAGATCGGCGCCATCATGCCCAACGCGGAGGACTACCTTGACATCTACATGCTGCTGGAGATCGGCTTCGGCATCGCGTTCCAGCTGCCGCTGGTGATCTTCTACCTCTCCGTCTTCCACCTCGTGCCGTACAAGACGTTCCGCGCCCAGTGGCGCTACGTCTACGTGGGGCTCATGGTGCTCTCCGCCGTGGTCACCCCGGATGCCTCGCCCATGACCATGATTCTCATGTTCGCCGCCCTCATCGGCCTCTACGAGGTCGCGCTGGCCGTGGCGCGCGTCATCATCGTGGCGCGCGACGGCAAGGAGGCCCTCAAGTGGTCGCGCGAGGACTACGAGCAGCACGCCTTTGACAAGCAGTAAGGAATGCCCTTGAAGCTTATCGTCACCGAGAAGAACGACGCCGCCCAGCAGATCGCCCGCCTGCTCTCCGAGTCGGGCAAGCCCACGGCAGACAAGGTCTACAACACCCCGGTCTACCGCTTCCGCATGGGCGGGGAGGACTGCGTGACCATCGGCCTGCGCGGGCACATCCTGAAGGTGGACTTCCCGGTGCAGCTGACCTTCAACGAGCAGGACGGCTGGCAGGGTCTCACGGCCGACGGCGAGCTCATCCCCGCCGACGTGCCGGACGGCCTCGCGCGCCCGCCGTACAAGTCCCGCCGCAAGCCCTTCCTCGCGGATGGCGTTGACCTCAAGGGATGGAAGATCGCCAGCCTGCCGTACCTGGTGTGGGCGCCCATCGAGAAGCTCCCCGCCGAGAAGGAGATCATCCGCGCCCTCAAGAACCTCGCCAAGAAGGCCGACAGCGTGGTCATCGGCACGGACTTCGACCGCGAGGGCGAGCTCATCGGCTCCGACGCCCTGCGCCAGATCCGCGAGGTCGCGCCCGACGTGCCCGTCTCGCGCGCCCGCTACTCCGCCTTCACCAAGGCCGAGATCGACCATGCCTTCGCGAACCTCGTGAGCCTCGACCAGGACCTCGCCGACGCCGGCGAGTCCCGCCAGTACATCGACCTCATCTGGGGCGCCGTCCTCACCCGCTACCTCACGGCGGCGCGCTGGAGCGGCCTGGGCAACGTGCGCTCGGCCGGCCGCGTCCAGACCCCCACGCTCGCCCTCGTGGTGGAGCGCGAGCGCGAGCGGCTCGCCTTCAAGCCGGAGGACTACTGGGTGATCCAGGGCCAGGGCGAGAAGGACGGCGCGGACTTCCGCATCGCGCACGCGACCGGCCGCTTCTGGGAGAAGGACGCCGCCGACGCCGCGTACGGCCGCGTGGCCGACGCCACCGAGGGGCGCGTCACGGCCGTCGAGCGGAAGAGCCGCACGCAGCGCCCGCCCGCGCCGTTCAACACCACCTCGCTCCAGGCCGCCGCCGCGGCCGAGGGCATCAGCCCGGCGCGCACGATGCGCCTCGCCGAGAGCCTCTACATGGACGGCCTCATCTCGTACCCGCGCGTGGACAACACCGTCTACCCCTCGTCGCTCGACCTGCGCGACTGCGTGCGCACGCTCTCCAAGGTCCCGCAGTACGCCGGCACCTGCCAGGCGCTGCTCTCCCAGGACAAGCTCACCGCCACCCGCGGCAAGCAGGAGACCACCGACCACCCGCCGATCTACCCCACGGCCCCGGCGTCCCCGGACAGTCTCCAGCCGGCGGAGTGGAAGCTCTACAACCTCATCGCGCGCCGCTTCCTGGCCACGCTCATGGGGCCCGCCACGATCGAGGGCACCAAGGTCAGCATCGACGTTGCCGGCGAGCCGTTCACGGTGAGCGGCTCCGTGCTCGCGTCCCCCGGCTTCCGCGCCGCCTACCCGTACGGTCTCAAGAAGGACGACCAGCTCCCGGCCCTCGCCGAGGGTGACGTGGTCTCCGTCAGCGACATGGAGCTTCTCGCCAAGCAGACCGAGCCGCCCGCGCGCTACAGCCAGGGCAAGCTCATCCAGGAGATGGAGAAGCGCGGGCTGGGCACCAAGTCAACGCGTGCGAGCATCATCGACACCCTCTACGAGCGCCGCTACTTCAAGAACGACCCGATCGAGCCGAGCCAGCTCGGCATGGCGATCATCGACGCCCTCACCACCTACGCCCCGCGCATCACCTCGCCGGACATGACGGCCGAGCTCGAGCAGGACATGACCCACGTCGCCGACGGCGCCGAGACGCAGGAGCAGGTGGTCAACCACTCCCGCGCGCTTCTCGCCGGCCTCATGGACGCTCTGGTCGAGCACACCGAGGACCTCTCCGAGGCCATCGCCGACGCCGTGACCGCGGACGCCAAGATCGGAGTCTGCCCCAAGTGCGGCAAGGACCTCGTGGTCAAGACCTCCGCCAAGACCCGCGGCAGCTTTGCCGGCTGCATGGGCTGGCCGGAGTGCGACGTCACCTACCCGCTGCCCCAGGGCAAGATCTCCGCGCTCGAGGGCGAGGCGGCCGTGTGCCCGGAGTGCGGCGCCCCGCGCGTCAAGGTGCAGCCGTTCCGCAGCCGCGCGTACGAGACGTGCATCAACCCGGCATGCCCCACCAACCGCGAGCCCGACGTCGACGTGGGCGCGTGCCCCGCGTGCGCCGCTGCCGGGCGTTCCGGGAGGCTCGTGGCGCACAAGTCCGAGAAGAGCGGCAAGCGCTTCATCCGCTGCACGAACTACGACGAGTGCGGGACCAGCTACCCGCTGCCCGCGCGCGGCGCGCTCGAGGCCACGGGCGAGACCTGCCCGGACTGCGGCGCCCCGCTCGTGGTGGTGACCACCGCGCGCGGCCCCTGGAAGCTCTGCCCCAACATGGACTGCCCGGGGCGTGAGAAGAAGGAGGCCGCCAAGGGCGCGCGCAGAGGTCGACGCGGAGCCCGAAAGAAGTCCTAGCGAGCGCGGGGTCGAGGTCCTTCTCGGCCCCGCGTCCTTCTCGCCGCGCGCCCGCGTCCCTCTCCGCCCCGCGTTCCCTCGCCGCGCGCTCGCGTCCCCCTCCGCTCTGCGTTCCCACCTCGTTGCTTAGGTGAGCAAAGACCTTCAACTATCTTGCACGGATTTCTTAGGTGAGTCGCCTTTCCGCAGCTCGCAGACCACCTGTATGCTTAGGTGAGTCGCGATAGTTCGACGCTTTTGCTCACCTAAGGAGCCTCGCGCGGGTGGCCCGCGCGGGAGTGCCCCGCGCGGAGGCGTCCCGCAACGGCGCGCCGCGCGCGACCCGTCCCGGCGTGCGAGAATGGGGGAGTCGAAAGGGGCGAGGATGCTGGACCTGAGGCGCGTGCTCAAGAGCAAGCCCAAGCCGCCGGAGGACGTGGATCTCACGCCGCTCTGGACGCCGTGGGGCGAGAAGATCGCGGCGAGCCGGGACGTCCCGGCGGGCGAGAAGGGCCTCGAGCCCCCGTCCCACCCTCGGCCGCTTCTGGCCCGCGAAGCCTGGACGTCCCTCAACGGCACCTGGGAGTGCGCCTTCGTCCCCGCGCCGGACGCCGCCACGGCCTGGCGGGCCGCTCGCGTCCCGGACGGACCCTGGGTGCCGATCCGCGTGCCCTTCTCGCCCGAGGCGCCGCTCTCCGGCGTGGGCCGCCAGCTCCGCCCGGACGAGCTTCTCTGGTACCGGCGCCCCCTCGACGCCCCGTCGCTCGGCCCCGGGGATCGCATTATCCTGCACCTCGATGCCGTCGACTGGGCCTGCGCTGTGTACGTGAACGGCGCCCGCGTGGCGGAGCATACGGGTGGCTACCTGCCCTTCTCCGCAGACGTCACGGACGCGCTGCGCGCCGGCGAGAAGAACGAGCTCGCCGTGTGCGTCCACGACCCGTCCGATGCCGGCACGCAGCTCCGCGGCAAGCAGCGCCTCGCGCGGGGCGGCATCTGGTACACGGCCCAGAGCGGCATCTGGCGTGACGTCTGGTACGAGGTCGTGCCCGCCGCGCACGTGACGTCGCTCGCCGCCGACGCGCGGCCCGTCGAGGGGCGGGTCCTGCTCGCCGTCGGCGTGGCTGGGGAGGGGGCGGTGACGGCCCGCGTCCTGGACGGGGGCTCGGAGGTCGCCCGCGGCACGGCGCCCGCCCGGGACGGCCGCTGCGAGCTCGCCCTCGACGTTCCCGCGCCGCAGCTCTGGAGCCCGGAGGAGCCACGGCTCTATGACATCGAGCTCGCCTTCGGTGCCGACCGCGTCCGCAGCTACTGCGCCTTCCGCACGGTGGAGGTGCGCCCGGACGCGCGCGGCGTCCCCCGCGTGCATCTCAATGGCGAGCCCCTCTTCCTGCGCGGCGTGCTCGACCAGGGCTACTGGCCGGACGGCCTCATGACGCCGCCCTCGGAGGCGGCGCTTGAGCATGACGTCCGCGCGGCGCGCGATCTGGGCTTCAACCTGCTGCGCATGCACATCAAGGTCGAGCAGCCGCGCTTCTACGCCCTGTGCGACCGGCTCGGCATGCTCGTCTGGCAGGACATGGTCTCCGGCGGCGGCCCCTACAGCGCGCTTCACACGAGCTACGTTCCCACGCTCCTGCGTGCGAGCTGGACGCGTCGCACCGACGAGGGCCCGCGCGCCCGCCGGCGCCTCTCCTCGGCGGACCCGGCCTACCGCCGCGAGTGGCGCAAGACCTGCTCCGGCACGGTGGGCCTGCTGGCGGGCCATCCCAGCATGATCGGCTGGACGCTCTTCAACGAGGGCTGGGGGCAGTTCGACGCGCGCGCCGCATGCGACGCCGTGCGCGCGCTCGACCCCACGCGCCCCGTGAGCGCCACGAGCGGCTGGTACGACCGCGCGTGCGGAGACCTCTTCAGCGTGCACAACTACTTCCGCCCGCTCGAGGTCTGGCCCGACCGCGCCCGGCCGCAGCGCGCCTTTGTGATCTCCGAGTTCGGCGGCGTGAGCTGGTCCGTCCCCGGGCACGTCTCGCTGGGGACGTCCTACGGCTACGAGGCGGCCTCCGGCGCCGCCGACTTCGCGCGCGAGGTCCGCGGGCTTCTCGCCCAGGTGGACGCGCTCGAGGCCGAGGGCCTCGCCGGCTATGTCTACACGCAGCTCAGTGACGTGGAGGAGGAGACCAACGGCCTTCTCACCTACGACCGTCGCGTGAGCAAGCTCCTCGCCGCGACCTGACCGGGGTGACGGGGTCGTTTGTCATAATGGGCACGTTCGACACAATGCGACGAGAGGGGAAGCCATGAAGGTGCTGCTGGTCAACGGAAGCCCGCACGAGCACGGCTGCACGGACCGCGCGCTCCAGGAGGTGGCGGGCGCACTCGAGGCCGAGGGCGTACGGACGGAGACCTTCTGGATCGGCGCGCGCCCGGTGGGCGGGTGCACGGCCTGTGGCGCATGCGGGAAGATCGGCCGCTGCGCCTTCGAGGACGGCGGCGTCAACGAGTTTGCGGCCAAGGCCGCCGACGCCGACGGCTTCGTCTTCGGCGCGCCGACGCACTATGCGCACGCTGGGGCGTCGCTGCTCGGCTTCATGGACCGGCTCTTCTACTCGGCGGGCGCGGCGCTTGCCCACAAGCCGGCCGCCGCGGTCACCTCTGCCCGACGCGCGGGTACCACGACGGCCCTCGCCGACATCGAGAAGTTCTTCACCATTTCGCAGATGCCCATCGTGAGCAGCCGCTACTGGAACATGGTCCACGGCAACAGCGCCGAGGAGGCCGCGCAGGACGCCGAGGGCCTCTGGACTATGCGTCAGCTCGGACGCAACATGGCGTGGCTGCTGAGGTGCATCGAGGCCGGACGCGAGGCGGGCGTCCCCGCGCCGTCGAGCGAGCCCGGCGCGCGGACGAACTTCATCCGCTAGGTACGGCATAGGCGCCGTTCTGGCGGCTCCGTTTCCGCTTTCCGTCCTCTCGTTCCTGTCCCCGTCCTCGTTCCTGTCCCCGTCGCACTGCCCCTCGTTGCCCTGTCCTTTGTCGCCCTGTCCCCCTTAGGTGAGCACAGACTTCTAACTATCTTGACTCACCTAAGGGGGAGGGGCGCATATTATCTGGCGTTTCTCTACTCACCTAAGAAAACCGTGCAAGATAATTCAAAGTCTGTGCTCACCTAAGCAGGCGCAGAGGGAGGGGTCAGCGGAGCCCGACGAGAGGGGCCGGCGGAGCCCGGCGAGAAGGGCCGGCGGAGCCCGGCGAGAAGGACCGGCGAGAAGGCCCGGCGCGGAGCCCGGCGAGAAGGGCCGTCCGCGCCGCGCCGCCGTGGTTTTCTCGCGGCGGGCGCGTCCGCGCGGTACCATTGGGGGACCACAAGACCGAAGGGGGCACATGGCGCGGGGTATCTTCATCACGCTCGAGGGGGCTGACGGCTGCGGGAAGTCGACGCAGGCCGAGCTGCTGGCCGAGGTCCTTCTCGCCCGCGGGCGAGAGGTCGTCCGCCTTCGCGAGCCGGGCGGCACCCCCATCTCCGAGAAGATCCGCGCGCTGCTCCTGGATTCGGCCAACGCGGAGATGGTGCCGGAGGCGGAGCTCCTGCTCTACGAGGCCAGCCGCGCGCAGCTCACGCGCCAGGTGATCGAGCCCGCCCTCGAGCGCGGCGCCGTCGTCCTGTGCGACCGCTACTACGACTCGACCTATGCCTACCAGGCCGGCGGCCGCGGGCTGGACGAGACGATCGTCCGCCAGTCCAACGTCCTCGGCAGCTGCGGGCGTGTGCCCGACCGCACGCTCGTGCTCGACCTCGATCCCGCGATCGGCTACGCGCGCGCCACGGCCGGCGGCGCCGACCGCATGGAGGCCGAGGGCCTCGCCTTCCAGGAGCGCGTGCGCGCGGCCTACCTGCGCCTTGCGGACGAGGAGCCGGCCCGCGTGCGCGTGGTGGACGCCGCGGGCGAGAAGGACGCGGTCACGGCCCGCCTTGCCTCCGCGCTCGAGGACCTGCTGTGAGCGCCGCTCCTGCCCAGAGCGCCCCCGGCCAAAACGGCCCCGCGCCCCTTCCCGCCGCGCTCGGAGCCCTCGCCGACCAGCCGCGCGTGCGCGACCTCCTTGCCACCGCGGTGACGGAGGGCCGGCTCTCCCACGCCTACCTCTTCGTGGGCGCGCCCGGATCCGGCAAGCACGAGGCGGCCGAGGCGCTCGCCGAGTGCGTGGTCTGCCCCCACGGCGGGGATGTCACCTGCGACGAGTGCCGCCGCGTGCGCCATCGCACGCACCCGGACGTCCGCTGGCTCAGGCCGGGGAGCGCCACGGGCTACCTCGTGGCCCAGGTCCGCGAGGTCATCGAGGACGCGAGCCTCGCCCCCGTGCGCGCCCGCACCAAGGTCTACGTGCTCGAGCGCGCCGAGCTCCTGCGCGGAACGGCGGCAAACGCCCTGCTCAAGACCCTCGAGGAGCCGCCCGAGGGCGTGATGTTCATCCTCTGCGTCCGCACCACGGCCTCGATGCTCCCCACCATCGTCTCCCGCTGCCAGCAGGTGCCCTTCCGCGCGGTCTCGCCTGACGAGGGCGTGGACGCCGTCATGCGCTCCTGCGCCGCCACGCGGGAGGAGGCGCGCGTGGCCCTCGCCGTGGCGGGCACGCCCGCGCGCGCGACGGAGTTCCTGCAGTCGACGGCCCGCCGCCAGGTGCGCCGCCTCGTGGTGGGCACGCTCGACGCCCTCGCCCGCGACGACTCGTGGGACGTGCTCCTGGCCGCGCGCGAGCTCGTGGCCGCCGTGGCCGTGCCGCTCGCCGACGTCAAAGAGGCCCAGGAGGCCGCCCTGCAGGAGAGCCAGGACTTCCTCACCGCCGCCGCCCTCAAGCAGGTGGAGGACGCCAACAAGCGCGAGCTCACCGCGCGGGAGCGTTCGGGTATGATGGAGGCCCTGACCGCGACCGAGTCCGTCCTGCGCGACGTGCTCGTCCGCTGCGAGGGGGTCGGCCAGCCCATCGTCAACGAGGACGCGGCCGCCACCGTGGACCGCATCGCCGCCGGCTGCGACACCGCCGGCGCGCTCAGGGCGCTCGGGGCCGTGGCGCGCGCCGCGGACGACCTCGCCCACAACGTATCGCCGCAGCTGACCCTCGAGGTCATGCTGCTTTCCGTCAAGGAGGCACTTGCATGCCCACCGTCATCCCAGTGAAGTTCACCTATGCCGCCCGCGACCTCTGGTTCAGTCCGGCGGGCACCGGCGCCCAGGAGGGCGACCACGTCATCTGCCAGACCGAGCGCGGCCGCGAGATCGGCCTCGCCACCGCGGACGCCCGCGAGGTGAGCGATGAGGAGCTCGCCTCCACCATCGGCCACGCGACCCTGCGCGACGTGGTGCGCATCGCCACCGAGGACGACCTCGCGCGCGCCGAGCGCCTGGCCCAGCGCGGCGAGGACTCCATGCCCGCCTTCCGCCGGCACGTCAAGGAGTCGGGTCTGGACATGAAGCCCGTGGGCGTGGAGTACCTCTTCGACGGCGAGAAGGCCGTCTGCTACTTCGCCGCCGAGGAGCGCGTGGACTTCCGCCAGCTCGTGCGCGACCTCTCGCGCGAGTTCCACGTCCGGATCGACATGCGCCAGATCGGCGTGCGCGAGGAGGCCGCCATCGTGGGCGGCTACGGCCACTGCGGCCAGGAGCTCTGCTGCCGCCGCTTTGCCACGGGCTTCGACCCGGTTTCCATCCGCATGGCCAAGGAGCAGGACCTCCCGCTCAACTCCACCAAGATCTCCGGCGCGTGCGGACGGCTCATGTGCTGCCTGCGCTACGAGTTCGAGGCCTACCGCGACTTCAAGGGCCGCGCGCCCAAGCGCAACGCCGTGATCGACACGCCGCTCGGCAAGGGCAAGATCGTGGAGTACGACACGCCCAAGGAGCAGATCGTCCTGCGCCTTGAGAGCGGAAAGCAGATCCGCGTGGCGCTCGCCGACATGACCGCCTCCGAGGCCGCGCACAAGAAGAGCGAGGAGCTCGGCTGCCCGTGCCGCCCAGACACCGTGACGCGCGAGGTTCTGGACCGCCTGGAGTCCCCGGACGTGCAGATGGCCCTCGCCGAGCTGGACCGCAAGATGGGCGTGCTGCCCGAGCAGGGGCCGGACGCCTCGGACATCTTCGTCGAGCCCAAGCGCAAGCGCCGTCGTCCCTCCAACGGGGCCCCGGCCGGAGAGAAGGGCCCGCAGGGCGAGAAGAACGCGCGACGCGAGGCCGGCGCGCCCTCCGGTGACGAGGCGCCCGCGCGTCGCCGCCGCAAGCGCCGCCCGGGCGATGGCGGGGGAGCGGCCGCCCCGGCGCCCGCGCACATGGCGCCCGAGGCGGGGGCGGGCTCTGCGCCCGCACGCCGCCGCCGTCACCACCAGGCGGCGGAGGGCGCCGCGGAGGCGGGTTCCGCCACCGGCGGTCAGCAGCCCGTCAAGCGCACCCGCCGGCCCGGCGACAAGGGCGGCCAGGCTGAGAAGGGCGCACAGCCGCGTGGCATGCAGCCCTCGCGCAAGAAGCGCGCCCAGCAGCAGGGCAAGGCTGGCGAGCAGGGGCAGCAGGCCGCGCGTCCGCAGGGGGCCGATGACGCATCCAAGCCGCGTCGTCGCCGTCGCCGCGGGGGGCGCGGGCGCGGTGGCGCCGGCGCCGAGGGCGGCGCGCCCGCGGGCGAGTAGGCCTTCGCCGCCCCTTTGCTTCCGATCGATTTGAGGCCCCGAGCGCTTTGGCTCGGGGCCTCGTTGCGTTTGAACAGGTAAGGGGCTGGGGTGGAGTTGGCCCGCCTCGGGTCGGTCGACCCATGGGGGGAGGCGTGGTGACGATTGTCGGTGATTTTTGGAGGGCGGGCGAAGTAGCGGGCGTTTTTCGGCTGCAAAAGGGCAGGTAGACGGGTTGGCGAATCGGCCAGTTGACGGGCTTCCCACAGAAAATCACCGACAATCGTCAGCGGCTCGCCGGATGGGGTCCCGTGAGGCCCGAGGGGTGCCTACGCCCCCTCGGAAAGCCACTCCTGCGCCAGCGCGAGGGCGGACTGGCCGCGCACGAGCAGCTCGTCGTCCCAGTCGACGTTGCGCCAGGGGTCTCCGCTCTCGAGCTCGATCCACGTCTCGCCCTCGCCCCACCCGAGGTCGACGGCGTCGGTGAGGTAGGCGAGCCGCGTGAGCGTCCCGTCCGCTGCGGTCTGCTGCAGGGCGACGACCTTCCACGTCACGCCGTCCTTCTCGGCGACGTCCACGGAGACGCCCCGGTCGAAGATGCCAAAGCGGAGGGTGAGGGACTCGAGCTGCTCCTGCGTGAGCGGCACGCACGTCATCGAGGCCATGACGTCCTCGTCGGGCTCCACGTCCTTGGGCTCGTAGTCGTTCCTGCTGAGGATCTCCTCCACGAGGGCCTCGCCGTCAGGCTGCGCTTCCTCGTCCTCAACGACCGTCTCGGCCGGCGGCTCCTCCGATGCGGGCTCGGGATCTGCTGCCTGAGTGCCGCCGCATCCCACGAGCAGCAGCGAGGTGGCGAGCGTGGCACAGACGAGCGCGGCCTTGAGGAGCCTCATCAGAACCTCCGTCCCCTACATGATTCTGAGCATTAAGAGTACAACAATAAGCAGCGGGAGTGCCCAGACGGCGCCGAAGAAGCCGGGGAGCATGTCGCGGTGCGTCTCCTGTACCGACGGGTCGAGTCGCAGCTGGTCGATGAAGAAGAGGACGAGGCTCGCCGCCCAGAGCCCGCAGAAGCCGATTCCAAGCCAGAAGGGCGCCTGGTAGCTCCAGGAGAGCGCGTGCGCGATTCCGTACGTCACGCCAAACGCGAGCGGGGCCAGGATGAGGTTGACGAAGGAGGCGTCCCGCACGAGCCGGCTGACTCCCGGATGGCTCTTGCGAGCGGAGCGCTCCCACAGGAGCACGCCCACGAGGAGGGGCAGGCCATAGAAGGGGGAGAGGACTACGACGACGCCAAAGAAGCTCGACAAGAGCTCAAGCGGGTTGGGGCACGTCTCCGGCGAGAGGCTGGAGGGGAACATGGGGCCTCCTTGGGGTTGCACATTGGGGGATGAGGCTACTCTTCCAGCGGGCGGTCGAAGATGATGCGCACTGTGTCTCCCACACGTGCGGTCTCGCCACACATCGGGTCGGTGGCGATTGCGACGGGCGTGCCCTTGTCGCTTGTGCTGTAGCTCCACTCAGTTATGTATGGATCGGGGGAGAAGCCCGCTAGGACGAGCTCACTCGAGGCGTCGAGGGGCGTCATGCCAAGCACGTCGGGCACCGTGACGTCGCTCGTGACGGTAAGCTCCACCGGCTCGTTGGGAGACGCCCAGGATCCGGAGGTGGGCCGCGCAAGGATGACCCGATTGTCGCTCGGGTCTACGTCCCCTTGGTATGCAACCTCCACGTTCGAGAAGCCCGCATCCTCAAGTAGCTTCCGGGCATCGCGCTCGGAGCAGTTGAGGGTGATATTGGGAATCTTCCGTAGGCCCGAGACACTGAGGATTGCCTCCGCCTTCCATGGCGTCTCATTGAGCTCGGCGTGGACAGTGCCGCTTGGGTCGAGGGGCATCGAGATGCCCATGTTCTCGGGAAGCGCCTGCACGTCGAC
This sequence comes from Olsenella sp. SW781, assembly GCF_012027725.1. Classification (GTDB taxonomy): domain Bacteria; phylum Actinomycetota; class Coriobacteriia; order Coriobacteriales; family Atopobiaceae; genus Thermophilibacter. Next base: position 124,541 of record NZ_SJOU01000006.1, on the reverse strand, counting down.
GTCCACCACCGTCCCCGGGCTTTCGGTGGAGCGCGACTCTTGGATGACGGGGAAGTAGTCCTCGGCGACGAGCACCTCCCACGCGCTCTGGGGGTCCATGCCAACTACGTTGGGCACCTCGCCGAACTCGGTCTCCACCACGGCGGGCGGCTGCGAGCCGAGATACGACGTCACCGTCACCGCCGCGGCGACGACCATAACCGCCGCCAGGCACGCGGCCGCGAGGCGCGCGGCGCGCCGGCGGCGCGGGGCGGCGGCCTCGCGCTCGAGGAGGGCGGCGAGCTCCTCGCGGGAGTGCACGCCGAGCATGCGGTATCCCGTCGCGCGGGCCGAGCTCACCGTCCCCGGGGCGACGCTCAGCCTCTCGGCCACCTCGTCCGTCGAGAGGCCCTCCGCGACAAGGGAGAGCACGTCGGACTGGGTCTGGGAGAGCCCGCGCGCGAGGAGGGCCGCGCGGGAGTCGCCGGCCGCGCGGCCCTCCTCGCGCTGCCGGCCGTATTGGGCCGCGAGCTCACGCGCGCTCGTCACGCCGAGCTTGCGATAGGCGCGCTGGCGGAAGTTCCCGACGGTGGAGGAGCTCACGCCCATCTCGCGCGCCGCGGCCGCGGCCGTCATGCCGGAAAGCGCCGAGCGCGCCGCGTCGGCCTCGCGCCCGGTGAGCCCGCGCTCGCGGAAGTCGCGCTCCGCCTCCTGCGACGCCGTGGGAATCATGCCGCCTCCTCTCCGCAGCCGATTACCGGAAGCGTACACGAGCGCGCGTCCCTACGTCGTGGCAACGCGGTATGCACCCGGGCCAGCGCGCGGCAAAAGCGCGCCCTCTGCGCTTTCTCCCGCATCGTCGCAGATGGCGAGAAGAACGTCCGGCAGAGGGCGCGCCTTGCGGGACCGGTCCGCCCGCTACGCCAGCGCGGCGAGGCGCAGCACGAGCTCTACGGTGCCCACGGCGTAGCCGCCGCGCGCGAAGAGCCCCACGGGCGCCTCCGCCGCCGGCCGCGCGTCAACGAGGACCGCTAGCGGCAGCAGCTCCGGGTTGGCGAACATGCGGCGCGCGAGGCGCTCCGGCAGCTCGGAGAAGTCGTCGCGCGCGAGGGTCACGGGCACGCCGGCCGCATCCAGCGCCGCGAGCGCGCGGGCGAGGGTGGGGTCGCCCGCCGCGTCCTCGCGGGTCACGAGCGTGAGGGAGAGCCCCGCCGCCGCGACGACCCCCGCCGCGTCCGCGAGCTCGTTCAGCAGGTGCTCCGTCGGCTCCCCCGCCGGCTCCAGGAACGCCAGGAGCGCAAGGCCGCCGCGCCCGCCGAGCAGCGGCGCGGCGTCGGGGAGCGGGATGCGCTGGAGCATGTCCTCCGGGCGCGGGGCGCGCCGGCGGGCGCGGACCTCGGCGGGCCCGTCCACGGTGAATACGAGCTCGGCGGCCTGCTGGTTGCCGTTGGGCAGGCGCGTCGTGGTGGTGAGGCGGTAGGTCCCGGCCGGCACCTCAAGCGCGGTAGGATCGCAGCCCCAGAGGTCGAGCTGGTGGAAGCCCCAGAGCTCCTGGCCGCCCACCTGCATGGCGCGGCCCAGGCGCGCGAGCCCCCAGTCGGTGCCGTAGACGAGCGGGGCGCCTTCGGGAGAGCTCACGCAGAGCGGCCAGGTGCGCTCGCTCGCGGCCTTGCCCTCGACGCAGGCCCAGCGCCCATCCGCGAGCACCTCGGCGCGCCCGTCGGCGGGCGCCAGGCGCGCGGGCACCCCGAGGCTGCGGCACGCGGCCACGAAGAGCGTCCGCAGCGTCACCTCGGAGGCCTCGCCGCACGCGAGCGCACCTGCGGGCGTGCCCACGAGCTTGGCCAGGTGCTCGGCGGGTGAGAAGGACATGCGCCCGGCAAGCCACGCCCACGCGGCGCACGCGTCGTCCGCGATCAGGCGGGCGAGCTCCTCCGGCAGCGCGCCGGGGAAGGCGGGCCGCCAGGCGCTCAGGTGCTCGAGGCCGATCCGCGGGCAGAGGACGTAGCGCTCCCAGGTCTCGCGATCGAGGTTCTTGTCGCGGCTCGCGAGCGCGGCGCGGAGATGGCCCTCCAGGAGGGCGGGGTCGGCGTCCAGGTAGTCCTTCTCGGCAAGCGTGGCGAGAAGCGCCAGGCGCTCCGGCTCCGCGCCCGCGGCGAGGAACTCGTAGACGGCGTCGGCGTTGCCGCGCGCGGCCTCGAGGATGTGGGCCACGAGTTCGGCGTCGTCGTCCGGGCGGACGAGCGCCGCCTGGCGGGCGAGCTGCTCGGCGTGCGAGCGCATGGCCACGACACGCATCCCACGCGACTCGTCCGCCACGGCCTTGCGCACGCGCCCGCGCGCCGCGGCCTCGGGCGAGAGCGGCTGGGAGGGCGCGGGGTGGTCCTCGGGCGCGCGGACGTCCACGTCATGCCAGGCGTCCGCGGCCTCGGGCGTCTCGGCGGTGGCGAGCACGAGTTCCACCTCGGAGACCTCCGCCGTGTCCACGTCCTTCTCGGCCATGAGCGCGCCGGCCGAGGCGTGCGCGCGCACGCTCCCCAGCCCCAGCTCCACCGAGCAGCGGCCCTCCTCGTCCGCCGTGAGCACGGAGAGCGGGCGCCACCCGGCCATGTTGAGCACCTCGAAGGCCACGGTGGCCCCCGCGGCGGGCGCGCCGTCCGGGAGCGCCACGCGCACGGAGAGGCGCGTCGTGGCGGCGTAGCTCCCCGTCACGTTGACGAGGACGGTGCAGCCCGCGCGGCCCACCACGTCGGCCGGGTCGCAGCCGAAGTCCGAGAAGAGCCGCGTGGCCACCATGGGCGCGCGCCCCGAGGCGGCGGTGAACCAGCCGCGGTCGAGCGCCTCCTCGGGCTCGCACGCGCCGAGGTAGTGCCAGCGGCCGCCCGCCCAGGCCTCCACCCAGGCGTGGTTGTCGTCGCAGTGCGCCCACCAGGGCACGTAGAGCTGTCGGGCGGGGATGCCCACCGCGCGCAGCGCCGTCACGAGGAGCGTCGACTCCTCGCCGCAGCGCCCCGCCGCGCCCGCGATGACGCCGGGCGCCCCGAGGGTGCGGCCGTCCGTGGACTGATACGTGGCCATCTCGGCGCACCAGTAGTTGACCTCGATGACGGCGCGCTCGGGGTCGAGTCCGGCCACGCGCGGCGCAAGCTCCTCCCAGAGGGCGCCCCGGCAGTCCTGGAGCGGCTCGTTGTTGACGCGCGCTGTGGCCACGTAGTGGACGAAGAGGTCCTCGGGCAGGTCCGCCGCCGGTCCCTCGCGGAGCACGAGGGCATGGCGCGCGAAGGCGAGAAGGACCTCGAGCGGCGCGTCCACGGCGTCCGTGAGCGGCAGCGTGGCCAGGTGGTAGCGCAGGAGCACGGCCTCGTCGGGCGCGAGCGCGGGGAAGAGCGCCTCGGCCTTCCCGGCCCGCTCTCCCAGAAGGGCGCGGCGGGCGTCGAAGCGGCGGGCGGCATAGGTGGCGAGCTGCTCGGAAAGCGGCATGGGGTCTCCTTGGGTCGTCGCGCGGTTGCGACCGACTATGGTACTCCGCTGACGACGCCGCGTCACGCGTGGGGATGTGGCAGCCCCACCGGCAGGCCCCGGCGGCGTGCCCCCCGGCAGGCCCCGGCGGCGTGCCCCCTGACGGCCGCGCCCCGGCCCCCCGACGGCCGCGCTCCGGCCGAGTGACGGATTTTGGACGAATGATCGCCCTCAGGGGCCTTCGTCCGTCCAAAACCCGTCACTCTGTCTATAGTGCGTGAGGCACGGGGCCGCGGCAGGCCCCCGGCCGCCAGGGACACGACGGGAGGACACCCATGTACGGACTCAAGAGCGAGGCGAGCTTCGACTCGGCCCACTTCCTCGCGGACTACTACGGCAAGTGCGAGAACCTCCACGGGCACCGCTGGCGCGTCGTGGCGTACCTCAGCGCGCCCGAGCTCGGCGCGGAGGGGACCCAGCGCGACATGGTCATGGACTTCGGCGTCTTCAAGCGCGCCCTGCGCGACCTCGCCGAGGAGTTCGACCACACCTTCCTCGTGGAGGAGGGGACGCTCGGCCCGGCCACGATCGAGGCGCTCGAGGGCGAGGGCTTCTCGCTCAAGCTGCTGCCCTTCCGCACCACGGCCGAGAACCTCGCCCGGCACTTCTGCGACCGCCTGTGCGAGCGAGGCCTCCCGTGCTCGCAGGTGGACGTCTACGAGACGCCGCTCAATTGCGCCACATATGTCCGGGACGGGGCGTAGGATTCAGCCTATACTCAGGGAAGGGGGATGCGGAAAGGGCGATGCGGCCCCGCGGCCGCGGGAGGCGAAGGTGTGACATGGGCGATCGTTCCCTGCACGGAGTCAACCTTACCGGATGGCTGACGCTCGAGTCGTGGGTCACCCCCGAGCTCTTCGCCGGCGCCGGCGCGCTGGACGAGGAGTCGCTCGTCACGGCGCTCGGGGAGCGGCGCTACGCCGACTGCGTCCGCGCGCACCGGCGCGAGTTCGTGACGCGCGACGAGTTCGTCAAGATCGCCTCGCGTGGCTTCAACGCCGTGCGCCTGCCCGTCCCCTGGTACGTCTACGGGGACGATGGCCCCGAGCCCGGCCCGTACGTCGGCTGCATCGAGCTCGTCGACCAGGCGCTCGACTGGGCGGAGGAGATCGGCCTCAAGGTCATCTTCGCGCTGGCGATAAGCCCGGGCGCGCCCCACACGGACAACGGCACCTCCCCCGACAACGCCGACTGCCACGTCACGCGCGAGGAGATGCTCGACGTGGTATACGCCCTCTCCAGGCGCTACGCCTCGCGCGTGGGATTCTTTGGGATCGAGCTCGCCGACGACCCGGTGGTCCAGGTCCGCCACGGCCTCATGCTCACCGACGGCGTGCCCATACACCGCCTGCGCAACTACTACCGCGAGGCCTACGAGCTCGTGCGCAACGCCGCGGGCGAGGACCCCGTGGTCATCATGCCCGACGCCGCCTTCCCCGGCGGGTGGGGCCGCTTCATGGCCCAGCGCCACTACAGGAACGTCTGGCTCGACTGCCACCTTGACCGCCCGAGCGTCCACGTGGACGTCTCCGGCCCCGCCGGCGTGCGCCGGCTCGTGGCCGCGCTCGAGAAGCGCGTCCATGACGCCCGCCGCTCCGGCATGCAGGTCATGGTTGGCAAGTGGTCGTCGTCGCTGCCGATCGCGGACTCCCAGATGACGCCCGAGGGCCGCATCGCGCTCGAGCGCGTCTACACCTCTGAGCAGATCGGCGCGTACGAGAAGTGCCCCGCCTGGTTCTTCAACACCTGGAAGACCTCCGGCAAGCTCGCGAGCTGGGACGCTCGCGTGGCGCTCGCCACCTTCGAGCGCGGGATGATCGTCTGATGCCGGGAGTCCTGAGCGTCGTCGGCACCCCCATCGGCAACCTCGAGGACGCCTCGCCGCGCGTGCGGCGGGTGCTCGGGGAGGCCGACGCGGTGCTCTGCGAGGACACGCGCGTGACGGGCCGGCTCATGAGCGCCTTCGGCCTCTCCGCGCGCCTCGAGCGCTGCGACGCGAACGTCATGGACGCCCGCCTCGCGGGCGTGCTGGAGCGCGTCGCCGCCGGCGAGCGCGTTGCCTTTGTCTCGGACGCCGGCATGCCGGGCGTGTCCGACCCGGGACAGCGCCTCGTGGACGCCGCGCTCGACGCGGGGCTGCCCGTCGAGGTGATTCCGGGTCCGAGTGCCGTGACCTGCGCGCTCGTGGCGTCGGGCCTCGCGAGCGAGCACTTCTTCTTCGAGGGCTTCCTGCCGCGGCGGCGCGGGGCGCAGCTCGCTCGCCTGGCGGAGCTGGCGCCGATCCCGGGGACGCTTGTCATCTACGAGTCCCCTCGCCGCGTGGCTGACACCCTCGCCAACGTCGCCGAGGCCTTTCCCGGGCGCCGCGTCGCGCTCGTGCGCGAGCTCACCAAGCTGCACGAGGAGGTCGTGCGCGGAGAGGCGACGGAGCTCGCGGCGGAGGTGGCCGCGCGCGGCGAGGTCCGCGGCGAGTGCGTCATCGTGATCTCGGCGCCGAGCGCAGAGGAGCTCGAGGGTCGCCGCGCGCAGGACGCCGGGCCCGCCCGCCCGCTCGAGGAGGAGATAGCCGCCGGGCTCGAGGCGGGGGAGCCCAAGAGCACGCTCGCCAAGCGGATTGCGAAGACCTTCAGGCTCTCTCGTTCCGAAGCGTACGACGCCGTGGTAGCCGCCGCGTCCGCGACGCGCTAGCCGCCGCTCCGTTCCGACACGTCATCCCCTGCCTGCCTCCCGCCGCCGCGCCCCGCTGCGCCCGCCCTGCCTCGCCGCCCGTCTCCCACTGCCGTCCGTCTCCCGCCGCCGCTTAGGTGAGCAAATTTCGTTAACCATCCTGCACGGTTTTCTTAGGTGAGTCGCGTTTCCGCTGCTGGCTCACGTCCTTCTCGCTTAGGTGAGCGGCGATGATTCAAGGAGTTTGCTCACCTAAGCAGGGGGGCGAGCCGGGTCAGGCCGGGGATCGACGCGCGGCGAGAAGGGCGCGCGGCGAGAAGGACGCGCGGTCCGGCAAAGAGTACAATCGACCCCGCATGCCACATTCCGTCATGAGGAGTCGTCATATGGCAGAGAAGCCGTCCTACTTCGTCACCACCCCCATCTACTACGTCAACGCCGCCCCGCACCTGGGCACCGCCTACTGCACGCTGCTCGCCGACGTCCAGGCGCGCTTCCGTCGCGCGGCCGGCTACGACGTCAAGTTCCTGACCGGCATGGACGAGCACGGCGAGAAGGTCGCGGAGGCCGCGGCCGACCACGGCATGACGCCGCAGGAGTGGTGCGACTCGCAGGCCCCGCTCTTCAAGGACCTCTGGAGCGAGCTCGAGGTCTCCAACGACGACTTCATCCGCACCACCGAGCCGCGCCAGCACCACGCGGTCCAGTACCTCTGGGACCGCATGCTCGAGTCCGGCTACCTCTACAAGGGCTCCTACGACGGCTGGTACTGCGTGCCGGAGGAGACCTACTTCACCGAGACCCAGGTCGAGAAGGCCGACGAGGAGCGCGGCACCAAGGGCGAGCACCTCTGCCCGGACTGCGGACGGCCGCTGGAGCGCGTCCAGGAGGAGTCCTACTTCTTCAAGCTCTCCGCCTTCCAGGACCGCCTGCTCAAGCTCTACGACGAGCACCCCGACTTCGTACAGCCGGACTTCCGCATGAACGAGGTCCGCAGCTTCGTGGAGGGCGGCCTCACGGACACCTCGGTCTCCCGCACGACCTTCGACTGGGGTATCAAGGTGCCCTTTGACGACAAGCACGTCACCTACGTGTGGTTTGACGCCCTGCTCAACTACATGACCGCCGTGGGCTACAGCCTGGACGACCCGGCCTCCCGCGCCGAGCTCGCGCGCCGCTGGCCCGCCCAGTGTCACCTCATCGGCAAGGACATCATCCGCTTCCACTGCATCCTCTGGCCCGCCATGCTCATGGCCATCGACGAGGCCCTGCCCGAGCACGTCTTTGTGCACGGCTTCCTCACGGTGCGCAACCCCGAGACCGGCCAGGCCGAGAAGATGAGCAAGTCCCGCGGCAACGCGATCGCCCCGCGCGACGTCATCAACCTGCTCGGCGTCGAGGGCTACCGCTACTACTTCATGACCGACGTGGTCCACGGCGACGACTCCGCGATCTCCTTCGAGCGCATGGAGCAGGTCTACAACGCCGACCTCGCCAACAGCTGGGGCAACCTGGTCTCCCGCGCCCTCAACATGAGCGCCAAGTACTTCGACGGCAAGACGCCGGAGCTGGCCGACGGCTGGGCACAGAAGGACGGCGTGCTCAAGGGCGTCGCCGAGGGCATCTACGACCGCTACGCGAGCCGCATGGAGGTCTTCGACTACGCCGGCGCCAAGGACGTGGTCATGGAGCTCGTCCACGCCGCCAACCACTTCATCGAGGACTCCGCGCCCTGGGCCGTGGCCAAGGACCCGGAGCGCGCGGGCGAGCTCGCGGACATCATCGTGAGCCTGCTCGAGTCCATCCGCATCTCCGCGCACCTGCTCGCGCCGTTCATGCCCGAGACCTCGGCCGAGGTCCTGCGCCGCATGTCGCTCGAGGACGAGGCCGCCACGGACGACCTGCGCGCGGCCTGCGCCTGGGGCGGCCTTGCGGGCGGCGTTGCCGTGACCAAGGGTGACGCGCTCTTCCCGCGCCTCGACACCAAGAAGTAGGCAGGCGTGGGCGGATCCCCTCTCGCAAACCCCGGCGCCACGCGCGCCCTGCTCGAGGCGTACGGCCTTGCGACCAAGCACAGCCTGGGCCAGAACTTCCTGGTCAACAACCACGTGATCGAGAAGATCATGGACCTGGCCGAGCTTGGCGAGAAGGACCGTGTGCTCGAGGTGGGTCCCGGCATCGGCACGCTCACGCTGGCGCTTCTCGCTGAGGCCAGCCACGTGGTCTCCGTCGAGATGGACCGCGAGCTCGAGCCCGTGCTCTCCGCGCATGCCGCGGCGCACCCGAGCTTCTCGTTCATCATGGGCGACGCGCTGCGCGTGACGCCGGATCAGATCGCCGAGGCCGCGGGCGGGGCGCCCGACGTGCTCGTTGCCAACCTGCCCTACAACGTGGCTGCCACGGTGATCCTGCGCTACCTGCAGGAGGTGCCGAGCCTGCGCCGCCTCGTGGTGATGGTGCAGGCCGAGGTGGCAGACCGCATCTGCGCGGACCCCGGCAACCGCACCTACGGCGCCTACACCGCCAAGCTCGCGCTTCTCGCCCGCGTGACCGGGCGCTTTGAGGTGGGGCCGGGCAACTTCATGCCGCCCCCGCACGTGGACTCCGCCGTTGTGCGCATCGACCGCGCGCCGCTCGTGGACGCCGCGCGCGTGGCAGAGGTGTCCGCCGTGATCGACGCCGCGTTCGCTCAGCGCCGCAAGACCATCCGCAACTCCATGTCCGCCTCGGGCTTCTCCCGTGACGCGCTCGACGCCGCCTTCGCCGCGTGCGGAATCGCGCCCACCTGCCGCGCCGAGACCCTCGCGCCGGCGGACTTCGTCCTTCTCGCGTCAGCACTCTCCCAACGTCAGGAGTAACCCATGTCCCAGAACGTCGCGCTCGATGACCTCACGCTCGCCGACGGCGAACTCTTCCACAACCGCAAGGGGGAGGCGTGCCCGCTGCCGGCCCCGCTCGCGCCGCTCGCGGACACCCACGGCCACCTCACGAGCTTCCGCGCCCACGACCCGGCGATGGCGATCGCGCGCGCCGCGCTTGCGGGCGTGAGGCTGCTCGTGGTGCCGCTCGACCCCATCGATGACGTGCCCGGAAAGTGGGAGAGCGTCCCCGCCCTCCTCTCCTGGATCGACGAGCAGGTGGAGCTTGCGCGCGCGTGCCTCGCGGAGTGCGCCGAGCACGGCTTCGTGCCGCCCGCCTTCGAGGGCCACGATGCCCCCGAGCTCGTGGACAACGTGCGCATCGTGGCCGGCGCGCACCCCTACGGCGCCGCCCAGCTCGACGATGGCGCCATGGCCCGCCTGCGCGAGCTCCTCGAGAGCCCGCGCTGCGTGGGCGTGGGCGAGATCGGCCTCGACTACGGCCCCAACAGCAAGATCGCCTACCCCGTTCAGGAGGAGGCGTTCCGCCGCCAGCTCCGCGTGGCTCACGAGCTGGGCCTGCCCGTCCAGCTTCACATCCGCGACGCCGTGGGCGACATCCGCTGCGGCGCGCACCGTGACGCCGCGCGGATCCTGCGCGAGGAGGGGGTTCCCGAGACGGGCTGCGACCTGCACTGCTTCACCTCGGACCTCAGGGTGATGGAGATGTTCACGAGCCTGGGCTGCCACATCGCCTTCGGCGGCGCGGCCACGTTCTCACGCTCCGACGAGATCCGCAAGGCGGCCACGTTCTGCGCCGAGCGCTTCCTCCTCTCAGAGACCGACAGCCCCTACATGGCGCCGGTGCCCCTGCGCGGCGAGGAGTGCGAGCCCGCCATGGTGGCCTTCACCGCCGCCCGCGTGGCGGACGTGCGCGAGGCGGGCGGGCGCGGCAGCCGCCAGGCGACCTATGACGCGCTCTGGGGCAACGCCTGCGCCCTCTTCGGGCGGTAGCCGTCATGCCCGCCTCGCTGGTCGTCGCCCTTCTCGCCATCCTGGCGTGCTTCGTCGCCATGGTCGCGCTGCTCGTGGCCGCGTGGCGCCGGACGCTGGCTGAGGTCGATGCCTCGGGGCTCGTCTATCGCATGCGCTGCGAGCGGTGCGGGGCGGAGTTCGACCTCGCGCCGCGCGACTTCGCGCGCCCCGGGATGCGCCGCGCCCGCTCGACCACGCGGACGCGCGTCAAGGGCGTGGCGCTGGTGAGCCAGCCCCGGTACCGCTACGTTGCCAAGCGCCTCGCCTGTCCCGCGTGCGGCGAGAGGACCTGGTGCGAGAACCTCAACGCCAACGAGGCCCAGGACGCGGTCACGCCGATTGCGCTGCGCAACTTCGGGGGCGCGCTCCTGGTCATGGTGGTCGTGGGGTTCGTGCTGAGCGCGGTCTTCGCGTAGTTGCCCTGGCCGAAGAGCGTCGCCACGTCCCCGCAACGTGGGTCCGTGGGGGCATGGCGACATATGTGACGAGAAGAACGTCGCCTCGTCCCCGCAGAGACGCCGCGCGGGGGCGAGGCGACGTTCGCGCGCCCGGCCCGGCCCTGGCTTACGCGGAGGCCTCCGGTCCCATGCCGCCCCGACGGACAAGCCGGTAGGCCCACCTCGGCACGGCGGGGCGCGCGAGGATGACCCCCGCCTCGGCGCCCGAGAGGACCGCCATGATGAGCCGGTCGACGGCCTCGGACCTGCGACGCCTCCAGATGCCCATGCGCGGCTCCGCCGCCGTGGGGAGGATCAGCTCGCCCCCGCCCACGGCCACGCCGCCCATCCAGCGCGCCCCGCTCGCCGAGCAGGCCCGCTCGATCGCGTCGAGGGAGGGGAGCGCTCGCTCGGGCTCGTAGAGCCCCGTGACGGCGACGGCGTAGACGCGCATGCCGGGCGCGAGCTCGCCTCGCGGGCTCTCGAGCAGGTCGAGAAGCCGCGCGGGCGGCGTGTCCGCGCGGGACTCGCACCCCAGGACGATGGCGCCCCGGCCGGAGGGCGCGTCCTCCGTCACCTCGGGGGCCTCCACGCCTGCCATGCGGGCGTACACGGGAAGGGCCTCGGCGAGGTCCGCGAGCAGGTGGGCCGTCGCGGACCACGCGCCCCGGGGACCCGCGTTGACGAGCGCCACCCGGAGCGCCGCCCTCGGGGCGGCGGGCGCCGTCGCGGGGCCGTCGTCCCCCTCGACGCGCATGCTCTTCTCGCGCACGCTTCCTCCCCTCGCCGCGTTTGCTCGTGCAAACTCCGATGGCAGATTCTGCCCTCAGCATAGTTCATTTGAGTTTGCGCAGCTAGAAGGCCTGTGCCTGGAGCATGCCCCGAGCGGGTCGCTCGAGATTGCTCGTGCAAACGCGAGAAGGAGCTGGGGGAGAGGGGGAGCGGGCGAGAAGAGCGCGCGGGCGAGAAGAGCGCGCGCCCCGTGGCGTGCTACACTGCCCTCACCGAGCGACCCCCATCCGACCGGAAGGGGGTCGCATGTCGTTTCTCGCCACAATCCGCGCGGCCGGCGACGCGGCGGCGGAGCTCGTGAGCCCCACGCGGTGCGTGGGCTGCGAGCAGCCGGGGGAGCTTGTCTGCGAGGAGTGCCGCGCGGCGCTGCCGTGGGTGGAGCAGCGCCTGGCGTGCCCGGTCTGCGGCGCGCCCTACGGATTTCTCACCTGCACGGAGTGCCGGGGCGACTGGCCCGTGCGCGCGACCGTGGCCGCGCTCGGCTTCCGGGGGACGCCCGCGCGCATGGTCACCTGCCTCAAGGACGCCCACGAGCTGCGCCTCGCTCCCGTGATGGCGGCCGCCATGCTCTGCGCGCTCGAGGAGGCCTCGGCCTGGCCCGGCACCGACGGCGCGCCGCGCTTCGACGCCGCGGCGACCGACGCGGTCTGCTTCGTGCCGGCCACGGCAGAGGCGTTCGGGCGGCGCGGCTTCGACCACATGGAGCTCGTCGCGCGGCCCCTCGCGGCCCAGCTGGGGCTGCCGCTCGCCGACGTGCTCGTGCGCGGCGCCGCCCGCGACCAGCGCGCGCTCGGCCGAGAGGAGCGCGCGGGCAACCTCGCGGGCACCATGCGGGTGGCGGGCGACGTCTCGGGCGCGCGCCTGCTGCTGCTCGACGATGTGGCGACGACGGGGGCCTCGATCGCCGAGGCGGCGCGCTCGCTCGCGGGCCGGGGCGCGGCGTCGGTCACGGCCTGCGTGCTCGCGCGCGTCTGGTGATCCGGGCGGCCGGGGGGCGGCCTCGAAATCTGTCGCCTCGGCCCCGCACGGCGGCTCCGCGGGGGATTGGCGACGCTTGTGGCGAGAGGAACGTCGCCTCGGCCCCGCACGGCCGCCATGCGGGGGATTGGCGACGCTTGCGGCGGGAGGAACGTCGCCTCGGCCCCGCGCGGCCGCCATGCGGGGGAGAGGCGACATCCGCGCTCCTCGCCCGTCCCACCCCCGCGCGGGCGGCGCCACCCGCCGTCCGCCCCACTGGGGGGTCGCGCCGCTCGCGAGCGGCGGTTATACTGGCAGAGTCTCAACCCAGGTCTGTGGTTGCGGGCGGGCGCCCCACGGGGCGGGCGCTGCGGCGTCGGGTCCGCCCAAGTCCATGCCAGACGAGGGCAAAGGGATCCACGTAAGCTCGGGCGTGCGCGCCCGCGCGATCATGGCTCGTCCTAGAGGTAAGTCGTACCGCCCGTCATACGCATGAGGCATCCGGCCTCGCGGGCGAGAGGGGCAACAGTGGAGGCGCCGCGGCGCCGCAAGCGACGTCCCCAGTGCGCGGGTGTGGGGTCAAAGACCAGGTCAGCTGGGTGAGACGATCGAGACCGTACGAAGAGGGACAAGAGGGCAGGCCATGAAGCGCAACCATACGAACACCATCGTCTCCGCCGTGGGCGCGGCGCTCTCGCTCGCCCTTCTCGCCGGGTGCTCCGGCGTTCCCGCCGAGGTGACCAATGCCCTCGGCGGGGTGGGGGAGGCGCTCTCGGGCGTGGGGCAGGCAATCGGCGGCGCCGTCGACGGCCTGCTCGATGAGACGTCCGTCGCGGAGGCACGCGAGCAGCGCCGCGCGGACCTGACGCCGGCCCTCGCCGACGCCGACCTCAAGACCCCCGGCACCCTCACGGTGGGCATCGAGGCCGCGGAGTCCGCCCCGCTCGCCCTCTCGGCGACCGACGGGTCGCTCGTGGGGATCGACGTCGACACCGCCTACGCCCTCGCCGACGAGCTCGGCATGGCCACGGTCGAGATCGTCTCGGTTCAGAACGCCTCCGCGGCGCTGGCCTCCAACTGCGACGTGGTCATGGGCGTCGAGGCGGGCAGCGCGACGGACGTGACGGTGCTTGGAAGCTACGCGCAGTCCGCGCTCGGCGTCTTTGCCGCCACCGAGGTGACGGCCCCGATCGCCGCCGCCGACCTCTCGGGCAAGACGGTGGGCGTCCAGGCCAACTCCGTCTCCCAGTCCGCGCTCGCCTCGCTCGGCCTCGGCGCCGTGGAGCAGACCTTCTCCAACCTCAACGAGGCGTTCGAGGCGCTCGCCTCGGGCTCCGTCGACTACGTCGTGTGCGACGCCTACGCGGGCGCGTACCTCTCGTGCACCTATGACGCAGGCTCCTTCGCCGGCACGCTCGACGCGCCCGTCGCCGTGGGCGTGGGCGTCTCGTCGAGCGCCTCGCAGGAGCTCCAGTCCTCCGTCCAGGCCGCTCTCGACGCGATCCAGGGCAACGGCGTGGCCGACATCGCCAAGACTCGCTGGATCGGCGTCTTCCCGGCGCTCACCGAGGCCTCGCGCATCTCCGGGGTCGCCGCCTAGCGGGTCCGCTCGCCCCTCCCGCGCGCCCGCCGATGCCCGGCGCAACGCGCGCGACGCTTTTGGGTATAGGAGTCGTAAGGACGCCGGCGCCCATTCGCCCCGTCCAAGGCAATCGTAAGGAGGCAAGCATGGTTGACATCAAGATCTCTGGTCGCAAGGTAGGTGTCTCCGACTCCCTGCGCGCTCAGGTGGAGGAGAAGGTCGGCAACGCCCTCAAGGTGTTTGACATCAAGCCCATGACCTGCGATGTCGTCCTTCGCGTTGACAAGAACCCCTCCAACCCCGAGCGGAAGACCTGCGAGGTCACCGTCTTCGTGCGCGACAACGTGGTCCGCGTCGTCGCCAGCTCCGACGACATGTACGCCGCCATCGACGAGGCCGCCGACAAGGTCACCCGCCAGCTGCGCAAGTACAAGACGCGCGTCATCGACCGCCGTCAGCGCGTCGCCGCCGCCAAGACGGGCGCCGTCACCCAGGAGGACCTCGCCGCCCTCATCGAGCCCTCCGAGGACGAGACCGAGGACGACCAGCTCGTCCGCGAGAAGTACGTCGACCTCCTGCCCATGACCGAGGAGGAGGCGCTCGTCCAGACCGACCTCATCGGTCACGATTTCTATGTGTTCACCAATGCCACCACCGGGCTTGTCAACGTCATCTATCATCGAAAGAATGGCGGGTACGGAATCATCAAGCCCAAGATTGAGGAAGAGAATGAGCAGTAGCACTGAGTCCGCGGCGGTCACGGCCGCCGAGAACGAGGTCGACACCAACGCCCAGGCGTCGCGGGAGGCCGCGCGCCTGGGCCGCGCGTATCACGCGCGCGGGAACGTCAACCTCGTCGTTGACTCCTGCGCCGACTTCGCGCCCGAGGTGGCGCGCGCCCTCGGCGTGGAGATCATCCCGTTTCCCTACGTGATGTCGGACGGAGAGCACGCCGACGACCTGTGGGAGACCATGAGCGCGCACGAGTTCTACGAGCGCATGCGCGCCGGCGAGCACGTCACCACCTCGGCCGTCACGCCGGGCCACTACCTCGAGGTCTTCGAGCGTGCCGCCGCCGAGGGCACCCCGACGGTCTACCTGGCCTTCACGCGCGGCCTCTCCTCGAGCGTCGACGCAGCGCGCCAGGCGGCGGACATGGTCCGCGAGGCGCACCCGGAGTTCCAGATCCACGTCGTCGACAACGTCTGCCCGTCGGCCGCCGCCGAGCTTCTCGCCATCGAGGCCGTGCGACAGGTCGCCAACGGCCTCACCGCGACCGAGCTCGTGGCCTGGGCCGAGGAGGCGCGCTACTACGTCCACGGCTACTTCACGCTCGACTCCTTCGACGCGCTCGCCCGCGGCGGGCGCATCCCGCCGGCGGCCGCCACGGTGGGCGGAAAGCTCGACATCAAGCCCGAGCTCTCCTATGACACCAACGGCGCCCTCACGCTGCGCGGCATGTGCCGCGGCCGCAAGAAGGCCCTGCGCGCCATCATCGCGGACTTCCGCGCCAACTACCTCGGCGCCGAGGGCGGGGACGAGAAGCTCCCCATGGCCATCGTCTCGGCGGACGCCGAGAAGGACGCGCTCTGGCTCGCCGACCAGATCCGCAAGGAGCCCGGCTGCGCCGACGTCCCCATCATCTACAGCTCCGTGGGCCCGGTCATCGGCGCCCACGTGGGGCCCGGCATGGTGGCGCTGCTCTTCTGGGGCAAGGACCGCCGCGAGTCCCTCTCGTTCACCGACCGCATCGCCCGCAAGGTCCGCGGGCAGTAGGCAGGAGGTATGCCACTGGCGTCAGGTTCGTCTGGCACGCGCGGCGCGCGTGCCAGACGAACCTGACGCCAGTGGCACGCCCATCCAGAAAGGAACACCCTTGCAGATCAGGAAGATCGCCTTCATCGGGACCGGCATCATGGGCGCGCCCATCGCCGGCCACATCATGGACGCCGGCTATGACGTCACCGTCCACAACCGCACGCGCGAGAAGGCCGAGGCCCTTCTCGCCCGCGGCGCGCACTGGGCGGACAGCCCCGCCGAGGCCGCCGCAGACGCCGACGTCGTCTTCACGATGCTCGGCTATCCCACCGACGTCGAGGACGTCTACCTCGCCACCGACGGGCTCATCCGCACCGCCAAGAAGGGCGCCTGGCTCATCGACCTCACCACGAGCTCGCCCGAGCTCGCGCGCGACATCCACGACGCGGCCGAGGTCGAGGACAAGCACGCCTTCGACTGCCCCGTCACGGGCGGCGAGCAGGGCGCGATCGACGGCACCCTCACGCTCATCGTCGGCGCCGCCGAGAAGGACGTGGCGGACGTGCTGCCCGTGCTCGAGTCCTTCTCGTCCCGCCGCTTCTACTTCGACCAGCCGGGCGGCGGGCAGACGGCCAAGCTCTGCAACCAGGTGAGCCTCGTCTCGTGCATGGTCGGCTACGCCGACGCCCTCGCGCTCGCCCAGCAGTCCGGCATCGACCCGGAGCTCATGCTCGAGGTGCTCGCCAACGGCACCGGCGGCTCCGGCGCCTCCAGGACGCTCGCGCCCAAGTCCCTCGCGGGCGACTACAAGCCGGGCTTCCTCGTCGAGCACCTGCGCAAGGACGTCGCGCTGGCGCTGCGCCGCTCGGAGGACCTCGACATCACGCTGCCCGGCGCGGAGACCGCCTTCACCCTGCTCGACATGCTCTGCCAGATCGGCGGGTCGCGCATGGGCACGCAGGCGCTCACGCTGCTCTACCAGGAGGAGGAGACCTGCAAGGCGGCCGGGCTCGACTGGTCGCTCCTCGACCAGGGAGAGGGCGATGACGAGGGCCACGAGTGCTCCTGCGGCCACGACCACGGCGACGGCCACGAGTGCTGCGGCGGCCACCACCACGACCACGGCGACGGCCATGAGTGCCACTGCCACCACCACGAGTAATATCAGACATGTCTGCAGATCGGGGACGGTCCCCGACTCACATAAGGAGAACCATCGGCCTTGAACTCAACTGACACTCCCCAGAGCTCCATCGCGGTGCTCATCGACTACGAGAACCTCGCCCTCGGCACCGGCCGGCGCAAGCGCAACGGCCACCAGGAGCCGGGCCCGCTCCCCGACGTGAAGCTCATCCTCGAGCGCCTCGTCGACAAGGGGCGCATCACGGCCAAGCGCGCCTACTGCGACTGGCAGCGCTTCACCGACGCCATCACGCCCCTCCATGAGCTCGGCATCGAGCTCATAGAGATTCCCGACCGCGCCTACACCGGCAAGAACTCCGCGGACATCCGCCTCGCGGTTGACGCGATGGAGATCTGCCTCACCAAGGACCACATCGACACCTTCGCCATCCTCTCCGGGGACTCGGACTTCTCGCCGCTCGTCGCCAAGCTCAAGGAGTTCGGCAAGACCGTGATCGGCGTGGGCATGAAGGAGGCGACGAGCACCCTTCTGGCCGAGGTCTGCGACGAGTTCATCTTCTACGAGGACATCACGCGCGGCCCGGGCATCCCCGACTTCCAGGGCAAGGTCCCCAAGGAGCGCGAGACGTGCTACCAGCTGCTCTTCGAGACCATCGACGCGCTGCAGCGCGAGAGCGACTCGTTCATCCTCGCCTCGCGCCTCAAGGACACCATGAAGCGCAAGCGCCCGCAGTTCTCTGAGGCGTCGTACGGCTACCGCTCGTTCACGGCGCTCCTGCGCGAGGCGTCCAAGCTCGGGTTCATAGACATCCACCAGGACCCCAAGAGCGGCACGGCCGTGGTCGACGGGTTCAGCGAGTAGGTTCGGCTTTACAAGCAAGGGAGTTAGGAACATGGCAGATACCGCAGCTACCGAGGTCTCCGGCCTCGTCGAGGAGCTCTCCGGCGCGAGCAGGCGCCGCCGCCAGGAGGTCGCGCACACGCTCGCGCTCGTGGCGCGCAGCCAGCCCGAGACGCTCCTGCCGCACGTCGACGCGCTCGTGGACGCGCTCTTCCGCCCCGAGGCGCAGACGCGCTGGGAGGTGCTCGACGCCCTTTCCTCCATCGCCGAGAAGGACCCGGACAGCGTGACGGGCGCCTTCGACGGAGCCGAGGCGTCGCTCTTCGACGACGGGTCGGCCACGGTGCGGCTCGCCGCCTTCGTCTTCCTGTGCCGCCTCGGCGCGAGCTCCCCCGAGCGCTCCGACGAGGTCTGGCCTCTCATCGACGAGGCCATCCAGTGCTACCACGGTGACGCCGAGTACCGCGACATGCTCGCCGCGCTGCTCGCCCTCGCCCAGGGGAACGCCTCCGACGCCACGAGGAAGGCGCTCGCCGCGCGCGTGAAGTTCGACTCCGAGAGCGGCTCGGGCTACATCAAGTCCTTCTCGGCGGAGATCATTCAGGCTCTTTCATAGCTTGTGGGCCCTGCGCGGAGCGCCTGCGCACGGGGTTAGAATCAGACGGATTGACCGACTGGGGCCGCGCCATGGGGCGCGGCCGACGTGAGGGGAGACCCATGGCAGACAAGAACAGCACCGCGGGCGAGAAGAACACGCCGTTCTCGGCCGCCGACGGGAAGGGCCGGGGCCTCGGCACCCCGGCGTGGGTGGCCATCTGCGTGGTCGCGCTCGTGGTGGGCGTGCTCTGCGGCCACTTCCTGATCGGAGGGACGTCCGCGACGTCCAGCCCCGCCGGCGTGGCGCTCCAGGGCAAGACGACGCTCTCGGCCGACGAGCTCGACAGCACCATCGCCACCTACACCTACAACGGCCAGACGACCAACATCACCGCGCGCGAGGTCATCGAGCAGAACTCCGCCGTCGAGGACGCCGCCAACGAGGACGGCACCTACAACGTGCCCGTCGCGAGCGACGTCGTCGCCTACGCCCAGAACGCCGTGGTCCTGGCCGACGCCGCCGCGCAGGGCGTCACGGTCTCGGACGACGAGGTGGCCGCCTTCGCCGAGCAGATGTTCGGCACGAGCGACTACGCCACCATCGCGAGCAACTACGGCATCGACGAGGAGATCGCAAAGGCGACCATCGCCGACTCCGCGACGATGTCCAAGCTGCGCGACTCGGTGGTCTCCACGCCGCTGCCCGATGTGCCGACGGCGCCGACCGAGCCCGAGGAGGGCGCGGAGGACACCCCGACGGCCGACTACGCGAGCTACATCATCGGCCTTCTTGGCGACGAGTGGGACTCCGAGGCGGGCACCTGGGCGCGCCAGGACGGCGACTACTACGCCACGCTCTCGAGCTACGAGATCACCAACGACTCCGCCACCTACGCCGCGGCGGAGGCGGCCTATCAGGTGGCGTCGAACAACTACTCCGAGGTGGCCACGCAGGTGAGCGAGGAGTGGGTCGCCTACACGAGGAACCTGCTCTCCAACGCCACCGTCCAGGTTGGCTCGCTCGTGGCCTCCTAGCGGGGCGCGCGTGCGCGTCTGCGTGAGCGCCTGCCTGCTCGGCGAGCCCGTCCGCTACGACGGGGGAGCCAAGCCCGCGGGCGAGGTCATAGAGCTGGCGTCAAAGACCGAGGCCTGCCGCGTCTGCCCCGAGCGCGCGGCGGGCCTCCCGTGTCCCCGGCCCCCGGCCGAGCGGGTGGGGGAGCGCGTCCTTCTCGCCACGGGAGAGGACGTGACGGAGGCGTTCGCCCGCGGCGCCGAGGCCTGTGCCGCCTCGGTCGCCCGCTCTGGGGCGACGCTCGCCGTGCTCAAGGCAAAGAGCCCGTCATGCGGCGTCGGACTCGTCTACGATGGAACCTACTCTGGAAGACTTGTTCCGGGCCGCGGCGTCTTTGCCGACAGGCTCGCGAGGGAGGGGATCTGCATGGTCACCGAGGACACCGTCCGCGCCTGCAAGCCGAGCGTGGAGCACCCCGTCGCCATCGTGCTCGGGAGCGGGCTGGGGCATCTGGGGACGCTCGTGCGCCCGGTCCGCCGCATCGACTACCAGGACATCGACGGCTTCCCTGCCACGGCGCGCCCCGTGCCGGGGCATCGCTTCGAGGCCACCGTGGGCACGATCGACGACGTCCCCGTGGTGGTCTACCCCGGGCGCATCCACCTCTACCAGGGCTACTCCGCCGCCGAGGTGACCTCGCTCGTGCGCCATGCGCACCATCTGGGCTGCCGCGACATCGTCTTCGCCTGCGCGACGGGCGCCGTGCCCGGCCAGGCGCACGTGGGCCTGGGCATCCTCACGGACCAGATCAACCTCACCGGGCGCAACCCGCTCGCCGAGTGGGACGGCCTGCGTGACGTTGAGAGCCCCTTCGTGGACATGAACGAGGCGTACTCCCCCTACCTGCGCACCATCGCGCGCGGCGTGGCCGACGACCTTGGCATCGCCGTGGAGGAGGGCGTCTACGCGGGCGTGCTCGGCCCCTGCTTCGAGACCCCGGCCGAGGTGGCGGCGCTGCGCGCGCTCGGCGTCTCCTACGTGGGCATGTCCACGGTGCTCGAGGTCATCATGGCACGTGCGCTGGGCATGAACGCGCTCGGGCTCACGCTGGCCGCCAACGAGTCCGGCGCGCCTGCGGTGAGCCACGAGACCGTTCTCGAGGCCGCGGGCGGCTATGCCGAGGACTTCGAGCGACTCGTGCGCGGCGTGCTGCGCCTGCTGTAGCGCCCGGGCGCCGCGCACTGCCTGGGGCGGACTTCCGACCCGACGAAAAGGGCCACCTGGCTCCTGCCGGGTGGCCTTTGCGTGCCGCATCTGGGCGAAACCGCGTCCCGCCCGCCCAGCGGCTCGACGGCCCTTGCTTGTGTCAGCAAACCAACCGGTTGGGTCACGCTTCCCCTCGTGCGATGGGCAGGTGATAGGTTTTCTCCGATATCGTCGTGACTGGAGGCCCCATGAGAAGCCAGGCCCTGAACCCCTATCTCCCCGAGTGGGAGTATGTCCCCGACGGAGAGCCGCACGTGTTTGGGGGGCGCGTCTACGTGTATGGGTCGCATGACCGCTTTGGCGCCCCGATGTTCTGCATGAACGACTACGTGTGCTGGTCGGCGCCGGTGGACGACCTCTCGGACTGGCGCTACGAGGGCGTGATCTATCGCAAGGGGCAAGACCCCAGGAACCGCCTGGGGCTGCGCCTGCTCTTCGCGCCTGATGTGGCGCGCGGCGCGGACGGGCGCTACTACCTCTTCTACGCCTTCGACTTCATGGGGACGATAGGCGTCGCGGTGTGCGACGAGCCCGCGGGAAGCTACGAGTTCTATGCTCATGTGAGCTGGCCGGACGGCACCCCCTACGGTCGGCGCGCGGGCGACGGCTTTGGCTTTGACCCCGCCGTGCTCGTTGACGACGACGGCCGGGTCTATCTCTACTCGGGGTTCTACACGCCGGTTCCCCGCCTGGTCACCGGCGGCCGTCCGTGCGGCTTCGAGGGGGGCTACATGGTGGAGCTGCGAAGCGACATGCGCACCATCGAGGGCGAGCAGCGCCTGCTCTTCCCCAAGGAGGGCCCCGGGTCCTTCGCCGGCCACGAGTTCTTCGAGGCGAGCTCCATCCGAAAGTACGACGGCACGTACTACTTCGTCTACAGCTCGCGGCTCAACCACGAGCTCTGCTATGCCACGAGCGACCGACCGGACGGCGGCTTCGCCTTCGGCGGGACGCTCGTCTCGGTGGGCGACGTCGGGCTTCCCGGCCATCCCGACGAGAGGGGCGCGTCAAACTACACCGGCAACACGCATGGCGGCATGCTGCGCCTCGGCGACGACTTCTACATCTTCTACCATCGTCAGACCAACCGGAGCTCGTATGCGCGCCAGGCATGCGCGGAGCGCCTCGTGCGAAACGCGGACGGCTCCTTCGCGCAGGCCGAGGTGACGAGCTGCGGCCTCAACGGGGCCCCGCTCGCCGGCATCGGCACCTACGGGGCGAGGATCGCCTGCAACCTCTGGTCATCGGAGGGCGCCGGGCGCGTCGACGGGAGCAGCCCCAGGCGGCGTCTCGCGCGGCACCCCTATCTGACGCAGACGGGCCGCGATGGCGACGAGGCGGCTCGCCAGTACGTCGCCAACCTGAGCGACGGATCCGTCGTCGGCTTCAAGTACTTCGACCTCTCCCGCCTCGGCCGCGTGGGCGTGACGGTCCGCGGGTCCGGGCGGGGAGGCTTTGTCGTGGCCACGGACGAGCGGTTCCGGGACGTCATCGGCACCATCGACTTTGCCCTGTCGGGGTCCGGATGGCATGCCTTCAGCTCGGACGTGAGCTCGGCCGAGGAGCGCTCCGCCCTCTTCTTCAGGTACGTGGGGGCCGGGTACGTGGACTTCCTCGAGTTCGAGCTCTCCTAGCCCCTCGCGAGCGGGGCAAAGCTCGTCCCCGCGCCCCTGCCCGCAGGGCGAGAAAAACGGGGCTTGCGCCACGCTCGTCCTTCTCGTATAGTACTTATCTGCTGACACGCCAGCTTAGCTCAGTTGGTAGAGCACCGCTCTCGTAAAGCGGGGGTCACCAGTTCGAGTCTGGTAGCTGGCTCCAGCGTAATCTCGCAGCCCGGAGGCCTGAGGCCCCCGGGCTGCTCTCGTATCTCGGTGGCTTCGATCCGAGAAATATATCCTTTGAATCGTTTTATAGATAGTATTAGTGACTACATGCAATAGAATAAGTCTGTGACGGATTAGGGTGAAAGAGGTTACGAGAAGCGGGTTTAGGCCGATATGAGAGGACGGGATCGTGATGCCCATCGTGATGAGGCTCGACAGGATGCTCGCACAGCGGAAGATCACCTCAAAGGAGCTCGCCGAGCGCGTGGGAATCTCCGCGGTGACCGTGTCCTGCATCAAGCGGGGGAGGGTCCACGGCATACGGTTTGCCCAGCTCGAGGCGTTCTGCCAGGTGCTCCGCTGCAAGCCGGGCGACCTCATCGACTACGTCGAGCCCGAGGGGCCTTCGCGGCGCGCATTGTAAGCTCTCTGTAAGCAACGGCGAACGGAGGCCGCCGTTGGCCGCTTTCCGAGCTATTCGCGGCGACCTTACGCTATCCTTATCAAGCGTTAACAAAGCTGTGACAAATGGCCGCCACGGCGGCCGGTGAGGAAGCGAGCACGCCCTTGATTAGCTTTGAACAGTTTCTCGGCGTCCTGTCGAGCAATCCCTTTCTGATCATCGTCATGGTCCTCGTCATGGGCACCATCTTCGTCAACGGTGCCACTGATGCGGCCAATGCCATCGCCGAGCCCGTCGGAACTCGTTCCATCGACGTGGACTCGGCGATTTTTATGAGCGTCATCTGCAACTTCGTCGGCCTTGTCGCCATGTCGTTCATCTCCACCGCCGTTGCGGACACCATCTCCGGCATGGTCGACTTCGGCGGGGACTCCCACGCGGCGCTCATCGCGCTCGCGGCGGCGACGGTGGGCATCGTGGCCTGGGGCCTCGGCGCCTGGGCCTTCGGCATCCCCACCTCCGAGAGCCATGCCCTCATCGCCGGCCTCACGGGCGCCGCCCTCGCGGTCTCCGGCGGCCTCGACGGCGTCAACATGGGGGAGTGGATCAAGGTCGTCTACGGCCTCGTGCTCTCCACCGTCCTCGGCTTCATCGCCGGCTGGGCGATCTCCAAGATCATCCCCATCGCGTGCAAGAACGCAGATCGCCGGACGGCCAACAACTTCTTCGGCCGCATGCAGGTGCTCGGCGCCGCGGGCGTGGCGCTCATGCACGGCGCGCAGGACGGCCAGAAGTTCATGTCCACCGCCATGCTCGCCATCGCGCTCTCGCTCAACATGACGGTCGGCGACATGGGCGGCTTCCCGCTCTGGATCATGGTCCTCTGCGCCGCGGTCATGGCCATCGGCACGGCGGTCGGCGGCAAGAAGATCATCAAGAAGGTCGGCATGGAGATGGTGCGCCTGGACAAGTACCAGGGGTTTGCCGCCTCCGTCTCGGCCACGGCGAGCCTGCTCATCGCCACGCTCACCGGCCTTCCCGTCTCCACCACGCACACCAAGACCGCGGCCATCATGGGCGCCGGTGCCGCCAAGGACCCCAAGTCCGTCAACTGGGGCGTCGCCAAGGAAATGGTCCTCACCTGGGTCTTCACGTTCCCGGGCTGCGGCGTCATCGGCTTCATCCTCGCCAAGCTCTTCCTGGTCCTGTTCTAAGCGCCGAGCGCGCGTTCTTCTCGCCACAGACAAAGGAGTTGACATGCCCCGCATCAAGAAGGAAGACGAGTTCTACACCATGCTCAAGGAGTTCGCCGCCCTCATCACCGAGGCCGCGAACGAGTACAACACCATCATCACGGAGTTCCCCGAGTCGATGAGCAGCATCCCGCAGATGAAGGTCTACGAGTCCACCTGCGACGAGCGCGTGAAGGCCATCATGGCCAAGCTCTACACCTCCTTCATCACGCCGATCGACCGCGAGGACATCTCCAACCTGGCCCTGGCCATGGATGACGTCGTCGACTCCATGTACGGCGTCGCGGTGCGGCTCGACCTCTTCAACCTCTCCGACCTGCGCCTCGAGGCCAAGCAGATCTCCGAGCTCACCGTGCACGCCGTGAGCGAGATGCAGGAGATGATCAACCACCTGCCCGACTACAAGAAGGACCGCATCGTCCTGGAGAAGGCCATCGGCGTCGGCACCGTGGAGGACGAGGGCGACACCGTCTACCAGAAGGCGCTGCGCCGCCTCTTCTCTGACGAGGAGGACGCGAGCGGCAAGTACGCGGTCAGCTGGCTGCGCATCTTCGACCGCATGGAGCTCTGCCTCGACGCTTGCGACCGCGTCTCCGCCATCGTGCGTGACATCATCATGAAGGACGCGTAGGCGAGAAGAACGTCTCGCTCGTGGGGCCGCCCCGGCAGCCTCCCGATTTCCACGCAGAAGTGCACTCCGTGAAACTTCTGCTTAGGAAATCGGGAGGCTGCCGGGGCGGCTCGCGTCGACGGGCTCTCTTACCGCCGGGGGGGTGGGTGATGTGATGTGGTATAGTGTTGTACGGTACAACGATTTGGGGAGGCCGGCTGTGGACGCGATGGTTACGGGGCGGATGTCGCAGGCCAAGAAGGAGCTGGGCAACCAGGTGCTCAGGGAGCTGGGGACCAACGCCTCTCAGGCGATCAACGAGCTGTACGACTATGTCATCTCGAGGCGTGCGCTGCCCTTCTCTGCCTCTGGGGAGGCGCGGGAGGCGCGGCTGCGCGCTGCCGTCGCGGCGGTGGACGCCGTCACCAGAGTCGAGCTCGATGAGCGGTTCGCGGCCATGGACGTGAGGCAGGCGCGGGCGGAGCGGCTTGCCGACGCCGGTCTGATGGGGGACGGCCGATGATTCGCGTACTCGTGGACAGCAACGTGCTCGTTGACTTTCTCGCCCGGCGCGGTGGCTTCTACGAGCTCGCGCGGAGGCTCATGATCTTTGCCGAGATGGGGGACTACGAGCTCTGGGCGAGTTCATCGCAGGTCACTGACATCTTCTACGTGCTGAGCAACGGCGGGCGTCCGTCCTGCGCGCCCGCTGCGCGCGAGGCGCTGCTTGCCCTGCGCCGCTTCGTGCGCGTGTGCGCGCCGGGGGAGCGCGAGGTGGACCGGGCGCTGGAGTCTGACTGGCCTGACTTCGAGGACGCGCTGGCGTACCAGGTCGCCACGAGCATCGACGCGTCCGTCATCGTGACGAGAAACGCGCGCGACTTCGGGCGCTCTGCGATTCCCGTGCGTACGCCCGAGGAGTTCTTCTCGTGGATGGAGCGGCGCAACCACGTTTCGTACGCCGAGATCGAGCTCTGAGGGCGCATCAGCGCTGCGGAGGGAGCGGCGGGTTGACCGATCCGCCCCAGCGCTGGCGCTCCTTGTCGAGGTGGACGCCGAGGGCGACGAGCGCGGCGCACACGGCGACGAGGCAGGCCGCCATGCCCGGGGTGAGCACGCCCCCTGCCGCGAGCCCGGCGAGGGCGGCGAGCGTGAGGAGCACGCCGTTCCAGACCTGGATGTGACGGAGCATCGACCGGGCGACCCTCGTGACGCGCGACTCCTCGAGAACGAGGTTCTTGTCGAGATAGCGGCCGATCTCGCCGATATAGGCGAATCTGTGGCGCCTGACCAGCCGCACGTAGGGGACGAGGACGACCAGCCAGGCACCCGCAACGGCGGCGCGGAGGTAGGTCCAGACAGGGGCGTCGAAGGCGTGGCCGCCCCAGTTTGACCCCATGTTCATGACGTCGCTTGCCAGCATGAAGGCGAGGTTCAGGAGATAGAGTGTCAGAAACCTCCGCGCCTCCGAGTCGGCTCGGCGCCTGATCTCCGGTATGTCGTCCCCGATGAGGGCGTCCACCGTGGTGCCGAGCTCGTGTGCCATGACCTTGAGGCTCACGACGTCGGGCAGGGTCTTGTTGCGCTCCCAGTTGCTGATGGTCTGGCGGCTCACCCGGCAGAGCTCGGCGAGCTGGTCCTGGCGCATGCCGGCGGCCTCGCGGTGCTCTCGTATGCGCGTCCCAACGTCCATGGCTCCCCGCTTTCCTCGGTTGCACATAGGGTACCCGTTGTGTGGGCGCCCGTCGCTCGCATACGTGTCAAAATGCTTTGACATGCAGGTCAGCGGGGGTCTGGTACACTTCTGCCACCAACCGCCGACCCTAAGGAGGCCGCGATGGCGCGCCCGGAGCGCATTGACGCCGTGCTCTTTGACTTTGATGGGACGCTCTGCAACACCGAGGTCGAGAACCTCTATCTGGTGCAGGATATCCTGCGTCAGATGGGCGCCGAGGTCTCGCGCGAGGAGCTCGAGGTGCTCACGGGCGGGGAGGACCGCGTGACGGTGCCGCCCATCCTCGAGCGCCATCACGTGGCGGGATCCATCGACGACTACGAGCGCCTGCGGGACGACTGCTACCGCACCTACGCGGAGGCGCCGCTCGTGATGGAGCCGGGAGCGACCGAACTGCTGGACGACCTGCGGGCGCGTGGCGTCAGGGTGGGGCTCGTGTCGATGACGGTCTCCCGCTGCATCCTCACGGCGCTCGCGCGGCTGGGGGTCCTGAGCCGCTTCGACGTCATCGTCTGCGGGGACATGGTCGAGAGCCGCAAGCCGGCGCCCGACCCGTACCTGCGCGCGATGGAGCTATTGGGCGTGGACGCCGAGAAGTGCGTGGCCGTGGAGGACTCGCCGACGGGCATCGCCTCGGCGAAGGCGGCCGGCTGCTACGTCATCGCCTATACCGGCTGCGACATCGTCCAGGACGTGAGCGCCGCCGACGAGGTCATCGACTCGTTCGTGTAAAAGGGGACGGGTTATTTCTCTCAGAGAGCCTGGGACAGGCCCCGGGGAGCGCTCCCCGGGGCCTGTCCCAGGCTCTCTGAGAGAAATAACCCGTCCCCTTTTACACGGCTGCGAGGAGCTCGTCCACGTCCTTCTCGGCCGTGGCCCAGGAGCAGACGAAGCGCGCGACCACGTTGCCGTCCGGCAGCTCGTAGAAGGTCTCGCAGCCGCATGCGGCCTCGAAGGCGTCGCGCTGGGCGGGCGTCATGACGAAGAACTGCTGGTTGGAGGGCGCCTCGCCGTAGGGCTCAAACCCCCGGCGCACGAGCCCCTCGCGCAGGCGGAACGCGCAGGCGTTGGCGTTTCTCGCCAGGCGCCAGTAGAGCGGCTCGCCGCCGTCCGCCGGCTGCTCGAACGCGGCCTCGAACTGCACGCCGAGCAGGCGCCCCTTGGCGAGCAGGCCTCCGCGCTCCTTCTGCAGGAACGGGAAGGCCTCCTTGAGACGCGGGTCGGCGATGACCATGGCCTCGCCGAAGAGCATGCCGTTCTTGGTGCCGCCGATGTAGAAGGCCCCGCAGCGCGCGGCGATGTGCTCGAGCGTGAGGCCGCCCGCGGCGGGGGAGGTAAGGCCGCTTCCCAGGCGCGCGCCGTCGAGGAAGACGGGCAGGCCCTTCTCGTCCGCCCAGTCGCAGATCGCGTCGAAGCGCTCGAGGTCCCAGACGCCGCCGAGCTCCGTGGTGTTGGAGATGTAGACGCACCCGGGGCGCGTCATGTGGCGGCCCGTGGAGGTCTGAAAGCGCCAGACGCGCTCGGCGGCCTCCGGCGTGAGGAAGCCGTCGGCGTCGTCGGTGGGCAGCACGGTGCGGCCGCACGCGGCAACGGCGCCGGTCTCGTGGACGTTGATGTGGGCGTCCTTCGTGCAGACGGCGCCCTCCCAGTCGCGCAGGAGCCCCGTCACGCCGATGACGTTCGCCGAGGTCCCGCCGACGCAGAACTCCACGTCGACGTCGTCGCGCCCGCATGCGGCGCGAATGAGCTCGCGGGCGCGCTCGCAGTGGGCGTCGCCCTCGGTGTAGCCGACGGTCTGCTCGTCGTTGGTGGCGGCGAGCGCGGCCAGGATCTCGGGCGCGGCGCCCTCGGAGTAGTCGTTGCGGAACATGCGCATGTCGTGCCTCGGTTCTTCTCGCTGCTTTTGTCGGCACGATTGTACGCCGTCTGAACCTCAAGAACTACGAACACATGTTTGTAAATGAGATGAGAAGCGCGTATAATCGGCCCATCGAGCGGGCGGTGCCCTCCCAGTCCTTGCGGGGAGATTGGAGGGTTCCTATGGATAAGCTCACCTTGCTGCTGCTTGCGGCGGCCGTGCTGGTTCTGGCGGTTGCCTTCGTGGCTCTTCTGACCAAGTAGCTTGCGGGTGACGCCCCATCCATATGGAAACAGCCGCCCCGGCAGGCGGCTGTTCCGCGTGGGTGTCACCCACAAAGTCAGTCACTGAACAGGAGGGCGCTCACCCTCTGCTCGATACCGAGTATACCCGTTTCGGCCACCCCGCAGACCGTGGGTATTCCCGGGCCGGGCCCCGCGCACGCCGCGGGGCCCTCTGCCCGCGCGGCGCGCAATGTTACAACCTCCGCAACCCGTCGTTCTTCTCGCCCTGAATGGGTTTATCGTTTGCGCAGCACACAATCCCGGCACGAGGGGGCAATCATGGCAGTGGAGAAGAAGGACATCGACTGGGGCAGCCTCGGCTTTGCCTACCAGCCCACGGACTACAGCTACGTCTGCAACTATCACGACGGCGCCTGGGAGGAGGGCGGCCTCACCACCGACCACACCCTCACGCTCTCCGAGTGCGCGGGCATCTTCCACTACTGCCAGGAGGTCTTCGAGGGCCTCAAGGCCTATACCACCAAGGACGGCGACATCGTCTGCTTCCGCCCGGACCTCAACGCCTCCCGCATGGCCGACTCCGCGCGCCGCATCGTGATGCCGCCCTTCCCGGAGGACAAGTTCGTCGAGGCCGTCAAGATGGTCGTCAAGGCCAACGAGGCCTGGGTGCCGCCCTTCGGCTCCGGCGCCACGCTCTACGTGCGCCCGTTCATGGTGGCCACGGGCGAGGTCATCGGCGTCAAGCCCGCTGACGAGTACCAGTTCCGCATCCTCGTGACGCCCGTGGGCCCGTACTACTCCGGCGGCGTCAAGCCCGTGGCCGTCAAGGTCCCCGAGTACGACCGCGCGGCGCCTCACGGCACCGGCGCCATCAAGGCCGGCCTCAACTACGCGATGTCCCTCTACCCGAGCGTCCAGGCGCATGCCGAGGGCTTCGCGGACAACATGTTCCTCGACCCGCAGACCCACACCTTCGTTGAGGAGTCCGGCGGCGCCAACTTCCTGTTCGTGGACCGCGAGGGCACGCTCGTGGTGCCGCAGTCCGCGACCGACTCCATCCTGCCGTCGATCACGCGTCGCAGCCTCGTGCAGGTGGCCGAGGAGATGCTCGGCATGACCGTCGTCGAGCGTCCGGTGAAGTTCGAGGAGGTCGCGAGCGGCGCCTTCGTCGAGTGCGGCATGTGCGGCACCGCGGCCGTCATAAGCCCCGTGGGCAAGGTCGTCAACGGCGACACCGAGGTCGTCTTCGGCGAGGGCGGCATGGAGCACGTCGGCCCCGTCATGTCCAAGCTGCGCGAGACCCTGACCGGCATCCAGGCCGGCGAGGTCGCCGGTCCCGAGGGCTGGGTCGTCAAGATCGCCTAGGCCAGGCGAGAAGAACCTGGCGTCCGTCGGCCGCCCCTGCCCGCCCGGGTGGGGGCGGCCGCTTGCGTCGGGGCGTCGGCGCGCCCTGGGGCGCGCCGGCTCCGGGTGCGTACAGCCTCGCGCCGGGTACGTACACCACCCGCCCGGGTACGTACACGACTTCCCTGCTGAGGCATGGACCTGTGCGACAAATCCGCAGGTAGGCATGGTGGCGAAAGTGTATCAAACTCACAACTTAGTACGTACCCGGCCTGGGATTGTACGTACCCGGGCGGGAGGTGTACGTACCCGGAGGCCCGGGGCCTACTCCAGGTGAATGACGCCCTCCGCCTCGTCAACGCGGGCCGTGAGGCCGAAGAGGGCCGCGAAGTCCTCGACCGGCATCGCCACCGCGTCAGAGAGGCCCGCCTCCTCGGAGCTGCAGCTGACCATGCTGGTGCGGTCGTTGAGCTCAAGGCGAGCGACCTTCCTGCCGCTCTCCAGCCCGACGTACTCCATGTGGCCGCTCACGTCGCCGACCTCCCACGAGAAGCCGGTCGCATCATCCTCGTAGCTGCCTCCCGCAAGCTGGGCCACCTGCTGGACGAGCCACGAGCCGCCCTCGTCGCGATCGCGCGGGTCGGTGCCGTCCATGTTGACGCGCACGAGGTAGCAGCCACGCTCGTCGCTCCAGTGGGCGACGACGCCCCCGCCCTCCGAGATGTGGTCGCGCTGGTAGGGGTTGGTGGCGTCTTCCCAGGAGGTCTCGCCCAGCCCAAAGGGGACCTCCTCGCCGCGCACCGCGATGCGGTCGATGGCGGTGCGGTGCAGCGACTCCAGGTGGCGCTCGGGCAGCGTGGCGTCGGCCGGCGCCACGCCGTCGGCGATGAGCTGGGCATAGGCGCTCGCGAGCGCCTCGAGGTCCCTCTCGGCGTCAAGCTCGCCGTAGAGCGCGACGTCCCCCAGCTGCTTCCAGCCCGTGGGATCGCCGTCCTCCGCCGAGAGAGTGCCGTCGAACCAGCGGATGGCCACGCTCGTGGAGGCGTTCTCGCGGACCCACTCGGCGGGGTTGTACGCAAGCTCGGGCTCGTAGAGGGCGTCGACCTCCTCGAGCAGCGCGAGCGCCTCCTCGAGCTGGGCATAGTTGCGCACGTAGAGCTCGGGCCAGCCGGGCGAGAAGACGATGCCCGACTCGCCCTGGCCGGCGACCCGCTCCGAGAGCTCCGTGATGACGTCGTCGTGGTAGAGGTCCCTGACTGCGGAGGGGTAGTCGCAGGACACGCGCGGCTTGGGCCCGGAGGGGAACTTGCCGCTCACGGGCTCGGTTATCTCGCCGGTGGCGGTGAAGGTGAGGTCGCGCTCGGTCGAGCGCAGCGTGTAGACGACCTTCTGCGGGAGCTCGCGCACCTCCTCGGACGCCACGACCTCGAAGCCCTCGTTGGGGCACTGGAGCGTGGCGTAGTCGAGCACCTCCGCCTCGCTCGGCGCGGGCGAGTCGATGGGGACGCCGCAGGCGGCAAGGCAGCAGGCGGCGAGCAGGGCGAGAAGGGCGGAGCGCACGCGTCCCATGGGCGCCTCCTTACAAGGCGTGGCGTGGCAACATTGTAGCAGCGGTGCCGGGCGGCGCGTCCTTCTCGCGGCGCGCACGGGCAGGGCGCTGCGGTCTTTGGGGTCGTGGCAATCCGGCGCGATAGGGCGTTGTCGAAATTGGGGTCGTGGCAGCGTTGGGGCTGCCACGACCCGCATTTCCGCAACATGACGCCACAAAGGCCCAGATGGCTGGTTGGGCGCGCTGCCACAACCCCCATCTGGACAACGTCCCGCGGCGCCAGATTGCCATAACCCCGCTGCGCGCAACGCTCGTGGCGAGAGTCGCGCGGCGAGAAGAACGGGCGGCGTGTCGGGGTATACTGAACGATTGGAAAACCGGCGCGAGAAGGGAATCGCACGATGGCACAGAAGGTTCAGGGCACCGAGGACCTCTACGGCGGCTACATGCGCGCCTGGCAGCGCATGCAGGACGTGGCGCGCGACCTGTTTGGCGCCTACGGCTTCGACATGATCGAGACGCCGGCCATCGAGCAGGTGGACACCTTCGTCCACGGCATCGGCGAGTCCACGGACGTGGTGCGCAAGGAGATGTTCCGCGTGGTCTCGGGCGCGCTCTTCGGCGACCTTCTGGAGAAGGGCACCGAGGCGGGCCTCAAGCCGCGCCAGCGCATGGCCATGCGCCCCGAGGGCACGGCCGGCGTGGTGCGCTCCGTGGTGGAGAACAACCTCGTGCCGCAGGGCGCGGCCCCGGCCAAGCTCTGGTACGCCGAGGCGATGTTCCGCGGCGAGCGCCCGCAGAAGGGGCGGCTGCGCCAGTTCCACCAGGTGGGCGTCGAGTGGCTCGGCGCGAGCGACCCGGCGGCGGACGCCGAGTGCATCATCATGCTCATGGAGTACTTCGAGCGCCTGGGCTTTGCCCGCGAGAGCCTGCGTCTCGTGATCAACTCGATGGGCGACGCCGCCTGCCGCCCCGCCTACCGCGACAAGGTCCGCGCGTTCATCCTCGACCACAAGGACGAGATGTGCGACGACTGCCTCGAGCGCGCCCAGATCAACCCGCTGCGCGCCTTCGACTGCAAGAACGACCACTGCCGCGAGGTCATGAAGGGCGCGCCGCTCGCGCCGGACAACCTCTGCGATGAGTGCGCGGCGCACTACGCGGCCGTCAAGCGCTACCTGGACGCGGCCGGCGTGGCCTACGTCGAGGACCCCACGCTCGTGCGCGGCCTGGACTACTACACGCGCACGGTCTTCGAGGTTGAGGCCGTGGGCGCGGGCGTGGGAGCCATCGGCGGCGGCGGCCGCTACGACGGCCTCGTTGAGCTCGAGGGCGGCAAGCCCACGCCGGGCCTCGGCTTTGCGGTGGGCTTCGAGCGCATCGCGCTCGCGCTCGCGGCGGCCGGCGTCGAGATGGGCGGCGAGGAGCCGACCTGCGTCTACGTGGCCACGACCGGCGGCGAGGCGGAGCGCGCGGCGGCCTTCGACGCGTGCCTGGCCCTTCGCGCCGTGGGCGTGCGCACCGAGGCCGACTACCAGGGCCGCTCGCTCAAGTCCCAGTTCAAGCAGGCCGACAAGCTGCGCGCGCGCCTCTGCGTGGTGCTCGGCGGCGACGAGGTGGCCGCCGGCGCGGCAACGCTGCGCGACATGGGCACGCACGAGCAGGTACAGGTGCCCATGGCAGAGCTGGTCGATGCCGTGAGGGTCCGCCTCGGGTAGGACATTGGGCGTCTGCCACCGGCGTCAGGCTTATTTGGCGCGCCACCGGCGTCAGGCTTATGCCACGGGCGTCAGGTTTATTTGGCACATGCGACGTGTGCCAAATAAACCTGACGCCCGTGGCATAAGCCTGACGCCGGTGGCGCGCTACTGGTAGCGCAGGGCCTCGACGGGGTCCATCTTGGCGCCGCGGCGCGCCGGGTACCAGCCAAAGACGACGCCGATCCCCACGCAGATGCCCGTCGCCATGGCAACGGTCGCCGGGGAGATGACGGGCACGAGCTCGCCGCTCCCGCCCATCATCGAGCTCAGGGCCGAGCCCGCCACGCTCGCGAGCAGCCATGCCCCGCCGTAGCCGACGCCCACGCCGATGACGCCGCCCACGATGCAGATGGTCACGCTCTCCAGCAGGAACTGCCCCGTGATGTCCCCGCGCCGGGCTCCGAGCGCCTTGCGCAGGCCGATCTCGCGGATGCGCTCGGTCACGTTGGTGAGCATCATGTTCATGATGCCGATGCCGCCCACCAGAAGCGAGATGCTCGCCACCGCGAGCGCGAGCATGCGGAAGGTCGCCGTCGTGGCGTCGAGCTGGTCGATGAGCGCCTGCGCCGTCTGGACGTAGACGTAGCCCTCGTCACTCGAGAACGAGGTCTGCCCCTCCTCGGGGTAGGGGATGTTGTAGCGCTGGTAGAGATAGCTCTCGGTGTTAGCCGCCACGGCGTACATGTCAGAGCCCTCGCGCGCGAAGCCGAGGATTTGCCAGGAGTTGTATCCTCCCTGCCCGATGAGGCGCGTGACGGCGGTCGACGCCGGCATGTAGGCGATGTCGCTCTGGTAGGGCGTGTCGGTCTTGATCGCGCCCACGACGGTGTACTGCGACGAGCCGATGCGCACGGTCTTTCCCACGCAGTCCGCGTCGGGGGAGCCGAAGAGGTTCTGCACCGAGGACCCGCCGAGCACGACGACCATCGCGCCGTCCTCTTCTTCCTCCTCGGTGAAGAGCCTGCCCTGCGTGGCGGAGAGCCCCATGCCCTGGAAGTAGGCGGGCTCGCACGCGGTGATGCTCAGGTACTCCACCTCGGCGGTGCTCGACGAGGCCGGGACCCCGGCGTAGGTGTAGCCGGTGACGAACTCGTAGTCGCCCGCGAGCGCCTGGCCCATCTCCTCGATGTCGTCCCGGTCGAGCGGCTGGTTGCCGGGAGGCCAGCAGGTGATGCTGACCGTTCGGGACATGTTGAGGCCGAGCTGGCCCACGAGCTGGGCCTTCACGCCGTCGATGAGCGCCGTCATGGCGATGACGGCCGCGATGCCGATGACGATGCCCAGGATGGTGAGGAGGCTCCGCGCCCGGTTGGCGAGAAGCGCGGACGAGGTCTCGTAGGCGAGGTCGCGGAACTTCATAGGCAGGGCACCCCCAGGAGCCGAGAGCGGTTCTTCGGAGCGGCGGGCGAGGTCGGGGAGGGGCCGGCGGCGTGCCCGCCCTTCTCGCCCGCGTCCTTCTCGCGCTGCGCGAGGCCCGCGAGGTAGGCGCGCTCCTCCTCGTCCGAGAAGAGCCTGCCGTCGCGGATGTGCACGGTGCGGTCGGCCCAGGCGGCCACCTCCGGGTCGTGCGTGATGAGGATGATGGTCTTGCCGCGCCGCTGCATGCGCTGGAAGGTGCGCATGACCATCTCCCCGGTGGCGGTGTCGAGGTTGCCGGTCGGCTCGTCGGCGAGGATGATGGCCGGGTCGTTGACGAGCGCCCGCGCGATGGCGACGCGCTGCATCTGGCCGCCGGAGAGCTCGTTGGACCGGTGGAGGTAGTGCTCCTCCGGCAGGCCCACCGAGCGCAGGGCGCGCCAGGCGGCGAGCTCGCGGTCGCGCATGGGGCGGTCAGAGTAGACGAGCGGCAGCATCACGTTGCGCAGCACCGTGGCGCGCGGCAGCAGGTTGAACGACTGGAAGACAAAGCCGAGCCTGCTGGAGCGCACGTGCGCGAGGTCGTCCTCGGAGAGCTCGGAGACCTCCACGCCCTCGAGCCGGTAGGAGCCGGCCGTCGGCCGGTCGAGGCAGCCGAGGGTGTTCATGAGCGTGGACTTGCCTGAGCCCGACGGGCCCATGATGGCGAGGAACTCGCCGCGCGCCACCTGGAGGGAGACGCCGCGCAGGGCGGTGGTGTGGCCGGCGGCCGTCTCGTAGATGCGCCAGAGGCCGCGGACGTCGATGACGGCGGACATGGCTAGGCCGCCGGGGCGTCGGCAGCCGCCACGTCGGCGCCGTCGGGCTCGGCGGCGCCGGCCGCCGCGTCGCCCCCGGCGGACGTCGGGTCGACGGAGAACGGGTCGAGCACCACGAGGTCGCCCTCGGACACGTCGCCCTCGATCACGGCCGTGGTGTCGC
Source organism: Olsenella sp. SW781 (assembly GCF_012027725.1). Taxonomy (GTDB): domain Bacteria; phylum Actinomycetota; class Coriobacteriia; order Coriobacteriales; family Atopobiaceae; genus Thermophilibacter. Next base: position 89,181 of record NZ_SJOU01000006.1, on the reverse strand, counting down.
TCTGCGCGGGTACGCTCACGTCGCGCCGCTCCACGGCCTCGGTCTCGGGGTCGCTCATCACGTAGACGTAGTACGAGACGCCGTCGTCGGTCATGAGCGCGGAGACGGGCACGGTGAGCGCGTCGGGCACGCTCTGCATGAGGATCTCCACGCTCGCCGTCATGCCGGGCTTGAGCTCGGGCGCGGGGTCGGGGATGAGGAGCTCGACGTCGTAGGTGACCACCCCGCCGGAGCCGCCGTAGGGGTCGGCCGCCGCCGTGGTGGAGATGCGCGTCACCTGCGCGTCGAGCATGGTGCCCGGGAGCGCCGAGAAGGTCACGCGCGCCGCCTGCCCCACGGCGATGCGAGAGATGTCGACCTCGTTCACCTGCACCTTGACGGTCATCTGGGAGAGGTCGGCGATCTGCACGAGCGGGCCCGAGCCGCCGCCCTCCGCGCCGGAGGACGTCGTCCCGCCCGCGCCGACGGCCGCGCCCGCGACGGCGTTCAGCGCCACGACGGAGCCGGACGCCGGCGCCTTGACGGTGCGCCCGGCGGCCGTTGCGACGGCGTCGTCGTAGGCATCCTGGGCGATCTCCAGGTTGAGGCGGGAGGTCTCCAGCTCGATGAGCTTGGCGGCGAGGGCGTCCTTGTCCACCTCGTCCGCGTAGTAGAGCTCGTTGTAGGCCTTCTGCACCGTGTCGTTCTCGGCGCGCTTGGTCCTGAGGTCGAGCTCGGCCTGCTTGACGGCGCGGTCGAGCTCGTCGTTCTTGATGGTGAGAAGGACCTGGCCCTCGGCCACGGCGTCGTCGAGCGCCACGTCCACGGACGCGATGACGCCGTCGGCCTTGGGCGTCACCACCACGGAGGTGAGCGGCTGGGCCGTCCCCGTGGCCTGCACGGACTCGGAGAACTCCTCGCGCATGAGCGGGATCGTCTGAAGCGGGGCCTCCTCCGCGGGCTGGCTCGACGCCGAGGTCAGGACCGCCCAGGCGATTCCCGCGGCCACCACGATGCCGCCCACGACGCCCGCCGCGATGACCTTCTTGCGCCGCCGCGCCCGGCGGTGCCGCTGGAGGCTCTCGAGGGCGAGCCGCTCCTCGACGTCCTCCTCGGCGTCGGGGGCGTCCTCCCCCTCCGCATGGGGGAGCTTCATCTTGAGGTCGTCGCGCGTCATGGTGGGTCCGCCTCTCTCGGCAGGCTGAAGGCCGGCTGAACGAATGGGCCGAGCGTAGACCATCGGCGTGCGGCGCGCCATCCCGGGCGGGGTGCCCGAGGGGGTGAGGGGCGGTAAAAGGGCAGGTGAGCGGCGGAGCTTACGATACTGTCACACTTGGGGGCTGCCTTGCGCCCTCGGGGCCGCGCCCGCGCCGCGCCCGCCTGACGCCCCTCACGGGTATGCTGGTGGGGACGAAAGGGGGGCGGCGTGGACGGCGCGCGCATCATCTACGAGGACGAGGTCCTTCTCGCCTGCGACAAGCCGGCGGGGATGCTCGTGCACGGGGACGGCACCGGCGCGCGCACGCTCACGGACGTCGTGGCGGAGCACCTCGCGGCAGAGGGCCGCCCGGAGGCGCGCCCGCAGGCCGTGCAGCGCCTCGACGTGGGGACCACGGGGCTCGTGCTCTTCTCGCTCGACCGCGCCACGCAGGCGGAGCTCGACCGCCAGGTGGCGGGCCACGCCATGCGCAAGACCTACCTCGCGGTGGTGCGCGGGGCGTTCCCGGGCGGGGAGCGGCTGATCGACCGGCCCATCGGGCGCGACCGCCACGACGCCCGGCGCATGCGCGCCTGCCGGCCGGGGCAGGGCAGGCCCGCCGAGACGCGCGTGCGGCGCGTGGCGAGCTCGGGCGGGCGCTCGCTGCTGAGGGTCGAGCTCCTCACCGGCAGGCGCCACCAGATCCGCGTGCACCTCGCCTCGATGGGGTTTCCCATCGTGGGCGACGAGCTCTACGGCGGGGCGAGAAGCACGGAGGGCCTGCTGCTGCACGCCTGGCGCGAGGAGGTGGTCCATCCCGTGACCGGCGAGCTCCTGCGCCTTGAGACCGCCTGGCCCGAGCGCCTCTGGCCGTCCCCGCCCCCGGAGGCGCGGGCGTGCCACTGACGTCAGACGTGCCTGGCACGTGTGCCACTGACGTCAGACGTGTTTGGCACGGTCGGCACGTGCCTGACGCGCCGTCTGGTCGGAGGTGTCGCGAATCCCCCGCGCGGCAGCATTGCGGGGGATTCGTGACGGTTCTTCTCGGCAAACCGTCGCCTTGGCCCCGCACGCTGGCTCTGCGGGGGAGAGGCGACGGTTCGCGTCGGGGCCGGCGCCGTGGCCGGACCCACGGCCGGCGCCGTGGCCGGACCCACGGCCGGCGTCGCGGCGGGGAAATCCCCCGCGCCGCCCGCCGCCCCCTTCGGCGAGAACCTCCCAACGTGTGCGATACTAGTCTGTTAGAGGCGCCTCTGAGGGGAAGCGCCGGACAAGGGAGAAGAGAGCCGGGAGAGGGGCAACGATGGCCGACACCATGCGTGGCGTGTACACCAACCTGACCGAGATCCGTCGCAAGGTCTTCAGCTCCGTGGCGAGCGTCGCCTACGACATGAAGGACGACGACGAGAAGACCACCCGCCGCAAGATCCGCGACCTGCCGTACGACATCATCCCCGGCGACGTGGCAACGTACCGCGAGTCGGTCTTCCTCGAGCGCGCCATCGTCGAGCAGCGCATCCGCCTGGCCATGGGCCTGCCGCTGCAGAGCGTCGACAAGCGCGAGAGCCTGACCGACGGCCTCGCCGACGCCTCCGTCGCCGAGACCTACTACGAGCCGCCCCTGATCAACGTCATCAAGTTCGCGTGCAACGCCTGCGCGGACAACACCTATCGCGTGACCGACGGCTGCCAGGGCTGCCTCGCGCACCCCTGCCGCGAGATCTGCCCCAAGGGCGCCATCTCCTTCAAGGACAAGAAGGCCTACATCGACCAGGAGAAGTGCATCCACTGCGGCATGTGCTTCAACACCTGCCCCTACCACGCCATCCAGCACCAGGTGCGCCCGTGCGCGGACGCCTGCGGCATGCACGCGATCGGGTCCGACGACAACGGCCGCGCCCAGATCGACTACGAGAAGTGCGTCTCGTGCGGCCAGTGCCTCATCAACTGCCCCTTCGGCGCCATCGCCGACAAGAGCCAGATCTTCCAGGTCATCCAGGCTATCAACCGCGGCGACGAGGTCATCGCCGCCGTCGCCCCCGCCTTCGTCGGCCAGTTCGGCGGCAAGGGCAACGTGGACAAGCTCCGCCAGGCCTTCACGACGCTCGGCTTCTCCGGCATGGAGGAGGTCGCCATCGGCGCCGACCTCTGCACCGTCCAGGAGGCCGAGGACTTCGTCGAGGAGGTGCCCGAGAAGATCCCGTTCATGGGAACCTCGTGCTGCCCGGCCTGGTCGGTCATGGCCAAGACCGAGTTCCCGGACCACGCCGACTGCATCTCGATGGCCCTCACGCCCATGACGCTCACCGCCCGCCTCATCCGCAAGCAGCACCCCGAGGCCAAGATCGTCTTCGTGGGGCCGTGCTCCGCCAAGAAGCTCGAGGCCATGCGCAAGTCCGTCCGCTCCGAGGTCGACTTCGTGCTCACCTTCGAGGAGATGATGGGCATGATGAAGGCGCGCGGCATCGACGAGTACACCAAGCTCGAGGGCGAGGGCAGCTCGGACTTCGGCGTGGCGTCGGCCGACGGCCGCGGCTTCGCCGTCGCGGGCGGCGTGGCCAACGCGGTGGTCAACGCCATCAAGCGCCGCTACCCGGACCGCGAGGTCAACGTGGTCAACGCGGAGGGCCTCGAGGAGTGCCGCAAGATGATGAAGGACGCCGTCAAGGGCAAGTACCCCGGCTACCTGATCGAGGGCATGGCATGCCCGGGCGGCTGCGTCGCCGGCGCCGGCACGCTCCAGGCCATCAACCGCACCGCCGCCGCCGTCAAGCGCTACGCGAAGAAGTCGCCGCGCAAGAACGCGACCGAGAACGCCTATCGCATGCTCATCCCGGCGCTCGAGCGCGACGCCGACGGCAAGAAGATGACCGGCGAGCAGGCGCTCGCCGAGACCATCGAGGCCAAGCGTCCCAAGGAGTAAGCAGAAATCCACCCAAGACTCGCCTAAAAGGGGCCTGTCCCCTTTTAGGCGAGTTTGCGTGACGCACGAGAGAGAACACATGCTCAAGGTAGACCACGCCATTCTTCACGTCTTCGACTTCGAGTCCGGGTCGACGTACCTCTCGGAGCGCCCGCTCGACCTCACGGTCCGCGCCACGCGCTCCTACGTCCAGCGCCACCTGCGCAAGATCTCGTCCAACGCGGAGAGCCGCCACGGCGAGTTCGCGCCCGACTCGGGCTTTGCCGGGGAGCTCCAGCGCTACCTCGCCGGCGAGCGGGAGTTCGTGGAGTTCTCGGTCGAGATCGCCCAGTGGTTCTGGGAGGAGCTGCGCCGCACGGAGGACCTCGAGCAGTGCGACCTGCTCGTCGCGGACTTCTGCGACACCGACGCCGGCGGCGTGGACGGCGCCTCAACGGACGCCGAGGTGGACGCCGCCTTCGACGGGCCGGCGGGCCGCCGGTTCTTCTCGATACTGCTGCTGCCGCGCCGGCAGGCCTTCGTGCACGAGGTGGGCGGCGACTCCAACGACATCGCGCGCGTGGACGCCACGCTGCCCAACCCCTCGCAGAAGGTGGCCTCCTACGTGCTGGTGGACGCCGAGACCGGGGCCATCGACTTCCACGACAAGGAGCGCTCCGTGGGCGGGACGAGCGTCTCGCTCATTCCGGAGCGGTTCCTGCAGTGCTCGAGCGAGGCCTCCAGCCACGAGGTGATCGACGAGGTCAACGTCATCGTGCGCGACGTCGCCGAGGAGTTCGGCCTCACGCCGGCCGTCGAGGTCTCGCGCGCGAAGGCCGTGGTGGCGCGCGCCGCCGAGGTCGAGGAGTCCTTCACGCCGGCCGAGGTGGGGCGCGAGGTCTTCCAGGACCGTCCCGACCTGCAGGAGCGCTTCGAGGAGCGCGTCCGCGAGGCGGCCCTGCCCGAGGAGGCACCCGTGCGCCGGGGCGTGGCCAACCGCCTCACGCGCAGCCACAAGATCCGCACCGACACGGGCGTGGAGATCACCTTCCCCTCCGACCTGGCCACCAAGCCCGGCTACCTGGACTTCTCCACGGACGCCGAGGGTCGCATCACCATCACCGTGGGCAACGTGGCGAGCATCGAGAACCGCTAGGCAAGAGGGGCGAGAAGAACCGCCCGCCCGCGGCCGCTGCGGAACGCGGGCCTGTGGCAGTGGCAGCGGTGCCGGCGCTGCGCCGTTTGGGGTCGTGGCAGGAATCGGGCTGCCATGACCCCCTTTCTTGTAGCGCGGGCGAGAAGAACCCCAGCTCGTTCTTCTCGCCTGCTGCCACGACCCCGATTTGCGCAACGCGCGAGCGGCTGCCGCTGCCATAGCCCCGACCTGCGCCACGCCCCGCATCCAGCTCTCGCACGGCGCTTTGGCCCCGTGTGCATCTCGTGGCCCCGGGGGATAACGGATAGAATAGGGGAGCGTTCCTCTGCACCTTATTCGTACCCAAGGAGGCACTTCATGCCCCGAACGCATGTCAGCATGGGCGACGCCGGCATCACGCCTCGCAGCGTCACGCGCCGGGACGCCCTCAGGCTCTTTATGGGCGCGGGCATCTGCGCCACGTTCTTCCCCGCCGTCGCGCGGGCCGAGACCACCCAGGAGAAGCTCGACGCGGCCCAGATGAGCTTCGAGGATGCCCAGGCCGAGCTCAACCGCATCGGCCAGGAGACCGCTGAGGTCGCGGGTCGGCTCTCCGAGACCCAGGTCCAGATCAGCGAGCTCAACGCGCAGATCGACCAGACGCAGGCCGACATCGAGTCCAAGCAGGACGAGATCGACGAGCGCCAGGCCGAGATCGAGGAGAAGCAGGAGCGGCTCGGCGACCGCATGACGTCCGCCTACAAGTCGGGCGCGCAGGGCACGCTCGACCTCATCCTCTCGGCGACGACCTTCGACGAGCTGACGAGCAGCATCTTCTACCTCGACAAGGTGAGCGAGTCCGAGCGCGAGATGATCGAGGAGGTCAAGACCCTCAAGACCGAGCTCGAGACGAGCAAGGCCGAGCTCGAGGGCCAGAAGGCCGAGCTCGAGGCGCAGCGCGCCGACCTCGAGGACCTCCAGGCCCAGCAGCAGGAGGAGCTCGCGGAGACGCGTGCCAAGCAGCAGGAGGCCCAGAGCCTCGTCGACGGCCTCTCCGCCGAGGTCCAGGAGCTCATGCAGCAGCGCGACGAGGAGATCCTCGCCGCCCAGCGCGCTGCCGAGGAGGCCCGCCGCCAGGAGGAGCGCAAGCGCCAGGAAGAGGAGGCCCGCAGGCAGCAGGAGCAGCAGAACCAGCAGGGCGGCGGCTCCTCCAACTGGGTGGGGGACACCCCCACCAACGGATCGGGCTCGCTCCAGGCCGTGCTCAACGCCGCCTACGCCGTGGGCTCGCCGGGCACGGGCCTGTGCGCCGCCTGGGTCACCGACGTCTTCCAGTACGCGGGGCTCGGCTCGTTCTGGGGCAACGCCGACGACATGTACTACAGCTGGTGCCACACCGCCACGTCGCAGATCAAGCCCGGCATGATCATCGCCGTCAACTCGTCCCCGGCGAGCGCCGCCGGCCTCATCTACGGCCACATCGGCATCTACATGGGCAACGGCATCGTGCGCCACAACGTCGGCTTCATCCAGAACATGAGCCTCTCGTCCTGGGTGAGCTACTACAGCGCGCTCGCCACGCCGCTGTGCGGCTGGCTCGGCGGCATCGTGCTCTCGTAGGGCGGGCCCCACGCTGGCGCCCTCAACCTTGGATTCAGGGTGACCGAGCGTCGCGGAGTTCTCGTACAATGACCTGCCGACAAGGCGAGCAACTGCGAGGAGACTCATGGCAGGCAGGGCAGGAAGGCGGCCGAGCGCACAGGACCAGCAGCGTCACGCACGGGGGCTTCTCGTGGTGACGATGGTGCTCGTCGTGGCGCTTCTCGGTGGTGTGGGCGCGCTGAGCGCGCTCGTGGTGGCCGGGGCGTCGGGGGAGGCCGACTCCCAGGTGCGGGAGCTCCCCACGATCGTCGAGCCCGCCGCGCCCGAGCCCGAGCCGGAGCCCGAGCCCGAGCCCGAGCCCGCGCAGGACGACACGCGCGCCGCGGAACTCGCGCTCGACCCGGACCGCCAGACGGACTGGAACTACGAGTCCAACGGCGAGAAGATCGTCTACCTGACCTTCGACGACGGCCCCTCCAAGAACACGGGCCGCGTGCTCGACATCCTCGACCAGTACGGCGCCAAGGCCACGTTCTTCGTGACCGGGCACGAGCCCGACTACCGCAGCTCGATCAAGGACGCATACGACCGCGGCCACAGCATCGGCCTGCACTCGATGACGCACGACTACGACAAGATCTACGTCTCCGAGGAGGCGTTCTTTGCGGACCTCGAGCAGGTGGGCGAGGTCGTGAAGGAGCAGATCGGGTTCGTGCCGTACCTCACGCGCTTCCCCGGTGGCGCCTCCAACACCATCTCGGCGAACTACTGCACGGGCATCATGTCCGCGCTCGTGGAGGACGTCCCCGCGCGCGGCTACCAGTTCTACGACTGGAACGTGACCTCGGCGGACGCCTCCGGCAACAACGTCCCCGCGGAGACCATCGTGCAGTCCTCCTGCGTGGAGGGATACACCAACATCATGCTGCTCTTCCACGACGCCGCGACGAAGACCACCACCGTCGACGCCCTGCCGCAGATCATCGAGTTCTATCAGGAGCGCGGCTACGAGTTCCGCGCCATCGACCGCGAGAGCTTCGTCTGCCACCACGGCGTCAACAACTAAGGGCGGCAGGTCCTTCTCGCCGGTCCTTCTCGCCGGTTTTTCTCGCCCTTCGAGCATGCCCCTGTGCACGCCTCGGCCGAGCATGCCCCGGCGCACGGATTCCCGCCTTGGGCGAGAAGGACCGTGCGCCCAGGCATGCCCGCGCCCTCCGCTAGGCCGCGTGGTCGAATTGCGAGTTATATAGTAATCGATAAAACCGCAGGTAGAACGGTTGATATAGGCTAACTTGTCCCAATTTGTCCCAACGGACCGGAATTTCCGGCGATGTCTCGTGCAAGTTGCGATAGCTGCGAGTCGTCCGGGCGGTCATAGTATCTGAAAGTGGTCGTCGGCTTCGTGTGCCCCATGATCTTCGCCAGCTTCTCCATCGGCACGCCCCTGTCCCAGTGCATGTGGGTCTCGAAGGACGGCCTCAGCTCCTTCATCGGGAGCCGTCGCACCCCTGACCCCTCGAGCAGCCTGTTCCACGTGTCGCGGACACGCCACCTCGGCACGGGCGTGCCGTCGCCCCGGTCGTTGAGGTACAGGGCCCCGTCCGGCAGCCCTCCGACTATCTCGCGCAGCCTCGCGGCCTGCGGGCCGCCTATCCCCGTCCATCGCTTCGACTTCTCCCGGGTCTTGAGCTGCGCCCCCACGTCGTCGTCCTGAGTGAGCTGGTCGCTGATGAGGACCAGCGCCACGTCGACGTCGAAGGCCATGTGGTCCAGCGCCAGACCGCACGCCCCCCCCGACGCGCGCACCCCCGTAGGCAGAGATCAGGAACGGAGCCTCGCAGACGGACCCCCTCACGACGTCCCACACCCTGAGGAGCTCATCCGGAGAGTAGGTGCCGCGCTCGCGGGACGTGTTCTCGCCATACCTGAACTTGCGGTCGGCCGGGTTCGCCTGCATCACGTCGTACATGACGGCGTAGTCGAGCGTCACCTTGAGGACGGCGCGGCATATCTTTCCGCTGGCCGCAGACATCTCGAGCAGCCAGTCCTGGATGTCGATGGGCCTGACGTCCGTGCACGGGACGTCGGCGAAGCGTGGGCCGACGTAATTGCGCCACTTGGACTCGTAGTTGATGAGTGTCCTCTTCGCGACATTGCCGTCTCTGACCCCATCCCTGAGGTGCGGGAGCTCGAACCTCTCCCACATCTCGCCGACGGTCGGGACGGGCGCGTCCTGGGAGTGCTGGACCCTCAGGCGCGCCAGCTCCTCGTCACCGTCGGTCTTGGTGCCGACGATCGTCTTGCTGTGGCGCGTGTAGCCGCGCCCGTCGTGGAGGTCTGCGTAGAACCTCAGACGTCTGCGCCCGGCGCGGCGTCGTCGTTGCTGCCCCACGCGCTGCGGGACTTCCTGCCTCGCTTCCGTGGCATAATTGAGTTCTCCATCCTGTCGAGGGGTGGAATATTGTGCGCCCACCGGCTTGACTTGGCGGTTCCGGTGGGCGCGGTTTTTTTGTTTGTCTGCGCGCTAGGCGGCGCCGATTCCGTTTGCCTCGCTAATCGTGAGGTCGAACGGCTCCCTCGCGTCGACGTGTATGGTCGCCGGGAGGCTGTAGCGCTCTAGGAAGTCGGAGACCTCGGCGCCTATGGCAGAGCCATCGGCTGAGTACATGACGGTGATTCCGGACGGCGTGTCCTCGACGGAATGGCATCTGGAGAGGCTCCCGCTCGGGTCGATCAGGACGTACAGCATGTCGACCACGTCGGCATAGCTTGCCGATGCGGCGCTGTATGACCTCATGCTAACCCCTCCTCCACTTGACTCCGTATGAGCTGACGGGAGCCTCGTATCTGCTCCACGATACCACGATGCCTCTCTGCGGGTTGTCTCGGAAATCCACGACGGCGCGCGAGTACGGGTAATCCTCTTCGGACTCGTTCCGGTAATAGACTTCACGAAACTCGTGGGTTGCAGATTCGTCGATTCTGTCCGGGTCGGAAACGACGGTCCTGACCTCAGATGTCGAGATGAACTCTGGTGGGTCGGGGTGCTTGCCCTGTCTCTCGCGAAGCTCGACGATCGACTTGAGCATGGTGACCTCGCGGTCAAGAGGGTCTGTTTCGGACCATTCGACGTCGAACGGGTCTATCTCTCTACTCGTTCGAACCATCGCCGTCGACCTTCCACTGCGCGGTGTGCTTGTTGAGCATGTCCCTGAGAGAGATCAGATCCTCGTTGTTCATGAAAATCCTCGAAACCATGACCCCCTTCCTCGTGCCATCTTCCGCCTCGGAGTCAAGCTGGGAGAAGTCGAGCCTTGTTGTCCCTCCCTTCGTTCTTGCCATCACGAAATCGGCGAACACTCCTTTCCTGGACTGGGTGTCCTGGTCGAGCCTGACATTGACGCTCGGGATGATTTCTTCTGCCATTCTCTTTCCCCTTTCTACCATCTCTTGAACTCGTCGTGGTTCGCTTGGAACCACGGCTACGCCCTGACTATCCTTCCGCCCTGCCTCTGTGCCTCGCGCTCAAAGAACTTGAGGAGGTCGCGGTGTGATCCAATCGCGTCTCCAGACAACTGCGACAGCTCGTTGCCATAGTTTGTGAGCGTGATATCACTGAAAGACACGGGTCCTTTTGCGTCGCCTTCTACCGCATATCTATCTCCATCTATCACAATGAGCTCGCCAACGTCGAGCGACGTTTTCGACGTGAGCACCACGAGTTCGAGCGATGCGAGGTGGGCGATTTCTGAATAGGTCATTTCCCCGTCGCAGTACGATGCCCCACCGTTATCCAAGAATACGCACGGGACGACTCCGGTGATGTTTCCGTATTCGTCGACGCATCTGGCGCAGAGCGAGCACAGCCTCTGGAACAGGCCTGCGTCACGCGCGCCCATGTCTGACAATATCGAAAGGGTGCGCTTCGAGTAGCTTCCCGGCTGGTCGAGCTCGCCGGAGAGGACCTTGCCCCAGATGAGCCGCATCTCGTCGTCGAACTGCTCTGATGCCCCATCCGACCACCTGAGGAACCAGCTGTGGTCAATCTTGCTTGTTTCGTAATCCCGACCCAGCTCTGATTGGGCAATGGCGAGGCATTCGGCAAGGTTGTTTGATTTGCTGCATTCGTTGATGTAGTGCAGGCACATGCCGTCGACGGTGCTTTGGCTATAGCCTTGCTGGATGAGACTTCCACGCATCCTTTCTATTTCGCCGAGCATGACTTGGTTGGCCTTGGCCTTCCCACGCGCCTCACTTGCCACGGGAATGCCAGGAAAAGCCTTAGCTATGGACTGTATGAATTGCCCTACTCCCGATAGTGTGGAGCTTCCTTCTCTGTGCTCTGCAGTCATCAGAACCCCCAGTCGAACGGCATGCAGCACCAGACTACGCGGCCCATGGGCGCCGCCTTCACCCCTCTGAACCGTCGTTGCCATATGTACCTATCAACGTGAGCCCGCACTCCCTGACCCTGATGGCGGCGAACTCGTCGAGGTTCGGGCAGGTTCCCCACTCGCATAGGGTCGAGAGCTCGAGTCCCGCGCGCGTCAGGCTGATATGGAACGAGCATGCCTTGGGCTTGTCGTGATCGTTTCGGGCGACGATGACGGAGCTCGCGGTCGAGAGCTCGAGCGTCTGTCCGTGGTTGAGGTTCTTCACGTCGAAGACGCTCGTCGAGAGCAGCCCGATCGACTCAAGCGAGGACAGCCTGCCATAGTCGAACGCACCGCCGTTGAGGTGTCTGCCGCTGCGGCTCGAGTGAAGCAGGATGTGGACCTTGTCCCGATAGGTCTTCGCGCGCTCGTTGCGCACGATGCAGGTGCAGAGGGTCGAGAAGTCCTTCACGTCCGTCGCGTCCATGCTCGAGAGGACCCGGAGGGTCCTGAGCGAGAACACGCCCGGATGGGACGCCTCCTCGGCCGCGAGCCGCGCCCACAACGAGCGGACGTCCTTGTCGTAGGCCCCCCTCGACCCTTCGAAGATCGTGTCGCGCGCCTCGGGAAGGAGCCCTCTCGCCTCCCGGTCTCGCGAGTCGAGGATTCCCTGGGCCTCTTCCAGCACCTCGACGACGTTGTCGGCCTGCTCGTTCGTCATGCGGTACCCCATGGCCTCCATGACGGCCCTGCGCTCGCTCATGCAGGGGAACTCGTCGTAGATCCGCCTCGCGGCCTCAATGACGGACTCCGCCCTTATCGCCCTCGCCTCCGCCTCGCGCCTTTCGTAGAAGGCGGGGCTGACCAGCCTCACGATGCTCGCGAGCGGGCCGAGCCTGTCGGACGTGCCGCCAGGGGAGAGGTTAAAATTCACCGTGTTGCCGGACAGCTTGACGGCGTTCGCCTCAGCCGACGCCGAGGCGCTCTGCTTGATCTCGCCCATCACGCATCCACCCCTTCCTGATCAACTCCACGTTCGGCGGCCTCTCCCAAGGCCATGCGAGCGGTCACCCGACCCTCACGAGCCTGCCGTCGCGGATCTGGTACCTTCCCCGCGAGAAGTCCGACCTCACCCGCTCGTACTCCTTAGGTCTCTCGGTGAAGAGCGTCGTCAGATCGCCGGTCGCCAGGAACCTGACCCTGCCGAACTCGCTGGTCGGCTCGGCCAGCACGAACCCTGCCCCGGACGCCTCCTCCACCTCCTCCTCGGCCGGCGTGGTGGGACCTGGCTCGCGCTCTATCCCACCGTTCTGCCAGATGCCCGCGCAGGGCATCTTCGCCCCGAAGGACATGGAGCGGAACCGGAGCTCGAGAGAGTCCAGGTCCTCCTTCGCCCCCGCCCCGCCCGAGGGCGGGTCCCCCTGTCCGGGGATCTCCGTCAGGCGCTCCCACGTGAGCCCCGCGTCCTCGCGGGCGACGTCGAGCGCGTCCCCGTGGGCGGCGAGCAGGTCGGCCACACCGTCCTCGAGCGTCCACCTGCGGTCCCACCCCGAGACGGTCTCGTAGCGCACGAGCCCGAGGGACTCCAGGTCGCGGAGCCGCTCGTTGGTCAGCCTCAGGAAGTTCTCGTCCGTCTCGCTGAACATGTCGTCGTAGACGTCCGGGTCATCGGGGTCGATCCAGGTGACGTCGGCGGACCCGTGCTCCCATACGGCCACGAGCGTGCTCTTCGTGCAGAAGTCCATCTCCCGGAGCGTCTTAGCAAAGTCGTCGCGCGCCGCTCCGCCGCCCGACTCGAGCTCGCGGCCCATGACGAGGGCGACGAGGTCTCCGCTCGAATCCAGGAGCGCCACCGCCCTGTCCGTCGCGCGCGCCCAGCCGTCGCCGTCCGGGACGAGGAGCTCGTCGAGGGAGAAGCCCCCGCCGAGCCCGCGGACCGGCCTCGCGGAGACGTCGAGCCTCCGCCCGGGGGAGAGCCAGGCGCCCACGACCGCCGCCTGCTGGTCGAAGTCGATCTTGTGGAGGAACGTCTCGCGCAGACCGGTGCGCTCTGCGTCGGCATGGTCCCGCGCGCCGAGGTCCCTCTCGAGGGACGATATCGTGGCGTCTCTCTCGTCCACGTCCTCCTGCGTCGGGCGGCCCGCGAGCTCCCCCTCGAGGGATGCGATCTCGGCGTCCTTCTTGGCGAGCTGACCGAGGGCAACTCGATGTCGGATGAAAAGGCCGACTAGGGAACCGACAAGCGCAACGGAAGCCGTCCATGTCGCGAACCCCTGAGTGTGCTCCACTGCGAACTCGGCTACGGTCGCGAGAAGACCGGTGCGCTCGTTGAAAAGCCATGTACCCAGACTCGCGAGGCCGATCCAGACGAAGTTGCCGACCACGCTGCCGAGCGACCAGTCGAGTGCCTTTTCGAGGGTCTTCCTCATGCCGCCCCCTCCCCGGCTACCACATCCTCAGCACCCCGCCCCGATTTAGACGCGAGGCGGGACGGATCCGCCGTGAACGTGGACGCTATGCCGGCGAGGTCGCCCTTGCTCTTCTCGTCCAGGAGCGAGTAGGAGTGGTTGAGCGCCTGCTGGCGGGGATCCGAGTACGCGACGGGCTGGAAGTCGCGGCCGGCAAGCTCGTCGAGGGTGCAGTGGAGAAGATCGGCGATGTCACAGGCATCAGCCAGCGTTAGTTTTACTTCTCCAGTTTCCCATGACTTGTACTTTCGTTCAGATATTCCAAGTTCATCGGCGATGGTCTTTCTGTTTTTGTATCCAGCTTCTTTGCGAAGCCTCATGAGCTGGAGCTTCATCTTCTTTCCTTTGGTCGATAGCTGAATCGTACATATATAGCGACCTTTTTTCAACAAATAGACGAAAATCTGTTGACATGGACGAGAATCACGTCTAATCGCAGGACTGTAAACGAAATAACGTCTATTTATTACGAAGTAGACGTGATTTAAGACAGGGAGGTACACCCGATGGGTCGCCGAAACGAGCTCACATACGAGGGGCGGGAGACGAAGGTCCCGTATACCTTCACTGGCGCGAGTGACATCGACGAGGCGCTCGAAAACGCTCTCAATGCGGTCTACGACGCCAAGACGTTCCGTGCGTATGCCAGGGCGACTGGGACCGACGTGGTCAGGACTGACGTCAGCATCCTGATGACGGCGGGGTGCTTCGCATGCGGGGCCGTCGCGTGCCTCCTCGGCCTTTGGCTCATGGGGGGTGATCTAGGTAGATTACGACAAGGTCAGCCGCAGCCTGCGCAGCTGGATGGCGGCCGCGTGCTGGACGCTCGAGGACACCGCCAGGCACCTCGGCGTGCCCGTCTCCACGCTCAAGGGCTGGCTGTACGGCAGGCGCGACATGGGCCTCGATGGCGCCGCCTCGTCTTCGACGTGTTCGGCAAGGCGATCGACGAGCTGGCGTGCAGGGGGGAGAAATGACGAACGACAGGCTGACGAAGGACGACATTGACCGGCTCTGCGAACTGTTGAGCAGGCTTGACAGAAGTCAATGGCTCAAGGTTTTAGCGACGGTTGACCGCGCCTTCAACTCCTCTCGCCAGCAGTTCCTCAAGCAGCACAGGGACGAGTGGGAGAGGCGCGGCAAGACGCCGGATTGATTCTCGGAGCGACTTGCCGTGCTCTCGGAGGGCTAGGAGGTCGCCCAGTCGTGGTACTCCCGCAGCATCTCAAGGACGACGGCGTTTGCCGCCTTGATTACCGCGTGAGACAGCCCGTACTCCTCAGAAATCTCGTCGAGCTTGGCGGTTCCGAACGATTTCTCAAGGGCGGCCATCGCGGGGGTCACCGACTTTGTCCCATCCCACAGCGCCTCAAACTCGCTGAAGTCCTTCTCCATTCTAATCACCTTCGATCTACAGAGTCACTATTCCTTGAAAGCCGAATGCCACTGCAACACCCCAAGAAGAGAACGCGGCGGGCCGGACGCGGGGCACCCGAGGGTACGACCCCGCGAGCCGAGTGAAGACCCTCTCCGTGTGCGGAGGGGGCGAGAGGCGGTTCGCCCACAACCAGAGGAGAGAAAGACGCTGAGATACCCGAGGCTGTGAACGTGCTCGGCGTGCCGTATTCCGTCGAGCGCGGCGGCGTCGAGCCGGACGAGAATGGTACCTGCAGCCCGTCGGCGCGGATGATACGCCTGAGGGAGGGGTGTGCCCGGAGGAGGAGGCACAGATGTACCTCCACGAGCTGGTGCATGGTCTGGCGCGGAACGACGAGTACGAGGACGAGACACTGACGCAGGGGCTCGCGATAGGCCTGCAGATGGCCCTCTTCCCGCAGTGGAGCCCCGTTTAGCGTCCGGGGCCACGACGCTTACTAGTGCTTTGCGGCCTTGTGGTTGGCGAGGGTCTTTCCTGCCTTGGATTTCGCGGGCTTGGAGCTCGCCTTCTTGGCGAGGGTGCTCGCGGCCTTGCCGACCTTGCCGCCGTGGTGGACTGCCATGCGCTTCACCTCCTAACGTGCGTTTCGATTTGTGCTAGTGGCGATCAGTGGGAGGCGTTCCGAGAAGGACGAACCTCTGTTTGGTCGTGACACATGATACACCGCATCTGGTGGATGTTCATTTAACAAAAGCACAAGATATTGTTGATAACATGTCTACATGTTGTTGAAGGGCAGTGAATCCCCAGGTGAGGATGACGTCACGCCTAAAAGGTCTAAGGAAGAAAAACAATCTAATCGTTGCCGAAGCTGCCGAGCGGTCAGGGATTCCGCGTCCCACGTTCGAGAAGTGGGAGCTGCTGGGCGTCCCCGAGATCGTCGACTATGCCGTTCGCATCGCGGGCGCGCTCGGCGTCGAGGTGTGCGACCTCTACGAGGGAGGAGGGGGTCCTAACGGTCTCGCGACATCGCACCACCGGCCCGTCCCTCGCTGCCGCCCGGCTTCGTCCGGCGGGATAGGGCTCGGGCGCGCGCTCATAACGTATCGCCGGCCGTCGCAACGGCGTCGCCATGATGGCTTTCCCCTCGCGCGCCCGCCCTCGAACGAGGGCGGGCGCGCGGCCATCAGCAACGTGGTCGCCTCCTTTCTCCACGGGCGTCCGTGACCCAGGCGGCGAGAGGAGGGCGGGGTGCGAACGGCGGCCCCCATCCGGACCTCCTTGTTCGCACTAGTCGAGAAAAAGTACAAGAAGACCCCGTTGAGATGCAGCTTGGTGGGGGGTGCGACCAACGGAAGTGATTAGGAATGAGTATACCTGCATCTAGGTGGGAGATGCCGGTCATCGAGATGAGCGGCAGCCGGGAGACGCCGGAATTCCAGCGCTTCCTCCAGGCCGTGCGAGGCGGCATCCCCAGTGCGGACTTCTTCCCGGCGGTCGACATCCTCGAGGCGCGCTCCGACGACCGCGCAGACGGGAACAGCGTGGTCGAATAGCGGTATAGCAAGAGCTGACCCCTCTCTCACCCTGCGGGGTGGGGGAGGGGTCTTTTCATGTCTAGAAGATACGGAATCTTATGCAAAAACCGTGTCCCAAGATTGTCCCTACGTGCCAATTCTTATGGCTCTTACAGCTTTTACAACGCTAAAATCGCAGCTAGAGATGCATGTGACAAAATTATCATGCCGCGTGGTCGAACTGCGAGTTGTAGAGCTCCGCGTAGAAGCCGCCCTTGGCGAGGAGCTCCTCGTGGGTGCCCTTCTCCACGACGTCCCCGTCGCGCAGCACCAAGATCACGTCGGCGTTGCGTATGGTCGAGAGACGGTGCGCGATCACAAAGCTCGTGCGCCCGCGCATGAGCTCGTCCATCGCGCGCTGGATGAGCTCCTCGGTGCGCGTGTCCACGTTTGAGGTGGCCTCGTCGAGGATGAGCGCCGGACGGTCGGCCAGCACGGCGCGCGCGATGGTCACGAGCTGGCGCTGCCCCTGGCTGAGGTTGGTGCCCTCCTCGTTGATCACGAAGTCATAGCCGCCCGCGAGCGTGTGGATGAAGTGGTCGCAGCGCGCCGCGCGGGCTGCGGCCTCCACCTCCTCGTCGGTGGCGTCGGGCCGTCCGTAGCGGATGTTCTCTCGGATGGTGCCGTTGAAGAGCCACGTGTCCTGCAGCACCATGGCGAACTCCTCGCGCAGCGCGGCGCGGTCCCACTGGCGCACGTCGACGCCGTCGACGCGCAGCGAGCCCTCGTCCACGTCCCAGAAGCGCTGGAGCAGCTTGATGAGGGTCGTCTTGCCGGCTCCGGTGGGCCCCACGATGGCCATGGTCTGCCCTGGCTCCGCCACGCAGGAGAAGTCGTGGATGACGGTCTGGCCCGGCACGTAGCCAAAGCGCACGTGGTCGAAGACGACGCGGCCCTCGCGACGGGCGGGCACCTGCGGCGCCTCGGGCTCGGTCTCCTCGGGCGCAGAGAGGAACTCGAGGACGCGCTCGGTGGCGGCCGCCATGGACTGCATCGTGTTGGAGACGTTGGCCAGCTGCTGGATCGGCTGCGTGAAGTTGCGCACGTACTGGATGAAGCTCTGGATGTCGCCGGGGCCCGCGGCGCCGTTGAGGCAGAGCCCCGCGCCCACCACCACGACGCCCACGTAGCCCATGTTGCCCACGAGGCTCATGAGCGGCATCATCAGGCCGGAGAGGAACTGGCTGCGCCACGCGCTCGTGAACAGGCGGTCGTTCTCCCGCTCGAACTCCTCGACGCAGGCGTCGGCACGGTCGAAGACCTGGATGACGCCCTGTCCCGCGAAGTCCTCCTCCACGATGCCGTTCACCGACCCCAGGACCTGCTGCTGCTCGCGGAAGTAGCGCTGCGAGAAGTGCACGACCACGCCCACGATGAGCACGGAGGCCGGCAGCGTGAGCACCGTCACGCCCGTGAGCGGCAGGCTGATGGAGAGCATCATCACGAGCACGCCCACGACCTGCGTGACGGAGGTGATGAGCTGCGTGATGGACTGGTTGAGCGACTGGCCGAGCGTGTCCACGTCGTTGGTGATGCGGCTGAGGACGTCCCCCTTGCTGTGCTCGTTGAAGTAGCCCATGGGGACCACCGCGATCTTCTCGGCAATCTCGGTGCGCATGCGGTGGCAGACCTTCTGGGTGACCCCGGTCATGAGCCAGCCCTGGACGAGGTTGCAGGCGGAGCTCGCCAGGTAGATGCCCAGAAGCCCCAGCAGCGTTGTCCCGATCCAGGCAAAGTCAACGGACCCGGTGCCCTGGACCGTGGCCACGAGGCCCTCGAAGAGCTTGGTGGTCACGGTGCCCAGCACGCGCGGGCCCACGATGTTGAACACCACGGACCCCACGGCGAAGAGCAGGGCGAGAAGGACGGCGAACTTGTGCCTCCCCACGTATCCCAGCAGCCTCAGCATGGTCCCCTTGAAGTCCTTGGGCTTCTCGCCGCTTCCGCGGCCCCTTCCGACGGGCGGCATCAGCGCTCGCCTCCCTTCGTGTCGTCAGCGTGCAAAAGTGACTGTCCCCCTTGCACGTCCAGCCCGAGCTCCTCGGCGGAGAGCTGGCTCTGGGCGATCTCCAGATACTCGGGGCAGCTGCGCAGCAGCTCCTCGTGGGTTCCGCGGCCGACCACGTGCCCCTCGTCGAGCACGAGGATCTCGTCGGCGTGCATGATCGTGGCGATGCGCTGGCCCACCACCACGACAGCAGCGTCCGTGACCGTGCGCGCGAGTTCGGCGCGAAGCCGCGCGTCCGTGGCGTAGTCGAGCGCGGAGAAGGAGTCGTCGAAGACGATGACCTCCGGCCGCTTGGCGAGGGCGCGCGCAATGGCGAGGCGCTGGCGCTGCCCTCCGGAGACGTTGGTGCCGCCCTGGGAGATGGGCGCGTCGTAGCCCTCGGCGCGCTCCTCGATGAACTCCTCGGCCTGGGCGACGCGCGCGGCGGCGCGCATGTCGTCGTCCGTCACCTCGTCCCCCGCGAACTTGAGGTTCGTCTCAACGGTCCCCGAGAAGAGCATGCCCTGCTGCGGGACGTAGCCGATGCGCCGGCGCAGCTCCGAGAGGCCCCAGTCGCGCACGTCAACGCCGTCGAGCAGCACGGCGCCGCCGGTGACGTCGTAGAGGCGCGGGATGAGCTGCACGAGCGTGGACTTGCCCGAGCCCGTGGAGCCGATGATGCCGGTCATGTGGCCGGGATGCGTGGTGAAGCTCACGCCCTGGATCACGTCCTTGCGGGCGTCGGGGTACTGGAAGCTCACGTTGCGGAAGGTGAGCTCGCCGCGCGGCGCGCCCTCGGCGGGGAGCTTGGGGTTCGCCGGGTCGGTCACGGAGAGCGGGCAGGAGATGACCTCGTCCACGCGCTCGGCGGCCACCTCGGCGCGCGGCAGGATCACCGAGACCATGGTGAGGATCATGAACGCCATGACGATCTGCATGGTGTAGGAGATGAAGGCCATCATGTCGCCCACCTGCATGACGCCGTCGGCCACGCCGTGGGAGCCAAACCACACGATCATCACCGTGACGCAGTTCATGACGAACATCAGCAGGGGCATCATGAAGCTCATCGCGCGGTTGGTGAAGAGCTGCGTGCCCATGAGCTCGGTGCTGGCCGTGTCGAAGCGCGCGAGCTCGTGGCCCTGACGGCCGAAGGCGCGGATGGGCATGATGCCGTCGAGCATCTCGCGCGCCACGAGGTTCACGCGGTCCACGAGCTGCTGCATCCTCTTGAACTTGGGCAGGGTGAGGCCCATGAGCGCGCCGACGACGGCGCAGACGGCGATCACGGCGACGCCGATGGTCCACTCGAGCCCCGTTGAGGTGGCGAGCACGCGCGTGACCGCCACAACGCCCATGATGGGGGCGAGAAGGACGAGGCGCATGAACATCGTCGTGGCCATCTGGATCTGCTGGATGTCGTTGGTGCAGCGCGTGATGAGCGAGGCCTGGGAGAATCGGTTGACCTCCGCGGGGGAGAAGCGCATGACCTGGGCGAAGGTCTGCCGACGCAGGTCGCGTGCGATGGTGGCGGCGGTGTGGGAGGCGACGGCGCCCGTGAGGACCGTGGCCACCAGGCTCACGAGGCACAGGCCGAACATCTCGAGCGCGGTCCTGCCGAGATAGGCGTTCTGGACGTCGGCGGCGGAGATGCCCTGCGCGGCGTACTCGGCGCTCACGTAGGAGATGGCTCGCTGGGTGACGAGCGAGCCGCCCATGCTGCCCATCTGCTCACCGAGCGCCTCGGCGGCGTTCGCGAGCTGGTCGCGAGCAACGAGGCCCGCGTCCACGGCGGCGTGGAGGGAGTCGAGCGTGAGGGTGGCGCCGGCGGGGATGGCGGTGTCGTTCCCGAGCGCGGAGGCGTCAACGCCCTGCTCGAGCGCGAGGGCGGCGACCTCGGGGAGCTCCATCGCCCGCGCGAGGTCCGAGTCCGCGTCCCTCTCGGCGTCCGTTCCCTGGAAGGCGCGGATGCCGGCGTCGTCCGCCGGGGCAAAGGCCGCCTCCACGAGTGCGACGTCCTCGTCGCTCATGAAGAGCTCGAGGTCGTCGAGCGAGCTCGCGCGGATGGCGTCTGGCACGGGGCTCTCGATGCCGCCCTGCTGGATCCCCACGTCGACGATCTCTGACATGAGGGAGGGGAGCGCCAGATCCGCGTTGGCGGAGACTACGAGCAGCGCCGCCACGGCGGCAAGCGCAAGGAGGTGGTTCTTGAAGAGCCTTAGAATCCTCATTCGGCGACCTCCCCCGTGACCGCCTCGACGAGGATGTCGCGCGAGCGCCGCACGATGCGCACGAGCTCCGCCGCGTCACTCGGCCCGAGGGACTCCAGGTAGCGCGCGACGGCCTGCGTGCGCTCCTGCCTGATGGAGTCCGCGCGCCGGCGCCCCTCGTCGGTGAGCGCCACCCTGACGCAGCGACGGTCCTCGCTCGAGTGCGTGCGCGTGACGAGCCCCTTCTCCTCGAGGGATCGAAGGATGTTGGCCGTGCGCGCGCTCGAGACCTGTGCGAAGGACCCGAGCGAGCCGGGCGTGAGCGGCTCTTCTGAGCGGAAAAGCGTCATGAGCACGGCGGTCTCCCCGCGCGTGGCGTTGAGCGCCTTGGGTCCCACGGCGCGTCCGAGCTGGCCGAGCTCCTGGAGGAGCTCCTGGGCGAGCTCGGCGTAGCTCGGCGCGAAGGAGGGTTCGTAGTCGTCCATCTCACTCCCTACTACTAGAAGATACTTACGGTGTTAGGTGATACCCGCCGAGCGCGCCCTCAGCGCCGCGCGTTCTTCTCGCCACGCGTTCTCCACAACGCGACACGGTGAGAAGGGCGCTTGGGGGGCGTCGTCGAGCATGTCGCGGCGCACGGTCCTGGCCTGGTGCCATGGCAAGTGCCCGTCGTCTGCATCGAGCATGCCCCTGCGCACGGTTTAGGCCTTCACGGAGTGAAAACCGTGCGCTCAGGCATGCCCGAGCGTTCCGTGCGCGGGGGCATGCCCAGGCCCTTCTCGCCGGGCGTCCTGCCGTTCCGGGACCCGCTCGAGCATGCCGGGGCGCACGGAATGCGTGTCTTCCGCCTCACTGTCTTGTCAGCTGTCAAGCAAGCTGTATACTGTCATGGTTTGTCGACGAGGGGAGCGGACATGCTCACAGACGAGCTGCGCGCCGAGGTCGAGCGTCTCAAGGAGAGGCGCGACGCCGTGATTCTGGCCCACTACTACGTCCCGCCCGAGGTCCAGGAGCTGGCCGACCACGTGGGCGACTCCTTCGCCCTCGCCAAGCTCGCGGCCACGCTGCCGTGCCGCACGCTGGTCTTTGCCGGCGTGAGCTTCATGGCGGAGAGCGCCAAACTCCTCTCGCCGGACAAGACCGTCCTCATGCCGGACCCTGCCGCCGACTGCCCTATGGCCCACATGGTGCGCCGCGAGACGGTGGACGCCGCGCGAGAGCGCTACGGCGACGACCTGGCGGTGGCCTGCTACGTCAACTCCACGGCCGAGGTGAAGTCGTGGTCCGACGTCTGCGTCACGTCCTCGAACGCGGTGCGCATCGTGCGCGCGCTGCCGCAGGGAAACGTCCTCTTCGTGCCGGACCGCCATCTCGGCAGCTATGTGGCGAGCCAGGTGGCCGAGAAGAACGTGATCCTGAACGACGGCTACTGCCCCATCCACCGCGACATCTCCGCTAACGAAGTCCGCGCGCTCAAGGCAGCGTTCCCGGACGCGCCGGTGCTCGCGCACCCCGAGTGCGGTCCGGAGGTCATGGCGCTCGCGGACTTTGCCGGCTCCACCTCGCAGATCATCGAGGCGGCCGTGGCGGGCTCGGCGCGCGACTACATCGTCCTCACCGTGGACGGCGTCCGCGGCGAGCTGGAGCGCCAGACGGCCGGGACCGGCAAGCGCTTCCACTTCCCGGCCACGCGCCCGGCCTGCCCGGACATGGACCGCATCACGGTGGAGCGGCTCGTCGCCTGCCTGCGCGACGGCTCCGGAGAGGTGGGCCTGCCGCCGGCCGAGGTGGCCGAGGGCGCCCGCGCGGCGCTCACCCGCATGCTCGAGCTGGGGAGGTAGCATGGCGGGCGAGAAGGACGGTGTCATCGCGACGGACGAATCGCGCCCCGCGCGCGTGATCGACTGCGACGTGGTCATCGTCGGCTGCGGAGTGGCCGGCCTCTACTGCGCTCTCAACCTCCCGGAGGCGCTCTCGGTGGTCCTGCTCTCCAAGGAGGAGGTGGACCACTGCGACTCCATGCTCGCCCAGGGCGGCATCTGCGTCCTGCACGACCCGGGCGACTACGAGTCCTTCTTCGAGGACACGCTGCGCGCGGGCCACTACGAGAACCGCCTGGAGAGCGTGGACCTCATGATCCGCGCGAGTCGCCCCATCATCGACGACCTCATCAAGCGCGGCGTGCGCTTCGCCCGCAGGCCGGACGGCGAGCTCGACTACACCCGCGAGGGCGCGCACTCCCGCCCGCGCATCGTCTACCACGAGGACGTCACGGGGGAGGAGATCACCACGCACCTGCTGGCCTGCGTGCGCAGGCTGCCCCATGCGCGCATTCTCGAGCACACCTGCATGACGGACATCCTCGAGAGCTCCGAGGGCAGCGGCACGCGGGTGTGCCGCGGCGTCGTGGCCACGGGGCCGGACGGCGAGAGGATCGAGATCCGCGCGGACGCTACGGTCTTTGCCACGGGCGGCGTGGGCGGGCTCTACTCGCGCTCCACGAACTTCTCGTGCCTCACCGGGGACGGCTGCCGCATTGCCGCCGAGCACGGGGTCCTCCTTGAGCACATGGACTACGTGCAGATCCATCCCACCTCGCTCTGGAGCGAGCGACCCGGCCGCGCGTTTCTCATCTCCGAGTCCGCGCGCGGGGAGGGGGCGATCCTGCTGAACGACGCCGGCGAGCGCTTCACGGACGAGCTGCAGCCGCGCGACGTGGTCTCCGCGGCGATCTTTGCCGAGATGAGAAGAACGGGCGCGCAGCACGTGTGGCTCTCCTTCGAGCGGGTGCCCCGCGAGGTGATAGAGGGACACTTCACGCACATCCTGGAGCGCTGCCTCGAGGAGGGCTACGATATCCGCGAGCGCCCGATTCCCGTGGTGCCCGCCCAGCACTACTTCATGGGCGGCATCCATGTGGACTCGGACTCCCAGACCACCCTGCCGCACCTCTTCGCCTGCGGCGAGACCTGCTGCAACGGCGTCCACGGCAAGAACCGCCTTGCCTCCAACAGCCTGCTCGAGTCGCTCGTCTTTGCCCAGAGGGCGGCCGACAAGATCATGCGTGACCGCTTTGCCGAGGACACCGCGGCGCAGCTTGCGGAGGCCGTGAGACAATGGGGACAGGTTCATTTGTCTCATGTGCCTCAATGAGACAAATGAACCTGTCCCCATTGTCTCACGAGAGGAGACCCAATGACCGACCCGATGATCCAGATGCAGATGGACGACCACATCCGCGCTGCGCTGCGCGAGGACATGCCCTTCGGCGACGTCTCCACCGCCGCCGTGATGCCCGAGCCGCGTCCCGGCCGCGTGCAGCTCATCGCCAAGGCGGACGGCGTGATCGCGGGCCTCGCGGTCTTCTCGCGCGTCTTTGCGCTGCTCGACCCCGCCACGCGCGTCACCGCCGACGTGGCGGACGGCGAGCGCGTGAGCGCGGGCCAGCATGTGGCCACCGTGGAGGGAGACGTGCGCGTGCTGCTGGAGGGCGAGCGCACCGCCCTCAACTACCTGCAGCGCATGAGCGGCATCGCCACCTACACGTCCGCTATCGCGGCCGCGCTCGAGGGCACGGCCACCACGCTCGTCTGCACGCGCAAGACCACGCCCGGCATGCGCCTCTTCGAGCGCGAGGCCGTGCGCCTGGGCGGCGGCAGCCTGCACCGCTACGGCCTCTCTGACGGCGTCCTGCTCAAGGACAACCACATCGACGCCGCGGGCGGCGTGGCCGAGGCCGTGGCCATGGCGCGCGCCACGGCGCCCTTCGTGGACAAGGTCGAGGTGGAGTGCGAGAGCCTCGAGATGGTCCGCGAGGCCGTCGAGGCGGGTGCCGACATCATCATGCTGGACAACATGTCCCACGATGACATGGCCGCCGCTGTTACCCTCATCGACGGCCGCGCCCAGACCGAGGCCTCGGGCAACGTGGATGCCGCCAACGTGGGGCGCTACGTGGACCTGGGCGTGGACTTCGTCTCCTGCGGCGCGCTCACGCACTCCGCGCCGATCCTCGACCTCTCGCTCAAGCACCTAGAGGTCCTGGGGTGAGCGCCGGCTCCGGGGACGCCCGTCGCGAGAAGATCTTGGAGGCCCTGCGCGGCGCCGAGGGGCCACTCTCGGGCGGCGCGCTTGCCGAGAAGTGCGGCGTGAGCCGTCAAGTAGTGGTCACCGACATCGCCCTCCTGCGCACCCGGGGCGAGAAGATCGTCTCCACCAACCGCGGCTACGTCCTGGCCGCCGATGATGCGCCCGTGCGTCCCACGCGCCTGTTCAAGTGCCGGCACACCGCCGAGCAGACCGCCGACGAGCTGACCTGCGTCGTTGACCTGGGCGGGTGCGTGGAGGACGTCTTCGTGAACCATCGCGTCTACGGGAAGGTGTCCTCCGAGCTGGGAATCTCCAGCCGCCGCGACGTCGAGCGCTTCATGGCCGAGCTGGCCTCCGGCGTGTCCGCCCCGCTCCTGGAGGTCACGAGCGGCTACCACTTC
Source organism: Olsenella sp. SW781 (assembly GCF_012027725.1). Classification (GTDB taxonomy): domain Bacteria; phylum Actinomycetota; class Coriobacteriia; order Coriobacteriales; family Atopobiaceae; genus Thermophilibacter. Next base: position 63,882 of record NZ_SJOU01000006.1, on the reverse strand, counting down.
CATCACGTGAGCGCGGGAAGCGAGGAGGTGCTGGACGACGTCGAGCGGGCCCTCTCCGAGCGCGGCTACCTCGCCGAGCTCACCGACTACGAGGCCGCGACCTTCTCCTGACGGGCTGCCCGCGCATCTGGGGCGCGACGGGCATGCCCCGGCGCACGGATGCGCGTCCCGATGGGCGAAATCCGTGCCATAGGGCATGCTCGGCTGGCCCGCGCGTCCGCCTGACCGCGTCCCCGCGTTCTTCTCGCGCAGCCTTATGCCCGCCGGCCCCTGGCGAGAAGGACCGCGGCAAGGCGCGAGTCCCTCCATGACGTTTGGGTATACTCCCTACGTTCAGACAACCGTCAGGGAGGTGACAGCGCATGGAGGACCTCGAGCCCTCGATTCCCCGCACGCCGGCCCAGGCCGTGCTTCGCATGGTCTCCATCCTCATGGGCATCATCGGCCTGCTCGTTCTTCTCGGCGGCGTCGCGGTGCTCGTGGGAAACGTCATGGGGCTGCTCCCGGGAGGCGACATCTGGACCGCTGCCACCTTCGGCGTCATGATCGTCGTCGCGGCGGGCCTGCTCATCCTCACCGCGGCGCTGGGCATCGTCGCCTCCAACAACTCCGCCCGCGTCGAGCCCTACCGCTTCCTGTGCTACCTCGTCGGGCTCGCCGTGCTCGTTGCCATCGTCTGGGGCTGGGGGGTTGGGTCGTTCATCCTGTTCAACCCCATCGTGCTCACGACCACGATCGTCTACGTGCTCATCTGCTCGCGCCTTGCCGACAAGGTGAAGGAGGAGCACGACAACGGCGTCCGCGGCGAGACCTTCCTGCGCTCGCGCCACCAGCGCGTCCTGCACCTGCTCTCCGAGATGATCATCCTCAAGGGCGTGGTGACGGTCGTGGTGATCGTGGTGCTGGCGGCCGCGCTCGTCGTGTACGGGGAGGGGGAGCGCGCCGTCATCTCGGGCGTCCCGGTAACCGTCTCCGACACGCTCTATGCCCTGCTCGCCGTCGGCGGGCTCTCGTCGGGCGTCAGCGTGCTCGCGGGCGGGCTTGGCATCCGGGGGTCCAACCGACCGCAGAAGATCGTGCCCTTCCTCGTGCTCGCGTCGATCGTCTGCGCCTTCGACCTCGTGCAGGTGGTGGGCATGTTCCTCGAGCGCGGCATCCTTGGCGTCACCTTCGACGCCGTATTTGACCTGCTGTTCATGGGCGTGTGCGTGTACCTGGCCGTCCGCGTGCTGCGCCAGCCCACGCCCGAGGAGCTCGCCGCCGCCGCGGGCGTCGCGCTCGTCTCCGGCCAAGAGGAGTGATTCAAGGGGGACGGTGAGACAAAGGGGACGGGTTCATTTGTCTCATTACATTATGTAATGAGACAAATGAACCCGTCCCCTTTGTCTCACCGTCCCCCTTGTCTCACGTCACCAGAAAGGACTTTCATGACCAACGGAACCATGCTCCAGGGCTTCTCCTGGTACCTGCCCGCGGACGGCTCGCACTGGCACCGCATCGCCGAGCAGGCTGCCGACTTCGCCTACCAGGGCATCACCGCCGTCTGGCTGCCGCCCGCCTACAAGGCCGAGAAGGGCGCCGAGGACGTGGGCTACGGCGTCTACGACACCTACGACCTGGGCGAGTTCGACCAGAAGGGGACCGTGCGCACCAAGTACGGCACCCGCGCGGAGTACGAGGCCGCGGTGCGCGCGCTGCAGGCAAACGGCATCCAGGCGCTCGCGGACATCGTGCTCAATCAGCGGCTCGGCGCGGACGGCTGCGAGGACGTGGTCGCGCGCGAGGTGCAGTCCAACAACCGCGAGGTCGTGCTCGGGGACGCGCAGACCATCTCCGCGTGGACGCGCTTCTCGTTCCCCGGCCGCGCGGGCACCTACTCGGACTTCACCTGGGACTGGACCTGCTTCCATGGCGTGGACTGGGACGACCGCGCCAAGCGCAAGGCCATCTTCCTCTTTGACGGCAAGCACTGGGACAGCGCCGTGGACCGCACGGAGAACGCCAACTACGACTACCTCATGGGCGCCGACGTCGACGTGAACGACCCGCGCGTCTTTGACGAGCTCGTGCGCTGGGGCTGCTGGTACGTGGACGCCTGCGGGCTGGACGGATTTCGCCTGGACGCGCTCAAGCACATCGACCGCGGCTTCTACCTGCGCTGGCTCGACGCCGTGCGCAAGCACGCGGGGCGCGAGCTCTTCACGGTGGGCGAGTACTGGGGTCGCACGGCGGACGAGCTCACGGCCTACCTGGGTGCCGAGAAGGCCCTCTCGCTCTTCGACGTGCCGCTGCACTACAACCTCTACCGTGCGAGCTGCTCGAACGGCGACGTGGACCTCTCCAAGATCTTCTCGGGCACGCTCGTGGAGCGCGACCCGGTGCATGCCGTGACCTTCGCCGAGAACCACGACACGCAGCCGGGCCAGGCGCTGCAGTCCTTTGTCCAGACGTGGTTCAAGCCCGCCGCCTACGCGCTGATCCTCCTGCGCGAGGCGGGCTACCCCTGCGTCTTCTACGGCGACCTCTACGGCATGCCCAACGACGGCAACATCCCCGCGGTGCGCGAGCTGCCGCTGCTCATGGAGATCCGCCGCCGCCTCGCCTACGGGCCTCAGCACGACTTCCTGGACGCGCCGGACGTGATCGGCTGGACGCGCGAGGGCGACGCCGAGCATCCGGGCAGCGGCGTGGCCGTGGTCCTCACCGACCGCGCCGGCGGCGAGAAGCGCATGTTCGTGGGCGCGGGCCACGCCGGCGAGACCTGGAGCTGCGTCATCGGCGAGCAGGACGACGTGGTGGTGGACGCCGAGGGCTGGGCCACGTTCCGCACGCTCGGCGGGCGCCTCTCGGTCTATCTGCCGGAGAGGACGGCCGACGCGCTGGAGAACGACCGCCAGCTCCACCGCATCGCGCGCGAGATCGCCGAGGACACCGAGGAGATGCGCGCGTAACGCGAAATGGGGACGGCGGCTCTGTCATCGCCCCGTCCCCTCTGTCACGCGGCGCAACAGCAAGGGGACAGGCCCCGGAGCGACCGCTCTGAGACCTGTCCCATTTTCTCTGAGAGAAAAAACCTGTCCCCTTTTTACAGCTCGAGCTCCATCAGGCGGGCGATTGCCACGATGTAGATCTTGAGCGCGCGGCGCAGGGCCTCCTCGGAGACCGCCTCGTCGGGGCCGTGCTCGCTGCCCACCCAGGCGGGCTTGTCGGGGTCGAAGTCGCCGGGGCCGAAGGCGCAGGCGCGGGCGAAGTGGCGGGCGTACGTGCCGCCGCCGATCGTGAACGCCTGGGCGTCGGGCTTTCCAGCATACTCGGCGTAGGTGGCGAGAAGCGCCTGGATCTCCGGGCTGTCAGGACTGATGTAGAACGGCGCGTCGCCGGAGGTCTGCTCGTAGGAGCAGCCGTGCGCGGCGGCGAGCTCGCTCAGGCGCGCGGTGATGGCCTCGCCGGTCGTGGTGGTGGGGTAGCGCGAGTCCACGGTCTGCACGAAGCGGCCGTCGACGGTGCGGATGGTGCCGGCGACGCAGGTGAGCTCGCCGAACTTGTCATCGGCGGCGGCGATGCCGGAGGCGCGGCCGTAGGCGTCCTCGGTGAGGGTGACCAGGAGCTCGAGGAAGCTGCGCTCGCCCTCGCCGGCGAGGCCCTGCGCCAGCAGGTAGCGCGCGAGCACGCCGATGGCGTTGACGGTGCCGGCGGGCATCGAGGCGTGGCCGCCGATGCCGGTGGCCGTGATGCGCGCGAGGCCCTCGCCGGCAGGCTCCACGGCGATGCGCTCCGCGGCGGGCAGCGACGCCGCGTCCGCGCGGACGACGGCCGTGGCCTGGCCGCAGATGGCGTTGGGCACGGTGCCGCCGTCGAGCTCCACAATCATCTCGCCGGCCACCTGGCCGGAGGTGAAGCGTCCCTGGTAGAGGCCCTTCTCGCCGCAGATCAGCGGGAAGTCGGCGTCGGGGGAGAAGCAGAAGAGCGGCTCGGGGTAGCGCTCGAGGTAGTACGGCACGTCGCCCATGCCGGTCTCCTCGTTGTTGCCGATGATGCAGCGGAGCGTGTACGGCAGCTCCTGGCCCGCATCGACGAGGCGCTGGAAGAAGTGGGCGGCGTAGAGCGAGAGCACGAAGGGGCCCTTGTCGTCCTGCACGCCGCGCCCGACGAGGTAGCCGTCCTTGCGCGTGACCTCGAGCGCGGGGAAGTTCCAGCCAAGGCCCAGCGGCACGATGTCGGTGTGGGCGATCGTGGCGATGTGGCGCTCGGGCCCGGAGGCGCCGGGGACGTCGGCAAAGCCCAGGTAGCCGTCAACGTCCGTGACCTCGAGGCCCAGGCGCCCCGCCATGCGCTCCGCCTCGACGAGCGCGGCGTTGGAGGCGGGGCCCCACGGCTTGCCGGGCTCGGCGGCGGAGAGGTCCTCCACGGACTCGTGCCGCACGAGGCGGTTGATGTCGGCGACGACGTCCTCCCAGACCTCGTCCACGTAGGCGTCCACCTGCTGCTTGAACTGCTCGTCCACCATGTGCCCTCCTGACGTCGTGCGCCGCGGCGCGTGCGTTCTTCTCGCTGTCCATCTTAGCGCGGGTTCCGCCCGAGTATGGCGGCGGGCGCCTCGTCCCGTTGCGCGCCGAAACAGAGCGTCCGGACAAAAACGCCCCCGCGCGGGGAGGATTTTGTCCGGACGCTCTGTCTGGGTGAGCGGCCTGTCAGGACGTGCCCGACAAGAAGGGCGGGCGGGAAGAACGGGCGAGAAGGACGGGCGGGGCGCCCTACACCACGAAGAGCAGGGCGGAGAGCGTGATGCAGACGCTGCCGCCGAGCGTGAACAGGTGGAAGACGAAGTGCAGGTAGCGCACCTTCTTGAAGACGTAGAGGAGCGCCCCCACGGTGTAGCTGAGCCCGCCGGCGAGAAGCAGCCAGAACGCGGGCGGCGGCAGGAGCTCCCAGAGGTCGCCGATGTGGAAGACCACGAGCCATCCCATGAGGACGTAGATCAGCGCGGTGAGCCAGACGGGCTGGCGCTCGCGCAGCAGGCACTCGGCGACGATGCCCACCACCGCCACGGCCCACACGGCCACGCACAGCGCGAGGCCTCCCCGGTCCGCGAGCGTGATCAGCGAGAAGGGCGCGTAGCTTCCGGCGATGAGCAGGTAGATGCCGCAGTGGTCGAGGACCCGGAACACGGCCTTGGCCTTCTCGGGCGCGAGCGCGTGGTAGAGGGTGGAGAAGAGGTACTCGATGATGAGCGAGATGCCCATGAGCAGGGCCGCCGCGAGCCTCACCCCGCCGCCGTGCGAGACGGACGCCACGATCAGCAGCACGAGCGCGGCGATGGCGAGCAGCGCCCCCACGCCGTGGCTGACGGAGTTGGCGATCTCCTCGCCGAGCGTGTAGCGCTTCTTGACCTTCTCGATTCCGCTGGTCACGGCTTCCCTGACGTGTGCCATGCTTCCTCCCCGCTGACGAGGGCCGTGCGCAACGCGGGTATAATGCTCACGTTGCACGCTGTCGTTGCGCCGTGGGAAAGCATAGCCCGACGCGCGTCGAGGGAGGACGTCGTGAAGAAATCTACGTTCATTGGTAACTTTGCCGCGTGGGTCGTCGTAGCGGCTGCGTCCGTCGCGTTTCTCGCGTGGTACCACATGACCGACTTCGAGGTCGTCTCCGCCGCCATTGGCGACTCCGCGCTCGTGCAGCTGGGCGTCGTGCTCGCGTCCCCGCTGCTGCTCTATGCGATCGGCGCGCTCATCGGCCTTCTGCTCGTGTGGTTCAAGCGCATCAGGATGGGGCGCGTCTCCCGGACGGCCTGCCTCGTGCTGGCGCTGCTCGTCCTCGCGTTCGTGCTGCTCGCCGCGGTGCCCGCGCTTGCGCCGGACACCGCGGGGGCGCTCATGATCCCGACGGTGGTGGTCGTCTACGTCACGATGGTGGCGCCGATCATGGTCATGTTCTTCGGGTTCCTGTACGCGCTGGGCATCGCGCCGGTCGACGCCGCCAAGCGCGGGCCGCTCTCCAGGCACCTGCCGGACGAGCGCGCGGAGTAGCCGCTGGGCGATGTGCCGGCGGCCCGCGCCGCCCGATGGGAATACTGGTGGTATCCCGATGGTCTGCCGGCCTCGGACGGGGAGGTCGCCATGAAGCAGAGGTCCTACGCCATCAACCTCGTCGCCTGGGGTCTCGTGATCGTCCTGTTTGGCATGCTCCTCGTCTTCTCGCGCCTGGGAAGCGCCCCCTCGTACGTGTACGGCTCCACGTACTCGTCGACGGACCCCTCGCTGCGGGCGCTGCTGGCGTACTCCCTCCCCGGCGTCCTGTACGCGGTCGGCGTGGTGGGCGGCCTCGTGTGGGTCCGCCGCCGCGGCATTGCGATTCCCGCGCCCGCCCGCATGGCCTGTCGCGTGGTGACCACGCTTGCGCTCGGCAACGTGGCGCTCTCCCTGGTGCCTGCCCTCACGGTGGACTGGCTGGGGTTCTCTCCCTTCCTGGCGATGTTCTCGCTCGCCCTGGTGGCGCCCGTCGTGCCGGCCGCGCTCGGCGACGTCCCTGACGAGGGCGGGTCAAGCGGGCGTTGAGGGGCATCCCGTTCTTCTCGGCTATAATTAATAATTCTGTTTTTCGCCTGTGACCGCCCTTCTCGCGGAGAGGAAACGCATGGAGTTCGTCATTCTCTACCTGCTCGTCAACATCGCCGCCGGCGCCGCGGCGTGCTTCTTCGGAAAGAAGCTCTTCTACGTGCTGCTCGGCGTGCTCGTGTTCATCGGCGTCTTCAACGTGGCGCTGGGCTCCACGGACGCCTCGCCCGTGTCGCTCGCGATCGGCGCGGTGCTCGGCGTGGTGGCCGCGCTGCTCTCCAAGTATGCCTACAAGGCGGGCGTCTTCATCGTCGGTCTCGTCTCCGGCGCCGCGCTCGGCTTCATCGTCACCATGCTGCTGCCCCAGGAGGCGGCTGACTACCTCGGCATCATCATGGTCGTGGCGGGCGTCCTGCTCGGCCTCGCTGCCGTGCACTGGGCCGACGCCGCCGTGCGCATCGGCACCGCCTGGGCCGGCTCATCCTTCCTGGTGCCCAACGTGCTCGCCACCGTGCTGGCCTTCGGGCAGCTCGCCGCGTGCGCGGTGCCCGGCGACGCGCTCGCGACCTTCGACTCCCTCACGGCCTTCGTGGGCGGGGACTTCGCCGCGGCCTATGCGACCCCCATCCTCGTTGGCACCATCGCGCTCACCATCGTGGGCTCGATCGTCCAGACGCGCACGGAGTAGCGAGGCGGGGCTGTCGCCCCGCCCCTGCGTCACGCTAGTCGACGAGGTCGGCGTCGTCCTCGTCGTAGATGATCACGTCGTCGCTAGCGTGGCGACGGCTGATGCCTGAGAGGATGCCGGCGCCGCCGAGGGAGAGGACGCCGAGCGCGCCCACCACGGAGCCGATCATCGACGTGGCGTCGCCGGTGTCGGGGACGGCAGAGCCGGAGCCCGTGCCGGAGCTCGGCCTCTTGCCGGTGGAGTCGGCGCCGCTGCCGGTGCCAGAGCCGGCGCCAGAGCCGCTGCCGGTGCCAGAGCCGCTGCCGGTGCCAGAGCCGGTGCCAGAGTTCCTCACGAGCGCGTTGCGGGCGGCGTCGAGCGAGGCGAGCGCGTCGGAGACGTCCTTCTCGCTGGCGCCCTGGTTGGCGAGAACTGCGTTGGCCTGCGAGAGGGCGGCGGCGAAGGCGGCCCAGGAGCTGGCGGTGTAGTCGCCCTGGATGAGCGAGGCGGCCTCGTCCACCTTGTTCTGGAGCTCGGTCTTGTCGACCACCGGGATGACCTCGTCGGCGACAAAGGCCCAGGTGCCGCTCACGATGACGTTGCCCTCCGCGAGGAAGCCGTCCTCGTGGTCCCATCCGCCGAAGGTCCAGGTGCCGGCGACGCCGTCCTTCTCGCCCTTGACGGTCTCGCCCTTGGCGGGGGAGGCGGGAAGGGTCACGGAGGAGCCCTTCTCCACGGTCATGTCCTCGGGCAGCGCGGCGCCCTCGGGGGCGAGGCTGCCGGCCCAGGCGAAGCTCACCGTGACGGTGTCGGGCTCGGCGTTGGGGTCGAGCGGGAAGCCGGCGGCGATGGCCTTGATCTCGTCCTCGGACGGGGCCTTGGAGAGGATGGCCGCGCGGGCGATCTTGGTGCCGGGCTTGGTGAAGAGCTGCGCCCCGCCGCCGGTGTAGACGTCGGCGCCGACGTAGTAGTTCCGGCAGTTCTCGGGCGGGACCTCGAGGCCGCCCTTGGCGTCGGCCTCCTCGCAGAGCCTGCCGTCGATGTACATGCGGACCTTGCCGCAGCTGTAGACGCCGAGGGCGTGGTGCCAGACGTCGGCGGTCACCGCTCCGGCCGGCTTGGGCGTGCCGGAGCCGTTGGAGTTGAACCAGAAGGCCATCTTGCCGTGCGTGTCGCTGTTGCCGGCGATCTCCAGGCCGTCGCCGGAGCTCTGCTGGTTGGAGATGAAGCACTGGTCGGAGTCGAGGTCGTGTGCCATGAAGACGCACTCGAGGGCGTGCTCGTTGCCGAGGTAGGTGTAGTCGTCCTGGTCGAACGCAAAGCCGAAGGCGCTCCTGCCGTCGCACTCGAAGACGTTCTGGCCCAGGGCCTCGTCGTAGGCGATGACGGCGGTCGCGGCGAGCTCGGGGTGGACGGCCTCGTGCCCGGCGGCGTCCGCGATGCCGGCGGCGCGCTCGACGGCGGCGAAGTCGACGTCGAGGAGCTTCTCCGGCGCAGGCGGGAGCAGGCGGGCGGCGTAGGCGGTCCTGACCTGCTCGGCCGTCATGGCGTAGGGGAAGAGGCGCGCGAAGGCGACGCGGGTGCCGGCCTTGGCACAGATCTCCGGCATGTTGGAGGTGCTCACGTCGGAGCAGACGTAGTAGCGGTCGGGACTCGGCACGGTCATCTTGCCGGCGCTCACCTGGTCGGCCTGCTCGCCGTTGACGTAGAGCGTGACGTTCGTGCCGTCATAGGTGGCGACGGCGTGGACCCACTCGTCGGTGTTGACGGGGGTGCCGAGGATTCGCCTGTCCTGGTCGTTGTTGTACCAGAACTCGATCTTGCCGTTCTCCACCTCGAAGCCGGCGCCGGCGCTCTGCTGGTTGGAGAAGAGGCACTGGTCGGTCTGGTTGTCGACGAGCTTGAAGTAGCACTCGTGCGTGGAGGCGCCGACGAACTGGTCGTAGTCGGTGGCGGAGAGGCGGTAGCCCCAGCCGGTGGAGCCGTTGGCCTCGAGCGCCTTAAAGCCGATCTCCTCGTCCTCTACGAGCCCCATGCCCTGCTCGCGGTTGGGCGTGTGGCCCATGGCGTCCTCGGTCACGCCCTCGCGGTAGTCGATGTCGAGGATCGCGCGCGGGGTCACGGGCGCGGAGCCGGTGGTGAAGGCTGCCGAGACGATGGCCGGGGAGGTGGAGTTGGGTGCCGGCTCGGTGCTGCCGGCCCAGGTGCCGGAGCCCTCGGAGCCCGCCTCCTTGTTCCAGGAGGTCTGGGCGTAGACGCTCATGGTGTAGGTGGTGTCGGCGACGAGCCCCTTGAAGGCGACGGCCCAGGAGTTGCGGATGTACGCGGCGGGACGGTAGTAGTCCCCGAAGATGCGCTTGGTGACGGTCGAGCCGTCCTCGGCCTCGGCGACGAGCTTGTACTCGTGGACCATGTCATCGCCGCGCTCGGAGCCGGGCTGGGCGGCGGGGAAGTGCACCTTGGCGGAGGTGTTGGTGACCTCGTCGACGGTGACCTCGGCGCCCGCGGGCCAGGTGGGGGCGGCGGTGGACTCGCGCGCGGTGGTGTAGGCGGTCATGTCGCTGGGGTCGATGACCCACGGCTCGTACAGGTAGACGACGCCCTCGCCCTCGGCGCGGGAGCGCACGAGCGAGATGCGGTAGGCGCGCACGGTGTCGTCCTCCATGAAGTCGAGAAGGACGACCTGCGACGCCTCCTGACGGCTGGTGCCCGGGGTGAAGACGTCGGCCGTCTGCGGCGGCACGGAGGCGCCGTTGCCGGAGTCGGGGTCGACCTTGCCGGTCTCGTTCTCGTAGTAGGCGCCGATCGTGGAGTCCTGGATGGCGGTGAACCCGAGGTCCTGGCTGATGGAACGCTCGTCCTCCAGCGTGGCGTGGCTGTGTCCGGAGACCTGGATCAGGTTGGGGTACTGGGCCATGAGCTTCTGGAAGTCGTTGGCCTCTCCCTGGCCGAAGTTGCCGTGCCACTCGGGCGAGGTGTAGGAGGACCCGCGCATCTGGTGGTGGGTCAGCACGAGGAACGGCACGCCGTCATCGCAGCCCTGCTCCTCGAGCTGCTGCTTGAACCAGTCGTAGTTGGGGCGGTAGTCGCCGTCGCTCGCACCGATGGGGCCCATCGTGATGACGCGCACGCCGTTCACGTCCACGACCTTGTTCGCCGCCTGGCCGGTGCGGTCCTCAAAGACGGAGCGCGCGAGGGTGACGCCCCAGTTGTACGTCTCGTGGTTGCCCTGGCAGAGGATCATCTGCGTGTGTCCCGTGCCGTCGGTGTAGCCCGCGTTGTGCGCACCGCCGTCGTTGATGAGGGCCATGAGGCGCTCGTACTGGTCGTTGCTGCCGTTGTCGGTGAGGTCGCCCACCAGACAGAACGCGTCGAGCTGCGGGTCGATCTCATAGATCGTGTCGAAGGCAAACCGCAGCTTCTTGTCGGCGTCGCGCGGCTCGGCACCCGTGTTGTTGTTGACGTGCAGGTCGGACCCAATGAGAAGGCGCGCCCTTACGCCCTCGCGCGAGAGGCCCGTCTCGTCGGCCCATGCGATTCCCGGCTGAGCGGCCCCCGTCGCCACGAGGCCCAGACCAGCGGTCATCACCAGCCTGAGGAAGCCGCGGCGGGAGACCCCGACCGTCGTGCCCTGCTCCGTGCCCTGTTCCATGCGTCCCCCCTTTGGTCGCGTCCCATGGACAAAACTCACCTCATTTTTGAGCGCGTCCGTAAGCTGCCCTTCTCGCCCTGGTCTTCTGTGGGTCAGGGTTCCTCGGCTCTCGTTAGGGTTGGTCCCGCGTAGGGAATCCTTCCGTAAGGCCGCTTGACTATTCGCGCCCCTCGCGCACCACCTCGCCCAAGGGGGGGCGGGGTATAGTGTCGCGTGAGGGGTCGCGATGCCCAACGCCCGCTTTGCGAGGGAGGACCGCCATGCCGTTTTCCATCGTTCGCGACGATATCGCGCGCGTGAGCGCGGACGTGCTTGTCAACGCTGCCAACGAGCGGCTCATGGAGGGCGGTGGCGTGTGCGGGGCCATCTTTGCCGGCGCGGGGCGTGACCGCATGTCGGAGGCGTGCGCGCGGATCGGCGGCTGCCCCGCGGGCAAGGCCGTGACCACGCCGGGGTTCGACCTTCCCTGTCGTTGGGTCGTCCATGCCGTCGGGCCCGTCTGGCGGGGTGGCGCGCGGGGCGAGAAGGACCTGCTTCGCAGCTGCTACCGGAGCGCCTTCTCCGAGGCTGCGCGTCTTGGTGCCTCCTCCGTCGCGTTCCCGCTCATCTCCGCCGGCGTCTTCGGCTGCCCCGTGCACGAGGCCCTCGACGTCGCGCGCGCCGAGGCGCAGGCCTTTCTCGACGCGCATCCTGACGTGGATGCCACGCTCGTCGTCTTCTCGCGCGACGTGGTCGCGGAGAGCGTGGCGCTCATCGGCGAGCTGCGCGAGTTCGTCGACGACGCGTACGTTGACGCGAGCCCCTTCCTGCGCGACCGCCGGAGGGAGCTCGAGGCCCTCGGTGCCCCGCTGCCGTCCGCGGCGGCGGGGCGGAAGTACACGGCATGCGCGCCCATGGCGTTCGCCCCCGCCTCGGACGAGCTCGCCGAACGGCTGTCGCACCTCGACGCGTCCTTCTCGCAGGCGCTTCTCGCCCTGATTGACGAGCGCGGGCTCACCGACGCCCAGGTCTATCGGCGGGCCAATCTGAGCCGGCAGCTCTTCTCCAAGATCCGGTCCCGAGTGGACTACCAGCCGACCAAGCCCACTGCGGTGGCCCTCGCCCTGGCGCTCGAGCTCACGCTCCCTCAGACGCGGGAGCTTCTCGCCCGCGCCGGCCTCGCGCTCTCGCACAGCAGCAAGTTCGACGTGATCGTGGAGTTCTACCTCATGCGCGGCGTCCATGACGTCATTGCCGTGAACGAGGCCCTCTTCGCCTTCGATCAGCCGCTGCTCGGCTCCCAGTAGGCCGCCGGTGCGTGGGCCATCGGCGAGCGAATGTCGCCTCGTGGTTTACCTCTCGTGTTGCCGCTACGCGTAACCTCCCAGTCGTAGGGCATGACCACGACGAAGGAGGTAGCAATGCGTACGGAAATCGTCTTCATCCTCGATGCGAGCGGCTCGATGGCGGGGCTCGAGGCCGATACCGTCGGTGGCTTCAACAGCCTCATCGAGAAGAACCGAGAGGAGCCGGGCGAGGCCACGGTCTCCACGATTCTCTTCTCGGACGGCTCACGCGTCCTGCACGACCGGCTGGACATCCGCGAGGTCCCCGCGCTCACGCGCGCCGACTATCGCTGCTGCGGCTGCACGGCCCTGCTCGACGCCGTCGGTGGCGCCATCGGGCACGTCGACCTTGTCCAGCGCGTGCAGCCAAGGGGTCACGCGGCGGACAGGGTGCTCTTCGTCATCACCACGGACGGCATGGAAAACGCGAGCCGACGCTTCACGTATCCGCAGGTCAAGAAGATGATCGAGCAGCATCGTGAGCGGGGCTGGGAGTTCCTCTTCATCGGGGCGAACATCGATGCGGCCGCGGAGGCGTCTCACCTCGGCATTGCGAGCGAGCGCGCGGCGGACTACGTGGCGGACGGGCGCGGCACCGAGGTGCTCTACAGCGCGATGGCGATGGCGGTGGCGAACGTGCGCTCCGGCGCGCCTGGCTCGGTGATGGGCGACTCGTGGCGCGCGGGCCTTGACGCTGACGTGAGGGCGCGGAGGAGATAGCAGCACGCATTCTGCGCGACTCCCCAGACGCCATCTGGGGAGTCGTCCTCGTCCGGTCGCAGAGTGCATGCTGTGACGCCCTCTTGCGGTATCGTCGCCGCGCGGGGGAGTGGTGCGGCGCCGATAATTCGTGGAGGGTGACTGGCGTCGGTGCCTGACGGGTAGGAATTCGAGCATCGAGAAGGACGTTCGATAGGAGCGACATGGGCTGCCTCAGCGTGGTCTTCAACATCATCTGGATCCTCACGGGAGGCTGGGTCACGGCGCTCGGGTTCTTCCTCACCGGCGTGATCTGCTATGTGACGATCATCGGCATCCCGCTCGGCCGGCAGGCGTTCAAGATGGCCTCCCTCACGCTCGCGCCCTTCGGCAAGACGATCGAGTACGGGGGAGGCGCCCCGTCGCTTGCGGCCAACGTGGTCTGGGTGCTGCTCGGCGGCTGGTGGTCGGCCCTCTGCTACCTCGTCGAAGGCGCCCTCTTCTGCGTCACCGTCGTGGGCATTCCGTTTGGCCTGCAGCTCTTCAAGATGGCCAAGCTCGCCCTGCTGCCATTTGGCGCCACGGTGCGGTAGGGGGGTCCGCTGCCCTCTCGCCGGCACTGTCGTAACACTTTGCAAGAATGTTACGTCTTTCTCGCCCCTGCGCGCGGGCTGATAAGGTAGCCCGCATGAACATTGCTGCCGCACATATTTCGATGATGGCCATGGTGGTCATGGAGATGCCCAAGCCCGGGCACTCTGACGCGCCGTGCCGCGAGGTCGGGCGCTAGGAGACCGGGCGCCCTCACGGGCTGCCTCCGGCGGGAGGCCGCCCAGACCCATCCCACTCATCGAGCGGAGCTCTCGCATGATCCAGATCAAGAACCTCTGCAAGTCCTACGGCGCGCAGCCGGATGCGCCCCACGCCCTCGACGACGTCTCCATAGACATCGCCGACGGCGACGTCGTGGGCATCATCGGCATGAGCGGCGCCGGCAAGTCCACGCTCGTGCGCTGCATCAACCTGCTCGAGCAGCCCACCTCCGGCCAGATCCTCGTGGACGGCCAGGACGTCACCGGGCTCACCGGCGCGACGCTTCGCGCGTACCGCCGTCGCGTGGCGATGATCTTCCAGAGCTTCGGGCTTCTGTCCCAGAAGACCGTGCTCGCCAACGTGTGCTTCCCGTACTTGGCCGCAACGGGCCGCGTGACCGCGCAGAACCGCGAGCGCGCCCTCCAGCTCCTGGACCTCGTGGGCATGGCCGACCGCGCCGACTCCTACCCGAGCCAGCTCTCCGGCGGCCAGCAGCAGCGCGTGGCCATCGCCCGCGCCCTCGCGTGCGAACCGGAGTACATCCTGTGCGACGAGGCCACGAGCGCCCTCGACCCCGCGAGCACCAACACCGTCCTCAAGCTCCTGCGCCAGATCAACCGCGAGACCGGCGTCACCATCATCGTGATCACGCACTCGATGGGCGTGGTCCAGAAGATCTGCAAGAACGTCGTGGTGCTCGAGCGCGGGCATGTCGTGGAGCGGGGGAGCGTCGCCGACGTCTTTGCCGCCCCGCAGTCGCAGGCTGCCAAGGTTCTTCTCGAGAGGGTTGATTGGGATGCCTAACCTCTCAGAGTTCCTCGCCGAGTACGGCGAGCTGCTGCTCCAGGGCACCGGGGAGACGATCGTCATGCTGCTCGTGCCCACGCTCATCTCGTATGCCCTGGGCATCGCCCTGGGCGTGGTCCTCTACCTCACGGCGCCGGGGTCGCTGCGTCCCATGCGCGTGCTCAACGCCGTGCTCGGATGGGCGGTCAACATCTGCCGCTCCTTCCCGTTCATCGTGCTCATGGTGTCGATCATCCCGCTCACGCGCCTCATCATGGGCACGGGCTCGGGCATCCTGGGCACCATCCCGCCGCTCGTGCTCTCCGCCACGCCCTTCATCGCGCGTATGGTCGAGCAGTCGCTCGCCGAGGTCCCGCGCGAGAGCGTCGAGGCCGTGGAGGCCTGTGGCGCCTCGGTGCCCCGCGTGGTCTTCTCGGCACTCCTGCCCGAGGCCCTGCCGTCCCTGGTGCGCGGCGTCGCCGTGGTGCTCATCGCGGTCCTCGGCTACACCGCCATCGCGGGGGCCGTGGGCGCGGGCGGCCTGGGCGACATCGCCATCCGCTACGGCTACTACCGCTACCAGTCCGACGTCATGATCGCCGCGGTGGTCATTCTCGTGGTCATCGTGCAGCTGATCCAGAGCGCGTGCGACCTTTTGGCCCGCCGCGTCGACCACCGCACCAACGGCTAGAACATCAGACATTCATGCTCATGTGGGGGACGTCCCCACTTTACCGAGTAAGGAGAAGAACCATGAAGTTCGCTAACGCTAACATTTCCCGCCGCTCCCTTCTCGCCACCCTCGCGCTCGCGGCCGCCGGCTCGCTCGCGGCATGCGATGCCGGCAAGCCCGCGCACGAGCATGGGACGCTCAGGATCGGCGCCTCTCCGAGCCCGCACGCGGAGATCCTCAACGACTTCGCCGCCCCGCGCCTCGAGGAGCGGGGCATCACGCTCGACGTCGTCGAGTACACCGACTACCTCAAGCCCAACGAGGACGTGATCTCCGGCGATCTTGACGCGAACTACTTCCAGCACATCAACTACCTCAACAACTACAACGAGGAGAACGGCTCCGACCTCGTGAACGTCGGGGCCATCCACTATGAGCCGTTCGGCGTCTTCCCCGGTCGCTCGAACGACCTCGATGACGTCGCCGAGGGCACCACGATCTCCGTGCCCAACGACCCCACCAACGAGGGCCGTGCGCTGCTCCTGCTGCAGGACCTTGGGCTCATCACGCTCGACGAGGCTGCCGGCGTCACCGCCACGGTGAACGACATCACGGACAACCCCCACGGCATCGAGATCGTGGAGCAGGAGGCCGCGGTCCTGCCCTCCACGCTCGCAGACGTGGACTTTGCCATCATCAACGGCAACTACGCCATCGACGCGGGCCTCTCGCTCGCCGACGCCGTGGCGACCGAGAACGCCGACTCCACGGCCGTGCGCGAGCAGTACGTCAACATCATCGCCACACGCCCCGAGCTGGAGGACGACGAGTGCGTCGCGGCGCTCGTCGAGGTCCTCAAGGGCGACGACTTCGCGGCGTACCTCCGGGAGACCTTCGGCGACTCCGTCCAGGCCTTCTAGCCTCCTGACGTGACGGGGGACGGAGCCCTTGCCGGCGCTCCGTCCCCCCCGTCGCTCCGTCGTCGCCCACGAGCGGTACAATCTCCCAAAGGACATGAGGACGAGGGGGCGACCATGGCGGCGATGAGCCTTGATGACTTCACCTGGACGCGAGAGCCGGCGGCCTGCGTGGCGCGCGACGGGGCGCTCGAGGTCACCACGCTCCCGCGCACTGACCTCTGGCAGCGCACCTACTACCACTTCCGCAACGACAACGCCCCCGTCTTCCAGGCGCGCACGGGCGAGAAGTACTTCAGCTTCACGGTGCGCACGGACTTCTCGCAGAGCCACCACCGCTTCGACCAGTGCGGGATCGTGGTGTACCTGGACTCCGAGAACTGGCTCAAGGCGTCCGTGGAGTACGAGAACGACCGCTTTCAGCACTTGGGGAGCGTGGTCACCAACGGTGGCTGGTCCGACTGGGCCACGACGGAGATTCCCGCCGACGAGCGTCAGATGTGGTATCGGCTCTCTCGACGCGGGGACGACTTCCGCATCGAGTGCTCGCGTGACGGCGTGGCCTTCTCGCAGATGCGCATCTGCCACCTGGCCGCGGCGACGGGCACGGTGAGCTTTGGCGTCTATGCGTGCTCTCCAGAGGACTCGTCGTTCACGGCGCGCTTCGGCGGCTTCGACTATGGCCCGTGCGTCTGGGATGCCCACGACGGCCAGCAGCCGGACGAGGAGTAGGGGGCGCTGCCGCCCTCCGCGCCTCCTAGCGTGAGGCACGCGCCGTTCTTCTCGCCTTGTGATCGTCCTCCTCGTCAAGACGCTCCGCCAGCCAGATTTTCATGAGCGACTGACGCGTGACGCCATACTCGCTCGCGTAGCCGTCAAGCCGGACGACCATGGGCTCGTTCATGTCAACGCTCACGCGTCGCTGGGACTGGTGGGGCCGCTCGAAGGTCGGATCCTCCGCGTAGGGAAGGACGTCCCCGCCTTCGTCGAAGATGTCCTCTGCCTGTTGGGAGCTGATGCGCTTATCCATGGTATCTCTCAATCTCTAGCTTCGTGGAACGTCTCGCGGAGATAATCCTGACGGTCTCCCCGTCCTCTCCGCGATACGTGACGATTGCGGAGAGATATGACGATTTGGAAATTCGGCCGACCGCAAGCCAGCGTTCCTCTGGTTCCGAGGAGACGCGAACACGATAGTAAAAAGGATCTTTCCAAATCTCACATGCCTCCTCAAATCTCACGTGATGTTTCCGGCAGTTGCTCAGAGCCTTATCGGGGTTCCATTCAAACAGTAGTGCCATCTAATTATCCCCCTTTTTTACGTAAAAAGAGTTCAAAAATAAAGCCATTTTTGAGATGTGATTACAGCTGGGCGGAATATAGCATGCGGGTGGGAACTTGTGTATTCCCGCCCTCTATCCGCTTGCTGACGTCGCAGATGGCAGCATAAGAACAATGAATATGATTTGAGATTATATCGGTGAACGGATGATATTCCGTTACGAGTGGTGTCTTGTCCGCGAGTTGGAAAAGCGATTCAGCGAGAATAGCCAGAAGATGATCGACCTGAGCTTTATCATGATTGATAGCGGGCATCGCATAGGAGAATCGAGTTTCTCATGTCTGAGCATCTTGGCGTTCAGGAGATTTCTGTCATAAAGGACGATCAGGGAATTCTGTTTCTCGGGGATCCGTCGGAAATAAAGACTTGGCTTGATGAATGCGGTCTCGCGTCACGCGAGTTCTCATCGAAGGTTCTGAAAACGGGTGCTTCTGCGCTGAGGGCCGCGACGCAGGTGTCTTCGAAGTCCGGCAGGTGGGTTAAGCTGACCGAGGAATCGGTCGGGCTTCTTGAAAAATATGGGAAAGCAAGCGGAATACAACCCGGCGTGGTTCAAGACGCAAGTGGAAAGATTGTCAAATGGCTTAAGTTTGAGACCCCGGGCAACCTCTTCTCGCCTGCTATGGCGACGGGCATTGCGGGCATGATGACCCAGATGGCGCTTGAGCAGGCCATCCAAGAAATAACAGATTATCTTGTAAGAATTGACGGAAAAATCAACGACTTACTGCAGGATCAAAAGGATCGTACCTTGGCCGACCTCATGGGTGCTGTATTTGAGGTTGATGAGGCCGCTGCGATTCGCAATGAGACTGGCATGCTCACTGACGCTGCTTGGTCGAAACTTGCCCCCTGCGCGCGGGTAACCGGAACGGCGCTCGCCTATGCGCTTACAAAGCTCAAAGGTATTTCAGATAAGCTGCTTTCGGCTGACTCTCCTGAGGACGTCGAGAGCGTGTTGAAGGTGGCCTGCGAAGATGTGCCCGCGTGGCTTGGAGTCATAGCTCGAGCCATCCAGACGCGCGATAGACTCTCGGTGATTGAGCTTGAGCGCGCGTACTTCGAGAGGACTGAGGTGCTCGAGGGGCATCGTCAGGGGATAAACGAGGCTCGCCGTGACAGGCTAGGCAAGGTGAGGGCAAGAGTTGAGATGCTGCGAGAAGACCTGAGCTGCACTGCCGAGCGCGTGCGCGGGGAGAAGCTTCTCCACCCGTTCGCAGTGGACAGCAGCCTCGGGATGCTCGACGAATTGATGGATGCTACGACAGAGTTCAGCGAAAAGCTCGGGATGGAGATTGCGAAGAGAGACATCGAGCGCGCCCCCGAATGGGACAAGGCGTTTCTCGAGTTTGTCGACGAGCGAGCGAAGGACGTGGCGGAGGTGGCCGATCAAGTTGCTGCGGGAGCACAAGATCTTGGTGAGAAGGCCGTCTCTGGTGCGCAGGATCTTGGCAATTCCGTTGCCCAGGGTGCGGGGGCGCTTGGGGACGCGGCGGGAAAGGGAGCGGAGCAGATTGGGGCAGTCGTTTCGAGCGGCGCCCAGGAGATTGGGAAAGCGCTGGAAGGGATTGATTTAGGGAAGGCAATCGAGTCGCTCCCGTTCAGGTTTCCCTTTGGAAAATGACCTCCGTCACCCGTTGATAAACGTTGTCTCGGAAGCGTGCGATTGTTTTGCTCGAGTTGTGCGCTGGCCATCTCTTTGATTAAGCTTTCCCGAAGCGTTGCGGAGTCATGGTGGCTGATGCTGCCCTATGCTCCGAACGCAGGAGTGTAAGCTCCCGCTCGCCCAGGACCCTCGCTGCGACTTGAAGAGAGCTTCTTGTCTAGGGCTTGTAACCTTGCGCTGATGATTCATTTCCCAAGCTCAATGCTGGCTACCGAGCCGATAAGACTCTATGTTTTATGTCCCTAGGGCGTTCTTCGCGACATGTCCGCGGTCCGTGCTCGGTGTTGGGGAGAAGTGCACGACCCAACTCATTGACCATGCGTTCGTATGGGACGGGTCGCAGCAGTCCAGTCGGGAATTATTGTCCGGTGCTCACCCTATCCTTTACTTGCGCATTGATTCGCGAGCTACGGGAGGTCATCAGATGGGCAGGGGAGTCGGCGTGTACTGTGAAGCCTGCGGGTGGGAGCGACAGTTCATTTTTGGGCGGGGGATACTTTCCTCTTGCAAGGATGAGTGTCTGGAGAGCCTCAAATCGGGCGAGTTCGGAAATCTCGCGCAGCGTATGGCAGACGAGCTGGCCTCTGACGAAATAAAGCTCCAGAGGGAGCAGACTACGTTCAAGTGCGCGCATTGTGGCGAGCTGGTTTCCGGTGAGTTCATGACAGCGCAACACGCGGGGGCGCATGAGATGCCAGTCGTGTTCATCTCCTGCGAGGATGTCTGCCCCGCATGCGGGCAGCCGATGGCGTGGGTACGTGGCATACCCATAGAGGGCGATGCGGTCGAATACCTCAGAAAGATGAGGAAAAAGGGATGTCCCAAGTGCGGGGGTAAGCTCAAGGAATCGACGATCATCTGGGATTAACGTGGCTGGGGGACGGAGCGCTGGCAACTCCTCCGTCCCCCTGTCACGTTATCGGTACGTCACCGTCTCCGCAATCGGCTTGCGGCTCTCGTGGTTGGGCAGCGGTCCCGTGCCCTCGGCGGCGTAGCCGAGGTCGAGCAGCATGAGGAGCTCCTCGTTCTCGGGCAGGCCCAGGCGCTCCTTGGCAACGTCAGGGTCAAAGCGGTTGAGCCAGCAGCTGTCCACGCCCGCGTTGCATGCGGCCAGGACCATGTGCGTGGCCACGATCGCGGCGTCCTCGATGCCTGAGTCGCGCGCGTCGCCGGGGTAGGTGTAGACGTTCGTGGCGTCAAAGGCCACGGCCAGGACCGTGGGCGCGCCGTAGCGGCAGGGCGTGAGCTCGTCCACGATGGCGAGCGCCTCGGAGCTCTGGAGCACGTAAACGTGCTGCTCCTGCAGGTTCTTGGCGGTGGGGGCGAGCCTGCCCGCCTCGAGGATCTTCTCGAGCGCCCCGGGCTCCACCTGACGGGTCTCGTCGTACTTCTTGCACGAGTAGCGCTTGGCGATGACGTCCCTGAACTCCATCTCGGTCACTCCTCCTTGGTCGTGGCTCACCTGTCTTCCTGCGCCAATGATACGCCTGCCGTTACGTCGCCCGCAGCGCGCTGTACAATGGCCGCGCCGGACACGCCAAGAAGAACGGACCCCCATGACCGCGCTCGACCTCATGCGCTCAGACGCGCCGTACGCTGTGAGCTACCTTGACATGCCCAACGACCTGCAGCCGCGCGCCCAGCGTCTCTGCTGGCGCCTCAATCGGTTGGACCCCGCAGACACCGAGTCGCGGGCGGAGATCCTGGCCGAACTCTTCGGCACGTGGCACCCGCGCGCAAACGTCAAGCCCACGTTCCGCTGCGACTACGGCTTCAACATCCACTTCCACGGCTTCGCGCTCGTGAACTACAACTGTGCGTTCCTGGACACCTCGCCCATCAACATCGGCGAGGGCACGTTCATCGCGCCAGGCTGCGTGCTCGCCTGCGCCGGCCACGCGGTGCACCCCGACCAGCGCGCGGAGGGCATCCAGACCTCGGCCCCCATCACGCTGGGCAACAACGTCTGGCTGGGCGCCAACGTGACCGTCTGCGGCGGCGTCACCATCGGCGACGGCAGCGTGATCGGCGCGGGAAGCGTGGTCACGCGCGACGTGCCTGCCGGCGTGATCGCGGCCGGCGTGCCCTGCCGCGTGCTGCGCGAGGTGTCGGAGCGCGACCTCGTGGCCCCGATCTCGCCGGAAGACGTCGAGGGGGAGGGGAGATAGGCCGTGGACCTCAGGGTTGACCGCACGGGATGCGAGAGCGTGGTTCTGGACTTTGACGGGACGATGTGCCTGCTCTTCCAGAACCATGACCTCGCGGCGACGAGGCGCAGGATGCACGAGGAGCTCAGGCGATTCTCGATCGACTTCGACGAGGCACTGGATGCGTTCGATGCCTTCGACGCCGTGCTGGCGCAGACCGCCGACCGCCCTGAGGCTCGTGCGGAGGCCCTGCTCAAGGCAGACGAGGTCCTCTCCGACGCAGAGGTGTTGGCCGCCGGGACGGGCCCCGCGGTCGCGGGCGTGGCCGAGGCCATCGACTTCTGGAGGACCGCGGGGTATCGGGTCGGCGTGGCGACCAACAACTCCGCCCGCGCGGTCGACGCCTTCCTCGATCGCCTGTCCATCGGGCGGCTTCCGGTGGTGGGCCGGGATGGCGCGCATCCGGAGCGCCTGAAGCCCAGCACGTGGAGCGTCGAGCGCGTCCTCGAGCTGATGGGCGGCCGCCCGGAGACGACCGTCTTCGTGGGCGACACGCGGCGGGACTACGAGACGTCGCTGCGGGCCGGCTGCGCGTTTCTCGGCATGGTCCCGACGGAGCGCAAGTGCGCGCGGCTCGGCGCGGCCTTGGACGAGGGCCTGATGGCGCGGGACTATCCCGAGCTGCTGAGGCGGTTCTTCGGCCGGTCGTAACCGGGCATGCCCCGACGCCCAGACAGAGCCAATCGACAAAAAGGCGTTCCCGAGGGCGCGTTTTTGTCGATTGGCTCTGTTTCGGCGAGGGGGTGCCGGCGAGAAGGGCCGTCGTCGCGCTAGGCGAGAAGGGCCGTCGTCACGTCGACGGCGGTGCGCGCTGCGTCGGAAAAGCGCGCTCGAATTCCCATGCTGTCCGGAAGCGTACCAGAGGCCCCGCGTTCTTTTTGTCGAGTCGCGGATGCGCCCTCGTCCGGAGGAACAATGGAGGTCCGGTTGCCTGGACGAGGGAGGGGCGATGGGCGAGGCAGTGAGGCGACGAATCGATGCGCTGCTGGACGCGGCGGAGCGCGGGGAGAGCTCCCTGGTGCCGTCGGACGAGAAGGGCCGCAAGGCGCTCCTGCGCCGCGGGCTCGAGCTGGTGCAGCCGATTGCCGGACAGTTCGTCCGCAGAGGGGCTTGGAGGCGGCTTAACCCTGCGGAGCGGTCGCTCTGGCTCATGCGGGGACTTGCCGCGCGCCATCCGGGCTGGCGCTTCTGCGAGGCGTCGGCCGCGGTCGCATATGGCCTTCCGGTGACGTGGGGGCTGCTCACGCACGTGTGGGTGGCGGCGGGGCGGGGCTCGCATGACAAGTCCGTTCCGGGCGTCATCCGACGCTGCGTGAGCGATCCCGAGGGTCCCGCACTCGCCCAAGGCCTTCCTGTGACGTCGTTCTGGAGGACCGTCTTCGACTGTCTCGTGGCGTTTCCCCCTCCTGACGCGCTGGCAATCGTTGATTGGGCGCTCCGGCTGAGCCAGGCGTCTGCACGCCAGGTCGTCGACTACCTGCGCTCGGCGCACCGTGGCCGACGCGGGGTGCGCGGGGCGGTGCGCGTCGCCGCCCTCGCCGACGCGCGTGCCGAGAGCGGAGGGGAGTCAATCGCCCGCTGGACGATGCTCGAAGCCGGATTTGAGCCTCCTGAGCTGCAGGTGTGGATTGAGGATCCCGTTGAGCCGGGAACGTGGTTCCGCGTCGACTTCCTCTGGCTGCTTCCTGATGGGTCCGTCATCATCGGAGAGATGGACGGCAGGCAGAAGACCGAGCGTCCCGAGCTCATGGGTGGCCGCAGCGCGGTGCGGGTGCTGCAGGACGAGCGCCTGCGCGAGTCTCACCTCTCGGCGCTTCGCCCCGCGGTCGTGCGATTTGGCTACGATGTGGCGCGCGACCCCGTCCTTCTCGGCTCTCTGCTCGACTCGTTCGGCGTTCCGAGGCAATCGGGCGACCCGGCGGTCCCGGCTCCGTTCACGACCAGGCGCGCGGAGCTGATGCAGCTTGGCGGCTGGAGGGTGCTGGCGACGGAGCTCGTGGCGGCGTAGCGAGCGTCCGAGCATGCCCCGACGCCCAGACAGAGCCAATCGACAAAATGGCGTCCCCGAGGGCACGTTTTTGTCGATTGACTCTGTTTCGGCGGGGGGTGTCGGCGAGAAGGACGCGCTCTCGAGAGGAGCGCGCTTGCGAGAAGGACGCGCGGGCAGGAAGCGCGCCAGGGCTATCTCACGCGCCACTCCTCGGGGACCTCGAAGATCGCCTCGAGGCTAGCGAGAAGGTCCTCGCGCCAGTCGGTGGCGCCGCGTCGGATGCACCAGAGGAGCTCGTAGCCGCTGAACATGTGCGACGCGGCCTCGTAGAGCCGCTCGGCGGGCGCGGGGTTGCGCACCTGGCCGGCATCCTGGGCGTGGCGGATGATGTCCACCGCAACCTCGGTGAGGTAGGGGCGCATGTCAAAGGTGTGGCGATCCTCCTGCAGGTTGGCGATCATGGCCTGGCTGAAAAGGCCCGCCCCCAGCTTGGAGCTCTCCTGGTAGAGGGTGTCAAAGCACGTGACGAGCTGCTCCCAGTAGTTGCCCGAGCCCGCCACGGCGAGCAGCCGCTGCGAGAGGCGGATCGTGATGTCGTCGTAGACCTCCAGAACGAGCTCCTCCTTGGAGGGCACGTAGCGATAGAAGGTGGGCTTGGTTATCTCGCACGCGTCGCAGATGTCCTGGACGGTCACGTTCTCGTAGCCGCGCTCCTGGAAGAGCCGGAGCGCCTGGGCGGAGATGATGGTGCGGTTCATGCGTCTTCCTCGCGTCGTGGGGGCCGGTCACGCGGCGGGTCGTTCGACCTACTTTACACCGTGGCCGTCCGCGGCCGCCCCCGAGAAGACGGCCGCGGCGCGAAACGCGACGCCCGCCGAAAAGCGGCCCTCGCCACGTCCCCCTCGCCCCGCGGGGTGTAACTTTAACTCGGGTAACGAAAGGCGTTACCGTGGTAATACCGAGGGGAAAGCGAGAGAAGCGCATGGCAAACAGGCTGTTCGAGAAGACCCAGATCGGGAGCATGCGGCTCAAGAACCGCATCGTCATGGGCCCGATGGGCACGACCGGTGAGGCGGACGGCGCCTACACCATGGATGGCGTCTACTACTTCGAGGAGCGCGCCAAGGGCGGCTGCGGCCTCATCATCACCGGCGCCAACGTGGTCTCCACCAAGTACGAGCCGCGCCCCTGCACCGAGCTCAGCAACTTCCACCACGTGGAGCGCCTGAACATGCTCGTCGACCGCTGCCACCACTGGGGCGCCAAGGTGTGCGTGCAGCTTTCCCCGGGCCTCGGCCGCCAGCAGTTCACCGACCCCTTCACGCCGCCGTACTCCGCGGGCGCGTGCTCCTCGTTCTGGTTCCCGAGCCTCATCTGCAAGCCCTTCGCCAAGGAGGACATCGCCTACCTGGTGGAGCGCGTGGGCTACTCCGCCTCGCTGGCCGTGGCTGCCGGCGCCGACGCGCTCGAGCTGCACGCCTACGGCGGCTACCTGCTCGACCAGTTCCAGTCCACGATGTGGAACGACCGCACGGACGAGTACGGCGGCTCGCTCGAGAACCGCATGCGCTTCACGCTCGAGTGCATCGACGCGATCAAGAAGAACGTGCCGGCGGGCTTCCCCGTCCAGGTGAAGTTCACGCCGTACCACGGCGTGCCCGGCGGCCGCGAGCTTGACGAGGGCGTCGAGATGGCCAAGATCCTCGAGGGCGCCGGCGTGGACGCGCTCCACGTTGACGTGGGCTGCTACGAGGCGTGGTACAAGGCCATCTCCACCGTCTACGCGCCCGAGGGCCACCAGCTGCGCGTGGTCCGCGCCATCAAGGACGCCGTGAAGGTGCCGGTCTTCGGCCAGGGCAAGCTCTTCGACCCGGCCCGCGCCGAGGCCGCCGTTGAGGACGGCACCCTCGACTACGTGGTGCTGGCGCACCAGACGCTCGCCGACCCGGCATGGGCCAACAAGGTCCGCGAGGGCCGCGTCGACGACATCCGCCCCTGCATCGGCTGCAACGAGTGCCTGCTGGCCGGCTTCTCCGGCAAGCACTACTACTGCGCCGTGAACCCGCAGTGCTACGCCGAGCGCGACTACGCGCTGCCCGCCCCCGTCGAGGACCTCGACGACATGCGCAGCGTCCTCGTGGTCGGCGGCGGCCCCGGCGGCATGGAGGCCGCCATCGCCGCGGCCGAGCGCGGCTACGACGTCGAGCTCTGGGAGAGGAGCTCGCGGCTCGGCGGCAACCTCTGGGCCGCCGGCTCGCCCACGTTCAAGCACGACGTGCTGCGCCTCATCGACTACATGAAGACGCAGGTCAACAAGCTCGGCGTGCGCGTGGTCTACAACAAGGACGCCAGCGCGGCCGAGATCGCGGCCTACGGCGCCGACAAGGTCGTCCTGGCATGCGGCTCCCACTCCGTCGTGCCGCCCATCCCGGGCATCGAGCACGCCGAGGTCTCCGACGGCTACCTGCTGGGGACGCGCGAGCCCGGCAAGGACGTCGTAGTCATCGGCGGAGGCCTCGTGGGCTGCGAGACCGCGGCGTTCATGGCCGAGAAGGCCGAGAACGTGACCATCGTCGAGATGCTCGATGACGTCCTGCTCACGGCCGGCCACTGCCTGAACAACGACCAGGCGCTCAAGGCGATGCTCGAGGAGCGCGGCGTCAACAAGGCGTGCGGCGCCAAGGTGACGCAGGTCACCGATGACGCCGTCGTCTACGAGAAGGACGGGCAGACCGTGAGCGTCCCGGCCGACACCGTGATCATCGCGGCGGGCTATCGCTCCAACAACGAGCTCGAGGACCAGCTCGAGGGCCTCGTCGACGACCTGTCCGTGGTGGGCGACGCCGTGGCGCCGCGCAAGATCCTCACTGCGGTCCACGAGGGCTACCACGCCATCCGCGTGATGGAGTAGCCCCGGGGCGTCTCCCGACGTAGCAAAAGGCGGGGCGAGAAGGACCTGACGCTGGTCCTTCTCGCCCCGCCCCTTTTCTTTGCGAGGGCCCGCCGGCTAGTTGTCGCTGCGGGAGAAGCCGTTTCTCATGTGCATGCTCGCCTCGAAGAGGACCTTGTCGAGGAGGGCCTCGGTCTGCCGGCGGCACTCGTCGGCGATGGCCTGGTTGCAGTCCGCGAGGCTGCCACCCTCGGCGTCGCACGCGCGTACGAGCGCGGCGCAGCGTGAGGTGAGCGCCTCCTGGTAGCGCTCCACGTGAGGAAGGCACGGCCCATAGGCGGCGTCGGCGAGCGCCCCGACGATGCGGTTGGCCCAGTAGAAGTTCTCGCTGGTCACGCGCGTGGTGGTGTCCTCGAGGTAGGCCGGCGTCTCGTCGACGTTGGCATAGAGCGGCACGAGCGCGTTGAAGGCGTTTGACCCGTAGGCGATCCACTGCAGCGCGGATCGCTCCGGAGCCACGTAGGGGCGCAGCTGCAGCACGGCAAGCTGGCTGTTGCGGTTGATGCCGATGGGGCGGTAGAGGCCGGCCTTCTCGCCGCCGGCGTAGGGGTCGTACGGCGTGCCCTGGTAGTGGAGCGAGAGCACGTACTTCACGTCCTCGACGGTGAGCTTGCGCTCGGGCTCGCGGCACCAGGGGATGGTGTCGCTCTCGGGGCCGAAGTCGGCCGCGGGCGCCGCGGTGTCCCAGGGGCCGGCGTGCGGGTTGAGGGCGCGCTGGATGGCCCAGGCGCGCGGCGTGTTGTAGACGTGGTCGGAGTCGGAGTGGCTGCCGAAGGCATCGCGCGGGTTGAAGTGCCCGGCCGCAACGCCGATTGTCAGGTCCAGGTGGTTGGCCGCCATCCACTCGCGCAGGTCGGCGGAGCAGAGGTGCTCCTCCTGTCGCCCGCAGGCATCCTCGAGGTCGAAGTCGTCGATGCCGAGCTGGTTGGGCATCGTGACGTAGCAGTCGTCCGGCACGCGGCGGGCGATCCAGTGGTGGCCGCCCACGGTCTCCATCCACCAGATCTCGTCCGCGTCAGAGAACGCGATGCCGTTCATCTCGTAGGTGCCGTATCGCTCGAGCAGCGCCCCCATGCGCAGCACGCCGTCGCGGGCGCTTGTCATGTAGGGGAGGACGAGCGTGAGCATGTCCTCCTCGCCGATGCCGCCGGGCGTGCCGGCGTCCTTGTCGTAGCGCACGAGCGGGTCTGCGGCGAGCACGCGCTCGTTGGAGGTGAGGGTCTCGGTTGCGCTCATCCCCACGTTGCGGGCGCTGAAG
This sequence comes from Olsenella sp. SW781, assembly GCF_012027725.1. Lineage (GTDB taxonomy): Bacteria > Actinomycetota > Coriobacteriia > Coriobacteriales > Atopobiaceae > Thermophilibacter. Next base: position 36,380 of record NZ_SJOU01000006.1, on the reverse strand, counting down.
CCGGCCTCCTCCCAGAGGCCCTCCTTGAGGTCGGCGTTGGGGATGGCGGTGTAGCGGACGCCGCCCTCGGGAAGCTCGATCTCCAGGTGCGATATCACGCTCTTGTAGACGTCTCCGGCCTTGGGCGCGGGACGGGAGACAAAGCGCTTGGGGGAGAACTCGCCGTTGGGGGAGTCCTCGTTGCGGGCCACGATCGTGGAGCCGTCGTAGCTCGCCCTCTTGCCGATGAGAATGGTGGTGCAGGGCATGGTGCCTCCTCGGGGGACGGGTTTGTTCCGGGTTCATGGTAGCGTCTCGCGAGGCCGAGTCGGCCCCTCGCGTGCAGTTGGGCGGATAGTGTGAAAAAACGGCGCGCTCGTCTGCAATCACCGGGATAGTGCGAAGCGTTTTTGGCCTCAAATGCCCCTCTTGCCGAGTAGCATCTAATTAGATTGAATATATTCCCTGCTCGTGAGAGGCACGATACGCGACCCATGCGGGAAAGGGCTTCGCACTATCCCGGTGATTGCAGGGATCAGCGGCATTTCTTCGCACTATCCCCCTGATTGCATCTTTGGGGAGTCCGAACGACGCCGCGCGAAGGGCATCATTGTGTAACGAAGTCGCGCCACGCGTTGCCTCAGGGGCGCCCGAGCGCAATAATTCGTTGGCGTTCGCCCAATCGTGAGAGGAAGCCTGCATGTCGATGAAGTTCAAGCGCCTTCTGCCCATCCCCAAGGACATCCGCGCCGAGATGCCGCTCTCGTCCGAGATGGCCGAGCGAAAGGCGGGCTTCGACGCGGCGGTCTCCGCGATCCTGCGCGGCGAGGACGAGCGCCTGCTGCTCATCATCGGCCCGTGCTCGGCGGACCGCGAGGACTCGGTGCTGGACTACGCCGTCCGCCTGGCCAAGCTTGCCGAGTCGGTCGAGGACTGCATCCTCGTCATCCCGCGCGTCTACACCAACAAGCCGCGCACCAAGGGCATCGGCTACAAGGGCCTGCTCCACAACCCCGACCCCGAGTCCGGCGACGACCTGCTCGAGGGCGTCAAGGCCATCCGCCGCATGCACGTGCGCGTGGTCGAGGAGACGGGCCTGTTCACCGCCGACGAGATGCTCTATCCAACCAACTACCAGTACCTCATCGACCTTCTCGCCTACATCGCGGTGGGCGCGCGCTCCGTGGAGAACCAGGAGCACCGTCTCGTGGCCTCGGGCGTCCCCATGCCGGTGGGCATGAAGAACCCCACCGGCGGCTCCACCGACGTCATGCTCAACTCCATCTACGCCGCGCAGCAGCGCCAGACCTTCATCTTCCGCAACTGGGAGGTCAACACCACGGGCAACCCGCTCGCCCATGCCGTGCTGCGCGGCTACGTGGGTCTCGACGGCATCAACTACCCCAACTACCACTACGAGTACCTCGAGCGCCTGGCCGAGAAGTACACTGCCGACAAGTTCTCCAACCCGGCGGCCATCATCGACTGCAACCACGACAACTCGGGCAAGCGCCCCCTCGAGCAGATCCGCATCTGCCACGAGGTGCTCGACTCCATGCACCGCGCGCCCGAAATTCGCCGCCTCGTGCGCGGCTTCATGGTGGAGTCCTACCTCGAGGACGGCAACCAGCCGGTGGGCGGGACCGTCTACGGCAAGTCCATCACCGACGCCTGCCTCGGCTGGGAGAAGACCGAGCGCCTGGTGAGGGAGATCGCGGAGCGCGCGTAGGCGTGAGAGTGCGAGCTTCTGACGGGGCGGGTCTTCGGACCCGCCCTTTTTTCGTGCTGAAACATTTCTGCACGCTCGCGAGTATTACTGATAGGCGCCTTTCCAATGGCACACAAGAGAGAGGAGGGGGCGTGCAGGACGATGAGTTCCGACGAGCCGTCGAGAAGAACCGCGACCTCGTGTTCCGCGTCGCGTACACCTACCTGCGCGATGCGGCGGACGCAGACGACGTGACGCAGGACGTGCTCGTCAAGCTCCTACGGCACGATGACGACTTTGCAAGCGACGCCCACCTGCGCAACTGGCTCGTCCGGGTGTGCGTCAACGAGTGCCGGTCGCTCTTCCGGCGGCCTTGGCGGCGCGTTGAGGACATCGAGGGATACGCGAACACGCTCGAGATGCCGAGCCGCGAGCACGTCGAGCTGCTCACGAGCGTGATGCGTCTGCCCGAGAAGTACCGCGTTCCGCTGGTGCTTCACTACTATGCGGGCTTCTCGACCGGCGAGGTCGCGAGCATGCTGCACGTGCCCGCCGCGACGGTGCGCACGAGGCTCGCCCGGGCGCGCGGTCGTCTGCGGAAGATGCTGGAAGCTGATGACATTTCCAATAGGGAGATGGAGGTCGTGCGATGAGGAAGAATGAGCTGCATGAGGCGATGGAGCACATGCATGCGTCCGAAGACACGTACGAGCGCGTGATGGAGCGGGCACAGGCGGGGCGCCGACGCTCCCGCAGGGGGCCGCTGCCTGCGGCCGCAGTGATGGGCGCGGCGATGGCGGGCGTGCTCGTCACAGGAGGGGTGGCGTATGCCGTGTCCGGCGGCGACATCTTCTCCGCCTGGGGAGACCACGGGATGGGCGAGCGCGTGGAGTGGAGCTACGCGGGCAATGACTTCAGCTTGGAGCTTGGCACGCTCGACCCTGGGGCCGTGTCCGACGACCTGGCGGCCTCCGTCGAGCACGTGGGGCTCTCCGTCACGGGCAATGGCTATACCCTCACCATCGAGGACATGCTCGTGGACGAGAACGGGTGCGGCGTCGCGAGCTTCACGCTGGAGAATCCGGAGGGCATCAGAAACAACCCGGAGTACGGCCTTCCGGGGGAGCTCGTGCCCGACGACGACGCCCCCCTTGACGCGCTCGGCATGTCTGCGACCGGAGAGGGCACCTCGACGCTGCTCGACTACAAATGGATCTACGATCAGGAGCTGTCCACGGACACGCTCGCCAGGGGGACCGTGTACTTCTCGGCCTTTGGGAATCTCGACAACGTGCTCTCCGGGGTCTCGTGGTCGCTTTCGTGGCACACGGGGGCAGTCGACGAGGAGGGGAACGTGTCCGCTGACTTTGAGAACTGCGACGCGCAGTCGGACGTCTTCATCCCGAGCAAGGTCGTGGGCGCGCGCGAGTTTGTCGCCGAGGACGGGAGCGTCGTCACGGTGAGCCCCTTCAGCATCCACGTGGACCCGTCATGGAAGGAGGCGGGGGACTCCAGCGTGGACGAGGTTGCGCTGCACCTCGCGGACGGCAGCACGTATGTGGTCGTGTCCGAAGACAAGGCCATGACCATGGGCTACTACACCGCCAACCTGCTCGACGACGGCTCTTCGAACTACACGTTCACGCGCCTGGTCGGCACCTCCGAGGTCGTGAGCGTGGAGGTCTCGGGGACGACGGGCGACCCGATTTCCGGGGAGGCCGCTCATGCGGCCACGCTCGAGCCCGCCGCGTAACTTCCGAGGCTAGTCCCGCCGCTCGGGTCGCCGCTCTCCCCGGCGCTCCGAGCGGCGTCGCGCGAAGGCGCGCAGCGCAACCTCGCGCAGCTCCTTGGCGCGCGCGGCCTCCATGGCCTTCACGCCCTCGAGCGGGTAGGGGATGCCGAGCTTCTCGTACTTCGTCTTTCCCAACGTGTGGTAGGGGAGGAAGTCGAGCCCCACGACGTTGTCCCAGTCTCCGATGATGCGGCCCACGTCGGCGCACTCCTCCTCGGAGTCCGTGAGGCCGGGGACGATGACGTGGCGGATGAGCGTGGGTATGCCGCGCCGCGCGAGCTCGCCGCCCAGCTCGAGGGCGTGGCTCGCAGACATGCCGCAGAGCGACTCGTGCAGGACGGGGTCTGAGGTCTTGATGTCGAGAAGAACCATGTCGGTGGCATCGAGAAGCCGCGAGAAGCGCTCTGCGTGCTCCGCGGAGAAGGTGGCGGCAGAGGTGTCCAGGCAGGTGTGGATGCGCCCGGCAGGGGCCCTGTGGGCCTCCTCGAAGAGGGCGGCCACGAAGTCCGGCTGGGCCATGGGCTCTCCGCCCGTGACGGTGATGCCGCCCGACTTGTAGAAGGGGCGGTTGCGCTCGAATCGCTCGAGCACCTCCGCCACGGTGACGTCGGTGCCAGGGCCGGTGCCGCCGGCGCGACCGAACTCCCAGGTGTCTGGGTTGTGGCAGTACTGGCAGCGCATGGGGCAGCCCTGGCAGAACACCACGAGCCGCGTCCCGGGACCGTCGACGGTCCCGAAGGACTCGATGGAGTGCAGCCTCCCCACGACCGCAAGGTTCTTCTCGCTCATCCCGTCGGTTCGATCGCTCACATCCGCACCTTCCACCCGGACACGTATTACAACCATGATAGAGCGAACGGCCCGGGCAATTGCGAAGCAAAGTTCCTGAGCGCGGAGCGCGAAGCACTTTGCGGAGCAATTGCCCGGGCCGTTGGCCTAACAGGTCAGGTTGACCTTACATCGCCTCGTGGAAGGTACGGGAGATGACGTCGTCCTGCTGCTTCTTGGTGAGGGAGTTGAACTTCACCGCGTAGCCGGAGACGCGGATGGTCAGCTGCGGGTACTTCTCGGGGTGGGCCTGGGCGTCAAGCAGGGTCTCCTTGGTGAAGACGTTGACGTTGAGGTGGTGGCCGCCCTCCTCGACGTAGCCATCGATCATGCTGACGAGGTTGTCGACCTGCTCGGCGGAAGAGGTTGCGCTCATGATGGAATCCTTTCTCGTACGGGTCGCCCCGGAGCGAGGCGACCCTCCTGTAACCACAGTGTACCCGATAAGTGTCACCAAGTCAGTGACATTTATCGAATCCGCCCGAACGGCTCCGCGCGTCGGGGCTGTTCCCGATGCGCAGGTGGCTAGCAGCAGCCGCAGTCGGGGGCGGGGTTCTCGATCTGGATGTCCACGCCGAGGGCGTCGAGGTCGAGCTCGTCGAACATGACGGCGTCGCCCTTGCCGAGGGCGTTCGGCACGATGGAGAACGTGTTGGAGATGCCGTCCTGGGCGTCCTTGAACGGGAGCTTGGCGACGGAGGCGAGCGACGCCACGGCGCCGTGGGTGTCACGACGGTGCATGGGGTTCGCGCCCGGGGCGAAGGGCTCGCCGGCGCGGCGGCCGTCGGGCGTGTTGCCGGTGGCGTTGCCGTAGACGACGTTCGAGGTGATCGTGAGGATCGAGGTCGTCGGGACGGAGTTGCGGTAGGTGTCGGTCTCGCGGACGTACTTCATGAAGACCTCGACCACGTCGTGGGCGAGCTGGTCCACGCGGTCGTCGTCGTTGCCGTACTTGGGGAACTCGCCCTCGACCTCGTAGTCGGTGACCAGGCCGGTCTCGTCGCGGATGACCTTGACCTTGGCGTACTTGATCGCGGAGAGGGAGTCGGCCACGACGGACAGGCCGGCGATGCCCGTGGCGAACCAGCGGTGGACGTGCTCGTCGTGCAGGGCCATCTGCAGGCGCTCGTAGCAGTACTTGTCGTGCATGTAGTGGATGATGTTCAGCGCGTTGACGTAGACCTCGGCGAGCCACTGCATCATGTCGCGGAACTTGGAGACCACGTCGTCGTAGTCGAGGTAGTCGCCCTCGACCGGACGGAACTTCGGGCCGACCTGCTCGCCGGTCTTCTCGTCGCGGCCGCCGTTGATGGCGTAGAGGAGGCACTTGGCGAGGTTGGCGCGGGCGCCGAAGAACTGCATCTCCTTGCCGATGCGCATGGAGGACACGCAGCAGGCGATCGCGTAGTCGTCGCCGTGGTAGACGCGCATGAGGTCGTCGTTCTCGTACTGGATGGAGCTCGTGGTGATGGAGATCTTGGCGCAGTAGCGCTTGAAGGCCTCGGGCAGGCGCGTGGACCAGAGCACCGTGAGGTTGGGCTCGGGGCTGGTGCCCATGTTCTCGAGGGTGTGGAGGTAGCGGAAGGCGGTCTTGGTGACCATGGAGCGGCCGTCGACGCCCATGCCGCCGAGGGACTCGGTGACCCACTGCGGGTCGCCGGAGAAGAGCTCGTTGTACTCGGGGGTGCGGGCGAACTTGACCATGCGGAGCTTCATGACGAGGTGATCGATGATCTCCTGGGCCTCGGCCTCGGTGATGACGCCGGCCTTGAGGTCACGCTCGGCGTAGATGTCGAGGAACGTGGAGTTGCGGCCGATGGACATGGCGGCGCCGTTCTGCTCCTTGACCGCGGCGAGGTAGCCGAAGTAGAGCCACTGGACGGCCTCCTGGAAGTTCTTGGCCGGCTTGGAGATGTCGAAGCCGTAGATCTTGCCGAGCTGCCCCAGCTCCTGGAGGGCGCGGATCTGCTCCGCGAGCTCCTCGCGGTGGCGGATCGTGGCCTCGTTCATGGTCTTCTGGGTGCCGGCGTGCTCGGCCTTCTTCTCCTCGATGAGGCGGTCGACGCCGTAGAGGGCGACGCGGCGGTAGTCACCGATGATGCGGCCGCGGCCGTAGGCGTCGGGCAGGCCGGTGATGATGTGGCTGTGGCGGCAGGCGCGCATCTCGGGGGTGTAGGCGTCAAAGACGCCGGCGTTGTGGGTCTTGCGGTAGTTCGTGTAGATGTTCACGATCTCCGGGTCGACCTCGTAGCCGTTCTGCTTGCAGGCGGCCACGGCCATGCGGATGCCGCCGTTGACCATGAGGGCGCGCTTGAGCGGCTTCTCGGTCTGCAGGCCGACGATCTTCTCGAGGGGCTGGTCGATGTAGCCCGCGGGGTGCGAGATGATCGTGGAGACGAGGTCGGTGTCCATGTCGAGGACGCCGCCCGCCTCGCGCTCCTTGGCGAAGAGGCCCATGACCTCGTCCCAGAGCTTGGTGGTGTTCTCCGTGGGGTCGGCGAGGAAGGACTCGTCGCCGTCGTAGGGGGTGTAGTTCTTCTGGATGAAGTCACGGACGTCGATCTCGTGCTCCCAGTTGCCGCCGACAAAGCCGGCCCAGGCCTCCTGCTGACTCACTGCTCACGCTCCTTTATCTGAGGTTGGGCGCGTTGCGCCCGCCGTGGGATAACGGCACTCTTCAAACTACCAGATATGAGAACTTGATGGAGCTGAGAAAAGTTAGTTGATGGTGACATCTGGCAAAACACACATACGGGCGGAGCCAGCGGGGGAGGGGCGTCGTGCAAAAGCGTGCAAAAGGGACAGGCACTTTTGCACACGTTATCCCTCGGGTGAGAAGAACCCGCGGTGCGGAGCGTCCGCGATGGTGCAAGGGCGGCTTCGCCATCGTGTCGCGCCGGCCCGCGGCGCCCCGGCACAGAAGAGCGCCCCGACCTCGGGGTGGTCGGGGCGCCAGGAGGAAGGCCGTGTCCCTTGGGGACTACTTGCTCGGCATGATCCAGAACTTGAGGAGCGGGAAGCTCACGACAACGGCGAGCAGCGTGTTCACGACGGAGGCCACGGTGCCGGAGAGGCCGGCGTCCCAGCCGAAGGTGGTCTGGCAGAAGCTCATCACGTAGCCGGGGAGGATGAGGTTCACCACGACGATGATCACGGCGAGGATGGCGTACTTCCAGGCGGCGTCCTTGAAGGAGGCATCGGACTTGAAGACCCACTTCATCTGGACGAAGAAGTTGACGACCTGCGCCACGACCTCGGCGATGAGGAAGGTGATGAAGCCGCCCAGGCCGTTGGAGCTCGGCTCGGTGTAGTTGAAGATGAGGAACTGGAAGGGCTGGGTCATCTGCATCGCGTTGATGAAGATGGCGGTGCCGATCCACGTGAAGACGAAGCGGGAGATGGTGGAGACGTTCGACAGGATGTTGAACTTGATGAACTCCCAGATTCCCTGGTGCTCCTCGGTCCAAGTCTTGAAGCTCATGGCGGGTCCTTTCTGTGACGTTCTGACGGTCGTTGACGGGGGCTAGCGGGCGCGCGAGGCGTCGGCGATCTGCTTGGCGAGCGCGTTGTTGCGCACGAGGTTCATGACGAAGGCGAAGAGGATGGGCGCGAGCACCCACAGCAGCCAGAGCAGGATGCCCAAGCCGACGCCCCAGCCGAGGGCGATCGAGAGGGCGAGAAGGACGATGCCCGCCCAGCCGTAGCCCTTGACCTCGCGGACGAGCGCGTCGACGAGGCCCATGTCCACCATGCCGTTGGTCATCTTGGCGAGGGCGCGCAGCGGCATGTTCCAGATGAAGAGGACGTTGAGGTTGGGGTGGCCGGACTTGTCGGCGGCGTTCTTCAGGGCGCGCAGGACGAGCCACACGACCCAGAAGATGAGGGAGCGGCCGTGGTTGAGGTCGCGGAAGCACATGTTGCGCTCGATCTTGGCCTCGTTGCTCGGGATGGCGTGGCCGAGGAGGGCGGCGAAGTGCGCGTCGTCCACGCGGAGCACGTCGGCGGACTCGTAGGGTGCCACGTCGACGCCGGCGTACGGGTTGGGGGCGCCGGTGCCGGCGAGCTCGACCTCGGCGGTGAGGCGGACGTCGTCGGAGGCGGCGGCCACGCGCAGCTCGTAGGTGCCCGCCTCGACCTCCCAGCGGTTCGTCTTGACGTTGAAGTAGCTGAAGGCGCGCTCGGTGAGCGGGATGGTGACGACCTTGGACTCGCCGGGGGCGAGCTCGACCTTGGCGAAGCCCCTAAGCTCCTGCTCCGGGCGGAAGACCTCGTGGTCGGGCTTGGCTACGTAGAGCTGGGCCACCTCGGCGCCGGCCACGGCGCCGGTGTTGGTGACGGTGAAGCTCACCGCGTCCGCCGTGGCCTTGAGGCCCGAGTAGGCGAAGGAGGTGTACGAGAGGCCGAAGCCGAAGGGGAAGGCCACCGGCACCTTGGCGGTGTCGAAGTAGCGATAGCCCACGTAGAGGCCCTCGCGGTACTCGGCGCTCTTCTCCTCGGAGGGGAAGTTGGCGGAGGAGGGGACGTCCTCGAGGCGCACCGGCCAGGTCTCGGCGAGCTTGCCCGAGGGGCAGACGGCTCCGGTGACCACGTCGAGCGCGGCGCCCGCGCCCGCCTGGCCGCCGAGCGCGCAGTAGAGCACGGCGCGCGCGTCCTGGACCCAGTCGGTCTCCACGCAGGAGCCGGCGGAGAGCAGGACGATGACGTTGGGGTTGACCTCGGCCACGGCGTGGGCGAGCTCGACCTGGTTCTCGTTCAGGCGCATGGTGAGGCGCTCGGCGCCCTCGGACTCGGCGATCTCGTCGAGGCCGAGGCACAGCAGGATGACGTCGGCGTGGCGCGCGAGGTCGAGCGCCGCGGCGCGCTTGGAGGCGTTCTCGCCGCCGTGGCGCTCGAAGCCGGGCTCGTAGCCCACGAGGTCGAGGTCGGTCTCGCCGATGAGGTCGAACAGGCTGTCGACCTTGGTGCAGTTGACGGCGGAGGAGCCGGCGCCCTGGTAGCGCGGGGTCTTGGCGAAGTCGCCGATGAGCGCGACCTTGGCGTGCGCGGGGAGCGGCAGGATGGGGCCGTCGTTCTTGAGCAGGACGCAGCCGGCCGCGGCGGCCTCGCGGGCGAGCGCGTGGTGCGCGTCGACGTCGAAGGATGCCGGCGCCGCCTCGACGGCCGGGGTCACCTTGAGCGCGAGGTCGATGACCTCGTCCACGCGGGCGTCGACGTCGGCCTCGGAGATGGTGCCCGCCTCGACGGCGGCGATGAGCTCGCGGGTGGAGCCGAGGCCCGGGGCCGGCATCTCGAAGGTCGAGCCCGCCGCCACGCCGGCGGCGTGGTCGTTGGAGCCGCCCCAGTCGGTGACGACGGAGCCGTCGAAGCCCCACTCGTCGCGCAGGATCTCCTGGAGCAGGTGCTCGTTCTCGTTGGCGTAGACGCCGTTCACGAGGTTGTACGAGCTCATGATGGTCATGGGGTCGGCCTCGCGGACCACGGTCTCAAAGCCGGCGAGGTAGATCTCGCGCAGGGTGCGCTCGTCGAGGACGGAGTCGGACGCCTGGCGGCGCGCCTCCTGGCTGTTGACGGCGTAGTGCTTGGGGCAGGCGCCGATGCCGTTGGACTGGACGCCCCGGACGAAGGCGGCGGCCATCTTGCCGGAGACGAGCGGGTCCTCCGAGAAGTACTCGAAGTTGCGGCCGCAAAGCGGGTTGCGCTTGATGCAGAGGCCGGGGGCGAGCAGCGTCCCCACCTTTTGGACGGCGGCCTCCTGGCCCATCGCGGCGCCGACGCGCTCCTCGAGCTCGGTGTCCCACGTGTTGGCCATCGTCACGGCGGTGGGGAAGCACGTGGCCGGCTCGGAGCCGTTGAGGCCGAGGTGGTCGGCCGCGCCGGCCTGGTGGCGGACGCCCGAGGGGCCGTCCGAGAACTCGATGGCCGGGATGCCGGCGCGCTCGTTGGGCCAGCTCCCGAAGGTGGTGCCGCCCTGGAGCAGCGCGCACTTCTCGGCGAGCGAGAGCTTCCTGATGATGTCCTCGTGTTTCATGTCTCTCCCCTTCGACAGGCTCGGCATCATCTCAAATATATTGAGGCCGAGCCCTTCCCCGGGCGCACTGACACGATTGGCGCGTCTGCAGACACGATTGGCGCTCGCCCTCACGCCATTAGCGTAGACGCGCGGGGCGAGAAGGACGGCCGACCTGTCACAAGCGGTCGGATGGGCGGCGTAAGCTGCACGCGTGCCAGGGGGACGGAGGGGCTGCCGCCGCTCCGTCCCCCTGGCGCCCATCAGCGCTTGTCCTTCTCGGCACGGCGCTTGTCGTTGATGATCTTGACGTGCTCGTCGGTGATGAGCTTAACGCCGTTCTCCTTGGCCCAGGCCACGCAGCCGTTGAGGACGGTCTTGAGGAACGGGCGCGGCACCTTGACGAAGTTCCTGAGCGCCTCGTCGGTGAACTTGACCGTGTCGTCCGCGCGGTTGGCCGCGTAGCGAATGGACTCGATGTCCACCTCCTTGGGCGCGGGGACGGGCTCGGCGATGGGCCTAGCGAGCTTGGGGAAGCGCGTGTACCAGAAGTTGGTGGAGTCGCGGTAGCCGTAGTCCACGGGCACGGGCGGGAAGCTCGCCTTGTTGACGCCGTTCACGATGGCGTCGTAGTAGCGCTCCTTCATGAGGATCTTGTCGATGTGAAGGATGAAGTGCGCGCCGTACTTGGACGTGATACCGTTGAAGTCGTTGTAGGGGCCAGGGTGTCCGTCGTCGATGTCCTCCACGCGGAACTTGTCCGCGCCCTCGAGCTCGGCGGCCCAGGTGCACTCGAAGACCTGGAACGCGCTCTTGATCACGGGCGGGCGCAGCGGGTCTGCGGGGTCGGCCTGGCCGGGCTCCATCTCGAACTTGAGGTCGCCCATCTTCTCTGCGGAGGGCCCGGGGAACCCCAGGCGCACGGCCTCCTTGAAGCTCTCGCGGTCGTCGGGGATGAAGTTCAGGGCGCACTTGTGCGTGCGGAGCAGGTTGGCGCAGGTGTTGGACGTGTTGCGGCACTCCAGGAGCATCGCGTAGCGGTCCTTGCCGGCGATGTAGTACAGGAAGCACAGCGAGTACGAGCCGATGTTGAGGGAGCCGTCGGGGTTCATCGTGGAGACGCACACCGTCGGCATGGGGAAGAAGGCCGACGTCTGGTAGAAGTTGTCGACGATCCTCAGGTCCTTGAAGCTGCTCACGATTCTTGTCCTCCTTCTGTGTGCGGGGCGCCCGCCGCGAGGGCGGCCGCCAGATTGCCGATGGATGCGGTGCCGAGGTCCGCGTTGACCGAGCAGGCGAGAAGGACCTCGGCGAGCACGTCCGCGAGGGGCGCGAGGTCGGCACGCCCCGAGCGCTCGAGCACGGTGCGGACGGGGCGGGCGACCTGCTCGCGGAGCATGCGGTGATGGCGCGCGAGGTAGCCTGCGGCGCGCCCGCCCCCGTACTGCTCCCAGGTGGGGCGGTATGCGTCCGAGAAGGAATCGAGCTCGTCGCAGAGGGCGGCGAGGCCGCGCTCGAGGTCGCTCGCGCGGGCCGCGGCGGCGCCCATGCGCGCGAGCGCGCCCTGCCAGTCGGCGAGCGCGAGCGTGGCGACGATCTCCTCCTTGTCGCGGAAGTAGTTGTAGAGGGTGCCGGGGGCGACGCCCGCGCGTCGGGCGAGGGAGCGCATGGAGAGGGCCTGGTAGCCCTCGGTGACGAGGGTCTCGCGCGCGGCCTTGAGGACGCGCTCCCGCAGGTTCTCGATGATCTTGGGCATGAGCGCCCTTCTCGCCGGGCGTTTATGAACACGTTCATTTTAAGGCCGGAGAGGGGAGACGCAAGGGCATGTATCCGGGCGGGAGGACGGGACGGACGAAAAGGGCGGCTCCCGGACTGCCCTCGCGGGAGCGTCCGGGAGCCGCCCAGGTCGGTGGTGCGTGCGGGATGCGGGGGCTACTTCTGCTGGCCCTCGTTGTCCTTATGCTCGCGCAGGGCGGGGATGATGCGCTTGACGACCCAGAAGATCACGGCCACGATGACGATGGCGATGATCACGTACTTGACGACGTCGGAGACCCACTCCGCCTGGGCGGTCACCGTCTCCCAGGCGCTGCCGGCCGCCGCGCCGAGCGAGCAGAGCACGCTGTTCCAGACGGCAGATCCGACGAGCGTGTAGAGCGAGAAGCGCACGACGCCCATCTTGGCGGTTCCGGCGGGGATGGAGATGAGGCTGCGCACGACGGGGATGCAGCGGCAGATGAGCACGGTTGCCTGGCCCTTGCGGTCGAACCAGTCGACGGCGCTCGAGATGTCCTCGGGCTTGAAGCCCAGAAGGCGCATCGGGCGCGTGCCGAAGAACGTCATGAGGCGCTCGCGGGAGAGGAGGCGGCCGACGCCGTAGAGGATGTAGGCTCCGGTGATCGAGCCGATGGTGGCGGCGATGATGACGCCGGGGAGCGTGAGGTCGGTCGTCGTGGTGAAGAAGCCCGAGAGGGGCAAGATCAGCTCGGACGGAATGGGCGGGAACACGTTCTCGAAGAAGATGAGAAACCAGACGCCAATGTAGCCGAACTGGCTGATGAGGTTGGTGAAGACGTCCTCCATGGGGCTCCTTCTGCTCGACGGCACAAACGAGGACATTATCCCAGTCCCCGGCCAGCTCGGAGGAATAATCAACGATTGCACAGAACTGGGACCGCGGACGTCGGCCCTCCCTCGCGGCGGCTTGGCTCGGGGAGGTCAGGCGAGCGCCGCCCTTCGCGGCCTGCCGGCGTGGGGGCGCGCCGCCAGACGGTACTCGACGCTCTCGATGGAGACCATGCGCGCCGAGCCGACGCGCCAGGAGTCCAGCTCCCCCGCGCGGCAGAGCTGCGCCACGCGGGCGGTGCTCACGCCGAGGCGGCGCGCCGCCTCGGCGGCAGTGATGGCCGGGACGTCCTCGATGCCCGCCCTCACGGCGACGGCGATCACGGTGCCACCCCGTTCCGGCGCGTTGCCCACGTTTGCGGGCTGCCGGGCGCGTCCGGCAGCGAGGTCGGAGATCACGTGCTCGTACAGCCAGTCCGCGGCCATGCCCACCGCGTCGGCAAGGTCCGCCCCCTCGGTTGCTCCCGGAAGGCCGCAGGGAAGGGCGATGACGGCCCCCTCCTCCTCCACGAACTCGAACTCCTGGACGTAGACCAACGCCATGCCCCCGATCATCTCAGACCCGCCTCGCGCAGTATTCCGAGGGCGGTCGTGTCTCGCAGCTCCCTGTGTCGGGGAACGGTGATGACACGTTCCCCTTTTCGGAACTTGTCATGCTTGGACCCCCTGCCCGCGAGCTTGACCCATCCCGCGCGGGTGAGCTCGCGCTCGAGGCCTCGCCTCTTGGCCGAGAAGAATCACCTCAGATATTAGCACTGCTAATGTTTTGTTGCGCCCCGGCCGCGGGAGGCCGGGGCGCCGGGATCTATCTCAGATGAAGGCGCCAGCGCAGCAGGGGCACGGCGACGCAGCTCGCGCCGAGAAGGACGACGAGCAGCGCGGGGAGCGCGTCCTCGCCGGTGCCGGGCAGGCCCTCCGGGGACTCGGGCGCCGTGGCGGCCGTCTGCGTCACCGCGTCCTCGTCGTGCGCCTCGAGCCCCTCGCCCCCTCCGTTGCGGTAGAGGTCGACGCGAGCGGCGTTGTCGAGCGAGGTCCCCTCGACGTAGGACTCCGTGGCGCGCATGCGCAGGACGGCGGGGGAGAGGCCATCGTCATGAGATGCCGCGAGGTCGTCGACGTCATCGTGCGCGTCCTTGAGGCCATTTCGGTCCCAGTCGCCCGTCCGGGTGGTGAAGCCCGCCTCGACGCGCCCATACTCGAGGCGGATGCCGGTCACGACCTCGCCCTCGTCAAGCCCGAGCTCGGAGACCGCGAGCTCGACCGCCTCGTCGGCGGGCACGTCGGCGCGCCAGAGCCTCCATCCCTCGTAGCCGAGCTGCCTTCCCTCGCCCTCGAGCCAGGGGTTCTCATGCCCGTCCGAGCGCGTGGCGTTGGCGCCGCTCTCGTCAACGCGGGCGGGGTCGGTGAGGTTGGTCTGGTACCAGACGTTCATGAGGCCGTCGTAGTCCCCGCTCGCGCGTGGGGTGACGATCGACGTGAGCACGGCGAGGCCGCGTGCCGCGGCGTCGATCCGGTCGGTCATCGTGAGCTCGTCGGCCCAGGTCGCGCTCGTGCTCCTGAAGTCGATCCCGTACTCGTACGACCCGTCGTCGGAGACGGTGAGCGCGGCGCGGTTGGCCCCGTCGCCGTTGGCCTCCGTGCGCGCGGCGACGGGGTCGGCGATCTCCTGCCGCTTGTCGATCTGCCCGGACACCTCGATGGGGTCGTCACGCATGACGACGGTCTGCACCTCCCCCGTCTCCTCGACGGTGAAGGTGACGGTCTCCGCCCGGTCGTAGTTTCGGGGCGTCAACTCCTCCGTCAGCGTGTAGGTGCCCGGCTCGAGGCGCTCGATGCGGTGCGGCTCGGTCCCCGAGACCCACGTCTCGACGAGGGTCCCCTCCCCGTCGCGCACGGTGAGCGTCGCCCCGGGCACCTCGTCCTCGCCGGTCGCGGAGCGCTTGGAGACGTCGACTTTGGTGTAGTCGTTCTCCAGCCTCGCGCTGACATGGGCGCCCCCGGCGAGCCAGTCTCCGGACACGAGCCCGGCCTCGTCGACGTGGACGGTCCGCACCGTCCGGTCGAGCAGGTGCCCGGGGACGGGCATGGTCTCCATGAGGTGCCAGTCTCCCGGGGCCATCCCCTCGATCCTCAGGGTCCCGTCATCGCCCACGACAAGCGTCCGGGCGCTCGCCGCCGCCGCGGGGTCGTCGCCTTCCGCGGCGTTCCACCAGGCGAACTCGGTCCCGGGGAGGGTCGCGTCCTCGCTTCCCAGCTCCGACTTCGTCACGACGAGCGAGTTCTTCTCGTTCGTGGCCTCGACGGTCACCGTGACGACGGAGGTCTGCTCGCCGCCCGTCGACACCGTGAACTCACGGGGCGTCCCGTCGAGGACGTAGCCGTCCGGCGCCTTCGTCTCCACGAAGGCGTAGGTGGCGGTGCCCGACCCGAGCGGCAGCCCGCCCACGCGCGCCGCGCCGTCGGCGCCCGTGCTCACATGCGCCACGACCTGGCCGTCCGCTGCCTGGACGGTCCCGTCGGGGGCGACGACGTCCCCTCTCGCGACGACGTCGAACTCCGCGCCCGCCAGGGCCTCGCCGCTCTCGGCGTCATGCTTGACGAGCGTCGCGGAGGCGCTGCGCTCGATCACGAGCATGTTCTGCACGTCGCCGCGCGGGGCGTGGTAGACGCGGACCGCGTGGTTCCAGGGTCCGTCCTCGCCGGCGTGCGCCTGCGCCTCGAGGTAGAGGTCGAGCGCCGCCTGACGGACCTCGGCGCTGGTGGGGCCGCGGTCGGCGAAGCTGTAGCCGCCGCCTCCCTCCCAGGCGCCCACGGGGACGTAGCACTCCACGCCGGGCTCGATGTAGCCCTGCTGCATGTACACCGCGAGCGCCGTGGCGGTGCGCGCCCCGAGCTCGCTCAGCTGGTGGCCGGCGATGACGCTGGTGCCCGGGAAGCCGTGGTAGGCGATGTAGGCGAGCGCGCCCGTGGCGTACTCCCAGCCCGCGTCGTAGGAGAGCGTCTCCGGGTTCACGCGCCCGAGGTTCATGCAGTACCCCACGGCGACGGTGGTGCCCGTGCCGTCCATGACGTCGAAGTAGTGGGTGCCGGCGTCAAAGCCGTCCTCGTTGCTGGGTGACGTCACGCTGCGCACGGTCACGGCGTCGCCGATGGCGAGCGCCTCCCGCGGCGCCGCCCCGCACGCGACGCAGAGCAGGAGAAGGAGCGCCGCGACGAGGGTTGCGACCCTCGCGACGCCCGTCACCCCCTCGCGACGACGTCCGATGGCTGTCCTGAACTGCTCCATGCAGGCTCCTCTCAATCGATTTCCGATGGGCCGGGCGAGCGTACCAAGGGGCCTCGCGACGTTGTCTTCCCGCCCTCTGACGGGCTGCTGACGGGGCAGGTGAGGGCGGCCGTCAACGGCAATCGATTTCAGAACCTATCGGCAGGCGCGTCCTTCTCGCCTGTGGGCGGAGGGCCTTCACCGTCTCTGCAGACATGGGCGTCGTTTTTGTAAGGATTCGTATCGTTGCAGCTCAAAGCCATGGAAAAGGCCCTCCGCCCCATTTGCCGGGACGGAGGGCCGCCATGCGTCGTCCTTCTCGCCTACAGCGCGGACTCGTAGATCTGCCGCGCATCTTCCATCGTCAGGCGTCTGAACTCGCCGAAGACGGGCCCCTTGTTCTTCTCCAGGGTCTCGAGGAGCGCCGGAATCTGCCCTCTCGTGACGCCGAGCTCCGAGAGCGTCCTCGGCATGCCGAGGGAGACGAAGAAGCCCTGCAGCTCGTCGATCGTCGCGCCCACGGCGTCGGCGACGGCCTCCTCGGCCGTCACGTCCACGGCGTCCTCGGCGGGGTCGACGGGCTCGATCCCAAAGACGTCGCGGCCGAACGAGAGGAAGCGGTCCGGGTTCTCGCGCCACACGTGGCGCATCCAGGCGGGCACGATGACGGCGAGCCCGGCGCCGTGCGTGATGCGCGCGTCGTGGGCGGAGAGCTCGTGCTCGAGGGCGTGGCTCTCCCAGCCTCCCGCGCGGCCGCCGGCGACGGCGTTCCTGCCGAGGCCGGCGATGTCGTTGTGCGCGAGCATGCCCGCCCACATGATGTTGGCGCGGGCGTCGTAGTCAGCGGGGTCGGCGAGGGCGCGCGGCGCCTCCTCCACGAGCGAGCGCACAATCGCGCACGCGATGCCGTCGGTCACCGGGACCGGCCCCGCCGAGGAGAAGTACCGCTCGATGACGTGGGCGATCATGTCCGTGACCCCGGCGGCCGTCTGGTAGGAGGGGAGGGTGAAGGTGAGCTCGGGGTCCATGACGGAGACGGCGGGGCGATGGAGCTCGCTCGAGAGCCCGCGCTTGAGGCGCAGCTCGTCGTTGGTGATGACGCAGCTCGCCGAGGCCTCGGAGCCGGCGGCGGGGATGGTGAGGACGCAGGCGACGGGAGGCTTGCCCTCGGCGACGGGCTCGGCTGCCCTCGAGAAGAGGTCCCAGACGTCGCCCTGGTAGGGGACGCCGAGCGCGATTGCCTTGGCGGTGTCGATGACCGACCCGCCGCCGACGGCGAGGATGACGTCCGCCCCGATGTCGCGGGCTCGCTCGACGCCCGCGCGCACGAGGCCGACCTCGGGGTTGGGCCGGACGCCGGAGAGCTCCTCGTGGGCGATCCCCTCCGCGTCGAGCGCGGCGAGCACCCTGCCGAGCGTCCCGGTGCGCACGACCGAGCCCTGGCCGTAGACCACGAGCGCGCGGTGCCTGCCGAGTGCCGTGAGCTCCGCGCCCACGCGGTCGGTGACGCCCCGGCCAAAGACGAACTTGGTGGGGCAGAGGAACGTGAAGTCGTTCATGGCGGTCCTTTCGACGGAATGTCGAGAAGAGCTTAGCGCTTGCGCCCCGCTCCCGCCGAGCTTGCCGTCTCCTGCCGCGCGGCTTACGCGCGCGTTACGCGGCACGTCTATCGTAAGGGCAGCATTGGGGTTGCCGCAGGAGGAGGCTGAGGGGCATGGCTGAGGCATTGCTTGGCAGGAACGCATCGTACCTGCGAAGGCTCGGCGCGCTTGCGGCCCTTCTCTGTGGCGCCGGGGCGGCGCTGGGGCTCGGGCTGCTCCTTCTCTCGCCCTCCGCCGACGCGCTCGCCGCCACCGCCGCGAGCGCCCTCGTCGCGGGATGCGGCGCCGCGCTGAGCCGCGCGGAGCGGGGCGCCTGACCCCCCGCCGTTCTTCTCGCCGTTCTTCTCGCCGGCCTCTCGAGGGGGCGTCGCCTAGGAGAGAAGCTCGCGGACGACCCCGCGCGTGACCTCGTAGACCTCGGGCACCTTGGAGGCGCGGGGGCCCGCCACGTTGAGCGTCAGCTCTCGGCCGATGCCCTCGAGCCACGTCCGCGCCCGCGCAACCTCACCCGGACCCTCGATCACGAGCACGGGGCGCCCGTACGCGCGGGCGAAGTCGACCGTGGCCTCGGTGCCGCTCTTGGGCTCGAGGCCGCCCGGGGACACGATGAGGGTCGCATGGGAGTCGCGGACGTTCCACGCCGTGCGCTGGATGTACCCGGCGCTCGGCGTCTCCCTGAGCTCGGGGTAGGGGCCGAGCAGGCCGGGGGCCTCGGGGAGGTCCTCCGCGAGGCCGCCCGCCGGGCACCAGCCGCACAGGGCGACGCCCATCTCGCGGGCGGCGTCGAGCGCGCCGCGGTCCGCCCCGGTCTGGCCTCCCGAGCGGACGAGGGCCACCAGTGACAGGTTCCCCACGATGTCGTGCTTCTCGGCCTGCTGCTCGTCGATGAGGCCGCGGTGCGCGTGGCGCATGTGGGCCCAGCGGTCACGGCTGAGCACGTTGACGTGGGCACGCGCCGCGTCGCCGAGGCGCGGCCGGGGCAGCGACTCGATGACGCGGTCGGGGATGAAGCCGAGCTTCTCCTGCACGCGCCGGCTCTGCTCGTTGCCCTCGTAGTAGCTCGCCCAGACCGCATCGAGGCGCAGGTCTAGGAAGGCGTGCTCGAGCAGGGCCGCAGCCGCCTCGGGCACGATGCCCTGCCCCCAGAGGGGCCGGCCGACCCAGTAGCCCAGCTCCGCCTCCCGGCTCGACCGCGCGAGGTCGGATGCCGCGCCAAGCATGAGGGCGATCGCGCCCACGGGCAGGTCCCCCGCGCGTCGCTTGAGCACGATGGCGTAGCTCTCCGGCATGGCGAGCACCTCGCGGATCACCCGGCGGCTCTCCTCGACGCTCTCGTGCGCGGCCCATCCTGCACGCGGGCCCACGTCGGGGTCGCGCGCGTAGCGGAAGAGCGCGTCGGCGTCGGACTCCCTCCAGGGCCGCAGGGTCAGGCGCGTGGTCTCGAGGTGCTGTGTCATGGCTGCCTCCAATCGGCTCACCACAGCATCGCACATCCGCCGCCCCCCGTGCCCGCAGAGTTGGCCGTTCGGCGCGTGAGCGCTCCCCGGCGAGGGCGGGGCTGCCTCAGGCGGCCGGGTCAGGGGACGGGGGCTCGCCCCTCGCGTCGAGGCGCTCCTGCCAGCGCGCGCGGTGCTCCTCGAAGCCCATGAGCCTCCTTCGCGCGCCCGGGAGCTCGAAGGGCTCGAAGCCCCGCTCTCCCGCATCCGCGAGCGCCTTGAGCTGGCTCGGCTCGTCCCGGAGGAGGCCCTCCGTGAACTCGACGAGCTCGTCGGCGCTGCGCATCCAGTCGCCGGGAGCGTCGCCGATGCCGTCGAGCAGCTGGGGGCCCGCCGCGGCGAGGCCGTCCGCGACGTCGAGGACCTCGATATCGTGGCGCCATAGGCCCCCGAGCCCATAGCAGTACGTCACCGTTCCCCACGCGCGGGCGAGCAGGTCGCCCAGCCGCGTCTCCGAGGCGTCCTCGTGCAGGAACGCGTGGCGGCGCGACTCCACCCTCGGGACCTCGCCGAGGATCTCGGGCTCCCCGATGAGGTGGTTCTTCCCCCCGTGCCTGAGCTCGAACCCGAAGGGGCGCGTGTCGAGCCAGCAGAAGCAGCGCTGTATCACGATGTGCAGGTCGAGGAAGGTGAGGCCCGCCGGTACGAGAATCTTCCTCCAGCACGTGAAGCTCCTGCCGTAGGGCCCGCCGGCCACGAGGGGCAGGCGGACCATGAGGAGGAAGGCCCTCTCGTCGCCCGTCGCGCGATGGTAGGACGCGGGCGGATCGGCAAGCATGGTCGGGTCTGGGGGCGCGGGCGATTCCGCGACAGGCCTGCCTGAGAGGGCGCGGGCAATCTC
The DNA here is from genome assembly GCF_012027725.1 of Olsenella sp. SW781. Taxonomy (GTDB): domain Bacteria; phylum Actinomycetota; class Coriobacteriia; order Coriobacteriales; family Atopobiaceae; genus Thermophilibacter. The sequence goes on along the minus strand of NZ_SJOU01000006.1, from coordinate 16,238 downwards.
GTCCATCGTGAGGGGGCCGGCGCCGTCGACAATCTCGTGCGCGAGGAGCTCGGGTTCCGCGTCCCGTATGTCGTCGAGGCTCGCCCCGATGTGCGGCCCCAGGGCGAGCTGCAGAAACTTGAGAATCCCCCGTGCCTCCCGCATGCCCTCCCCGGTGAGGGAGACGTTCGCCTCGTCGGGGAGGCGGTGGATGAGGCCGCATTCCGCGAGGCGCTGGAGCGAGCCGAACGCGTGGGTGCGCGGCGACACGACGGTTTCGAAGCAAGAGAGCTCGTAGTCGGGATTCAGATAGAGCAGAACGAGGGTGAAGATGTCACCCAGGCGGGCGTTCAGCGTATCGGAGCCGCGGCCGTGCGCGGATTCGGGCGTTCGGGCGTACCCAGGGCCGCGCCCGCGGCCGCACTCGAGGCCGTACCCGTAGCCGCTTCCGAAGTCGAGGTCGAAGTCGTCGTAGTTGCGGTACATCGTAGCTCCCTTCTCCCGTGGGAGACGAGCCTAGCAGCCCTGGTCGCGGCGTTGTCTGCCCGCCTGCTGACCGGTCGCTGACGGCGCAGGTGACGGGACCGGCCCGGCCTGCGGCGAGCCGGGCGCAATCGGCGGGCGGCGTCCTTCTCGCCCCGGGCGTATGGAGGCGGGGCGTCGGCCTCGCCACGGGCGTCGGATTCGCGACGATTCGCCACCAATCGCCAATCTGCCGTTTGACAGGTACCCCCATGGGGTATAGAGTGCATCGAGACGGAAACCCCGAGGGGGTATCTGACAGGGAGGGAAGCCATGACCGAGGAAAGCGTCGATAGGGACGTCGACCAGCGCGCCTGCCCGCACTGCGGCGAGCTCAAGCACACGCCGCGCTCGCCGGAGCTCAAGGCGAGCGTCACGCGGCGCATCAACCGTGCCGTCGGGCAGCTGAACGGCATCCGGGCGATGGTTGAGGAGGACCGCTACTGCGGAGACGTCCTCACGCAGCTCGCGGCGGTGGAGTCTGCGGTGAAGGCCATCTCGCGCGAGGTCATGCGCGACCACCTGGAGACCTGCGTCGTCGAGCGCATCCAGGCCGGCGACACCGAGGTCACAGACGAGGTCATGGACCTCTTCAAGAAGTTCATGTGATGCGTGCAAAAGTGACTGTCCCTTTTGCACGCTGGGAGGTGCGATGAGAGAGACCTTTGACATAACGGGCATGACCTGCGCGGCGTGCTCGTCACGCGTGCAGAGGGCGGCGGGCGAGGTGCCCGGCGTCGCCTGCGCCAACGTGAACCTGCTCAAGAACTCGATGGAGCTCGACTACGACGGCTCGCCCGAGACGGCGGCGGCTGTGGTGGAGGCCATCGAGAAGTCCGGCTACGGCGCCGCCCGTCGCGCGCGATCGGGCGAGAAGGGCCGCGGCTCCGCGCCCGCCGAGCGCCCCGGCGCGGCCGCCGAGAGGGCCATCCGCGAGAAGCGCAACCAGCTGATAGTCTCCGCGGTCTTCTCGGTCCCGCTCTTCTACGTGGCCATGGGCCCGATGTTCGGCTGGCCGCAGCCGCCCGCGCTCGCGGGGGAGACCGACCTCGTGGCGCTCGGCCTCACGCAGCTCCTGCTCTGCGCGCCGATCCTCTTTGTGAACCGTCACTACTTCATCACCGGCTTCAGGACGCTGGCACACCGCGCGCCCAACATGGACTCGCTCATCGCGCTGGGCTCGTCCGCGTCCGCCGTCTGGAGCGTCGCGCAGCTCTACCGCATGGCGTGGGCTGCGGGCGCGGGCGACGTGGCCACGCTGCACGACGCCGCGCACAGCCTCTACTTTGACTCCGCCGGCATGATCCTCACCCTCATCACGCTGGGCAAGTTCTTCGAGGCCCGCGCCAAGGGCCGCACCACGGACGCCATCACCGCCCTCATGGACCTGGCTCCCAAGACAGCCACGGTCGTGCGCGACGGCGAGGAGGTCGAGGTCCCCACCGAGGACGTGCAGGTGGGGGAGCGCGTGATCGTGCGCGCCGGCGAGTCCGTCCCGGTGGACGGCGTGGTGGTGGAGGGCGCGGCCGCCGTGGACGAGTCCGCCATCACCGGCGAGAGCGTGCCCGTCGAGAAGGGCGTGGGCGACCGCGTCACCGGCGCCACGGTCTCCACGCGCGGCTGGTTTGCGATGGAGGCTCGCGCCGTCGGCGACGACACCACGCTCGCGGGCATCATCCGCCTCGTCGACGAGGCCACGAGCTCCAAGGCCCCGATCGAGCGCATGGCGGACAAGATCGCCGGCGTCTTCGTGCCCGTGGTCATCGCCATCGCCGCGGTGACGTTCGTGGCGTGGCTCGCGCTCGCGGGCGACGTTGCCACGGCGCTCACGCACGCCATCTCGATCCTCGTGATCTCCTGCCCGTGCGCGCTCGGCCTGGCCACGCCCACGGCCATCATGGTGGGCACGGGCCGCGGCGCCGCCAACGGCATCCTGATCAAGTCCGCCGAGGCGCTCGAGACCGCCTGCAACGTGGACGCCGTCGTGCTGGACAAGACCGGCACCGTGACGGCGGGCGAGCCGCGTGTGACCGACGTCCTTCTCGCCCCGGGCGTGCCCGAGGCGGAGCTGCTGCGCGTGGCCGCGGCGATCGAGCGCAAGAGCGAGCACCCGCTGGCCGGCGCCATCTGCTCCTATGCCGACGAGAAGGGCCCGGATGCCGAGAAGGGCGCCCGCGTCGAGAGGTTCGAGCAGGTCGCGGGCGGCGGTCTCTCCGCGACGGTGGACGGCGCTCCGGCGCTCGCCGGCAACGCGCGCCTCATGGCCGCGCGCGGAGTGGGGCTCGGCGAGCTCGAGGCGGCGGCCGCGACGCTCGCGGACGACGGCAAGACCCCGCTGTTCTTCTCGCTTGCCGGTCGTGCGCTGGGCATGATCGCCGTGGCCGACCCCGTCAAGCCCACGAGCACCCCCGCCATCGCGCGCCTCCGCGCGATGGGTGCCCGCACGGTGCTGCTCACCGGCGACCAGGAGCGCACCGCGGCCGCCGTGGCGCGCCGGGTGGGCGTGGACGAGGTCATCGCCGGGGTGCTGCCCGCGCAGAAGGAGGCCAAGGTTCGCGAGCTCCAGGAGGCGGGGCGCACCGTTGCCATGGTCGGCGACGGCATCAACGACGCGCCGGCGCTTGCCCGCGCCGACGTGGGCATCGCCATCGGTGCCGGCACGGACGTGGCCATCTCCTCGGCCGACGTGGTGCTCATGCACTCCGACCCGGCCGACGTGGCCACCGCCATGGAGCTCTCCCGCGCCACGATGAGAAACATCAAGCAGAACCTCTTCTGGGCGCTCTTCTACAACGCCATCTGCATCCCCGTGGCCGCCGGCGTGCTCTCGCCGTGGGGCATCACGCTCAACCCGATGATCGGCGCGGCCGCCATGGGCTTCAGCTCCGTCTTCGTGGTGAGCAACGCCCTGCGCCTGCGCACCTGGAAGCCGAGCGAGCGCCCGGCGTCCGAGGCAACCCCGGCCGCTGACGTGGCCGTGTCCGTTGAGAGCGTCGCAGGCGCGCCCGCGCCCGCGACCGAGAGAAGGGAACCAACCATGACCAAGACCCTGAACGTCACCGGCATGATGTGCCAGCACTGCGTCGCGCACGTGAAGAAGGCGCTCGAGGGCGTCGACGGCGTGAGCGCTGTGGACGTGAACCTCGAGGCCGGCACCGCTACCGTCGAGGCCGCCGACTCCGTGGCCGACGACGCGCTCGTGGCAGCCGTCGTCGAGGTGGGCTACGAGGCCGCCGTCGCATAGTCGCGAGCCAGGGGCCCGGCGAGAAGAGCCCGGCGAGAAGATCCTGGCGAGAAGAACGTCGCGAGAAGTACGTCCCCGCCCCAAGAACGACAGGGGCGGGGACGCTCTGTGTCCCCCTCGCGCCTGGGTGAGCCCCGCCCTCCCTTGCGTTCGAGTGACGCGTTTTGAACGGATGGGCCGCCCTGAGGGCCCCCGTCTGTTCGAAATCAGTCACTCAGGCGGCGGGGTGCCCCGGGAGTCGCCGGAATCGCGCGCTTACCCCGCGTAGTGCGCGAGGCACATCCCGATGAAGTCGCACATCTCGGCGCGGAAGTCGACCTGGCGCCGCTCCCTGCCGATGGACTCGAGCGCCTGTGCAACGAGCGGGTTGCGCCAGCATCCGCTGACGAGCCCGACGGCATGATAGTAGATGGCCAAAAGCAGGGGCTCGACGCTCTCCGCCCTGATGTCGAGGATGCGGGGGAGGCGCTCCTCCATGGGGCTGACGTGCGCGTAGTACCCGCTCTTGAAGCGGGCGAGGCGCTCCACCGTCACGTTGGTCTCGATGATCGTGGTGAGCAGGTCGCCCAGTCGGAAGTACTCCTGATGGGCGTTGGCGATTCCGGCCCAGACCTCGGCCACGACGTCGGGCGCGAGGCCACAGCCCTCGGGGAGCGCGGCGAGAAGGGCCTCGAAGTAGCTGGCGCACTCGTCGCCGGCGAGGAGCAGGAAGATCTCCTCCTTGGTGGTCACGTACTTGTAGAGGTTGGCGCGCGACCAGCCCAGCTCGTCGGCGATCGTGGTGAGGGTGATCTCATGATAGGGGTGCGTCTGGAACTGGCTGCGGGCGGCCCCCTTGATCTCCTCGAGGCGCTGCTCCTTCTGCTCGGCGCTGCGCGCCCGTATGAAATCGGCCATGGAACCCTCCGTGTGTCTCCTTCTGCCTAGTATAGCGTCCTCCTCGGAAAAATTTCCCGAATCTCATCTAACCCCTTTACAAGATACGTGACGTCACGTAACCTATAAGCGGCGCGCAAATAGGGGACAGGTTTTTTCTCTCAGGAAAGATGGGACAGGTCTCGACCGAGCCTGCCTCTCGGAAGGAGAGCCATGAAGAGGAACATCGGGTCCAAGCCCGCGCTCTATCCCGCGCCCGTGATCGTGGTGGGCGCCATGAACGGCGACGAGCCCACCTGGACGCTCGTGGCGCACACGGGCATCCCCAGTCACAGCAAGATCATGGTGAGCCTCGCCGGCGCTCACTTCATCAACGAGCACATCAAGCAGGCCGGCGTGCTCTCCGTGAACGTGGTCGACGGGTCCTGGCTCGATCGTGCGGACTTCTGCGGCAGCGTGAGCGGCGCGCGCCAGAGCAAGGCTGACGTCTTCGCCTGGACCGCGGGCGAGGCCGGCGCCCCGCTCATCGACGATGCCAAGCTCTCCATGGAGTGCCGCGTGGAGGACGTCTACGAGATCGACCACTTCGAGAACTTCATCTGTTCGATCGCGGGCACCTACGCGGACGACTCCATCGTGACCGAGGACGGCAAGGTGGACGTGGTGGCGCTCAGACCCGTGCTCTTTGAGATGCCTACCTACGCCTACCTGGCCGCGGGCGAGAAGATCGCCGACTGCCTGAGCCTTGCCAAGGCGCGCAAGGCGAAGGACGTCATGGACTAGCCCGAACTGGCGAGAAGGACCTCGAGCCTGCGGTCCTTCTCGCCAAGGGAGGACGGAGAAGAACATGCTGACGAGAAGAACGTTCGTGAACGCGTTGGCCGCGACCGCGGCAACGGCGGCGCTCGCGGGCTGCGGGGCGACGGGGAATGCGCCCGAGGCGGCCTCGCCAGAGCCCGACGAGCCCCCGGCACCTGCGACCCCTGCGGCGACGCCCGTCTACTTCACGCGCGAGATCTCGCCGGATGGCCTGCGCCGGGCCTTCGACGCCCTGGGCTTCTCGCCCGCGGGCAACGTGGCCGTGAAGCTCTCCACGGGCGAGCCGGGCGGGCACAACTTCCTCTCGCCGGACCTCATCGGCGGCCTGGTGCAAGACCTGGGCGCCACGATCGTGGAATGCAACACGGCCTATGGCGGGGCGCGCGGCACCACGGAGAGCCACCTTCAAGCAGCCGCCGACCACGGCTTTACCGCCATCGCTGACGTGGACATCATGGACGCCGACGGCTCGATGAGCCTGCCCGTCGCGGGCGGGACGCACCTCGCGGAGGACCTCGTGGGCGCGCACCTGGCGAACTACGACTCCGTGGTCTCGCTCGTGCACTTCAAGGGCCACGCGATGGGCGGCTTTGGTGGTGCCATCAAGAACTGCTCGATCGGCATCGCCAGCCGCGAGGGCAAGATGCTCATCCACAGTGCGGGTGCCTCGACCACGAGCTGGGGCAGCCCCGCGCAGGACGACTTCCTGGAGTCCATGGCCGAGGCGGCCAAGGCCGTGAGCGACCACTTTGGCGGCGTGGGCGGTGCGATGGCGTACGTCAACGTGATGAACCGCCTCTCGGTGGACTGCGACTGCGATTCTCATCCCGCCGAGCCCGAGATGGCCGACATCGGCATCCTGGCGTCGCTGGACCCGGTGGCGCTCGACCGCGCCTGCGTTGACCTCGTGTACGCGGCTGGGGACGGTGCGGCGCTCGTGGAGCGCATCGAGAGCAGGAATGGCGCCCACACGCTCGACCACGCGGAGATCATCGGCCTTGGTACTCAGACCTACAACCTGGTTGATCTGGACGTCGAAACGACCGAGGAGGAGACCATGACCATCAACGTGACCTGCGCGGGCGCAACGGTGACCTACGAGCTCAACGGCTCCGCGGCGGCTCGAGCACTCTACGAGCAGCTGCCGCTGACCTGTGACGTCGAGCCTTTCGGCAGCAACGAGCAGACCTTCTACCCGCCCGAGGAGCTCGATTGCTCGGACGCCCCGCTCGCCGAGGGTGGAGCCGGCGTGCTTGCCTACTATGAGCCGTGGGGTGACGTCGTGATGTTCTACGACGACTTCTCCGGCAACGGCAGCCTCTTCGAGCTGGGGCATGCCACGGCGGGTGCGGAGAACGTTGCGGGCATGTCCGGTGCGATCACGGTGACACGCGCGTAGTGCGGTCAGGATTAACGTACAAAATCAGACCTTACCGAAATTCTTTCCTGCCGATATATGAAATGAAATCGGATTCTGTACGTTAATCGAGTGGATTGGAATGAGGGGAATCATGCTGACAAGAAGGAACTTCCTGACCATAGCCGCCGCGGGTGCGACCGCGCTGCTCGCCGGGTGCGCATCGGACCCTGAGCCCGAGCCGCAGGCCCAGGACGAGCCGACGGTTAGCGACGAGCCCGCGGCCGACACCGGTGGCAACGCCGACGAAGAGGCGACGCCGGCAGGCTCGACCCTCGTCGCGTACTTCTCGGCGACGGGAAATACGGAGGGTGTGGCTACCGCAATAGCCGAGCGCCTAGGCGCGGATATCTTTGCCATTGAGGCGGCAGATCCCTACACAGATGAGGACCTCAACTACAACGACGACGCCTCCCGCACGAGCGTCGAGCGCGCGGACGGGACCAATCCCGAGCTCGCGCAGGTCACGCCCGACGGCTGGGCCGACTACGACACGGTCCTTCTCGGCTACCCGATTTGGTGGGGCGAGGCCGCCTGGCCCCTGCGCACCTTTGTGGCGGGCAGCGACTTTGCCGATAAGACCGTGGTGCCGTTCTGCACCTCCGCCTCCTCGGGAATCGGCCGCTCGGGCGAGCTTCTGGCTGAGGCGGCGGGTGCCGGCGACTGGCTCGAGGGCGAGCGCTTCTCGTCCGGCGCCGGCGACGAGGCGGCTGACTGGGCGGCCGGCCTGGCGCTGTAGGGAGAAGATCATGAACATCGTCATTCTGCGGGGGAGCCCCAACCGCGACGGCTCCACTGCCATCCTCTGCGAGGAGTTCGCGCGTGGGGCGCGTCAGGCGGGGCACGCGGTCGAGCGCATCGACGTGGCGCAGGCGGACGTGAGGCCGTGCACGGGCTGCGTGGCCTGCGGCTACGGCGCGCGTCCGTGCGTCCAGCGCGACGGCATGGCCGCGATCCTGGAGAAGATCCTCGCGGCCGACGTGCTGGTCCTGGCGACGCCTTTGTACTATTACGGTATGTCGGCCCAGCTCAAGGCCGTGATCGACCGCTTCTGCTCCGAGAACTCCGCCATCACGGCACGGCGGCTGCGCTCCGTCCTTCTCGCTGTGGCGTGGAACGCTGACGGCTGGACCTTCGACGCCCTCGAGGCGCACTACGACACGCTGGTCCGCTACCTCGAACTGCGCGACTGCGGGCGCGTGTTCGGACGCGGCTGTGGCACGCCGTCCATGACGCGCGCCACGGACGCCCCGCGGCGCGCCTTCGAGCTGGGGCGCTCGCTGTAGATCAGCTGCGTAAACGATGAGATATGGCGAATACCGTTTTCGGTATCCGCCATTTTTTGGCTGATACCGATGTCGGTATCGACCATAATACGGTTGAAGCAGGCATCGGTATCCGCCAAAAAATTGTGTAAACCGATGCCGGTATCCGCCAGGAGGAGGGGTCATGTACCGCAATGCCATGGACAGGCTGAAAGCGTGGAAAAACGCGCCTACGCGCAAGCCGCTTATCGTTAACGGTGCGCGGCAGGTGGGCAAGACCTGGCTGGTGAGGGCCTTTGCGCAGGCCGAATTCGCCGCTCTCGCACATGTGGTGTTTCTTGATAACGAGGACATGAAGCGCGCCTTTGAGGGCAGTCTGGACGCCGATCGCCTTCTCATGCTCATTGGGGCGGAAACGGGCACGAATCCGCGCGATGGCAACACGCTCGTGTTTCTCGATGAAATCCAAGAATGTCCGCGCGCCATCACTGCGCTCAAGATGTTCTGCGAACAGCGTCCCGATGTTCCCGTTATCGCGGCGGGGTCTTTGCTGGGGGTGGCGCTCAACAGGCAGCGCGCGGAAGACGGCATGGGTACGTCGTGGCCAGTGGGTAAGGTTGAGTATCTTGATCTGCACCCGCTGACGTTCGATGAGTTCGTCCGCGAGATTGCCAACGAAAACCTCGCAGACATTACCCGCTCTGCCGAGTGCGACCTTGTCACGGCGTTTGCCGGACGACTTGAGGGACTTTTGCGCGAGTACCTGTATGTAGGTGGCATGCCAGAAGTTGTGCAGCGCTATAGCGACACGAAGGATTTCGCGCAGGCGCGAGCCGTTCAGAGGACGCTTCTTGCCGATTACGAGCACGACTTCTCAAAGCATGTGGTGAGCGCCCTTGATGTGGAGCACATTCGCCAGACGTGGCGATCGGTGCCGGTGCAGCTGGCACGCGAGAGCGACCTAAAGCGTTTTTCGTATGCCGCGATTCGCAATGGCGCGCGCGGCCGTGATTATCGTGATGCGGTGGCATGGCTGGTTGATGCGGGGCTGGTGACCAAGGTGCCGCGTGTCTCGAAGCCGGGGATTCCCCTCACGGGCTATGCCGACGAGACGTACTTTAAGCTGTACCTGCTCGATGTGGGACTCTTGGGTGCGGCGACCGGACTTACCTCACGCGCACTTGTGAAGGGGAATCGTCTCTTTACGGAATATAAGGGCGCCTACGCCGAGCAATTCGTTTGCCAGCAGCTCGTAGCCGAGGGGTTTGCGCCCTATTACTGGTCGGCCGACGGCAAACAGAAGAAGGGCGAGGTTGACTTCGTTGTCGAAGGGGCGGGAGGCCCGCTGCCCATCGAGGTGAAGGCGGGTGAGAACACTGCTGGCGGGAGCATCGCCTCGTTCGCGCGAACGTACGGTATCGAGCGTGCGGTGCGGTTCTCGCTTCTTGGATGGAAAGAGCGCGATTGGCTCACGAACGTGCCGCTCTACGCTGTGAATGGGTATCTGTCTTCCATATCGCGGGATTGATGGGGCATAGTCATGTCGACGGTGAGGCGCGGCAGGAGGTAGCCAGAGCATTAACACGCGCGTGGAAAAGAGACAGTCCCTTTTCCACGCGTTTCAACGGGATGGACTCGTTGGGGGAGGTGCGACATGTGGCTGCTGGCGGCGTGCGGTTCGGCGCTCTTTGCGGGCGCGACGGCGGTTCTCGCCAAGCTCGGCGTGCGCGAGACGGACTCCGATCTGGTGACGGCGCTGCGCACCTGCGTGGTGCTGGCCTTCTCCTGGCTCATGGTTCTCGTGGTGGGCTCGCAGGGCACGCTTGCGCAGGTCACGCCTCGCGCGGCGACGTTTCTCGTGCTCTCGGGGCTCGCAACCGGCGCGAGCTGGCTCTGCTACTTCCGGGCGCTCGCGCTCGCGGACGTGAGCCGCGTGGCGCCCATCGACAAGTCGAGCACGGCGCTCACCGTCCTTCTCGCCATCGCGCTCTTTGGTGAGACGGACGGGCTGCCGCTCAAGCTGGCGGGGACGGCGCTGCTTGCGGTCGGTGCGCTTCTCATGGCGGCGGGCGAGAAGGACGACGCGTGCCCCGAGGGCGCGCCGTGCGACCGGCGCTGGGCAGTCTTTGCCGTGCTCTCGGCCGTGTTTGCCGCGCTTACGTCGATTCTTGCCAAGGTGGGCGTCGAGGGCGTGGAGTCCAACCTCGCGACGGCGCTCAGGACGGGCGTGGTGCTCGTGATGGCGTGGGCGATCGTGCTCGCGCGCGGCAAGCAGCGCCAGCTCAGGGGCATCGACCGGCGCGAGGCCGCCTTCATCGCGCTCTCCGGCGTGGCCACGGGCGCGAGCTGGCTCTGCTACTACTACGCCATCCAGAACGGTCCCGTGAGCGTGGTCGTGCCCGTGGACAAGCTGAGCATCCTCGTGACGGTGGCCTTCTCGGCGCTGGTGCTACGCGAGCACCTGGGCCGCCGCGAGCTAGGCGGCCTTACGCTCCTGGTGGCGGGCACGCTCGCGATCGCCGCGGCGTGATTACATGGGGCGCGCTCCCGAGCCGAGCGTTCTTCTCGCCAGTCTACGGTTCCGACGTCAGCCCCCTGTAAGTCGCCGGCGAGAAGCGGACGTAATGTACACGTTTGCCCTGTTATCCAAAAACGGTGACGGGCCACGACGATTATGCGTCGAAAGGGTATTCGTTGCATAAGACAGTGCAACGAATATCCTTTCGTTGTGCGATTGACGCAACGAAAAAGAGGGTGTCATGCGAGGCGTACGAGGACGTAGCCACGAAGCCGCGCCTTGAGGTCCGCGAGAGCTCGCTTGTCGTGACACTGCCCTTTGTAGAGAAGGCGTCTGCTGGGCTACCTCCGGACGAGACTGCGGTGATGCGCGAATTGAGCCGCACGCCGCTCCTATCGAGAGGCAATATCGAGCGGAGAACCGGCTTCAGTAAGGATAAGACGGTGCGGATTCTGAACAACCTTGCGCTTCGCGGGCTGGTAGCAAAGGAGGGCGTCGGCCGAAGCAGGAGGTATCGCAGGGCCTAGATGCGTGTGATGCGCATGGCTCTTTGACGTGTCGCCTGGGATCTGATAAGTCGGCCTCGGTATTCAATGGAAGGTGCTCTCGTGGATGAGCCCCAGGAACCGTCGTGCGGCGTCTCCGAGGGGGACGTCGCGCTTCCAGGCAAGGTCGATGACCGAGACGAGCGGCGGGAAGAGCAGGCGGAACTCCAATCCCGTGCCTGGGCCAACCGTCGTGAGCCCGTCGAAGGAGACCATACGGCCCACACCCTCGCGCACGAGCAGCGCGCCGTTGTAGGAGAGGTTGTACGTCGCCGCGATGTTGATCTCGCCGGCGCGCTCGCCAAACCACGTGGCGAGAAGCCCGGTGAGCTTGTCGCCCTTGGCGTGACGCTCCGGAACGACGAGCGGCGCGTCGAGAAGGTCGGCGGGGCCCACGGCCTCGCGCGCGACCAGGGGGTCGTCGTCGCGCATGAGCACGCCCCAGGCATCGGTGGGGGAGAGGCGCAGGTGGGCGTAGCGGTCAACGTCGGGGTAGCTCATGAGCACGGAGAAGTCGTCGACGCCGTGCTCCAGGCGCTCGATGAGGTCCGGCGCGTTGCCGCTGTGCAGGTGGAAGCGCACGCCGGGGTACTTCTCGCGAAAGTCGCGCACGTGGCGGGCGATCACGCGCAGGCCCTCCGACTCGCCGGCGCCGATGAAGACGTCGCCCTCCACGATGTCCTCTCCGTGCGCGAGGTCCGAGGTGGTCTGGTCCGCGAGGCCGACGATCTCCTGTGCGCGACGCCGCAGGTAGAGGCCCTTCTCGGTGGGCGTGACGCTGCGGCTGTGGCGCTCGAGGAGCGGGGTGCCGAGCTCGCGCTCCAGTGCGGCGATCTGCCGGGAGAGCGCTGGCTGCGTTACGTGCAGGGCCTCGGCGGCGCGCGACATCGTGCCGTGCTCGCAGACGGCGAGGAAGTAGCGAAGGGTCCGGAGTTCCATGCGCGCTCCCATGAAAGTATGGAATATCACGATATGCGATATAAGCAATTGTAGCCCATCCTCCCACGATGGAGAATGTGCAAAAGGGACAGGCACTTTTGCACGCTTTTGCACGCGGGAGGCGGATGTGAGGGTTGAGCTGCGGATAGGCGAGGTTGCGGTGCTGGTGGAGCTGAACGGGTCCGCGGCCGCCTGCGCGCTCGCAGAGAGGCTCCCGTCGGTGATATCCATGAGCGTCTCGAGCGTGGGGTGCTGCGGGCAGCTGGGCTTCTCGCTGCCGTGCGATGCGGCTGACGTCCATTCCGGCTGGTCCGACGGCGACCTCAACTACAAGCCCGAGGGCGACTGGCTCGCGCTCTTCTTTGACGACGAGAAGAACTCCGCGCGTTACGGCGGGCAGGTCACGCTGGGGCACGTCGACGGGCCGCTCGATGTGCTGCGGGGCCTTTCGGGAACCCACGACGTCCGCATCGAGCTGAGCAAATAGCTGGTTGAGAGAGGAGAAACGATGTCACTATCTGCAGGCATGACCGAGTTCGAGGGGACCGACCCGGAGTTCGCGGAGCGCTTCGCGTACTTCGCGGGCGAGGTGGTCCCCGGCGAGCCCACGGCCGAGCTCCCGGCGCGCGATCGCTACCTCGCGATTCTGGCGGCGCTTCTCGGCTGCCAGGGCGCAGAGCAGTTCCGCGTCACGCTGGCCGAGGCGCTCGACGCCGAGGCCGTGACCCCCGTCGAGGCCCGCGAGGTCGTCTACCAGGGCACGGCATACCTCGGCATCGGTCGGACCCGCCCGTTCTTCTCGGCCATGAACGAGGTGTTTGCCGAGAGGGGCGTGGAGCTCCCGCTGCCCGCGCAGGGCACCACGACGCTCGAGACGCGTGGCGCCGCGGGCAACCAGAAGCAGGTCGACTACTTCGGAGAGCACATGCGCGAGAACTGGAAGACCGGCGCCTCCGAGCGCGCTAGCGTGAACCGGTGGCTCGCAGAGAACTGCTTTGGCGACTACTACACGCGTGGCGGCCTCTCCGACCTCGACCGCGAGATGGCCACGTTCTGCTATCTCGTGGCGCAGGGCGGCTGCGAGCCGCAGGCCACCGCGCACGCCGGGGCAAACCTCAACCTCGGGCGCACGAAGGACTTCCTCTACCGCGTGGTCATGCAGATCCTGCCCTACATCGGCTACCCGCGCAGCCTGAATGCCCTTACCTGCATCGACAACGCCGTGCAAAAGTGACAGGAACTTTTGCACGCCCTGCACATCGAGCAAAGGAGAAGAGCCATGAGCGAGAAGAACGACTTCACCCCCATGTTCGGCCTGGGCAGCCCCAATGACGGCTACGCCCAGTACTTCATCGGCAACTCGTATCTGAACCCACTGACGAGCGCCGCGGAGTGTGGCGTCGGGCTCGCCAACGTGACCTTCGAGCCGGGCTGTCGCAACAACTGGCACGTCCACCACGCCGACAAGGGCGGTGGGCAGATCCTCGTCTGCACGGACGGCCGCGGCTGGTATCAGGAGTGGGGGAAGGGCCCGCAGGAGCTCACGCCCGGCACCGTCGTGGTTATCCCCGAGGGTGTGAAGCACTGGCACGGCGCTGCGCGTGACAGCTGGTTCTCCCACATCGCCTTCGAGGCACCGGGCGAGAACTGCACGAACGAGTGGCTCGAGCCCGTCACGGACGACCAGTACCCGGCGTAGCCCCACTTTGGGGACGTGTTACTTCTCGCAGAGTTTTTGGGACAGGCCTTCACCCACACGTAGGAGGATGGCTCGCTCCAAGGCTCGCCCGATAACCTGTCCCAAATTGTCTGTAAGAAAAAACACGTCCCCAATTGGAGGTGCAGACATGAATTACACGACGCTCGGACACTCTGGCATTCGGATTCCGCGGCTCTGCATCGGTGGCATGAGCTTCGGCGCGCCCTCGGCGGACTTCCACCAGTGGACGATCGGCCCTAACGAGACGCGCGCGGTGATCGCCCGTGCCCTCGAGCTGGGCCTGAACTTCATCGACACGGCCAACTGCTACGCGCACGGCACGAGCGAGGAGTACATCGGCGCCGCCCTGCGCGAGCTGGGCGTGCCGCGTGACCAGGTGGTCCTTGCCAGCAAGGTCTTCTTCAACGAGGGCGGACTCTCGCGCGAGGCGATCAACCGCGAGATCGACGGCACGCTCGCGCGCCTGGGAACGGACTACCTGGACCTCTACATCATCCACCGCTTCGACTACGAGACGCCCATCGAGGAGACCATGGAGGCCCTCGACGCCCTCGTGCGCGCGGGCAAGGTCCGTGCGCTCGGCGCGAGCGCGATGTACGCCTACCAGCTCCACAACATGCAGGTCGCGGCCGTTCAGAACGGCTGGACGCCGTTCACGAGCATGCAGTGCCACTACAACCTGCTCTACCGCGAGGACGAGCGCGAGATGATCCCCGTGTGCCGCCAGTTCAATATGGCGCTCACGCCGTACAGTCCGCTCGCCTCGGGACACCTGTGCCGCCCAACGTGGGACTCCGCGTCCAAGCGCTCGACGACCGACGCCACGATGCGCAACAAGTACGACGCCGACCGCGAGCGTGACATGCCCATCGTCGCGCGCGTAGCCGAGCTGGCCGAGAAGCACGGCGTGCCCATGTCGCGCATCGCGCTCGCCTGGCACTGGGCGCGCGGCGTGGAGGCGCCCATCGTTGGCTGTTCGTCGCCGGCGCGCGTGGACGACGCGGTGGCGGCGCTCGGCGTGAAGCTCACGTCAGAGGAGGTCGCCTACCTTGAGGAGCCCTACACCGCGCACGAGCTCGTGGGCCCGTCGGCTCGTCCCGGGGAGAAGCCCCTCGCGGGCACCACGAACCCCAACGCAAAGTAGGGCAAAAGGGACTGTTCCCTCTGGCTCAAAAGGGGACTGCCCCCCTTGACCCATAACCTGTACCAAATTATCTGCAAGAAAAAACACGTCCCCAATTGGCGGGTTGCGTCGGCTCAGCTCCGCGATGCCCCGACCAGCTCCAGGAACTCGCCTGCGGATACGCGGGGTATCGGCGAGCTCGTGAAGGCCCGCTCGTCGCGTGAGATGATGTAGCTTGCGCCCCATGCCTCGGCGAGGGCGCGGATGATGCCGTCCTCGAAGTCCGGCTCGTCCGAGGCGAGGGCCCTTCGGCAGACTTCCGCCGTCGGCGCTGCGACGTCAAAGGCGTCGAGGAAGAAGGCGAGCCACCCGCGGCGCTGCTCCTCCGTCATGAAGCGGCGCGAGACGTAGTACACGTCGTTCAGCGACGTCGCGGAGACGGTGCACAGGACGTCGCCACTTTCCGAGAGCCTCATGAGCTCACAGGCGGCGTCTCCGTCGGGACGCCGCTCAAGCATGTTGTCGAGCAGGATGTTCGTATCAAGGAACAGCTTATATGTCACGGTTTGACAGCTCCTCTTTCAGGCCCTCGGGCGTGAGGTTCTCAAGAAACTCGCAGCGGGGTGTGGCGGCTCGCAGCTCGTAGTAGCGCCGCATGAGCGGGCTCTCCTCCATCTCGGCGTCCTCGTCATGTACGGGCTCAACCGCGCGCGGCACCTCGCCGGTGCGCGCGATGTTCTCCCACACGATGCGGATGACCTCCGAGGCCGTGAGTCCCGCGCGGCGGATGTAGAAGTCCGCTCGCTCCTTGCACTCCTCGCTCACCCTGCCCGCAACCAGTACCGAGGCCATTGCCCTTCCCCTCATCAGCAAACCGTTATCTGTTAACAGTATACCCATGGGTTCTCACCACCCTCTTTCGCGGTTGGTGGGGCAAGGATAGCCAGTTCCCGGCCGTCGATTCGCAAGTTCAGCGAGACGCCTCCGGGACTCAGCGAAACATGTATTGCTGAGTTCGGGGCAGAGTTTCCCCTCGGGGGCCGGAGACGCCGGCCCGCGAACCGAGGAGGCGGCTATGCCGAAGAGGAGGAAGGCGCGAAAGGCGCCGTCGGAGAGGTCGTACGCGAGGCTCACGAGGCACGAGCGGCAGACGATCGAGAGGATGCTGGACCGGGGGAAGGGGTGCCGGGAGATAGCCCGAGAGCTCGACCGGGCCCCCTCGACCGTGGCCAACGAGGTGGGGAGGCACCGCTTCGTGACCTCGCCGCGCG
>NZ_SJOU01000005.1 GCF_012027725.1 Olsenella sp. SW781 | reverse complement strand
AAATACGACACCGCCCCGGGTTTGGGGGGCGGGAATTTTTTTAAAAAGGCAGGGGGAGACAGGGGGGACAGGTTCATTTGTCTCATCGAGTTCATGAGACAAATGAACCTGTCCCCTCTGTCTCACCGCCCCTTTGTCTCGCGTCCCCTTTGTCTCACCGCCCCTCCGCCTCGCCCGCCCTACAGGCTCTGCTCCACGAGGTCCGCCGCGCGCTCGACGGTGAGCTCGAAGTCCTCGAGGAAGGAGCCCTTGAGCTCGCGCAGCACGTAGTCGGCGACCTGCATGCGTCCGGGCGGCCGTCCGATGCCAAACTGCACGCGGGCAAAATCGCGGCTGCCGAGCTTGTCGGCGATGGAGCGCAGACCGTTGTGCGCGTTGAGGCCGCCGCCCAGCTTGAGCTTGACCTCGCCCGCGGGCAGGTCCACCTCGTCGTGGACCACGAGGATCTCCTCGGGGCGCACCCGGTGGGCGCGCGCCAGCTTGGAGAGGGGTCCGCCCGAGGTGTTCATGTAGCTCATCGGCTTGGCGAGAAGAACCTCGCGCTTCTCGCCGTCCTTGTCGGTTACCGTGATCGAGGCGACCTGCGCGCCGGCCTCGGACTTCCAGTAGCGCACCCCACGTCGCGCGGCGATGGCGTCAATGGTGGCAAAGCCGGCGTTGTGCCGGGTGCGGGCGTACTCGGCGTCGGGGTTGCCGAGGCCGCAGACAATCTTGATGGTGCCCGGCCTCGCGGCTGGTTTCTGTGCGGGCATGGCGCTCCTTCACGGACGCGGGGCCGCCCGAAGACGACCCCGCATGTGTTTCAGGCTTTCAGAAAACCTGTCCCATTTTCTCTGAACGAAAAAACACGTCCCCAATTTGCAGGTTAGATCTCGGCGCCCTGGCCGCCGAAGATCTCGGAGACGGAGCGGCGCATGTAGACGCTGTTGATGGCCTCGGCGAGCTCGTTGGCGACGGAGATCGACTTGATCTTGGAGCCCGGCTTGTTGGCGGCCTCGCAGGGGATGATGTCGGTGACCACGCACTCCACGAGCGGCGCGTCCTCGAGGCGCTGAATGGCCTCGCCGGAGAAGATGCCGTGCGTGGCGGAGACGTAGATGTCGCCGGCGCCCATCTCCTTGAGCTTGCGGACGGAGTTGCAGAGGGTGCCCGCG
Source organism: Olsenella sp. SW781 (assembly GCF_012027725.1). Lineage (GTDB taxonomy): Bacteria > Actinomycetota > Coriobacteriia > Coriobacteriales > Atopobiaceae > Thermophilibacter. Next base: position 181,342 of record NZ_SJOU01000005.1, on the reverse strand, counting down.
GTGTCGATCATGTCGTCGTTGACGATGCAGGTCTTGCCCTCGATGTTGCCGATGATGCCCATGACCTCGGACGCGTTGTGCTTGGGACGGCTCTTGTGGGCAATGGCGACCTCGCAGCCCAGGTAGTCGGAGAGGCGCTTGGCGACCTTGGCGCGGCCCATGTCGGGGGAGACCACGACGGTGTTCTCCCAGTCGAAGTCCTTCTCCTTGAAGTAGTCGCCGATGAGGTAGAGGGCGGTGAGGTGGGTCACCGGGATGTCAAAGAAGCCCTGGATCTGACCCTGGTGCAGGTCGATGGTGATGACCTGGTCCACGCCGGCGGCCTCGAGCAGGTTGGCCACGAGACGCGCGGTGATGGGCTCGCGCGCGGAGGCCTTGCGGTCCTGGCGGGCGTAGCAGTAGTGGGGGAGCACGGCGGTGAACTTGGAGGCGGAGGCGCGCTTGGCGGCGTCGGCGACGACGAGCGTCTCCATGAGGAGGTCGTTGACGTTGAGGCCCGAGAGCGACTGGATGAAGAAGACGTCGTCGCCGCGGATGGACTCGTCGAAGCGGGCGTAGATCTCGCCGTTGGCGAACTTCTCGATCTTCAGGCCCTGCAGCTCGAGGTGCAGGATGTCGGCGATCTTCTGGGAAAGGGCCGGGTTGCCGGTGCCGGTGTAGAGCTTGATCTCCTTCTTCAGCGGCATGGGCTCACTCAGGTTCTCGTACATCTAGGCCTCACCTTTCTTGAGTCTCTCGAGACGCCGGGCGGCGTATCCCTCAACAATGCGCTCCTTGCTGCGCTCGAGATAGAGCGCGTCGGCAGGGACGTCCTTGGTGACGCAGGAGCTGGCGCCCACGAGGGCGCCGTCGCCGATGGTGACGGGCGCGACCATCATGGTGTCGGAGCCAACGAAGACGTTGTCGCCGATGACGGTGCGGTTCTTGTGCACACCGTCGTAGTTGCACGTGATGGAGCCGCCGCCGATGTTGACGCCGGCGCCCATGGTGCAGTCGCCGATGTAGGAGAGGTGGGGGACCTTGGAGCCCACGCCGATCGTGGAGTTCTTGATCTCCACGTGCGTGCCCACGTGCGCGCCCTCCAGGACGTGGGCGCCGCCGCGCAGGTAGGCGCGCGGCCCGCAGGTGACGCCCTTCTCGATGGTCACGTCCACGCCGACGGTCTCCTCGAGGGTGACGTGGTCGGCGACGGTGCAGTCCGTGAGGCGCGTGTTGGGGCCGAGCACGCACTCCTCGCCCACCGACGTTGCGCCCCAGAGCATCGTCATGGGGAGAAGGACGGTGTCGCGCCCGACGGTGACGTCGGGGCCCACCCAGGTGGTGGCGGGGTCGAGCATGGTGACGCCATCGAGCATGAGGCGCTCGTTGATGCGGTCGCGCGCGAGCGCGGCAAGCTCGGCGAGCTGCACGCGGTTGTTGGCGCCGAGGCCCTCGCGGTAGTCCTCGCAGTGGACGATCGTGGTGGCGTGGCCGTGGCCGCGCAGGATCTCCACCATGTCGGGGAGGTAGTACTCGCCCTGGGCGTTGTCGTTGCCGATCTCGCCCACGTGGGCGGCGAGAAGCGCGCCGTCGAAGGCATAGCAGCCGGCGTTGCACTCCAGGAGCTGCGCGTCCTGCTCGGGGGTGCAGTCCTTCTGCTCGACGATGCGCGCCACCGTGCCGTCCTCGGCGAGCTCGATGCGGCCGTAGCCGTGCGGGTCGGGCGGAGTCATCGTGAGGACGGAGGCGGCGTGGCCGCCGTCCGCCACGGAATCGGCGAAGGCGCGGACGGTCTCGGGCTCGATGAGCGGCAGGTCGCCGTTGAGGATGACGACGGGCCCGGCGTCGATGCCGGTCGCCTCGAGCGCCACGCGGACGGCGTGGCCTGTCCCCAGGCGCTCCGCCTGCTCGACGAACTCGACGTTCTTCTCGTTGGCAAGATGGTCCCGCACCTCTTGGGCACCGTTGCCCACGACCACCACGATGCGCTCGGCGCCGGCAACACGCGCGGCGCGCGTGACCCACGAGACGAGCGGGCGGTCGAGGAGCTTGTGCATTACCTTGGGGTGACGGGACTTCATGCGCGTTCCCTCGCCGGCGGCGAGGATGATCGCGGTCATGGGCATGGGCTGAGCCTCCAAGCGCTGTGTTGTCCCAACATATAGTCATCATGATAGCTCAGCCGCGCGGAAATGCGGCGCCGTGTCCGCCCGTTGACGCCGAATTCTCAGACGCTCCGAGAAAAGAGGCGCGCTTTGGGTTTGCGTCGAGAATATGTGGGTAACAGATAGTCGTTTTGTTATCCTACGTGTCCTGCCGAGAAGAACGGCGGGACAGGGAAGGGGCCGCCCCATGTGCACGGGGATTCGCTTCACCGACGCCAACGGCGCCATGTACTTCGGCCGCAACCTGGACTGGACCCAGGGCTATGGCGAGCGTGTGGTGATGACCCCTCCTGCGGCGCGCGTCCCGGCCGCCTTCGAGCGGCCGGATGACCTCGAGCGGGGTCACGCCGTCATCGGTATGGGCATCGTCGTGGGCGGCGTGCCGCTCTACTTTGACTGCGGCAACGACGCCGGTCTTGCCGTCGCCGGCCTCAACTTCCCGCAGAGCGCCCGCTACGCCGCGGCCCCGACGGACGGGGGCGTGAACGTCGCGGCCTACGAGTTCCCCTACTGGGTGGCGCGGAACTTCTCGAGTCTGGACGAGGTGCGTGCCGCGCTCGCGCGCGTGACCGTCGTGGCGCGCGCGGTGAACGAGCGGCTGCCCGTCGCGAACCTCCACTGGATCATCGGCGACGCCACCGGAAGCGTGGTCGTCGAGTGCCTTGAGGGCGGCCTGCGCGTGCGGGAGAACGACGTCGACGTGCTCACCAACGAGCCGGACTTCGGCTGGCAGCGCCAGAACCTGCGGAACTACCTGACGCTCTCCGAGGACGAGCCCGGCCAGGCCGCGTGGGGAGGGGCGGGCCTCGCCCCGTTTGGCTCCGGCATGGGGATGCACGGCATGCCCGGCGACTACAGCGGTCCTTCTCGCTTTGCGAAGGCGGCGTTCGTGAACACGCACTATCCCGTTCAGGACGGGGAGCGCGCCAACGTCACGCGGCTCTTCCGCACCCTCGGGTCGGTCGCGGTGCCGGATGGCTGCGCGCGCATGGGCGACGGCGCCTTCGAGCGGACGCTCTACACGAGCTGCTTCTCCGCCGCGAGCCTCACCTACTACCACGCGGCCTATGACGACCTCGCGATCAAGGCGTACCCGCTCTCGGGGTGCGACCTTGCGGGCACAGAGCCGGTGGTCGTGGAAGCGGCGGCGTAGCGCAGGGCGGCCCGCGGCACGCCGCGGGCCGGGCGAAAGCAAACGAACAAGGAGAAGACCCATGAGCAATCCCACCTCAGCGGCGGGCGGGGAGGGCGCTGTCGCGTCGTCCCCCGCAGCCGAGAAGTTCCTCGTCCTTCCCGTCATCATCTTGATCCTCGCCCAGATGGGCACGACGGGCGACAACGGCGCCCTGTCGCTGGCCGCCTCGGCCCTCACGAGCGACCTCGGCGCCACGACGTCTGACATCCAGCTCGCCAACATGATCTACCCGCTCGTGGGCGGCGCCTTCATGATCGCCGGCGGCCTTCTGGGGACCATCCTCGGCTGGGCGCGGACGTTCCGCGCGGGCGCCGTCGTGTGCGCCGCGGGCGAGGTGGCGCTCGCGCTCGCGCCGAACATGGCCGTCTTCATCTGGGTGGGCCGCGTCCTCGTGGGGCTCGGCGCGAGCCTGCTCGTCCCCTCGATCCTCGGGCTCATCCCCGTGCTCTACAGCGGCCGCAACCGCATGGTCGCCTTCGGCTGCGTCGGCGCGGCGTCCGGACTCTCCGCCGTGCTGCCGCTCGTGCTGGGCATGGTCATGGAGAGCGCCGGGATGAAGCCGACCTTCCTGCTGCTCGCGGCCTACTTCGCGGTGGTGGCGGCGCTCTCGCTGCGGCTCCCGCGCGCGGCGTCCGCGGGCGAGAGGCTCGCGTTCGACGGAATCGGCGTGACCCTTGCCGCGCTGGGGCTGTTCCTCTTCCTGATCGGCCTCTCCAACGTGTCCGCCTGGGGCCTCATCACCCCGTTCGAGCGCTGCCCGTTCACGATCTTCGGCATCTCGCCGGCCCTGCCGGTGATGGCGTGCGGCATCGTGGTGCTCGTGGTCCTCGTGCGGGTGGAGCGCCGCGTGGAGGAGAAGAACGGCATCGCGCTCCTGCCGAGCTCCTTCCTGCGGACGCCGCAGGTGCTCGCCGGTCTTGCCGCCAACGCGATCATGTTCTTCTTCATGGGCGCGCAGTCCATCCTCATGGCGCCCTACCTGCAGCTCGTTGCCGGCTGGTCGCCCGTCGACGTGGGCGTCATCTCAATCGTGACGGGCGTGCCCACCTTCGCGTTCTCGCTGGGCATCCCCAAGCTGCTCCCGCACGCCAACCCGCGCCACGTCATCCAGGCGGGCTATCTCGAGATGGCGCTCGCCCTCGGCGTCATGGCCCTCTCGGTCACGACGGACGGCGCCAGCGCGGCCGGCGTCTATGCGGGCGCGTTTCTCGCCGGCATGGGGGCGGGCACGGTGGCCTCGCACGCGAGCAACATCGTCGCCCTTGCCCTGCCGGAGCGCGACGCCTCCCAGTCGGGCGGCATCCAGAGCACGATGCGCAACGTCGGCCAGGCGTTCGGCGTGGCGCTGCTCGGCGCGGTGCTGCTCTTTGGGATGACCAACGCCATGCACGCGGGGATCGCGGGCGACGCGGCCCTGTCCCCGGAGGTGCGCGGGCAGCTCTCCAACATGAGCGTCGACCTCGAGAGCAACGACGAGTTCGAGCGGCAGCTCGATCAGGTCAATCTGACCCAGGACGAGCGCGACGAGCTGGTCAGGCTGGATGCCCAGGCTCGCTTCGACTCCACGCGCGCCGCCTATGCGGTGGGGGCCGTCATCGTGCTTCTCGGCCTCGCGACCACCCCGATGATCACGAAGCGCTAGGCGGCGAGCCCCTCACGCGTCCGGGTCGACGATGTAGCGCAGCGAGAGGAGGAAGAGCGCGCTGATGGCGAGGCAGGCGAACTTGCCCGTCGCGTCGATCAGGAGCTTGCACGCCACGGCGCCGACGCAAAACGACGCGACGAGCCCGGCGTAGCGAGCCGATCGATGCAGCTCGTGACGGTCCTTCTCGAAGATGCCGTCGTAGAGCGTCTCCCCGAGGGAGCGCAGGTTGCCGGTGCAGAAGACGCTCGCGTACGCCGACCTGGTCCCGAACTGCCGGAAGTTCTCGTACGAGACGGCGGCGCAGAACGAGATGGCGCTGTTGACGAGCAGGTCGGGCGCGCCCTCCGGCAGGAGCGCCACGACGGCGAACGCAACGGCCTCGAAGACGGCGACCCATCGCTGCATGCGGTGGGTCGCCCTTCCGTGCACGCGGACGAGGACGTGGCGCGAGAGCATGATGCCGGCGACGAAGGCCAGGATGGACACGAGGTAGTGCGACACGCCGAGCCACGCCCCCTCGGCGAGGTTCATGCAGAGCAGGACGATGTTGCCGGTCTGCCCCGTCGCGAAGACGTGGTCGTGCAGCAGGTACGAGTACGCGTCCATGAACCCGCCCGCGCAGATGACGATGAGCCCGAGCCGCACGGGCACCTTGGTCCTTCTTGCCGCAGCCTGTTCCGCCATGCTCCCTCTTTCGCTCGACGCCGCGTCCGCCGCGTGTCATGCTAGGGCAAAACGTTCGGGCGGCGCGACAGTTTGCCGGAGGGAAACACGATGGGCGATGACCCGGCCATGGCGGGCGAGAAGAACGTCGAGCTGAGGCGTGATGCCGAGGGGCTCGCGCTCGTGGGCGACGGCATGGTGCTGCGCGCGGATTTCTCGCGACTGCTGCCCCGGCTGCGCCCGGACCGCCTGGGGCGAGAGCTGCTCGTGCGCGCGGCGCGCGTGCGCGGCGTCCCCGATCCGCGCGCCGTTGACGCCACGGCGGGGCTCGGGGAGGACTCGCTGCTTCTGGCGGCGGCGGGGTTTACGGTCACGATGTTCGAGCAGGACCCGGTGATCGCGGCGCTCCTGCGCGACGCGCTCGAGCGGGCGGCTGACGATCCGAGGCTCTCGGCTATCGTGGGACGGATGGAGCTCGTGGAGGGCGATTCGGTCTTTGGGCTGCGTGCGCTGGGCTTCTCGCCCGACGTGGTGTTTCTGGACCCGATGTTTCCCGAGCGCACCAAGAGCGCGGCGGTGAAGAAGAAGTTCCAGCTTCTGCACCATCTCGAGCGGCCGTGCGACAACGAGGGGGAGCTGCTGGACGCTGCGCTGGCGGCGCGCCCGCGAAAGGTCGTCATCAAGCGGCCGCCCAAGGGGTCGTGGCTCGCGGGCGCCAGGCCGAGCCATTCCGTTGCGGGCAAGGCGGTCCGCTATGACGTCATCGTGCCACCGCGGGACAGCGGGGGACATCCTGCGTAATCCGTCGATTGTCGGTGATTTCTGGGGGAGGGGTTAAGTACTGCCCGTCAGATAGCATTTTTTGACCTGCGGTTTTGTGGTGGCTCAAGAGCCTGTACTCAACGTGTTCGTCAAAAATCACCGACAATCGGAGCGCATGCTCGCGCGCCGCCGTCAAGGGGCGTCCCACGCCTCCGCCCGACCTCGTCTCCGGTAGAATTGGGGCATCGATTCCCCGTTCAAAGGAGCTGGCATGGACCTCCCGAACAAGCGCCCGGACAACATGGAGCGCATCACCACCCCCGAGCTTGCGCAGGCCTTCATCGATGAGCAGGTCGAGGCCGTCCGCGCGCAGGTCGGCGACAAGAAGGTCCTGCTGGCCCTCTCCGGCGGCGTGGACTCCTCCGTGGTGGCCGCGCTGCTCATCAAGGCCATCGGCAAGCAGCTCATCTGCGTGCACGTGAACCACGGCCTCATGCGCAAGGGCGAGTCCGAGCAGGTCGTCGACGTCTTCAAGAACCAGATGGACGCCAACCTCGTCTACGTTGACGCCACGGACCGCTTCCTCGACCTGCTGGCCGGCGTGGCCGAGCCCGAGCGCAAGCGCAAGATTATCGGCGCCGAGTTCATTCGCGTCTTCGAGGAGGAGGCCCGCAAGGTCGCCGACGACGTGGACTTCCTGGCGCAGGGCACCATCTACCCCGACATCGTGGAGTCCGACGGAGTGAAGGCCCACCACAACGTGGGCGGCCTGCCCGACGACCTGCAGTTTGAGCTCGTGGAGCCCGTTCGCCTGCTCTTCAAGGACGAGGTCCGCGTGGTGGGCCGCGCGCTGGGGCTGCCCGAGGGCATGGTCGAGCGCCAGCCGTTCCCGGGCCCGGGCCTCGGCGTGCGCTGCCTCGGCGCCATCACCCGCGACCGCCTGGAGGCGCTGCGCGAGGCCGACGCCATCCTGCGCGAGGAGTTCGCTGAGGCGGGCCTGGCCGGCAAGGTCTGGCAGTACTTCGTCGTGGTGCCCGACATGCGCGCGACTGGCGTGCGCGACGGCAAGCGCGCCTACGACTGGCCGGCCATCATCCGCGCCGTCAACACCGTCGACGCCATGACCGCCACCGTGCCCGAGCTCGACTGGGCGCTGCTCAAGAAGATCACCGACCGCATCTTGGCCGAGGTGCCGGGCATCTGCCGTGTGACGTACGATCTCACGCCCAAGCCCGTCGGCACAATCGAGTGGGAATAAGTAATTTAACTAAATTAACGGGTGCCCCGTCGCTTCCGAGTGGCGGGGCACCCGCTTTACCAGCGAGAAGAACGGAGACTTGATGGACCTCGCGGAAGTGCGGCAGCGCATGGCCGACGGTCGGCTCTACGCTTGCAACAGCCCCGAGCTCTTTGCTGAGCAGGAGCGCCGGCGCGACGTGCTGGACGCTTACAACGCGCTGCCGTTCAGCAGCTCCGAGGAGCGCGACGCGCTTCTCGCCAGGCTCGTCGCCGAGGTGGGCGAGGGCTGCATGATCGAGCCGCCGTTCCACGCCAACTGGGGCGGCGCGAACCTGCACCTGGGCAACAACGTCTACGCCAACATGGGCCTCACGCTGGTGGACGATGCGGACATCTTCATCGAGGACGACGTCATGATCGGTCCCAACGTCACCATCTGCACGGCGTCGCACCCCGTCTCGCCGCGTCTGCGCGCAAAGGGCCTGCAGTACAACAAGCCCGTCCGCATCTGCGCAGGCGCGTGGCTCGGTGCGGGATGCGTGGTGCTGCCGGGCGTGACGGTGGGCGCGGGCTCGGTGATCGGCGCGGGAAGCGTGGTCACGCGTGACGTGCCTGCCGGTGTGGTTGCCGTGGGCAACCCGTGCCGCGTGCTGCGCGAGATTTGCGAGAAGGACGATCGCGTCTACGACCACAACAGGCCGGTCGAGAAGCCCTGGTTCGATGCGTGACGCTGGTTTGCTGCGTGACCTGGCGGTTGCCGGTCGCTCGCTTGAGCGTGCCGAGAGGACTCGCCATGCTGCGGAGGGAGCCCATGACCCTACGGCCACGCCGTACTTCGTGCTCGAGGATCTCCTCGGAGGGTTGGATCTCGTCGCCGACTCCCATCTGCTCGACGTGGGCTGCGGCGCCGGCCGCGTGCTCGCATACTTTGTGGGTGCGGCGCTGCCCGGGCACGTGACGGGCGTTGAGCTGGACCCGGCGCTCGCGGCGGAGGCGGCCGCGTGGTCCGCGCGCTATCCCAACGTGAGCGTGGTCGCGGGCAGCGCGCTCGACCTCCCGCTCGCCGACTATACGCATGTCTATCTGTTCAATCCGTTTGACACGCCGGTGCTCGCGGCGTTTCTCGACAAACTGGAGTGCGAGGCCGTGGGCCCCGTGACGCTCGTGCACATGTCGGACAACGGCGAGTGGCCGGCCTATGTCGGCCGAGCGCGCTGGACCGTGCTGCGCGAGGGCACCTTCGAGCTGCCGGGCGAGGAGGGCGACTGCCCGCAGCACTTCACGGTAAGACAACTCGATTTCACGTAGGGGACCGATTTCACATCAGTTGCCGTTTTTTCGCTTGCGCTACGTTGAAGGTGCTATACAATCCTCCCAACTGGAAACGTTTCCAATCCGAAGAGGGAAACGAGGAGCGAGAAAGGAACGCCCATGAGCACGTGGCTCGACGACGCGGTCTTCTACGAGATCTACCCGCAGAGCTTCAACGACACCAACGACGACGGCATCGGTGACCTTCAGGGCATCATCGAGAAGCTCGACTACGTGCGCGAGCTGGGTGCTAACGCTCTCTGGCTCAACCCGTGCTTCGCGTCCCCCTTCGGCGATGCGGGCTACGACGTGGCAGACTACTGCCAGGTGGCCCCGCGCTACGGCTCCAACAAGGACCTCGAGCGGCTCTTTGCTGAGGCGCATGCCCGTGACATGCATGTTCTTCTCGACCTTGTGCCCGGGCACACCTCCATCGAGCATCCCTGGTTCAAGGAGTCCTGCCGGGCCGAGCCCAACGAGTTCTCGGGCCGCTACGTCTGGACCGATGACGTATGGACCCCGGTGGGCGACGTCCCGGGTGTGAACGGCGTGCTGCGCGGCATCGCAGAGCGCAACGGTGCCGTGGCCGTGAACTTCTTTGCTTTCCAGCCTGCTCTCAACTACGGCTTCTATCGCGTGACCGAGCCCTGGCAGAGCGCGATGGACTCGCCGGAGGCTCTTGCCACGCGCCAGGCCATGAAGGACGTCATGGCGTTCTGGCTGGACCGCGGCTGCGATGGCTTCCGTGTGGATATGGCGGGCTCGCTCGTGAAGGACGATCCCGAGCAGGAGGGCACGATCGCCCTCTGGCAGGACATGCGCGCGTTCCTGGACGAGCGCTACCCCAACGCCGTGCTCATCTCCGAGTGGGGCGAGCCCGACAAGACCATCCGCGCGGGCTTCCACATGGACTTCCTGCTGCAGTTTGGCACGTCGCACTACATGGACCTCTTCCGCTGCGAGCACCCGTGGTTCGCGCGAGAGGGCGCGGGCGACGCGAGTGAGTTTGTGGCCACGTACCGCCGCAACATGGAGCTCACGGACGGCAAGGGCCTCATGTGCATCCCGTCTGGCAACCACGACATGGACCGCATGCGCAAGTTCCTTGACCCGGAGGAGATGAAGCTGGCCTTTGCCTTCATCCTGTCCATGCCGGGATGCCCCTTTGTCTACGCCGGAGACGAGATTGGCATGCGCCATCTGGACGTGATCTCGGTCGAGGGCGGCTACCAGCGCACGGGTGCGCGTTCGCCGATCCAGTGGGACGCGGCCGAGCCCAACTATGGCTTCTCAGGAGCGTCTGCCGATTCTCTCTACATCCCGCAGGACGCGGGCGACGACGCGCCTACGGTAGCGGCCCAGATGGCCAGCGACTCCTCGCTCTGGCGTGAGGTCCAGCGACTCATCGCGCTGCGCCGCTCCACGCCGGCCCTCGGCGTGAACGCGGCGGTGGAGTTCGTCCACTGCGAGAAGAACGCGTATCCGCTCGTCTACCTGCGCACGGAGCGCGGGGAGGGTGGCCAGCGCGTGCTGGTGGCCCTCAACCCCGCCGCACGCGAGGTCGAGGTCCCGTGCGACTTTGAGGCTGCGCGCGTGCTCTATGCGCTGGGTGACGAGGCCTATCTTGCCGGTGGCGTGCTGCATGTTCCCGCCGCCTCCGCCACGTTCTTCGAGCTCTAGGGAGTGCGTGACGCGGGGGCCGGGCTGGCTCGCCCCGTCCCCGCGTCACGCACTAGAATCGTCGAGACAGAGCATCCGGACGGAATCGACCCCTTGGAGCGTCGGTTCTGTCCGAATCCTCTGTCTCGACGCTCGGTCGTGGGCCGTTCGTCACGGTTCGTCACGCAAAGGTCCCCTCGCGCAGCTCCCGGTACGCCCGATCGAGCTCCTCGTTGGTGTTCATGACGATGGGGCCGCCCCAGGCGATTGGCTCCCGGAGCGGCTGGCTTGCGACGTAGAGAACCTCCGCTCCGCCGTCGCCCGCGGCGATGGTCAGCCGGTCGCCCCTCGTGAGGCGTGCCGCCGTCTTTTCCGAGACGGGCTCGCCCGCAACGCGCACGCTGCCCGTCAGCGTGAAGACGAAGGCGGTGCGCTCGGGGTCGAGCACGAGCGAGGTCTCAGATTCCGGCTCAAGATGGATGTCGTAGTAATCGAGAGGCAGGTAGGACCCTTCAAAGCCATGGACGTCCCCATATGTTCCCGCGAGGACGCGCAGGCGGCCGCCCGCAAGCGTAACCTCGGGGATGCTCTCGCGGCGGATGGCGTGATAGCTCGGGGGAACCATCTTGTCCCGTGCGGGGAGGTTGAGCCAGAGCTGGACCCCGAGCAGGCGCGTGACGCCCGGCATCATCTCCTCGTGCAGGATGCCGGAGCCCGCCGTCATCCACTGGACCTCGCCGTCGCGCACGGTGTCCTCGTGTCCGAGGCTGTCGCGATGCCGCATGGCCCCACGCGCGATGAAGCTGATCGTCTCGATGCCGCGGTGCGGATGCAGTGGGAAGCCGGCCTCCCAGTCCGCGGGGTCGGTGCTGTCAAATGAGTCGAGCATGAGGATGGGGTCAAAGCGCTCGGTTGTCTGCGGTCCGAGTACGCGCACGAGGCTCACTCCGCCCCCGTCCTCAGTGCGAAATCCCCTCACGCGTTCAGCAACGGTGCGTTCCATCGGATACCTCCCTTTCGTGTCCTGACGGGCCTATACCCGACGTCCCCCGGATGATTCATATGCTATTGCGATGCTCACATTTTGTGCATCGGTTGCGGGCGGGGGGATGACGAGAGGACGGGGCGGCGGGACCTCCGTCCCGACCCGCGTGTCAAATTGGCGTTGAGAGGCGCTCGTCCTTCTCGGCTGCTATGCTTAGCTGCGGATATACAGCCCTGTCAACGCCACGCAAGGGGGACCAATGCTCAAGGACAACGCCATCTGGATGGGCGTGGGCGCCGAGCCCGACAACAAGCCCGTCAGCCTGCTGCTCGACCAGGCCAACCGTCACGGCCTCATCGCCGGCGCGTCCGGCACGGGCAAGACCGTGACGCTCAAGGTCATGGCCGAGGGCTTCTCCAAGGCGGGCGTCCCCGTCTTCATGGCCGACGTCAAGGGCGACATCACCGGCATGTGCTCAGCCGGCGAGGACACCGAGGACATGCAGAAGCGCATCAAGAAGTTCGGCCTTGAGGGCTTCACCTACGAGGGCTGCCCCGTGCGCCTGTGGGACATGCTCGGCGGCCAGGGGATTCCGGTGCGCATCACCGTCTCCGACATGGGCCCCTCGCTCCTCTCGCGCCTGCTCGAGCTCACCGAGGTCCAGGAGGGCGTGCTCGACATCGTCTTCCGCATCGCTGACGACAAGAACCTCCTGCTGATCGACCTCAAGGACCTGCGGTCGATGCTCAACTACGTGGCCGAGAACGCCAAGCAGTACGAGACCACCTACGGCAAGGTCTCAAGCCAGTCCGTGGGAGCCATTCTGCGCAAGCTCATCTCGATTGAGGACGAGGGCGGTGACGTCTTCTTCGGCGAGCCGGACCTCGACCTCGCCGACTGGTTCGCGTGCACCCCGAACGGGCAGGGCTACGTGAACGTCCTCAACGCCGCCAAGCTCATCCAGAGCCCGCAGATCTACGCGATGTTCCTGCTGTGGATGCTCTCGGAGCTCTTTGACACGCTGCCGGAGGAGGGCGACCTCGAGAAGCCCAAGTTCGTCTTCTTCTTCGACGAGGCGCACCTGCTCTTCAATGACATGCCGGGCGAGCTTCTGGACAAGATCGTCCAGGTGGTCAAGCTCATCCGCTCCAAGGGCGTGGGCGTCTACTTCATCACGCAGTCGCCGAGCGACATCCCCGACGAGGTGCTCGCCCAGCTCTCCAACCGCGTGCAGCACGGCCTGCGCGCCTACACGCCGGCCGAGCAGAAGGCGGTACGCGCCGCCGCGCAGTCGTTCCGCGAGAACCCGGCGTTCAAGAGCGAGGACGTCATTCTGGAGCTGGGCACCGGCGAGGCGCTGGTGAGCTTCCTGAACGAGGACGGCCAGCCCGAGGTCGTGGAGCGCGCAAAGATCCTGCCGCCGCAGTGCCTCATGGCCGCCGCGCCCGAGACCGACCTCAAGGCCGCGCTCGATGCCCAGGCCGACCTCATGGAGAAGTACGGCGAGGCCGTGGACCGCGAGAGCGCCTTCGAGCAGCTGAGCGCGGAGGCCGAGAAGGACGAGGAGGCCGAGCGCCTCGCTGAGGAGCGCGCGGCCCTTGAGAAGGAGAAGGCCGAGCTCGAGAAGTTGAAGGCCAAGGAGGCCGCCAAGGCCGAGCGGGAGGCCGAGAAGGCCGCGGAGCGCGAGGCTCGCGCCCGCGAGAAGCAGCAGGAGCAGATGATGAAGGGCATCGGCAAGATTGCTGGCCAGATCTTCGGCACCTTCGGCCGCGAGGCCACGCGCCAGATCACCCGCAATCTCTTTGGCGGTCGCCGCCGTTAAAGGGCGCGTGCCACTGGCGTCAGGTTTATTTGGCACGCGGCCTACGCGTGCCAAATAAACCTGACGCCAGTGGCACGCCCGCCCCCTTTTACGCGCGGCGTCTGAGCTGACGCTCGCGCATCTCGCTCACCTCGGAGATCACCCAGAAGGCCGTGGGGTCGACGGACGTTATCATCTCGCGGATGGTCCAGAGCTTGCGCCGGGGGATGACGCTGAGCAGTGCCCTGCCCTCCTGGCGCGTGTAGCCCTGCTCGATGGGGATCACGGTGACGCCCGCGTCCTGCTCCCGCAGAATGTTCTCGCGAATCGCCTCATGCTCGGTCGAGAAGATGAGAAGCTGGACCTGCGAGCGGCCCATGACCATGACCCGGTTCATCACGATGGTGAGCAGCGTCAGGGCGAGCACGCCCAGCAGCACCTGCTCGAAGTTGGAGAAGGGGAGCTGGCAGGCGATGACGCAGACGTCGATCGCCCAGAGCAGGGCCGAGACGTTGGCGTGCAGGTACTTGTGCGCGATGAGGGCGATGACGTCGCTGCCGCCCGACGAGCCGCCAGCGCGCAGGATGAGTCCCGTTCCAGCTCCCATGAGCGCCCCGGCGCAGACCGCCGCGAGCATGGGCTCATCGGTGAGGTGACCAAATGGCAGCGTCTCGAGGACGGACATGGCAAGCGGGTAGGCGATTGTGCTGAAGATGGTCGACGCGGCGAAGTGCCGTCCGAGGATGAGCGCGCCCAGCAGGAAGAGCACCCCGTTGACGGCCAGCACCACGAGCGAGAGCGGCAGGGGCGCCAGATGGGTGATCACGAGCGAGATGCCGGTCGACCCGCCGAGCACGAGGCCGTGCGGGACGATGAAGAAGGTGACGGCAACGGCCACGAGCGCGTTGCCGAGCGCGATAGAGAGTAACTTGATCAGCCTGTGCGACATGGTTCTCCATCTGTGCGTTGGGGGCAGTTCCCAATGTACCGATGGGCAGCCCCTTTGTCATGTCATCCGGCCTGCACGGCCCATTCGCGGAGGAGCGCGCGGTAGCGTCCGGCATAGCGGCTCCCGCGCTGCCAGATGAGCGAGAAGTCATGTTCGATGGGAAGGTCCCTCGGCGTCACGTCCACAAGCGTCCCGGCTGCGAGCTCTCGCTCAACGGCCACGCGGTAGAGAAAGCTCACGCCCGCTCCGGCGGCCACGCAGGCCTTGATCGCGGGGATGCTCGCGAGCTCTATGACACCGGCGAAGTCATCCACGGAGAGGTCCCGTGCCGCGAGGTGGCGCTCGAGGATCTCTCGGGTGCCCGAACCCGGCTCGCGCAGCACGAGCCGCCGGGCGAGAAGTTCGGTGACGCTCGCGGGACGCTTCCCGGAGGCCGCCACTGCCAGGTACGGCTCGCGCGAGAGGACCTCGCCCTCGAAGAGCTCCCCGTCGAACGAGCCCTCAACCAGCGCGAAGTCGATCTCTCCGGCCTCGATGAGCTCCACGAGCTCGGCCGTGTTGCCCGTGCGCAGGTAGATGTGCTCGTCCGGGTGGCGTCCCAGGTGCTCTGCCAGCAGGCGCGGCGCCACGTAGTCCGCAATCGTGCGGGTGCAGCCGAGGCGCAGTGGCGGGCGCTCGTCCTTCTCGCCCTGCAGGGACCCGAGCTCTGCGCGTAGTCGCATCTCGTCGTTCTCCGCTACGTCAAGCGCGCGGTAGAGCAGATGTCCCGCCGGCGTTGGCTCCACGCCGCGGCCGGCCTTCGAGAAGAGGGCGCAGCCGTAGTATGCCTCGATCTGTCGGATGTGCTGCGAAACCGCTGGCTGGGTGACGTGCAGCTGCTCCGCGGCGCGCGTGAAGCTGCCGGAGCGATACACGGCGAGGAACGTGTGCGTGCGGTAGTCGAGCATGTCCTCGTCCTCCGGATATCGATAGAAACGCTTATGGGTTCATAAGCAATACGACAGAAAGAATTATATATACAGGGAGTAGGCTTGCGTCAGACAGCTAGGCCGACGGAGGGACATCCGCATATGGAACTCATCAAGGACTTTGGAAAGATGTGGAGAGGTGTGCTGTTTGCGCTGGCCATCGCCGTGCCGGCATGGCTTCTGGGCAAGCGGTTCGAGGTCATTGGAGGCCCGGTCTTCGCCATCCTCATCGGCATGGTGCTCGCCCTGCTGGTGCCGGCCGAGAAGGGCGATTCGCTTGTCGCCGGCGTCAAGTTCACGTCCAAGAAGGTGCTTCAGTGGGCGGTCATCCTGCTGGGCTTTGGCCTCAACCTCGCTCAGATCGCGCGGGTGGGCCTGACGTCGCTGCCCATCATCCTCTCGACCATTGCCACCTCGCTCATCGTCTCGTACGTGCTCTGCCGCACGCTCAACATCCCGAGCAAGATTTCCACGCTCATCGGCGTGGGATCTTCCATCTGCGGCGGTTCGGCCATCGCGGCCACCGCTCCCGTGATCGAGGCGGACGACGAGGAGATCGCCCAGGCCATCAGCGTGATCTTTCTCTTCAACGTGATCGCCGCGCTCGTGTTCCCCACGCTCGGCGGGATGCTCGGTCTCACCAACGAGGGCTTCGGTCTTTTCGCGGGCACGGCGGTGAACGACACCTCCTCCGTTACCGCGGCCGCGGCCGCGTGGGACGGCATGCATCCCGGTGCCAACACGCTCGATGCCGCCACCATCGTGAAGCTCACGCGCACGCTGGCCATCATCCCCATCACGCTGGCGCTCGCGTTCTGGCAGCTCCGTCAGGCTCGCCGCGCGGGCGGCGAGGTGAGAAACACCTTCAGCCTGCGCCGGGCGTTCCCGACGTTCATCGTGTTCTTCGTGCTGGCGAGCGTGGTGACCACGGTCTTTGCGCTGCCGGCGGTCGTGACCGCCCCCATCAAGGAGCTCTCCAAGTTCCTCATCGTCATGGCGATGGCGGCGATCGGCTTCAACACCAACATCGTCAAGCTCGTGCGCACGGGCGGCAAGCCGATCCTCATGGGCCTCTGCTGCTGGGTTGCCATCGCGTGCGTGAGCCTCGGCATGCAGCACCTCCTCGGCATCTGGTAGTCGGGTGCGGGCCGTGCCGCTGGCGTCAGGCTTATTTGGCACGCGCGGATCGCGTGCCAAATAAGCCTGACGCCAGCGGCACGGGAGAGAAACCCGTCCCCGATTACCACGCCCAGGTGCGGAGCTCGTCTGCGCTGGGATCTCCGTTGAGCATCCTGCCCTCGAGGACCGTGGCGCCCGGCGCGAGCGACGCCATGCGCCGCGGCGCCTTGCCCAACCCGCTGCTGCCGCTCGTGGCAAACGGGATGACCTTCTTGCCGGAGAGGTCGTGCGCCTCGAGGAAGGTGTCGATGATGCGCGGCTCAACGTACCACCAGATGGGGAAGCCCACGAATACGGTGTCGTAACCGCTCACATCGAGAGCGTCGCCCGCAATGGCCGGGCGGCACTTCTCGTCGGTCATCTCATGTGAGCTGCGGCTGTTCTTGTCGCGCCAGTCGAGGTCGGCGGCGGTGTAGGGCTGCTCGGGCACGATCTCAAAGAGGTCGGCGCCGACGGCCTCCGCCAGCCTGCGAGCGGCGCGCGCCGTCGTGCCGGTGGCCGAGAAGTACGCAACGAGGGTTCTCATGACAGCTCCAATCATATAAGAAACACTACGTCGCTTATATGATATCCCACCGATGTTCAGGCTAACCACTTTGCGAAGACTCCGTCTGTCTTAGCGGCTGCGGGACGCTTCTCGTGATATCAAGGTAGCCGGCCGACTCCCCGCGCTCCTTGGGAAGACAGACATTTGCGTTGTTGTCCGGTCGCGCCGATGGCCTCTCTGCATGGGATGCCCTGGGGGTCGGAGGGCACATGAGCGGGGGCGAGAAGAGCGAGCTGGCGGCGGAGGTCGCGCCGGGCGGGGCCGAGCGCGCGGAGCACGGTGAGGCGCCGGTCAAGGAGCCCTCCCGACGGCTTGGGGAGGACTTTGGGAAGGGGTTTGACGAGCGCAATTTCCGCTTCACGCGTCGGTTCTATCTCGCCTTCCCGATTCGGAACGCGCTGCGTACCGAATTGAGCTGGACGCACCACCGCCGACTTATGCGCGTCGCGGATTCCGAGGTGCGCATGTGGTGCACGAACGAGTGCGCCGAGAGCAACTGGAGAACGCGCGAGCTCATGAACGAGGGGGACGATCCGCCCGTGGGCATCGTGCTCCGCGCCGACAGGAGCGACTCGCTCGTCGAGTACACTCTCCTTGAGGACAACGCACAGTTATTCGCCGCCAAGGATCTCTCGCGCCCGCCCTCCAGGGAGGAGCTGGCGCTCGAGCTGAGCGCGGAGTACCGCGCGCTTGACGAGGCGGCGGTGGGCTGACGGGGAGGTTGCTTGATCTACGTCATCGACTCGCCGGAGCATCCGCTTGACGTGGCGGCGGCTGCGGAACGGCTGCGCTCACGTGTGGTGAGCGTGCCGGTGGCCGACTGGGGCGATGCGCTCACGCCGTGGCCCGCTCCGGCGCTGCGCCCGGGCGAGAAGGACTTTGGAGGGCATGCGGACGAGACGCTCGCCTCGCTCGCCGATGCGCTTGACGCGGCGCCCGGCCCTCACGCCATGTGCGGCTACTCGCTCGGCGGGCTCTTCGCGCTCTACGCGTTCGTGCGGGAGCCGCGCCTTGCGGCGTGCGCGTGCCTCTCGGGTTCGGTCTGGTACGAGGGCTGGGTCGAATGGCTGCGCGCGAACGCGCCGGACTGTACCGGGCGCTACGCGTACCTCTCGGTGGGGAAGAAGGAGAAGCGCGCGGGCCTGCCGTTTCGCCACGTGGAGGAGGACCTTGCCGCCTGTGCGGACATCCTGCGCGGCTGTGGCTGCGAGGTGGATGTGGCGCTTGGTCCCGGCAGCCACATGCAGCACGTGACCGAGCGCCTCGCCGCGGGCCTCACCGCACTCGACGCCAAATAGGGGACGGGTTATTTCTCTCAGGGGAAACGGGACAGGCCTCGGCGCAGGCCTGTCCCGTTTCCCCTGAGAGAAATAACCCGTCCCCCTTTACGTTATGAAGTGCATCACGAGTGCCACCATCACGTCCTTCTCCTCCGGTTTTGACTCGGCGATGAGGATGGTCATGGCCACGAGTGCGCTGTCGTCGATGGCTTTCTCGCCCGTCGACGTGAACAGCGCGTCATTGCGGTCGAGGAAGTACAGGAATACCGCGGCCGCGATGCGCTTGTTGCCGTCGAGGAAGCTGTGGTCCTTCACGACGAAGTAGAGCAGATGCGCGGCCTTCTCCTCAAGGGTGGGGTAGAGGTCATGGCCGTCGAAGCTCTGGAAGACGTTTCCGATGGCGCCCTTGAACGACGCGTCCTTCTCCACGCCAAAGAGCGTGCTATCTCCGCCGAAGCGCAGGGAGTCGATTACCTCGCGGCACTCCTCGTAGGTGATCTCTCGTGTAGAGGGCGTGCCCTCGGGCGCCGTCACACTGAGGTGGTCGTAGTCGTCCAGCAGGTCGAGCGCCCCGGTGTAGCTCTGGACGATGTCGAGGATCTGGCGGGACTCCAGGCTCTCGGGGACCCGCGCCATGATCCTGGCGACCTGACCCAACTGTTCGAGCCGTCGCTCGTTCTCCGCGTGGCCGGCTACGATGTAGCGACGCAGCACGTCCGTGGCCCAGCGGCGAAACTCGACGCCGCGCGCGGACTTCACGCGGTAGCCGACGGAGAGAACCATGTCGAGGTTGTAGTGCTCCGTCTGGTACGTTTTGCCGTCGCGGGCAGTTGTCGCAAATTTTGCGACAACTCGACTCTCGGACCCGGCAAGCTCCTCCCGCAACGCGTTGGCGACGTGCTTGCCGATGGTCTTGACGTCGCGCCCAAAGAGGGTCGCGAGCTGCGCGCGGCTTAGCCATACGTCCTCACGTTCCGGGTCAAGCATTACCGGCAGCTCGACCGACCCGTCCGCGGACTCAAACAGTACGATGCTCTTCTCCGTGCCCATGCGTGCCTCCGTTCTACCGCTCCTTCGATAGAACAAACGTACGCCATAGGCCGGACAATAATGAGGTCTCGTCCGGTCTGTAGGCTGGGGGCAGCCCCCAATCTACAGACGCATGTAGAGCAGCGGGTAGGGGCGGCCCTCCTCGTCCGTCTCCGTGCGCTGGTATGTCGAGAAGCCCATGTGCTCGTAGAAGCCAACGGCCTGCGGGTTCTGCTCGTTGACGGTGAGCTCGCTGACGCCGAGGCTCTCGATGCCGTAAGTGAGAAGCGTGCGACCGAGCCCCTGGCCGCGGGCGCTGGGGTCGAGGAAGAGCATCTCGAGACGACCGTCCTGCACGCCCATGAAGCCTGCGGGCGCGCCGTCCTTCTCGGCAACGACGAGCGTCTCCACCCCCATGAGCGCCTGCGGGACGAACGGCTTGATCGTCGCGACCTCCTCCTCGGAGAGAAACGCGTGCGTGGCGCGCACGGAGCGCCCCCATACGGCGACGAGCTGCTCAACGAGCTTCGGCGTGCGCTCGGTGACAGGACGGATCTCCACGTTGCTGGCGTCCATGCGGGTCCTCTCTCCCTGGCTGACAGGGCAGATGATAACCGACAGGGAAAGGGGGACGGGAAAGGGGGACGGGTTATTTCTCTCAGGGGTTCTGGGACAGGCTAGCGGCCTGTCCCAGAACCCCTGAGAGAAATAACCCGTCCCCCTTTCCCTAATACAGCGTTGCGCCGCCGAGCTGCTGATGGCGCACGAGGTCGCCGAGCAGCCACTTCACCGTGCCCAGATCAAAGTGGTCGAAGATGGGCGGGAAGCTCGGGTCCTCCATGCGGGCGAACGCGGCGAGGTCCTCGGCGTCCAGCGCGAAGTCAAAGACGTCGAAGTTCTCCTCCATGCGCTCGCGATGCACGGTCTTGGGGATAACGATGACGTCGGACTGGACGAGCGCGCGCAGGATGACCTGACCCACGGTCCGCCCGTGCTTCTCGGCAAGGGCGAGAAGGGCCGGGTTCTCGAAGATGTGGTTGCGCGCCTCCGCGAAAGGCGCCCATGCCTCGTGCACCACCCCGAGCTCGGCCATGTTCTCATGTGCGACGCGCTGCTGGCGGAACGGGTGCGTCTCGATCTGGTTGACTGCGGGCGGCACCTCCGCCAGGCAGCAGAGGTCCACGAGGCGCTCCGGATAGCAGTTGGAGACGCCGATCGCGCGCAGCTTGCCAGCATGATAGGCGTCCTCCATCGCACGCCAGGCGCCTGTGTAGTCGCCCATCATCTGGTGAAGCAGCATGAGGTCGATGTGGTCGGTCCGCAGGCGGCGTAGGGACTCGTCGATCGAGGCCGCAGCGCGCTCGTAGTTCATGTTGGAGACCCAGACCTTGGAGGTGATGAAGACCTCGTCACGCGGCACGCCGGACTTGGTAACGGCGGCGCCCACGCCCTCCTCGTTGTCATATGCCTGCGCGGTGTCGATGAGGCGATAGCCCACGGAAAGGGCCTCGGTCACGCAGCGCTCCGTATCTGCCGGCGGCGTCTGGTACACGCCAAAGCCGAGCACGGGCATCCGTACGCCGTTGTTCAGAATCCTGTACTCCATCGTTCCTCCTCTGCGTGCAAAAGCGTGCAAAAGTGCCTGTCCCTTTCGCACGCCCTACGCCTGCTTGCTGTAGTCGTTGTGCGTAAGGACAAAGTCCGGCGCGTCCTCGGGCACCACGTAGTACGGGCGCTGCGGCAGGGCGTTCACGCGCGCCATCTCGTCCGCGGTGAGCTCAAAGTCAAAGACGTCGAGGTTCTCGCGTAGGTGCTCCGCGCTGCGCGTGGTGGGGAAGACCACGTTGCCCTCCTGCAGGTGCCAGCGCAGCACGACCTGCGCCGGCGTCTTGCGGTGCTTCTCGGCCAGCTCCTGGAAGAGCGGCTCGGCGAGAAGGCCCTTGTCGCCATGGCCGAGCGGGTACCAGCCCTCAAAGACGGCGCCCTCGAGCCCGCGAGAGGCGAGCGCGGCCTTGTACTCGTGCTGGTTCCAGTAGGGGTTGATCTCAACCTGGAACACGGACGGCTTGATCGTGGCGACCTCGAGGATCTGGTCGACCTTGTGGAGCGGGAAGTTGGAGAGGCCGATCGCGCGGGCCTTGCCGGCGCGCACCGCCTCCTCCATGGCGCGCCAGCCGGAGACGTAGTCGCCGTAGGGCTGGTGGAAGAGCATGAGGTCCACGTAGCCCAGGCCCAGGCGCTCGAGGGAGGCGTCGATGTCCGGGCCGCACTGCTCGTAGGGGTAGCTCTGCGGGAAGAGCTTGGTGGTCACGAAGAGGTCCTCGCGGCGGGCGCCGGACTCGCGGATGGCGCGGCCGACCGCGACTTCGTTGAAGTAGGCGTTTGCGGTATCGATGTGGGTGTAGCCGGCGGCGATGGCCTCGGGCAGGCAGCGCTCGACCTCCTCGGAGGTCATGGTGTAGACGCCGTAGCCGAGCTGTGGGATGGGCCGACCGTTGGAAAGCGTGAGGCTCTGCATGTCCTTCTCCTTTGATTGATTGCGTATATGCATATGATTTGACGAGAAGAACCTGTTGTAAAATGCCAACCTAGAAAGTAATGATGCGTCAAACGCATGAGACAAAGGGGACGGGTTCATTTGTCTCACCAGACTCATGAGACAAATGAACCCGTCCCCTTTGTCTCATGCAAGAAGGATGGTGCCCATGGAGCTCGAGCAGCTGCGCCAGCTTGATGCCATTGCGCGGGAGGGGACGATGTCGGCGGCGGCGCGGGCGCTGCACATCTCGCAGCCCGCGCTCAGCCGCTCCATCCAGCGGCTGGAGGCGGACCTCGGCACATCGCTCTTCTCGCGTGCGGGCAGGGGCGTGACGCTCAACGATGCGGGGCGCGCGGCGGTGGAATGGGCCCGGCAAATTCTGCGCGACGAGCGGCTCATGCGCGATGCGATAGATGCCGCGGCTCGTCGCGCCCGCGCCCTTCGCGTGGGTACGGTGGCCCCGGCGCCGCTCTGGCGCCTCACGAGCCTCATGGTCGAGGCGTTTCCCCGCGAGACGCTCACCTCGGAGATCGCGGAGGGGTCGGCGGTTATCCGCGGCGTGCTCGACGGAACCTTTGACCTTGGCATCGTTTGCGAGCGACCGGCGAGCCCGCTTCTGCGCTCCCGCGAGCTCATGCGCGAGAGCCTCTCGGTCACGCTTCCGCCAAACCACCCTCTTGCCTCGCGTTCGTCCGTACCGCTGGCGGAGCTGGACGGCAGCACCTTCCTCATTCTCACGGGCATCGGCTTCTGGAGAGGGCTCGTCGAGCGCGCGCTCCCGCACGCGACCTTTATCGAGCAGGATGACCGCGTGGTGTTCACGCAGCTCGCGCGCACCACGCCGCACTGCACCTTCGTGACGGACGCACCGTACATGGAAAACGACGCCGTTCCCGGCCGCGCGGTCGTGCCGCTCGAGGACGACGAGGCTCGCGTGACGTTCTATCTTGTGGCGCGCTCTGGCGCGGCGGGCCTCGCCTCCCGGCTCTTCGACTGGGTTGCGTAAGCGGGAAGGGGGACGGGTTATTTCTCTCAGGGATTCTGGGACAGGCCGCTAGCCTGTCCCAGAATCCCTGAGAGAAATAACCCGTCCCCCTTCCCGCTAGCTCGTCATGAAGTGGAGGGCGATGTTGCTCAGAAGCGAGAGCACCGGGGCGAGGAAGCACAGGAGCGCTCCCGTGATCGAGCAGAGCATGCCGATGGCCGTGGTGAGGCTCTTGCGGTAGTCGGCCTTCTTCGCGCGCCGCGCGAGCACGATGCCGGCGACGCCGACGAAGCCGCCGATGACCTGCAGCCAGATGAACGGGGTGAATGCCGTCGCGAGCGAGAGCGCGCCGAGCACGATGGACGCGATGTCCATGGGACCTCCCGAAAGAAGCGTGAACGATTCCATACATCATACGCCACGGCGACCTGGCGTGCCTGAGCGAGGCTACCCCTCGTAGTCGTGGAGCACGGCCTCGATGTTGTTGCCCTCGGGGTCCAGCACGAAGCAGGCGTAGTAGCCGGGCTCGTAGTCGCGCGGCCCGGGCGCGCCGTTGTCCGTGCCGCCCTGGAGCGCGGCCTCGTAGAAGGCCTGCACGTCGTCGGTGGTCCTGGCGAGCCAGGCGTAGTGGCTCGGCGACGGGGTCACGCCCTCCTTGGCGGGGGAGATCCAGACGGAGTCGCCGTCCTCGTCGTTCACGAACTGCGTGCCGCCGGGGTACTCGACGCCCTTGCGGTAGCCGAGCGTCGCCATGACGCGCTCGTAGTAGGGGACCATGACCTCGGGGTCGGACACGCGGATGATCAGGTGGTCGAGCATCGGGGGATCCCTTCTCGCGGACTCGTCGTGACCCCATTGTGCCGGGACGGGCCGCTCGGCGCCGCGTGCCGTCGGCGAG
Source organism: Olsenella sp. SW781 (assembly GCF_012027725.1). GTDB lineage: Bacteria > Actinomycetota > Coriobacteriia > Coriobacteriales > Atopobiaceae > Thermophilibacter. The sequence goes on along the minus strand of NZ_SJOU01000005.1, from coordinate 157,564 downwards.
CGAGATTTCCGAGGCCGGGGGTGGGAATTCCCGTTGACAACTACCTTGCGTCGTTTCGTAGCGTTGGCCGAGTACAGCCATAACGCGTCAATCGGCAGACACGAGAAACGAGACCGAACATGAGACATGCCAAACCGCTGTTGCTGACAGTACTTCTCGCCCTCGTCATCGGCGTCGCGCTCCCCGCGGGCGTGGCCCGGGCGGAGTCCTATCCCGGGGACTCGCTGGACAACCCCTATCTTCTCGACGCGAGCCAGACGGTAGAGAACCCCTTCCCGGACAAGATCTCCGACGAGGACATCGCCACGATGAGCAAGCAGGGGCCCCTGCTCTCCGATAGGGTCATCCGCAAGCTCGAGGTCGAGCTCACCGACGGCGAGCGGATCCTCCTGCCGACCAACTTCGAGGGCGGCACCGTGACCACGCCCGGCAGCGTGATTCCCCACGACTTCGTCCAGGAGCACGAGGGGCGCATCCGCAGCATCACCACCTACTACGTCTTCCCCGCCTCGGAGGACCACGAGAGCACTGTGTGCCTGGGCACCTGGGCGTATTCTGCCTATCTCCAGGGGAGGGTGTCCGGCGACCCGGATAACCACGTGGTGCGGGCGGCCCCGCGCACGCGGGTCCTGCACAACGGCCAGGAGATGGACCCCAAGCTCAACTACTTCTCCTTCAAGACGATTCCCACCACCCAGTACTTCGAGACGACGACGGAGTTCCCGGAGGACGCCAAGATCTCGAACATCTACACCCTTGACCTCCACGGCGTGCGCCGCTCCTTCAAGTACGGGTACGGGCGGGTCGGCGTGAGGATCTACATGCACCGCACGTACCTCTTCCCCACGGCGACGTTCCACTTCGTGGACGAGGCGGCCTATCGCGGCCTGACGGGCCAGCCGTCGGGCGCCGTCGCCAAGCGCAGCGACGGCGAGCCGGTCTTCTCGGTCGGCCCCTTCACGCGCCTGGACCTGACCGACCTCGCGCCCACGCTCACCACGAGCGACTTCTATGACGACAGCGGCGCCATCGACACCGAGCCCATGCTCAACCCCGAGGGCGGCACCGCACGCTCGCGCTACTGGGATCCCAAGGGCGCCGTTCCCAAGGGCGACGTCAAGCCCACCTACGCGCAGCTCACTGCCACCGAGATCCCCGGATACGTCTACGTGGACGACGACATCGACCAGCCGACCGGCGCGGGCGACCTCGACAACGCGACCCTCGACCCCGCCATCGTCGACGGCAACTGGAAGTACGACAAGGACTACTACCTGCTCTATCGCCCGCTTCCCGTGCCCGTCACGGTGCGCAAGGTCGACGCGGAGAGCGGGTCGGGCGTCGGCGGGGCGTCGTTCAGCCTGTATGCCGTCAGCGACGGCAAGGAGGTGCTCGTCCGCTCCGGCCTCATGAGCGACGGCGAGGGCCGCGTGTCCGGCCTTGTGGGGGCGGATGGCAAGACGTATGACGACCTCGTCGCCATCGCCAAGGGAGACGCCTACGACCCCGCGACGGGCGCATACGCCGTCGGTGAGTCGCTCTACCTCACGCCGGGAGACTACGTTCTGCGCGAGGACATCGCCCCGCGTGGGTACGACCGCGCCGACGACCTCGCCTTCACGGTCCAGCCGCTTCCGTTCACGACCTCCGGGGAGGGCGAGGCCGTGACCCACGAGCTCGGGGAGCTTCCCAGCTACACGGTCTCCGAGCAGCGCTCGCGCGCGGTGCGGGTGGTCATCCACTACATCGACGTCACCGGGTCGGGCAAGGGGTCCGGGCACGTCCCCACGGACGGCACGGAGCTGACCGAGCACGTCCAGAACCACGACGCGGTCCCCGGGGGGTCGTTCGATAACGAGCTCTGGGACTACGCCTCTGCCGGGTACCGGCTTGTCGAGAAGGACGATGGCGCCGACGGGGACACGCTCCCGCCGGATGCCCCTGACGTGACGCACTACTACGTCTACCTCACGCGCGAGAAGGACGTCGTTCCCCCGGAGCCGCCCGCGGGCGGGGGCGGCAAGACGACGACCCCGGGGACGAAGGAGGCCGCCGGGCGCCTCGCGCGGCCTGCCGTCCCGGATACGGGCGACGCCTCGACCGCGGCCCATCTCGCGCCTCTCGCGCTTTTTGTGGGTGCCGCTGCTGTTTGCGGGTCATGGCTGATGTGGCATACAAGCTCGAAGAAAAATTGAGACTAGGTTTGTGGCAAAAACATCATTTTTGGAAAAGTGTGGTCTGAGTGATAACAGACTGGGTAACCGTTACGTATAGTCACGAACCACGCGAGGGGGCAGAGATGTCAGAGTATTGGACCGTTGGAGAGTTCGCGCGGCGCGCCGGGGTGACGGTGCGCACCGTGCAGTTCTATGATCAGCAGAAGCTGCTCGCCCCTTCCGCCAAGGGGCCGCAGAACCGTCGCCTCTACTCGGAGGAGGACGAGCGCGAGCTGCAGAGGATCCTCGTCCTCAAGTTCCTGGGAAACTCGCTCTCCGACATCAGGAAGGTGCTCGCGCACAAGCTCGACGGCGTCGAGCTCTCGGAGCTCATCGACCGGCAGGTCGAGCTGCTCGGGCGCGACCTCGTGCGGCTCATGCACCGCATGTCCGCCCTCCGCGCCCTCAGGGCGCAGGTCAGCGACGGCGAGAGCCCCGACTGGGCGGGCATCGCCGGGCTCATCGACGAGGCTGGGTCCAACCCGTCCACGCTCAGGCACTCGATGCACGAGCAGGACTCCCGCCAGCCCGCCGACGGTCGGGACGAGCTCGCGCAGTGGCAGGACGTCATCGTGACGGCGCTCGGTCTCATGGCGGCGGGCGTCTCGCCGGACGACCCGTGGGCGCATGAGATCGCCCTTCGCTACGTGCGCCTCTGCGACCGGTTGGGACAGCATCGCCCGAGCGAGTTCATCCCGCTTGACGACTCGACGACGGTCCCCGACCGCGAGTCGCTCGACGAGCTGCGCCGCTCCGTCGACGAGTATCTCGCCTCTGCGGGGGCCGAGGCCCTCTCCCTTCCGGAGGACCGCGCGGCCGAGCAGGACGAGCTGATCGCCTGACGCTTGCGGCCGCGCTCGGCGGGAACGCGGCGACCCCCAGAAGCCAGCGGGCCGCCTGGCCGCGACGCCTTGCGTGTCGCTCCAGGCGGCCCGTTCTTCTCGCCCAACGTCCGCGGTCGGCACGAGGGGCGGTGGGGGCGTCGGCGGGCGTGCGGCCGGCTACATCCCCGGGAAGCCCGTCTGGCGCAGCGCCTCGTAGAGCACGATCGCCGCGGCGTTCGAGAGGTTGAGCGCGCTGATGCGGTAGTCCTCGGGGTTCACGAAGTTGCCGCAGACGTCCCGGGCGAGCAGCGCAGGGTGCCCGTCCTTCTCGCCCGGCGCGTGCCAGCTCTCCGCGTTGTCGAGCGATGCGGCGTCCGGCAGCATGGGGATGCGCTCGCAGCGACTCGCGTGCGCCGCGAGAAGGGCCTCGGGCAGCCCCACGCTCTCGCAGCCAAAGACGAGGAAGTCCCCGTCGGCGTAGCGCGCCTCGGCATAGGTGCGGCGCGCCTTCTTGGTGAGGAGGTGCAGGCGCGAGTCGTCTGCGGAGAGCCCGTTCCTCTCGACAAACTCATCCCAGCTTGCATACACCGTGACATTGAGGCTCTCCCAGTAGCCGAGGCCCGCGCGATGCAGCGCCCGCTCGTCCAGCGAGAAGCCGAGCGGGCCCACGAGGTGCAGCCGCGAGCCCGTGACCACGCAGGTGCGGCCGATGTTTCCGGTGTTCGCCGGGATCTCCGGAGCTACGAGCACGACGTTGAACAAGCCTGTCTCCCTCTCGGTTGGTCGGGGCGTCCGCCGTCCCTGAAATCGGTGTGCAATCACCGGGATAGTGCGAAGCTCGGGGGCGTGCGTAATGCAGTCATCGGGATAGTGTGAAGCAATTTCCTCAGATTCGCTCATTGTAATTAAATACTAGATACATTCAACTGAGCTTTTGTTGAGGGGGTACTTGAGGTGGGCCCAAAAACGCTTCGCACTATCCCGGTGACTGCACAGCACACGCCCCCGAGCTTCGCACTATCCCGGTGACTGCGCACCTTGCCGCCGGCTTCCGTGGAAACGCATGCGTCAGAAGGTGGATGAGTCTGCGCCCAAGGGCTCAGTCCGGAGTCGTGCTGTGCGGTCGCTATAATTGCCAGTGCAGCATACCCCAATCGAAAGGGATTCCCATGATCAAGGAGCTGGTGAAGGACGAGGCCGTCCTCTCCGTGCCGTGCGAGCCCGCCACCGCCGAGGATGCCGTCGTGGCGCAGGACCTCGTTGACACCCTCGCGTCCATCGATGACGCCGTCTGCCTCGCCGCCAACCAGATCGGCGTGACCAAGGCCGTCATCGCCTACCAGGACGACGACGGCAACGCCCACGTCATGTACAACCCCAGGGTCCTCATGGGCCTCGGCGGCGCCAAGGTCGAGGAGGCCTGCCTCTCCCACGAGGAGCCCGTGCGCGTGACGCGCTTCGCCAAGATCAAGGTGTCCTTCGACGAGCTCGTGGACGGCCAGCTCAAGCCCCGTCGTCGCGACTACATGGGCTGGACCGCGCAGATGATCCAGCACATGGTCGACCACTGCAAGGGCAAGCTGGTCTAGCATGCCCGCCCGCGGCGGCGCGGCGCCCGACCACATCGAGGTTCGCGGCGCCCGCGTGCACAACCTCAAGGGCGTGGACGTCGACATCCCGCTGAACGAGCTCGTGGGCGTGGCCGGGGTCTCCGGCTCCGGCAAGAGCTCGCTCGCGTTGGGCGTGCTCTACGCCGAGGGCAGCCGACGCTACCTGGAGTCGCTCTCCACGTACACGCGCCGCCGCATGACACAGGCGGGGCACGCCGCCGTCGACGACGTCCGGTACGTGCCGGCGGCGCTGGCGCTCCATCAGCGGCCGGCGGTGCCGGGCGTGCGCAGCACCTTCGGCACCATGTCCGAGCTGCTCAACAGCCTGCGCCTGCTCTTCTCGCGCGTGGCGAGCCATCGCTGCCCGCACTGCGACTCCTACGTCCCGCCCTCGACGGCGGTGGCGACGGACCAGCCCATCGCCTGCCCCGCCTGTGGCGAGAAGTTCTTCGGCCCCGGAGCCGAGGACCTGGCCTTCAACAGCACCGGCGCATGCCCCGCCTGCGGCGGCACGGGCATCGTGCGCACGGTGAACGAGGCCTCGCTCGTGCCGGACGAGTCCATCTCCATCGACGACGGCGCCGTGCTGCCCTGGGGCAGCCTCATGTGGGACCTCATGAAGCAGGTCTGCGGCGCCATGGGCGTACGCACCAACGTGCCGTTTAGCGAGCTCACGCCCGAGGAGCGAGACATCGTCTTCCACGGTCCCGCCGTCAAGAAGCACATCCTCTATCGCCCCAAGAAGGGCGACGACTTCGCCGAGCTGGACTTCACCTACTTCAACGCGGTCTACACCGTGGAGAACGCGCTCGCCAAGGTCAAGGACGAGAAGGGCCTCAAGCGCGTGAGCCGCTTCCTCACGGAGGGGCCCTGCCCCGACTGCGGCGGCACGCGCCTCTCGGAGGCGGCGCGCGCCCCGCGCGTGGCGGGGATCAGCCTCGTCGACGCCACGGCCATGACGCTCGGCGAGCTGGTGGCCTGGGTCGCCGCGGTGCCCGCCGGGCTGCCGGACGACGTGCGGCCCATGGCGGAGAGCATCTGCGAGTCCTTCCGGCACACGGCGCGGCGCCTGCTGGACCTGGGGCTCGGCTACCTCTCGCTCGACCGCGCGGCGGCAACGCTCTCAACGGGCGAGCGCCAGCGCGTGCAGCTGGCCCGTGCCGTGCGCAACCGCACGACGGGCGTGCTCTACGTGCTCGACGAGCCGTCCATCGGACTGCACCCCGCCAACGTGGACGGGCTTCTCGGCGTCATGCGCGACCTTCTGGTGGACGGCAACTCCGTCGTGATGGTCGACCACGACGCGCGCATCCTCGCCGAGGCGGATCACCTCATCGAGCTGGGCCCCGGCGCGGGCGCGGACGGCGGGCGCGTGATCTGCCAGGGGACCGTGGCCGAGGTGGCGGCGGACCCGGCCTCGCGCGTCGGCGGCTTCCTCACGGGCGAGAAGGACGTGCTCTCGCGGCCGCGCGCGGACGCGGGGGAGATGTTCGACCTCGGCACCATCTCGATGGAGACGTCGGCGCTGCATACCGTGCGCCCGCTCTACGTGGAGGTGCCGCGCGGGCGGCTCGTGGTGGTGACGGGAGTCTCGGGCTCGGGCAAGACGACGCTCGTGCTGGAGACGCTGGTGCCCGCGCTTTCCGCCGCGGCGGCGGGGGAGCGGCCGCCCGCGCACGTGCGCTGGGTGGACGCCGAGGGCGTGCGGCGCGCGAACCTCATCGACGCCACGCCGATCGGCATCAACGTGCGATCCACCGTGGCCACCTATGCGGGCGTCCACGACGAGCTGCGGCGTGCCTACGCCCGCACCGACGAGGCCCGCGCCGCCGGCTACAAGGCGGGGGACTTCTCGTACAACACCGGGCGCCTGCGCTGCCCCACCTGTGACGGCACGGGCGAGGTCTCGCTCGACGTGCAGTTCCTGCCGGACGTGGACATTCCCTGCCCGGACTGCCGCGGGTCGCGCTATGCCGCGGCGGCAGACGCCGTGCACCGTCCGCGAAAGGGCGAGCCTGCGGGTACGGGCCTCACGCTGCCGCAGCTGATGGCGCTCTCCGTGGACGAGGCGCTCGATGCTTGTCCTGATCTGCGGCGCGTTGCCACGCGACTGCAGGTGCTTCACGACCTGGGCCTGGGGTACCTCACGCTCGGCGAGGCCACGCCGGCGCTCTCCGGCGGCGAGGCGCAGCGCCTCAAGCTCGCGAGCGAGATGGGCCGCGCGCAGGATGACGCCGTCTTCGTCTTTGACGAGCCCACGATCGGTCTCCACCCGCTCGACGTGCAGACGCTGCTTGCGGTGTTCCAGCGGCTCGTGGAGGCGGGCGCCACCGTCATCGTGATCGAGCACGACCTCGACGTGATCCGCAACGCGGACTACGTGATCGACATGGGTCCCGGCGGCGGCGAGGAGGGCGGTCGCATCGTCTGCGCCGGCACGCCCGAGGAGGTTGCCGCCTGCCCCGACAGCGTCACCGGCCGCTACCTGTGAGACAAGGGGGAGACAAAGGGGACAGGTTCATTTGTCTCATTCAAAACGAATGAGACAAATGAACCTGTCCCCTTTGTCTCCCCCTTGTCTCACGACTCAGCAGCGGTGGGCGCTCGGGCAGATGTCCTCGAGGACGCAGCCGTCGCAGCGCGGGCCGCGTGCCACGCAGGTGTCACGGCCGTGCTTGATCCACTGGTGGTTCACGGGCCCCCAGAGCTCGCGCGGCAAAAGGCGCAGCAGGTCCTGCTCGGTCTTGAGCGGCTCCTTCTCGTGCGTCTTGGGCGAGAGCGCGAGGCGATGCGCGATGCGGTTGACGTGCGTGTCCACCGCGATGCCCTCGACGATGCCAAACCCCACGTTCATGACGATGTTGGCCGTCTTGCGCCCCACGCCGGGCAGCCTCGTGAGCTCCTCCATCGTGTGCGGGACCTCGCCGCCGAACTCGGAGACGATCATCTGCGCGCACTCCACGCAGTGACGCGCCTTGGACTTGTAGAAGCCGAGGCTGTGGATGTACTCGGAGACCTCCTCGGGCGTGGCGGCGGCCATGGCCTCCGGCGTGGGAAAGCGCTCAAAGAGCGCGGGCGTCACCTTGTTGACCTGCGCGTCCGTGGTCTGCGCGGAGAGCAGGACGGCGATGGTCAGGCGAAACGGGTTCGCGTGGTCGAGAAAGCACTCGACCGGGCCGTACTTCTCGTCAAGGCGTCGGCACACCTCGACGGCGCGCTCGACCTTGGCCTTCTTGGTCTCTCTCGGCATGATGCCCCTCCTGGTGGTTTGGGTTCATACTACGGGATGATAGGCGAGAAGAACGGGGGAGTCATGAACATCGGCTGGAATGCGGGCGGATACGAGCGGGATTTCTCGTTCGTTCCCGCGTACGGGAGGGACGTCGTCGGCCTCGTTGACGTGCAGCCCGGCGAGACGTGCCTCGACCTTGGCTGCGGAAACGGCACGCTGACGGCCGAGCTGCGCGAGCGCGGCCTCGACGCGTTTGGCATGGACGCGTCGCCGGAGATGCTTGCGCTCGCGCGCAAAAGTCATCCTGAGCTGCGGTTCATTGAGGGTGATGCGACGAGCTTCACGCTCGAGCGGACCGTTGACGTGGTCTTCTCCAACGCCGTGCTGCACTGGATCGACCGCGAGCGACATCCCGAGATGCTCTCGCACGTTGCCGCGGCGCTCAGGCCGGGCGGTCAGTTCGTCTTTGAGTGCGGAGGCCATGGGTGCGGGGCGCGCATCCACGCCGCCCTGGCAGACTCCTTCCGGCGGCGCGGCCTCGTCTACGAGATGCCGTTCTACTTCCCGACGGTCGGCGAGTACGCCCCGCTCGTGGAGGCTGCGGGCATGCGCGTGACGGACGCCGCCCTCTTTGACAGGCCCGCCGCGCTCAAGGGGCCGGATGGCATGGCGGACTGGATTCACATGTTCGTGCGACGGCCCTTCGACGGTGTGGACGAGGCGGTGGCGGGGGAGATCGTCGCCGAGGCGGTCGAGGGGCTGCGGCGCGAGATGCTGCGGGGCGACGTGTGGTATGCGGACTACGTGCGCCTGCGTATGCGCGCTGTGAAGATTGGCTGATCTGAGGCGCTCTCTGGAGTTCAATTTATCCTTGTGATAGAGTTTCCGCATTGAACTGTTTCAAACGAAGTTCAAAATCGTTACCGAAATTGAACTCAAGGAGGTATGATGGCTCAGGGGACGCTCGCGGACCGGTTGCGCGCCGTCATGGCCGAGCGGGGGCTCAAGCAGGCGGACCTCATCCACATGGCCGCCGAGAAGGGCGAGAAGCTCGGAAAGAGCCAGGTCAGCCAATACGTGAGCGGCAAGGTCGGGCCACGCCCGAACGTGGTGCGCCTGCTCGCCGACATTCTCGAGGTGGAGGAGGGCTGGCTTGCCACGGGGGAGGGCACGCGAGCTGCCGCGCGGCCTGAGACCGCGAACGAGACCGCTTCCCGTATCCCGCGTCAGCAAAGGAGCACTTCCATGCGAGAGTTCAAGAAGTCCTCAAAGCTCGAGAACGTCCTCTACGACGTCCGCGGACCCGTCGCCGACGAGGCGGCCCGCATGGAGGACGAGGGCCTGCGCATCTTGAAGCTCAACATCGGCAACCCGGCGCCCTTCGGCTTCCGCACGCCCGACGAGGTCGTCCACGACATGCGCCAGCAGCTGCCCGAGTGCGAGGGCTACTCGGACTCGCGCGGCCTCTTCTCCGCACGCAAGGCGATCATGCAGTACGCCCAGCTCAAGCACCTTCCCAACGTGAGCATGGATGGCATCTACACGGGCAACGGCGTCTCCGAGCTCATCCAGCTCTGCATGAACGCCCTTTTGGACACCGGCGACGAGATTCTCATCCCGAGCCCCGACTACCCGCTCTGGACGGCGTGCGCCACGCTCGCCGGCGGCACGCCCGTGCACTACCTCTGCGACGAGCAGGCCGAGTGGAACCCCGACCTCGCCGACATGGAGTCCAAGGTCACGAGCAACACCAAGGCCATCGTCATCATCAACCCCAACAACCCCACGGGCGCCGTCTACCCGCGCGAGGTGCTCGAGCAGATCGTGGAGATCGCGCGCCGCCACCAGCTCATGATCTTCTCGGACGAGATCTACGACCGCCTGTGCATGGACGGTCACGAGCACGTCTCCATCGCCTCGCTCGCGCCCGACCTGCCGTGCGTCACGTTCTCCGGCCTCTCCAAGTCCCACATGATCGCGGGCTACCGAATCGGCTGGATGGTCCTCTCGGGCAACAGGCGCTGCATGCGCGACTTCGTCTACGGCATCAACATGCTCTCCAACATGCGCCTGTGCTCCAACGTGCCCGCCCAGTCCGTCGTGCAGACGGCGCTCGGCGGCTACCAGAGCGTGGAGCGATACGTGGAGCCGGGCGGGCGCGTCTACGAGCAGCGCAACTACGTCTACGAGGCCCTCAACGCAATCGACGGCATCACGGCCGTGAAGCCCAAGGCCGCGTTCTACATCTTCCCCAAGATTGACGTCAAGAAGTTCAACATCACCGACGACGAGCAGTTCGCGCTCGACCTGCTGCACGAGAAGCGCATCCTCATCACGCGTGGCGGCGGTTTCAACTGGCCGGAGCCCGACCACTTCCGCATCGTCTACCTGCCGCGCATGGAGGTCCTGCGCGAGGCCATGACCGATCTCGCGGACTTCTTCGCTCACTACCGTCAGGGTTAAGCGGGGCGTGCCAGCGGCGTCAGGTTTATTTGGCGTGCCAGCGGCGTCAGGTTTATTTGGCACGCGCATGATGCGCGTGCCAAATAAACCTGACGCCGCTGGCACGCCAAATAAACCTGACGCCGCTGGCAGGGCTAGGGAATCGGCCTCACGCTCCAGATGTCGTCGAAGCGGATGCGCCGCCGCACGACCGTGAGCTCGCGGGCCACGGGGTCCATGCCGGTCACGATGCCCTCGGTCGTGACGTAGGCGTCGTGCTCGTAGTGCGTCACGCGGACGAGCCACCCCTTGTGCACGGCGGCAAGCTCGGCCGAGATGCGCGCGGCCTCCTCCTCGGAGGGCTCGCGGCGTGGCTCGGTCACGCGCTCGCGCTCCCGCACGAGGTCGTAGTAGCCGGTGAGCGCGGCGAACGGCATGAACTGCGCGGCGCGCTCGGCATGGCGCCTCGGCGCCCCATCCCTACTCATGATGGCCCCCAACCTGCACGTTTCGCTCGAGCCCGGTGGCGCCGGGCCGGTAGCTGACGCCGCGGACGAGGGCGTTCTTCCCAAAGCGCCGCTTCACCGCGATGGTGGCCTCGGCGAGCCGGTGCTCGGCCCCCTCGGCCTGCGGGTCCGTGAAGAGCGTGATCGAGGACAGCTCCTCCGGTAGGAGCCCTCCCATGCCGATGTTCAGGCGCCTGATCGGGCGGTTGGGATCGACGACCTCGTCATAGAGGTCAAGGAAGTATCGCGAGAGGCGCGAGCGGGAGTTGGTGAGCTCCCCGAGCTTGCGCGACGCGGATGAGCGCGGCATGTCCCGACCGATGCGCCGCGTGCCGTGCTCGCCCGTGAAGGTCCGCGTCGGCGCGTCGTCCCAGCCGCGCTCGATGGCATGCCCCACGGAGAGCGAGATGTGCCCGCAGACCACGCCCTTCTCCACGAGGTCGAGCACGGAGGCGTCGACCATCTCCCGCAGGACGACGCGCGCCTCGTCGAAGTCGTAGTCGCGAGCGAGCACCTGGCCGTTGCACGTGGACGTCGCCTTGGGCCGATAGGCGTGGATCTCGGCCATGGTGCAGGGCTCGATGCCCCAGGCGTGATCGATGAGCAGCTCGGCGTTGATGCCGAACTCGTCGTAGAGCGCCTTCTCGGGAAGGAGGGCCACGCCGCCAAGGTCATGCGCCCCCATCGCGGCGAGCCGGCGCGCGATGCCGGGGCCGATCCCCCAGATGTCCGTGATCGGCCGGTGGGGCCAGATGAGGCACTTGAAGCGCTCCTCGTCGAGCTCGCCGATGTTGTCCGGGGCGTGCTTGGCCGTGACGTCGAGGGCGACCTTGGCGAGGAAGAGGTTGGTCCCGATGCCGGCCGTGGCGCAGATGCCCGTCTCGCGGCGAACGAGCCCGATGAGCTCCACGGCGAGCTCACGCGGTCCCTTGCCGTAGAGTGCCAGGTAGGGGCCGGCGTCGATGAAGACCTCGTCGACCGAGTAGACGTGGATGTCCTCGGGCGAGAAGTACCTGAGGTAGAGGCCGTAGATGTTGGCCGAGACCTCCATGTAGCGCCGCATGCGCGGCTTGGCCATCTCGTAGGAGACCCCGTCCGGTATCTCGAAGACGCGGCAGCGGTTGCGCACCCCCGCCGCCTTCATGGCGGGGGACACGGCGAGGCATATGGTCTTGGACCCGCGCGTCGGGTCTGCCACCACGAGGCGCCGCTCGAACGGATCGTACCCGCGGTCCACGCACTCGACGGAGGCATAGAAGCACTTGAGATCGATGCAGAGATAGGCGTGCTCCATAGCTGCTCCCAAACAGACGTTCTTATCGTGAGACCATGATGCAACGCGCCCCGGACGCAAATCATCGTGCCCGGGGCGCTCACCATTTCTGCAACACTCGTTCGGTTTGGTGCGGGGCCGTGCAAAGGGGGCGTGCAAAGGGGACAGGCGTGCAAGGGGGGCCGCGCGAAGGGGACAGGCGTGCAAAGGGGACAGGCACTTTTGCACGCCTGTCCCAGCGTGCAAAAGTGCCTGTCCCCTTTGCACGCCTGTCCCCTTCGCACGGCCTCGGCGCCTACAGGTCGTCCACGAGGGCGGTGGACTTGGCGTAGGCGGTGCTCTTGGCCTCGAAGAAGTCGGTCTTGACCATGTTTGCGTTGCTGTACTGGGAGACCCAGGCCATGTCGGCCGGCTCGCGATCGCACCCCTCGAAGAGCGTGCCGAATCCGAGCGAGTGCCAGCGGAGGTTGCCGAGGTAGCGGATGTAGTCCTCGACCATCTGCCCCGTGAGGCCGTCGATGCTCTCCCCGATCACGTAGCGCCCCCAGGCAATCTCCTGGCGCAGGCCCTCCTCGAGCATGCCGCGCAGCACGTCGACGCGCTCGGGCGTGAAGAGCTGCGGCTCCTCGCGCTGGAGCTCCACGATCATGTTGCGGAAGAGCCAGAGGTGCGTGTTCTCGTCGCGGTTGATGTAGCGGATCTCCTGGGCGCTCCCGGGCATCTTGCCGTTGCGCGCGAGGTTGTAGAAGAACATGAACCCCGAGTAGAAGTACACGCCCTCGAGGATGACGTTGGCCATCATGACCTTGAGCAGGGTGAAGGCGTCCCGATGCTCGAGGAACTCGTTGTACTGCTCGCCGATGAAGGTGTTTCTCGCCAGCAGGCGCTCGTCGGTCCGCCACTGATAGAGGATCTCGTCGCGCTTCTCGGGGGAGCAGATCGTGTCGAGCATGTAGGAGTAGCTCTGCGAGTGGACGCACTCCTGGAAGGCCTGGATGTGCAGGCACAGGTTGACCTCGTTGGCCGTGACGTACTCGCCCACGTTGGGGAGGTTCGCGGACTGCAGCGAGTCGAGGAACACGAGAAACGAGAGGATCTTGTCGTAGGCCGTGCGCTCCGCCTCCGAGAGCCGCGGGTAGTCCTTCACGTCCTGGGAGAGGTTGATCTCCTCGGGGATCCAGAAGTTGTTCATCGCCTGGCGGTACCAGTCGGATACCCACGGGTACCTGAGGTTGTTGAAGTCGTTGAGGTTGGTGGTGTTGCCCCCGATCATCCTCCGCAGCCTCACGTCCGTGTCCCCGCCCGGGTTGAACAACGGCGTTCTCGTAAGCTTCTCGGTCACGATTCCCTCCTGCGTCTAGAAACGGTTGTAAAGATTCGACTCGAGAGGCCGCCGTTCTTCTCGCCGCGCGCAGTTTTGCGCAGCAAGCTGCTTGAGCACGGCGAGAAGAACGGCGGCTATGCCGCGAGGGACGCTAGCTGCTGCAGCTCTCGCACTCCTCGACCTCGAGCGACTTGCTCCGCACGTAGTAGATCGTCTTCACCCCGGAGCGCCACGCCTCGAGGTAGAGCTCGAGCACCTGCCGCATGGTGTGGTCGTTGGTGATGTAGAGGTTCACCGACTGCGCCTGGTCGATGTGGCGCTGGCGAACCCCGGCCGCGCGCACGCTCCAGCGCTGGTCGACGAGGTGGGCGGGCTTGTAGTACCAGTAGGTCTCGGGCGAGAGGTCGGGTGCCACGCGCGGCAGCATGGAGCCCTTCTTCTCCTCGAGGAAGAAGCGCCGCATGACGGGGTCCACGCCGGCCGTGGTTCCGGAGATGATGGAGGTCGAGCTCGTGGGGGCCACGGCGAGCAGGTAGGCGTTGCGCATCCCGTGCTCGGCCACGCGTCCCGCGAGCTCGCGCCAGCGATCGGACGCGTAGCCGCGCTTCTCGAAGAAGGCGCCCGTGGCCCAGTCGCTGCCGGGGAAGAGCGGGTAGGAGCCGCGCTCCTCGGCCAGGCGCTCCGAGGCGTCGATGGCGTGGTAGGCGATCCGCTCGAACAGCTCGTCCGCAAAGGCGAGGTGCTCGTCGCTCTCCCAGGAGATGCCGCGGCGGGCGAGCAGGTGGTGGTAGCCGGAGACGCCGAGCCCCACCGAGCGGTAGCGCCGGTTGGTGAGCCGGGCGTAGGGCAGGGCGTAGAAGTTGAGGTCAATCACGTTGTCGAGGGCGCGCACGGCGGTCTCCACCACCTCGGCGAGCGCGTCGTCGTCCTCAACGGGGATGCGGCCCAGGGTGAGGCTCGCGAGGTTGCAGACCACGAAGTCGCCGGGGCGCGTGGTGGTCACCACCACGGTGTCGCCGTCCTCGCCCACGACCTCGCGGCTCACCTCCTCGATCGCCGAGGTGTTCTGGGCGATCTCCGTGCAGAGGTTGGAGCAGTAGATGACGCCGGCGTGCGGGTTGGGGTTGGCCCGGTTCACGGCGTCGCGCATGAAGGCGAAGGGGGTGCCCGTCTCGACGGCGCTCCTCAGCACCAGGCGCACGAGGTCCTTGACGGAGATGACGCGCTTCTTGATGCGCGGGTCGGCCACGCAGTCCCAGTAGCGGCGCTCCCACTCCTCGCCGAAGCTGTCCTCGAGCGCGTAGCCCTTCGCGACGAGGATGTCGTGCGGGCACATGAGGTACCAGTCCTGGTCCAGGTCCTTCTCGGCCATTCGCCAGAAGAGGTCGGGCCAGCAGACGGCCGGGAAGACGTCGTGCGCCTTCATGCGCTCGTCGCCGTTGTTGGTGCGCAGCTGCAGGAACTCCGGAAGGTCGCGGTGCCAGGCGTCCAGGTAGACGGCCACGGCCCCCTGGCGCATGCCAAGCTGGTCGACGGCCACGGCGGTGTCGTTGATCACGCGGATCCAGCGGGTGGTGCCGCCCGCGACGCCGGCAAAGCCGCGGATGGAGCCGCCCTGCGCGCGGACCTTGCCGAGGTACATGCCCATGCCGCCGCCGTACTTGGAGACCTGGGCGAAGTTGTCGATGCTGCGGTAGATGCCCGTGAGGCTGTCGGGGACGGTGTCGATGAAGCAGCTGGAGAGCTGGTGCTGGGGCTTGCGGGCGTTGCCCATCGTGGGCGTGGCCATGGTGAGGCGCAGGGTGGAGAGCGCGTCGTAGAAGCGGCCGACCCAGTCCATGCGGACGTCCGCGGGCTCCTCCATGGCGAGGTGCAGCGCGATGCCGAGGAACATCTCCTGGGGGCTCTCCAGCGCCACGTGGTCGTGCGAGCGGATGACGTAGCGCTTGAGCAGGAGGTCAAGCCCGGCGTAGGTGAGCAGGTCGTCGCGCTCCGGGCGGATGAGGGCGGCCGCGCGCTCGAGCTCCTCGGGGGCGTAGCGCTCGAGGATGTAGGCGCCGTAGAGGCCCTCGTCCGCGAGGTGGCGGACCTTGTCGGCAAAGCCGGAGATCCCGCGCCGCGCGCAGGCGTCCGCGATGGAGCGGCGGGCGGAGAGCGAGAGCAGCCGCCCGGCGATCATCTCCCAGCGCGGCGCCTCCTGGCTCGTGAGCTCGACGGCGGCCCGGACGAGCGCGGAGAGTCGCTCGTCCGGGCGCATGCCGTCCTTGAGGAAGCCGCGCAGGCGGGCGAGAAGGGCGATGAGGGAGTAGGCCTCGTCGGGATAGTCGCGCTGCGCGCGAGAGAGGACGGCCGAGAGCTCGGGGGCGAGCGCGGCGTCGTCCCCCGCGACCTCACGCACCACCTCGTCGCGCGCGGCGCGCAGCTCGGAGCGGCGGTGGCGGTAGAGGATGTAGCGCTTCGCCACGTCGAAGTGACCACGCCGCATGAGGGCCTGCTCCACGAGGTCCTGGATCTCCTCGACGCGCGCGCCGTCCCCGAGGCGGGCCTCCACGTCGGCGAGGATCGCGGCAAGCTCCTCGCGCGCGGGGACGGCGTTCCCGTCCGCAAAGGCCCTGGTCACTGCCGAGATGACCTTCTCACCGTCATAGCGCTCCACGCGCCCGTCCCTCTTCACTATGTCCACGGGGTCTCCCGTCTGTCGCTGCCATGCCTATCGTCCGGTGGCCGTTAATGATAGTCAATCGGTGGCATTTTGGGTAGCGAGGAGGGGTGCCGGACATGATACCCTCGGGATGTCGGTCCGGCCCGTGGTGAGGAGGCTGGCATGAGGGCATTCATTGCGCTTGAGCTGCCGGAGGCGTTTGCGGACGAGGTAGACGCGCTCGTGAGGTGCCTCGAGGCCGCGTGCGCGGGCCGGTTCGTGCCGGCCGAGAACCGCCATCTCACGCTGGCGTTTCTCGGCGAGGTGGGGGAGGCGGACGCGCGGCGCGCCATGTCGGCGCTCGACGCCGCGTGCGCAGGCGCGGGACCGGTCCCGCTCGCCGCGGCCGGGCTCGGGACCTTCGGGCGGGGGCGTGACGCCACGCTCTGGCTGGGCATCGAGAAGAACGACGAGCTCCAGAGCCTTGCCGCGCGCGTGCGGGCAGAGCTTGCCGCTCGCGGCCTCACCTATGACGAGAAGGACTTCCTGCCGCACGTCACGCTTGCGCGACGTGCCCGCATGCCCCGAGGCGACCTCGGGGACCTGGCGTTTCCGCTGCCCGACGAGGCCCGTGACGTCACGCTCTTCCGAAGCATCCTCGGGCCGTCCGGCGCTCGCTACAAGCCGCTCTACACGGTAGGTCTCTGAGCGGGCGCGGTCGGGGTTGGGGCCGCGAAGCGCGGTTCTTCTCGCCGGGGCGCCGCGACGCCTCCGCACGGCCGGGTTGCGGGTCCCTCGCGACGGTCTGCCCCGCGGAAACGTCGCGAACCGCCCGCACGGCCGGGTTGCGGGGCCTTCGCGACGGTCTGGCTCTCCGGAGTATCGCGAGCCACCCGCACAGCCGCGCCGCGGGGCCTAGGCGACGCTTCCGCCCGCTGGAGTGTCGCAAACCGCCCGCACGGCGGAGCTGCGGGGCCTTGGCGACGGTCTGCCCCGCGGAAACGTCGCGAACCGCCCGCACGGCCGGGTTGCGGGGCCTTCGCGACGGTCTGGCTCTCCGGAGTGTCGCGAACCACCCGCACAGCCGCGCCGCGGGGCCTAGGCGACGCTTCCGCCCGCGGAAACGTCGCCAACCCTCCGCACGGCCGCTCCGCGGGGCTGCGGCGACACTCCCGTCCGCGCTCAGCCGTTGATGCGCGCGAGGAAGAGGTCGCCGTATCGCTCGGCCTTCTTGGCGCCCACGCCGGAGACGCCGAGGAACTCCTCGCGCGTCCGCGGCCGCTTGGCGCACATGTCCACCAGCGTCGCGTTGGAGAAGATGAAGTAGGAGGGCACGCCCTGCTCGCGCGCGAGCTCGCCGCGCAGCTCCGTGAGCTCGGCGTAGAGAATCTGGCCGAGCTCGTCCAGCTCGGAGACGTCCGTTGCCGCCCGGGTCTTGTCGGGTGCCGCCGGCACGTGCGCCGCCTTGGGCGCGCCGCGCGCCACCTTGAGGACGAAGGGCTCGTCCCAGGGCGCCTCGCGACGCAGGAACGCGCCAGAGGACCCCGTGAGCACGATCGTGGGGTAGTCCCCTCCCGTCCGCGCGAGCACGCCGCGGAAGACCAGCTCGTCAATCAGCTCGCGCACGCGGCCGACGGGGACGTCCGCCATGATTCCGTACGTGGAGAGCGTGTCGAACCCGCGGCGCAGGACCTTCTCGTTGCGCGACCCGCGCAGCACGTCCACGATCATCGACGCGCCCACGCTGCGCCCGCGCTGCGCGATGCGCGCCACGCAGCTCACCACCTTGAGGGCGTCGGTGGTGGCGTCCACCTCCTCGAAGTCCGTGAGGCAGTTTCCGCAGTTGCCGCAGAAGGCCGGCGCCTCCTCGCCGAAGTAGCGCAGGATGTGGGCGCGCAGGCACTCGGTGGTGGTGGCGTAGAAGACCATCTGGCGCAGGCGCTCGGCGTCGCGCTCCGCGAGCGCCTCGACCTGCTCCGGGGTGAGTCCCTCGCGCGGCTCGCCCCGGGAGAGCAGGAACTCGGCCGTGTGCACGTCGCCGGGGGAGTAGAGCAGGAGGCACTCCGCCTTGGTTCCGTCCCGCCCGGCGCGCCCGGCCTCCTGGTAGTAGTTCTCCAGGCTGAGCGGCAGGTTGTAGTGGACCACGTAGCCCACGTTGGACTTGTCGATGCCCATGCCAAAGGCGTTGGTGGCGACCATCACGCGGGCGCGGTCATAGAGGAAGTCGTCCTGGTTGCGGTCGCGCTCCGCCGCGGAGAGGCCCGCGTGGTAGCGCGTGGCGAGAAGCCCCTCGTCGCGCAGCTCGTCGCAGACCTCCTCGACGGCGCGCCGGCTCGAGCAGTAGACGATGCCGGAGCGCTCGGCGCGCTGCCGGCAGAAGGCGACGAGCATGCGGTCCTTCTCGGCGCGTCCGCGGGGGCGCGAGACGGCAAAGGAGAGGTTGGGCCGGTCGAAGCTCGCTATGACCACGAAGGGGTCCGCAAGGCCCAGCGCGCCCACGATGTCCTTGCGCACGGCGCGCGTGGCGGTTGCCGTGAGCGCCATCACGGGCGGACGTGCGGGAAGCGCCCCAAGAAACTCAATGATCCGCTGGTAGCTTGGGCGAAAGTCGTTTCCCCACTGCGAGATGCAGTGCGCCTCGTCCACGGCGACGAGCGCCACGCCGCGCGCGGCGACCGTCTCCGCGAAGGCCGGGTCGTCGAGGCGCTCCGGCGCCACGTAGACGAGCGTGAGCGCGCCGGAGGCGATGCCGTGGAGCACGCTCGCGCGCTCGGCGGCGGAGAGGGTGGAGTTGAGGTAGGACGCGGCCACGCCCGCCTGGCGCAGCGCCCCCACCTGGTCCGCCATGAGCGAGATGAGCGGCGACACCACGAGCGTGAGCCCTCCCGACCGCGCGGCGAGGGCGAGCGCCGGCACCTGGTAGCAGATGGACTTGCCGGCCGAGGTGGGCATGACGGCCAGCACGTCGCGCCCGGAGAGCGCGGCGTCGACGATCTCCGCCTGGTGCGGGCGGAAGCTCTGGTAGCCGAAGGTCTCTCGCAGGATGTCCAGGGCGGTTGGCGGTGTGGTCATGGCGCTCCTCGTGACGTGTGTCTTACGCCATGGTACGCCTCGGGCCGGACGGACGAGCCGGGCGGCTGACTCCTGGGAACGAGAAATAACGCGCACTCGTGCACGGTTCTTCTCGCGTTTTCCCAGTTGGCATTTAAGAACCCGTGCACGAGTGCGCGTTAATCGCAAGACGCCGGACGAGTGCCCACCCGAGTGCTATCTGTGTGACACTATAGCGCTTCGCGCACGCGCGCGTACGGCGTCTGACCACGGCCTCGTTTGCTACCGCCCGCGGATTGGGGGGCCGCGTCCGCCCGGCGATGCCCCATCATGGCGGCGCATCCAGCGAACCCGACGAAGGGACATTCATGAACTTGCGCGAGAAGTACGGCGAGTGGGCGGTCATCCTCGGCGCCACCGAGGGCGTGGGCAAGGCGTTCTGCGAGAAGGTCGCCGCCGGCGGCATGAGCGTCGTCATGGTGGGCCGCCGCGAGGAGAAGCTCCGCGAGCTCGCCGCGCAGATCGAGTCCGACTACGGCGTCGCGACCAAGGTGGTGCGCGCCGACTTCTCCGAGGAGGGGGCCGCCGAGACCGTCTTCACCGCGACCGAGGGCCTCGACATGGGCTTCATGAGCTACGTGGCCTGCCTGCACTCCTTCGGCAAGATCCAGGACACCCCCTGGGAGAAGCACCAGGCCATGATCAACGTCAACGTGGTCACGTTCATGAAGTGCTTCTATCACTACATGCAGATCTTCGCCGCCCAGGACCGCGGCGCGGTGATCAACGTCTCCTCCATGACCGGCATCTCCAGCTCCCCGTGGAACGGCCAGTACGGAGCCGGCAAGGCCTACATCCTCAAGATGACCGAGGCCGTGGCCTGCGAGTGCGAGAAGACCGGCGTGGACGTGGAGGTCATCACGCTGGGCACCACGCTCACCCCGAGCCTGCTCTCCAACCTGCCGGGCGGCCCCCAGGGCGAGGCCGTCATGAAGATCGCCCAGACGCCCGAGGAGGTTGTCGACGAGGCCTTTGAGAAGCTCGGCCACGAGCTCTCCGTGATCGCGGGCGAGCGCAACAAGGCCTCCGTCCACGACTGGAAGGCCAACCACACCGAGGACGAGTACATCCGCTACATGGGGTCGTTCTACTCGGAGTAGCGGACGCGCGACAAATTGGGTCGTTCGTAGCGCGCACCCCGCGCGAAGTCCCTCTTGCCATCCCGGGAGGATGCGCGGGGGAATCGCGCGGGGTGCGTGCCATGCGCCTCCGGGCAACCGTCCGCGACCCCTTACGCTGCGCTTACATCGCAGGCGGATAACCCCGGTAACCTGAAAAAGTTCAGACGAATTCATGGCGCGACCCCGAAAACGGGATGCCCCGTGCGCACTCTATCGCCGAGGGGGGACGATGAGACGGGACAAGGACCTGGCCGCCCGCGTCCGGGCCGCGAAGGGCGACTCGCGGGCAGCGGACGGCCTGGTGCGCGACTACCTTCCGTTCATCAAGGCGGAGACGGCCCGGTTCACGGGCCGGCCCGCGCGGGAGGGAGACGACGAGCTGGGGATCGCCATGTTCGCATTTCACGAGGCGGTGCTTGCGTACGACGAGGCGCGGGGCGCGTTTCTGCCCCTCGCGTCCATGAGCGTGAGGAACCGGCTGATTGACTTCCGGCGCCGGGAGCGTCGCCATGCCGAGGTGACCTCGCTGGACGAGCGTGCCGGCGGCGCGGATGACGGGGACGACCGCCCGCTCGTGGAGCGGCTGGCGTCGGAGCGCGACGAGATCGGGGAGCGCGAGACGCGCCGCGCCAGCCGGGCGGAGATCGCCGAGTTTGCCCGCCAGCTCGAGCGCCTGGGGGTGAGCCTCGCGGACGTGGCCGAGAACAGCCCCCGCCAGCAGCGGACCCTTGAGGCGTGCCGGGGTGCCCTTGCGTACGCGCGCGGTCGCCGGGAGCTGCTCGACAGGGTCGCCGAGACGGGCAAGCTGCCCATCGCGGAGCTTGCGCGCGGGGCGGGCGTCGAGCGCAAGACGCTCGAGCGGCACCGACGCTACCTCGTGGCGCTGCTCGTGGCCTACACCAACGGATACGACATCATCCGCGGGCACCTCCACAAGATCGTGGGGCCGACGGGAGGTGACGTTCGATGAGCTACCTCATCATGGAATGCGCCGCGAGCTATGCCGTGGCGCTCGACGAGGAGGGCCGCTTCGTGAAGGTCCCCAACCTCGGCTACGAGGTGGGGCAGGAGGTCGACGACGTCGTCGCCTTCGAGGGGAGCCCGTTCGGGGAAGCCGACGTCATCCCCTTCGAGGCGCGCCGGGCGAGAAGAACGCGCGGGCGCCGCGTGGCGCTGCTGGCTGCCGCGGCTTGCCTCGCCGCGGCCGTGGTCGCCGGCGCCGCGGTCTGGCAGGTGCCGGTGGGCACGGTCTACATGAGCATCAACCCCGAGGTGAGCATCGCGGTCAACCGCCTTGACCGCGTGGTGGGGCTCGACGGAGAGAACGATGACGGCGACGACCTCATCGAGGGGTTTGCGTACTACGGCCGGACGATCGACGAGGTCTCGGACGACCTCGCGGACCGCGCCGAGGATCAGGGCTACCTCGATGACGGCGGGACGATCGAGCTCACGGTGGAGTCCGACGACGAGGAGTGGAAGACCGCGACCGAGGACCGGCTGATCGTGGAGCTCGAGGTGCACCTCGACCACCGAGTGGTGGTGACGGGTGCCACCGGGACCGAGGATGCCGCGCCCGCGCCCCAGGCCGAACAGGTGACGGCCCCCGAGCCCTCGACTGAGGTGGCCGCGCCTCCCGTGGTCGATGACGATGACTGGGGAGAGGACGACGATGACGGGGCCGACGACGAGGATGACGACGATGACGACGACGGTTGGGATGACGACGATGACGGCTGGGATGACGACGGCGACGACGATGACGATGACGACTAGACCGGCCTGATGTTCTTCTCGCCCGGGGCCGCCGAAAAAAATTTCCGGTGACCCCGGTTTTGAGAAGGTGCCCACGCAACCTCTCACTGCAAGGCAAAGAAGAGGCTTCCCGACACCCAAGGAGGACACCATGAAGACCACGAGCCTGAAGCGCATCCTCGCCACCGCCACGATGGGCGCCGCCCTTGCGGCAGTTCTCGCCGGATGCGGAACCGCCCCCACCGCCCCCGCCAACCAGTCGGCGGGCGGCGCGGGGGAGACCCCCGTCGCGCAGGCCGCGGGGACCCTGCTCCTGAGCGTCAACCCCGAGATCGAGATCGAGTACGACGACGCGGGGCTCGTCACCGGGATCGAGGGCGTGAACGACGAGGGCAGGGGCGTCGTGAGCGGCTACTCGGACTACCGGGGCAAGGAGTGCCGCACCGTCGTCTCCGAGCTCGTGGGGGAGATCTACGAGGCCGGCCACTTCAACCAGACCGTTGACGGGCACGACCGCAACGTGGTGGTCAAGCTCGAGCAGGGGTCGGGCTATCCGGGGGACGACTTCCTGCGCGGAATAGAGGACGACGTCCGCAGCACGGTGGGCGGCTTCGGGCTGGAGTCCGACGCGCTCGCTGTGGCCCCCGAGCAGCTGGACGACCGCGGCTACATCGGCCTGGACGCGGCGAAGGACATCGTGCTCTCTCAGCTGGGACTTTCCGAGGCCTCCTTCAACGACCACGAGTACGAGCTCGATGACGGCGTCTACGAGATGGAGTTCACCTCCGGCGGCGTTGAGTACGAGTACGAGGTCGACGCCCGCACGGGCAAGGTTCTCGAAGCCGACATCGACGGCAACGACGACTGGGACGACCGCGACGACTGGGACGACTGGCACGATGACGGCTACGACCGCGACGACGACTGGGACGACGCCGATGACGACTGGGATGACCGCGACGACTGGGACGACGACCGCGATGACCGCGACGACGACCGCGATGAACGCGACGACGACCGCGATGACTGGGACGACGACCTGGACGACCGCTACGACGACTAGCCGCTAACGGCATCGAATGCGCGCGGGCGCCTCTCGGGGCGCCCGCCTCATCTCTCATTGGGCCATTAACGCGCACTCGTGCACGGGTTTTTCTCGCCCAACTGGGGAAACGCGAGAAGAACGTGCACGAGTGCGCGTTAATCGTGGGTCGGGCGTGCCGGGGGTGCCGGGTCGCCGGTCGGTCGCGGGCCCTACGTGGGCCCTAGAACGCCACGCCGAGCGCGATGAGCGCCACGCAGCACGCGAGCGCGAGCCAGTCGCGCGCGGCGAGCGGGTAGCGCTTGTAGCTGCTCTCGCGCGTGCGCAGGTAGAAGCCGCGCTGCTCGGCGGCGAGCGCCGTGGCGTCGGTCCTGCCGACGGAGCTCACGAGCAGGGGCACGCAGAGGGGCAGCATGAGCTGCAGCTTCTTGAAGGGGTTCTTGGTGTCGTACTGCACGCCGCGCGCCGTCTGCGCCTCCATGATGGCGTTCATCTCCTGGGAGAACACGGGGACGAAGCGCAGCGCGGTGGTGAACGTGAACGCGTAGCGGTACGGCACGTGGAGCACCTCCACGCACGCGTTGGCGAGGTCGGTGAGCTTGGTCACCATGAGCACGAGTATGAG
The DNA here is from genome assembly GCF_012027725.1 of Olsenella sp. SW781. Taxonomy (GTDB): domain Bacteria; phylum Actinomycetota; class Coriobacteriia; order Coriobacteriales; family Atopobiaceae; genus Thermophilibacter. Next base: position 133,842 of record NZ_SJOU01000005.1, on the reverse strand, counting down.
CGGCAGCGCCACGCCCAGCAGGCGCAGACAGACCTTGGAGCCCGTGACCAGGCCGTCGGTGGTGACGACCCCCCAGACGGGCGCGCCGGTGCGCACGAAGACGAGCTGCAGCGCAAACATCACCACGGCAAGCGGGATGAGCACCTTGAGCAGGGGGGCGAGCCTTCCGGCCACCCCGGCGTACGCCGCGAGCGCAAACGTGAGGGCGAGAAGGCCGAGGAGCAGGGCGTAGGAGTCCGCGAGGAAGGTGGCCGCGATGATGGCGGCGGCCAACGCGAGCTTGGCCACGGGGTTGAGGCGGTGGAGGAGCGTCTGCCCGGGAACGTAGTCGATGATGTTAATCATGGCTGACCAGCTCCTTCACGAGGTCGACGATGCCCGAGACCTGGCTCACGCCCGCGAACTCGCGCGAGACGTCGCGCGCGAGCGCGGTCGAGAGGGCGATGATCTGCGGCGGCTCCACGCGGGCGCGGTCCATGAGCTCGACGTCCGCGAAGACCTCCGGGGTCTCGCCCTGTCCGAGGATGCGCCCGTCCGCCATGACCACGAGCCGTTCCGCGAAGTCGGAGACGACCTCCATGTCGTGGCAGACCATGACGACGGCGCAGCCGCGGTCGGCCATCTCGCGCACCGTCTCCATGACGGTCATGCACTCGCGGTAGTCGAGGCCGCTCGTGGGCTCGTCGAGGAGGATGACCTCGGGCTCCATCACCACGACGGAGGCAAGCGCGACCATCTGGCGCTGCCCGCGGGAGAGCGAGAAGGGCGCCTCGTCGAGCGGCAGGCCAAAGCGCTCGGCCACCGCGCGGGCGCGCTCGCGGGCCTCGTCGGCCGGCGTGCCCGTGAGCTCGAGGCCAAAGGCGACCTCCTCGAGGACGGTGTCCTTGCAGATCTGGCGGTCCGGGTTCTGGAAGAGCGTCGAGACGTGCGCGGCCACGGTGCTCGTGGGCGTGTCGCGCATGTCGAGCCCTGCCACGCGGATGGAGCCGGACGAGGGGCGCAAAAGGCCGTTCAGGAGCTTGGTGAGCGTGGTCTTGCCGGCGCCGTTCTGGCCGATGACGCCCACCAGCTCGCCAGGATAGACGTCGAAGCTGAGGTCGGTCACGCAGGCGCCGCTCCCCGGGTAGGCAAAGCAGACGTCGCGGAAGCTCACGACGGGCTCGGCCCCGGGCGCGCGCGTCGCTGCGGCGGGGATGTGGCGCGAGCCCGCGCGGAAGGGGGCGATGTCGGCGCCGCGCCCGGTGCGGCCGCGCACGAGGTCGGCCACGAGCGCCTCCGCCTCCTCGACGCTCAGGCAAGGGGGCATGGGCGGCATGACGCCATGCTGTGCCAGGCTGTTGGAGACGCGCGCCACGCGCGGGCTGTCCACGCCGAGGGCGCGCAGCTCGTCGGCGTGCGAGAAGACCTCGCGCGGCGCCCCGTCAAAGGCGACGCGACCCTCGCTCAGGACCATCACGCGGTCGCAGTAGGCGGTGAGCAGCGCCACCTTCTGCTCGACCACGATGACGGTCACGCCCTCCGCGTTGAGGTCGCGGAGCGTCTCGAAGACGGCCGTGGAGGAGGCGGGGTCGAGCGCCGCCGTGGGCTCGTCGAGCACGAGGACGCGCGGGCGAAGGGCCAGGATGGCGGCGATGGCGACCTTCTGCTTCTGGCCGCCGGAGAGCGTGGCGATCTCGCGGCCGCGCAGGTCGAGCACGCCGCACGCCTCGAGCGCGCCCTCGATGCGCGCCTCGATCTCGTCGTGCGGCACGCCGAAGTTCTCAAGGCCGAAGAGCATCTCGTCCTCCACGGCGGAGGCGACCATCTGGGAATCGATGTCCTGGGCCACGCTGCCCACCACGCGGGAGATGTCAGTGAGCGTGACCTCGCAGGTGTCGCGGCCGTCCACGAGCGTGGAGCCGAAGAGGGTCCCCCGGTAGTGGTGGGGGATGGCCCCCGAGAGCAGGGCGGCGAGCGTGGACTTGCCGGCGCCCGAGGGGCCGATGACGCCGACGAAGCCTCCCTCGGGAATCTCAAGGGAGACGTGGTCGAGCGCCGGCTCGACGGCGTCCGCGTACGTGAATGAGACGTCGTCGAGCCGGATTATCGTGGGCGAATCCTCGGTCATGAGAGCCTTTCAGTTACTGACAAAGGTGACGGGGTCGTTTGCCATGACATTGTCACACTAGTCGGCGAGCTTGAGGGCCTTCCTGATGGGAAGGTAGAGGGCCTGCACCAGAACGGCGTTGAAGACGGCGGTGAGCAGGACCACGGGCAGCATGGCGGCGGCGAGCTCGCCGGCGGCGCCCACCATGGCGATCTTGATGAGCATGAAGATCACGCCGGAGACGGCCGTGGTGACGAAGGAGCCGATGAGCGGGATGGCCTTCTTGGCGCCGCTCCCCATGCCGACGCGGACGATGAGGGCCATGAGCATGGCGGCGATGCCCTCGGCGGCGAAGTCGATGAAGGGCGAGGTGGTGGTGATCTGGATGACGGCGGCCGAGATGAGGCCGATCACGAGGGCCTGGCCCACGTTGGGACGGACAACGAGGATGGTGAGGCAGAAGGCGGAGATGATGAACTCGGGGCTGATGAGGCCGCCCGAGATGCCGGAGATCGCCTTGCCGACGGTGAAGTTGAGGATGAAGCCGGCGGCGAGAAGGACGGCGAGAAGGACGAGGGCCTGGATGTCGAGCTTGCCGTGGTCGGCGGCGGCGACGGTGCGGGCGACGGGCTGGGCGTTCTGACCGGAGGCGTTCTGGGACATGGCGGTTCCTTTCTGGAGGGGGTTCTTCTCGGGTTGGGCGCTTCCGGCGCCCGGGCGGCGTGGGCCCCCTCGTGGCCACGAAAAAAGGGCCCCCGGTCTCCCGGGAGCCCTTCAAGCGCTATTTTCGGCGCAGAAGACTCACGATCGACCGACCGCGGAGAGGCTGCGCCACCACCAGTTCATGGACGTGCGTGCGATGCGACTCATGTTTGGCGCCCCTCTCTCTGCTCGGCCCGAAGGCGTCCCTGTGCTTGGCGTCACAATACGCGCCTGACGTCCTGCGCGCAAGGGTGTTTTCTCGGACGAAACAATCCCTCTTGACTAATACAAACAAATGTTCGATAATCGAACAATCCCAACTCAAGATATTGATGCAGTGCGCGCCCTGCCGCCCTCGTTGTTTTATCTACTTGTAAGTAGTAAAGTGGAGGTGCTCGATGTGGGAGATTGAGTTCTTTCGGTCTGAGTCTGGTGAGTGTCCCTTCGAGAAGTACCTGAGAGAATTGCCTGCGTCTATGAGGGCTAAGACCCTCAGGTCGGTCCAGCTGCTCAGGCTGGAGGGGACCCGCCTGAGGGAGCCGGATACAAAGTCGCTGGGCAACGGATTGTTTGAGCTGAGGACGCAGGCGGGAGGCCTGCAGGGGAGGAGCGTCTTTTTCTTCTTTGCAGGGAAGCGAATCGTAATCACAACTGGCTTTCTCAAGCGTACGCGCAAGACCCCCTCGCGCGAAATCGAGAGGGCCCAGAAGCTGAGGGCAGATTATTTAGAAAGGTGCGGATGATGGGAGAGATGGACGATTTTGAGAGGGAGTTGGCCCATCAGCTCGAGGATGCTGACTTTCGTAAGGAATGGGAGGCCGGTGAGGAGGACTTCCAGATTCGGCTTGCCATCGTCCGCGCCCGCTCCCGCAAACGTATGAGTCAAGTGGAGCTCGCGCGTGCGTCTGGAATGGACCAGCGTGTTTTGAGCAGGATAGAGACGGGGGCGGTTGCGCCCACTCTCAAGTCACTGAGAAAGATTGCCCATGGCCTTGGAAAAGTCCTCTCGGTCAGCTTTGTTGACCCTACGCGCGCGGATTCCACGAACACGTAGGAAGGCATGATGCCGTGTGGATATCGCGTGACCTCGGTTGATGCCCCGTCCTTCTCGCCCATAATGTTGATTGGTTAACATCGTCGGCATGGGCCGGGAGGTCCTGACGGGGGAGAGTTGGCGTGACCGAGCAGCGCTTCGAGGACTTCGTGGGAATCATCAGCGCCCTCAACAAGGAGATCCAGCGCATCAAGACGGCTGAGGCCAGACGGCTCGGCTTCCGCGGCTCGGACGTGATGTGCCTCTACTACCTGGTCAAGCATCCCGAGGGCCTCACCGCCGCCGAGCTCGCCCGCATGGTGGACGTGAGCCGCGCGGCGATGTCTCGCACCGTGGCGCACCTCGCCGAGGACGGCTTCGTCGAGGTGGGGGGCTCCGACGAGGAGGCGTCTCGGTATCGCGCCCCCATCACGCTCACCGAGAAGGGCCGCGAGGCCGCGCGTCCGCTCGACGACATCATTCACCGAGTGCTTGACGAGGCTGGCGGGGAGCTAGCCTTCCGCGAGCGCCTCCAGATGTACGATTCCCTCAACCACATCCTCGAGCGCCTGAGGACCTTCGCGCGCGACTAGCCGCGAGGGCAGATCGGGCACGGCTCGCCAGGGGCAGAGAAAGGAACGACCATGGCCGTCCGCATCATCACCGACTCCGGCATCGACCTTCCCGGCGAGGTCGACCCTCGCGTCACCGTGGTGCCCCTGGGTATCACCTTTGGGACCACCACCTACGCGGACGGCGTCGACCTCACCAACGACCGCTTCTACGAGCTGCTCATCGAGAGCGACGAGCTGCCCAAGACGAGCCAGGCAACGCCCTTCGCCTACCAGCAGATCTTCAAGGACGTTCGCGCCGCCGGCGACGAGGCCGTGGTGATCACGCTCTCCTCGAAGCTCTCCGGCACCTATCAGAGCGCCGTCACGGCTGCGGCGGACTATCCCGAGGTCCGCGTGGTCGACGGCAAGAACGTCACCATCGGGCAGAGCCTGCTCGTGCTCTATGCGCTCAGGCTCCTCGACGAGGGCCGATCGGCCGCGCAGATCGCCGACGAGCTGACCGCCGCCGCCGACCGCGTCTGTCTGCTCGCGCTCCTGGACACGCTCGAGTACCTCAAGCGCGGCGGGCGCATCCCCAAGAGCGTGGGCACCATCGGCGAGCTGCTCTCCATCAAGCCCGTGGTGGGGGTCGAGGACGGCGAGGTCGTGATGCTCGGCAAGGCGCGCGGCTCCAAGAACGGCCGCAACCAGCTGCACCAGCAGGTCGAGAAGTACGGCATCGACTTCACGATGCCGGTCCTGCTGGGCTATACGGGCCTCTCCCAGAAGCTGCTGAGGAAGTACCTCGATGACAACCGCGCCATCTGGGAGGGCAAGGTCGCCGAGGAGGATCTGCCCATCGCCTCCGTTGGCGCCACCATCGGCACGCACGTCGGCCCCAACGCCATCGCGCTCGCCTTCTTCCGCGCGAACTAGATACGTCGTTTCGTTCCGTCTGCGTCGCGCCACTGGCGTCAGGTTTATTTGGCACGCGGCCCGCGTGCCAAATAAACCTGACGCCAGTGGCGCAAGCGGCAGACGCCGGTGGCATACGCGAGCGACTACGAGAAGATCTGGGCGAGCTCGGTGGCGTCGCTTGCCGCCCAGCCTTCGTCGGTCTTGGAGTAGCCAATCTCGATTGGGGTCTGCTGGAGCTCGACCCCGTCGAGCGTCTCCATGATGACCTCGCCGATGCGGGCGTTGAGGGCCTCCGTGTCACCGAGCAGCTCCAGGCCGGACGGGTCGTCCATCAGCTCGGTCATGAGGTCGGCCGCGGCCTGCTCGATCTGCTCGTTGAAGTCGGCCGCGGACTTGCAGGTCACGGTTACCGAGGCGACGGCACTCGTGCCCTCGTCGTCGACCGCGATGTCATCGATCGTGTAGTCGAAGCCGTCGAGCAGGGACGTGACCACGTCCGATGCCTCGATGCCATAGTCCTCGAGGCCGATCGTGCCCATGCTGCCGACGAGCTCCTCGACCGTGGCGTCATCGAGCTCCTTGACGCGGTCGAGGTTTGCCGCGAGGTCCTCGCGGATGAGCTCCTCAGGGCTGGGGCCGGAGCACGCCCCCAGCGCAAGGCCCGCGCCCAGGGCGAGCACGGCGGCAATCGAGCAGACCAGCACCTTTAGGACCCGGTTCTTCATGACGCTCCCATCTCCCTTCGTTGCCTTCCTTGGCGGGAGTGTATCAGCTTTCTTTCAGCTATGAGCCTGCGTACGGCGGGTGGGGGAAATGGCTCGGCAGGGTGCCGTCCGCGTAACCAAACGGACACCTCACCGATTACGTTGCGTAATGATTCGGGACGTTGACTAACATTTCTCATACTGTGCCGAGGTCGAGGGGACCCGGCGCGTACGACTCCCCGATGTGCAAGGAGAGGGCCTATGGCAAGAATGCACGTCATGGAGCAGAGCGAGACCCAGGCAATCATGTCGAGCATGCACGAGATGCTCGAGAAGCGCCTCTCGGTGAGCTCGCTCGCTCCGTGCCCCGTCGAGTTCACGGCCTCGTACGTGGCCATGTGCGCGACGCAGAGCTGCGGCAAGTGCACGCCGTGCAGGAACGGCCTGCGCATGCTGCGTCACCTGTTCAACGACGTCCTGAACAACCGCGCCACGATGGAGACGCTCGACCTCATCGAGTCCACCGCCCGCACGGTGTATCTCTCGAGCGACTGCGCGATCGGCTACGAGGCCGGCGAGGTGGCCCTCATGGCCATCCGCGGCTTCCGCGACGACTTCGAGCACCACGTGCAGAAGCACGCCTGCGGCTTCTCGCAGCACCAGACGGTGCCGTGCGTCTCCGGTTGCCCGGCCGGCGTGGACATCCCCGGCTACATCGCGCTCGTCGAGGCCGGCCGCTACACCGAGGCCGTGCGCCTCATCCGCAAGGACAACCCGCTGCCGCTGGTCTGCGGCCTCGTCTGCGAGCACCCCTGCGAGATGCACTGCCGCCGCGGCATGGTGGACGACCCGATGAACATTCGCGGCCTCAAGCGCTACGCCGTGGACCACGCCGGGGACTACCGCCCCATCATCAAGGCCCCCACCAAGAAGACCGTCGCGGTCATCGGTGGCGGCCCGGCGGGCATCTCCTGCGCCTACTACCTGACCCTCATGGGCCACAAGGTCAAGATCTTCGAGCAGCGCGCGCACCTCGGCGGCATGCTGCGCTACGGCATCCCCAACTACCGCCTGCCGCGCGAGCAGCTTGACTCCGAGATCCAGTGGATCCTCGACTGCGGCATCGACGTCGAGCTTAACCACAGCGTGGACGGCGAGGAGATGAACCGCCTGCGCGAGGAGTTCGACGCCGTCTACCTGGCCATCGGCGCCCACGCGGACAAGAAGCTCGGCCTTCCGGGCGAGGACGCCGAGGGCGTCATGTCCGCGGTCAAGCTCCTTCGCGACATGGGGGACAACAACCCGCCCGACTTCAAGGGCCTTACGGTCACCGTCGTCGGCGGCGGCAACGTGGCCATGGACGTTGCCCGCACCTCCGTGCGCCTGGGTGCCGAGAAGGTCATCATCGCGTACCGCCGCCGCGTGGCCGACATGACGGCCCAGGACGAGGAGATCGCCGGCGCCGAGGCCGAGGGCTGCGAGGTCATGGACCTCAACGCCCCCAAGGAGGTCGTCGTCGACGAGAACAACCACGTCGTCGGCCTTAAGGTCGAGCCGCAGATCATCGGCGGCCTCAAGCGCGGGCGCCCCGCGCCGCGCGCGGCAGAGGGCGGCGACATCGTGGTCCCGTGCGACCGCGTGATCGTGGCCATTGGCCAGGACATCGACTCCGCGACCTTCGAGGAGCAGGGCGTGCCCTGCAAGTGGGGCCGCATCGTCACCGACTCCGACGGCGCCGTGCCCGGCCAGGACGGCCTCTTCTCCGGCGGCGACTGCCAGAGCGGCCCGGCCACCGTCATCCGCGCCATCAACGCGGGCAAGGTCGCTGCCGGCAACATCGACAACTACCTCGGCTACAACCACCAGATCGAGCTTGACGTGGAGCTGCCCCCCGTGCAGTTCAAGGGCAAGATCTCCTGCGCCCGCTGCGAGATGCGGGAGCGCGAGGCCGCCGAGCGCATCAACGACTTCGACATCGTCGAGAACGGCCTCACCGACGAGGAGGCGCGCCAGGAGGCATCCCGCTGCCTGCGCTGCGACCACTTCGGCTTTGGCGCGTTCCGCGGGGGGAGGATCGAGCAGTGGTAAACCTCACCATCGACGGCCGCGCCGTGAGCGTGGCCGAGGGCACGTCCATCCTCGACGCCGCCGCCACCGTGGGCATCAAGATCCCCACGCTCTGCTACCTCAAGGACCTCAACGAGATCGGCGCCTGCCGCGTCTGCGTGGTTGAGATCGAGGGCATCGACCAGCTCGTCGCCGCCTGCAACAACACCGTGCTCGAGGGCATGGTCGTGCGCACCAACAGCCCCAAGGTGCGCGTTGCGCGCCGCATGAACATGGAGCTCCTGCTCGCGACGCACGACTCCGAGTGCACGAGCTGCGTGCGCTCCGGCAACTGCACCCTGCAGTCGCTGGCGGCCGACCTCGGCATCACCGAGCTGCCCTACGAGAAGCGCCTCATGCACGACCCGTGGGACAAGAGCTTCCCGCTCATCCGCAACAACGACAAGTGCATCAACTGCCTGCGCTGCATCCAGGTGTGCGAGAAGATCCAGGGGCTCGGCGTCTGGGACCTCGCCAACCGCGCCACGCACACGAGCGTGAACGTCCGCGGCGGCATGACCATCCAGGAGTCCGACTGCACCCTCTGCGGCCAGTGCATCACGCACTGCCCGACGGGGGCCCTGCGCGAGCGCGATGACACCCAGAAGGTCTTCGACGCGCTCGCCGACCCGGAGAAGGTCGTCGTGGTGCAGATCGCGCCGGCCGTGCGCGCCGCCTGGGGCGAGAGCCTGGGACTCCCGCGCGAGGAGGCCACCGTCGGCCGCCTCGTGGCCGCGCTGCGCCAGATGGGCGTGGACTACGTCTTTGACACGGACTTCTCGGCCGACCTCACCATCATGGAGGAGGGCACCGAGCTTCTGCACAAGCTCGCGCACCGCGCGGAGGATCCCACTGACGAGAAGAACACGTTCCCGATGTTCACCTCCTGCTGCCCGGGCTGGGTGCGCTACGTCAAGGCGGTTCGCCCCGAGCTCACCGACCAGCTCTCCACGGCCAAGTCCCCGGGCCAGATGTTCGGTGCCGTGACCAAGAGCTACTTCGCCGAGCTCAAGGGCATCGACCCGCACAAGATCTTCTGCGTGGAGATCATGCCGTGCACGGCCAAGAAGCACGAGGTCGCCATCCCCGTCATGAACGACGCCTGCGGCGACCCGGACGTTGACGTCTCGCTCACCACGCGCGAGGTCGACCGCATGATCCGTGCCGAGCACATCGACGCCACCACGCTCCCCGAGGAGGAGTTCGACCAGCCGCTCGGCACCGCCACCGGCGCGGGCGTCATCTTCGGCGCCACCGGCGGCGTCATGGAGGCCGCGCTGCGCACCGCCTATCACGTGGTGACCGGCGAGACCCCGCGTCCCGATGCCTTCTCCGAGGTCCGCGGCCTCGACGGCTGGAAGGAGGCCACGTTCGACCTCGCGGGCACCCCGGTGCGCGTGGCCGTGGTCCATGGCCTCGCCAACACCGCGTTCCTTCTCGACGCCATCGCCGAGGGCGCCGTGGAGTACGACTTCGTCGAGGTCATGGCCTGCCCCGGCGGCTGCGCGGGCGGCGGCGGCCAGCCCATCCACGACGGCGAGGAGCTGGCGGGCGTCCGCGGCGACGTCCTCTGGGGCCTCGACCGCAGGGCGAAGCTGCGCAACTCCTACGAGAACCCCGCGATTCAGGCCATCTACAAGGACTTCCTGGGCGAGCCCAACTCCGAGCTCGCGGAGGAGCTCCTCCACACCGACCACCACGCCTGGTCCATGCATTAACGTGGAAAAGGGACAGTCCCTTTTCCACGCTTGGGCCCGAGCCGTCTACCCCCGCGGCTCGGGCCCTCTCTTGTGCGCCTATGAGGCAAAAGGGACAGCCGCCTTTGGGTTATGCGAGGGGCCACTGCGCGACGCGGGCCCGCATGCCCTCCACGTCCAGCACGCCCTCGGCAAAGCCCTTTCGAATGAGGCTCTCGGGAACGAGTTCGTCGTACTTCTCGAAGTAGGGGACCTCGGCGGGGTAGAGCAGCTCCATCGGGTCCGTGAGGCGCTCCGCGGCGTCCTTCACTACCGAGAGGAACGTGCGCTCGTCCGCCTTCATCACAAACGTGATGAAGTAGGGGCGAGACGAGCTGAACGCCTTGATGCCGAGCTCGTCGGCGCACTTGATCTTGATGAGGCGCTCGAGCGCCAAGAACGCGTAGCTCCCCAGCCAGGGAAGCAGGCACCACATGGTCTGCTCCCTCTCGTTCTCGCCGAGGCAGACGAGGGGGCCCGCGGTGAGGCGGGAGGCCTCCGCGACGTGGCGCGCCTGGCGCAGGCGGGCGCGGGCGTGCGGCATGAGGTAGGGATAGGCGGCGTGCTCCTCGAGGGAGCGCCTCATCCGCTCGAGCACGTGCGTGTTCACGTCCCCGGCCACCTCGCCGAAGTAGGCGGGGACCTTGCCCTTGACCTGGGTCACGTAGAGCAGGTGACGCTCGTGGTCCACCTCGTCGACGATCCACACGTGCCCTGCGATGGCGACCTTCTCGCCGGGCGGCGGCGGGGCGCAGAGGGTGCCGATCTCCGTCGAGTCGCACCGCACCGTGTACTCCACGTTCTCCTGGAAGACGGCGAAGAACTTGTAGGAGTTCGTGACGCGCTCGCCGGCGAGGCCCACGATGAGGCCGCCTCCCTCGGTCTGCTCGACGTAGTCATTTCGGATGAGGTGGCGGAGAAGCTCGCGGAAGTCGTCGGTGGAGACGCGGTGGAAGTAGGTGAGCGTGAGCACGCGGCTTGCGAGCTGCGCGGGGGAGAGCTCGCCCTCCGAGGCGAGAATGGCGAGCGTCTGATGGCAGAGCAGGCTGTAGGGCAGCCGGTCGAGGCGCGGGGGCTCCACCCAGCGCTCCTCTCGGTAGAGCTGTACGAGCGCTATGCCCTGGAGGAGCTTCCAGGGGATGGTCTCGGGCAGGAGCGTGCGGGGCTCGGGCTGGTCCTCCCGCATGACGAACCACATCTCGGGCGGCCGCTCCCGGCGTCCCGTGCGGCCCATGCGCTGCAGGAAGCTGGAGACGGTGAAGGGGGCGTCAATCTGGAACGCCCGCTCAAGCCGCCCGATGTCCACCCCCAGCTCGAGCGTGGACGTGGCGACGATGCTCACGTCCGAGGCGTCGTCGCGCATCTGCTCCTCGGCCGACTCGCGAATGGCGGCGGAGAGGTTGCCGTGATGGATGAGGAAGCGGTCCGGCTCCCCGTTGAACTCGCAGTACGCGCGCAGCGTCGTGCAGACCTCCTCGGCCTCCTCGCGGGAGTTGGAGAAGATCAGACACTTGCGCCCGCGCGTGTGCTCGAAGATGTAGCCGATGCCCGGGTCGGCGTTCGCCGGCGCCGGGTCCGTGGGTGCCTCAGGAGGGGCGGGCGTTACCTCCGTGCTCAGACAGCTTCGCCCTTCGGGCTGCAGAACTGCGCGCGGGGATAACCCCCGGCCCTCTGATGTGGTCCTCTCGGCTTCGACTGCGAGGACGTCAGCCTCGACTTCCCTTCTCGTTGTCAGGAATTCTGATTCGTCTGCCTGAGGGTCGGTGTTGTAGAAGTGCTCCATCGAGATGCGCCAGGTGCGCGGGGGCTCATCCACGCGAGGTATCACGCAGTCGCGCCCGGTGCCGGTGGCAAGAAACGCGCCCACGGCCTCGGGGTCGCCGATGGTGGCGGAGAGGCCGATGCGTCGCGGACGGACGCCCGCGATTCTCGCCAGCCGCTCTATGAGGCAGAGACACTGGCCGCCGCGGTCCTGTCGCAGCAGCGCGTGCACCTCGTCGATGACGATGTAGCGCAGGTCGCAGAAGAGCTTGGCAACGGCGGCGTGACGGCGCATGAGGAGCGCCTCGAGGGACTCGGGGGTGATCTGCAGGATGCCCGACGGGCGCTTCATGAGCTTGGCCTTGTGCGAGGAGGAGACGTCCCCGTGCCAGTGCCAGACGGGGATGTCGGCCTCCTCGCAAAGCTCCTCGAGGCGGTAGAACTGGTCGTTGATGAGGGCCTTGGTGGGCCCGATGTAGAGCGCGCCCACCGATGCGGGAGGGCTCTCCCAGAACTCCGAGAGGATGGGGAAGAAGGCCGCCTCGGTCTTGCCCGACGCCGTGGAGGCGCACAGCAGCACATGGTCGTCCGTGTCGAAGATCGCCTCGCCCGCAGCCACCTGGATGCCGCGCAGGCTCTCCCACTCGTGCGCATAGATGAAGTCCTGCACGAACGGCGCGTATCGGTCGAAGACGCCCATGATGACCCTCCCTTCGGTGGGACCAGTATACGAACAAATGTTTCTGATTGCAAGAAAGTGGCCTAACTGATGCTAGACGAATATGCTAGCATCTGCTTTACGATTGAAAGGAGCGGTATGGACGCATCATCTGCCCAGATTAACGCACGCATAGACGCCGGACTCAAGGCTTCTGGTGACTCTGCCCTTGCAAAGGCCGGACTCACGCCCACCAAGGCGATACGGGCTCTATGGGAGCGCTTTGCCGAGCTGGCGGACCGGCCCGAGAAGATCAGGGAGCTCATATCTAGGGCGCCCGACGAGTTTGCAGCGGACGAGGTTATCGAGCGAGACCGTAAGCTCGCCCTGGCGCGAGAGGGGGCAACGATTGTCTCGCAATCACTGGCCGCGCGCGGCATGGCGGTGCCCGAGGGGTTTGAGGGGCTCCCCTACGAGGAGCTCAGGGAGCAGACGCTGATCGAGCGCCTGCACGAGAGGGGGCTGGACGCATGAGCCAGCGACTTGCGATGCTCTTGGACACCAACGTCTGGCTTGACTACTATCTCCCGTGGAGAAGGGGTAGCGCGAAGGCGCGTCGGCTCATAGAGCATGCGGTCGAGCATAATCAGACGCTCGCATATGCCGTTCCGTCTATCAAGGACGTCTTCTATATGATTGCGGCGGAGCACAAAAACGTCGAGCGAGCCGCGACGGGGACGCTCTCCGAGTCGGCCGCCAAAGCGGCTGCGGTGACGGCGTGGGGGTGCGTCAACAACATGCAAGGAGTCGCCTGCGCCGTCCCGCTGGACCACACGGATGTGTGGGTCGCCTCCAAGCAGCGCGCCCTGCACGGGGACTTCGAGGATGATCTTGTCATCGCCGCGGCGATGCGCGGCAAGGTCGACTACCTCGTGACCAATGACGAGAAGCTTCTGCGGCACTGTCCCGTGGCAGCGCTGAGTGCGTCCGACATGTGCAAGGTGCTCGAGATGCGCTCACGCTAAAGCATGCCACCCACGTCGAGAGGGACGACGTGGGTGGCAGTTTCTGGTGTGTCAGCTCGTTACGCCACGTGACGTGAGCGGCTTCTCCAGTTGAGGCCTATGCCGAGAAGCGCAAGGCCCGTGCAACCGAGAAGGGCGCCAGATGTGCTTGCGTCGCCAGTTGCGGGAACGGCCTCGTCGGAGATGGGTGTAGAGTCACCTTGGTCTGTCGACCCGTCAGAGTTCCCTGTGGGAGGCGTGGTGGTTTGCTCGGGTGCCGTTGGCTTCTCAAGCACGATGACGGTGCTCCCCATGAGGGTGTCATAGTTGGCAGAAGTGGGGACAAAGGTCCACCACAGCGTTACGAATCCGTCCTCGGCAAGCGTGATAAGCTGCGCGTCGGCTGAAAGCGCGTCAACGTGTCCCTCGTCGGAGTACCAGTTGAGGGTTCCTCCCACCGATTCGATTGTGCCGTCGGCCAGCGTAACTCCGCCGGCGGCGACAGGGGTCTCCACCTCTGCGAGGGTAGCTGAGATGCTAAGAATCTGATTGACAATTCTATATGTCGGCGGGGCAGGCTTGATAGTGAGGGTGGTCTCTGCGGAGGCAGGGGCATACCAGACACCCTCGACGTTCTTCTGTGGAGCGCTCGCGCGAACGCGGTATGTGCCCGCATCTTGGGGGAGCCCCTTAACAAACTCATCGGACTCCTTGGGAGCATAGGAAAAAGAAAGCTCATTGGGGCTGATTGCCTCGGTCCCATAGCTCGCCTTGGACACGACGTCAGCGGCCTCGACTGCATGCCCGTCGAATATGGTCATGGCGTCCTGAGCAAGCTCGAGAGATGCCTTCCTGTAGAGGCTTTCATCGTTCACGAGCACGGGGTAGGTAGTGGACGTGATGGGGTCGGGGTTGGGGACAACGATATAGCCGTCGGCGGGCGTGATGCCGTAGATTGAGTTGGCCGCCACAGCCTCTTCGGCGTTTGTCGCGAAGCAGCCTCCCGTTATCGAGACTCTTGAGGTCCCGCCGTCGGCATCTGTGGTAAGCAGTGGGTTTAAAGGCTCGAGGGTGTAGATATTAATGAGTCCACCTTCGAGAGAAATCGAGCAGTCGGAGCCACCGATAACTGGGGCCGTTGCGTAGGCGTCCGCTCCGACGTTGAGTGAGCCCGGGCTGCTGGAATCGCTCTTGATGGTGAGTGAGGAGCCTTCCTTGAGGCAGATTGCCTCGCGCGCATAGGACTCCTTAATGAAGAGAGAGTTTGAGCTGTCCGGCGCGAGGGTAATCTCAAGTCCTCGTCCGGGTTGAATGGTGATGGGACGATGCGAGGAACTAAAATTGACTCCGTCGAACACTAGGCGAGCAGGATTATCGGGCGATCCGGCGTCAATGGCGATGTGGTCAGCGTTGTTATTATTCAGCGAGCGAATGGTGAGTTGCTTAGTCGAGGTGATCCAGAGCGTTTCGGAATAATCGAAGTAGTAGTCAACGTCCTCCACGCCTCCGGTCACATCAAAACTTGTCGCTTCCCACGCCCGTGCTCTCGCGGGCAGGGCGAAGACCGTTGCGATGAGGATGAGCGCTGCTATGACAAGGGCGAGGAGCATGTTGCTCGGGCGGTGTCTTGCGGGAGTGCGACAGTTCATGGCATGCCTTTCGGAGAGGGTGTCGTGCAAACATAACCCCTCCTGCAGACTCCTCGACCGAACGGTCGATATGGCAACCGAATGGTAGGGTGTTAGCCCTGGGTTTTGCCCAGCGCCTCGCGTAGCTCCGCCATCCGTCGACGGCTGACGGGGAGCACGGTCCCGTCATCAAGTGCGAGGTCGCTGGCGCCCAGAGCACGCACGTGGCGAAGATTGACGACCACGGATCGATGGCAGTAGGCGAAGCGGTCCTTTGGTAGAGCGTCGGCGATTTGTGCGAGCGTCATGCTCATTTGGATGGACTCGCCGTCTCCAAAGTGGATGGCGCGAACGCGATTGAGCGAGTCGACGTACGTGATGTCGTCGGGCATGAAGCTTACCGCTTGGCTGGGCGTGGAGAGCACGACGGGTGTCTCCTCAGACGTCGGCTCATTTGCCCGCTCGAGCTGCGTCATGCGTTCGCGCGCAAGCGACAGCTCGTTCTCGAGCTCCTTTCGCGCATGGTCGTGCTCGCGCAGCGCCTGCTCGAGCGTCGCCTGACGCTGCGCCTGCTCGCTCACCTCACGGATGACGCGGAGCATCCACCAGACGAGGGCGACGCTGTCTATGACGACCACGAAGCTCAGGGTAAAGTACATTCCCTCGTTGTCGAGCGGGGGCAGCCACGCCCTACAAGCAGGGTGGCGACGATTCCCAGAAGGAACAGCGCCATGCGTAGCCACAGTCGAGGGGAGACGCTCGCGGAGAACGCTCTCTTGACCGAGCGCATTACGAGCCCCATGGCGCCGAAGAACACGATGTTGGTCAGCGCTAGAACCGCAAGGCGTGGTGGATAGTACATATAGCCGTCGCTCTGCTCCGCAAACCCCAGGAGATGCGAGACATTGGATGAGGTGGACGTCACCAGGAAGCCGTAGAGCATGACGACCGAGAACACAAAGACCTTGTGTGCCGTCTCGGCATCAACGACGCGCAGGTAAAGCATGAAAAGCGCGCTGACGGTAACGAGAAAAACAAGGTTTTGCAGCGGGTTGTATACCTCGAAGGGAACTCCGCCGGGGACGATGAGCGGCGAGACGGCCACGAGAAGGAACGGTACGAGGCCGATTGCGACGACAAGGGACGCCATGAGCCATGCCCGCCTCGCCCCGCATCGGAACCTCCCGTTAAACGGCATGAGACACAGGGCCGCGGCGGGCACGATCTGAACGAGGAATCCAATGACGTTGCGGACGATGATCTCAGCCATGCTCTTCTCGCCTAGATGGTGAACTCAGCGAAAGCGGCGTCCACGTCCTGGGCGCCCGCGGCGGCGACGGGGGCGGCCACGGCGCCGGAGAACGCGTCCGTCTTGAGGAGCGCGTCGACGTCCGCCCCCGGGTTCTGGCAGACGATGTCGAGAAGTTCGATGAAGTCGCGGATGACCTCGCGTGGCGTGAGGTGGGTGTCCGCGCCCACGCGGCCGAACTCGACCTTGAGGAAGCTCACGAGCTGCTCCTCGGTGAGCGTGCGCTCGTAGCCGAAGTAGCCGGCGTGGATGTCCGCGAGCTTCTCGATGAGCACGAGCAGCTCCTCGTAGGTGAGCGGCTCCAGGTGGATGACCGGCGCGAGCATGTCCGCGAGGCCGGCGCTCGCAAAGCGCCCCTGCGTGAGGCGGCTGCGCAGGGCCTCGTAGGAGAAGACGCCCCGGCGACGGTCCTCGATGGACTGCGGCGTGCCGCCCATGATGATGCCCAGGTGGTGCGCCTTGCCCTGGAGCGTGTCGTTGTACATGGTGAGGATCTTCTCGTAGTTGTACTGGCGCGAGGTGGCGTTGGGAATCTTGTAGAGGTTCACCAGCTCGTCGATAAGGACGACGAGGCCCCGGTAGCCGGCGCCCACGAGGAACTGCGCGAAGAGCTTGAGGTACTCGTACCAGGTGTCGTCGGTGATGCAGGCGTTGACGCCCAGCTCCGCGCGAGCCTCGGTCTTGGTGCGGAA
This sequence comes from Olsenella sp. SW781, assembly GCF_012027725.1. GTDB lineage: Bacteria > Actinomycetota > Coriobacteriia > Coriobacteriales > Atopobiaceae > Thermophilibacter. The sequence goes on along the minus strand of NZ_SJOU01000005.1, from coordinate 116,951 downwards.
CTCGCCGCGCAGCCACTTGACCACGCCGGCGCGTGCCTCGTCGTTCCCCTCGAGGCTCGCGCGATAGTAGAGGCGCAGGACCTGCGTGAAGTCGAAGCCGCAGACGAGCTCCTGGATGGGGGAGAGCTGCGCCGCGAGCGCCGCCTCGGCGTCCGGCTGCTCGCGCAGGGCCGCCACCCAGCGGTCCAGCACGAGCGCCAGCGCGCCGCCCTCGGGGCGCGTCTTGGTGGAGAGGTTGCGGATGAGCTCGCGGTAGGTGGCAAGGCCCTGGCCCTGCCCGCCCTGGAGTCGTCGCTCGGGGGAGAGGTCGGCGTCCGCCACCACGAAGTCGTTGCCCATCGCGTGCGTGCGGATGGTCTGCAGGAGGAAGCTCTTGCCCGCGCCATAGCGACCAACGAGGAAGCGGAAGCTCGCGCCGCCGTCCGCCACGAGGTCGAGGTCGTGCAGGAGCGCCTGGATCTCCCGCTCGCGGCCCACGGTGATGTAGGGCAAGCCAATGCGCGGCACCACGCCGCCCTTGAGCGAGTTGATGATGACCGCCGCTATGCGCTTGGGGACCCTCGGTGCGCCTGTCATGTGCCCTCCTCCCTGTGGAAGATTCAGTCTAGCACACATGTTCGGTTAAGGAAGGGTTCCCATGGGACTATCCAAAGGTGCGCGTCACGGTGCTGGCGATCTCAAGTTGGATTTCCTTGACACGCCGCTCCGGGATGGGGATGGTCTCCCCGGTGGAGAACAGGATGCCCTCGCGCCCGACGCCCTGGACGTAGCGAACGTTGACCACATAGAACCGGTTCGTCCTCACGAATTGGTCGGGCAGCATCTCGCAGAGCTCTCTGAGGAGCACGCCTGCGGTCACGGTGCGATCCCTGAGATGCACGACGCAGCGCTTTCCTGCCGACTCGGCATAGACGATCTCCTCTGGGTCAACGAAGACGATCCCGCCCTCGGCGCGCAGCTGCAGCCGTCCTGGGGTGCGCCTCTCGGTCATCTGCTGCGCCTCGCCGTCGGGCCTGCGGCTCGGCCACTCGTTTGAGAAGTGTGCGAGGGAAATCTTCCAGTCATCGTCCACGCGGCGCAGGTTAATGGTGACGCGCTGCCTGACGGTGCCGTCTATGCACGGTCCGCTCAGGAGATAGGTCCCGGCCACGATCGCCTCGTCGGGACGGTTGGTGTAGAGGGGGCTGAAGGTTACGTTGCGCGCGCGGACGCCGGGTGGGTTGGGAGGCCAGCACTCGTATGCGGAGCGCCCGTTGAAGACCTTGGAGCCGGCGGAGACGAGCACGCTCCTCTCGTCCAGAAGCTCGAGAAAAGCGGCTCGTTCGTTGACAAAGACCCCGAGGACGCTGTCCCTCACGCGCCCAACAAGCTCGTCCCTCTCTGCTGTGCCCTCCATGGCCGCACCTCCCTCGCTGGCGTATGGGCGCTCTTGGCTGACCGTTCGCTCGTGCTCGCTGGCAGTCGAATCTCGTTTGCGGTGTGCCCGCGCTCTTTTCACGCATGGAGAAGAGTTTAGCAACCAGTTCGTTGCGTGCCATGCGGCATGCGTTGGAAAGCGGCTCAGCCGCGCGGGCGTCGTCCTATCGCATGGGCGGGCGTGGCGTTGTTTCGTTCTTTGGTGGGGTGTGTTCGTGACGAGAAGGACACCGTGCTGAGGATGAGGCGTAGGTTTGACCCTGCTGAGTTCTGGCTATCGAACGAGAGGCTGGCTGCATGAGGGACATTACGAGAAGAGGCTTGGGCATTCTGACGGCGCTCTTGGTTGCGCTGACCGCGGCCGTTGCGGCGCCGCCGGCCGTCGCGCTCGCCGATGAGGCGGGAACGGTCACGATCGTCCACACCAATGACTCGCACGGCGGCTACGGCTTCACCGACGAGTCCGGGGCGCCCGTGGGCTACTATGCCGCCGTCGCGGGCCTTGCTCGGTCAGTCGATGCCGACCTCGTGCTCGACGCCGGGGACACCTTCCATGGCGACTCCTTTGCCACGATCACCAACGGCACGAGCATCGCGCGCCTCATGGCAGCAGCGGGCTACGATGCCACCACGCCCGGCAACCATGACTGGAGCTATGGCTCCGAGCAGCTGTTGACGCTCTCCGAGCAGGTGCCCGTGCTCGCCGCCAACGTGCTGGGCGCAGACGGCGCGCCGTACTTCTCGACGCCCTACCTCGTGGAGGACGTGGAGCTGGAGGGCGGCGAGACCATCCAGGTGGGCGTGCTCGGCGTGATTGACGAGGCGTTCTATACCTCCACTCCCTCCTACAACGTCGAGGGCCTCACGTTTGCCGACCCCGTGACCTATGCCAACGAGCTTGCGGAGGAGCTGCGTTCCCAGGAGGGCTGTGAGCTGGTGGTCGTTATCACCCACAACGCGGACCCGCAGGAATTTGCGCAGGAGAGCAAGGGCATCGACGCGGTCATCGCCGGTCACGAGCACGTCCTTATCGATGATGTGGTGACGAGCGAGGATGGGCGCGAGGTCCCGGTGGCGGAGGCCGGTTCGCACATTGGCTACGTGGGGGAGCTGGAGCTCACGGTGGACCGCGCCGAGGACGGGACCTATTCCGTCACGGGTCACGAGGAGACGCCGCATGCCTCGACAAGCCTCGCTGCCATCGCGGACGCCGGCATCACGGATCTCACGATGCAGATCATGGCCGAGAACGAGGGCGTGCTCGAGGAGGCGGTGGGGGAGAGCTCCCAGGCCTATCCGTACCCCGATGCGGACTACGACATCCCCGCTCCCGGAGGCTGGGAGATGGTGCGCACCGAGGACACCCCCATCGGCCACGTGATCACCGCCTCCTATCTTGCGGCAACTGGTGCGGACCTTGCCTTCGAGAACGCGGGAGGCATCCGAGGGGGCGTGCCCGAGGGGACCGTCACCAAGGGCGACCTCGTGTCCATCTCCCCGTACGGAAACACGCTCTCCACGTACCAGATGACGGGCCAGCAGATCCTGGACGTGCTGGAGACCTCGCTCGAGATCAGCTCCCGGTGCCGCGACGTGCTGGCGCAGCAGCTCGAGGCGCTTGAGGCCGGCGAGGATCCCATGGCCTACACCTGGCCCGACAACAGCGGCAGCGTGCTCGTGAGCGGCGGCGCCACGATGGAGATCGACTGGTCCAGGCCCGAGGGCGAGCGCATCCGTTCCATCACCATGGGAGGGGAGACGCTTGACCCGGAGCGCGCCTACACCGTGGCCATGAACAGCTACCTGCCCGGATGCGACGACTACCCGCTCTTTGCCACGCTGACCGCGGTGCAGGACTTCGGCACCTGCGAGCAGGCCTTGAGGGCCCTCATTGGGCAGGATGGCTGGGAGGACCGGGTCTACGAGCTCTCCGGTACGGTGAGCTACGTTGACGCGGAGGACCCCGAGCCCGTGGACCCCGAGTCCACCCCCAGCCCCGCGGACCCGGGGCAGAAGCCCGGACCCGCCGATTCCGAGGCCGGACCGGAGCAGGGGCCCGCTGCCAAACCGGCGACCAGGCCCTCTGCCGAGCCAATTCCCGCCACGGGAGATTCGGGCTCGTTGGCGGGCGTCATGGCGCTGCTTGGGGGCTCCGGGCTGGTGTGCGCCGGCATGATGGCGCGCGGGCGGGCGGCTTGCCGGGGGCGTGGCCGTCGCTAGCCAAGCGCCTCGCGCACGTCCTCGGCATAGTCCTCGACGAGGCGGGGCGTCCCCGTCTCGTCAAACTCGACCACGACGTCGCCCACGAGGTCGAGGAGCTTCTCGTTTATGGCATCGACGAGCAGGTCGGCAGACGCCGTCTGCGGCGCTTGACCGGCGAGGAGGGCGTCGAGAAGGGACAGCTCCTCGGCGGTGAGGCCAAGCGCTCTGCTCTTCTCGGCCTGCGTCGGGGCGGGCTCGGGCGCTGTCGTGGGCACGAGCCCCGCGGCGGCCCCCGATTCGCGCTCCTCGTCGATTAGCAGTGCCTCGCGGGTCTCGGCGGCGGCGGAGCGGATGTCCGCGAGCTTTGAGAGGTCTATCTCCACATGCCGCGGCTCGTGCGCTCGCCTCCATGCGAGGTACTCCGCAATCACGCGCTCGATCATCTTCGTGAGGTACTTGGGGTCCCCGTGCTCCTTGAGGGGGTGGGGGTAGTCGAGCGAATCGCGGAGCTGTCGGTCGACGGCCCTGAGAATCTGGCCGAGCTTGGCGCTCCTCCCGCCCCCGTCATGAAGGGCCGTGCAGGTCCAGAGGCCGTTTCTGCACTCGTAGCGCCTGGTCTTGCCAAGGTCGTAGACGCAGTCCTCATGCCGTCCGGCGGGATAGAACACCGCCGAGGCGAACATGAGGTGAGGCATCGTCTGCCGCGTGCCGAAGAGCGACTCCACGAGGTCTTGCTTGCGGCCCGTGTGGTAGTAGCGCACGAGCTGCCGAAAGACGGCACAGGTGACGGCCCGCAGGTCGTCGGGGCTGTCGTGGTAGAGGCGCGAGCCGGCGGGGCGATAGGTCGAGAGCTGGTCGAGGGCGGAGAAGAGCTTCTGGTCGTCGTCTGGGTCGGCAGGAAAGCTCGCGGGGGAGCGGCGTCGGCCATGGGTGGCCTCGGACGGCCGGGACAGGACGTCGGCCTCGGCGTCCATGAGCGCCATGACCGCCTCGTCGTGCTCCGAGTTGGCGTAGGGGAGCACGAGCCGCTGGTCGAGCGCGTGGTAGGCGGCGTAGTCAACGAGCCAGGGGTGGACGTAGCGGTCGAGGCTCGGCTCAAACTCACGGTATGCCCTCCAGAAGGCCTCGATGGCGCGGAACCCCCGCTCCCCGGGATCGACGCCGATGCCGTTCAGGAGCTCGTAGACGTATACGAACGCGAACGACGTCGAAGTCTGCTGGATGTCGCCCCCGCGTACGCATGTGCGCCAGGTGAAGTAACCTCTGAGCTGTCGGTCATCCATCGCGTCGTAGGTCGGGAAGTAACTCGAGAACGTTCCGGCGAAGGGGCAGTCGTCCGCGTAGTCCTCCATGAGGCGGGCCTGCTCCACGAAGAGGCGCGCCTCGGACCATGACCTGGCCTCGGGGCGGCGTGCGAGCGCGCGCATCTGCCGTATCTCGTCGGGGACGTAGCTTCTGAGCTGCGAGCCGCGCATGAGGATGGGCTCGTCGGAGTAGGTTCTGGTGCCGGTGACGGCGCGCCCGCCCTTGGCCCGGCTTGCCGCCAGGATCTGCTGAATGAGCGCGTCGATGTTCGTCATTCCGCTCCCGCCTCCTTCCCTCGTGGGTCAATCATACGCGTCAGATCGGCGTTCGCATGGGGTGCGGCTGTGCAGTCAGGGGGCCGTCTTTTCGCACTATCCCGCTAATTGCACGGCCGGCATGCCCTATGCCGAGGCATCCCGGACGAACACGAGCGTCTGCTCGTCCGAGTCGTCGGCGCGGAGTCGGTAGCCGCGCTCGGAAAACGCGGCAAGCTCTGCCGCATCTTGGACTCCCCGCTCCGCGCACCAGCGGATGAAGGTGCCGCGCGCCGCCTTGGCCTCGGTGGCCGGCTGGCGGAGGCGTCCCGTGCGCTCCACGCAGAAGAGGCAGGTCAGCATCTTGGGGCCATCCGGGCGCATCCAAGGCGTGACGGCGCGGGTATACTCGACCGAGGCAACGTTGACGATGAGGTCGCACTCTGCGGCGAGGGCGTCATGGAGCGTCGGCCCCCAGAACTCGTAGAGGTTGCGCGCGCCGCCGACGGCCAGCCGGGCCTGCATCTCCAGGCGATATGGCGTCACGCCGTCAAGCGGGCGCAGCATGCCGTAGAAGCCAGAGAGGATGCGCAGGTGCTCGTCGAGCCAGGCGAGCTCTCCCTCGGTCATCACCTCGGGGGCCATGTGTTGATACTGGATCCCCTCGTAGGAGACGGCGGCCGCCGTGAGGCCGCGATCGAGGTCCATGGACCGCAGTCGGTCGTAGTTGAGCGCGGCGAGCCGGTCGCTGCACGCCCAGAGCTCCTGCGCCTCCGCGGGGGAGAGCCGGCGGAGCGCCTCGAGGAGAAGTCTCGTCCTCCCGAGGAGGGCGGGCGTGCTCCGGGGCAGAGGCGACGCGTCGATGACGCGCATCTTCTTCGCGGGGGAGGTGATGATCCTGAGCGTCACGGTTCCTCCTGTCAGGCACGTGCGTTTCGGGGAGATTCTAGCAGCGGGGAGGTTGCGCGGCATATCATGGTCGCGAGGCATCTCGCGGGACGGGGGTCGCATGGGCGGGTGGAGGCGCACAAGGTTCGTCGCGGCGACGGTCGCCGCCATCGCGGCGCTCGGCGCGGCCGTTCGCGTCCGGATGCTCGACCCGCACGTCGTCCGCACCATGGGCGGTCTTGCGCTCGTGTACACCATCAGGGGTGACGGCGCCCGCGTTCGCGTCCTGCGCTGCGGGGGCGTCTACCAGTCTGCGACCTATCTCGGGGACCGTAGGATGGAGCCCGTCTTCGAGTACTATCGCGCCTTCGGGCGGCTCTTTGACCTGCGCCCCGACGCTCGTCGCGTCCTTGCTGTCGGCGGGGGAGGGTTTGCCTTCCCCAAGATGGTCGCCTCCGGGCACCCGGGGGTCAGGACCGACGTGGTGGAGATAGACCCCGCGGTCATCGGCGCCGCGCGCAGGTGGTTCTTTCTCGACGAGGCCATCGCCCGGGCCCGGGCGGACGGCGGGGACCTGCGCGTCATATGCGACGACGGCCGGGCGCTCCTCGAACGTGGGGCGGGCCCCTATGACGCGGTGGTGCTCGACGCCTTCGTCGGCGCGGATCCGGTGCGCTCGCTCGCCACGGTGGACGCCCTGCGCGCCGCCCGGCGATCGCTCGCCCCCGGAGGGGTTCTTCTCGCCAACGTGGTCTCGCGCGATGGCGGTTCCGACGTCAGCTTCCTCCGCTCCTTCGTGGCAACGTCGCTTACGGTCTTCTCGCATGTCGAGGTGGCGCTTGCCACGGATGACGACCACGCGGGGGAGGACAACTACCTCGTCGCCGCCTCTGACGGGCCTCTTGGCCTGCGGGATGCCATCCCCTATGACGCCGACTTCCTCGGGCCGGTTCTTCTCGACTAGACGCCGGAGGGCCGGCCCTCTTTTCTTTTTATATATCTAAGCGCTCCAGACTGAGATTATCTAAAAACGGGTACACTACCCCTCGTTCAACAACGCAGCACGAAAGGGGAGCGCCGCATGCGCAAGTTCAAGACAGAGAGCAAGAAGCTGCTCGACCTCATGATCAACTCCATCTACACCAACCGCGAGATCTTCCTGCGCGAGCTGGTATCCAACGCCTCGGACGCCATCGACAAGCTCTATCTCAAGAGCCTTACGGACAGCTCCGTGCAGGTTGACCAGGCAAACCTTGCCATCAACGTGGCCTTTGACAAGGACGCGCGCACCATCACCGTCTCCGACAACGGCATCGGCATGACGGCCGAGGAGTTGGAGAAGAACCTCGGCACCATCGCCCACTCCGGCTCCGAGGAGTTCAAGGCAGCCAACGCCGAGGCCCAGGGCGACGCCGTGGACATCATCGGCCGCTTTGGCGTGGGCTTCTACTCCGCCTTCATGGTGGCGCGCGAGGTCAGCGTGATCAGCCGCGCGTACGGCTCGGACGAGTGCAACCGCTGGACCTCGGACGGCGTGGAGGGCTACACGATCGAGCCCGTCGCCGCCGACGATCCCGCCTGGCGCTCCGAGCCCGGCACCTCCGTCGTCATGACCCTCAAGGAGAACGCCGAGGAGGCCAACTACGACGAGTTCCTCAGCGAGTGGAAGCTCCGCGAGCTCATCAGGAAGTACAGCAACTACGTGCGCTATCCCGTGCAGATGTTCGTGACCAAGAGCCGCGAGAAGGAGAGGCCCGCGGACGCCGGCGACGACTACAAGCCGGAGTGGGAGGACTACACCGAGCTCGAGACCATCAACTCGATGACTCCCATCTGGAAGAAGCGCGGCTCCGAGGTCACCGACGAGGAGTACGCCGAGTTCTACAAGTCCACGTTCCACGACTGGGTGGACCCCGCGCGCACCTTCAGCCTGCACGCCGAGGGCACGCTCGAGTACGACGCCCTGCTCTTCATCCCCGGACAGGCGCCCTTTGACCTCTACAGCCGCGACTACGAGAAGGGCCTCGAGCTCTACAGCTCCAACGTCCTCATCATGGAGAAGTGCGCCGACCTCCTGCCCGACTACTACAACTTCGTCCGCGGCGTCGTGGACTCCTCCGACGTCTCCCTCAACATCTCGCGCGAGACGCTCCAGCAGACCCGCCAGCTCCAGGCCATGGCGCGCCGCATCGAGAAGAAGATCACCTCCGAGCTCGAGGCCATGCGCGACAACGACCGCGAGGCATACGAGAAGTTCTTCGAGAACTTCGGCCGCGGCCTCAAGTACGGCATCTACTCCAGCTACGGCATGAAGAAGGACGAGCTTGCGGGGCTGCTCCTGTTCTGGAGCGCGCGCGAGCAGAAGATGGTCACGCTCCAGGAGTACGTGGCCGCCATGGCGGACGGTCAGAAGGCGGTCTACTACGCCGCCGGCGACGACCGCGAGCGCCTGGCCAAGATGCCCGTGGTGGAGTCCGTCCTCGCCAAGGGCTACGACGTGCTCCTGGCCACGCAGGACGTGGACGAGTTCTGCTTCCAGGCCATGCGCGACTTCACGGCAAAGGGCCTGCCCAAGGTCTACGGGGACGACGCCGCGCGCGAGGCGGCGGAGAAGGCCGTGGCCGACGGCGCCGAGCCCGAGGTCGAGGACCGCACCGTCGAGCTCAAGAACGTGACCTCCGGTGACCTGGACCTCGCGAGCGACGAGGAGAAGAAGGAGGCCGAGGAGGCCACCAAGGCAAACGAGGGCCTGTTCGACGCCATGAAGGACGCGCTGGCAGGCCAGGTCGAGAAGGTCGCGGTGTCCACGCGCCTCGCCGCCGACGGCGCGCCTGCCGTGATCACCTCCGAGGGCCCGCTCTCCCTTGAGATGGAGAAGGTCCTCGCCGCCGGTCCCGAGGCCGGTGAGGCCCCCAAGGCCGTTCGCGTGCTCGAGGTCAACGCCAAGCACCCGGTCTTCGAGAAGCTCCGCGCCGCTCAGGAGGCGGGCGACGCCGAGAAGGTCAAGCTCTACGCGGGCCTGCTCTACAACCAGGCCCTGCTCGTGGAGGGCATCCTGCCCGAGGACCCCGTGGCCTTTGCCACCCAGGTCTGCGAGCTCATGTAGGCGCGTCATCTCCGCGCGGACCCGGCGTTGCGTGATTGGGGCTTGTGGCAATCGCGCACCGTCGGGCGTTGGGAGATGCGGGGTTATGGCAGGACAGTAAAGGTTCGACCTGCGCGTTTGTTGAGGTGCGTTGTGAAAGATGGGGCCGTGGCAGCCGTCGGACTGCCACGGCCCCATTTCTGTCAACGCCCGCTCTCGGACCTCTGCCACGGCCCCGCCTCGCGCAGCGCCCCCTCGGTCAGCCAGCCGTGTCACATCTCTGAAAACCGCTCCCCGAAGCCGAGAACTCGGCGAACGGCTAAGGGCTATGCTGAAAAGTCGTTGGCAGCGAAGGACGGGGGACACATGGTCAAGACGCTGGTTCTCGTTCGGCACGGAGACCCCGAGGCGACGTCCGCCTCGGGAACGGACCTCGACCGCAGGCTCACGGCCTCGGGCGCCCGCTCCCTCAAGACGGCCTACCCGCGCACCTTTGCCCTGCTCGGGGAGGACGTCGAGGCGGCGGTGTGGAGCAGCCCGGCGATTCGCGCGCTCGAGACCGCACAGATCGTGGCCGACGCCATCGACGCCGAGGACATCGAGGTCCACGACTCGCTCTATGCCCAGGACGTCTCGGCGTTTCTCGCCGAGCTCTCGGAGGCCGAGGGGCCGGTCGTGATCGCCGTCGGGCATGCGCCCTTCGTCGACCAGCTCTCGGCGCGGCTTCTGGGCGGCTCCCCCGGCTTTGGGAAGGGCGCGGCCGCGGCCATCGCGCTTCCGGAGGGCTTCTCCGGCACGGGCAGGCTCCTGTGGTTCGTCGCCGGCCCCGAGACCCGGACGTGGGACGAGCTTGCCATCGTCGAGCATGAGATCGGCGGCGCGGCACGCGACCTCGTTGCCCTCTCGGAGGCGTTTCTCGCCAAGCCGGAGGACCCCGAGGGGCTGCTGCGCTTCAGGATCGGCCTCAGGCGCATGAGGTCGCTCCTGCAGTTCATCGCTCCGTGGCAGACGAAGAAGCAGAACCGCCGCTGCGAGCACGTCCTCAAGGAGCTGCAGGTCGCCTCGGCGCACCTGCGCGCCCTCGACATCCTCTCCCAGAGCGTCGACGGCCTCGTTGAGAGCGGCGAGCTCGGCGACAACAGCCTCCTTCCGATGGCGTGCGCCAAGGAGCGCTCGCTCGAGTGCGCCTCGCTGGTGACGCTCATGCGCAAGCGCCATTCCGGCAAGCAGCTCGTCAAGATCGCCAAGGACCTCGCACACGTGGGCTGGAAGTCGAAGGTCTCCGAGCGCGGGCTCTCCGCCGACGACCTGAGGAGGCACTTCGACGCGGAGTTTGCGGAGCTTGACGAGGACCTCTTCGGCCTTGACCTTCGCGACGGCGACGCGGTCTACTCCGCGCGCCGGGACGCCAAGGAGATGCACTACGTCGCGGAGCGTCTGGGGGCCGTGCTCGGCCCGGACCGCGCCGTCATGAGCGAGTACATGGACGAGATCCAGCGCGAGCTGGGCGCCCTCTCGGACGCCTGGGGCAACCGCCGCCTCGCCGAGGAGTACTCGAAGAGCCCGCGCTTCCGCGGCGTGCGCGCCGACCTCGGCGTCGTCGGCCGCGACCAGGCGGAGATCGTCTCCGCGATCACCTCGGGGCTCGAGCGCTTGGAGGCGGACAGCCGTGCCGACGAGGACCGGGACGATGATGGGAAGAAGGACGGGGAGGACTAGCAGGTGGCCGAGAAGAACGACGGGTGGCGCGTCGAGCGTGACTCGATGGGCGAGATGCTCGTGCCGGCGGACGCGCTCTGGGGCGCGCAGACCGAGCGCAGCCACGAGAACTTCCCGATTGGCACCGAGCGCATGCCCGAGGAGATCGTGCGCGCGTTCGCGCTGGTGAAGAAGGCGGCGGCACGGGCCAACTGCGGCCTCGGACGTCTTGCGCCCGAGGCGCGCGACCTCATCTGCGAGGCTGCCGACGAGGTGCTTGCTGGCTGCCATGACAGGGACTTCCCGCTCGTGGTGTGGCAGACGGGCTCCGGCACGCAGTCCAACATGAACATGAACGAGGTGCTGGCCAACCGCGGCAACCAGCTCGCCGGCGAGAAGAACATGGCGCTGGAGCGCCCGCTCCACCCCAACGACTCCGTCAACATGAGCCAGTCCTCCAACGACACCTTCCCCACGGCCATGCACGTGGCGGCCGCGGTTGCGGTGACGGGACGCCTGCTTCCCGCGATCGACCAGCTCGTGGGCACGCTGCGCCGCCTCGAGGAGGAGAATGCCGGCGTGGTCAAGAGCGGCCGCACGCACCTCCAGGACGCGGTGCCCATCTCGTTTGCGCAGGAGATCTCCGGTTGGCGCGGCCTGCTCGAGGGCAGTCGCGAGGAGCTGCTCGCCGCGATGCCGGGGCTCTATCGCCTGGCGCTCGGCGGCACGGCCGTGGGCACGGGCCTCAACGCCCCCGAGGGCTTCGACGAGGCGGTGGCGGCGGAGCTGGCCGAGCTCACGGGCCTGCCCTTTGAGACGGACCCCAACAAGTTCCGCGCGCTCACGGGCAAGGACGCGCTCGTGTTCAGCCATGGCGCCGTGAAGGGCCTCGCCGCCAACATGATGAAGATTGCCAACGACGTGCGCTGGCTCGCCTCGGGCCCGCGCCTCGGCCTGGGGGAGATCACGATTCCGGCCAACGAGCCGGGCAGCTCCATCATGCCGGGCAAGGTCAATCCCACGCAGTGTGAGGCCGTCACCATGGTGGCCGTGCAGGTCATGGGCAACGACGCCGCGATCGGGATGGCGGCGTCCCAGGGCAACTTCGAGCTCAACGTCTTCATGCCGGTGATCGCCTACAACTACCTGCAGTCCGTGCGCCTGCTCGCCGACGCGATCGCCTCCTTCGACGAGCGCTGCGCGAGCGGCATCCGCGCCAACCGCGAGAAGATGGACGAGAACCTCCACCGATCGCTCATGCTGGTGACGAGCCTCAACCCCCACATCGGCTACGACAACGCCGCGCGCGTGGCCAAGAAGGCCTTCGCCGAGGGGACGTCGCTCAAGGAGGCCTGCGTGGCGCTGGGGCTTCTCACCCCGGAGCGCTTCGACGAGGTCTTTCACCCCGAGCAGATGGTGTGAAAAGGGGACGCGTTTTTTCTCTCAGGGTTTTTGGGACGGGCGCGCCACTGGCGTCAGGCAAAAGGGGACGGGTTATTTCTCTCAGGGAGTTTGGGACGGGCCTGCCACTGGCGGCAGGCCCGTCCCAAACTCCCTGAGAGAAATAACCCGTCCCCTTTTGCCTGACGCCAGTGGCGCGCCCGTCCCAAAAACCCTGAGAGAAAAAACGCGTCCCCAATCAGAGCGCTCTTCTCGCCAGCTCGAGGCAGCCCATGATGCCCTGGCGCCCCTCGAGGCTGTTGTTCACGATGTAGGAGTCGACGTCCTCGAGCTCGGGCGTGACGATGTAGCCGCCCAGGGCCTCAAGCGTCTTGGCGCGCGCGAGCTGGACGATGGGGGTGTGGTCCGCCACGCCGCCGCCGATGATGATGCGCTTGGGCGAGTAGCAGAGGACGTAGGTGGCGAGCGCCTGGCCAAGATAGCCGGCGAGCAGGTCCATCGCCTCGGCGTCATCGGCCATGTCGCCGGCGCTCTTGCCGTCCCAGCGCCGCTTGATGGCGGGGCCGGCGATGAGGCCCTCGAGGCAGCTGGGGTGATAGGGGCAGCCGCTCTCGTCGGCGGGCAGGGTCTCCCGCGGGTCGCGCGTGACGAGGACGTGGCCGGCCTCGGGGTGGAGCATGCCGTGGACGAGCTTGCCGTCGATCATGACGCCGGCGCCCACGCCGGTCCCGATGGTGAGGTACACCACCGCGTCGAGGCCGCGCGCGCAGCCGAACGTCGCCTCGCCGAGGCAGGCCACGTTGACGTCGGTGTCATAGCCGCACGGGACGCCGAGCGCCCCGGAGAGCGTGCCGAGGAGGTCGAAGTAGCGCCAGGCGGTCTTGGGGGTCTCGAGGATCTGGCCGTAGCGCGGGGATGCGGGGTTGACGGCCGTCGGGCCGAAGGCGCCGATGCCAAGCGCCTCGACGTTCTTCTCGGCAAACCAGTCGACGATCGCGTCGCACGTCTCCTTGGGCGTCGTGGTGGGGATCTGCTCGGACTCCAGCACCGTGCCGTCCCCGTAACCGATCGCGCACACCATCTTGGTGCCGCCCGCCTCAAGCGCCCCGAGAAGCCTCTCGCTCATCCCGCCATCCTTTCCCCGGACCCATAATGTTTCAGTAATAGTAACTACTTGAAACACAAAGAATAAGCACAAGCGGTGTGAGCGCACGTGAACGAGCGGTGGACGGCAGGTCGGGCGGCGTCGGAACGCCGATGACCAAGGACTTGAAAGAGGCAATTACCTATCAAACAACTGGGGATATTCAGAATGTTTCACCGGAAGGCGTCTCCTTTGAACCCTAAGGGCGACGTAAGGTACCGCTCACGCCCCAGAATTGACCGTTTACCCGCAAATGCGGAGAAACAATGCGATTTGTTTCAGAACAATCTATAGTTATGAAACAACGAGGGGATCAACACACAGAGAGGAGGGAACGATATGGCAGAGGGAACCAGCCAGGAGTTCAACATCTCCAACGTCATCGACGAGGAGCTCATCGCGCTCGACCTGGACGTCAGCAGCAAGGAGGAGATGCTGACCCGACTGACCGACCTGCTCGAGGAGCAGGGCAAGCTGAATGACCGGAAGAGCTTCTTCGATGACGTGCTGTGGCGCGAGGAGCAGGGCCCGACCGGCATCGGCATGGGTGTCGCTATCCCGCACGGCAAGTCCTCCGGCGTCAACCAGACCGCGCTCGCGATCGGAACGTCGAAGAACCCGATCGAGTGGGAGTCGCTCGAGGACGAGGCGGTCACCGTGGTCATCCTGTTCGCCGTCACCGACGGCGACTCCAACGTGCTTCACATCAAGCTGCTGCAGCACGTTGCCATGCTGCTCGCGCACGAGAGCTTCGCGGAGAAGCTGCACGCCGTCAAGACGCCGGCGGAGATGCTCGCGCTGCTCGAGTCCAGCCCGGATGACTACGACGACTAGCTCGTTTCGGCGAGAACGGCGCCAAGGCCAGCCCGCCCGGCGCCGAGACAGGTAAACAGGTACGAAGCAGAGGGGGAGAATCATGAAGCTCGTGGGAGTCTGCGCCTGCACGTCCGGCATCGCGCACACCTACATGGCCAAGGAGAAGCTCGTCAAGGCCGCCCAGTCGCTCGGTCACGAGATCCACGTGGAGACCCAGGGCACCATCGGCGTCGAGGACGAGCTCACGCCGGAGGAGATCGCTGAGGCCGACGCCGTCATCCTGGCCGTCGACATCAAGATCGACCACTCGCGCTTCGAAGGCAAGCGCGTCATGGAGGTCCCGACCTCCGTGGTCCTCAAGGCGTCCAAGCAGATCATCAACAAGATCGAGGAGAGCCTCAACGCCTAGCGCGCCCCGGCTCACACCCGCACAGCACAGAGAGGAGCATCAATGAGTGGCAAGCTCAAGGGCAAGTTCACCATTGCCGAGATCAAGAAGCACCTGCTCACCGCGATCAGCTACCTGCTTCCGCTGATCGTCGCGTCCGGCCTGCTCATCGCCATCGGCAACCTGACCGGCGGCACCACCATCTCGTCGCTTGACGACCTCGGCTCCATGACCGTTCCGTCCGCGTTCACCACGCTCGGCGGCATGGGCATGGGCCTCATCCCGGCCTTCATCGGCGGCTACATCGCCTACTCCGTCGCCGACCGTCCCGGCATCGCCCCCGGCTTCCTCATGGGCGAGATCGCGTCGTTCCTCGGCGCGGGCTTCCTCGGCGGCCTCATCGGCGGCCTCATCGTGGGCTACATCGCCCTCGTCATCGAGTCCTACCTCAAGGTTCCGAAGTGGGCCCAGGCGCTCATGCCCATGATGATCATCCCGCTGCTCTCCGCGATGCTCGGCGCGCTCATCATGTTCTTCATCCTCGGCGGCCCGCTCACCATGTTCACCGCCGCCCTCACCAACTTCATCACCGGCCTCGACCAGAGCCAGAAGGCCCTGTACGGCTTCGTGATCGGCTGGATCGGCTGCCTTGACTACGGCGGAGCCATCTCCAAGGTCCCGAACCTCATCTGCGACGGCCTCATGGCCGACGGCATCTACGGCCCCGAGGGCATCAAGGTCCTCGCCGCCATGGTCCCGCCCATCGGCGTGACGCTCGGCTGGCTGCTCTCCAAGGCCATCAAGAAGCCGATCTTCAAGCAGACCGAGGAGGAGAACATCAAGGTCGCCTTCCCCATGGGCATCTGCATGATCTCCGAGGGCGTCATCCCCATCGCCATGAACGACCTCGTCCGCACCGTCATCTCCACCTCCATCGGCTGCGGCGTCTGCGGCGCCATCTCCTTCTCCATGGGCGTCGAGTCCATGGTCCCCTCGGGCGGCGTCTTCGTCATCCCGGCCATGACCAACCCGCTCTGGGCCGTCGTCGCCCTGCTCGTTGGCTCCTGCGTGACCGCCCTGCTCCTGGTGCTCATCAAGAAGCGCCTCACCCCCGAGCAGGTCAACGACCTCGACGTCCCCGAGGACGACGAGGAGCAGGAGGTCGACCTCTCCGGCTTCAGCCTCTCGTAGGCACGCTCTAGCACCATCCCTGCGGGAGGGCCTCTCCCCGGCCCTCCCGCACCGAGTCACAGATCAGGAAAGGATGTCAGCGCATGTACGAGTCGATGAAGGGCATGCTTGCCAAGGCCAACGCCGAAGGGTATGCCGTCATGGCCATCAACGCGTTCAACCTGGAGACGGCGCGCGGCGTCATCACTGCGGCCGAGGAGATGGATGCCCCGATCATCATCGACCTGCTCCAGGACCACGTGAAGTCGTTCTTCGACTGCGACATCCTCACGCGTCCGATCATCAAGATGGCGCAGGCCGCTCACGTCCCCGTGGCGATCAACCTCGACCACGGCAGCGACATCGCGCACCTCAAGCGCTGCCTGCACGAGGGCTTCTCGAGCGTCATGTGCGACGCCTCGGCCTACGACGCCCAGGAGAACGCGCGCATCACGCGCGAGATCGTCGAGCTCGCCCAGGTCTACGGCGCCTCCGTCGAGGCGGAGGTCGGCAACATGGGCCGCATCGACGAGTCGGGCGCCCTTCTGACCGATGACGACATGTACACCGACCCGGACGTCGCCATTGAGTTCATCCGCGCGACCGGCGTCGACTGCCTCGCGGTCTCCTATGGCTCCACGCATGGCGACTACCCCGAGGGCTACGTCCCCACGTTCCACTTCGACATCGTCGAGAAGATCAAGCAGGCCACCGGCACGCCGCTCGTGCTCCACGGCGGCTCCGGTGCGGGCGACGACAACATGCGCCGCTCCGTCGAGGCCGGCATCAACAAGATCAACGTGGGCACCGACTACATGATCGCCCAGCGCGAGTTCGTCGCTCGCGCGCTCGCCGAGAACCCCGGCTACGACTATCCCACGCTCGTGGAGGACAGCTGGCGCGCCGGAGTGGCGACGATCAAGCACTACATCGAGATCTCCGGATCTGCCGGCAGGGCGCGCTAGGGAGGGAAGCGCCCGACCGGAATGGTTTCACGCCCCGCCAGGGGCTGGGACATATGGGTTCAACCAAGGAACGACTAAGGAGAAAGACAGATGCTCATCAACATGTCACAGATGCTCGAGGTGGCCAAGGCCAACCACTTCGCCGTGGGCGCCTATAACGTCTCCGAGAGCAACCTGTTCCGCACGGTGGTCGAGACCGCCGAGGAGATGGACGCCCCCGCGATCATCGCCGTGCACCCCACCGAGCTCGCGTACTGCAAGGACGACTTCGTGAAGTACATGGTCGCCCGCTGCGCCAACAGCCCCGTGCCCTTCGTCATCCACATGGACCACGGCGACAGCATCGAGAGCATCATGCGCGCCATCCACGACGGCTTCACCTCCGTCATGATCGACGGCTCCGCGCTCCCCTTCGAGGAGAACATCGCCAAGACCGCCGAGGTCGTGCGCTATGCCCACATGGTCAACGTCTCCGTCGAGGGCGAGCTGGGCACCATCGGTGACACCGGCACCTCCATCGAGGGCGGCATGACCGAGGTCATCTACACCGACCCCGACGACGCCAAGAAGTTCGTCGAGGAGACCGGCGTTGACACCCTCGCCGTCGCCATCGGCACCTGCCACGGCCTCTATCCCAAGGGCGTCACGCCGAAGCTGCGCATGGACGTGCTCAAGGCCATCAAGGAGAAGGTTGACCTGCCGCTCGTCCTCCACGGTGGCTCGGGCAACCCCGACTCCGAGATCGCCGAGGCCGTCGAGATCGGCATCCAGAAGGTGAACATCTCCTCCGACTACAAGAGCGCCTTCTTCATCAAGGCTCGCGAGATCCTCTCGCAGGAGGGCTCCGGCTGGGATCCCAACAACCTCTTCCCGGAGTGCATCGAGGCCGGCAAGGCCGTCATCCGTCACAAGATGGACCTCTTCAACTGCGTGGGCGCCGCGAAGTACTATCGCGACCCCGTCACCCCGCAGTGGCGTCAGGACCTCGCGTAGGCGAGAAGAACCGCGTGGCGTTCCAGTTTTTTCGCTGACGTGAGACAGGAGGGGGCCCGTCGCCGGGCCCCCTCTTTGCTATCATGTCCCCCGAGTTGAGGGGTGGGAGCACTATGCAGCAGCGTAGAGGCAGTGTCATCAACGAGATCTGTTCCCTGTACGACCGCATGAGCGAGAGCGAGAAGCTCATCGCCGATTTCATGATGGCCAACCAGGGTGACATACCCTCCATGACCACGCGCGAGATAGCGGCGCGCAGCGAGACGTCGGCCGCGACGGTCTCGCGCTTTGCGCGCCACCTCGGCTACGAGAGCTTCACCAAGCTCCGCGACGCCATGCAGCAGGAGAACGGCTTCGTGGCGGATGCCGGCGAGCTCCCCTCGACGCGCATCGCGCTCGACGACCCGCGCGGCGCGATGGAGACCGTCCTTAGCGCAAAGAGCCGCGAGCTCCACGACACCCTGAGGCTCGTTGACGAGAAGGACCTGATCGCGGCGGTGCACCTCCTCGAGCAGGCCGACTCGATCGTCTTCGCCGCCGTGGGCAACACCATCCCCGCCGCGCTCTCGGCGTCGTTTCTCATCGCTCAGCTCGGCCTCAGGACGCACTGCGCGCCCACGACCGAGGCGATGATGCTCTCCTCGCTCTCCCTCACGCCCCGCGACGTGATCGTCTTCATCTCCAAGTCCGGTCACTCGAAGCGCCTCAACAAGATGATGGACAACGTCATCGACTCGAGGACCCCCTCCATCGTGATCACCAACATCCCCGACTCGCCGCTCGCGTGTCGGGCGACGTGCGTCCTGCAGGCGGCCACCCTCGACAAGATGCTCAACAGCAACCTGCCCTTCTCTCACAACTCGATCAACTTCATCATCGAGGTCATCTTCCTGCTGCTCTGCTCCGACGTGCCCAACTTCGAGGCGCGCGCGGGCCTGCTCTGGAAGTCGCTCGGCGAGGACAAGGGCGTACCGGGCGAGGTCTTCGGCGCCTGATTCGTTCCAAAAGGGGACGGGTTATTTCTCCCGGGGGGCTTGGGACGGGCCTGCCACCGGCGTCTGCCACTGGCGTCAGGTTTATTTGGCACGCAGCCCGCGTGCCAAATAAACCTGACGCCAGTGGCAGACGCCGGTGGCAGGCCCGTCCCGAAAACTCTGAGAGAAAAAACCCGTCCCCGAATCAGGCGCCCGAGCGACTGGGAATATCATGGGAAGCGCCGCAATCGCGGCACCAACCCGAGAGGAGTCCCATGGCAGACCAGAGCATCGCGACCCGCTGCGTCCAGGCCGGCTACACCCCCGGCGACGGCGAGCCGCGCCAGATTCCCATCGTCCAGTCCACCACGTTCAAGTACGCCACCTCCGAGCACATGGGTCAGCTCTTTGACCTCGAGGCCGAGGGCTACTTCTACACGCGCCTGCAGAACCCCACCAACGACGCCGTCGCGGGCAAGATCTGCGCGCTCGAGGGCGGAGCCGCGGCCATGCTCACGAGCTCCGGCCAGGCGGCCAACTTCTTCGCGCTCTTCAACATCTGCGAGGCGGGCAGCCACATCGTGGCGAGCTCGGCCATCTACGGCGGCACGTACAACCTGATCGCCCACACCATGGCCAAGATGGGCGTCGAGTCCACGTTCGTCTCGCCCACGGCGACCGAGGAGGAGATCGCGGCGGCCTTCCGCCCCAACACGCGCGCCGTCTTCGGCGAGACGATCGCCAACCCCGCGCTCGACGTGCTCGACATCGAGCTCTTCGCCAGGGCCGCGCACGACCACGGCGTGCCGCTGATCGTGGACAACACCTTCGCCACGCCGGTCTTCTGTCGTCCCATCGAGTGGGGCGCCGACATCGTGACCCACTCCACCACCAAGTACATGGACGGGCACGGCGTG
Organism: Olsenella sp. SW781; assembly: GCF_012027725.1. Taxonomy (GTDB): domain Bacteria; phylum Actinomycetota; class Coriobacteriia; order Coriobacteriales; family Atopobiaceae; genus Thermophilibacter. The sequence goes on along the minus strand of NZ_SJOU01000005.1, from coordinate 97,335 downwards.
GGCGTGGGCGGCGCCATCGTGGACTCGGGCAACTTCGATTGGATGGCGCATGCCGAGAAGTTCCCTGGCCTCACCACCCCGGACGAGTCCTACCACGGCATCGTCTACGCCGAGAAGTTCGGCCAGGCCGGCGCCTTCATCACCAAGGCCACCTCGCAGCTCATGCGCGACCTCGGCTCCATCCAGAGCCCGCAGAACGCGTTCTACCTCAACATGGGCCTCGAGAGCCTGCACGTGCGCATGCCGCAGCACTTCAAGAACGGCCTCGCCGTGGCCGAGTACCTCGAGAAGAGCGACAAGGTGACCTCGGTGCGCTTCCCGCACCTGCCGAGCGACCCGTACTACCCGCTCGCCCAGAAGTACCTGCCCGAGGGGGGCTCCGGCGTGGTCTCCTTCGAGCTGGCCGGCGGCCGCGCGGCTGCCGAGAAGTTCATGGCGGCCCTGCGCCTCGCCGCCATCGAGACGCACGTGGCGGACGCCCGCACCTGCTGTCTGCACCCGGCCTCGGCGACGCACCGCCAGATGAACGACGAGGAGCTGGCCGCCGCCGGCATCTCGCCCGCGATGGTGCGCTTCTCGTGCGGCCTCGAGGGCACCGAGGACCTCATCGCCGATATCGAGCAGGCGCTCGCCGCGATCTAGCGGATTGGCCCGGCGGGCTCTTCTCGGCGCTCGGACAGCTTGCCGCAAAGGGCGCGGCAAGAACTCGCGGCGAGAAGAGCCCGCCGGGCCCTAGCTCGGGCGGCGCCTTTACCGGAGGGGTGGGTGTGCGATGAGGTACGTGCTCGACAAGGTTGACTATGCTGACGCAGGGGTCCTGGAGGTCAATCGGCTCCCAGCGCGGAGCTACTTCGTTCCGTATCCGGATCGCGCCTCGGCCGAGGCGGTGACGACGGCCGGGCGGCGCTACGGGTCGCCGCTCGTGCGGTGTCTGAGCGGCGAGTGGGACTTCCGCTTCTACCCTCGCCCCGCCGAGCTGCCTGACGAGCTGGACACCGACGCCGTGACGTGGGACCGCGTCGCCGTGCCCGGCTGCTGGCAGTTCCAGGGCTACGACCGACCGTTCTACGTGAACCTCCGCTACCAGTTCCCCTTCGACCCGCCGCGCATTCCCACGACAGGGCCGGTGGGGCCGGTCTTCTCGCTCATGGGCGAGGGGAGCATCGGGCCGCGCGTGTACCATCCCGTCGACGAGTACAACTTCGTCGGCGTGTATCGGACCTCCTTCGAGCTCGCGCCGCATGAGATGGCGTCCGGGCACATCGTCTCGTTCCTCGGCGTGGCGAGCTGCGTTGACCTCTACTGCAACGGCGAGCGCGTGGGCTACTCCGAGGGCTCGCACAACACGGCGGAGTTCAACCTCACCCCGTTCCAGCGTGCCGGCGAGAACGAGCTTCTCGTGGTGGTGCGACGCTGGTGCACGGGGAGCTACCTCGAGTGCCAGGACATGTTCCGCAACAACGGGATATTCCGCGACGTGCTGCTGCGCGAGGTGACCCTCTCGAACGTCTGGGACGTCTCGACCTCCGTCAGGCGAGAAGAGCGTGCGGGCAGGGTGCGCTACCGCCTCCGCGCGGACGTGACCCTTCTCGACGACGGCGAGGCGCGCGTCACGCTGCGGGGCCACGGGCTCGAGCGGACGGCCGTCGCCTCTGCGCACGACCGGAGGCTCGAGGTCTCCTTCGACGAGCTCGACGTGCGCGATTGGACGGCGGAGACCCCCGTCCTCTACGACCTCTACGTGGAGACGGCGTCCGAGTGCGCTTGCTGCCGCGTGGGCTTTCGCGAGGTGCGGGTCGACGGCAGGCGGCTGCTCGTGAACGGGCGGCCGGTCAAGCTCCACGGCGTCAACCATCATGATGCCACGCCCGATGCGGGCTACGCGATGACCCCCGCGCAGATAGAGTGTGACGTGCGCCTCTGCAAGGATTACAACATCGACACCATCCGCACCTCTCACTACCCTCCCGACCCGCTGCTCCTCGAGCTCTGCGACGAACTTGGCATCTACGTGATCGATGAGGCGGATCTCGAGACCCACGGAGCCATGGTGGGGAGGGTCCCGCCGAGCTACAGCTGGCTCACGCGCGACGCCCGCTGGCGGGGGCGCTACCTCGACCGCGCCGATCGCCTCTTTGAGCGGGACAAGCTGCATCCCTGCGTGATCATGTGGAGCCTGGGCAACGAGTCGGGCGGTGGCTGCAACGCCGACGCCATGTACGAGCTGCTTCGCTCGCGCTCGGACCTGCCGGTGCATTACGAGGGCGCTATCCACTCGCGTCGGCGCGCGTACGACGTGGGAAGCGAGATGTACCCCACGGTCGAGCGCGTGATGTCGGTGGGAGAGGGTCGCTCGAGCGTGCGGCGTCTCAACGACCGTCCGTACGTGCTCTGCGAGTACGCGCACGCCATGGGCGTGGGCCCGGGCGGCATCGAGGACTACTGGCGGCAGATCTACGCCCACGAGGCGCTCGCGGGCGGCTGCGTGTGGGAGATGGTCGACCATGCGGTGCTGCACGGGGACGGAAGCTACACCTACGGCGGCGACCACGGCGAGTGGGAGCACGACGGCAACTTCTGCTGTGACGGCATCTTCTATCCCGACCGCACGCCCTCGACCGGCGCGCGCGTGGTGCGCCACGCCTATCGGCCGCTCCGGGTGCGCCACGTGGGCGGGGACTTCTTCATGGTGTTCAACGCAACCTCCTTCACGGCGGGGGATGCGTTCACCATGCGCTTCGAGTGGAGCGACGGGGGCGTTGCCGAGCTCGTGTGCGACGTCGACCCGCTGCGGCAGCAGTCCCTCCTGGTCCGGCCGACCGCGCAGGGGCCAGCCGACGAGGGCGAGGGCCTGAGGCGAAACCGGATGAGGTGGGTCACCGTGGTGGTCACCCGGCGGGAGACCGGCGAGGAGGTGTCGCGCGAGCAGATGGCGCTCACCGAGATGGCGCCGCTGGACGCGGGCCACCTAGAGCGTCGCGCGTCGTTCCCTGAGGGCTGTGAGGTCGGCGAGCGGGGCCTGGCCCTGCCCGGCGTGATGGCGCCCGCGGCAGAGCCGCTCCTGCTGACGCGCGTCTCCACGGACAATGACCGGGACCTCGTGGGAAACCGACCCCTCGAGGAGTTCTACGATGCGCGCCGCGAGGTCGTGAGCGTCGTGCGCGGGGAGGGGAGCGCCGTCGTCACGACGCGCCTCGTGCTGCCCCGCCACCAGTTCCTCTGCACCACGACGTACGAGGCGGTGGCCGCGGGCGTGCTCGTGACCGCGCGGCTCCACTGCGAGCGCGGGCGTGGTGACCTGCCGCGCTTTGGCATGTGCTACCGGCTTGACCCCTCCTGGGACGAGGTCGACTACCTCGGGCGCAACGGCGAGTCCTATCGGGACATGCGCGAGCAGGTGCAGGTCGCGCGCGTGGGCTGCCGCGTGGAGGACATGACCGAGCCCAACATCCGTCCGCAGGAGAGCGGCAACCGCATGGACTGCCAGTACGTCCAGCTCTCGGACGGGCGGCGTCGCGTGCAGGTCACGGCCGTCTCGCGGCCTTTCGAGTTGGGGGTCAAGCCCTACTCTGACGGTGAGCTGCGCGGGATGCTCCACCGTGAGGACGAGGTCCGCACGGGCACCTACGTGACCGTCCAGGCCTTTCAGATGGGCATCGGGACGGGAAGCTGCGGCCCGGCCACGCGCCCGGAGTATCGCTTCGACTGCCGCGAGGACTACGAGCTCAGCTACCTCGTCTCCTGGGAGTAGGCGCGGGGCGAGAAGGACGTCCCCTCGTCTTTCTCGCCCTCCGCGCTCATGCGAGCCGGATGGTCTTGTCCCCAATCTGGATGAGGGCCTCGAACGTGCCGCCGAGCGCCTCGGCATACCGCATGAGCGTGCTCACCTTGAGCGAGCCGATGTCACCGCTCTCGACCTCCGAGACGCGCGCCTGGCTGATGCCCATGCGCTCGGCGACGTCCGTCTGCGTGAGGTGCTCCGCCCTGCGCGCCTCCTGCAGCTCGTAGGCTCGGCACTCCGCTATGAGCCTGAGCGCCTCGCGGTGTATCTCCTCCCGGTCAAAGCCCCTGCGGGCAATAAAGTCATCAAGCGTGTCCACCGTTATCCTTCCATTCGAGATAGCGTCTATAGCGTCGCTCTGCCTCTGGTATCGCCGCCTTGTACCACTTGCCCCACTTCGGCCCTCGCTTGAGGAAGCCAGCCTTATCTCCCGCCAAGAGCGTCACGGCGCTTCTGTCTTCATCAAAGACGAAGAGAATCCTTATCTCGCTCCTTCCGGTTGATCTTGGCCTCAGTTCCTTTAGGTTGTGAATCGAAGATCCGTGGATGGAATCTACGAGAGGACGTCCGAGCGCGGGGCCGTCTGCGGCAAGGGCTTCTAGAGCTTCCGCAACGCGTAGCGCAATGGGCTCATCGAGCGAATCGAGCCAGCTTCGAATAAATTCGGTTTGTACGGTCCACCTCATACTATAACCTTTCCCCTATATTGTTCAAGGGCCAATGGCCCCCTACGAACGGGAGAATCAGACTGGGTTGTTCGTGTGAGATGGTCGCTACCTAAACGTTCGGATTCGGCGACCCATCCAATGCGTTCGTCGCTGCGGCCGCGACCTGCCGTCGCGCGCCCCCCAGCATTCCTTCGCTGGCTGTGCCACAACCATATTGCAAACAAATGTTCGTGTCAAGAGGAAAGAGAAAGGCCCGTGACGTCTACGACATCACGGGCCGGTGCCGCACGGGCGTCTGTGCTAGCCCTCGACCTCGATGAGCTCGATGTTGAAGTTGAGTGCCTTGCCGGCCATCTCGTGGTTCATGTCAAAGGTGATGTTGCCGTTCTCCACCACCGTCACCACGGCGGGGAAGGGCTGGCCGGTCGGCGCGGTGAGCATGACGCGGTCGCCTGCGGAGAGAGTCTCCGCGCCGGGCATGGCAGACACGGGGACGGTCTGGATGAGGCGTTCGTCGCGCTCGCCGTAGGCCTCGGCGGGCTCAAGGCGCACGTCGACGACCTGGCCGACCTCCATCTCGCGCACGGCCTCGTCGAAGCCCTTGATCATCTGGCCGGCCATGCAGGTGAAGGCGAGCGGCTCGCCGCGATCGCGCGAGGAGTCGAACTTCGTGCCGTCATCGAGCGTGCCGACGTAGTGGACCTTGACCTTCTTGCCCTCGTTGCTCATGGTTCTCCCGTTCTGTCTGGGGCAGTTCCGGTCCCTGATTGTGACAGAACGGGAGGATGCGTGCTCGGGACGGGTGCGCACGTGCGGCGCAGATTATGCTGACTATGGGATTGGGCTGCTCTTTTCCGTCTTCAAGACCTTTGTCGGTGCATATAGGTTATCGAAGTGGAAGTCTATGTTCTGCGAAGCGACAATAATTGAATCACCGGACATGATCTTCTGCTCGCTTATCTCATCACCGTCAACCTCGACAGTCAAGGCGGCTATTGCTTCCATCCCTCTGGAGGTGAAATATCCCTCATCTGTCGTTAGCTCAATTGCGGTTTCGAATGTGTCGCCGCTTCTTGTTAGCCAGTCGCTCTTGGTTGCGTTCACTTGAGCGTGAATGATATAGGTTGCACCCTCGAACCTATCAGTGTAGTAGGCTTCATCATCGTTGATGGCCTCTAGAAAGTAATCCAGCCCGTAGGCGTATCTCTTGCCGCTGTTGTCCTCACTGCTGTTCTCAAACTTGTCAACCGTGCCGTCTCTGAGAATAACCCAGATTTCACCTGCGGCATAGCTGTATAGTCCTCAAGGTTGATGCCGGCGAGAGCGTCACTTTCAGAGCCTTCGCTTTCCAAAATTGCGTCTGAGGCGCCATTGCCCTCTTGAACGTGATTCGCAGTATCGATTTCGCAACCGACTAATCCGACGGAAAAGATTATGACAGCAAGTAATGCGGCAATTAATCTCATCTTGATCACCTATTCGACAATGAAAGCGTCTACGAGACGAGAGATATTTGGCGACTCTGCATATTCGAATGTTCCGCAGGCGGTAATCTCCTGCTCCTTCATCAATACAGCAATCACATCTTCAGGCAATTCAACGATAATCGGGTTGTAGTAGACCCCGTAACCAAATTCACTAAGGATGATATAGTCCGTTGTAATCTCCTCAACATAGCCCGAGGCGCAGAATATCTTGCCGTCATACTGTTGCTTCGTCTTGGCCTCGTTCTCATTTCTCATTTCGTAGAAGGAATCTCCGTTGAAATCCTCCGCCTGTGCAAGCATGTCTTCTTGCGAAATCTCTTGCATATCTGGTTCGGTGTCGTCGCCAGTCGTAGGGTTATCGCCGCAAGCCGCAAGCCCGAGTATGCCAGCGACTCCAAAAAAGCTAAAAATGAGATTCCTGCGGGTCAGATTCGTCATAGAACGCCTCTTTCAAGAGGGGTACAACGGCATGGGAAGGAAATTCAATCGACTACTGGATGGCTATGGTGTAGCCATGTCCCACGAGATTCAAGTCAACCGATACCGATCCTCCGCTTAGGGCGTCAGAAGGAATCGTTGTGTAAACGTAGATGTGGTTTGGAAGGTTTGCTTCCTGGTAAGTATGGAAATAGTAGAGCCATAGCTCACCGGATAGATACGACATAGTCCACCCCTGATAGACATTTTCGTTGTAGTTAGCAACCAAGTCAGTGATTACATAATCGTCGATGGCTATCTTGTCAGAGGTGAGGGCGGTGACGTCGAACTCAAGGATTACAAAGGCTCCGCCGTCCGCCGGCTCCCAATAAGTCGAGGACTGGCTTGAAGACAGCGTGTTATCTACCCTTGCGGCAGTTAGGGTAATCGTGAACTGTTCGTTGCTAATGGTGTCCCCAACGGTAAGCAGGTCAGGCTTTAGCGCCTCCTCGATGGCGCCTTTTGACTTCTCAGCTACTTTATTTGTCTTATCGGCCATATCTTGCGCTGCCGAGATGACAGCACCCTCGATGGCGTCGGCTGTTGTATCAGCCTCGCCGGTTGTTTCCGATTGTTGCGCGGAGGAATCGGGAGTTTTGGCGTTGACACTGCATCCGCCAACACAAAGCGCGAGGGCGAAACAGAGCGGGGCGGCTAGCAGGGCACTCCTTTTCATTGTCGTTCCTTCCAACAGCGATCAATCGGACAACTGTGGAGGAAGACCCAGGATCAAGCAGTGAGGGGGAGTCTCCGCCCACAGTTGCCACACTGCCCTTGGTGCCTACGTATACGTAAGCAGTCTCAGGGAGGGAGAAGACTCCCCCTGACTACTGCTTACGCAATCAGTTGTAGACACCACCCGTTAGGGCGGCAGTGTGGCAACTCTGATTCTAACAGGGAACATGTGATTAATGGCCTAGCGAAGCACAAATGAAGTGACGTCCTAGGGGGATGGTCCCTAGGTCGCCGATTAACCTTTTCTCAGCATCTTTCTGCTACGTCTTGGACTTGGCCACTCGCTTTTTCTCGGTGTCACAAGCGTTGAGCCACACGTATGCATTGATGTAAACGTCTTCAGGAATGACTTCGGCAAATTCGTGGAAACATGTCTCGGATGGTTCTCCGACTGACATGCATTCTTTAGCGTCCTAATAATACGGGTGTTGTGTCTAAAGACGATATTCGCCTAAACTGTCTGCTTCGCGTACCCGAAGCGGGCAGATATGAACCGACGTCCGTTGCTCTTCCGGCATGTGATTAGAGAGTAATCGGGGGTGGCGTCGCCGCGGTAAAACAGCTTGGTGCGCACGTGCGGCGCTTTGGCTCCCTGTGGAAGGCCGAAAGCGCCGCACGTGTACGGTCGGCGGGCCTAGTCGCGCTCGGCGCGGTCCGTGGCCTCGTCCCACACCCGCTTTGACATGAGCTGGTCGCGCACGGAGCTCCAGGCAGAGGGTCCAAGCTGGCTCTCGTCGAGCGTCACCCCGAGGAGGTACTCGAGGTCGGAGCGCCTGAAGGAGTAGCGGTCCACGTCGACCTCCCGGTCCTCGAGGTCGGTCTCGACGAGCGTGACCGTCCAGGTGCTGACGTCGGGCATCGAGCAGAACACGACGGCCGCGTCATAGGTGAGGGCCCGCTCGACGGCGTCGTCGTCGAAGTACATGAGCCGCTCGTCCTTGCCGAAGTCATACTCCGTGAGGAGCTCGTCGGACTGGGTGCCCGCCTCCGCGGACGCGACATGGCAGCCGAGGGGAAGGGAGGTCACGACGTCGAGTGCCGACCCCTGGGCGAGAGTCGCGTAGGAGCTCGGGTCGTTTGAGAGGATGAGGTCGTCCAGCTCGTCGGTCACGAGCAGGGTATCGCTGTCGACGGGGCTGCCCTGCGGCTGCTGCGTGGTGGTCGTGCTGGGTGTCTGCGTGTTCGTGGTGACGGTGTCGCCCCGGTTCTGGTCCGTGTAAACCGTTCCGTCCGGCTCGTCCACCTGCTGGACGGTCGCGTCCGTTGAGCTGTCGTAGGCATTTCGGGCGTCATCCGTCCTCAGGAGGCCGAATGCCGTCACCGCGACCATGCCCACGACCAGCACGCACGCGATCGCGACGGCAGCGATCACCCCCGTCGACCAGCGTCTCTTCTGCGGGGTGGCCGCCTCCGCCATGGGCACGGGCGGGACGTCCGTCCTGGTGCCCGTCTCCTCCGCGGCAGCGACTGCAGGCGCCACGACCGTGTGGTCGGCCGCGGCATCTCCGTCCTTCTCGCCCATGACGTCCTCGACGCTCGTCACGGCCTCGCAGGTGCGACGATACGCCTCGGCCTCGGTCATGCCCTGCGCGAGGTAGTCCTCGTAGCGCGCCACGAGGTTGCCGTAGATCTCCTCCTTGAGCTCGATGGTCTCCGCGTCGAGCGTGCGCCCCTCGAAGAGGTGCTCGACGTACATCCTGATGTCGCTGATGCCACTCATTTGGCGCCTCCGTCCTGACTGAGGAGTCGGTCGATGATGGTCCGGGCGCGGACCCACCGCGCCGTGGCCTCGGCGAGCTCCCCGCGCCCGCCCTCGGTGATGTGGTAGTACTTGCGACGCGCCCCCTGGGACTCGCTGCCCCAGTAGCTCTCCACGAGCCCCTGCCCCTCGAGGCGCTTGAGGCTCGTGTACAGCGAGGGCTCCTTCATCTCGTAGGCGCCGTCGCTCGCGCTGGCCACGTCCTTCAAGATCTCGTATCCGTAGGAGTCGCCGCCGGTGAGGGCGTTGAGCACGATGGCGTCGATGTTGCCCCTGATGAGGTCGCTCTCCGCGTCTCTGCCTGCCATGGGTCACCTCCTCGTCCGTCGTTGTGCTTAGTCTAACGTACTACTTCGACAGACATAGTACACTGATATGCGATATACCGTGAGCGGCGAGGATGCGGAGGCGAGCGGCAGAACAGAAAAGCGGCGCCCCGACCTCAGCCGGGGCGCCGCGTCCTAGCCCTCCTGCCCCTCTTGGGGCGGTGTCTCCGTCGTACCCTCGGCGGGCGGCTCGTCGGGGCCCGTCGGGGCCTTCGCCTCGTCCTTCTCGCCTAGCGACGTGGCCGTCATCACGCGGTCGGACTCGGCGGCGCAGGTGAACGAGATTGCGTCCCCAGGCTGGTACGTGACGATCTCCAGCATTCCCGGAAGCGCGAAGTCGTAGATGGCGTCGTCGCCCTCGAGGGTGACGTAGAAGTGGGAGTTGCCGTCCACGACGGCCTGCACGATCGTCTCCACCACGCCCTCGACGTCCTGCCTGTCGGAGGCGGCCGCGGCCTCGTCCTCGCCGAGGACGCCCGCGCCCGCCATCATGTCGAGGTACGCCTCCTGGCACTCGGCCACCGTGGAGCCCGTGGCCACGGTCTGGTACTGCTCCACGTTGATCATCGCGTACATCTTCACGAGGCCCGCGTCGTCCTTGAGGCTCATGAAGTAGGTGGGCTGGCCGGCCACGTTGAGCAGGAGCGGGAACGTGGACTGGTAGCCGAGGTTCTGGACCTGCCCCTCGGCCGAGGCCATCGCGGAGTCCTCCGTCGCGCCGGCCACGGGATAGTAGTGCGACTCGCCCGTGCGCTGGTTCACCAGGATGAATCCCACGTTGGAGCTGTCGGCCGTGACCGAGCTCACGCCGGAGTACAGGTAGATGTCCCCGCCCTGCGCGAGGTAGTTGTAGCCGAGCTCCCCGTTGGTCCCCGGGGTGGTGCGCACCACGCCCTGCTGGCCGAGCCAGGAGTTGAGCCAGCCCCCGGAGTAGGCGCCGCTCCAGTTGTACTGCTCGATGATGAGGTCGGCGGGATAGGCGCGGTCGACCCACTCGGGACAGTCCTCGATCGCGTAGTCCTCGGTCTCGCCGGTGCAGGCGTCCACGAGGACGACGCGCGCGATGGTGGTGCCGTCGAAGAGGCCGATCGTGCGGCGCTGGACGGGGTAGACCCACCAGGGGTTCCCGTCCTCGTCGAGCTCGAAGGACTTCTGGTCGAAGAGGTAGGTGGGGTAGCGCAGCTGCACGTGGCGGTCGACGTTGCGCGCGAGCGGCTCGGAGTCGGAGTACATGATGGGCCGCTCGAGGCGCACGACCTGGGTCTCCTGCGACGCCATGTCCACGAGCACGTAGGCAGGGATCCCCGTGTCGCGGTTCGAGAGCCACTTGAAGAGGTCGGCGTAGGCGAGCGGGCTCACGCGCACGGGGCGGCCCTGGTAGTTGATCTGGCTGTAGGTGTCCGCGATCTCGAACTGGCTCACGTACTCCGGGATGGAGCCCATCGCGCGGTTTCCGAGGATGATCGCGGAGTCGCGGTCGATGACGGGGACCTCGGAGTAGTCGACCTCCTCGATGTCCTCCGCGAAGGTGCCCTCCGTGGTGTCGAGGACGGAGGCGTAGCGCTCGGCGTTGCCCGGGATGAAGGGCTGGCCGAGAAGGGCGCCCAGCACGAAGGCGGCGACGACGCTGGCGGGGATCACCATGAGGCGGCGAAGGAGCGCGCCGTGGCGCGATGAGCGCAGCGAGGCGACCCAGAGGCCGCCCGCCGCGAGGGCCGCGACGGCGATGATCCAGGTCCAGACCTGCCGGCTTCCCAGGTTGATCGCGGGGTGGAACCACCAGTAGCAGGCCGCGAGCGCCAGCGCGAGCACGACGGCGAGCACGATGAGCGCCCGGCGGCTCCATCGGGCGATCGACTCGAGCCTCGTGCCGAACGCGTCGGAAAAGATCTGGTCGAAGGGACCATGTCCCTGGGGCATGCTCGCTCCTCTCATGACAGGGGCGACGGGGTCGTTTGTCAGGCGGGGCCCCGACGCCGGCGGCGTGCACCCCAGTATGCCCGAGGGGCGCGCCGCTGTCACATTGGGTATCCTATAACCCGTAGGTGACGTGCTGGAGGAGGTGCGCATGGACGGCTTCGTGGGGGTCTTCGACTCCGGCGTGGGTGGCATCAGCGTCCTGCGGTCCCTCGTGGCCGAGCTGCCGCATGAGGACTTCCGCTTCTTCGGCGACTCCGCAAACGCTCCCTATGGCGAGAAGACCGAGGACGAGGTGTTCGACCTCTCCCGCTCCATCGCCGAGCGCTTTCTTGCGGACGGCGCTAAGGCGATCGTCATCGCCTGCAACACCGCCACGTCCGTCGCCGCCGCCCGTCTGCGCGCCGCGCATCCGGCGGTTCCGATCGTCGGCATCGAGCCCGCGCTCAAGCCGGCCGCGAAGGCGCTTCCGCACGGGCGCGTCCTCGTGATGGCCACCGAGGTCACGCTGCGGCTGGAGAAGTACCACGAGCTCGCGCGTGCCTGGGGAGGGGAGTGCGAGGTCATCTCGGTCCCGTGTCCGGGCCTCGCGGCGCGCATCGAGCGCGGGGAGCTTGACGCGCCCGACCTTTCGGAGATGGTTCGGGGCTTCGTGGGCCCGTATGCGGGGTCCGTTGACGCCGTCGTGCTCGGCTGCACGCACTACCCCTTCGTTCGTCGGCAGATTGCCGAGGTCCTGGGGTCGGAGGTGCGCTTCTTCGACGGCGGCGCCGGGACGGCCCGGCAGCTGCGCGCGCGCCTCGCCGAGGAGGGCCTCCTCTCCCGCGAGGCCCGCCCCGGCCGCGTGGCGTTTGCCTCGAGCCTCGACACCCCTGAGGAGATTGCCCTCTACGAGAGGTTCTTCTCGATTCCTCTGTAGCGTCGTGCCGATTGTCGGCGATTTTCGGCGAGACCCCGAAGTACTTCCTCGCTAGTAGCATTTTTTGACCTGCGGTTGTTCAGGCGAATTGTGGCGGATACTTGTGGTATCCCGGAAAAATCACCGACAATCGTCAGGGAGGCGGCCACGGCCCCCCGCGCGTGACAAGAAGGGGGCGGCCGCCGAGCCGGCGACCGCCCCCCAAGCGCTTGTGTCCGGCGCCTACACCCTCCGCTGGCCCCAGAAGAACGTTGCCACGGTGCCCGGTCCGGTGTGCACGCCGATGGTGGCGCCGATGGGGAAGATCTCCACCTTGCCGTCGAGCTTGGGGAAGGTCTCCTCGATGCGGCGCGCCACCTCCTGCGCGTCCGCGAGGCACTCCGACTGGCTGATGAAGCACTTGCCGGAGTAGTCGCGCCCGCCCTCGGCGAGCTCGACCATCTTCTCCACCACGCGGTTGATGGCCTTGGCCTTGGTGCGGATCTTCTCCTTGACGGCGAGCGAGCCATCGGGTTCCACGTCCATCACGGGGCAAATCTTGAGCACGCCGCCCACGAGCCCCGCGGCCTTGGAGATGCGCCCGCCGCGCACGAAGAACGTGAGGTCAGACGAGAAGAACCAGTGCTGGACCTCGTGCTTGTGGTCCTCCGCCCAGGCGGCGAGCTCGTCGATGCCCATGCCGGCGTCGCGAAGCCCCGCGAGGCGCTCCATGAGCAGTCCGAAGCCGGCGGACGCGGCGAGCGAGTCGATGACGTAGATCTTGCGGTCGGGGTACTTCTCGGCCAGCTGGTCGCGCGCGGCGCACGCGGAGTTGAAGGTGCCCGAGATGCCGGTGGAGAGCGTCACGTGAAGGACATCGAGCCCCTGCGCGAGGTACCGCTCGAAGTGCTCCATGTAGTCGCCGGCGCTGATCTGCGAGGTCTTGGCCTCGGCTCCCGCGAGCATCTTGGCGTAGAGCTCGGCGGGGGAGTTGGTTGCCCCGAAGTCGTCCTTGCACATCTCGCCGTTCAGGTAGTAGTTGAAGTAGAGGTACTTGATGTCGTGGTCGTCGAGCCACTCGCGCGTGACGTCGGCAGTGGAGCAGCAGCTGAGAACGTAGCTAGGCATGGAAGACTCCTCTGACGGGTACAATACCATCTCGAATCATAGCCGAACTCGCCCCCGCGCATCCCGCGCCGGGCGGCTTCCCCCAGAGGAGGAACCCACATGAACGACGCCGTGAAGTTCAAGGACATGCCCTACGAGCGCCCTGACCTCGAGGCCGTGAAGGCGGAGTACGCCCGCCTCGCCGAGGCGCTGGCATCCGCCGAGACCCTCGAGGCCGCGGAGGCGGCGTTCCTCGAGAAGGACCAGCTCGACCGCCACACGCAGACGGCCGCCGAGCTGGCCATGATCCGTCACGTCATCGACACGCGCGACGAGTTCTACGACGGCGAGGCGTCCTTCTGGGACGAGGCCCAGCCCGAGCTGCAGTCCGCCGCGGACGCCTTCACCGCGGCGCTTCTTGCCACGCCCTTCCGCGCGCAGCTTGAGGAGAAGTACGGGACGCTCCTCTTTGCCCAGGCAGAGCAGGAGCGCCGCACCATCAAGCCCCAGATCGTGGAGGACATGAAGCGCGAGAACGCCCTCGCGCAGGAGTACGTGAAGCTCATCGCCTCCGCGCAGATCCCCTTTGAGGGCGGCACCTACACGCTCTCCCAGCTCACGCCGTTCAAGAAGTCGGCCGATGACGCCCAGCGCCTGGCGGCCTGGAAGGCTGAGGGCTCCTGGTACAAGGAGCACCAGGCGGACTTTGACCGCATCTACGACGAGCTCACGCACGTGCGCGACGCCATGGGCAAGAAGCTCGGCTATAAGAACTACCTGCCGCTCGGCTACGACCGCATGGGGCGGCTCTCCTACGGCCGCGAGGACGTGGAGCGCTTCCGCGAGGCCGTGCGCACCTACGTGGTGCCGCTGGCCGACAAGGTCTACCGCGCGCAGGCCGAGCGCCTGGGCGTGGAGTACCCGCTCTCCTTTGCCGACGAGGCGCTCACCTTCCGCTCCGGCAACCCCGCGCCGCGCGGCACCGCCGATGACGTCCTCGAGGCCGGCCGCACCTTCTACCGCGCGCTCAGCCCCGAGACCGGCGCCTTCTTCGACATGATGCTCGAGCGCGACCTCATGGACGTCCTCTCCACCGAGGGCAAGGCCGGCGGCGGCTTCATGACGCAGATCCCGGACTACGACGTGCCCTTCATCTTTGCCAACTTCAACGGCACGCAGGGCGACGTCGAGGTGGTCACGCACGAGGCGGGCCACGCGTTCTCCTACTACATGAACACCCATGTGGTGCCCATCACGCTCTCCATGCCCTCGACGGAGGCCTGCGAGGTCCACTCCATGTCCATGGAGTTCATGGCCTGGCCGTGGGCCGAGGAGTTCTTCGGCGACGACGCGCGCAAGTACCGCTACGCGCACCTGGCCGGCGCCATCACCTTCATCCCGTACGGCACGATGGTCGACCACTTCCAGCACGAGGTCTACGAGCACCCCGAGATGACGCCCGCCGAGCGCCACGCCACCTGGAAGCGCCTGCTCGGCGTCTACATGCCGTGGATGCGCCTCGACGGCGACATCCCCTTCTACGCCGAGGGCGAGGGATGGCAGCGCCAGAGCCACATCTACGAGAACCCGCTCTACTACATCGACTACTGCCTCGCGCAGACGGTGGCGCTCGAGTTCTGGGCGATGTCGCAGGACGACTTCAAGGCCGCCTGGGAGCACTACATGGCCTACACGCGCCAGGGCGGCACGCGCGCCTTCACGGACCTTCTCGCCCACGCGGGCATGACCTCGCCCTTCGACGAGGGCTGCCTCAAGGCCATCTGCGAGCGCGCCACGGCCTGGCTCGAGTCCTATGACCTCACCGGCATCGAGTAGCGTGCAAAAGGGACAGGCACTTTTGCACGCCGGGGGAAGGGCGAGAAGAACGTGAGGAAGAAGGCGCGCGAGCGGCTCAAGGACTTTGGGCCTGATGACAACGGCAAGATGGCCTACCTCGGCGACCACGTCCGCCTGGCCGGGGGCCAGGACCGGCGCCGCCTCGTCGTTACGCTGTGGGTGGCGTGCAGCGTCGCGACGCTCGCCGTGCTCGGCGCGTCGCTCGCCAACCCGGCCGGGCTCTCCGGCTGCCCCCACGTGGTGATGCCGTATGTCGCGCAGTTCGTGGCGATGGTGTCGGTGCTCTGGGGCATGGGCAGGCTCTCCGTCGCCGGCGAGCGCGTGCGCGTCTACGTGCGGGACGAGACCGTGGGCGCGCTGCCGCGGCGCTGCGTCGTGGCGGCCGCGCTCGGCCTCGTCGCCGTGGTGGGGGAGGTCGTCCTTCTCGCCACGGGCGGGTCGTCGCCGGTGGCAGCGGACTTCGCGTTTCTCGCCTGCGAGGCGGTCTCGGTCGTTGCCCTGGTGACGCTGCGCCGCCTCTGCCTCTCCACCGAGTGGGAGTCCTGCTAGTCGGGGACGTCCTCCCAATTGGCGGGGCCGCCAGGCTCGGGGGCCTGCTCGCTTAGGTGACTCGCTTAGGTGACCCGTTTAGGTGACTCGCTTAGGTGAGCAAGAACGTTCAATCATCGCTGCTCACCTAGTGGCGGAGGCCTGCTACGAGCTGGGAATATCTTACTCACCTAAGAAATCGGTGCACGATGGTTCAACGATTGTGCTCACCTAAGCGAGGGCCGGGGTGCGGTCGGGGCAAGGCGCGGGCGGACGAGCCGAGAAGAGCCGTCGAGAGAAACCGCCGAGAAGAACGGAGGCCCCATGGAGAAGACGGACGTCTGCTGGGAGCGCGAGGACGGGCACGTGCTGCGGCTCGCCCGCGCCGAGGACGCGGAGGCGTACTGGGCGGGGCTCTCGACGCTCGATGCGGAGGCGGCGCTCCTCACGGGCAGCAAGGACCATTACGAGAAGGACGAGGCCACGAGCTTCTTCCTGCGCTGCGTGGATGACCCGGACCGTCGCGACCTGCTGATCCTCTCGCCCGGAGGCGCCGTTCTGGGGGAGAGCGTCATCAATGAGATTGACTGGCGGGCGAGAAGCGCCAACTTCAGGATCTGCATCTTCGGCGCGGCGGGGCGCGATCGGGGGCTCGGCTCCTGGGCCGTGGCCCTCACGCGCGACTATGCCTTTGCCGAGCTGGGCCTGCACCGCCTCGAGCTGGACGTCTTCTCGATCAACCCCCGCGCTGAGCGCGTCTACGAGCGCGCCGGCTTCCGTCGTGAGGGAGTCCTGCGCGATGCCATACTCCTGCCCGACGGCACCTACTGCGATGACGTCCTCATGGCGATCCTCGAGGAAGAGTGGCGCGCCCAGGCCTGCCAATCGGAGGCTGCCCCCGATTGACGGACCGTGGCAGGTTCACGTCTGGTGAAACCAGTTTGTAACCAGTGCGTGAAAGCGATACCGCTCCAGTCGCTTTTAAGATTTCCAAAAAGTAACATTCATCAGGAGTGTGAGATACTAGGTATCCTGCACCGAGGCTCTACGCCGGACGCGCTCGGGGAAGTGCGCCGGTTGAAAACGATCCCCGCATGGGAGGAAGGTAGGGAAAGATGCTCGTAACCAGAAGAAGGATGCTCGGGCTCTCCGCAGCCACGATGGGCGCCCTCGCCCTCGCCGCGTGCAACAACGGCGGCAACGGCGGCGAGACCAGCAACGGCGGCGGCGAGGCCACGTCCGATCACGCCGGCACCCTCGTTGCGTCCACCAACGGCCTTGAGGGCAAGTTCTGCCCGCTGTTCACCGCCTCTGCGGCCGACCAGGACGTCGTGAGCTTCAACAACATCACGCTCCTCGCGACCGACCGCATGGCCGAGCCCATCTACAACGGCATCGAGGGCGAGACCAAGGAGTACAACGGCACCGAGTACACCTACACCGGCCCGGCCAACATCGAGATGGTCGAGAACGCCGACGGCACCGTCAACTACAACGTCCAGCTTCGTGACGACCTCAAGTTCCACGACGGCTCCAACATGACGGTGGACGACATCATCTTCACGTTCTACTCCTACTTCGACCCCACCTACGACGGGTCGGCCACCCTCTACTCCAACGACATCAAGGGCCTCGCGGAGTACCGCTCCGGCATGGCCACGCTGGCCTCGCTCATCGGCAACGCCGGTCGCGAGAACACCGACTTCACCTACTTCACCCAGGAGCAGCAGGACGCCTTCTGGGCGGCCGTTGACGACGGCGGCACCAAGTTCGCCCAGGAGATCGTCGACTACATGATGGAGAACGGCGCCACCGACGTCGCCTCCGCCGCCGCCGGCTGGGGCTACGCTGACCTCTCCGCCGACGCCACCGCCACCGACTTCTTCGAGGCCATCGGTGCCAATCCCAACTATGACTGGAACTTCTCGCTGATGGAGGCCGAGACGGCCGGCACCCCCCTCTCCGAGCTCATCCCCGAGGACGTCTACAACATGGGCGCCCAGGGCGTCGAGACCGGCGAGGCCGCCCCGAACGTCGCGGGCATCGTCAAGGTTGACGACTACAACATGTCCGTCGTCACCAACGGCGTCGACGCGACGATGATCTACCAGCTCTCCATCGCCCCGTGCTCCTACAAGTACTACGGCGACGAGTCGCTCTACGACTACGAGAACAACTCCTTCGGCTTCACCAAGGGCGACCTCTCCAAGGCCCGCGGCCTCAACGGCCAGCCCATGGGCTCCGGCGCCTTCAAGTTCGACGACTACACCTCCGGCACCGTCCACATGTCCGCCAACGAGGAGTACTACAAGGGCGCCCCGAAGACCGCCCACCTCAACCTCGTTGAGTCTCAGGAGGCCGACATGGTGACCGGCGTCCAGGCCGGCACGCTGGACATCTCCCAGCCGTCCTACTCCATGGAGGTCGAGGGCCAGATCAAGGAGATCAACGGCAACGACTCCACCTCCGGCGACGTCATCACCACCTTCCTGCACGACTACCGCGGCTACGGCTACCTGGCCATCTCCGCCAACAAGGTGAACGTCGCGGGCGACCCCGCCTCCGACGCTTCCAAGGCGCTGCGCAAGGCCATCTGCACCGTGATCTCGCCGTTCCGCGCCTCCGGCGTCGCCTCCTACTACGGCGACACCGCGTCGGTCCTCAACTACCCGATCTCCACGTCCTCCTGGGCGTCCCCCAACGAGACCGACCCGGGCTACGCGGTCTGCTACTCCACCGACGCCTCCGGCAACCCGCTCTTCACCGACGGCATGAGCGACGACGAGCGCATCGAGGCCGCCAAGGCCGGCGCGCTCACCTGGTTCGAGGCCGCGGGCTACACCGTCGCTGACGGCAAGCTCACCGCTGCCCCCGAGGGCGCCAAGCTCGAGTACCAGTGCAACATCGGCGGTGGCGGCCAGGGCGACCACCCCACCTTCATGATCCTGCAGGAGGCCAAGAACGCCTTCTCCGAGATCGGCATGAACTTCATCGTGAACGACATCGCCAACGCCTCCGACCTCTTCGCCTCCTACCAGTCCGGCGAGGCCGAGATGTGGTGCGCCGCCTGGCAGTCCACGGCCGATCCCGACATGTACCAGCTCTACCACAGCCAGGGCTCCACGAACTACTACTGCATCAACGACGCTGACCTCGACGAGCTCATCGAGGCCGGTCGCCAGACGCTCGAGACCGAGAGCCGCAAGGCCATCTACAAGGAGGCCATGGACATCATCCTCGACTGGGGCGTCGAGCTGCCCGTCTACCAGCGCAGCGAGTGCACCCTCGTCTCCTCCGAGCGCGTGAACATCGACACCGTCGTCCAGGACCAGACCCCGTACTGGACCTGGAAGGACGAAATCGAGAAGCTCGAGCTCAAGTAAGTCCATTTCCCAGGTAGATCGCGTTGGGCGCGACGGCCGAGTGCCGTCGCGCCCCGCGCCATCGCTAGGGGCTGGCCCCCTGTTGGATTGAGAGACCTCCTTCCCGTGCTGGAAGACAGAGGAACTGCGCCTTCCAGCGCAGAAACGGGGTCTCTTCTGCCCGCAAGAGGCGGGCACAAGTGAGAGGAGCGTTTGCGACGTGAGAACCTATATCGTCAAGCGCATCGGAATCTCGGTCATCATCCTGCTGTGCGTGACCTTCATCATCTACGGCCTGATGCGCGCGCTGCCGTCCTCCTACGTGGAGACCATGGCGATGCAGCTCTCCCAGGCGCCGGGCGCCAAGTCCTTCGAGGAGTGGATGGCCCAGCTCAACGCCCAGTACGGCCTCGACCAGCCGGTGCCCATCGGCTACATCACCTGGCTCGGCGATTTCCTGACCG
The DNA here is from genome assembly GCF_012027725.1 of Olsenella sp. SW781. Classification (GTDB taxonomy): domain Bacteria; phylum Actinomycetota; class Coriobacteriia; order Coriobacteriales; family Atopobiaceae; genus Thermophilibacter. The sequence continues at coordinate 77,969 of NZ_SJOU01000005.1, read as the reverse complement.
GCAACTTCGGCGACTCCTGGAAGTTCAACGTGCCGGTCCTGACCGAGTTCCAGAACACCATCGGCATCTCGTTCGCCATGGGCGGCATCGCCTTCGTGCTCTCCACGGCCATCGCCGTCCCGCTCGGCATCCTGGCCGCCACGCACCAGTACTCCAAGGCCGACTACATCATCTCCGCCGTCGCGCTCGCGGGCATCTCGCTGCCCACCTTCTTCTTCGCGACGCTGCTCAAGCTGATCTTCTCGGTCGGCCTCGGCTGGTTTGACCTCTACGGCCTCATGGGTCGCGACTTCGCCCAGCTCGATGCCGTTGGCCAGGCGCTCGACATGGTGAACCACATGATCATGCCCGTGGTCACGCTCACGGTGATCCAGATCGGCTCGCTCATGCGCTACACGCGCACCAACATGCTCGAGGTGCTCAACGCTGACTACATCCGCACGGCGCGCACCAAGGGCCTGCCCGAGCACAAGGTCATCTACAAGCACGCCTTCCGCAACACGCTCATCCCGCTCGTGACCGTCATCGGCGGCTCGCTCCCGGGCCTGTTCTCCGGCGCGCTCATCACGGAGACCCTCTTCATGATCCCGGGCACGGGCTATACGTCCTACCAGGCCATGACCGGAGGCGACATCCCGTACACGATGTTCTTCCTCACGTTCATCGCCATCATCACGCTGCTCTCTAACCTCCTGACCGACATCCTCTACGCGGTGGTCGACCCCCGCGTTCGCATCTCCTAGGAAGGCGGGTGTAACTCATGAGCGATTCCAAGAACGGCATGCCCGCCGAGAAGAACGACCAGTCGAGAGACGATGCGCAGGAGTACTCCCTCAACGACGACCGTCGCGTGAAGGTGCTCTCGCCGGGCGCCCTTATCGCCAAGCGCTTCTTCCGCAACCGCCTCGCGGTCGTCGGCCTCGTCATCCTCGTCGTGATGTTCGTGTTCTCGTTCATCGGCGGTCTGGTGAGCCCCTATGGCCAGGACCAGACCTTCTCCACGATGACGAAGCTCGACACCCAGTACGCGGGCATCACCGAGACCACCTCGCTGCGCTATGCGGCCGCGCCCGACGCCGACTTCGGCGCCCTCGTGCAGTCCAGCGCCAACACGGCCATCAGCTCCGGCGCGACGTCCTTCGAGCGCAGCGGCGTGACCTACACGATCGAGCAGCCCGCGCCCGACCTCTATGTGTTCAGGCAGGGCGGCGAGGTCGTGGCCTACGCCTCCACCGAGGTCGTGAGCGTTCCGTCCGGCGCGTCGGCGCTCTCCTTCGACTTCCAGATCGCCGCCATCACGGCCGTCTCCAACGCGACCGCGGCCGGCGACGCCGCCCCCGCCCCCGAAGTGACCGAGGAGGGCGTCGTCGTGGTCGAGAGCGGCGAGGACGATGCGGCGGCGGAGGCCGCCGAGGCCCAGGCCGCCGGCAACACCTTCGAGGCTGACGGCCAGACCTACTCGTTCGACGAGTCCGGAAACGTCATGGACGCCTCCGGCGCCACCGTCGCCATGGTGAGCCCGTTCGTGATCTCGGCCTCCGACGGCAACACCGTCATCCCCGACGACCTGCGCGAGGCGCTGCTCACCGCCGTCTCCGCGGACGTGAGCGACGTCACCTACACCGACGCCAGCGGCGCCGAGCACACCTACACGATCTCCTATGACGCCTACTCCAAGGTCTACAACGTCACCGAGACCACGGAGAACCTGGTCTACGACCGCTACGCCAGCCCCTCGGCCGAGCACTGGCTCGGCACCGACGGCAACGGCATGGACATGCTCACGCGCCTCATGTACGGCGGCCGCGTCTCGCTGATCATCGGCTTCATCGTCGTCTTTATCGCCGCGGGCCTCGGCGTCATCATGGGCGGCATCTCCGGCTACTTCGGCGGCTGGGTGGACAACCTGATCATGCGCATCGTCGACATCTTCTACTGCCTGCCCTCGATGCCGATCATCATCATCCTCGGCTCGGCGATGGACGCCATGCGCCTCGACCCCTGGATCCGCATGATCTACCTCATGCTCATCCTCGGCTTCCTGTCCTGGCCCTCCATCGCGCGCCTCGTGCGCGGCCAGATCCTGTCCCTGCGCGAGCAGGAGTTCATGCTCGCCACCGAGGCCACGGGCATCTCGATTCCGCACCGCATCGTCCGTCACCTCATCCCCAACGTCATGCCGCAGCTGATCGTCTCCTGCACCATGAGCCTGGGCTCCACGATCATCACCGAGGCCACGCTCTCGTTCCTCGGCCTGGGCGTGAAGTTCCCGTTCGCCTCGTGGGGCAACATCATCTCCGACGTCAACAACGCCTTCGTCATGACCAACTACTGGTTCATCTGGATTCCCGCCGGCATCTGCCTGCTGCTCGCGGTCCTTGGCTTCAACTTCGTGGGCGACGGCCTGCGCGACGCCTTCGACCCCAAGATGAACCGCTAGGGAGGGGCAGCCAATGTTTGGATCCGAGAAGAAGAAGGAGGCGGGCTACCTCTCCGCGAAGGAGTCCCGTCGCATCTCCAAGGAAAACCGCAAGATCACGCAGGAGTACGAGAAGAAGCGCAAGCGCAAGAACGTCGACCCCTCCGAGTACGCGTGCGAGATGCGCGACCCGGGCAACGCGGTCGAGTTCGACGACGTGCACACGTACTTCTTCACCGACACGGGCGTCGTCAAGTCCGTCGACGGCGTGTCCTATGACGTCCCCGTGGGCAAGACCGTGGGTGTCGTGGGCGAGTCCGGCTGCGGCAAGTCCGTCACGTGCCTCTCGCTCATCCAGCTCCTGCAGCGCCCGCAGGGCCAGGTCACGGGCGGCTCCATCCGCCTCAACCTCGGCGACCACGCCATCGACGTGACCAAGGCGCCCGAGGAGGCCATGCAGAAGATCCGCGGCTCCGAGGTCTCCATGATCTACCAGGAGCCCATGACCTCGCTTAACCCGGTCTTCAAGGTTGGCGAGCAGATCGAGGAGGTCATCGCCCTCCACGACGGCAAGGACTGGTCCAAGGAGCAGATCAAGGCCCGCGCGATCGAGATGATCGAGACCGTCGGCATCGCCAACTCCGAGGGCGTCTACGGGATGTACCCGCATGAGCTTTCCGGCGGCATGCGCCAGCGCATCATGATCGCCATCGCACTTGCCTGCAACCCGCGCATCATCATCGCCGACGAGCCCACCACGGCCCTCGACGTGACCATCCAGGCGCAGATCCTCGACTTGCTCCGTTCGCTCAAGGAGAAGATCAACTCCTCGATCATCCTCGTCACGCACGACCTGGGCGTCGTCGCCGAGATGGCCGACTACGTCGTGGTCATGTATGCCGGCCGCATCGTCGAGCGCGGCACCGCCGAGGAGATCTTCGACCACCCGGCTCACCCCTATACCATCGGCCTCATGGCCTCCAAGCCGGTCGTGGGTAAGAAGGTGGAGCGCCTCTACTCCATCCCGGGCAAGGTCCCCAACCCGGTCAACATGCCGGACTACTGCTACTTCAAGGACCGCTGCGAGCTCTGCGTCAAGGCATGCTCCGGCGAGTACCCGCACATGGTGCGCCTCTCGCCCACGCACGAGGTGAGCTGCTACCGCTACTACGACAATGCGACGGCCGAGGCGGCCAACGAGACCGCCGCGGTTCTCGACAATCTCATCACCGGCACCGACACCAAGGGGGAGGAGAAGTAGCATGGCTTCCGCGAACACGGCCGTGGACGTCACGTCCACCGACGCCTCCGCCAAGAGCGACGACATCATCCTCGAGGTCAACGACCTCAAGAAGTACTTCCCCATCAAGGGGGGCATGTTCAACCGCGTGCAGGGCTACGTGAAGGCCGTCGACGGCGTCTCCTTCAAGCTGCGCCGCGGCCACACGATGGGCCTCGTGGGCGAGTCCGGCTGCGGTAAGTCCACCACGGGTCGCACCATCCTGCGCCTCGCGGGCGAGAAGACCGGCGGCGACGTGCTCTTCAACGGACGCGAGGTCTACAGCCTCAGCGCCAAGGAGCTCCACGACGCCCGCACCAAGATGCAGATCATCTTCCAGGACCCGTACTCGAGCCTCTCGCCGCGCCTCCCGATCTCCGAGATCGTGGGCGAGGCGGTCCGCGAGCACAACCTCGTCCCCAAGGACGAGCTCGACGACTACATCGACAAGGTGATGGAGGAGTGCGGCCTGCAGCCGTACCACAAGATGCGCTACCCGCACGAGTTCTCCGGCGGCCAGCGCCAGCGCATCTGCATCGCCCGTGCCCTCGCCCTGAACCCCGAGTTCATTGTCTGCGACGAGCCCGTCTCGGCGCTCGACGTCTCGATTCAGGCGCAGATCATCAACCTCCTGCACGACCTGCAGGAGGAGCGCGGGCTCACCTATCTCTTCATCAGCCACGACCTCTCCGTCGTCGAGCACATCTCGGATGCCGTGGGTGTCATGTACCTGGGCGGCATGGTCGAGTACGGCTACACGGCCGACATCTTCAAGAACCCGCTGCACCCCTACACGAAGGCGCTCTTCTCGGCCATCCCCATCCCGGATCCCAAGGCCAAGCAGAACCGCATCGTGCTCGAGGGCTCCATCCCCTCGCCGGCGAACCCGCCCAAGGGCTGCAAGTTCCACACGCGCTGCCCGTTTGCCAAGGAGTGCTGCAAGGAGATCGCGCCCGAGCAGAAGGAGCTGGAGCCGGGCCACTTCGTCTCCTGCCACCTCTACGACGAGTAGGGCGCGTCGTGGCAGCAGGACGCCGCGAGAGGAACGACTTCGAGGACGACGGCCGCGTCATCGCCGACATGTCGGCGGTGGGGCGGCCGTCGCTCCTTGGCCACGTTCCCGAGCGCGGACGGGACGTCGAGCCCCGAGCCCCCCGTCGGCCCCGGGTCGAGCTCACCACGAAAGAACGGATCTGGATGGCCCTCGGCGCCCTCAAGGCCGGTCTCACCATCGGCTGCGTCTATGTGGTGGTGCTCGGGCTCGTGATCGTCGCCCTTCTCGCCCTCTGGACTTCCATGCAGGGTTGAGGCCTCAGGCCGTGCCACTGGCGTCAGGTTTATTTGGCGTGCCACTGGCGTCGGGCTTATTTGGCGCGATTTAGGACGCGCCAAATAAGCCCGACGCCAGTGGCACGCCAAATAAACCTGACGCCAGTGGCACGGCGGCGGCACGGCACCCGGGTCGACGCAAACGACGTCACCGGCTCCCCGTATACTTGAGTGAAGAGACAATGACGAGAGGGGTCCCTATGGGTAGGTCTGGCGGCGGTGGAGGAGGCTTCTCCGGCGGAGGGCGCAGCGGCGGCTTCTCCGGCGGCGGTCGTCGTTCCGGCGGCTTCTCCGGCGGGGGCGGCTTCAGGGGGTCCGGCGGTCGCTCGGGAGGTGGCTTCGGCGGCTTTGGTGGGCGCCCCGCGGGCGGCCCCCCTCCTGGCGGGCCTGGCCCTGCCCCTCGTCCCCACGTGCACATGGGCGTGCCGTTCTTCGGCGGCTTCGGCGGATTTCGTCGCTCCCCCGCGCCGGGCGGCGTCGCCATGGGCAGCGGCTGCGGTGGCTGCCTGGGTGGCATCATGGGCCTCATCCTGGCCGCCCTGCTTATCGCCCTGCTCACAACCGGCCTCTCGACCTGCGGCGGAGGCTATTCAGACCCCTATGCGTACGGCACGAGCTACTCCGACGGCCAGGCGTCCGCCACGGTCCGCGAGAAGCTCCCCGCTGACGCCGTGACGCGCACGGACTACTACACGGACGCGGACGGAGACTGGATTCACAGCGCCGGACGTCTTACCGAGGGACTTGAGGACTTCTACGACAAGACGGGCGTCCAGCCGTATGTCTATATCCTTCCCAACGGCACGACGACCTCGGTCGACGAGCTGACCGCGCGTGCCAAGCAGCTCTACGGCGAGCTCTTCCAGGACGAGGGTCACTTCCTCCTGGTGTTCTGCGACGCAGGTGACGGCACCTTCAACTGTGGGTACACGGTCGGAACCGCGGCTTCGGCCATAATGGACACCGAAGCGCTCGACATCCTGGCCGACGAGCTTGACTACGCGTACAACAACGCGGACACCGACGAGGAGGTCTTCTCGGACGCCTTCTCCCGCACTGCGGACAAGATCATGTCCGCGGCCGAGGAGGAGCAGCAGGGCAAGACGACGATGCTCGTCGTGGGGGGCGTCATCCTGGTCGTCGCGGTCGGAGCCGGCATCGCGTATGTCGTGAAGCGCCGCAAGGCCAAGGAGGCCGAGGAGAAGCAGAGGATGGAGGACATTCTCAACACCCCGCTCGAGAAGTTCGGGGATAAGGATGTGGAGGACCTCGCGGACAAGTACGAGGACAAGGACTAGAAGGGAACCGTCATGGGCATTCTTGACCGCTTCACCACCATCGTGAAGGCCAACATCAACGAGCTGCTGGACAAGGCCGAGGACCCGGCCAAGATGGTCGACCAGTACCTCGTCGACCTCACCGAGTCGCTCGCCGACGTCAAGCGCGAGACCGCCGGCGTCATGGCCGAGGAGGCTCGCACCAAGCGCGCCGCTGACGCCAACGCGGAGGAGGTCTCCCGCATGGAGGACCTCGCCAAGAAGGCCCTCAAGGCCGGCAACGAGGGCGACGCTCGCGTGTTTCTCGCCAAGAAGCAGAAGCTCGAGACGGCTGGTGCCGAGCTCCAGAAGGCCGCCGATGCGGCCAAGGCCAACGCCGACAAGATGCGCCAGATGCACGACAAGCTCGTGAGCGACATCGAGGACCTCAAGAGCCGTCGCGAGACGATCAAGGCCAAGATGGCCGTCGCCAAGACGCAGGAGAAGGTCGCCGGCTACACCTCCGGCGCCGACAAGGCCGAGAGCGCCATCGAGGCGTTCAACCGCATGGAGGAGAAGGCCGACCGGATGCTCGACACGGCCGACGCCATGGCCGAGCTCAACACCGAGCCCGTCGACGACGCCGAGAGCCTCGCCGAGAAGTACGCGGGCGCGGCCGACAGCGCCGCCGTCGACGACGAGCTCGCCCGACTCAAGGCCGAGATGGGCCTCTAACCCGACAAAGGCGACACGCCACTGGCGTCAGGTTTATTTGGCACGCTTGCTTCGCGTGCCAAATAAACCTGACGCCAGTGGCACAAAGCGCGGGGCGAGAAGAACGTTCTTCTCGCCCCGCGCTCGTCTTGTGTGAGGCGTGAGGTGCTACGCCATGAGCGCCATCTGGCGGGCGCGCTCCTTGAGGACGTCGACGGCCTCGTAGGGCTCCCAGACGTTGGTGACGGACTCGTCCATGGGGCACTGACCGCTCTTGGCGCGGTTGCTGATGTGGGGCACGAGGACGTCGTGGCTGACGAAGATGCCGGCGGCGAGAAGGACCGCGCGACCGGTCCAGGACATGACGGGGGAGAAGACCGCCTCAGGTCCGAGCACGGCATAGAGGAGCGCAGGGGCCTTGCCGACGACCTTGTCGGCGACGGAGAAGCCCTTGAGGCTGCGGCCCTCGGCGATCATCTTGAGGAGCGGCTTCACGCCGCGCTCGTGGCAGACGACGATCTCGTCACCGCGAACGGCCACGAGGGTGGCGTCCTTGTTGGCGATGAGCAGGGCACGTGCAAGGTCGAGGTCGGTGGCGTCCATGTCTTCAATCCTCCCAGTCCGCGGGTGAATTCAGATCAAGCGGGTACTGTACCACAACGGCGGCCGCCCGCAACGCCGTTCGCCGAAACCGATACCACCTATGCCATTGGCGTCAGGTTTATTTGGCATGCCACTGGCGTCAGGTTTGTTTGGCGCGTTTGTTTGAGCGTCCTGTGCACAGAAAAGCACGTGACTGACCTTTACTTACAGTTATCTATCAGTTATCTCCTTAACGAAATAGATAAATTATGAATTAGAGAACGAGAGGGAGAGGATGCGTGTCGAGTCATACCCTTGGAGCAGGTCGAAGGTAAGGGGGGCGCATGGCACGGGCCGTCTCGGAGTCGGGAATCTACCACGTTGTATCGCGGGGGAGTGGTCGGCAGCTCATCTTTGAGGATGATGCCGATCGGATGTCATTTATTACCACGTTGGGCGAGAGCGCAAGGCGGGCGGGTGTTGACATCCTTGGATGGTGTCTCATGCCCAACCACGTTCATCTCATCCTGCTCGATTGCGAGCAGAGTCTCAGCGATGTCATGCAACGCGTGCTCACGAGCTATGCAAGGCGATTCAATTGTAGGACGGGACATGTGGGGCATGTCTTTCAGGGGAGATTCTCGAGCGCCCCGATAGAGGGCGAGCGATATCTGCTCGCTGCCGTCAGGTATCTTCACCTCAATCCGGAGAGGGCGGGAATCTGCTCGGCGGAGCAGTACGACTGGAGCAGCTATCGAGAGTATGCCGGCGGTGTGCCGAGGGTCGAGGTCGCCGACACCTCCCTCGTCCTTGAAATGCTTGGCGGCCAGTCGGGGTTTGTGGAGCTTTGCCGGGACGACGCCAAGGGGGTGGAGCCCTATGCCCCGATGGGGCTTTGTCGTGGAACGGACGAGGTTGTAATCGCGGCCCGTGGACTGCTGGATGACGCCGGCCTCGGAGATCCCGGCAAGGTGAAGGCGCTTCCGCAGGAGAGGAGGGACGAGGCGCTGAGGCTGCTGAGAGGTTCGGGCCTGTCTGCGAGGGCCGTCGAGCGGCTTACTGGGGTGGGGAGAGGCGTGGTTGAGCGTGTGACGGCGCGTGCCAAATAAACCTGACGCCACTGGCATGCCAAATAAACCTGACGCTACTGGCGTGACACTGGCACGTTGGCATGCGAAAGGGGCCGCCACCCGAAGGTGACGGCCCCTGTGCCAAATAAACCTGACGCCAGTGGCGCGGCGCCAGTGGCGCGGCGCGCTACTCGTTGAGAGCGGCGTTGACGGCGACGGCGCAGGCGACGGTCGCACCGACCATGGGGTTGTTGCCCATGCCGATGAGGCCCATCATGTCGACGTGCGCGGGCACCGAGGAGGAGCCGGCGAACTGGGCGCTGGAGTGCATGCGGCCCATGGTGTCGGTCATGCCGTAGGAGGCGGGGCCGGCGGCCATGTTGTCCGGGTGCAGGGTGCGGCCGGTGCCGCCGCCGGAGGCGACGGAGAAGTACTTCTTGCCGGCGAGCACGCGCTCCTTGAAGTAGGTGCCGGCAACCGGGTGCTGGAAGCGCGTCGGGTTGGTGGAGTTGCCGGTGATGGAGATGTCGACGTTCTCGTGCCACATGATGGCAACGCCCTCGCGGACGTCGTCGGCGCCGTAGCAGTTGACCTCGGCGCGCGGACCATCGGAGTACGGGATCTTCTCGACGATGTTGAGCTCGCCGGTGAAGTAGTCGAACTGGGTCTTCACGTAGGTGAAGCCGTTGATGCGGGCGATGATCTGGGCGGCGTCCTTGCCGAGGCCGTTCAGGATGACGCGCAGCGGCTTCTTGCGGGCCTTGTTGGCGTTGAGCGCGATGCCGATGGCGCCCTCGGCGGCGGCGAAGGACTCGTGGCCGGCCAGGAAGGCGAAGCACTCGGTGTCGTCACCGAGGAGCATGGCGCCGAGGTCACCGTGGCCCTTGCCGACCTTGCGGTCCTCGGCGACGGAGCCGGGGACGCAGAAGGCCTGGAGGCCCTCGCCGATCATGGCGGCGGCCTCAGAGGCGCTCTTGGCGCCCTTCTTGATGGCGATGGCGCAGCCGCAGACGTAAGCCCACTTGGCGTTCTCGAACGCGATGGACTGGACGCCCTCGACGATCTCGCGCGGGTTCACGCCCTTGTCGAGGCAGATCTGCTCGGCCTCCTCGAGGGAGGAGATGCCGTTCTCAGCGAGCACCTTGTTGATCTTGTCGATGCGGCGCTCATAGCCCTCAAACGAAACTGCCATTTGGTTTTCCCTCCCTTTCTACTCGTGAACGGGGAAGACGTTGGCGACCGTGTGGGTCTCCTCGTCCGTGCGCGGATCGATGTACTTGGCGGCGTTCTCCCACTGGCCGTAGTGACCCATGGCGCCGGCGATGGCGTCCTCGGGGGTCTTGCCGGCCTTGAGGGCCTCGGTGAACTTGCCGAGGTTCAGGAACTCGAAGGCGATGATCTCGTTGTTCTCGTTGAGCGCCATGCGGGTGACGTAGCCCTGGGCGAGCTCGAGGTAACGGGCGCCCTTGGCCTTGGTGCCGAACATGGTGCCGACCTGCGTGCGCAGGCCCTTGCCGAGGTCGTCGAGGGAGGCGCCGACGGGCAGGCCGTCCTCGGAGAAGGCGGTCTGGGAGCGGCCGTAGACGATCTGGAGGAACAGCTCGCGCATGGCCACGTTGATGGCGTCGCAGACGAGGTCGGTGTTCAGGGCCTCGAGGATGGTCTTGCCCGGGAGGATCTCGGAAGCCATGGCCGCCGAGTGGGTCATGCCGGAGCAGCCGAGGGTCTCGACGAGGCACTCCTCGATGACGCCCTCCTTGACGTTAAGGGTGAGCTTGCAGGCACCCTGCTGGGGCGCGCACCAGCCCACGCCGTGCGTGAGGCCGGAGATGTCCTTGATCTCCTTGGCCTGGACCCACTTGCCCTCCTCGGGGATGGGCGCGGGGCCGTGATATGCGCCCTTGGCGACGGGGCACATATTCTCGACTTCTGCGGAATACTGCATGTATTGCTCCTCTCCATGAATCTGTGCCGGTGCCATGCCCCGGCGCGAACGAACCGGTCCCCTCAGACCGGCCAGAGCCATGCGGCGGCCCAATGGGCAGCCCGTCCATAAGTTTACGGCAAAATGGCAGGGCGAGAAGGCCGCAGCGTCACGAATCTGCCGCGGGCGGACGTTCTTCTCGCCCCGCGGGCCCTGTCTGCTGCGGGCGGGCGCCTAGCGGAAGATCTCCCGATGCGTGCCCGTGCGCTGGAAGACGGCGAGGTTGTCGCGCACGGCCCATACGAGCAGCCAGTCCCCGGCGTTGCAGACGTGGCACTCGTTGGAGCCCGCCCACTGCCCGGCGAGCCGGTGCATGTTGTGCCTGCGGACGAGCTCCTGCCGGGCGGGGAGGGTGTTGGAGAGGATGAGATTGATGACGTGCTCAAGGGCAAAGGGGTCGACATTCTTCCTCTCAAGTCGCTTGAGGTCGCGGGAGAATTTGGGGTCGAACTTGGCCTCGAGCCTTCCCATCATTGCATCGCCGCCTCGAGAAGCTCCCGGGCGTTCTTGTACCCGGTTCCCGGGACGTGGGCCGCAAAGATCTCCTCGGTCTCTCGGATGGCCTCGAGGGACTCCTCGTTGGGCTGCTCGCCGTCAAAGGTGATGGGGATGGAGCCGGTGCGGACCATGTAGGTCCAGAACGCGCGCGTCACCGACGCGAGGTCAAGCCCGAAGCTCCGGGCGACGTTCGCGGCGCCTTCCTTGAGGTCCTCGTCGACGCGAATGGCATAGCTCGTCATTTGTAGCTCCTTTGTAGTATTGGCATCACTATATGTATAACCAGAATCGCACGATTCTATCCATTTCCAATTGGTGAGCGCGGGCGTCCGCACAGCTGGTCGGCGCTATACTTTCCCACCATGGATACCGAGAAGAACATCGGCCCGGGCACGCGGCATGGGGAGGCCGCCGTGCCCCAGTGGGCCTGGAAGCTCTCCCTCGCCGCCTGCGCCGCCATCTGGGGCGGCTCGTTCGTGGTGATGAAGGACACGCTGGACAACATCCCGCCCGCGTGGCTCATGGGCATACGCTTTGCCGCGTCAGCCGTCATCGTGGGCGCGCTCTTCTGGCGGCGCCTGCGGGACAACCTCGACGGGAGCCACCTCGCCATGGGCGCGATCCTGGGCCTGGCGTCCGGGGCGGCCTTCGTGGTGCAGAACATCGGCCTCGATGACACCACGCCGGGCAGGAACGCCTTCCTCACGGCCACCTACTGCGTGATGACGCCGTTCATAAACTGGCTGGTCACGCGGCGGCGTCCCGATGGGGGCAACGTGCTCGCGGCGGTTCTCGCCATCGTGGGCGTGGGGCTGGTCGCGCTCGGCGACGACCTCTCGCTCATCATGAGCGGCGGCGACTGGATGACGCTCGTGGCGGCGGTGCTCTTCGCCGTGCACATCGTGCTCGTGGCGCGCTTCTCGTCGGCGCACGACGTGATGACGCTCACGGTGGTCCAGCTCGCCGTGAGCGCCGTGGTCGCGCTCGGAACGGCGCTCGTGCTGGAGACGCCGCCCGCCCCTGCAGTCTTCGCCTCCCCGGACACCTGGTTCTCCCTGGCATATCTGGTACTGCTCTCGTCCTGCGTGTGCATGGTGTTCCAGAACCTCGGCCAGGCGCACGTGCCTCCCGCGCAGGCGTCGCTCCTGCTCTCGCTGGAGAGCGTCTTTGCCGTGGTGGCGAGCGTGCTCTTCTACCACGAGCTCGTCACGCCTCGGATCGCGCTCGGCTTTGGCACGATCTTCGTTGCCGTGCTCGTGAGTGAGCTCGGCGTCAGGCGCCGCGCGCGGGGGTAACGCCGGGCCGCGGCGCGCGTTGCGGCTTCCGGGGTTCTGGCAGACGGCCGCGGGGCCGCGCTGTCGAATGTGGGGCCGTGGCAGCATTCGCGCTGCCACGACCCCCTTTTCCGCAGCGAGGGCGAGAAGAACCGCAGGTCGCGTCTCCGCGCCGCTGCCATAACTGCCATATCGGCAACGTGAATTCGCCAAGAGCTGCCACAACCCTGTTCTTCTCAACGCGGACCAGGGCTATCCTGTACGCATCTTCGACTGACGGGAGAGGCCATGATTCAGGAGTTTGGCGCCGAGCACGTCTTCGACAACCACTTCGAGCCGCATGAGCCGGCTGCCGGCTCCTATGTCCTGCACTTCCGCGAGGGCGGCTGCCTCACCCACGTGACGCACGTGGGCGGGACCGACGCCGATGCGGGGGACGCGGGGGAGGAGATCGAGCTTCCGCGTCTGGCGGACTACCCGCGCAGGCCCGCCCACATGACGTATCTCTTCTCGCTCGGGGAGGAGCGGTTCTTCCTCGTCCTCGACGACAGGGTGGCGACGCCGGCAGGCTTCACGTACGAGTCCGTCAACTGGCTGCGCCGGGCCGAGCCGCAGCACCTGCTCTTTGCCGCTGCCACGGCGTCCCAGCTGGACCGGTGGTACCGAGAGAACCGCTACTGCGGCCGCTGCGGCGCGCCGACGGAGCTTGCGCCCGCGAGCCGGGAAATCGTGTGCCCCGAGTGCGCCAGGATCGTGTACCCCAAGATCTGCCCGGGCGTCATCTGCGCGGTGGTGAGCCGCGGCGAGGACCCCGCGGACGATCGCATCGTGCTCACGCGCTACGCGGGGAGGACCACCGCGCTCTGGGCTCTCGTCGCCGGGTTCACCGAGATCGGCGAGCCTCTCGAGGGGACCGTTCGTCGCGAGGTCATGGAGGAGGTCGGGCTCTCCGTCAAGAACCTGCGCTTCTACAAGAGCCAGCCCTGGAGCTTCACCGACACGCTCATGGTCGGCTTCTGGTGCGAGGTGGACGGCGATGACGCCCTGCGCGTGGACCACTCAGAGCTCAAGGAGGCCTGCTGGTTCAGGCGTGACGAGATTCCCCCGGAGCGCGCGGGCGACCGCGCGAGCATGACCGGGGAGATGATCGAGCGCTTCCGCCTCATGGGGCGGGCTGCCTGGGAGTAGCCCCCCTGGCTGCGGACTGGCGAGAAGAACGAGGCGCCGCACCACCGTCGCTCGCCGAGGGTGTGCGAGCGGGGCAGTGCGGCGCGTGGCATGCCGGAGCAAGAAGAGTGACTAACCGCTAGCCTCGCTTCTCGTAGTTCCTCTCGCGGATCTCGCCGAGGGTGCGCTCGGCCTGCTCCTCCTCGGGGGTCATGTAGTCGATGATGTCCCCCGGCTTGCAGTTGAGGACCTGGCAGAGGGCCTCAAGCGTGGAGAAGCGCATTCCCCTGATGTGGCCGTTCTTGATGTTGGAGAGGTTGACCGTGGAGGTGCCAACTCTCTTGGCAAGCTCCGTCGACGTGATCTTTCTCTCGGCCATGACACGGTCAAGTCGCATGACGATAGGCAACTTTTTCACCTCCAGAACGGCGTTCATTTCGTCTAACAATACTAAACGAAAGCGTCGGAATCTTCCTTGAGGGCATCTCCATACCGAACGACCATCGCAAGGCAGACGAGAAAGACGACCATCACGACGACTTTGAGGTCAAGCGTTGCTGCTGGTGCGAGAGAAATGGAAGAACCATCAGGAAGGGTGGATTGGTATAGGGCAGAGGATGGTCGACAATCAGCTATTCCCCTAATGACTAAACACATGGCAGCAAAGAGCAGCCGGTTAAATTGCCTCCGTCCAAATGGAGTCTTACCGCGAGAGAACTGACTGAAAAATCGTGCAAGTAATAGTGTCGCTGCTGCTGATGAGCAAATTCCTAAGATGCTGATTAACCACCAGGATAGCGATTGCAGAGGACTCTCAACTTGGATGAGGCTTGTGAGATATACAGCTAAGACAATGCCTTCAAAGCCGGCTAATGCATACATAACAATCGAGCCTGCTCGGGCAGCTCTTTTTGCGCGAAGGTATTCAGTCTTAAGAGGCTCAGGCATGTTAATCATCCCTTCCGTTACACGCCGATGCTAATTCCTGCAAATTCGAAGCAAATGGGAGTGCGTCCCTCAATCTCAAACAGCATGTGAATCACCTCCCTTCGGAGAATCGCTGCCGCAGGCGCTCGCCAAGGCGGTCGTAGTACGCGCTCGGGAGCGCGCAGTACGGGTCGCATCCGGCGAGGCTGCCCGTGGACATGAGCGCCCGCGCGCGGCACCCTCCACCGCACATCGGACGCCGGCTGCAGGCGTCACAGCGATCGAACTTCCTGGCGTCGAGCCCGGCAAACTGGCGCGCGACCTCACCGCCCATGATCTTCTCGGCATCGTCGGAAAAGGCGTTGCCCATGGCGAGGCGACGGTCGTGCAGCATGTGGCAGGGGTAGACCGTTCCGTCCGCGGCAACGCTGAGTGTTCGGACGCCCGCGCCGCAGGACCTGCGGACCCCGAGCGAACCTCCCCCAGGCAGGTCGTCCCCGTAGTCGAGCCCGTCATCGGCGGTGGTACGGCCCAGGTCGGCGAGCTGATCGTCGTTGATCGTAAACTCTCCGAGCTCGGAGAGGGGAGCGGTGAGCATGCTGAACCCCACGCTTGCGCCCAGCTTGCGCGCGACGTCCCGATAGCGGTCCATGTCCTCGAGGTTGCGCCCGTGAATCGTCGGGAGGACCCGCGCTGCGATTCTCGCCGTGCGGATCGCCTTGATTGCGGCAGCAAGCCGGTCGAAGTTCTGCTCCCCACGCAGGTGGGCGTCGGCGTCCTGCGAGCACCCGTCGAACGCGACGCCAATGCAGCTCACGACGCCGGCAAGCGGCGTCACGTTCTTCTCGCTGACGAGCAGTCCGTTGGTGAGAACGACTATCTCCTCGATCCCCGCAGTGGCGGCGGCGCGGGCGATGTCGGGGAGGTCGTCCCGGAGGAACGGCTCACCGCCCGAGATGACGAGGCGCTCCGTCCCAAGCGAGGCAAGCATCCCGATTGCCCTGTCCAGGTGCTCGGCCGAGGGGTCAGGCAGGAGGTTCCTGTCGTCGCCTTCCGAGTAGCAGAACCTGCAGCGAAGGTTGCAGCGCTGCGTAACGTGCAGGTATGCGGAGCGCACGCGTTCGCGCCGCGTCGTGGAACATTCCGGGGAGGCGAGGTAGCCCCCACGTCGCAGGTGCTCTACGAGCGACTCGCATTCGGCGGGAACCCCGTCCGCCGCAACGTCGTGCTCTGACATCTTCCGGCAGAGCGCCTCGCCCGCGCCCGTGAGTCCGATGACCCCGCCCGTCTCCAGGTTGCCCGCCATGGGGATGTCTCCCAGAGAGAAGAGCTCGACGTGGTCGGCAAGTCTCATGTCCCCTCCTCCGATGGTGCCGGATATGATGTTTATTATGATACGGGGTCAATATATAGGTTTAAGTACTTTTCTGTTAACGGTACAAACATCTTGGAAAATATTCCTCATTGTCATATTGAAGATTAAGATAGTTATTTATAAAAAGATAACTAAGGGGATGGGAGACATACCCCCTACCACATTTTTGTGACGGGGGATGGCATACCGTGAGCTTATGGTCACCTAAGCGTTAGAAAAGTGAGCGCTGGCGGGCATCTCCGAGCGAACGGTTGCGCGCTCTATGCGCGAAGGACAAACTTCTCAATTGCCTCCGCCACTCCGCCAGCGTCGTTGTTGTCTCGGCAAACGTAGTCCGCGGCAGCCCTGGTCTCGTCCGTCGCATTCGCCACGGCCACGCCAAGGCCGGCGGCACGGATCATGGGGATGTCGTTAGAGCTGTCGCCGATTGCCATCGTCTCCTCGGGCGGGATGCCGAGTATCCGCGCGAGCTCGAGCAGCCCGGCGCCCTTGTTGATGCCCGGGGCGTTGAACTCGAGGTAGCGGTTCGAGGAATAGACGACCTCGAGTCCCTCCGTGAGGCCCAGGTCAGCAAGCTCGTCGGCGGTTGAGCGCAGAAGGTCCATGTCGAGGCTCATGAAGAGGAGCTTGACCACGCGCTCCCCGGTTCGGGCGAGAAAGCCCAGGTCCTTCTCGTCCGTCTCGACGATGTTCATGCGCCCGCCGATGTAGGCGCGCTCCTCGGGGAGGTAGTTGCTCACGTAGACGTGGTCAAGCGTGTAGAGGTGCATGCAGAACCCGCGTCGGGCGCCGAACGCGTAGAGCTCCGCGGCGCGACGCGCGTCGAGTCCGCATGAGGTGAGCGGCGCAGGTCGGGAGTTCTCGGTGATGACACCGCCGTTGAAGGAGAGGACATACTCGCCCGGCATGTCGGAGAGGCCCAGCTCGTCGAGCGTGCCTGCCACCGAGGCGAAGGGTCGCCCCGTCGCGGGGACGAAGCGCACGCCGAGCTCGCGGGCGGCGGAGATGGCGGCGCGGACGCGCTCGGGCACGTGATGGCCGGAGTCGAGCAGCGTCTCGTCAAGGTCGGCGGCGATGAGGCGGTACATGGTTCCTCCCTGACAGGGGCGTTCTGACCCGCTCAGGGTACTCCGTCTGGCGCCAGATGGCGAGCCCCGCCACGTTTGCTCGTGCAAACTCCGACGGCCATAGGTGCCCCATGTTCACCATTACTCTATCTACCAGCAGAAACGCAGTGACGGTCATCGATGGGGCCAAATTGCGCGCCGCGTTTGCTCGTGCAAACTCGAGAGGAGGGGAGGAAGGGGAGAGGGAAGGAGAGGAGAGGCAGCGCGCGTGGCGAGAAGAACCCGCCGCCCGTCCGCCGCCGCGCGCCGTCCGCGGAATCGATTGTTTCGGGTCCGAATCCTTATCCGGACCGTAGCGTCATCTATGGCATAGTGCGACGTATCGCGTCCGCTGGGGGCGCTCGACCATCAAGGGGGTCCGGCAATGGTACGGCATGGGGCTGCTGTCATTCGAGTTACCGAGCGCGCGTCCGCGCTCGTGCTTCTCGGCAGCCGGGACCTCCTGCTTGCCAAGGCCAACCTACTCGACCTAACCAGCGCGCGCTAGGGTTAGCACACCCCTGCGCGCGCCAGCTGTGCCGCCGTCTCCCTGAGGGGACGGGGCACTTTTTGTGCTCAGCCCCGCCGCCCTGCGGCCCTCCCCACGAAGGCATCGGAGAAAGGCACTCACATGACCAGGAAGATTCACATCTTTGACACCACCCTGCGCGACGGCGAGCAGAGCCCCGGCGCGTCAATGAACACCGAGGAGAAGCTCGTCATCGCCCAGCAGCTCATCCGCATGGGCGTGGACGTCATCGAGGCGGGCTTCCCCATCTCCTCGCCGGGCGACTTCCGCTCCGTGCAGGAGATTGGCCGCATCGCCGGCGACGACTGCGTCGTGTGCGGCCTCACGCGCGCGGTCGAGAAGGACATCGACCGCGCGGCCGAGGCGCTGGCCACCGCCAAGCGCCCGCGCATCCACACCGGCATCGGCGTGTCGCCCTCCCACCTGCGCGACAAGCTGCGCATCACCGAGGACGAGTGCGTCGAGCGGGCCATCCACTGCGTGGAGTACGCCAAGAAGTACGTCGAGGACGTCGAGTTCTACGCCGAGGACGCCGGCCGCGCCGACCAGGCCTTCCTCGAGCGCGTGATCCAGGCCGTCGTGAAGGCCGGCGCCACCGTCGTGAACATTCCCGACACCACGGGCTACCAGCTGCCCGAGGACTTCGGTCGCCGCATCAAGGGCCTCGCGGACAACGTCATCGGCATCGAGGACGTCATCATCTCCGTGCACACGCACAACGACCTCGGCATGGCCACGGCGCTCGCCCTCCAGGGCGTCAAGAACGGCGCCCGCCAGATCGAGTGCACGATCAACGGCCTGGGCGAGCGCGCCGGCAACACCGCGCTCGAGGAAGTGGTCATGGCCATCAAGATGCACGGCGAGGAGCTTGACGCCCACACCGACATCGTGACCCAGGAGCTCACCCGCGCGAGCCACCTCGTCAGCCGCATCACGGGCATGAGCGTCCAGGCCAACAAGGCCATCGTGGGCGCCAACGCCTTCGCGCACTCCTCGGGCATCCACCAGGACGGCGTCCTCAAGGCCCGCAACACCTACGAGATCATTGACCCCGCCGACGTGGGTGCCGCCGGCTCCGAGATCATCCTCTCGGCGCGCTCCGGCCACGCCGCGCTGCGCCACCGCCTGGCCGAGCTCGGCTACACCTTCGAGGACACCGAGTTCGACGAGGTCTACCAGCGCTTCTTGGAGATCGCGGACCAGAAGAAGGAGGTCTACGACGAGGACCTCGAGTCCATGGTCCAGGAGCGCCAGCGCGACGTCGCGGCCGTCTACACGCTCGACGCCCTCCAGGTCTCCTGCGGCGACCCGCTGATTCCCACGGCCACGGCCACCATCACGGACGAGCTGGGCGTGAGCCACGTGGTGGCCGCCACCGGCACCGGCCCCGTCGACGCCGCCTACCAGGCCATCGACAAGGTCGTGGCGGTCCACGGCGACCTCGCGGAGTTCTCCGTCAAGGCCATCACCCGCGGCATCGACGCCATCGGCGAGGTCACGGTGCGCATCACGGCCGAGGACGGCAAGGTCTACACCGGCCGCGGCGCCGACAACGACATCATCGTCTCCAGCGCCAAGGCCTACGTGAACGCCATCAACCGCATGATCCAGACCGCTCGCTCGAAGGAGGGCAAGTAAATGGCACGTCCCCAGACCATGGCCGAGAAGATCCTCGCCGCCCACGCGGGGCTTGAGGAGGTCGTCCCCGGGCAGCTCGTCGAGTGCGACCTCGACCTCGTTCTCGCCAACGACATCACCGCCCCTATCGCCATCAAGACCGTGCGCGAGATTGGCGCCGGCGTCTTCGACAAGGACAAGATCTGCCTCGTGCCCGACCACTATGCCCCCAACAAGGACATCAAGAGCGCCGAGCAGACCAAGGTCACCCGCGACTTTGCCCACGAGTACCAGATCACGCACTACTACGAGCAGGGCTGCATGGGCATCGAGCACGCGCTTCTTCCCGAGCGCGGCATCGTGGTGCCCGGCGACCTCGTGATTGGCGCCGACTCCCACACCTGCACCTACGGCGGCATCGGTGCCTTCTCCACCGGCGTGGGCTCCACGGACGCCGGCGTGGGCATGGCCACCGGACGCGCGTGGTTCAAGGTCCCCGAGACCATCCGCATCGAGGTCGAGGGCGAGCTGCCCGAGGGAGCCTCGGCCAAGGACATCATCCTCCACGTCATCGGCAAGATCGGCGTGGACGGCGCCCTCTACTGTGCGATGGAGTTCGCGGGCTCCACGATCGAGGCGCTCTCCGTGGAGGGCCGCCTCACCATCGCCAACATGGCCATCGAGGCCGGCGGCAAGGCGGGCCTCTTCGAGGTCGACGACAAGTGCCGCGAGTACGTGAGCCGTCGCTCGCAGCGTCCCATCGTCGAGTACCACCCCGATCCCAACGCGGCCTACAAGCAGGTCATCCACATCGACGCCGCCGACGTGGTGCCCACCGTCGCCTGGCCGCACCTGCCCTCCAACACGCACCCCGTGGCCGAGAGCCGTGACATCAAGATCGACCAGGTGGTCATTGGCTCATGCACCAACGGACGGATCGAGGACATGCGCGCCGCGGCCGACGTCCTCTGCGGACGCACCGTCGCCGATGGCGTGCGCTGCATCGTGATCCCCGCGACGCAGGGGGTCTGGCTCGAGTGCGTCCACGAGGGCCTGATGGACATCTTTATCAACGCGCACTGCGTGGTGTCCACGCCCACGTGCGGCCCGTGCCTCGGCGGCTACATGGGCATCCTCGCGGCGGGGGAGCGCTGCGTCTCCACCACCAACCGCAACTTCGTTGGCCGCATGGGTGACCCGACGTCCGAGGTCTACCTCGCGAGCCCGGCCGTCGCGGCCGCGTCCGCTGTGGCGGGCCACATCGCCCTGCCGTCGGACCTGTAAGTCACCTCCGGGAGCCCCGGCCCCGCTCCAGAGCCGCCCTCGCGGCTCGTCCGTAGCGGAGACGGGGCTTCTCTGCGTCCACGTTCTTCTCGTGCGCTGAGACGGTTGCCTCGCCCGGCGTCCCGCCCCGTGCCCTGGGCCGCCTCGCCCGGCACTCTTCTTAATTAAGATATTTATTACATGAAAAATCATGTAGCAACTCATGTCTCCAGCCGGAATTCGGTCGATGCGACCCAGTTCCTACATGCTTTTCCATGTAATAAATATATGAATCATATGGAGTCTCGCTAGATGAAGGGACTGGCGAGAAGGACGGCGGGTTCGACTCCGCGCGCGGCGCCCCGGGGGAGATATCGACCCGAGCGAGGCAGAATTCCGTTTCAGCTCGAAGAACCCGTCCCCCTTTACGTTTGGTTAGGCTGAGACGCGCGCTACAATCGCCCCACGGCAAAGACTCCCGGTGGAGGTCCCGCGATGGCGCGAACCGCGGCAAGACGGTCCCTTCCCGGCCTCACGTTCTTCTCGGCTGCGCAGGGTCGTGGGACATGTCCCGCGCGCAGTTTTGCGAAGCAACTGTTTGAGCACGGGGCATGTCCCACGACCCGGGCACCTGGCAGAAAGGACAACGATGCAGTTCAAGGGAACCGTCTTCCGCTACGGACGCGACATCGACACCGACGTCATCATCCCGGCACGCTACCTCAACACCTCCGACCCGGCAGAGCTTGCCGCGCA
The DNA here is from genome assembly GCF_012027725.1 of Olsenella sp. SW781. Taxonomy (GTDB): domain Bacteria; phylum Actinomycetota; class Coriobacteriia; order Coriobacteriales; family Atopobiaceae; genus Thermophilibacter. The sequence continues at coordinate 56,824 of NZ_SJOU01000005.1, read as the reverse complement.
CTGCCTCGAGGATCTCGATCCCACCTTCGTGAGCCGCGTGGGCCCCGGCGACATCGTCGTGGCCGAGGAGAACTTCGGCTGCGGCTCCAGTCGCGAGCACGCGCCCGTGGCCATCAAGGCGGCGGGCGTCTCCTGCGTCATCGCCAAGAGCTTCGCGCGCATCTTCTACCGCAACTCCATCAACATGGGCCTGCCCATCCTCGAGTGCCCCGAGGCCGTCGACGCCATCTCTGACGGCGACGTGGTCTCCGTGGACGCGGACACCGGCACCATCACTGACGAGACGACGGGCGCCGTCTTCCATGCGCAGCCGTTCCCTCCGTTCATCCAGGAGATCATCAACGACGGCGGCCTCGTCGCGCGCACCAAGCGCGTCATGGCTCAGAAGGGTGGCAACTAGCATGGCCTCTACGACCTATCGCGTCTGCACGCTGCCGGGCGACGGCATCGGCCCCGAGATCATCGCCGAGGGCAAGAAGGTCCTCGCGGCGCTGGGCGAGAAGTACGACGTTGAGTTCGTCTGCGAGGACCACCTGATCGGCGGCGCGGCGATCGACGCGACCGAGGCCGCGGGCGGCCCCGTCTCGGCGCTGCCGGCCGAGACGCTCGAGGCGGCAAAGGCGGCCGACGCCGTCCTTCTCGCCGCGGTGGGCGGCCCCAAGTGGACCGACACGCGCGTGGGCGCCGTCCGTCCCGAGCAGGGGCTTCTCGCCATCCGCAAGGAGCTGGGCCTCTACCTCAACCTGCGCCCGGTGCGCATGTTCGACGCGCTGATCGACGCATCCACGCTCAAGCGCGAGGTGCTCACGGGCGTTGACCTCATCATCGTTCGTGAGCTCACGGGCGGCCTCTACTTTGGCGGCCACGAGCGCACGATGGGCGTCGAGGGCGCCGGCGTGGGCGGCGCGCGCGGCGAGTACGCGCGCGACATCCTCGAGTACTCCGAGTACGAGGTCGACCGCGTGGTGCGCTGGGCCTTTGACGCGGCGCGCCGCCGCAGGGGCGTGGTGCACTCCGTGGACAAGGCCAACGTGCTCGACACCTCCCGCATGTGGCGCGAGGTGGCGCACAACATCGCCGCCGAGTACCCCGACGTGCGCCTCGAGGACATGTACGTGGACAACGCCGCGATGCAGCTCATCACCAACCCGGCGCAGTTCGACGTGCTCGTGACCGAGAACACCTTCGGCGACATCCTCTCCGACGAGGCCTCCATGCTCACGGGCTCGCTCGGCATGCTCGCCTCCGCGAGTCTGGGCGACGGCACGGCCCTCTACGAGCCGAGCCACGGCTCCGCGCCGGACATCGCCGGCCAGGGCATCGCCAACCCGATCGCGCAGATTCTCTCGGTGGAGCTCATGCTGCGCTACAGCTTTGGCATGGACGACGCCGCCGACGAGCTGGCCGCCGCGGTCACGCGCGTGCTCGACGAGGGCTGGCGCACCGTGGACATCGCCGACGAGAGCACGCCGGCCGAGAAGGTCCTCGGCACCGCCGCGATGGGCGACAAGATCGTGGAGGCCCTGGGCTAGACGCTCCGGGTTGGCGGGAGGCCGAGAAGGTCCGGCGCTCAGACAGCTTGCCGCAAAGGGCGCGGCAAGAACTCGCGGCGGACCTTCTCGGCCTCCCGTCGTAGCGACTATCCGGCAGGGCTACCTGCAGGATTGGGCGTTGCGGCAAGAACTCGCGGCGGACCTTCTCGGCCTCCCGCCGTAGCGGCTATCCGGCAGGGCTGATGGTGACGGTCCCGCTTTTCTCAATGCTCCTTGAGATGACGCTCATAGGCTCGGTTGGCCCTGCGGTTGGCAACATATCCGACGGCGAGCCCGCGCAGCCCTCGCAGTAGATGTCCGTTTACGGCGTCGAGCAGGCCCTCGGCCATCTCCATGCTCACCTGGCCCCCTGTCATCTTGGCGATGGCGCGGAAGGGGATGTTGTAGACAAAGAGCAGGTTGAGGTCGGGTCTGCCTTCCTGCTCGGCCTTCTGCATGCGCTTTGTCAGGGCCCGCCAGACGAGGCGCGCCAAGACGCTTTGTGCTCGACTCATCTGCGCCACCGAGTCGTTGATGTCGAGCAGACCCTCTGCGCGGGGTCTGGGAAGAGAGCGTCCGAGAAGGGCCTCAAACTCGTCATCGGTGACATCATGGACGTCGCCCGACCAGTAGTGAGGCAGCTCGCGTGATGTATAGGGCGCCGGGGCGCCGGTGCCAACGGGCTCAATCGACCCCTCAAGACGTATGTCCCGCACGCTTGATCCCACAAGTATTCTGTGACTCCCGCGTTCCCGTTCCCAAGCGCTTGTCTTGACGTTCCAATAGTCGAAGGCATGCTCGACGAGGGCGATGCTCACGCGGCGCGACTCTCCTGCGTGCAGAAAGACCTTTGTGAAGCCGATGAGCTCGCGTCGGGGCCTGAACACCTCGTGTGCCGGGGCCTCGCCGTAGACCTGCGCCACCTCAGCACCGTCGCACGCGCCCGTGTTGGTCAGCGTGATAAGGACGCGGTCATTCTCAATTTCAAGAGACGAGTACGAGAAGGCCGTGTAGCTGAGCCCATATCCAAAGGGATAGCGCACCGGAGTGTCAGTGGTTTCGTAGTAGCGATATCCCACAAAGACGCTTTCCCGGTGCTGGGCGACGAGGCCCTGCCCGGGATAGCAGTCGGCGCAGGGCGTGTCCTCAAGTGCGAGGGGATAGGTCTCGGCAAGATGCCCTGACGGGCAGACGGCGCCCGTGAGCACGTCGAGCATCGCCGAGGCCCCCGCCTGACCGCCGAGATAGCCGTGCAGAATCGCGGCGCAGCTGTTCTCCCATCCCATCTCGACGGGGGAGCCTCCCGAGAGGATCGCGATGACATTCGGGTTTGCCCCGGCGAGCTTCTCGAGAAGTGCTGCCTGGGCCTCGGGGATGCGCAGGTGTCTCCGGTCCATCCCCTCGACCTCGCTGATCTCGTCGAGCCCCATGCAGATGACGACCACGTCAGCCTGACGGGCCAGCTGAACAGCCTCGTCCTCGAGCGCTGCGTCCGGCTCTGTCCCACGGCGATACCCCTGGGCAAATCCAACGCAGCGAAGGCGCGCCGTGGCCTCGCGCTCCATCGTCTCCACCTCGAGCGGATTGACGAGAGAAGAGCCCGCTCCCTGATAGCGAGGGGTGCGGGCAAAGTCTCCGACAAGGGCGACGGTGGCGTCGGGGTCAAGCGGGAGCAGCGGCTTTCCCTCGCGCGCATCGTTCTTGAGCAAGACGGCGGACTCTGCCGCGGTCCTTCTCGCCAGCTTGTTATGCTCTTGAGCGGAAAGATCCTCGGGGTTCTGTGGTCGTGCGGCGGAGCAGCGGAGCACGAGCTCCAGTAGGTCGTCCACGCACTGATTGAGCTGGTCTTCGGAGAGGCTGCCGTTCTCGAGCGCGGCGAGCACCTGTCGCGCGGAGTCGAGGCCCGGCGTGGGCATCTCGAGGTTCGACCTGCACGCGATGGCGCGGACATGGTCGTTTGAGCCGCCCCAATCGGTGATGACGGCGCCCTCGTAGCACCACTCGTCGCGAAGGATGTCTGCGAGGAGGTGCTCGTTCTCGTTTGCGTAGGTGCCGTTCACCTTGTTGTAGCTCGTCATGATCGAACGTGCGGCACCTTCGCGAACGGCAATCTCAAAGCCCCTGAGGTAGATCTCGCGCAGCGTGCGCTCGTCAACGATCTCATCGACGGACATCCGCGAAGTCTCCTGGCTGTTGACTGCGAAGTGCTTCAGGCAGGCGGATGGCCCCTGGGACTGGATGCCGCGCACATAGGCTGCGGCCATCTTGCCCGAGAGCAGGGGGTCCTCGGAGAAGTACTCGAAGTTTCGTCCGCCGAGCGGGCTTCGCTTGATGTTGAGACCGGGACCGAGCACCACGTCGACGCCAAGCGCCCGGGCCTCTTGACCGAGTGCGGAGCCGATTTCCTCGGCAAGGCCAACGTCCCAGCTGTTTGCAACGGTTGCCGTGGTGGGAAAGCATGTGGCCGGAAGGGAGGGGTTAAGCCCGAGGTGGTCTCCCGCGCCCGCCTGCTTGCGCAACCCATGCGGGCCGTCGGCAAGGAAGATCGAGGGGATGCCCAGCCGCTCAAGAGGCCAAGTTTCCCACTCGTTGCGACCGCTGAGCAGGGCAGCCTTCTCCTCGTTGGACATGCGCGCGATGAGGTCGGCATGCCTGAGCTCCTGCTTGTGCACCGTGGGTCCCCTTTCTCTCGCTACGACAATCGTAGAAAATGGAGGGAAGGGGAAAGTGTCCCCGGAGGCACGAGCGTGTGTCCCAGATGACCTAAGAAGACGAGAAGAGCCTTCGATAGACGCTTGGCGTCATGCCACAGGACTCCTCGAAGCGCTTGTAGAAGCCTGACGGGTTGGAATAGCCCAGATCAAAGGCAATGCTTGAGATGGGGCGGTCGCTTTCGAGGAGGAGCTTGCGAGCCTCGCGCATGCGATGTGCGAGGCAGAGCTCGGAGAAGCTGTGGCCACAGCGCTCGCGCAGAAGCCGAGCGACATAGCGCCGGCTGTATCCCACATGCTCGGCAAAGCCATCGAGCGATGCCTTGGTTCCCGTTCGGTCGAGATAGCATGCGAGCTGTCGGGCAATCTCGGGTTCCGTTGTCCCTCCGTCGCGAGAGAGCTCAACGAACAACAGGGAAAGTGCGCTTGCCGCCGCCTGACCCCAGTGTGGTGGCCTTTCGGCGCACTCCCGCACGAGCTGACAGGCAAGATAGTCCGCACGGGCGGAGCTGCCATCCAGGAGAACGAACTCACGGTCCATGAGTAGCTGTGAGATGGGGTTTCCGACTTTGGCAAAGAGCGTTGGCGGCACGCTCATCTTGAGCACGGTATCCCCTGCGCCTGCGCGCTCCATGAGGTGGACGGTGCCCGGAGGGACGAGGCATGCCCCGCCCGTACCCAGTCTCAGCGGCGCATCAGCCCCCTCAATTCGCTGAATCGTCTGACCTCGAAGAACAAAGACGAGCTCAAAGAAGTCATGGCGGTGCCAGTAGGGGACCTGCAGGCGCGTGTGCTTGTGGACCGAGAGCTCGGGGCTCGTGCGCGTGGGGATAGCGAACTGGCGGACGATCTCGGGAAAGTCCGGATGATGGAAGAGCCTTACGAGATCAATCTTGTGCGCGTCCGCCTCAGCGAGAAGCGTGGCGGCATCGGAGAAGTCTCCGGAGACCATCTCACGGATGAGATCAGCATGCCGATAGGCATGCTCCTCGAAGCTCTCCTGCCGCTCGAGAATCTCTTCGACGTGCCTGTCCATCGTGGCCTCGTGCCCTCCGCGCTAGACCGTGATTTCCACCTGGTTGCCCTCGGGACCGAGGACGCAGGACTCGTAGTAGCCGTCGCCCGTGGCGCGCGGTCCGCTTACGACCTCGCAGCCCGCCGCAGCGAGCTCGGCGGTGAGGCGGTCGACCTCGGTCTTGGAGCCGACCGAGAGGGCGACGTGCGCCCAACCGGTTCGCGCGAGGTCCTTCTCGACATCCGTCATGCCCGGCTTGGTCATGACCTCGAGGCGCGCCCCGCCGTCGAAGGTGAGGAAGTAGGAGCGAAAGCCCGTCCTCGGGTTGTGATACCCGTCGCCGGCGACGGCGCCGAAGAAGCGGACGAAGAAGTCCCGCGCCCCCTCGAGGTCGTTGACGTAGAGCGCGACATGCTCGATTCTCATGGGCCCCTCCGATGTCGGGCGTGCTCCGTTGCGAGTATCCTAGCAGAGGAAAACCGCGTCGAAGGGACTCCCATGACCTATGACTTCACGACCATCCTCGACCGTGCCGGGCATGACGCGCTCGCGCTCGACGCCATCGGCGCGCCGGGCTCCGGGTATCCCGCGCCTGACGAGGGCTTCGACCCCATCCCCATGTGGGTCGCGGACATGAACTTCCCCGTGGCCCCCTCCATCACGCGTGCCATCGAGGAGCGCCTCGCGTACCCCACCTTCGGCTACTTCCGCCCGAGCGATGCCTACTACCAGGCCATCATCGACTGGCACCGCGACCGCAAGGGCGTGTGTGACCTCGAGCCGCGTCACATCGGCTACGAGAACGGCGTGCTCGGCGGCGTGGTCTCAGCGCTCACGGCCTTTGCGGCGCCGGGGGACCCGGTGCTCGTGCACAGCCCCACGTACGTGGGGTTCACCCACAGCCTCGAGGACAACGGCTTCAAGATCGTGCACTCGACGCTCGTGCGCGACGCGGGCGGCGTCTGGCGCATGGACTTCGAGGACATGGAGCGCCGCCTCTCCGAGGGGCGCATTCACGTGGCGATCTTCTGCTCGCCGCACAACCCCTGCGGGCGCGTGTGGGAGCGCTGGGAGGTCGAGCGTGCGATGGAGCTCTTCCGTGCCCACGACTGCGTGGTCATCTCCGACGAGATCTGGTCCGACATCGTGCGCCCGGGGCACGCGCACGTCCCCACGCAGTCCGTCTCCGATGACGCGCGCGAGCGCACGATCGCGCTCTACGCGCCGAGCAAGACCTTCAACCTCGCGGGGCTCATCGGCAGCTATCACGTCATCTACAGCGACTACCTGCGCGACCGCGTTGAGTCCAAGGGCGCCAAGCCCCACTACAACTCGATGAACGTGCTCTCGCAACATGCGCTCATCGGCGCCTATAGTTCCGAGGGCCGCGCATGGGCCGACGAGCTCAACCAGGTGATCGCCGGAAACGTGGACTGGGCGTGCGACTTCATCGAGCACAACCTCCCCGGCGTGGACGTCTTCCGGCCGCAGGGCACCTACATGCTCTTCCTTGACTGCACGCAGTGGTGCGAGAAGAACGGGCGGGACATCGAGGACCTCCTGCGCGCCGGCTGGCGCGTGGGAGTCTACTGGCAGGATGGGCGCGCCTTCAACGGGCCCTGCCACATTCGCATGAACCTGGCGCTGCCGCTCTCCCGCGTGCAGGAGGCCTTCGGGCGCCTGGCCGAGCACGTCTTCTGAGCGTCCGGGCTCCCCCGGCGGCGCTCCGCCCGGGGGAGCCTAGGCCTTTACGCGGCCCGACCCCTCGGGGTCCTCGACCTTCTCGCCCACGCGCTCGAGCTCATGGCGGACGGCGCTCTGCATGAACTCGGACTTGGTGATGCCAAGTCGCTTGATCGCGCGGTCCACCGCAGCGATGTGGGGGCCGGGGATGTCAAAGGTCCACATGGCCCGGTCCTCCAGGTAGAGGCGCGGCGGCCCGTACTCGATGGGCCCGTCAAAGTGGATGGGGTTGCCGTCGTCATCGATCCACGAGCCGTCCTCGAAGGGGCGGGCCATGCGGTCAAAGTCCTCGCTCGTCAGTCCGGTCAGCTCGTAGATCTCCTCGTCCGTCAGCGACATGTCCTACTTCTCCCTCCAAAGCGCTCGCAGCTCTTTGAGCATCTTATCGCTCGGCGGCGTCATGGCATGATAGACGAGCCAGGTTGAGGGACCGATGCGCTGGGCGACCATCTCGAGGAGACGCCCCCTTCCGTCTTGCCCTATTGCGACTTGGCGAACCGTCCCGTCGTCAATTCGGGGTCTGGAGAGAAAGGCGTTCTTCCAGGCACTGCAAACATCCTCGGCCAGAATCTCGGGATGACGCTTGTGGACGCGGTCGTGTACCTCGACGTGCTCTACTGGCCATACGCTCATTTCTGATTGTATCAATCTGAGATGGGTTGCCGTGCGCCGCTTTCCCCCTTTGCGCATTGTTGCCTCCCTACGCGATGGCCCCCGTCGCAAAGGACTCGTCGACCTCCCTCTGGAAGCGCGGCGTGACGCGGTTCTCGTCGTCGGAGACGCCGGATGCGTAGAGGAGCAGGTCGTTGGCCGTGGAGACGAGCGGGCGCACGGCGAGCTCGGCGGCCTGGCGGGCGATGAGCGGAACCGCCCAGGGATGCGGCTTGGGCGAGAGGTGCAGCGTGATGCCGCTCGTCACGATGCCCCCCTTGAAGGGAACGAGCGTGAGGAGCATGAGCGAGGGGATGTGGTGGACGTGGGAGTCGGCCGGGTCCTGGGACGCCCCCACCACGAAGAGGCGGTCCTGGTTCATGTAGATGGCGCGGTCGGCGTCAGCGTCCACGACGGTGAACATGTCGCGCAGCGCATGGCGCCAGGGGCGCGCCACCTCGAGCTGTCGCTCACTGAGCCCGAGCGGGTTCTCCCGCACGAAGTCGTCCACGAGCGCCCGGTTCTTCCAGAGCTCCTCGGAGACCCTCCCGCCGTTCTCGTAGAGCATGCACGGGTCTCCGGGGCGGGCCCTCAGCCTCTTGGGGCTGATGACGTGCAGCCGGTTGTTGGCATAGACGAGAAGCGCGTTCATCGTGGAGTAGAAGAGCCTCGAGTCGTCCTCGTCCATGTGGGAGTAGGGGGCGCGTGCCTCGAGGAGGACGTCTCCTACGGTCTGCTGCCTGCGCATGGGAACCTCCTTCGATCGGGTGCGAAGGAGCCTACCAACTTTGGCGCGCGAGTTGTCTTCCCACTTGCTGACGCGTTGCTGCCGGACGAGGTCGGGGGCCTCGCCCGGCCGTCAGGGGGAGGGGAGAAGTTCGTGGGCGGTCGCGCTAGCGCGGCGAGCGGGAGCTGTCTCGCAGCCTGTCGTCGATGAGGCGCCAGGCCTCGTCGTTTTTGTCACGAAACGCCTCGGGATCGGAGCCGAAGTTTGGGGGCATGGGGCCTCGATAGGGAACAAAGCCCAGCTTGCGATACATGCCACAGGCAACCCAGCTCTCCGTCTGCGTGGTGAGGTAGAGGGGCGGCTCGCCCGAGGGGACGAGCTCGTCGTAGAGGGCGATCGTCCGGAGCATCAGCGCGCGGGCGAGGCCGCGACGCTGATGGGCGGGGTCCACCCCGACCCAGTGCACGCGCAGGCGCGGCTCGCCGAAGTGGTCGCCGCGCCAGAGCGAGCTCGTCCCCGCAAGGGCGCTGTCCCCATCGACCGCGAGGATCATCTGGCGCCTGAGGGCGACGGGGTCCGACTCGTAGGTGCGCTCGAAGTACGCGAGCCCCTCCTCATATGACGGCAGCTGGCCGAGAAGGACGTGCAGCCGCACCCATGGCTCGCGAAAGCGTGGCTCCCAGGCGGCGAAGCGGTAGCCCGTCGGCAGCGTGACGTCGGATACGGGCTCGTGGGGGCCGAGCGTCATCATCACGGGGATGTGGGGCACGCTCGTGTCGAGTACGGTCATGGGGCCTCCTCAATGTCACCGGCGTCGGGCTTGCGCCAACGGCGTCAGGTGCCAACGGCGTCAGGTTTATTTGGCACGCCTCTTGCGGCGTGCCAAATAAACCTGACGCCGTTGGCACGCCTGCCTCCCTTGCACGGAAACCATTTTCTGACAGAATATCCTGTCACCCCTGTCAGGCTTTCCCCATGTCGCCCTAAAGAAACGAGCGGTCGCGTCGGAGCAGGTGGCGCTTGGCGAGCGAGAGCGAGGCCGCGTAGAGAACGACGATGGCCGCAAGCAGGGCAAAGTATCCCAGCGGGAGCGGGGCGAGGTCGAGTGCGGCGCCGAGGGGCGTGAAGGGGAGCGCGGTGGACAGGCCGACTCCAGCGAGCCCGAGGGCCGTGAGTTTCCCTGAGGCCCGGCTCTCGATGAATGACCTGCGCTGTGTGCGAATGAGATGCACGGCGAGCGTCTGCGTCCACATACTCTCGACGAACCACCCAGCCTGGAACGTGGCTACGAAGATCGTCTTGCCCGCCCCGTCGAGCGCCGTCCAGGGACCGCCCGCGACTCCGGGACACACGACGAAGAACAGCGCCGCGAAGGTGATGACGTCGAAGGCGGAGCTGATGGGCCCCACGAAGATCATGAACCGGCGGATGGAGCGACCGTCCCACCTCCGCGGCGCCGCCACGAGCTCGTCGTCGACGCGGTCCCATGGCAGGGCGGTGCAGGTGACGTCGTAGATCAGATTGAGGAGCAGCAGCTGGACGGCGGTCATGGGGAGAAACGGCAGCAGCGTGGCGGCGACGAGCACGGAGAGGATGTTCCCGAAGTTTGAGCTTACGGTCATCTTCACGTACTTTGCCATGTTGGCGAGCGTCCGGCGCCCGCAGACGATCCCGCGCTCGAGGACGAGGAGATCCTTCTCGAGGAGAATCAGGTCGGCCGCCTCGCGGGCCACGTCCACCGCGGAGTCAACCGAGATGCCGCAGTCCGAGGACGCCATCGCGGCGGCGTCGTTCACTCCGTCGCCCATGAACCCCACGGCATGTCCCCTTGCCCTGAGGGCGCTGACAACCCGTGCCTTCTGTGCCGGTGAGAGCTTCGCGAAGATCGTCGCGCGTTCGGCGCGCTCGGAGAGCTCCTCGTCTCCCAGGGCGGCGACGTCAGCTCCCGTGAGCACGTCGTCCGTCGGGATGCCGAGCGTGCCGCACACGTGTGCGGCGACGCGCGCGGAGTCGCCCGTGAGGACCTTCGTCGAGATGCCGTGCCCGGCTAGCGCAGCGACGGCCGCGGCGGCACTTCTCTTGGGAGGGTCAAGAAAGGCGAGGTAGCCAACGAGGACCATGTCCTTCTCGCCCTCCTGGGCGAGCCCGCCCGCCTCGGGCGAGCCCTCGCGCACGGCCACGCCGAGGACCCTCATGCCCTGGTCGGCGAGGGACGCCGCCCGTTGCATGATCGCGTTTGCGAGCTCGGGGGCGAGAGGGACGGCCTCCCCCCTCACCTGCGCCTCGGCACAGGCCTCGACGACCTCCTCGATCGCGCCCTTGCAGATGAGGAGCCCCGGTCCAGTTTCGTCATCGACCACGACGCTTACGCGCCGCCGCTCGAAGTCGAAGGGCAGCTCGTCGACAAGTGCGTATCGGTCGCACAGCCCCTCGGCCGAGGGATCGACCTCGAGGGTCCGACGAATGATCGCGGAGTCGACGAGGTTCTTCATGCCCGTGCCGAAGAAGCTGTTCATGAACGCGGCGCGCAGCACCTCCACGTCATCCTCGCCAAGGACGTTGAGGTGGCGCTCGAGGACGACGCGGTCCTCGGTGAGCGTGCCGGTCTTATCGCAGCAGAGAACGTCAACGGCTCCGAGGTCGCTTATCGCGTCGAGCCGCTTAACGATGACCTTGTCGCGCGAGAGGTCGACCGCCCCTTTGCCCAGGCAGCAGGTGACGAGCACGGGAAGCATCTCCGGCGTGAGCCCCACGGCTACGGAGAGGGAGAAGAGCAGGGCGTCCACCCAGTCCCCCGTGGTAACCCCCGAGATGAGTGCGACGACGGGAACCATGACGAGCATGAGGCCCACGAGCAGGCGGCTCGTTGTTGCGACGCCCTCGCCAGACGCCGTTGCGCGGTCGCGCGCGACGCCCGATGAGAGCTCCGTTGCGGCCTGCCCGATGAGGGTGGACGTGCCCGTGGCCACCACGACGCCAACCCCGCTGCCAGAGATCACGCTACTCCCCAGGAAGAGGAGGTCGTCGAGATCGGTCACCGCGGCGTCGGAGGGAATCGGGCCGTCGAGCTCGTGGTGCTTCTCGACATCCAGGGACTCGCCCGTGAGGGCGGACTGGCTTACGAAGAGGTCCCGCGAGGCAATGAGGCGCAGGTCGGCGGGAACGAGGCTCCCGGAGGAGAGGTGGACGACGTCGCCCACCACCACCTCGTCAAGCGACACCTCCACGCGGCCGACGTCCGCGCGCTCGACGGTGCAGGTGGTCTCGATCATCTCGGCGAGCGCCGCGGCGGCGTTGTCGCTGCGCTCGCCCTGGACGAGTCTCAGCATGCCTGAGACCAGCACCATGACGGCGATGATGGCGGGCGTGGTGAGGTCGCGCGCTCCGGACGTGGCAAAGACCCAGTCCGTGAGCACGGAGACGATGGCGATAAGGACGAGGATGCCCGTGAAGGGGTCAAGGAACGCGGCGGCTGCGCGCCGGGGGAGCGACGGCCGCTCGGCGTGGCCGAGGCGGTTCTCGCCCCAGAAGGCGCGCATGGTCTCCACCTCGTCAGGGGAGAGGCCGCCATCGCGGGTGCCGAGCTCGTCGAGCAGGCGGGCGGGCGACGCTTCCGCCACGTGGCGCAGCCAGTCCGATCCGGCGGCGTTTGGGGTGGGGCTGTTGACGGTACGGGCGCGTGCGAGGGCACGCGAGAAGAGGGTGGCCAGCAGCATGGTGCCACCTCACAATCCCGGGATACGAGAAGGGCCGCTCTCGCGGCCCGTGGGAGTGCTTCTTGAGCGTGCGCTACGCGCGTCGGTGCCAGCCGTCCCGACCGGCAGGCGCCTCTCCCATGGACCTTGGTGCATCGTGACTGTGACTGTGACTATCGCTCATGGGAAAACCACCTCCCTTGGGTCTGGGCGCGTGCCCGTCTCTCCTAGCTCTGGTCAGTATGCCCGATTTCTCCGCGCCTCACAAGGAGGGGTGGCACGCCTGCCCCCCGCACGGCTACATCGTGTGCGTGGAGAAGATCGGCTCGTCCTCCCACCAGATGACGTCGTCGCCGGGCGCCTCGAGCGTGGCGGGGACGTCGATGAGCCGCTGGTTGGACGAGCCGCGGAAGCGCAGCGTGATGTCGTGGAGGTCCTGCACGAAGGGGCCGTCCACGAGGACGTCCAGCGTGTCGAGCAGCCGGTCCGTCACGTCTCCGAGGTTCCATGCGCCGCCGGGGCGCAGCTGGTCCCAGGTGTGGCCCGAGAAGAGCCAGATGGACTTCTCGCCCCCAAATCGCTCGCGCACGGCCTCGAGAAAGCCCACGAGCCCCTGCTGGTTCTCCGGCTCCATCGGCTCGCCGCCCAGGATGGTGAGGCCGCCCACGTAGGGCACGTCGAGCGAGTCCATGATCTTCTCGGCAACCTCCTGGGTGAAGGGCTCTCCGGCGTCGAAGTCCCACGCCTCCTCGTTGAAGCAGTTGGGGCAGTGTAGGCGGCACCCGGAGACGAAGAGCGTGGTGCGCACGCCCGGTCCGTTTGCGATGTCGCAGTACTTGATGTTCGCGTAGTTCATGGGTGCTGGCCTTCCGATTCAAAGGGGCGGCGCTGGTCGTGGTCCGCCCGATATTCTTTCACGTGATCGATGCGCCCGTCCGAATCAAAGTGGATTCGAGAGATTCCGTCAAAGATGTAACTCTCTTCCTCTGTGGCGGAAAACGTCCACGACACAAAGAAAGTCTCTCCATCCGGGTCGGACTCGACTGAGTGGATGTTCCACGCTGTGACCGTCTGGCGAGCAAGCATATGGTCAATCCAGCGGTGCAGCTCGTTGGTACCCACGTATACCGGACCGTAGCACTCCTCGTATACACAACCCAACGAGAAGAGTTTGTCAAAGCGCGAGAAGTCACGCCGCACCCACATGGCGAAGTACTCGGCGATGGTCTGCTCGAACGCATTGGCATTCAAAGACTTCAGGTCGCCTGGCATGGGATGTTCTTTCAGGAACCGGTCTACCGGAGTGGGGGCGCCAGGCGAGAAGAGCGTGTTCTCGGGAACGAGCTGACAGAAGAGCTCAACGATGCTGCGGTCTACGCGAGTTGGAAGAAGGCCATCATCTTTGGGATCGAAGAGATGCTCGTGATGGGCAATTCGATTTCGACAGATGCCTATGGAACGAATCGCGGAGTCGAGCGTGGCACGGTTTGTGCCAGCTGGCCAAGCATGGTGCAGATAGGGAATCCAGAGCGCTCGCTCATGGGCCTTGTCAGTCAGGTGCGCCCAAAACCCAAAGGATAGGTTCGCAATCGTTGAGTCAGGGCCGAGCCTGCCTCTTGACCCGCGGCCTGCCTCCGCAATCAGACTTCGGTTAAGAGCGTTTGCATCAAACGGAACGCCCGCTCGCGTGCGTCGAGGTATGCTGACGTTGACGGGGGAGGATGAATCAAAAAGCCAGTGGTCCTCGCCGTTCCAGCGCTCGCCTATGACACGGTCATAGGCGTTGCGAAGAGCGATTTCGAAGTAGCCGATGTCTTTCAGGAGGACGAGGCCAAGGTCGCTGTTCCATTCATAGAGGCGCATCGCCTCGTCTCTGTTGCCGTGGCACCGGCTAAGATATGTTGCCAGCCGAGGTTCGGAGAGCCACTTTTCGATCCATGCGCTGCTGTCAGGGTTGCCGACCGTCGATTGATTCATGGCCCTCCCTCCTGGTCAATAGATACGAAAATGCCCCGGTGACATGGAAACCAGCGGTCATCACGGGGCTTGCGAGCTCAGTATAGCACCTTGCCCACCGAGAAGAACCGAAGGGATGCGGCAGGGCCAAGGTCCACGTGCCACACCTAGATAACGCTGCGCGCGGGACCCGAGGATACGGTCCCGCGCGCAGTTCTTGCGCAGCAAGCTGTTTGAGCACGGGGCCGTATCCTCGGGTTCCGCCGGACAGGCCTACAGGTGCAGCACGCGGTCCTTGATCTCCTCGGTGCGGCCCTGGTTCCAGAACTGGGTGCCGATGTAGCCGCACGTCCTTCTCGCCACGTTCATCTTGGACTGGTCGCGGTTGTGGCAGTGCGGGCACTCCCAGACGAGCTTGCCGTCGTCCTCCACGATCTGGATCTCTCCGTCGTAGCCGCACACCTGGCAGTAGTCGCTCTTGGTGTTGAGCTCGGCGTACATGATGTGGTCGTAGATGTACTGCATGACGGAGATGACGGCCTCGAGGTTGTCCTGCATGTCCGGCACCTCCACGTAGGAGATGGCGCCGCCGGGGGAGAGGCGCTGGAACTCGGACTCAAAGCGCAGCTTGGTGAAGGCGTCGATCGGCTCGGTCACGTGGACGTGGTAGCTGTTGGTGATGTAGCCCTTGTCCGTGATGCCCGGGATGATGCCAAAGCGGCGCTGCAGGCACTTGGCGAACTTGTACGTGGTGGACTCGATCGGGGTGCCGTAGAGCGAGTAGTCGATGTTCTCGGCGGCCTTCCACTCGGCGCACTTGTCGTTCATGTGCTGCATGACGGCGAGCGCGAACGGCGTGGCCTCCTTGTCGGTGTGGCTGTGGCCGGTCATGGCCTTGACGCACTCGTAGAGGCCCGCGTAGCCGAGGCTGATCGTGGAGTAGCCGCCGTAGAGGAGCCTGTCGATCGTCTCGCCCTTCTTGAGGCGCGCGAGGGCGCCGTACTGCCAGAGGATCGGCGCGGCGTCGGAGGTGGTGCCGAGCAGGCGCTCGTGGCGGCAGCGCAGGCCGCGGTGGCAGAGCTCCAGGCGCTCGTCGAAGATCCGCCAGAACTCGTCCATGTCGCCCTTGGCGGAGAGCGCCACGTCGACGAGGTTGATCGTCACGACGCCCTGGTTGAAGCGGCCGTAGTACTTCGGCTTGCCCGGCTCCCAGTTGCCCGCGTTGGACACGTTGTCATAGCCGTTGCCCGAGCGGTCGGGCGTGAGGAAGGAGCGGCAGCCCATGCAGGTGTAGCAGTCGCCGTTGCCCTCGGTCTCGCCCTTGGAGAGCTTGAACTCCTTCATCTTCTTCTCGGAGATGTAGTCCGGCACCATGCGCTTGGCCGTGCACTTGGCCGCGAGCTTGGTGAGGTAGAAGTACGGGGTGCCCTCGCGGACGTTGTCCTCCTCGAGCACGTAGATGAGCTTCGGGAAGGCCGGGGTGATCCAGACGCCCTCCTCGTTCTTGACGCCCTGGTAGCGCTGGCGCAGCATCTCCTCGATGCACATGGCGAGGTCGGCCTTCTCGCGCTCGTTCTTGGCCTCGTTGAGGTACATGAAGACCGTGATGAACGGCGCCTGGCCGTTGGTGGTCATGAGGGTGACCACCTGGTACTGGATGGTCTGCACGCCGCGCGAGATCTCCTCGCGGACGCGACCCTCGACGATCTCGGAGATCTTCTCCTCGCCCGGATCAACGCCGATGGCCGCCATCTCGGCCTCCACCTGGCGGCGGATCTTCTGGCGCGAGACGTCGACGAAGGGCGCGAGGTGCGTGAGCGAGATGGACTGGCCGCCGTACTGGCAGGAGGCCACCTGGGCGATGATCTGCGTGGCGATGTTGCAGGCGGTGGAGAAGCTGTGCGGGCGCTCGATGAGCGTGCCGGAGATCACGGTGCCGTTCTGCAGCATGTCCTCGAGGTTCACGAGGTCGCAGTTGTGCATGTGCTGGGCGAAGTAGTCCGAGTCGTGGAAGTGGATGATGCCCTCGTTGTGGGCCTCGACGATGTCCGCGGGGAGCAGCTCGCGCATGGTGAGGTCCTTGGAGACCTCGCCGGCCATGTAGTCGCGCTGCACGGAGACGACCGTGGGGTTCTTGTTGGAGTTCTCCTGCTTGACCTCCTCGTTGTTGCACTCGATGAGGGCGAGGATCTTGTCGTCGGTCGTGTTCTTGTGGCGCTTCTGGTTCTGCACGTAGCGGTAGATGATGTACTTGCGGGCCACCTCGAAGTGGTGCAGGCCCATGAGCTGGTCCTCGACGAGGTCCTGGACCTCCTCGACGGTGACGGTGTGGCCGGCCTCCATGCACTCGTCGGTGACGTTGAGGGAGGCGAACTTGATCTCGCGCTCGGTGAGGCGCTCCTCCGCGGGGACCTCGCTGTTGGCGGCGCGGATGGCGTTCTCGATCTTGGAGATGTCGAAGGTGACCTCCGAGCCGTTGCGCTTGATGATCTTCATGGCCGTCCCTCTCGCTTTCCTCATGGGCGCCGCCCAGCTCGGCGCGTATGTCCTCGTAGTTGTGCACGGACTACTATGGCACAACTGGTGGTGGTGTGGCATTAACAAAAACACAAGATATTGTTGACAACCAGTCGAAATGCTGTCGATAAGCCATATCCGTGCAGGTAGGCAAAACGCGTCAGGAAAAAGCATTGGCTCAAATTGACATTGATGTTTCTGTGAGCGGGACGGCGAGCGGCAGGCACCGGCCAAGGAGTAGAGTTCTCTGACAGAGGAGACGGGTGACGGGGCGTCCCGGCGCCCCGTCACGAGAGCACGGGAGGGGCCACATGAATTTCTCCAGGCGACTTGACCTGTTCGGCGACGAGGTGTTCGCGGCGCTCAACGCGCGGCGGCGCGCGCTCGAGGCGGAGGGGCGGCGCGTGTACGACCTCTCCGTGGGCACGCCCGACTTCGAGCCGCCGACGCATGTGGTCGAGGCGCTGCGCGAGAGCGCGGCGGACCCCGCCAACTGGAAGTACTCGCTGCACGACAAGGACGAGCTTCTCGCCGCCGTCTGCTCCTACTACGAGGACCGCTTCGGCGTGGCGGGCGTGACGCCCGACATGGTCATGAGCTGCCGCGGCACGCAGGAGGGCCTGGGCTACGTCTGCGCCGCGCTCGCCGACCCGGGCGAGGTCGGCCTCGTGCCCGACCCGTGCTATCCCGTCTTCCAGAACGCCACGCTGCTCGCCGGGGCCCGTCCCGCCTACTATCCGCTCACCGCCGAGCACGACTTCCTGCCGTGCCTCTCGGAGGTTCCGGCGGAGGTCGCCGACGCCGCCAAGTACCTGATCCTCTCGCTTCCCGCCAACCCCGTGGGCTCGGTGGGCACGCCGGAGGTCTACGAGGAGGCGATCGCCTTCGCCCGCGCGCACGACCTCGTGATCATCCACGACAACGCGTACTCCGACATCGTCTTCGACGGCGAGCCGGGCGGATCCTTCCTGGCGTATCCCGGCGCGGCCGAGGTGGGCGTCGAGTTCCTCTCGCTCTCCAAGTCCTTCAACGTGACGGGCGCGCGCCTGTCCTTCCTCGTGGGTCGCCCCGACGTGGTGGCGGCCGCGCGCAAGCTCCGCGGCCAGGTGGACTTTGGCATGTTCTACCCCGAGCAGGACGCTGCTATCGCGGCGCTCACGGGCCCGCGCGACTCCGTTGAGCACCAGCGCCTGCTCTACCAGGAGCGCCGCGACGCCCTCTGCGACGGCCTCGAGGCAATCGGCTGGGAGCGCCCCAACGCCCACGGCTCGATGTTCGTGTGGGCGCGCATCCCGGGCGGCGGGACCGACTCGATGGCCTTCGCGCTCGAGCTCATGGAGCGCTCCGGCGTGATCGTGACCCCGGGCGCGAGCTTCGGCCCCTCGGGCGAGGGCTATGTCCGCATGGCGCTCGTGATGCCGCCCGACGAGCTCCGCGAGGCCGTGGCCGCCATCGCCGCGGCGGGGATGTGACGCGCGTGGGCGAGAAGAGCCTCGGCCCCACGCCCGCCGCACGCGGTTCTTGGGCTACGCCGGCCCCGATCCGTGCCGCCTTCTTCGACGTGGACGGCACGATGCTCAGCCTCTCGCAGGACGCCGAGCCCGCCTCCACGCGCGAGGCCATCCGTCGGCTCGCCGAGGCGGGCGTCATGCCGATCCTGGCCACGGGGCGCACGCACTACCTGCTCGACAAGGTCGATCTCGCCGACTTCAAGGCGTTCGTGACCTTCAACGGCCAGCTCGTCGAGGTGGGCGGGCGCACGGTGCACTCCAACCCGCTCGACCCGCGCGACGTGGAGACGGCGGTGCGCCAGACGCAGGCCGGCCTCTACAACTGCCTCTTCATGGAGCGCGGCCGCATGTACGCGCACGCCGAGGACGACCGCCTGCGGGAGATGACCGAGCTCACGCACAACCACTACGAGGCGGGCGACGTCGAGCAGGCCCTCAGGAACGACGTCTACCAGCTGAACCTCTTCGTCGACCCCGGCGAGGAGCGCGTCCTTCTCGACCAGACGCGCCACTGCAAGGCCACGCGCTGGTCGGACGTCTTTGCCGACGTCATGCCGGACTCCGGCGGCAAGGACGTGGGCGTGCGGATCGTGATGGAGGAGCTGGGGCTTGCGCCCGAGGAGTGCGTGGCCTTCGGCGACGGCGGCAACGACGTGGACATGTTCCGCGCCGTGGGGACGTCCGTGGCCATGGGCAACGGCAACGACGAGGCGCTCGCCGCCGCGACGTACGTGACCGACCACGTCGACGACGACGGCATCTGGAACGCCTGCGCCCGCCTCGGCCTTCTGTAAAAAGGGGACGTGTTTTCTCTCTCAGAGAAAACGGGACAGGTCTTGGCGGGAGCGCGGAAACCTGTCCCAAATTTGCTGCAAGAAAAAACACGTCCCAAAATGACGGACAGAGAGGGGAGCTGGATGAACGGGATGGAGTTCAGGGACCTCGTGGCGGCGTCGCGGACCTATCGGCGCTTCAGCGACCGCCAGGTGGGCAAGACGGTGCTCGAGGGGCTCGTCGACGCGGCGCGCCTCGCCCCGTGCGGCAACAACATGCAGGCGCTGCGCTTCCGCGTGGTCGGGGAGCGCGACGCGTGCGACGCCGTGTTCGGCCACCTGCGCTGGGCGGCGCTCTATCGGGACTGGGACGGGCCCGCCCCGGGGGAGCGCCCGCACGGCTACGTGATCATCTGCCTTCCCGCCCAGCTTGCGGACAATCCTGTCCGCCTCATCGACGTGGGCATCGCGGCGCAGACGATGGCGCTCGCCGCCTGTGCGCGGGGCCTCGGCTGCTGCATGATCCGCAGCTTCGACGCGGGCCTCGCCGAGGAGCTCGCGCTGCCGGAGGAGCTCGTGCCCGCCCTCGTGCTGGCCGTGGGCGGACGCGGCGAGAAGGTCCTGCTCGAGGGCCCGGACACCGAGCACGGCCTCGCCTACTGGCGCGAGCCCGACGGTACCCACTGCGTGCCCAAGCTGCGGCTGGAGGACCTGCTCGTCTAGAGGGCCGTGCCGACAGGGTCGCATAACCTGACAAAATCGGCGAGATTTAGCCAAAAATGTCGGGTTATGCGACCTGGGCTCCGCTACCTGGCTCCGTCCAGGCGCTCCTCGAGAACGGGCCAGAGCGCGATGGGCCCCAGTACGACCAGGGTGGCGAGCGTGGCGAGAAGGACGTAGAGCTGCTGGATCATCGAGGACCCCTTTCTCCGGTTTGCTGGGACCATTGTCCGGCGCCGGTCGACGGGGTGCCATCGCGCAAGGTTGCGCGCGCCTTATGCTTTCGCAAGGTTTTGGCGGAGGGCCGCTCCGAGGCTAGATTCCCAGCGCGTCCAGGATGCCCAGGACGAGGGGCATGGCCAGCTCGCTAGCACCCCGGAAGAAGCCCCAGAGGAGAAGCATCCTGACCCAGGGGCCAAGCGCGCGAAAGGCCGCGACGAACCTCGTCCAAGCTCCGCGCCTGCCGCGCCCGGGGTCCTTTCCGCGCGCGAGGTCGAGAGCCTCGCGATACGCATAGATGTCATGCTCCTCCTGCCAGGACTCGAGCGCGGCGTCGACCATGGTGAGAAGCAGGGCAAAGGGCAGCGTGGCGAGAAGGACGATGGGCCCCCAGAGCCTCGAGCCAACGACCATCACCAGGATGAGGAGCCCGACGCCGACCCACACCACCCACTCGAGGGCCAGCATCGCGCGGGCCTCCCAGGACTCGACCATCTCGCGCATCTCGGGGAGGTCGCCCTTCACGAGGGAGTCTATCGAGACGTCGAAGAGGGCGCTCATGAGCATGAGGCTCTGGGCGTCGGGGTAGGTTCTCCCGCACTCCCAGTTCGAGATCGTGTTGCGCGAGACGTAGAGCCTCCGCGCAAGCTCCTCCTGCGAGAGGCCGCGCTCCGTTCGATGGCGTCTAATCTGGTTGGAGATGTCCACGGCAAGCCCCCTCTCCTCGGCCTCAAGCGTAGGAGAGGGGGCCGTATTCCGCCGCCAAAAGTCTTGTGCAGGCCGCCTGCCGGCGAAAACGCGCCTCTGGGATGTTCCCTAGGCGAAGGCGCGGTGGAGGCGCGAGCGCCCCTCGGCGTCGGTGAAGGCGATGATCTTGTCGCCCGCGGCGAAGCGGGTGCCCCCCTTGGGGACGATGATGTCGCCCTCGCGGTCGATGGCAACGAGGATGGTCTGGCCGGGCAGCTTGACGTCGCGCAGCGCCTCGCCCACGACGCGCGAGCCAGGCCGCACCTCCACGCGCACGACGGCGTGGCCGTCCTTGCCAAGGCGCAGGATCGTGAAGACGTCTTTCAGGTCGAGCCCCTCCTGTACGGAGCGCGCGAGGATGTCCGCCTGGTTGATGCCCACGTCGACGCCCATGGACTCGTTGAACATCCAGGCGTTGGCCGGGTCGTTCACGCGCGCCACCACGCGGCTCACGTTGTACTCCATCTTGGCGAGGGTGGAGACCACGAGATTGACCTCGTCAGAGCCCGTCGCCGCCACCACGACGTCCGCGTGGAGGATGCCGGCGCGCTCGAGGGTGAGCGGGTCGGCGCCGTTGCCGAGGATGACGTCGCGCTCGCCGAACTGGTCGCGCAGGCGGGGCACGAGCCCCTTGCGGGACTCGATGATGCGGATGCGGTAGCCGTCCTCGGCGAGCAGCGCCGCGAGATGGGTTCCGGTCTTCCCGCCGCCAACGATGATGATGTCCATGGCCCCTCCTTACGCGCTCGTGCCGAGCATGTAGCGGAACTTCGCCGAGGCGCTCGACGCCACGGCCGCGTAGATGACGTCCCCGTGCTCAAGGACGGTCCCCAGGGTGGGGATGAAGGTCTCGTTGTTGCGTGACACCGCCACGACCTCGACCTCGCCGATGGCCGTGACCTCGCGCACGGGGCGCCCCTCGAGAAGGGCCGGGACGTCGCTGCGCACGAGCTGGACGTCCCCCGACCCGATCTCCAGCACCGTGTCCATCTCCTGGTAGGTGATGAGCTCGCAGGCGTGGCGGATGCCCCAGTCGGTGGTGGAGATGGTCTGGATGCCCAGGCGGCGGTACGTCTCGGCCTTGCTGATGTCATAGAGCCGGGCGATCACGCGCGGCACGCGGTACGTCCCGCGGGCGATGCGCGCGATGACGACGTTGGCCTCGTCGGACGAGGTGCAGGCGATGACGGCGCTCGCGCGCTCCACCCCCGCCTCGGCGAGGACCTTCCGGTCAAACCCCACGCCGACCACGCGCCTGCCGGCAAAGCCCTCGTCGAGCTCGTCGAGCTCCTCGGCGTCGCGGTCTATGACGGTGACGCCGTGCCCCTGGCGGCTCAGGCGCTCCGCGAGCCCGCGTCCCATGTGGCCCGCGCCCACTACGATGACGTTCATGGCACTACCTCCCCTCGGCGCCCTCGCGGCGCCGCTTGACGTGACGGAACAGGGCCTTCCTGGCCTCCTCGATCGCGAGCACGAGCGGCGGCAGGCAGCAGAGGAACGCGTAGTCCCAGGCCCCGAGCGGGCTCGTGTGGAACACCGCCTGGAAGGGCGGGAAGAGCGTTATGAACACGATAAGGCAGACCTCGAAGACGATGCCGACGTTGATGTGACGGTTGGAGAAGAGCCCTCGCGAGAAGACCGAGGCGGTCTCGGTGCGGCAGTTCAGGACCTGGCCGATCTGGGCGAACACGATCGCCGCGAGGCACATGGTCGTCGCGCGCACGTAGACGGGGTCGAGGTCGGCGCCCACGCCGAACATCTCGGCTCCCGGCGCCCACCCTGCCTCCAGCTGCGCGAAGAGGTAGGCCGCCATGGAGACCACGCCGCCCATGAGCCCGTACCAGAGGAAGGCCTTGCGCATGAGCTTGCCCGTGAGCAGGGGCTCCTTGGGGTCGCGCGGCGGGCGGTCCATGACGTCGGCCTCCGGAGCCTCGCACCCCAGGCCCAGGGCCGGCAGCATGTCCGTGCCGAGGTCGATGGTGAGGATCTGCATCGTGGTGAGCGGCAGCGGCACCGCGCCGCCGGAGAGCAGGTAGACGGCCGAGGGCACGGCCTCGGGCATGTTGGAGTTCAGGATGTAGAGCATGAACTTGCGGATGTTGGCGTAGACCGCGCGGCCCTCCTCGATGGCGTGGACGATCGAGGCGAAGTTGTCGTCGGTAAGGACCATGTCGGCAGCCTCCTTGGCCACGTCGGTGCCCGTGACGCCCATGGCCACGCCGATGTCGGCCTTCTTGAGGGCGGGGGAGTCGTTCACGCCGTCGCCCGTGACGGCCACGATCTCGCCCATCTGCTGGAGGTTCTCGACCACGCGGAGCTTCTGCTCGGGCGCCATGCGGGCGAAGACCACCTCGCCGGAGAGGGCCTCCTTGAGCTCGTCGTCGCTGATGCGCTCGAGCTCCACGCCCGAGAGGACCCGCGGCCGCTCGCCGCGCACGATGCCGATCTTGCGCGCGATGGAGACGGCGGTGAGGCCGTAGTCGCCGGTGATCATGATGACGCGGATGCCGGCGCGCCGGCACTGCTCCACGGCGTCGGCGACCTCGGGGCGCGGCGGGTCCTGCATGACCTCGAGGCCCACGAAGACGAGGTCGCGCTCGATGTTGTCCGGCTCGTAGGCGCTCACCGAGCGCGGCAGCGTCTCGTCGTCGGCGCGCAGCGGACGATAGGCCACGGCAAGGACGCGCAGGCCCTCGGCGGCGTAGGAGTCGTTGGCCGCCGCGATCTTCTCGCGCAGCTCGTCGGTCATGGGGACGGTCTGCTCGTAGGCGCGGCAGCGGGTCGAGAGGCGCAAGATCTCGTTCGGGGCGCCCTTGACGAAGGCCACGCGTCGTGCGCCGTCGAGCGGCTCGGGCAGCTGGTGGATCGTTGTCATGCGCTTGCGGCGGCTCTCGAAGGGAAGCTCGCGCACGCGCGGCCATGCCCGCTCCTGCTCGGCGGGGTCCACGCCCGCCTTCTGGGCGGCCACGAGCAGGCACGCCTCGGTGGGGTCACCGAGCACGGTGTAGCGCCCGCCCTCCTCCTCGGGCGGGAGCAGGCGCGCGTTGGAGCAGAGCGCCCCGCCGGTCACGAGCAGGCGCAGGTCGTCGTCGTAGGCGGCCTGCATGCGGTGACCCGCCACGCGCACCTCCCCCTCGGGCCCATAGCCCACGCCCGTGACCTCGTACTCGGCCGTCACGGCCCAAAGGCGCCTCACCGTCATCTCGTTCTGCGTGAGCGTGCCCGTCTTATCCGTGCAGATGACCGAGCACGAGCCGAGCGTCTCCACGGAGTTGAGCTTCTTCACGAGGGCGTTTCTCTTGCTCATGCGCTGGACGGCCATGGCGAGCGAGAGCGTCACCGTGGGAAGGAGCCCCTCGGGGATGAAGGCCACGACCATGCCGAGGGAGAAGATGAAGGCCGCCGCGAACTCGCTTCCCACGAAGAGCTGGTCGAGGGCGAAAAAGCCCACGCCCATGCAGGCCGCGAAGACCGTGATCTGCTTGGTCGTGCGGTTGAGCTGCCGCTGCAGCGGGCTCTCGGCCTCCTCCATGTTCTGCGTGAGGTGCGCTATCTTTCCGAACTCCGTGTCCATGCCGATGCGCGTGACCACGACGCGCCCGTTGCCCTCCGAGACCGAGGTCCCCGCGAACACGAGGTTGGGCGTCTCCGCCTGCGTGAGGTCCTCCTCGAGCACGGCGTCCGCCGTCTTGCGCACGGGGTTGGACTCGCCGGTGAGCGTGGACTGGTTGACCTGCAGGTCGCTCGCGCGCACCACGCGGGCGTCGGCGGAGATCTTGTCGCCCTCCGCGAGCACCATCACGTCGCCGGGCACGAGGTCCTCGGCGAGGATCTTCTGCTCCCGACCGTCGCGGATGACGGTGGCGTAGGAGGGGAGCATCTTCTTGAGGGCGTCCGTCGCCTTTCCGGCGCGGTACTCCTGCCAGAAGCTGAAGCACCCGTTGATGAGGTTCACCATCCACACGGCCACGCCCAGCTCCGGCAGCCCCGCCACGAAGGCGATGATTCCCGCCGCCCACAGAAGGCATGCCATGAGGTGGGTGAAGTTGGAGAGAAACGCCAGGACCGGGGACTTCCTCCTCTCGGTCTGGATGAGGTTCTTGCCCTGCCTTGCCTGACGGGCCTCGGCGTCGGCCTGCGTGAGCCCCGCCGCGGAGGTCCCCAGCGCCGAGAAGACCCTGTCCGCCGTGAGCCTCTGCACGGCGACGGGCTGCGTCTGACCGTTGGCCATCATCGCGCCCTCCCTACTCGCTGCTGTCGTACGCGGCTAGGGTAGGTCAGCGCGCGCGGGCTGCCCGCGACGGGCGGGCATACGGTCAAAATGTCACGCCACAAGCATAAAGACCCTGTTAAGAGAGGGTGCAACGGAATAAAGACCGCATTAACGCCGCAGGTGGGGCGGCCTGACGGAGACGACGGGCCGTCAGGAGGAGCGGAGCAGGCGATAGCCCACGCCCACGTGGGTCTGGATGAGGCCGTCCGCCCCGGTGCGGGCGAGCTTCTTGCGCAGGGACGCCATGAGCACGCGAAGCGACGCGAGGTCCCCCACCTGCCCCTCGCCCCAGGCGTGCTCGAGCAGGTACTGGTGGGTGAGGACCTTGTCGGCGTTTCTGGAGAGAAGGACGAGCAGCCGGTACTCCATGGCCGTGAGGCGGAGCTCCTCCCCGCTCGCGCGGGCGATCCCGGCCGCGTAGTCGATCGTGAGCCCGCCGTTCTCGAAGGTGGGCGACTCGGGCGGGCCGGGCTCGTGGCTCGCGCGGCGAAGCGCCACCCGCACGCGGGCGAGAAGCTCGCCCACCGAGAAGGGCTTCACGAGGTAGTCGTCCGCACCGGCGTCGAGGGCGCCGATCTTGTCCGCGTCCTCCGCGCGCGCGGAGACCACGATGATCGGGAGGCCCTGGGACCAGGTGCGCACCCGCCTGACGACCTCGATGCCGTCCGCGTCCGGGAGGCCCAGGTCGAGCAGGATGACCCGGGGCGAGAGCTCGGCCGCGCATGAGATGGCCTCCTGCGCAGTCCCGGCCACGGCCACCTGGGCCCCGTGCGACTCGAGCGCGGTGCGGACGAGGTTTGCGATCGCGGGGTCGTCCTCCACGACGAGCACGAGCGCGGATTCGCGTGGGGCGTCAGACATCGGGAACCTCCTCGGCGGGAAGGGAGAGGACGAAGACGGAGCCGTGGGGCCTCCGGTCGCGGACGCAGATGCCGCCCCCGTGGGCCCGCGCGACGGCCCGGCAGACGGAGAGGCCGAGGCCCGCGCTGCGGGTGCCGTCGGGCAGCGTGCCCGAGCCGCTGTGGAAGGCCTCGAAGATGAGGTCCTTCTCGGAATCCGGGATGCCCGGGCCGTCGTCCGCCACGCAGAGCTCGACGCTCGCGCCCGAGCGCGCGGCGAAGACCGTGACGGCGCAGCCGGCCGGCGTGTGGGCCACGGCGTTGTTGACCAGGTTCACGAGCGCCTGCACCACGAGCGACGGGTCGGCGCGCACGAGCAGGGGCCCCTCAGGCGGCTCGAAGCGCACGGGGTGCGCGGGGTCGGCCGCGGCGTGTCGCAGGGCCTCCTCGACGAGGTCGTCCACGAGCTCCACGTCCGCGAGCGGGCGCACCCCTCCCTCCTCGAGGCGCGTGACCGTGAGGAGGTTCTCCACGGTGTCGCGCAGCCAGCGGGCGTCGTCCCGGATCCCGGCGAGCAGGCGGCCGCGCGCCGCGTCGTCGAGCGACGGCCCCGCCTCAAGAAGGACGTCCGCGGTGCCTGCGATCGAGGTGAGCGGCGTGCGCAGGTCGTGCGAGATGGAGCGCAGGAGGTCGGCTCGGGTCCTCTGGTCGCGGGCGCGCACCGCCTCCTCCTCGCGCTGCTCGAGGGCGTCCACGCGGTCGAGCGCAAGGGCCACGAGCCCGCAGACGGAGCCCCAGAGGTCGCGCTCCTCCGCCGAGAGGCCGGCTGCGGGGACGACCCCCGCCACGCCGTGCGGGCACGTCGCGGGGCCGACGGGCTGGTAGAGCCCGGATGCCGAGCCAAAGGCCGGCGTCCCGGACCCGGCGGGGGCGCCGTTTGCGAGCGCGCGCAGCGCGACCGTGCCCTCCTCCACGACCGACGAGCCGTCTGCCGAGAAGAACGTGGGCTCGCCGAGCCCGCGCCCGTCGCCGGCGGTCGGGTACCAGGCGAGCGAGCGGCCCAGCGTCCCCGTGGCGGCCGCGGCCAGGGCGGCGATGACGTCCGCCCCCGCGGTGCAGTCCTGGAGGCGCTGGGAGAGGTCGAGCAGGGCCTGGGTGCGCTCGCGGGCCGCCTCTGCCGCGCGGGCCTGGAGGCGCAGGCGGGCGGCGAGGTGCCCCGCCACGAGCGCCACGACGAACATCACCGCGAAGGTCCCGGGCATGGCGGGGTCGAGCGCCGCGAGGGAGAGCGTCGGCGCGGCGAAGAAGAAGTTGAAGGCGAGGACGGACAGCGCGGAGGCGGCGAGGCACCACGGCCCGCCTGGCGTGGCGAGCGCCACGCCGATGACGGCGAGCACGTAGGTCACCACGACCGTGGCCTCCTGGAGGCCCGCCGCGCGCCACGCCGCCCCGAGTAGCGTGGCGCCCGCGAGCAGGCCCGCGGTCACGAGGAGCGACGCGAGGGGGCCGTCCCTCCGCAGCACCGGGATCACTCGCTCACGAGCTCGGTGATCTGGAGGTCGAGCCCGCTCGCCTCGAGGGCCTCGCGCCCGCCGAAGACGCAGACGCCGTGCGGCGCGCCCTCGTCCGCGAGGGCGGCGGCGAGCCCGCGCAGGCCCTCGGCCGTGGCCGAGAGCTCCTGCTCGCGCACGGCGTCGCGCCAGCCTGCCGGGCGCTCGTCGAAGCGCGCCGCGTCCTGGCGCCGCGCGAGCTGGCGCGGCTTCAGGGGGGCGTCGTGCGCCGCGACGGTGGCCACCACGTAGCCGTCCAGCTCCTCGGGGGTCGGCTCCCAGCCGGCGAGCCATGCGGCGGCGTCGTCGTAGCGGGCGAGCGTGGCGTCCACGGACGGGTCGCGGAACGACCAGAAGAGCGTGAGGCCCTCCGTCGAGCGCTTGAACCCGCAGCCGTAGGCCCCGCCCTTCACGCGGACCTCGTTCCAGAGGTAGTCGTAGGAGAGGGCGCGCGCGGCGACGGCCCACTTGCCCGGGGCTCCGGCGTCCGCGGCGGAGCGCCCGGACGCCCGGGCCACGTAGCATACGGGCGACGGGATGACGAAGCCCTCGTTTCTCGGCTCGGGAGTCGGGATCGCAAGGGCGTGCGCCACCTCGCCCGCGCGGGCGAGGCCGAGCGTCCCGCCCGCCCCCCAGAAGCGCGCGCGGTCGTCGGCGGAGCCCGTGAAGCTCACGGTCACCTCGTCGGCGGTGAAGACGCGCGCCGCAAGCGCCGAGAGGCGCCCCGGGAGCTCGGGCGAGAGCTCGTCCCAGCGCGCGAGGAGGTCGCGCAGGAAGAGGTAGTAGTCCAGGCCGCCCATCCGGCTCGACGCCACGGCGGCCGCCGAGAAGTACGTGTTGGCGCGCTGGCTCGCCGCCGCGTGCCCCGAGCCCACGAAGTACTGCTCGAGGGACACCTTGCGCTGCGTGAGGATGTCTCGGATGCGCCCGAGGTCCTCGAAGCTCGTCTCGCCCCAGACCTCCGAGGGGAGCGTGGCGAGCGACCCCACCTTCTCGGAGAGCGCCGAGGCGCCCACCACGAGGCGCGGGGCGGCGAAGGAGAGGTCGTCGTCGCGCGTGGCGGTCTCGCAGAAGAAGTCGAGGCTCCCGAGGTTCGTCTCAACGAGGGTGTCGAGGTCGGAGGCCGTGTGGCGTGCCGTGTCGAGCCGGCCCAGGAGGTCGGTGAGCACGCCCGCCCAGGAGAGTTCCTCCAGGGGAAGGCGGCGCAGGTCAAAGTAGTGGTAGACGTAGTCGATGCCGTGGGTGTCCAGCTCGTGTGCCACGCAGGGCAGGGGCGCCTCCACCTCGAGCGGGGCGGGCTCGGGCGCGGGCGGCTCGATGTCGGCGGGCGTGAGCTGCGGGAGCGTGGCGAGCGCCTCGGGCGCGTCCGGCGCCCCCTGCTCGGCGCGCAGCGCCGCGACCTCCGCGCGCACGGCCTCCAGGTCCTTCTCGCCCATCCCCGCGCGCAGGCGCGCGAGCTCCGCGGCCTCCTCCGCGTCGTCGCCCTCCTCAACCGGGACGAGCTCGACCTCGGCGGCGTGCCCGCTCTCGCAGACGAGCTCGCGCAGGAGCCGCTCGAAGTAGCCCTCGTCGAGCCCGCGCTTGAGCTCGGCGAGTGCGTCCTCGTAGCGCAGGTAGTCGAGGGCGCGATCGTCGTCGTAGAGCCAGCCGGAGAGCGCGGCTATGGAGAGCGCCACTCCGTCGGGGTAGCCCCCGAAGTCGCCCTCGCGCAGGTTGAACTCCGCCTGGGCGAGCGAGGCCTCGAGCTTGTCGCGCGGGATGCCGCCCTCGGCGAGCTCGGCGCACGTCTCCTCCACGAGCGCGCGGAACCTCTCGCCCGCGCCCTCGCGCAGGCCCCGCAGGATGAGGAGCGCGTGCGGCTGGAGCACGCCGTCCACGAGGATGGCGGAGAAGTCGTCGGCGAGCCCGGCGTCGAGCACCCGGCGCTTGAGCGGCGCCTCGTTGGAGCCGCAGAGCGCGTCGAGCAGGATGTCCGCTCCGAGGACGCGCGTGCGCTCCGCCGCGGTGCCCACGACGTAGGCGAGCCCGACCGAGGAGTTGGAGGGGGCGGTCGCCATCTCGAGGGTCGTGCGCTCGGCGCGCACCGGCGCCTGGAGCTCGAGCGGGTTGGGCGCGCCGGCCCCGCGCCGCGCGGCCCCGCGGAAGCGCTCGTCGATGAAGGCGAGCTCGCGGTCGATGTCGAGGTCGCCGTAGAGCACCGTGTAGCTGTTGGGCAGGGAGTAGTGGCGCGCGTGAGCGTCGAGGAAGGCCTCGTAGGTGAGCGACGGGATGGCGCGCGGGTTGCCGCCGGACTCGTGCCCGTAGCAGGTGTCGGGGAAGAGCGCGCGGCCGACGGCCTGATAGAGGGCATCGTCGGGGTCGGAGAGCGCACCCTTCATCTCGTTGAACACCACGCCGTTGTAGTTGAGCGAGCCGTCGTCAGCCACCTCGAGGTGCCAGCCCTCCTGCTCGAAGATCCGCGGGCGCCGGTAGATGGCCGGGTGCAGCACCGCGTCCAGGTAGACGCCCATGAGGTTCTCGAGGTCCGCCACGTTGGTGGAGGCCACGGGGTAGACCGTCTTGTCGGGGAAGGTCATGGCGTTGAGGAAGGTCTGCATGCTCGTCTTGAGCAGGTTGACGAAGGGCTCCTTGACCGGGTAGCGGTCCGACCCGCAGAGCACCGAGTGCTCGATGATGTGGAAGACGCCCGTGTCGTCGGCCGGGGGCGTCCTGAAGCCGATGGCAAAGGCGCGGTTCACGTCCGCGCAGGCAAGCCAGAGCGCCCGCGCGCCGGTGGCGTCGTGGCGCATGAGGTAGGCGTGGCCGGAGATCTCGGGCAGGCGCTCGACGCCGGTGACGGTGAACCCCGCGTGACGCGTGCCGACGGCGAGCGCGGGGTCCGCCGCGAGAAAGTCCTTCTCGCTCATGGTTCCTCCCTTGTCGTTTTCTCTCAGCTGAGCATAGCGCAGGAGGCCGCGCCGCTGGCGTCAGGTTTGTTTGGCACACCGATAGCGGCGTGCCAAACAAACCTGACGCCAGCGGCGCGTGCCAGGCAAACCTGACGCCAGCGGCGCGCATCAAATCTCTCCGCGGATTTCTGGCACTTTGGGGCCCTCTGAGACCCTTGAAAGTGCCAGAAATCCGCGGAGAGATTTGATGGGCGGGAAAGGCCCGGAAGATGGTAGGCTATCGCGGGCCGTAACGAGCAGGGGAGGGCACGTGGCCGAGAAGAACCAGCTGTCTGAGAGAGACCTCGAGCGCCGCCGCCGCGTGCGCCGCGGCATCGTGGCGACGCTCGTGGGAGGGACCTTCTGGGGCCTCAACGGCACCGTCTCCAAGTGGCTCATGGACGCCTACGCCATCGACCCGCTCTGGCTCGTCTGCGTGCGCGAGCTCTCCGCGTGCTGGCTCTTCCTCGCGGCCGCGGCCGCCACCTCCCGCGGGCGGGAGCAGCTCGCGGGCGTGTGGCGCCACCCGCGCGACCTCGCCGCCATCCTGGGCGTGAGCCTGGGGGCCATCCTCTTCTCGCAGGTGGCCTACCTCGAGGCCATCGACTGGACCAACTCCGCCACCGCCACGATCATGCAGAGCCTGGGCATGGTGCTCGTGCTCGCGTTCGTGTGCGTGAGCACGCGCCGCCGGCCCCGCCGCCGCGAGGCGTTCGGGGTGGTCCTTGCCCTGGTGGGGACCTATCTCGTGGCGACGGGCGGCAACCCCGGGTCGCTGAGCCTGCCGCCCGAGGGGCTCTTCTGGGGGCTCGCCTGCGCGGGGGCGGCGGCGTGCCTCTCCATCCTGCCGGCGCGCCCGATGGCGCGGTGGGGGAACTTCACGGTCAACGGGCTCGCTTTTCTCGCCTCGGGGCTCATCCTCTCCGTGGCCTACCGGCCCTGGGAGCACATGCCCGAGCTCGACGCGCTCGCTGTGGCGGTGCTCGTGGGCTGCGTCGTGGTGGGGACCTTCGGGGCGTATGCCCTCTACCTGCAGGGGGTGCACGACGCCGGATCCATGCGCGCGAGCCTGCTCGGGACCATCGAGCCGGTCACGGCGACGGTGGCCACGGTCGCGTGGCTGGGCACGTCCTTCTCGCCTGCGGAGATCGTGGGCTTTGGCCTCATCATCGCGATGGTGTACCTCACGGCCTAGCGGGCCCCCCGCGCCTCGTTCATGTTGACGAGCATACCCCCGCGCACGGATTCGAGGCCCGAGGGGCGGGTTCCGTGCGCGGGGGCATGCTGAGCCGTTCCGCGTGTGGCGAGAAGAACGGGCGGGTCGCTAGATCCGCTCCATGTTGGCGAGGACGCCCGCGTACCAGTAGTCGGCGTTGGGCGGGCAGTACTTCTGCGCTCCGGCATAGGTGAGCTGGCCGCCGTAGCCCGCGGCGAGGCCGGCCACGTGGTCCCAGATGGCCTCCTCCCAGCTGTTCCAGCTCGAGCTGCCCCAGCCCCAGGCGTTGTGGGGGAGGAAGCAGTAGCGGCCCTGGGTGCTCTCGATCATCGAGATGGCGGGCGAGAAGCGCGGGTCGACGCCGTACTCCCAGGCGGCCTCGGCGAAGGTCGTGCCCTGGCCGGCGAGCGGGGAGCCCGCGAGGTAGGCATCGATGCGGGCGGACCACTCGGCGACGAAGGAGGCCTTGTCGCTGCTCCAGTCGACGTTGCCCGCGTCGGGGGAGGAGGGCACCTCGACGGGCGCCTGGGTGCCGGACTCGGTGGTGAAGGTCACGTCCTGCTCGCCCTCGGCATCGGCGGCTGCCGCGGCCTGCGCGGCGGCCTCCGCGGCGGCGCGCTGCGCGGCCTCGATCGCGGCGCGGCGCTGGGCCTCCTCGGCGGCGGCCTGCGCGGCGATCTCAGCCTCGAGCTCGGCGCGGGCGGCGTTGGCCTGCTCGAGCGCCTCCTCGGCGCGCTGCTGCTCCTGCTCGGCCTCCTCCATCTGGGAGTTGAGCGAGAAGCGCGCCTGGTCGAGCTCCTTCATGGAAGCCTGGAGCTCCTCGATGGCGTCGTTGTTGTTGGACTGGATGACGTCGAGGTACTGGATGGTGGAGAGCAGCTGGTAGAAGTCGTCCGCGGAGAGCAGCAGGTCGATCAGGCTGCCGGAGCCCTGCTGCATCTTGTAGAGGGCGCGCAGGGAGTCCTCCGCGCGCTCCTGCTGCGCGGGCAGCTCGGCCTCGAGCTCCGCGACGCGGGCCTCGTTCTCGCCGATCTGGGCCCGGAGCTCCTCGACGCGCGCCGTGGCCTCGTCGTAGGCCTGGTTGCCCTCCTGGATCTGCTGCTGGACGCTCTGGAGCTCGCTGGTCGCGTCGGCGCGGGCCACGGCGGGCCAGGCGGCGAGCGGGATGGCGAGGGCGGCGCTCAGCGCGCCGGCGACGAGGGCGGTGCGGACGTGCTGTCGGGTGCGTGTCTCGGACGACAAGGGCAGAAACCCCCTCAGTAGGGTCCCGCGCGGCGGGCTTCACTATCACAACGTTCTCATTTTACGGTCTGGCACCGCGTATCACCGAACCTTCATCACTTGGTTGAGGGTTTGGGCCGTCGCGCCGTCGCGCGGCACCCCGTGACATGGCTCGCCCCGCAGGTCGGGGGCCTGCGGGGCGAGGGAGGCTCGTGGGCGCGCCGCGCCCGGGGGGTGCGGACGCGGCGGCGTGACTACTTGATGACGAGGGTGTCGCACTCGGTGTTGCGCGTGAGGAAGGTGGAGATGGAGCCGAGGATCGCGTACTTGATCGAGGAGAGGCCGCGCGCCCCGCAGATCACGAGGTCGGGGTTGATGACGTCGAGCATCTCGTCCTTGATGGTCTCGCGGATCCTGCCGGCGCGGACGATGACCTCGACCTTCTTGATGCTCGGGTTGGCCTCGGCGGCGCGCACCTTGGCGTCGATGGACTCGCGGAACGCCTTCTCGAGCGAGGGCACGACGTCCACCGGGAAGGTTCCGGCGGCCTCGAGCGCCGTCGAGTCGATGACGTGGCCGATGTAGAGCTCCGCGTTGTCGTTCGCCGCGAGCAGGATGGCGCGGTCGAGCACCTTGTCCTGCTGGTCGGAGCCGTCCAGGGAGACGAAGATCCTGTCGTAGCCGAGGTCTTCATAGGTTTGGGCTGCGGTGTCGGCCATGGTGGCTCCTTTCCTCTTCCGCGGGCTCTGTGCTGCGGGTTGCCTCTCTTATGCCCGTTGTTCCGCAGGCGTGAGGTTCTTCTCGCCAAACGGCGTAGTTTTTCGGTGGCGGCCGCGTTGCCCCGCCCCTCCGGGCGCCCTCGGGCGAAAATAGGTCCGGTCCAAATCGAGTGGGAAGGTTAAACCGTGGATCTTATCGAGCTCGTCAAGGCGGCGGTCTTCGGCTTCGTGGAGGGCGTGACCGAGTGGCTGCCCATCTCCTCGACCGGTCACATGCTGCTGCTCAACCAGTTCCTCACGCTGGATGTCTCCGAGGACTTCTGGAACATGTTCCTCGTGGTCATCCAGCTCGGCGCCATCCTTGCCGTCTGCGTGGTCTTTTTCGGGAAGCTGAACCCGTTCTCTCGGAAGAAGGACGCCCTCGAGCGCCGCGCCACCTGGACGCTCTGGGCCAAGACGGTCGTGGCGTGCGTTCCGGCGGCCGCCATCGGCATCCCCATCGACGACTGGATGGAGGCCAACCTCGGGAGCCCCTTCGTGATCGCCGCGGCGCTCATCGTCTACGGCGTCGCGTTCATCGTGATCGAGACCGTGCGCGAGCGCCGCGCCTCCGAGCTCGCCACGCGAGGCCCGCGCGGCGGCAGGCACTTCGCCGAGCCCGAGCTGCCCGAGGGCGCCGGCACGTCTGCCCTCGCGGACGCCGAGGCGCGCATCCAGACCGTCGACGACATCGACTGGAAGACCGCCATCGGCATCGGCCTCTTCCAGGTGCTCTCGATTGTGCCCGGCACCTCGCGCTCCGGCTCCACGATCATCGGCGGCCTCCTGCTCGGCTGCTCGCGCACCGCGGTGGCGGAGTTCACGTTCTTCCTCGCCATCCCCGTGATGATCGGAGCGAGCGCGCTGCGCCTCGTGAAGTACTTCCTCGCCGGCAACATGTTCTCCGGCACGGAGGCGGCCGTGCTCGGCGTGGGCTGCGCCGTGGCCTTCGTGGTCTCCATCGCGGTCATCCGCTTCCTCATGGGCTTCGTGCGCCGGCACGACTTCAAGCCCTTCGGCTGGTATCGCATCGTGCTCGGCGCGGCCGTGATCGCATGGTTCGCGCTCGTGGGATAGGGGGCGGCGTGAGGGAGGACCGCATGGCGAGAAGGACGCTCGCCTCGGCGCTGGCACTGGCGCTCGCGCTGGCCGCCGCGGGCGCGCCCCGCGTCGCGTGGGCGCAGGACGACGCCGAGCCCGTCGCCGTGGTCGAGGAGGCCCCGGCCGCCGAGGCCCCCGCCGCCGAGGCCCCGGCCGCCGAGACGCCGGCCTACTCGGCCGACGAGCCGCCCGCGCTCTCGTCCCCGGTGGCGCTGCTCGTGGACCGCGACACCGGCTACGTGCTCTTTGAGCAGGGGGCCGACGAGCAGCGCACCCCGGCGTCGATCACCAAGATCCTCACTGCCCTCGTGGTGCTCGAGAACGCGAGCCTCGACGACGTGGTGACCGTCGAGGAGGGCGACTTCGAGCACGTGACCGCCGAGAGCACGACGGCGGGGCTCAAGGCGGGGGACGTCCTCACGGTGCGCGACCTTCTCGCGGGGCTCCTCCTGCCGTCCGGCAACGACGCCGCGTACGTGCTCGCCCGCGCGGTGGGCGGCGACTGGCAGACCTTCGTGGGGATGATGAACGAGAAGGCGGCGTCGCTCGGCTGCACCTCGACGCACTTCTCGGACCCGTGCGGCCTGGCCGAGGACAACCACTACACCACCGCGCGCGACCTCGTGACCATCTTCGAGGCCGTGATGGCCTACCCCGCGTTCCAGGAGATCGCGGGGAGCACCACCTGGGAGATGCCCGCGACGGGGGAGAACCCGGCGCGCACGATCACGACCACGGACCTGCTGCTCGACCCCGAGAGCCCCGTCTACATGGGCGACGTCGTCGTGGCGGGCAAGACGGGCTTCACGTATGACGCCGGCAAGTGCCTCATCGTGGC
This sequence comes from Olsenella sp. SW781, assembly GCF_012027725.1. GTDB lineage: Bacteria > Actinomycetota > Coriobacteriia > Coriobacteriales > Atopobiaceae > Thermophilibacter. The sequence goes on along the minus strand of NZ_SJOU01000005.1, from coordinate 21,584 downwards.
CGCCGAGAAGGACGGCATGCGTCTGGCCGCCGTCGTCCTCGGCGGGTCGGACGAGGAGGACGCCGACGGCGTGACCCCCAACTACTACGACATGCGCTCGCTGCTCGAGTGGGGCTTCGGCGCGTGGGAGACGGGCGAGGTCGTGTCCGCGGGGGACGTGATTGCCTCCGCGGAGGTGACGCTCTCCTCCGACGGCGACGAGGTGGGCGCGCGCTCGGACGACGCGATCGTCACCACGTTCCCGCGCGGGACGACGATCGCCGACCTCACCGTCGAGCCCTCGTGGGAGGGGGCGTTCCAGGCCCCCATCGAGAAGGGGGACTCGCTCGGGGAGGCCGCCATCTCGCTCGACGGTCGCGCGCTCGGGACGGTTCGCGTCTCCGCGGAGAGCGCGATGGAGCTCTCGCTCGTGGACTACGCCATCTGGTGGGTCAGCTCCGACCCCGTCCACATGGGCATCGTGGCGGGCGTCGTGACGGTGGTCTTCGTGGTGATCGGCCTTGTCGCGGCGGCAGTGGGCAGGGGGCGCCGGCGCAACGAGCAGTTCACCATCGCGGTGGGCGAGCGCCGCGCGGTGGCGGCGGCCCCGAGCCCGCAGCGGCTGAAGCCGCCGACGGAGAAGGTCGCCCAGAAGAAGGGCGGCAAGCACTTCAAGTGACGGGGGCTGGAGGGCGAATGACCCGCATTCTGTTTGTCTGCCACGGCAACATCTGCCGCTCCACGATGGCGCAGTTCGTGATGGAGGAGCTTGTCCGTCGCGCCGGGCGCGAGGGGGAGTTCCTCATCGACTCGGCGGCGACGAGCTCCGAGGAGCTGGGAAATCCCCCGCATCACGGGACGGTGGCCAAGCTTCGCGCGGAGGGGGTGCCCGTGGGGCGGCATCGCGCCCGTCGCGTGCGGCGTGACGAGTACGCGGACTGGGACCACATCGTCTATATGGATGCGGAGAACGCCTGGGGGCTCTCGCGCATCCTCGGCGGGGACCCGGACGGGAAGGTGAGCCGCCTGCTCGACTGGACCTCTCGCCCCGGTGACGTGGCAGACCCCTGGTACACCGGGGACTTTGACGCCACGTATCGTGACGTCCTGGAGGGCTGTGAGGCCCTGCTGGCCGCGTTGTAGGGGATGAGGGGCGCGTAGGCGGAATCCTGATGCCGCATAACCCGACATTTTTGCCGGTTTTCTCGCAAATTTGTCAGGTTATGCGACCTTGCGATTCTACGAGTTGGGATGCAGTCGTCCGCAGGGGGTGTGCGGCGACTCGTGAAAGCGACGGGAGGGTGACGCAATGGCGGGATGTCGGGGCATGTCCGTGGTGCGCGGCCTTGCCGCCTCGGTGCTCGTGTCGAGGCTGCTGCCGGCCGTCCTGGGCCATCAGCCCGATGCGGGCCACGAGGAGCTGGGCCCATACCTGGGCGGCGGGGGAGACGCGCGCGTGCGCGAGATGTCCCCGGGCGTGAGCGCCCATGAGGGCGAGGTGCTCGAGTGGGACCGCGCCGAGGAGGCCGATCGCACGTGGCGCTGGCTGCAGGCGCAGCCTCGGGGCTTCGAGCGCGTGGAGACCGCCTCGGATGACGGCACGCGCCTCGCGGGCCATGTCCTCGCGTGCCGACCGGACTCGCCGCGCTGGCTCATCTTCGTCCACGGCTACCACGACAACTGGCGCACCGGGCTCACCTATGCGCGTCGCTATGCCGAGGCTGGGTTCAACCTGCTCTTCGTCGACCTGCGCGCGCACGGGGAGTCGGGCGGCGACTGGGTGGGCGCGGGCTGGCTTGACCGGCGCGACCTCGTGGCGTGGTGCCGCTGGGTGGTTTCCCGTGCGGGGGAGGGCGCGCGCATCGCGCTCGCCGGTATCTCGATGGGTGCCGCCTCGTGCCTCATGACCTGTGGCGAGAAGGACCTGCCGCCGCAGGTCAGAGCCTGCGTGGAGGACTCCGGCTACACGGACTTCTGGCGCACGGCGGAAAACGTCGTGGAGACGGGCTCGCTCGGCACGCCGCCTGCCGCGGCTCACCCGCTCGTTGACGTGGCGCGGCGTCGGCTCATGAGGGCGCGTGGCGGCTATGATCTTCAGCTCGCGCGACCGATGGACGCCCTGGCCCGCACGAGGGTGCCGGTCCTGATAATCCACGGCGAGGCCGACCGCGTGGTGCCCGCGTACATGGCCCGCGAGCTCGCCGCGTCGGGCGACGGCCACCAGCTGGAGCTCTTCCCCGGAGCGGGTCACTGCTGTGCGGTCTTTGCCGACCCGGAGCGCTACTGGGGCTGCGTACTCGGGTTCCTCGGGCGCTGGATGTAGCTGCGTCGGCGGCCCCGCGGGCGACTCTGCCGCGTTTGCTCGTGCAAACTCGGGTTGAGTCGTGGGGGTCGTGGGACTCGAGTACCCTCTGACCTGCTGAAACTCAGAACTGGCTGCCTCAGAGTCCGGTTTTCTCGCCACGTTTGCTCGTGCAAACTCCAATAGGGTGTCCTGCCGATGGGATATCCGGCCCCATTGCCGGGGCGCTTAGCCGAGAAGGAGCGCCAGCCCCACGAGCGCTGCGAGGAACGCCACGTTCATGATCGTGAACCGCAGCAGGTACGCGCCCGCGGTGCCCGCCCCCTCGGCGATGACCTGCTTGTAGGAGATGAGGCTCGCCATCGACGCGATGAGCGTGCCCAGGCCGCCGATGTTGGTGCCCACGATGAGGGCGGGCCAGGCGGAGCTGAAGCCGGAGAGCAGGAGCGCCGCCGGGACGTTGGAGACCACCTGGCTCGCCGCGACGGAGGCGATCAGCTCGTTTCCGGAGACGAGCGACGAGAGCAGGCTGTCCACCGCGCCCACGCGCCCGACGTTGCCCACGAAGACGAAGAACGCAACAAAGGTGAGAAGCAGCCCGTAGTCGACCTCGCGCAGGGCATCCCGGTCGGCGACCAGCGTCACGGCCACCACGATGGCGAGAAGCGCCGGCACGGGGAGCACGCGCGCGACGGCGAGCAGGCTCAGCGCGAAGAGCGCCGCCCACGGGGCGACGGAGCGCCTGCGCACGCGACCCGCCGCGAGCTCCCGCGCCGCAGGGAGGGCGTGGTCGCCGCCCCTGACGGGCAGGCCGTGGCGATATGCGCCGTAGGCGAGGACGCAGGCGACGAGCAGCACGGCGGAGAGCAGCGCGTAGGGGAGCATGAGGCCCACGAACTCGCCGACGCCCATCCCGGAGGCGGAGTAGAGGTAGAGGTTCTGCGGGTTGCCGATCGGCGTGAGCATGCTGCCGAGGTTCGCCGCGATGGTCATCATGACCACGGTGAAGACTGAGGCGTCGGCAATCCCGAGCATGCGCAGGACGAGCAGGCCAAACGGCACGAAGGCGATGAGGGAGACGTCGTTGGTGACGAGCATGCTCGCGAGGAAGGGGAGAAGGACGAGCCCCATCACGACGCCGGTGCCCGAGCTCAGCCGCGCCACGAGCGCCCGCCCCGCCGCCTGGAAGACCCCGGCCCGGGAGAGGCCGGCCATCGTGGTCATGAGGCAGAAGAGCAGGCCGAGGGTCCGGAAGTCCACGTACTCGAGGTAGCCGGCATCGGGCGGCACGAGCGCGCAGGACGCGACGGCGAGCACGGCCGCCGCCGCGAGCACCGGGTCGCGGCGTACGAGTTCCAAGACCTGTGACATGGGGTGACGCTCCTTCTTTCGAAAATGCCCGAGATAGTGTAAGCGATGTGGCCTGACGGGGGCGGCGGCGCCCGTCGCACCCTGAGACAAAGAAGTTTCGCCCTGGAATAGTTGCGTTCAGGAATAGTTGCTACCGTTAACCGACGGATAGTTACCGCTGACAACTATCTGATTGCCCCCTTAATAGTTAATAACGACAATCAAAATCGTCGAAAGGGCGTAGGCAGGACGCCTAGGACGTCAAATCGAGGAGAGAGGGAGCTGCTATGAGGTATCTGCTTCTGGTAAGCCACGGGACGTTCGCGCCGGGGCTGCACAGCGTGCTCGACATGCTGGTGGGCAAGCGCGAGGACATCCTGAGCTGCAGCCTGCGCGACGGCGAGGGCGCAGACGAGTACGTCGCCGAGCTGGAGAAGGTCGTTGCGCCGATCGGCGAGGGCGACGAGGTCATCGTCATGGGCGACATCATCGGCGGGTCCCCCCTCACCAATGCCCTCAACGTGCTCGCCGGCCGCGGGCTTCTCGCCCACACGCGCGCCTTCGGCGGCGTGAGCCTGCCGATGGCGCTCACCGCGGCCTTTGACCTCCAGTCCGATGACCCGACCGACCTTTGCGCCTCCGCGCTCTCCGAGGGCCTGGCGGCCATGCGCGAGGTCGAGCTCGACCTCGGCGGGGATGACGAGGACGAGGAACTCTAGCGAGAGGCGCGGCGGGCCATCCGTCGCCTGAGAGAAGGAGAAGAACATGGCAGTTTCGTTCGTTCGCATCGACGACCGCATGATCCACGGTCAGACCGTCACGCGCTGGGCGGTTGAGTACCCCTGCGACGGCATCATCGCCGTCAACGACGCCGCGGCGTCCAACCCGGTGCTCAAGAGCGCCTACAAGAGCGCCGCGCCCGACAAGAAGACCTTCGTCTGGACGATGGAGCACTTCAAGGAGAAGGCCCAGACCGTCCTCGACAGCAAGACGCGCTACTTCCTCATCACCAAGAACCCGCTCGACATGGCCGAGATCCTCGTGAACTTCGGATTTGTGCCGGGAGACGTCAAGACCGTCATCGTGGGACCCTGCAACGATCGCCCCGGCACCACCAAGCTGGGCAACAACCAGTCCATCACGCAGGAGGAGGCGCAGGCCTTCGAGAGCATCTCCAAGGCAGGCTACACCGTCGACTTCCGCCTGATCCCCGACAAGGGCATCGGCACCTGGGACAAGTTCCGCGGGCAGTTCGGCTTCTAGCTCGTTGCACTGCGTGGCGGGCCGTCCGGGGGTCCGCCGCGAGAATAGCAATCGCCCCGAGAGGGGCATAGCACGGGAAAGGTGGTTCATATGGAAATCAACGTGTTCCAGGCGGCTCTGCTGGGACTGTTCGCCTGCCTGGCATCGATGCCCGGCCTCGGCGGCACGTCCATCGGCAACTACACGCTCGGACGTCCGCTCGTGGCCGGCCTGGTGGTCGGCATCATCCTGGGCGACATCACGCTCGGCATCATCGTGGGCATGGCCATTCAGGTCGTCTACATCGCCCTCGTCACCCCGGGCGGCACCGTCTCCGCTGACGTCCGCGCGGCCTGCTACATCGGCATCCCGCTGGCCATGATCGCCATCAAGGGCAACCCGGCGCTCGCCGCCGACCCCTCCGGTGCCGACGCGGCGGCCCTCGCCACGACCCTCGGCGCCACCTGCGGCACCCTCGGCGCCATCCTCTTCTACGGCACCGCGACGGTCAACCTCGCCTGGCAGGCCATGGGCTGGAAGTGGCTCGAGAAGGGCGACACCCACAAGCTCTATCTCGTGGACATGGTCCTGCCCTGGATCTCCCACATCATCTGCTCGTTCATCCCCACCTTCGTGATCGTCTACTTCGGCGGCGACATGGTGACCACGCTGCTCAACAGCCTCCCCATGGACGGCATCCCCATGAAGACCCTCTTCGCCGTGGGCTCGCTGCTTCCCTGCGTCGGTATCGCCATCCTGCTCAAGCAGGTCATCACCAAGGCCACTGACTTCCTGCCGTTCTTCTTCGGCTTCACGCTCGCGGCGGTCATGGGCGCCAACCTCATCGCCTGCTCCGCCATCGCCTGCTTCTTCGCGCTCATCAAGTTCGAGCTCTCCAAGATCGAGTCCAGGCTCGACAAGGTGGGCACCGCGGGCGCCATCACCGCTTCCGTCGACGACGAGGATGAGGAGGATATCTAATGGCTGACAACACCACCGCGGCCCAGGGCCGCAAGGTCTCCAAGAAGGCCCTCACCAAGTCCTTCCACAACTGGTACTACGGCAACCTCACCTGCTTCTCGCAGGAGCACATGCAGACCTTCGGCTACCTGGTCTCCATGCTGCCGATCGTGGAGGATCTCTACGACAACAAGGACGACCAGACCCAGGCCCTCCAGACCTACTCCGCGTTCTTCAACACCGAGCCCCAGATCGGCTCCATGATCGTCGGCGTGACCGTCGGCCTCGAGGAGGCCCGCGCCAACGGCCAGCCCATCGACGACGACACCATCAACGGCATCCGCGCCGGCCTCATGGGCCCGCTCGCCGGCATCGGCGACTCCCTCATCGTCGGCACGCTCATCCCGATCCTGCTCGGCATCGCCATGGGCCTCGCCGAGGGCGGCAACCCGCTCGGCCCGATCTTCTACATCGTGGTCTGGAACCTGCTCGCCTACTTCGGCATGCGCTTCGCGTACTTCCGCGGCTACAAGCTCGGCGGCGACGCGGTCGAGGCCCTCGTCGGCCCCGACGCGACGGCCCTGCGCGAGGCCATCGTCCTCGTGGGCACCATGGTCATCGGCGCCGTTGCGGCCACGTGGGTCTCCATCTCCACGGCGCTCCAGCTCCCCGGCGGCGGCACGCTCCAGGGCACGTTCGACGGCATCTATCCCAAGCTGCTGCCCCTGATCTTCACCGTGTTCTGCTGGTGGCTCATGGCCAAGAAGAAGGTCAGCCCCATCATCACGATGCTGATCCTGCTTGCCATCGCCTTCGTCGGCGCCTGCGTCGGCTTCTTCGGCGCCGCCACGATTGCCACGGCCGCGTAAGGCCCGCGCGACCGCACGCAAGCTCGATACCCTCCTTCAAAGCCCGGGCCGCGGAATCTCCCCTGCGGCCCGGGCGCGTCTCTAGAGATGAGGAACCCTCATGGCACTCGACACCTCCAACTGGACCCGCGACGACCTCATCCGCGAGGCCAGGCTCCAGACCGACGCCATCCAGCGCCTGAACGTGTGGCTGCGCATCGGCTACTCGCTCGTCGCCGCCGGCTTCATCGTCGGCTACTGGGGCTTCTATGGCGGAGGAGGGACGGGCTTCGGCGTGCTGGGCGTTGCCCTTCTCGTCGTGGGGGCGCTCGTCTCGGTGGTCCTCAAGGTGGGGACGACCAACGCCAAGAAGAACGTGAGGAACATCCTTGCGGCTGCCGGCGTGGACCTCGACGAGTGGGCGCGCGAGCACGGGAGGAGCAAGGGCGGCGAGAAGAACGCGAAAGGCGAGAAGAACGGCGGAAAGGCCAGGTAACCACGGCGGTTGCTGCCTGGCCCACTAATTTGGCGAAACACTGGAAAGGAGATGCTTGACATGGATTCAGCAATGCGGCCCGCACGGTTGGCGGTGATTCTGGGGACGGTCTGTGCCCTAGGCGCCGGCGCACCGGCGATCGCCCTTGCGGCGGAGTCGCCGGCTCCCGTCGTTGCGCGGCAGGATGCCGGGGCGTCCGACTTGACGACGCTCACGCAGTTCGTGAGCGCAAGCGGGGGCACGGTCACCTGCGAGGACGGGACGGTGGACGTCTCGCGTCGCGACGGCGACCACTTTGCCATGCTCGAGGGCGGAAAGGCCTACCAAAGCCTGGACTACCAGGCCGACGTGCAGGTGACCGACGGCATATCCGCCGCGCTCGTCGTGGGGGCGACAAACGCGGCGGAGCCGGGAAGCGGCACGTGGTACGGCTTCAACTTCAACAACGAGAGCGCCGACCAGCGCGTACGCCTCTTCCGCGTGAATGATAGCATGGACCTGATAACGTTCCCACAGAATCAGGTTGATTCCGCGGGTCTTGACACGACGGGCACGGTCCACCTGAGGGTCCAGATTGACGAGACGGGCCTCTGCAGGGTGACGGCATCCGATGCCGCGGGCCACGAGGTCAGCGGATCGGCCACCATCCAGGGCTGGCAGGGAGGCTGCGTGGGGCTTCTCACCTTCAATTCCGCGGCGACGTTCTCCAACGTGACCATCAGCGAGGACGCCGGGCTCGAGCTGCCCGACCCGGATGTCCCCGAGGAGGGAGACGGCTTTGAGACCAGTCTCTCGGGTGACTACACGATGTTCGGCAACGGCCAGACGGTCGAGACGGCGGATGGGCTGTGGGTCGCATCCTCGGGTGGCGACTACATGGTTCGCTGGCAGGACGAGGCGGCATCCCTTGGTGACATGGTCTACTCAGCGGACGTGTCCTTCGAGAGCGCCGACGTGGACGGCGCCGCGTCGCTCGTGCTTCACAGCGACGAGGGCGACCTCGGTGCCATGCAGTCCTACGTGGCCAACATCAACCCCAAGACGGGCGAGTGCCGCCTGTTCAAGTTCGAGCAGACCGCCAACGAGGGGCGCATCGCATACGACATGCTGTCCCCCATCCAGCTTGGCGCGAGCGTCTCTGACGCCTTCCACCTGAGCGTCACGACCATCGGCAAGCACATGGTCTTCTCGGTGTCCTACGAGGACGCCGAGGGCAACGCCGTTACCAAGACGGCGAGCACGGCGGACTACACCCTGGGCACCGAGGCCAACAACGAAGAGGTCTACGCGCATTATGGGCAGAACACCGCCCTGCGCGAGGGGTACTGCGGCCTGCTCTCGTTCAACGCTGCCGTAACCTATCAGAACGTGACGGCCACGCCGCTCACCGAGGGCAACACCCCGCAGCTCACGAGCCTCAACATCACGGGCGATGCGGTTGACATGCCCTTTGCGTTCCAGGACACGGCTTACGTGTACGTGGGATACGTGCGGAACTCGGCCGATAGCGTGAACATCGCGTATGAGACGACCAACGCGGATGCGCGCGTGAGCGTGGCCGACGAGGCGGGAAACGTTTACGAGCCTGAGGGCGGGATCGTGAGTGTTCCCGTGACCGACCGCGGGACCGATGCGCGCAACGAGGGCCTCAACCAGTACACCCTCACCGTCGAGGATTCCGAGACGGGCGCCGTTGCCGTCTACCAGCTGCGCGTCTTCTGCGAGGGGCCGGACGACACGTATTACTACGAGGACCAGCGCGACCAGTTCCACTACAGCGTCAAGAACGGCTGGGGCAATGACCCGTGCGGCCTTGTGAGGACCTCCGACGGCGTGTACCACTTCTACTACCAGGCCTATACCGACACCGACTGGGGTCCCATGCACTGGGGTTACGCTACGAGCACCGACCTCGTGCACTGGGAGGAGCAGCCGATCGCCCTCTACCCGGACGAGTACGGCGCGCAGTTCTCCGGCTGCGGCGTGTACGCCGACCACTCCACGGCGCCTGAGATCTTTGCCGAGGGCGAGGAGGGCATGGTCTTCATCGTCACGGCCAACGGACGGGCGGGGCAGGACGGCAAGCAGCGCCTGACGCTCGCCTATGCCACCTACGACCGGAGTACCCAGACCATGGGCGCTTACCAGAAGTACGACGACGTTCTTCTCGACTACAGCACCGACGACATCATCACGCCCGCCGACGGCGCCTTCCGCGACCCCAAGGTCTTCCGCTTCGACAACAAGTGGTTCCTTATCGTGGCCGGCGGCCCCGTGCGCTTCTACTCCTCCGACGACCTCGTTCACTGGAAGGGCGAGAGCTATCTCAACGAGCCGGGGACCGAGAACCACGTGTACACCGAGTGCCCCGATCTCTACCCTGTTAAGGCCGAGGACGGCACCGTCAAGTGGATTCTCTCCCGCGGCGGTACGAGCTACAAGGTCGGCGAGTTCAAGAATGTGGTCTCCACCAACGTCGAGGGCGGCCAGTACGCCTTCGTGCAGGACGAGGGTACGCCCGACTACACGATGAACTTCGGGCGCGACGCCTACGCCGCCATGACCTACTTCAACGCGGGCAGCGACTTCGGCACGTCGGGCAGCGTTAAATGTCCGGAGCTTGTTGCCATGAACTGGATGAACACCTGGGACTACAACAAGCTCGTTCAGAATACCGGCAACTGGCGCTTCAACGGTACCTACAACCTTCCCGTCAAGCTGGGCCTCACCCAGGACTCAGACGACGCGTACCGGCTCACGCAGGATCCGGTCGACAGCCTCGATGACCTGCGCGACGAGAGCGGCAAGGTGACCGTTGACGGGCTGAAGCTCGGCGAAGACGATGCGGTGACCCCGATCGATTTCAACGGAACCTCCTACGAGATCGAGGCTACGTTCACGCCCGGGAAGGGCGAGCAGCCTACCGTGGGCTTTGACGTGCGTGTGGGCGCAGGTCAGAAGACGCGCGTTTCCTACGACTTTGCCACGGACACCATCACGCTCGACCGCAGCGAGTCCGGCTCCATCCTGAACGATGCGTTCGCCCAGCCGCGTTCGCAGGCAAACGTCGACCACAACGAGGACGGATCCGTGACCCTGCACGTGTATGTGGACCGCATGAGCATCGAGGTGTTCACCGGCGACTACGTTGCCGCCGGAGCCAACCAGATCTTCCCGTCGCCGCTTGCTGACGGGCTGCAGGCGTTCAGCGAGAACGGCACCGCCACGCTCGATGCGACGGTGTATCCGCTCGAGACCATCTGGGGCGACGAGCAGACGGGCAACCCGAGCTCCTCTGCCCAGAGCATCGGTCTTTCTCGCGACACGGTGACGGGCTACGCGGGCACCACGGCGGACATCAGCGCGTGGGTGTCTCCCGCCGCTGCTCCGCAGGACCTGACGATCACCTCGAGCGATCCTTCCGTCGCATCTGCCGAGCAGACCGAGGGCGGGCTGCGCGTGACGTGCAACGCCCGCGGTACCGCCACGATCACCGTGGCGAGCAAGAGCGACCCGAACGTGAGCCGCGATATCACGGTGAGCGTGTACGAGGGCGAGCTCCAGACCAACGTCGCAGGCGTTTCTCGACCGACGGGCGCATTCTACGTCGACGGCTCGGTGCTCCACGTGAACGGCATGGGCGCTAACAGCTTCCTGTTCTCGAGCGAGAAGTACCCGGTGGACGGCCTGACGTACGAGATTGACGTCCACCACAAGACCGGCCTGGAGAACCTCATCTTCGGCAGCCAGGTGCAGGATGCCTACCAGGGCTGCTATGCCATCCAGCTCGACGGCGCGGGCAAGATTCGCCTGTTCGATTTCAAGGGCGACAAGACGCTCTACCAGGACGACCACGCGGTTGAGGTTGACCCCGAGGGCAACTACCACGTGAAGATCTCGGTGGAGGGCAAGACCATCAAGGTCGAGATCAACGGTAAGCAGTACCTTGATTACACCCTCCAGGAAGGCGATCCCGACTACACCGATACCGAGGGCTACGTTGCCATCGGCATGTGGGACTCCGACCAGACCACCTTCGAGAACTTCTACGTGGGCGGCTCGGCAACCGAGGGACCCACTCAGGACCTTCAGGGCGCCATCGACGAGGTGAGCGAGAAGGTCGAGGGGCTCGACGCCTCCGACTACACCGCAGAATCGTGGGCGGCGCTCCAGAATGCGCTGGAGGAGGCCCGGGCTCTGCTGGCGGACAAGAACGCGACCTCCGCGGACATGGCAGCGGCGGCACAGTCCGTCAGGGATGCCTTCGCGGCGCTGGAGCGGGCCGACACGGGTGAGGAGCCCGGCGACGACCAGAAGCCCGGCGACGACGACCAGCAGCCCGGCGACGACCAGCTGCCCGGCGGCGACCAGCGGCCCGGCGGCGATGAGGGCCAGCGGCCTGGCGGCACGGGCTCCGAGGACAAGGGCGGCACCCATCAGGCGTCTGGCGGCTCCGGCAGGGTCCCCGACACCGGTGACGCCACGGTCGCCGTGGGCGGCATCGCGGCGCTCGGTGCCGTGACCGCGGGCGCGGGCGTCCTTCTCGGCAGGTCCAAGAGGAAGTAGCGAGGTCGGGGCGTCCTTCTGGGGCGCCCCGGCTTGCCGGCTGGCGCGCGGGACTGATGCCCGCGCGCCGCGGCCGGCCCGCGCCTGGGCGCCCATGCGGCGCCCGGACGCGAGCATGGCCGAAGGGCACCACGGCAAGGAGGAGATCATGGCATACGACAGGCATCCGACCATCCGCGTGCCCGGGCACCGGGCGATCGTGGGCTACGACGACCTTCTCGTCGAGCTCTCCGCGCGCGTGGAGAGGGTCCGCTCTCGGAACGGCGGGCGTTGCGTCCTGGTGTGCGACTCCTATCCCGGCGTTCGGGACGACGAGGTCATCTCGCAGATGTCGCGCCTGCACCCGGACGTGATGGTGGACACGCGGACGCTCTTTCCCGAGCCCGCCGAACTCACGCGCCGCATGGTGCCCTTCCTGACGGACGACCGGGTCTTCGGTCGCATGTGCTTCGGCGAGCTCGAGGAGTTCATGGACGCCCGCGCCCTTCTCGCCGCGCGCTGGTGCGTCGAGGGCGTGAGCGGCCTCGTGCTCGTCTGCGGCTTCGGGGCGGCGCTCGTGCACCCCGGTGACGTGCTCGTCTACCTGGACGTGACACGCTGGGAGATTCAGCTGCGCTATCGAGCCGGCATGCCCAACTACGGCTGCGACAACGGGGATGAGGACGTGCTGCGCAAGGTCAAGCGCGGCTACTTCGTGGAGTGGCGCCTCGCGGACCGGCACAAGGCGCGCCTGCTCGAGCGGGCGGACTATGTGGTGGGGACCGATGAGCGTGACCTGCCGCGCGCCATGGACGGGGAGGCCTTCCGAGCCGCCCTCGACGTGGCGTCCAGCCGCCCCTTCAGGACCGAGCCCTACTTCGACCCGGGCGTCTGGGGCGGCCAGTGGATGCGCGAGCACTTTGGGCTGCCCGCGGACGCGCCCAACTACGCCTGGTCCTTCGACGGCGTGCCGGAGGAGAACGCGCTCGCCTTCGAGCTGGACGGCGGCGTCGTGCGCCTGCCCGCCATGGACCTCACGCTCCTGCGCCCGCGCGCCCTTCTTGGCGAGGGCGTCTACGCGCGCTATGGGGCGGAGTTCCCCATTCGCTTTGACCTGCTCGACACCATGGGCGGGCAGAACCTGAGCCTGCAGGTCCACCCCACGACGGACTACATCCGCCGGGAGTTCGGCATGGCCTACACGCAGGACGAGAGCTACTACATCCTGGACGCGGAGGAGGGGGCGTGTGTCTACCTGGGCCTTCACGAGGGGGTGGACCCGGGGGAGATGATGGCCGCGCTCGAGGACGCCAACGCCGGAGGAGCCCCCTTCGATGCTGAGCGCTACGTCAACCGCATCCCGGCACGGCCGCACGACCACTTCCTCATCCCGGCGGGCACGGTCCACTGCTCGGGTGCGAGGACGATGGTGCTGGAGATCAGCGCCACGCCGTACCTCTTCACCTTCAAGCTCTGGGACTGGGGCCGGCTCGGCCTTGACGGGCGTCCCCGCCCGGTGCACCTGGCTCATGGGGGCAAGGTCATCCGCTGGGACCGCACGACCGGGTGGGTGGAGAAGAACCTCGTCAACCGCGCACATGACGTCGACGAGCCCAGCGGCGCCGACCGCGTGGAGGTGACGGGCCTGCATGAGCTAGAGCCCATCCTGTGCCGGCGCTACACGGTGGCGCCCGGCGGCTCGGCACTTCTGGACACGCGGGAGACGCTCAACGTGCTCAACCTGGTGGCGGGCGCGGAGGCGCTGGTCAGGAGTCCCGAGGGCGCCTTCGAGCCCCTGAGGGTGCACCATGCGGAGACCTTCATCGTTCCGGCCTCGGTGGGCGCCTATGAGGTTCGGCCCGCAGACGGCTGCGAGGGTCCAATCATGTTCGTGCGCGCGAGCGTGCGGGGGACGGAAGGTGGTCACAATGACGAAGAGGCCTGATGACGGGCGAGAAGAGCGAGGGCGCAGCCTGCCCGCCGCCGTGTTCAGCGACGTTGACGGGACGCTGCTCGACGCGTCGCATCGCGTGAGCCCTCGGACGGCCGCGGCGGCGAGGGAGCTTGAGGCGCGCGGAATCCCGCTCGTGCTCGTCTCCGCGCGCATGCCCGAGGCGCTCGACCAGATTCGCCGCGAGCTCGGCAACGTGGGGCCCGTCGTGTGCTATGGGGGCGCCTACGTGCTCGATGCCGCCGGGGCGGAGCTCCTGAGCAGGCCCATCGCGCTCGGGTGCGCGCTCGAGGTGCGTGACTACGTGGTCTGCGCCCTGCCGGACGTCTGCTGTATGGCGTATGGCTATCACACGTGGGTGACGTCGGACCGCTCGGACCCGCGCGTGGCGCGCGAGGAGCGCATCGTGGGCGTGGAGTCCGTCGAGGGGACGCTCGAGGAGCACTTCTCGGAGCGGGGCCTCCACAAGTTCCTCCTCGTGGGGGAGCCGGCCTCGGTGGAGCGGGCGGAGCGCGAGCTGGGCGCGGCGTTCCCCAACCTCGCCGTGGTGCGCTCGTCGCCCATCCTCTGCGAGGTGATGGACGGCCGCGTGAGCAAGGCCGAGGGGGTCGAGGCCGTCTGCCAGCATCTGGGGGTGAGCGCCGCGGACGCGGCCGCCTTCGGCGACGGCCGCAATGACATCGACATGCTGCGCGCGGTGGGCGAGAGCTGGGCCATGGCAAACGCGCCCGCCGAGGTGCGCGACGCCGCGTCGCGGGTGACGGCGCTCGACAACGACCACGACGGCCTCGCCGAGACAATCTTCTCACTTATTTGAAAGAGGTGAATAAAATGCGGGGCGCGGGGAAAGTTGCTACTATTAACCAGTCAGAGGACGTGTTTGGCGTGGCCGTAGCGCCGCGCTTCGATGAAGGGGCCCGCTGCAGGCAGATGGACTACGAGGACGCTGCAAAGAAGCTCATCATGTACTCCCGGGGGGTCGCCAAGGGCTCCATCGGGACGGCATACGGCATGTCGATGGGTGAGGACCCGGTGCTCGAGTACGTCTCGCGCCAGGACGAGGCGATGACGCCCTCCGAGCTTGCCAAGACGCTCGGGTACACGCGGCCGCGCATGACCCGCATCATCGACTCGCTCGAGGAGAAGGGCTACGTGGTCCGCGAGCAGGACAAGGAGGACCGGCGCCGCGTGCTCGTCTACTGCACCGACGAGGGCCGCCGCCACGCCCACGACCACAGCTCCGATGGTGTATCGAGCCTTGCCGCCACGCTGAGCAAGATGGGGGAGCACGATGCCCGCGAGCTGCTGCGCGGCCTCGAGATCGCCTACAGCCTCACCTACGACAAGGACGACATCCTCGGCGGCGTCAAGAAGCACAAGTAGCCGACCTGACGCCTTTGTCAGCATTTGTCGGGTAGCCAGATCCCGGCAATTGCCGTCCGGTCATGCCGCTACACTCGTAGGGCACGCAGTCACCGAGAAGAACGTGGGGGCTTCATGACCCAGAACCAGCAGACCCTCTTTTCGCCGATGCCCGCCCCGGCCTCGGCACCCGTCATCGACCTCAACGGCCTCAACCCGGCCCAGCGCGAGGCGGTTGAGTGCACGCGCGGCCCGCTGCTCGTGCTCGCGGGCGCGGGCTCGGGCAAGACGCGCGTGCTCACGGTGCGCATCGCGCACATGATCGCGGACGAGGGCGTGAGGCCCTGGCAGGTCCTGGCCATCACGTTCACCAACAAGGCCGCCGCCGAGATGCGCGAGCGCCTGGAGGCCCTGCTCCCGTACGGCACGCGCGGCATGTGGGTCTGCACCTTCCACGCCATGTGCGTGCGGATGCTGCGCGAGGACCCGGAGCTCATCGGGTATCGCCCCAACTTCACCATCTACGATGACGACGACTCGCGCCGCCTGGTCAAGACCATCATGGCGGACCTGGACATCGACCAGAAGCAGTTCCCGATGAACTCAATCCGCGCCAAGATCTCCTCCGCCAAGAACGCGATGGTGGGGCCGGACGAGATGGCGAGCTCCTCCAACCCGGCGGACCGCGCCGCCGCGCGCGTGTACCGCGAGCTGGACCACCGCCTCGCCAAGGCCAACGCGATGGACTTCGACGACCTGCTGGTCAAGACCTTCGAGCTGCTCTCCAAGCGCCCGGAGGTCCTGGAGCGCTACCAGGACCGCTTCCGCCAGATCAGCGTGGACGAGTACCAGGACACCAACCACGTCCAGTACGCGATCACCAACCTTTTGGCCGCGCGCTATCGCAACCTCATGGTCGTGGGCGACGACGACCAGTCCATCTACTCCTGGCGTGGCGCGGACATCCAGAACATCCTGGACTTCGAGAAGGACTACCCGGACGCCCACGTGGTGCGCCTCGAGCAGAACTACCGCTCCACGGGCCACATCCTGGCGGCGGCCAACGCCGTGGTGGCCAACAACTCCCGCCGCAAGCCCAAGCGCCTCTTCACCGACGCGGGGGACGGCGAGAAGATCCGCGTGTTCCAGGCCTCCGACGAGCGCGACGAGGGCCGCTGGATCGGCTCCGAGATCGAGAAGCTCCACGACGGCGGCACGAGCTACGACGACATGGCCGTCTTCTACCGAACCAACGCCCAGTCGCGCATCCTCGAGGACATGTTCCTGCGCGCGGGCGTACCGTACAAGATCGTGGGCGGCACGCGCTTCTTCGACCGCGCCGAGGTCCGCGACGTCATGGCCTACCTCAAGCTCGTCGTGAACCCGGACGACGACGTGGCGGCGCTTCGCGTGGTCAACACGCCGCGGCGCGGCATCGGCACCACTTCCATCAACAAGATTCGCGAGCTCGCCGCCGACGAGGGCATCTCGTTCTTCTCGGCCTGCGAGCTGGCGATCGCCGAGACGGGCCTTCTGGGCGCGAAGGTGCGCTCGGCGCTCGCGGAGTTCACGGGCGTCATCGAGGCGGGTCGCCACTTCACGGGCGAGCTCGCCGACGTGGTTGACGCGATCGTGGACCGCTCCGGCCTCATCCGCGCCCTCGAGGCGGAGCACTCCGTGGAGGCGGACGGCCGCATAGAGAACATCCGCGAGTTCATGGGCGTCGCCGCCGAGTTCGACGAGACGCACGACACGGTGGAAACGCTCGAGTCCCTGGCCCAGCTGCGGGCCGCGGGCGCCCTCGACCAAGACCTTCCTGCCAGCGCGGCGGCTGCCGGCGCGGTCGAGGTCGGCGCGCAGGGCCAGCCCGCGGGCAGGGAGTCCTCCGGATCCGAAGGCCTCGCTGCGGCCGCCCCGCCCGCCGTGGGCGACTTCGCGCAGCGTGAGCCGGAGGCGGGCGGGGCGGCCGCAGCGAGGCCCCCCGTCGCCTCCGAGAAGCTCCCGGCCCTGATAGAGTGGCTGGCCCTGCGCTCCGACCTCGACTCCCTCGCCGGCCAGACGCATGCCATCACCATGATGACCATTCACTCGGCCAAGGGCCTGGAGTTCCCCGTGGTCTTCGTCGCCGGCATGGAGGAGGGCATCTTCCCGCACACCTCCTACGAGGGCGACCCCGCGGCCGTGGAGGAGGAGCGGCGCCTGGCCTACGTGGCCATCACGCGCGCCCGCAAGAAGCTCTACCTCACGCACGCCGCCACGCGCCGCACGTACGGCTCCGTGCAGGCCAACCCGCCGAGCCGCTTCCTGAACGAGATCCCCGCCGCCGACATCGAGCGGACGGGCGTGGGCTCCTCGGGCTTCACCGGCGTGGGCTGGGAGAAGCGCGGGGACCGTCATGGCACCTTCGGCAGCGGGCGCGGCTCCTCGGTCTACGGCGGCAACGTCTTCGGCTCGCGCACGCGCTCCACGGGCGTGGCCCCCAAGGCGTCGTCCTTCTCGGCCCCCCGCGCCGCCGCGCCGGCGCGCCCCGCGCCCTCCACGTCCTTCTCGGCAGGCGACAAGGTCTCCCACAAGACCTTCGGCCCCGGTACGGTGCTCTCCGTCTCCGGAGACACGATCGAGGTCAAGTTCACGCGCACCGGCAAGACCAAGAAGCTCCTCAAGGGCTTCGCCCCGCTCGTCAAGATCGAGGGGTGACGCGTAGGGGCATCCCCTTCGCGTCACGTATGCGTTCGCATAAATTCTGCGGCATCTGCTGTTGATTTATGCGAACGCATATATTAGCCTTCAATTGGCGGATATTTACGTGTACGCATAAGTTGAGGTGGCTATGACTCGGTTGGCAAACGTCGGGGAGCTCGCTTCCCTGATTCGTTTTGAGCGGAGGAGGCAGGGGATTACGCAGGCTGAACTTGCGGGACTTTCGGGCGTCGGCGTCACGTTTCTCTCCCAGCTCGAGAACGGTAAGGAGAGCGCCGAGGTGGGAAAGGTCCTGAGCGTGTTGACGATGCTGGGAATAGATCTTGTGGCAGAGCCGAGGGGGTAGCATGTCGGGCTATTCCGTCTACAGGCTGGAGCAGAGGTCTCCGGTTCTTGTGGGCACCCTTGGAGAGCTGGGAGACGCCTTCTCGTATGATTCTGGCTACCTCGCTCGGGCCGATGCCAGGCCGCTCTCGCTCTCACTCCCCCTCGGGGAGGGGAAGTTTGGCCTCGTCGAGATCCGACCCTATTTCGAGGGCCTTCTCGCTGAGGGGCAGACGCGGGTTGCCCTTGCCGCCCAGCTCGGGCTTGCCGAGGAGGACTGGCTGGGCCTCCTTGTTGCCTGTGGGAGGGAGTGCATCGGCGACGTCCTCATCTGTGATTCCGCCTGTCTGCCAGGGGAGAGCGGAGATGGATACGTCCCGCTTGACGCGGGCGAGCTGAGGGAGATGTTCCTGAGCGACGCGGAGACCGCGCGGGAGAACGTCACGACGCGCCTCTCCCTTGCCGGCACCCAGTCTAAGACGGCCCTGGCGCACATGCCCGGATCTCCCATCGGCACCGGATGGCTGCGTCCCATTGGCCTCTCGGCGAGCACGCACATCCTCAAGACAAGTCATCTGCGCGACCTCCCCGAGGTTGAGTACCTCTGTATGTCCGCCGCGGCGTTCTGTGGGATGACGGTTTCCCAAACTGCCCTGCTCGACGTTGGCAACCCGGTGCTTGCCATCGAGAGGTTTGACCGGCGCGCCTTGGTCGTGGAAGGCGGGCTCGTGGTGGACAGGCTTCATCAGGAGGACATGGCACAGGCGGTCGGAGTCACGGGCGGCTCAAAGTATGCCGAGCTTGAGGGGGGAAGCGTTCACGCCATGGCGGACCTGCTTCGGATGCGCAGCGTCAGGCCCGCTCGCGACGTGGCGTCCCTGGCCCAGATGATCTGCCTCACGTTTCTGGTCGGCAACTGCGACGCGCATCTGAAGAACTACTCAATCACGCATGACGGGCCGGCGCGCGATGGAGGGGCGATTGTTAGCCTCGCGCCCGCATATGATGTCGTGAGCACCACGTTCTTTCCCCATCACCCCAGAAGGCTTGCCATGCGAATCGGGGATGCGCGGACGGTTGACGAGGTGACCGCCGACAGCTTCCGCGTGCTCGCCGCCGATTTGGGCATCAGGGACTCCGCGCTCAGACGTCTGGCGAGCCCTCTCGTCGAAGGGCTTGTCGAGGGCGTCCGACGTGCCGGGGAGGGGGAGTTTGGCGATGTGCTCGAGTCGACCCCCTACGTTGCGGATGACCTTATCGAAAACATGATGCCCCGCGTGGGGGTGCTGAGCGAGTATTGTTCGGGAAGAAGGGCATGACGGACTGAGGGGGAGACACGATGGAGCACCTACTGGGCCTCGACGCGGGCGGGTGGCTCGACAAGGGGGTGACCCTGGTTGCTGCCGTGGTGATCGCCTGGCTGGTCGAGCGGGTGGTCATGCGGCTCATGCACAAGCTGCTCGACGCCTCGGACCTGCCGAGCGCCTCGCTCTTCATCAACATCGGGCGCGCCCTCATCTGGGTGCTCGCGCTCCTCAGCGTCATGAGGCCGGTCTTCGGCGTGGACCCGGCAGGCTTCGTCGCGGCGCTCGGCGTCGTGTCCATCGCGGTCTCGCTCGGCATGCAGGACACGATCTCCAACATCATCGGCGGCATCAGCCTCATGCTGAGCAAGGCGGTCCAGCCCGGCGACTATATCTCCGTGGGGGACGTGACCGGCGAGGTCACCGACGTCACGTGGCGCAGCACCACCGTCATGATGCGCGGCGGCGCCCAGGAGGTCATCCCCAACTCGGTGCTCTCCAAGACCGCGCTCACGCGCATCACGCCCTGGAGCGTGGGCTACTGCGGGGTGCCCATCGCCGTGGTGCCGGGAGCGGACCTCAATGCCGTGGCGGACGAGTGCTGCCGCGTGGCGGCGAGCGAGCTCGCGGACCTGCTCGACCCCGCCTTCGAGACCGACGTGATCTTCTCGGCCTTCACCGCCTACGGCACGCAGGGCGAGGTCCGGCTGCACGTCAAGGCCGACGTGGTCTTCTCCACGGCGCAGGACCGCCTGGCCCGCGCGCTCTCCGGGCGGCCCTGGCTCGCGAGCGCGGTGTAGGGCGCGCGGCGGGACCGCCGCCCCCGCAAAGTGTCGCCAAACCCCCGCGGACCGGTCGTGCGGGGGATTGGCGACGGTTCTTCTCGCCAAAGCGTCGCCTCGCCCCCGCGGAGTGGCCGTGCGGGGGCAAGGCGACGCTTCTGGCCCGCGGGCCCGCGCCAGGACCGGCTACACTGGTGGCGAGAAGAACCGTCGAGAAGAACCTCGTCCCAGGGAGCCCCATGGAGAAGATTGCCAGCTTCACCGTCAACCACCTCACGCTCGAGCCGGGCGTCTACGTGAGCCGCGTGGACGCCGACCCCGCCACCGGCGCCGTGGTCACCACCTTTGACCTGCGCCTCACCGCGCCCAACCGCGAGCCCGTGATGGACACGGCGGCCGTCCACGCCATCGAGCACCTGGGCGCCACCTATCTGCGCAACAGTTCCGAGTGGCGCGACCGCGTGGTCTACTTTGGCCCCATGGGCTGCCGCACGGGCTTCTACCTCATCCTCTTTGGCGAGCACGCCTCAGCCGAGGTGGTGCCGCTCGTGCGCTCGTGCTTCGAGTTCATCCGCGACTTCGAGGGGGAGATTCCCGGCGCGCGCCCGGAGGAGTGCGGCAACTGGCATGATGCGGACCTCGCGCAGGCACGCTGGTGGGCCCGGCGCTACCTGGAGAACACGCTGGAGAACATCGACGAGGCGCACCTCGCCTATCCGCAGGAGTAGGGGGACAGAATGAAGATCGGAATCATCGGCGCCATGGACGTCGAGGTTGAGCACCTCAAGGCCGAGCTCTCGGACGCGTGCGCGGAGCGCGTGGCCGGCACGGACTTCTGCTCCGGACGCCTGGGCGAGAAGGACGTGGTCGTGGTCAAGTGCGGCATCGGCAAGGTGAACGCCGGCATCTGCGCGCAGGTCCTGGCCGACCACTTCGGCTGCACGCACCTCATCAACACGGGCGTGGCGGGCTCGCTCGACGCCGCGCGCCTCGACATCGGCGACCTCGTGGTCTCCACCGACTGCGTCCAGCACGACTTCTCGGTCGGGGCGCTCGGCTACGCGCCCGGCCTCGTTCCCGGCCGCGAGCGTCCCGAGTACGTGGCCGACGCCGCCCTCCGCGACGCCGCCCTCGCCGCCGCCGCCGCGGTGGCGCCCGAGGTGCGCGCGCTGCCCGGCCGCGTGGCCTCCGGCGACCAGTTCATCTCCGCGGAGGGGGACCGCCGCCGCATCGTGGACACCTTCGGCGCGCTCTGCTGCGAGATGGAGGGCGCCGCCATCGCCCAGGCGGCCGAGGCCAACGGCGTCCCCTTCGTCGTGGTGCGCGCCATCTCCGACAAGCCTGGCAGCGAGGGCCAGGCCATGGACTACGCCACCTTCGAGCGCGCCTCGGCCGAGCGCTGCGCCGGAATCGTCGAGCACATGGTGGCCGCGCTGTAG
>NZ_SJOU01000004.1 GCF_012027725.1 Olsenella sp. SW781 | reverse complement strand
ACGCCCGTCCCAAGCTCCCTGAGAGAAATAACCCGTCCCCTTTTAGCAGACGCCAGTGGCGCGCCCGCCCCGGACCCCCCGAGAGAGAAGCCCGTCCCCTTATCCGATGAGCGCCTCCTTCACAATGGCGACGCACTCGCGCAGGGTGGCCTGAGGCAGGTAGAGCGGGTTCGTGCGGGCCGCCAGGCCATAGGCATCGGGCAGCCCGTTCTTCTTGGCAATGAGCAGCGCGCGATAGAGGTGGAAGTCGTTGGTGACGATCGCGACCGTCGCGCCCGGGGCGAGAAGGGCGGAGGAGTTGCGGACGTTCTCCGCCGTGGTGCTCGACCGCTCCTCCTTCGTGATGCGCGCGCCGTCTAGCCCGCGCGCCTCCAGGTACTCCGCCATGGCATCCGCCTCGGTCAGCGGCTCGCCAAAGCCCTGCCCGCCAGAGACGATGCAGGCGGTCTCCGGATTCTCGTCCAGATACGCGAGCGCCGCCTCCAGCCGGAACCGAAGGGTCTCGCTGGGATAGCCGTCGGGCCTGAGCCCCGCGCCCAGCACCACGAGGCAGTCCACGCCCGCAGGCGGCGTCGCGGCCGCCGTGGTGGCGATGAGCACCGAGAGCCCGCCCACCGCGATCGCGCCCGCGGCAAACGCGACGCAGATCGCGAGGCGCACGCGCTCCACGCGGGCGGCGGCGAGCAGGGCGGCCCCGAGCGCCACCCACACCAGAAAGAACCCTCCCGCCGGATAGAGCGCCGCCATGAGCGCCCCGTAGGCCACGAGAACGATCCCCAGCGTCGTCAGCGCCACAACCATGCCGCTTCACCCCCGCTCGCCCATTGGTGCCCGCCGTCCGGGCATCCATGGGCACAATGGTACTAGGCCAGGGCTGTGGCAAACAAACCTGACGTTACTGTCACCTGACGAGAGGGGGCCAATATGCCCGTCGTCATCGCCGTAGCCGTACCGCACCCGCCGCTCATCGTCCCCGGCGTGGGGCACGGGCGCGAGCGAGAGATCCAGCCCACCGTGGACGCCTACCGCGAGGTCGCTCGCCGCGTCGCCGCCCTCGAGCCGGACACGATCGTCATCTCGAGCCCGCACACGGCCATGTACCTCGACTACCTCCACATCGCTCCCGGACCGGGCGCACGGGGGACGTTTGCCCAGTTCGGTGACCCCGCGGACGGCTCACACGTCACCTATGACGAGGAGCTCGTCGACGAGCTCTGCCGCCTCGCGCGGGAGGAGGGACTGCCCGCCGGCACCGCCGGAGAGCGCGAGCGGGACCTCGACTGGGGCGTCCTCGTGCCGCTCCACTTCATCCAGTCCGACTACGACGCCCTGCGCGCCGCGGACCAGGAGCCCACGCCCTACCGCGTCGTCCGCATGGGCATCTCCGGCCTCGCGCCGATACAGCACTACCGCATGGGCATGCTGATCGCACGGGCGGCGGGCCGCCTGGGCCGCCGCGTGGCGTACGTGGCATCCGGCGACCTCTCGCACAAGCTGGCGGCGGACGGCCCGTACGGCTTCTCCCCGGACGGGCCCGTCTTCGACGAGCTCGTCTGCCGCGCCCTCGGGAGCGGGGACTTCCTCTCGCTGCTGACGGCGGACCCGGGGCTCTGCGAGCGCGCGGCCGAGTGCGGCCTGCGCTCCTTCCAGATCATGGCCGGCGCGCTCGACCGCACGCCCGTGGCCGCCGAGCTGCTCTCGCACGAGGGGCCCTTCGGCGTGGGGTACGGCGTCGCGTGCTTCCTGCCCTCCGGGCCCGAGGGGTCCGACCCCGCCCGCGCCTTCGGCGAGGCGTACGAGGCCTGGCACGCCGCGGACATGGAGCGCCGTCGCTCGGGGGAGGACGCGTACGTGGCGCTCGCCCGCGCCTCGCTCGAGCACCGCGTGCGCGCGGGACGACGCCTGCCCGTCCCGGACGGCCTGCCCCCGGAGCTGCTCTCGCGCCGCGCCGGCGCCTTCGTCTCCCTCACCAAGAACCGCCAGCTGAGAGGCTGCATCGGCACCATTGCGCCCACGCGCGGGAGCCTCGCCGAGGAAATCGTGGCCAACGCGGTCTCGGCCGGGCTCCACGACCCCCGCTTCCCGCCCGTCACGGCCGAGGAGCTCCCCGAGCTCGTCTACGACGTCGACGTCCTCGGGGACCCGGAGCCCGTGGAGGGCCGCGCGGTGCTGGACCCGCGCCGCTATGGCGTGATCGTGAGCGCGCCGGGCGGGAGGCGCGGCCTGCTCCTCCCCGACCTCGACGGCGTGGACACCGTCGAGGAGCAGCTGCGCATTGCCGCGCGCAAGGGCGGCATCGCGCTCGCGGAGGAGGGCGTCTCCATAGAGCGCTTCGTCGTGGAGCGCCACCGGTGAGCGCGGGCGAGAAGGACGCGGCGCTCGTCTGCGCCACCTGCCCGCGCCGCTGTCGGCTCGCCCCGGGGACGCTCGGCGCGTGCCACGCGCGGCGCAACCTCGGCGGCGCGATCGTGCCGGAGGGCTACGGCCGTCTCACCTCCATCGCGCTCGACCCCATCGAGAAGAAGCCGCTCGCGCGCTTCATGCCGGGGACGTACGTGGTGTCGGTCGGGGGCTATGGCTGCAACCTGCGCTGCCCCTTCTGTCAGAACTGGGAGATCTCCCAGGCGGGCGAGAAGGACGTGGGCTGGCGCGAGGTCATGCCTGGCGGGCTGGTCGCGATAGCCGCCGAGGCCCGCCGCCGCGACCCGCGCGTCTCCGGAATCGCCTACACCTACAACGAGCCGCTCGTCTGCTGGGAGTACGTCCGAGACTGCGCCCGGCTGGCGCATGAGGCCGGCCTCGTCAACGTGCTCGTCTCCAACGGATGCGTGGAGCGGCACGTCCTCGACGAGCTCGAGGGGCTCGTCGACGCCGCGAACATCGACCTCAAGGGGTTCTCGGACGCCTTCTACGATGCCTGCGGGGCCGCGCCGGGGTCGCTCTCGTGCGTTCGGGCCACGATCGAGCGGCTCGCGGCGGACCCCGCCTGCCACCTGGAGGTGACCACGCTCGTCGTCCCCGGCATGAACGACGGGGACGACGAGATGGACGAGCTCTCCCGATGGCTCTCCGGACTCGACGGGGGTCGCGGGCGGGAGACGGTGACGCACCACGTCACGCGCTTCTTCCCGTGCTGGCGCCTCACGGACCGAGGCCCCACCCCCGTCTCCGCCGTGCGGAGGCTGGCCGACGTCTCACGTCGCCACCTCGCCCACGTCCGCGTGGGCAACTGCTAGCGCGGTCCGGGCGTGCCGCTGTGCCACTGGCGTCAGGTTTGTTTGGCACGCCCCGCGTGTGCCAAACAAACCTGACGCCAGTGGCACAGCGGCACAGCCAGACCTGACGCCAGCGGCACAGTGGCACGCCCGGACCCGACGCTGCCTCAGCGTTACCGGACCACGCGGACGCGCTCGGACGCGGGGAGCTTCTCGATCGGAGCCGCCGGCGCGGCGATGCCGCCGAAGACCATCTGCGAGGCGAGCGCCCACTCGGCGGGGATGCCCCAGCGGGCCTTGACCGCATCGTCGATGAGCGGGTTGTAGTGCTGGAGGCTCGCGCCCACGCCCTTCTCGGCAAGCGCGTTCCAGACGTTGACCTCGATCATGCCCAGCGCATGCTCGGCAAAGCCGTCAAAGGCGGCGGCGTAGGTGGGGAACCGCACCTTGAGGTCCTCCACGGCGGGGCGGTTCTCGAAGAAGAGCACCGTGCCCGCGCCGGCGGCGAATCCGGCGAGCTTCTCGGCCGTCGGGGCAAAGGACTCCGCCGGCACGATGGCCTCGAGGGCGGGGCGCACGATCTCATCCCAGAGCGCGCGGTGCTGCGCGCCGAGAAGGACCACGGCACGGCCGCTCTGCACGTTGAAGGGAGAGGGCGTCGCCACGACGACGTCCCCCACGATGCGGACGAGCTCGTCCTCGGAAATGGGGAGCCGGTCGTTCAGTGCGTAGACGCTGCGGCGGCGGTCGATAATGCCAAGGTAGCTCATGGGGACTCCTTAGGGTCACGGGATGTCGTTACCCCTCTCGTTCCCAAATTGCTACCAATCTAATCACATATGACTCGAGGGAGGGGGCCCGGCCGCACCTTCGCGCCCGGGCCCTCCTCGAGACCTACTCCTTGCCGTTCCAGCAGTAGGTGCAGACCTTCTTGCGGTCGATGCCGATGGCCTCGAGCATGCCGTCAAGGCTCTGGAACTCCAGCGAGTCGAAGCCCATCTCCTCGCAGATGGAGCGCAGCAGGCAGCGCCCGCGCTCGGAGCGGCCGTCCGCGTACTCCTCGAGGTGCTTCTCGCCCTCGTCTCCCTCGAGCTCGCGGACCTTGCGACGCGCGATGAGCTCGTACTCGGAGCGGCTGCGGGAGAACGAGAGGTACTTGCAGCCGTACATGATGGGCGGGCAGGCCGAGCGCATGTGGACCTCGGAGGCGCCCGTGTCGCGCAGGAAGTCGATCGTCTCGCGCATCTGGGTGCCGCGGACGATGGAGTCGTCCACGAGCAGCAGGCGCTTGTCGCGGATCAGCTCGGGCACCGGGATCTGCTTCATCTTGGCCACGCGGTTGCGGACCTCCTGGTTGGCGGGCATGAACGAGCGCGGCCAGGTGGGCGTGTACTTGACGAAGGGGCGTGCGAGCGGCACGCCGGACTCGTTGGCGTAGCCGATGCCGTGCGGCAGGCCCGAGTCGGGCATGCCGGCCACGTAGTCGACCTCGGGGAGCAGGCCCGCCTCGCGCTCGTCGCGGGCCATGATGGCGCCGTTGCGATAGCGCATGCACTCCACGTTGACGCCCTCGTAGTCGGAGTTGGGATAGCCGTAGTAGACCCAGAGGAACGCGCAGATGCGCATCTCGTCGCGCGGCTCGGAGAGCGTCTCGTAGCCGTCCGCCGTGATGCGGACGATCTCGGCGGAGCCGAGCTCGTACGCATCGACGTAGCCAAGCTTGCCGTAGGCGAAGGACTCGAAGGTCACGCAGTAGCCGTCGTCGTCCTTGCCGATGAGCACCGGCAGGCGGCCCATCTTGTCGCGCGCGGCGATGAGCGTGCCGTCCTCGGTCATGATGAGCAGCGTGAGCGAGCCCTCGATCTCGTCCTGCGCGTAGCGGATGCCGTCGACGATGCTCCCCTGCGAGTTGATGAGCGCCGCCACGAGCTCGTTGACGTTGACCGCGCCCGACCCCATGGCGCCGAACTGGTGGCCGGCCTCCTCGAAGCGCGCCACGAGCGCGTCCTGGTTGGCGATGGCGCCCACCGTGGAGATGGCGTAGACGCCGAGGTGGGAGCGGACGAGCAGCGGCTGCGGGTCGTTGTCCGAGATGCAGCCCATGGCGCAGGTGCCCGAGAGGTCGGGCAGGTCATGCTCGAACTTGGTGCGGAACGGCGTGTTCTCGATCGAGTGGATCTGCCGGTTGAAGCCGCCGCCCTCGCGGCACGACACCATGCCGGCACGGCGCGTGCCGAGGTGCGAGTGATAGTCGACGCCAAAGAACACGTCGAGTGCGACGTCGCGATGCGAGACCGCGCCAAAGAACGCTCCCATGAGTACCTCTCCCCGTCTGCGGCACCGCCCCCGTGCGGCCCGCGCCCTGCGAACCGTCTCAGTATATCGTCCGGCGCATGCCGGTGAGGAACGCGAGAAGAACGTGCGTGAAATAGTTACAGGCTTCTGGGTAGGAGGAAGGCATCCGCGTGGCGACCCCCGCCACGCCCAACGGAAAGGACTCCCCATGAAGTTCACCAAGGTCGTCGTCGCCGGAGGCGGCGTGCTCGGAAGCCAGATCGCCTTCCAGTGCGCATACAGCGGGTGCGATGTCACCATCTGGCTCCGCTCGGAGGGCTCCATCGAGCGCTGCCAGCCCAAGATCGACCACCTGCGCGAGGTCTATCTCGCCACGCTCGAGGCGATGAAGACCAACCCCGCCGCCTACGCCTACGGCCTTCTCCCCCGCGAGGACGTCACGCCCGAGGCCTGCGAGGCCGCCAAGGCGCGCGTCGAGGCCGCCTACGAGGGAATCCGCCTCACCACGAGCTATGAGGAGGCCTTCTCCGACGCCGACCTCGTGATCGAGTGCATCGCCGAGAACCCCCAGCAGAAGATCGAGTTCTACACCGCCGTGGCACCCATCATGCCCGAGCGCACCGTCGTGGTGACCAACTCCTCCACGCTCCTGCCGAGCGCCTTCGCCGAGCACACCGGGCGTCCCGAGAAGTACCTCGCGCTGCACTTTGCCAACGAGATCTGGAAGAACCCCACCGCCGAGGTCATGCCGCACCCCGGAACGGACATGGCGCACTTCGACGAGGTGGTCGAGTTTGCCGCAGACATCCGCATGGTGCCCCTCAAGGTCATGAAGGAGCAGCCCGGCTACCTGCTGAACAGCATGCTCGTGCCCTTCCTCACCGCCGCGCAGGCGCTCTGGGCGGGCGAGGTGGGCTCGGTCGAGGACATCGACCTCGCCTGGAAGCTCGGCACCGGCGCGCCGGCGGGCCCGTTCCAGATCCTCGACATCGTCGGACTGACCACCGCCTACAACATCACCCTGCTCGACCCCACGGCGGCCGACCCCACCACCATCAAGGGCCGCATCGCCGCGCTGCTGAAGGAGAAGATCGACCGCGGCGAGACCGGTCGCGCCGCCGGCAAGGGCTTCTACGACTACCGCTAGCACGGTCCGGGGGCGGCGCGTCATCGACGTGCCGCCCCTTTTTTCGCGTGCCCCCTCCGTCTCGGTATGCCAATTGTTAGATTGGGTATACTTCAAAACAAGTTAGCTCAGTCAAACAGAAAGGTTCGCCATGAGCAAGATCGCAAAGGTATACGGTCGCGAGGTGCTCGACTCCCGCGGCAACCCCACCGTCGAGGTGGAGGTCACGCTCGAGGACGGCTCCCTTGGACGCGCCATCGTCCCGTCCGGGGCGTCCACCGGCGAGTTCGAGGCCGTCGAGCTGCGCGACGGAGACAAGGACCGCTATCTGGGCAAGGGCGTCACCCAGGCGGTGGCGCACGTCAACGACGAGCTCGCCGCCGTGCTCGTGGGCCGCGAGGCCACCGACCAGCGCGGCGCCGACGAGGCCATGATCGCCGCTGACGGCACCCCCAACAAGGGTCGCCTGGGCGCCAACGCGATCCTCGGCTGCTCTCTCGCCATCGCGCGCGCCGCCGCGGCATCCGCGGGGCTGCCGCTCTACGCCTACCTGGGCGGCCCCAACGCGCACACCCTCCCCGTCCCGATGATGAACATCCTGAACGGCGGCGTCCACGCGGACAACAACGTCGACTTCCAGGAGTTCATGATCATGCCCGTGGGCGCCCCGGACTTCGCGACCGGCCTTCGCTGGTGCGCGCAGGTCTACCACACGCTCAAGGACACCCTCAAGAAGGCCGGGCTCTCCACCGGCGTGGGCGACGAGGGCGGCTTTGCCCCCGACCTCAAGACCAACGCCGAGCCCTTCGTCTACCTGATGGAGGCCGTTGAGGCGGCCGGCTTCAAGCCGGGGGAGGACTTCATGTTCGCCATGGATCCCGCCACCTCCGAGTGCTACAACAAGGAGACCGGCATGTACGAGCTCAAGGGCGAGGGCCGCACGCTCACGTCCGACGAGATGGTCGACTACTGGGCCGAGCTCGTCGAGAAGTACCCCATCATCTCCATCGAGGACGGCCTGGCCGAGGAGGACTGGGACGGCTGGGTCAAGCTCACCGAGCGCCTGGGCAAGAAGGTCCAGCTCGTGGGCGACGACCTCTTCGTCACCAACACCGAGCGCCTCAAGAAGGGCATCGAGGTGGGCGCCGCCAACGCCATCCTCATCAAGGTCAACCAGATCGGCAGCCTCACGGAGACGCTCGACGCCATCGAGATGGCCAAGCGCGCGGGCTACACCGCCGTGGTCTCCCACCGCTCCGGCGAGACCGAGGACACCACGATCGCCGACCTCGCGGTGGCCACCAACGCCGGCCAGATCAAGACCGGCGCCCCGGCCCGCACCGATCGCGTCGCCAAGTACAACCAGCTCCTCCGCATCGAGGACTCCCTCGGCGCAAGCGCGGAGTACCTGCAGAAGGCGGCGTTCTACAACCTGGCGTAGATGCCAGGCGAAAACTGACCGTCGAGCCCTGGGCGCGGCCTCGGACCATCCGAGGCCGCGCCCTTCTGCAATCGGGCGGATAGTGCGAAAAAAACCCGCCCTTCCGTGCAATCAGGCGGATAGTGCGAAGCCCTTATCGCCCAAATCCCGGCATTTCCCGCCAATCAAGCAATTTGAAATCGCATAATCGCAGGTCATATCTGAGCACCTATCCACGGGACTCCCCGCAACGCTTCACACTATCCGCCTGATTGCAGGCGACGCCGGCCGTTTTACACACTATCCGCCCTTTTGCACACCGACTCGCGCCGACCGCACCCTGAGGTATGCTTACAGCAGCGCAAACGACGAAGGGAGCACCCCACATGGCCGAGAGATGCGTTCTGGTTGGACAGTCGGGCGGCCCCACCGCCGCCATCAACGCGAGCCTCGCCGGCGTGATCGCCGCGGGCATCCTCGAGGGGGCGCGCGTCGAGGGCATGCGCTATGGAATCCAGGGTTTCCTCGACGGCCGCTCCGTCCGACTCGACGAGGCTTTCGTGAGCAGGGTCGATCTTGACCTCCTGCGCAACACCCCGGCGAGCTGGCTCGGCAGCTGCCGCTTCAAGCTTCCCGCCCTCGGAACGGACGACACTGTCTACCAGCGCCTCTTCGAGCGCTTTGAGGAGCTCGGGGCGTCTGCCGTCCTCTACATCGGCGGCAACGACTCCATGGACACCATCTCCAAGCTCGCCGCCTATGGTCAGAGCACCGGGAGCGACATCCGCTTCATCGGCGTGCCCAAGACCATCGACAACGACCTTGTGGGGACCGACCACACCCCCGGCTACGGCAGCGCCGCCCGCTTCGTGGCAACGGCCATGAACGAGCTCGCCTACGACGCCGACGTCTACAACCTCAAGAGCGTCACCTTCGTCGAGATCATGGGACGCGATGCCGGCTGGCTCACCGCCTCGAGCGCCCTTGCCTTCGTCGAGCCCGACCTCGTGCTTCTCCCCGAGGTCCCGCTTAACGAGGACGCCCTCATCGAGCGGCTCTCCCAGGCGCTCCAGAAGAAGAACACCGTGATGGTCGGCGTGAGCGAGGGCGTGCGCACGCCCGACGGCGCCCTCGTCTGCGAGCGCGCGGCGGCGCCGGGCGTCGGCACCGACGAGTTCGGCCACCTCGCCATGCTCTCGGGAGCCGGCCGCTACCTCGCCGCCCTCACAAAGGAGCGCATCGGCTGCAAGACCCGCGCCGTGGAGCTCTCCACGCTCCAGCGCTGCGCGAGCTACGTCGCGAGCAGGACCGACCTCAACGAGGCCTACGACGTGGGCTACGCCGCCGTCGAGGCCGCCTTTGCCGGCGAGACCGCAAAGATGTGCGCCATCGAGCGCGTCTCCAACGACCCGTACGCGTCCCGCACCAAGCTCGTCGACGTCGCCGCCGTGGCCAACCAGGTGCGCAACATCCCCAGCGAGTGGATCTCCGCAGACGGCATGGGCATCGGCAGCGAGCTGCGCGCCTACATCAGGCCGCTCATCGGAGAGCTCCCGGCCCAGCTCGCGTCGCTCGACTAGGCCCTCCGGGGGCACCCCACGCCCCCGGCGTCCCCCCTACTGCCGCAGGTGCATCGCCGTCTGGGTAACGCGCGCGACGGGCGTGCCCAGCTCGTCTGTGACCAGGCAGTTGTAGAACCCCAGCGTGCGTCCGTTCTTGTCCACGTCCGCCGTGGCTATGAGCTTCTCGCCCTTCGCCGCGCTCATGAACTCGATCGAGCTGCTCACGGACACCGTCACCGGCTCCCCCACGTTGGATGCCACGGCAAAGGCGAGGTCGGCCACCGTGAAGATGGCCCCACCCATGACGCCGCCCTTCTCGTTGCGGTGGCCGGGCGTGATGTCGAACTCGCACACCGCATGCCCACGCGAGGCCTCCACCACGCGGCACCCGCACGCGTCCGTCGCAAAGCGGTCGTTCCTAAAGACCCGCTGCACTTCCTCGAGCGGGGCGTCCTCGCTGATCAGAGCCATTCGTCCTCCTTCACCGTCACGCCCAGGAGCCCCGCCAGCTGCACGGCCTGCGAGGCGCTCACCACGGCGCCGCGCAGCTCGCGGAAGTCCCCGGACACGCGTATTCCCGATATGTCGCACGAGGAGAGGTCGACGCCTGAGAGCCCCGAGCGATAGACCGTCGCCCGCGTGAGGTCGCAGTCGTCAAGCTCCACGTGAGAGAGCTTGGTCAGGTGCAGGTTGAGCTCGGAGAGGCTCGTCGCGCTCGCGCGCAGATGGCTCACGGAGGCCTCCGAGAGGTCGCAGTAGTCAAACTGGGAGTCCGCCATGAGGACCCCGGTGAGTCGCCCCTTGCCAAAGCTCATCCCCGGCGCCGAGCACGACCGGAAGTCCACCCGGTTGAGCCACGAGCGCGCCATGGTGCAGGCGATGAAGCGACAGCTCAGAAACTGCACGTCCGTGAACGTGCAGCTGGAGAAGTCCACGCCCTCAAAGACGCATCCGCGAAACGCCACGTTCTCAAAGGCGGCGCCGGCAGCGGAGATGCCGTCAAGCTCCAGCCCGGAGAACGCCGTTCCCCGCACGCGCGCCTCCCCCTCCGCCAAGCTGGCGAGAAGGACCTCGTGCCCCATGTGCTCGCCAAGATTCGGCGTGACCTGCGCAAAGCCCTTGACCTGTCTCGGTCGCGCCACGGTCAGGCCACCTTGACGATCTTGGTCCCATGCACCTCGGAGACGCCCAGCGCGGCAGCGACCCCCTCGGCGTTCTCCCACGTGATGGCGCCCCCGGGCAGGATGACGATGCGTCCGGCCGCGCGCGCCACGTAGGCGCGCAGGCAATCGAGGTTGTCCGCGATGGGCGCGCCAGCCGCGCCGCCGTGCGTGAGGATGCGCTCCACGCCCTGCTCGGCGAGCCAGTCGATGGCGTCGAGCTGGTCCTCTGGCGCGAGCGCGTCAAAGGCCATGTGGAAGGTCACCGCCACGCGGCCGGGGGCCTCGGGGGTGTCCTCGTGGGCAAGGCGGATCAGCTCGGAGGTAAGCCCGGTGTCCAGACGTCCTTCTCGCAGGCAGCCGAAGACCACGCCGGTGACGCCCAGGCGCTTGGCCATGATGAGGTCGTCGCGCATCATGGCGGCCTCGGCGGGCGTATGCTCGAAGCTGCCGCCGCGCGGGCGAATCATGCACATCACGTCGATGTTCTTCTCGCGCGCAAATGCTACGGCGGCTCGGATGACGCCGTAGCTCGGCGTGGTGCCGCCCACCGCGAGGTTGTCGCACAGCTCGATGCGCGCCGCGCCTGCGGCGACCGCCGCCGGAACGAGCTCCATGTTCTCGGCGCAGAACTCCCTTGTCAGCATGTCTCCCCCATTCGACTCACTTTGCCCAGTATGCCACGAACGCCGGACGCAACTGGGCCCACCCCGCTTTGATAACTAGAAGGCAACTAGAATTCTCAAGTCAAGACGAGAAGAACCGCAGGTAGAACGCCTGCGTAAAAAACGGGACCCCTCTCGGGGCCCCGATTTGTGATTCTGGCGCAACTAAAAGACATGTGTTCGAGTGAGAGATGTGACCGTCGCTCATGCCCAGTACGGAACATAGCGACGATACTTATCCCCAGCCTCGTCATCCTCGTTCTTAATGAGTCCAGCCTCGCAGCAATCCCTGATGAGCCGCGACATGGCAACGATGTTCTTTCGATTCTCCTCAAGACCAAAGCGTTCGCGCAGCGATTGGTTCCCCATGGACTCTCCTTGAGCAAACATGAGACAAGCGTGCCAGTACACGGCATCGCGCCGCTCAGCCTTGGTCATGTGCTCATAGGCGCTTCCCGCGAGAAGCGTAACTCTCGTCCCTAGGTCATCTTCGCTCTGAACCTTAGGCGCCGCCATGTGGACGGCCTCGCAGGAGGCAACGGTCAAGTCCCATCCAGTACCACCCTCCTCGCAGAGGTCCATCTGGCGCATAAGGTTCACGAGCTTGGTGTTTCGTGTCTTTGGAGGGGCATTGAGCAGCCGGGCTACGGGGATGAGCGTCGTGCCCGGGTTAGAGAACTCGATTCGGTTCTCGTACAGCATCACCATCGGCCCCTCCGTCGTATCAGATAGGTCCTGGTGAATCACGGTGTTTGAGAGCAGCTCGCGAACCGCCCTCTGCGGATATGCGTGAACGATTCTCCTAAATGCCCCGTCCACCAGCTCCCGTTTTGGCACACGGGCCATTACGAACTCCTCAGCCTTTGGAAGCGACAGCGCATACCCCTCGTTGAACGTCCTGTCCTCAACGATTTCGAAGCTCCCCTTGCCCGCATAACACACCACGCGCAACGCTCTCCGACCAAGCCCGTAGAACGCCCTCAGGTCACGCCCGATAAGCAGGGCACCCAGATTTGATATTCTCAGGCGACCGTTATCCTGGCGGAAGACAAGCTCCTGCTCGCAAAGCGTCTCGAGTACGCTCTCCTCCTGCTCGGGCTTACGATCACCCAAGAGCGCATAGTAAGCGTCAACATCTAATAGGCTAAAAACATCGGAAACCACGAGGTCAACCTTTGCCGGCCTCGTCTCAAAGTCCGAGCGCTGGAGACGCCGCCAGAGCTCAGCCTCCTTTGCTGATCCGTTTACCAGGCGCGTTGTACTGCTACCCTCGCGAATGTAGAGGGCCTTGTCAAAGCTCACCGGCCTTTCTGTCGCTGCGGCAATCTTGAGAACGACGAAGTTCTTTCCGTCATGCTCAAAGCAGTCAAACTCGTAGCTAGCGTTTGCCGAGAGGAATCGCGGCAGCCAAATTAGCAGGCTCTGATTGCCCTTTGCCTTCTTCGCATAGGGGTTGAACGTGGTACCAACGAGATCATGCGTTCCATCAGCAACTCCCCAGATGCGATAGGCAAAATCCCGACCAAGATACGCGGCGGAATTTGCCAGCGCGGAAATGTCCCTCCCTATACGCTCGGGATCGCTATTCCCCTCCTTGAACTCGAGCCACTCCGTCTCATCGGGAAAGCCGACAAGAGAGTATAGCAACTCAATTTTCTCGACATCAGCCATGTGAGCCACCGTTCCTTGCTCGAAAATGATAACTAGATGATAACTAGAAGGCAACTAGAAGGCAACTAGAATTCTCAAGGCTAGACGAGAAGAACCGCAGGTAGAGCCTCCGCGCAAAAAATTGGAGCCCCTCTCGGGGCCCCGATTTGTGATTCTGGCGCAACTAGAAATCTGTCGTTCGGGCGAGGTCGCTACAGAAGTGCGTCCTCCCACTCCGCCTCGCGGAAGCCCACGAGCACGAAGTCCTCCCCCACCACGATGGGACGCTTGACCAGCATGCCGTCCTCGGCGAGGAGCGCGAAGGCGTCGGCGTCCGCCATGCCGGCGTCAAGCAGCGCCTTCACGTTGCGCTCCCGGTAGAGCCGGCCGCTCGTGTTGAAGAAGCGCCGGACGGGCAGCCCGGAGCGAGCCTGCCACTCGGCAAGCTCCTCGGCGGTGGGGTTATCCTCCACGATATGGCGGTCGGTGTACGAGACGCCGTGCTCGTCCAGCCACGCCTTGGCGCGTCGGCAGGTACTGCACTTGGGATATTCAATAAAGAGCACGTCAGACATAGTGTTGTCCCTTCGCTCGAGATTCGTGGGGCCAGTGTAGCACGGGAGTTGCTAACGTATAATCTACCCAGCGGAGGGAGGCAGCGGTGGCCAGTCAGATTATCTACGAATGTCAGGCCTTCTGCCCGACTCTAGATCGGGCAAAGAGGCGTGTTCCGGAGGAATTCATCCCCTGCTACGACTGGTTCCAGCAAAATACCGGCGAGATGATATCGCGCCTTCCGCATCGCATGGAAAATCGCCCGAAAACGCCTATTCCTCTGAGTCGAGATGCCGGGATTTACATACCAGGCGCCTCTCTCGTTTCTTACAAAAGAGGTAGGAAGTACGCCCTTTCCGTCCACTCCAGCGGAAGTGGGCTCTACAACGATAGAAAGCCCATCCATCTCGCTGACGGCACGTGGGTGCTTGACTACGCGGCCCACAGCGGATCCGACAGCAGCCAAAACTACAACGGCTCACTCATGAACTGCCTGACTGACGGCGTCCCCGTGGGCGTTATGGTCCGCGAGGCGAAGGGCTATCGCATACTCGGCCTTGCCTTTGTGGAGCGCTTTAACAGCGCTACGAACATGTTCACGCTCCATGGCCCCATAACCGATAAGAGCGAATCGGAGGGGGCGTTTGCCTTCCCCGGCTTCGATGCCCTGACAGACGACGAGCGCTCCGTTCTGACCGAGATTGATGATGCTGACGAGCGCAAGCTCGTGAAGGCGGAGCAGGTGCGCCGCGAGCAACAGGACGCGTTTCGAAAGTCGCTGCTCAATGCGTATGAAGGGGCATGCGCCATCACTGAAACCGATGTCCCCCAGGTCCTTCAGGCGGCTCACATCAATCCCTATCGGGGAAGGAAGTCTCAGATCGTAAACAATGGCATCCTCCTGAGGTCGGACATGCACCTCTTGTATGACGCCCACCTGATTTCGATAGAACCCGATACGCTCAAAATCAGCCTGAGCGACCGTCTGCGCGGCACGACCTATGCCACCTTCACCTCCTCCCACCTGCGACTCCCCCGCAATGAGGCAAGTCATCCCAGCCGCAACCTGCTCGCAGCCCATTACGAGCAGTTCATGCAGGAGAACCACGTACTTGTTGCCTAGCAGCCTGCGCGAGCCCAGGGAATACGCTGCACGTGGGCGGCACACTCCCTAACAACCGCTCGGAATGCCGAGGTCCCCATAAGTGGACCATTCTCAAAAACGCCGGAATCATCGAGATCGCTGCACCAGCGCCCAAAGTCAATCCTCAACAGTTCCGGGACGCAGAGCAGGCTGTCCCCGCGCCGCCAGGAAGGGACGGCCGCCACGCATCGTGCGAGTGACTCCTGCCACGAGATGCCCATTTCTTCGAGCACCTCGACATCGCTCACCTCGACGGGCCAGAACTCGCGGCCCACTCCCTCATCGCAAAGCAATCGCTTCCCCAGCAAGGGGTCAAAGCAAAAGACGTCCTCGGCAAACTCATAGGCGCTACCGTACCCCCAGAAGTTCCCACCTCGCTTCTCTTCCCACAGCCCAGTTACACCAGAAAAGGTGAGCCATGTGCCGTCCATGGGGGCCCATTCTTCTCCAAAGGCCGCCCCATGCTCCGGATAGTCGTTGGATTCAGTCACTTTTATCAACTCCAACGGAGCGCCGCTCGACGAGCTGGGGCAATACGCCCAGGCGGCCTCAGTATCTCTATGATCAGACACATCTCCTCCTTTCCCCCTTCCCAGCATGATCGGCTCAGGGCACGAGGTGCGAACGAAACGCGAACACGATCAAACAACAGGATCTGTTCGTCTTTCACGAATCTTGAAACCAAGACATCTTGAGTCGCAGAAAGCTTGCCGAGATGGCCGAGTCGGGTAAAGCGGAGTCGATGCGGAAGGCGAGAAGAGCATCGAGCCCGCAGGGCGCAACGACCGCAATTCCTCACGTTCTTCTCGCCCTCCAGGTCATTCTCTCGGCAGCTCCGGGCCGCCGAGCACGCAATGGCCGCCGATTCGCTACTTCCGTCGCCCCGATACGTGCGACGCCTTGCCGGATCCGATTATCAGCAGGAGCGGCACCTCAGCGGCGACACCGGCAGCTATACTTTCTCTAGCACCCGCAACCGAGGAGGCATCATGCCCAGCAGCGAGAACAAGCGCGTAAGGAACGTCATCTTTGACATGGGCAACGTCCTCATGACCTTTGACGGGCCATACTTCGCGAGCCTCTTCACGGACACGCCGGAGGACGCCGCGCTGCTCGACGGCGCGCTCTTCGGCACCACGATGTGGTCACTTCTGGACTCGGGCACCATCGATCGCGAGACCATGCGCCGCTACGCGCTCGACCATCTGCCCGAGCGCCTGCGCCCCAACCTCAACGAGTGCTTTGACCACTGGCCCGAGCACTCCGAGCCCATCGCCGGCACCAACGAGCTCGGCATCCGCCTCAAGCGTGAGGGCTACGGCATCTACGTGCTCTCCAACGCCAACACCCGCATCATGGACCAGCTCCGCCACGCGCCCGTCACGCCATACCTCGACGGCTGCGTGGTCTCGGCCAAGGAGCGCATCATGAAGCCGGACCCAGCAATCTTCCACCTGCTCTGCCTGCGCTACCGGCTCGACCCGGCCGAGTGCCTCTTCGTGGACGACAACGCGGACAACTGCGCGGGCGCCCGCCTCGCCGGCATGCATGCGTTCCACTTCACCGGGGACGTCGAGGCGCTGGAGGAGGCAATCCGCCAGCCCTGCTAGACCTGCGCGACCAGCGAGGCGAGGACCCACAGCACGAGCAGCCCCAGGATGGCAAGGAATCCCACGAGGGTCTCCTGCCTCACGGTAAGCCGCGCGAGCGCGGGAATCTCCCTGCGCAGCGGCCGGCGGTCGAGCATCAGATAGCCGGCAATCGCGAGCGCCGGCATCAGGAACACGAGATACGAGAAGAACCGGTACCAGACGGGCCACTTCGCGTTCTCGGGCGTGGGCTGGACGAACCCCATCACGCAGCCCACGATGCAGAGTCCGCACAGAGAGAGCACCGCAAGGTTCCAGATCGCACCCGCCCAGCGCGGGACTCGCGCGAGCAGCGTCCCGGGAGACGGTCGCTCGGGCTCAAAGCTCGGCGGCTCCTCCGCGGGAGAGCCCCCGCCCCTCCCGCGCGCCACGTCGCCGAGCGCGGACACGAACGCATCGCGCAGCTCGCGGACCGTGGCATAGCGCGCCGCGGGATCAAGCTGGGTCGCGCGGACGATGACGGGGCGCAGCGGCTCGGGCACGCCCGCTCCCGCAAAGCCGCGCTCGCGGTCACGCGCCGAGGGCTCGAGCCCCGTCACGCAGAAGAAGAGCAGCATGCCGAGCGCGTAGACGTCGCTCCGCACGTCCGTCTGCCCAAAGCCGAACTGCTCGGGCGGCGCATAGGCGCGCGTGCCAAAGTGCGTGGTGTCCCGCTCGCCATCCTCTCGGAACGATCGGGCAATCCCCAGGTCGATGAGGGTGACCCCGGAGCCTGACACCATGACGTTCTCCGGCTTGAGGTCGCGATGGATTATGGGAGGGTCAAGCCGCTCGTGAAGCTCGCTCACGGCATCGCACAGGTCGGGGAAGACGAGGGCGAGAAGGTCGAGTCGCCCGCCGGGGGTCCGCGCGCTCAGGACGCGCTCGGAGAGCGTCTCGCCGTGCACGCACTCCATCACCACCACGTTCTTATCGTCATGGCGATAGCACTCCATGATGCGCGGAAGGTGCGGCAGGCTCACGCCGCGGCGCTGCGCCGCGAGCAGCGCCTCGTACGCTCCGCCCAGACCCGACTCGGCGCTCAGGTACTTGCGCACGAACGGACCCAGCTCGGCGCCGCTCCTCCCCACGAAGAAGACGCGCTCCGTGACCTCGAGCGGCCCCTCCTTGAGCACGGCGTCGACGCGATACGAGTCCTCGCGCCCGAGCGAGTCGAGGTATCGAGCAAGGTCGTCTTCGAGGGTGTCTTCGCGTGTCTCCATGTGGCAATCCTAGCAGAGGGCGCGGACAGATCGGGGTCCGCCCCGCGGGGCCGCCGCGGAATCGGGGGTCGTGGCAATCCCGCCTCGGCGTGCGTTGAGAAGAACGGGGTTATGGCAGCCGGCACTTCTCGCGAGCTGGGGTTCTTCTCGCC
This sequence comes from Olsenella sp. SW781, assembly GCF_012027725.1. GTDB lineage: Bacteria > Actinomycetota > Coriobacteriia > Coriobacteriales > Atopobiaceae > Thermophilibacter. The sequence continues at coordinate 175,489 of NZ_SJOU01000004.1, read as the reverse complement.
CCTGTTGCCAGATATGGGGTCGTGGCAGCCCGAATCCTGCCACGACCCCCAAATCGACAACGCACTGGAGCCCGTTACTGCCACGGCCCCAGATTCGGCAACGCCCCCGAATCGCCGCCCCTAGCAGATGGTCCGCTCGCCGAAGCGGTACAGCTCCTCGTTCACCTTCTGGAGCGAGCAGCCGCGGTCGAGGCAGAAGATGATGATCGCGTCGCGGCGGTTCTTGCAGTAGAGCTCGTTCGCGCCGGCGGCCTTGAGCGCACGGTTGGTCTCGCGCAGCGTGAGGGCCATGGCGAAGGCGATCTGCAGGACCTTGTCCCTGCTCGGATGGCGTGTGCCCTGAAAGATCTGATAGCCGAAGGTGTCGTTGAGGTTGGCCATGCGCACCACGCGCGAACGCTCGAGGCCCTTCTCGGCGAGAAGCTGCTGCAGGTACTCGGAGAGCGTGCGTCCGCTCGGCGCGCGCTCCTCGAGATAGCCCTCGAGGTCGGAGGTGGAGAGGAGCTCGTCAAGCAGCTCCTCCGTCAGTCGTTCTGCCATGGCATCGCACCTCTTCGCGCGTCCTCTACGCCACCGAGAACGTGGCCTCCGCAAGCATCGTATCATCAAGCGAGAAGAGCTCCTGGACCTCGACGGTGACGTCGGACTCATCTGTCAGGCTATAGGCAATGCGCGCCGTGGTCGTTGAGCCCGGCTTTATCTCTGCCATGTAACCGTTCCCAAGGTCCTCGGTCACGATCGCATTCTCAAGCTGAACCCCGTTCTGGAACGCCTTCTGAGCGCAGGCCACCGCAAAGGACGTATCCTCTTCAGAGTTGTTGGTAAAGGTGTAATCGACGATGATCGCAGGGGCTCCCTCGTAGTCAGTCGTCACCGTCGACCCATCGATGGTGACCGCGTAGTCAGACTGCGTCGACTCGGAAACCTGGCTCTCGGCGGGCTGCTCCTCGGCAGGAGTCGAATCTTCCGCGGAAGACGACGTCCCACCGCACCCAGAGAGGGCAAACGGAGCCAACGCGGCGGCCAGCGCAAGCGTGGCGACGAGGCAATGGCGGGGAATTGGGGCAAGCGTACTCATTGATACCACCCATTCTTTCGACGAATTGGTCCTGATGCCTGCAGCCTATCAGGGCAAAAGAAGGAATTCATTAGCTGCGAGCTAATGGCCGTCGTCCGCATGCTCACGCCGCCCGTAACGGTATGCTGTACTGAGCAACCCCGAAGAGAGGCACCAATGGCACAGAAACTCACCGAGCAGGAGCATGACGCGATCGTCTCCCTGGCCAAGCTCCTCAGCAAGGAGCTGCCCGTCCAGCAGCGCAGCGTCTCGGGCGGCATCGCAAGCGGGCTCGTCCGCCTGCGAAAGAACCCGCTGAGCAGGGAGGACGTGATGGGCGTGCTCGCCAAGTACGGGGCGGGCGAGCCCACGCTCAAGGACCTGCTCGACCTGCACGTGCTCGAGCGGGAGAAGGGCGGCGAGGGCTACGTCCTTCTCGCCGGCGGCGCGCCGGCCCCGAGCCCGTCCAAGCGCGCGGGCGGAGCGGGCGAGAAGAACGCCCGGTCGGACGCACGCCCGGAAAACAAGCCCCAGGCCATAGCCCGCGCGGAGCGACCCAGGCCTCCCGCGCGGCGCCCTGCCCGCAGCCTCGCGGGGCTGGACACCGTGCGCAAGCAGACGCCCGAGCTCGAGGACATCCGCCGGAAGATCATCGACCTCGACCCCCGCCTGTGGATCAACGGCTGGCTGCTCAGCACCCCCGAGGCATACGTCCGCTTTGAGCGCGAGCTCCGCGCCCTCGACGCCGCGCTCGCCGGCTCCGCCTCCATCGGCGACGGCACCCTCAGCACGCGCGAGCTCTCGTACCGCCTCTTCGGTGACGAGAAGTTCCTGGCGCTGGACTCGGACGGCCGCAAGCTGCTGCATCTCATGGGCCTCTCGGACGCAGTGGTCACGCGCCCGCAGACCAAGCTCGAGCTCATGCACCACATCCCCAAGCACCACCGCCACCTGCGGCTCGTCGTCTCCGAGAACCTCGACCCCTGGGTCAACATGAGAAACGCGATGTTCCTGGACGGGCGCAAGCGAATCCTCGACGAGCGGGTCCACGGCGTGGTCTTTGGCAACGGGTACATCGTTGACGACCCGCACAAACTGCCCGACCTCATCGCCTCGCTCGGCGCCGAGGACGTACGCGTGCTCTACTGGGGAGACATAGACCGCGCCGGCCTCTCCATCCTGGCGAAGCTCGCCTCGATGGCCGACGGGCGCTTCGAGGTCGAGCCGTTCGCCCCCGCGTACCGCCTCATGCTGAGGCGCGCGATGAAGCGCTTCCCCGACCCGCTGGAGAACGAGGAGACGGACCAGGGCGGCGTGCGCATCGAGGGGCTTGAGCTGCTGGAGTTCGTCCTCAAGCCGAAGGAGGCCGCGTATCTGCGAGCCGTGGTGGAGGGCGCCCGCCTCATCCCGCAAGAGATCGTCACGGCGACGGACCTGTAGGGCCGGGCGCGCTGCGGGTTGGGCGCGCTGCGGGCCGGGCGCGTTGCGCAAATCGGGGTCGTGACAGTTTCCCCACCGCCGGCGTTGCGCGGATGGGGGTTATGGCAGCCCGCGCTTCTCGCCACCTGCGGTTCTTCTCGCCCCTGTTGCGGAAAACGGGGTCGTGGCAGCGCGATTTCTGCCACGACCCCCATCTGGGCAACGCCCCACGGCGCCAGATTGCCATAACCCCGATATCGCAAACGACCCGCCTCCGTCGCCCGCAGCACACCTCCTCCACAAAATATAGTTAATTTTCTCATGCAAATCACTTATGTAAAGTTAACTGACCTGCGCAAACAGTCCTTTTCGTCAGCATCGCGACAGCAGCCCGTCAGCAGCGGGAACGACTTTCTTCGGATCTCGAGTCCATCCCCGATGCGATGCCCTAGCCTCGAGCCATGAGCATCCTACTGACACATACCACGGCCCTTGAGGCGATGCGCAGCAGACGGCTGCGCTGGCGTCTCGAAAAGGGAGAACGCTGTGACGGCGACGTTCCCGAGCGGGTGCCGGCCAACGCGGAAATCGAGCGGCTCATCGGCACCGTCCCAGAGTTGGCCCGCGCGAGCAAGCCTCTTCACCTGCTCGTCTCGCGCGAGGCCCCGCGTGCGAGAAGGTCGCTGGTCCGCACCCACGCCTCCCCCGACCTCCCGCCCGGATCTGCCTTTGAGCTCGCCCCGGGGGTGCGGTGCGTCTCGCCCGAGCACCTCCCCGTGGCGATGGCGCCATGGCTCACGGACCTCGAGCTCATCTGCCTGCTCTCCGAGCTCCTTGGCATCTACGCCATCGACCCCACGTCAGAGAGGGGCATGTTCCAGCGGAAGTCCCCCCTCACCACCCCCGAGCGCATCCTCGAGCACCTCGACGCCCTCGGGCCGGAGCACGGAACCCAGCGGGTGCGCCACGCGCTGCGTCACGCCTGCGTGCGCTCGGGCTCGCCCCGCGAGACGAAGCTTTCTCTTCGCCTGGGGCTGAGACCTTCGCTTGGGGGATACGGGCTCGAGGTGCTTTCGATGAACGAGCCCCTCGAGGTGCGGCGCATACATGACCGGATGGAATCGGGGGTGAGAAAGCCCGACATCCTGCTCCGCGGGCGCGCGGACGAGGCGGGAGGCGCACCGCGCATCGCCGCGGTCGAGTATAACGGCGGCGACCATGCGACCGAGCAGGCACACGCGCGCGACGCCGCGCGGAGCACCGAGCTCACGGCCATTGGACTCTCGGAGCACGTGGTGACGAAGGTCCAGTATCGCGACCTCGACTACATGGACGGGCTGGCAGAAATCCTCCGCCAGGAGCTCGGGCTGCCCCGACACCGCGTGACCCGCAAGGTGGCAGAGTGGCGTCGTTCGCGGCGGGCGGCGCTCTACGAGGAGCTCGAGCGCATCGACGGCGTCCGCTGGGACGGCCGCGCCCGTGAGCGTGCGCGCGACGAGAAGGGCTCCTCCCCCGCCGCGCCCCAGATCACCGACGGCGGATGGGACGTCGTTCCCGTCGAGGCGTACGGGCTTGGGTAAGCGCTTCTCGGCACGTTGCGGGAATCGGGGTCGTGGCAATCCCGTGTCGTGAGGCGTTGTCCCGATTGGGGTCGTGGCAGAAATCGCACCGCCACGACCCCGTTTTCCGCAACAGGGACGAGAAGAACCGCAGGTGGCGAGAAGCGCGGGCTGCCGTAACCCCCATCCGCGCAACGCCGGCGGCGGGGAAACTGCCACGACCCCGATTTGCGCAGCGCGCCCAGTCCGCAGCGCGCCGGGCCCGCCCCCCTACACGGCCTTGACGCCACGCTCCCCGGTGCGTATGCGCACGCACTCCTCCACGGGATAGACGAAGATCTTGCCGTCGCCCACCTCGCCGGTGCGGGCAACGTCGCAGACGAGCCCAATCAGGTCTTCGACCTGCGCATTATTGACGACAAGCTCAACCTTCACCTTGGGGATCATGTTGAGCATGACCTCCTTGCCGCGATAGTACTCGGTCCAGCCGTGCTGACTGCCGCAGCCCATGACCTCGTAGACGGTCATGCCATGGATGCCCTTCTCGTTGAGCGCGTCCTTGAGCTCCTCGAGCTTCTCCGGACGGATGATGGCCGTTACCTTCTTCATGTTGCACGCTCCCTATGCGTCGAGTCCGGTGAAGGCGGGATAGGCGCTCTCGCCGTGCGCGGACACGTCGAGTCCAAGCGCCTCGTCATGCTCGCTCACGCGCAGGCTGCCGCCAAACGCCGCTCGCACGATGGCCACGAGCACGAGGTCGAGCACGATGACGATCGCAAGCGTGACCAGGATTCCAACCACCTGGCTCACGAGCAGCGAGGCGTCGCCGGTGTAGAGCAGGCCGCCCGCCTCGGACCAGGAGAGCTCCGGCACGCAGAAGAGGCCCGTGAGCACGCCGCCGAGGATGCCGCCCACCCCATGGCAGCCAAATGCGTCGAGCGCGTCGTCGTAGCCGAAGCGCGCCTTGAGCTTGGAGATGGCCAGGTAGCAGACAGGAGAGACGATGATGCCCATCAGCACCGCGGCCCACGGCTCCACAAAGCCCGCACCCGGCGTCACCACCACGAGGCCGGCCACAAGACCAGTGCAGGCGCCCACGAGCGTCGGCTTGCCGGTGGTAACGCGCTCGGTCACGAGCCAGGAGACGAGGCCCGCTGCGCTGGAGACCACGGTGTTGAGGATCGCGAGGGCCGCAACCTCGTCCGCGGCGAACTCGGAGCCCCCGTTGAAGCCAAACCACCCGAGCCAGAGCAGGCCCGCCCCCAGCGCGACGAAGGGCACGTTGTGCGGCCGGTAGCTCTTGAGGCCAAAGCCCTTGCGCCCTCCGAGGAAGAGGCAGAGGATGAGTCCCGTCACGCCGGAGCTGATGTGGACCACGTCGCCGCCGGCAAAGTCCAGCGCGCCGATGACGTCGCCGATGAGCGAGCCCTCCCCGCCCCAGACCATGTGGGCGAGCGGCGCATACACCACGAGCGACCACGCGGCGATAAAGGCGGCGACGGCCCCGAACTTCATGCGCCCCGCCACCGAGCCCGTGACGATAGCAGCCGTGATCATGGCAAAGGCCATCTGGAAGCAGACGTCAACGAGCGAGGGGTAGACCGCGTCTGCGGGGACCGCGGACGCCTCGGCGAGCATGCCTGAGACGAGACCGAAAAGCCCCAGCTGGTCGAACCCCCCAAACCACGAAAGCGAGCCGTCTCCCCCGTAGGCGAAGGACCACCCCGCCAGGACCCAGGCAATCCCCACGATGCCGATCACGGCAAAGCACATGAGCATCGTGTTGATCACGTTCTTCCGGCGCGCCAGGCCGCCGTAGAAGAACGCGAGCCCCGGGGTCATGAACAGGACGAGCATGGTGCAGACGAGCATGAATCCGGTAGATCCTGTGTCATACATGACGACCTCCCCAGTCGCACGGACGGTACGGCGGCAGTCTGCCACCCCAAAGAGGGCGTGCCGAGAAGGACGTGCCGCTGTTAACGACCCTGCGCCACGCGGGAAACGTTGGAAGCCGCCTCGAAACGCGAGGCCGCCTCCTCGAAACGGTATGGAAAACTCGGGGTGAGGGCACTCGACCCCTTCCCCATTCCCTGAAACTTTTTTCTTTTCCTCCTTGACGGAGACGCTACGTCACGGAATAGGGTGGTTGCTGTCAGGCGCGGCCGGATGGGGCTCGTCCCCATGCGCCCGGCATGGCAGAGGCACCTCCGACTCTCCATCGGACACGCGGCAACTCCCCGGTCGTCTCGCGTCTCCTCACCCCCACGGGTAGCGTGACGACAGCCGCATCGTCCTGGCGCCCCACCTCGACCGAGTAGCTCCCTCGGAGGGGCGCCCAGCCGCCCCCGCATCGCTCACATGCGGGGGCGGCACTCTTTTCCGCCTCACCCATCTCAACGAGACCCCCTTGCCGGGGACGCTGCGTCATCCCCTAACCTGTGGGGACTTTCCCCAACCAGGAAGGAGCACAGATGGCTCGTATACCGCCCCGCTTCGGAGCAACCACCCTGACTCTAGCGCTCTTGCTCGCGGCGGCGCTCCCCGCCGCCCCTGCGATTGCAAAGATGGAGGATGGGGAGAAAGAAGAGTGCGAGAACATCGTCGAGCTGGAGCCCGAGGACTCCGAATGGTCGCACGTCCCCGCGAGTATCTTTCCCGCGGACGGCAATGCCGATAGCATCCTGCGCATCAACCCCAACGACTCTGCCGACGGGAGCCTCGACTCCCCCGGCAACACCTACCCGAGGCCAGGGGACTACGGCGAGATCGTCGTCGTCGAGGATTCCGAGATATCTGACGAGTCAATCCCGGCCATCACGCGATTCACGAAGCAGAACTATGGTGGCCTGGGGGGCGAGGCGCTCACCAAGACCTATCGGGTGACCAACGTGTCGGCGGCTCCCTATGGACAGTCGGTCGGATCCACGTACTATCCCGCGGGAAGCTATCCCGGCTCCGGCTACCTCTTCACCAGGGCGAGCTCTCCCAACCCCAGCGGCAACATCTCCTTCAGCTTTGAGGGCGTAAAGGTCACGCCCGACGACATGCCGGTCTACGCCTACTTCAAGATCACCCTCACGGGCAGGGCAGATGACGGCGACACCGCAACCACCGTGATGAACGTGGGATACAAGGTTACCGTCGTCCCCGAGCCCCCCTATCGCTATCTCGCCACGATGCGCTACGACGCCACGGGCGGCACCATCGACGGCCAGCCCACCTCCGTCGCGACCAAGGTGGTCGGTCCGGACCGCGTCTGGGTGGACGGAAGCGTCGACCCTCCCACCAGCGTCAACTTCGACGTCACGGACACCATCCCCGTGCGCGAGGGATATGCGTTCCTCTTCTGGAGAGACGCCTCTTTCTTCGCCGGAGGAGACCGGCGCGCGATGTATCGCGGATCGGCCAGCACCCCCTCGCAGGACGAGTCCCCCCTAGGCGAGTCCGGACGATACGTGAACGCCTTTGAGCTGCAAGACGACGAGGGGGACTCGACCTGTTCGGACCCCACGCTCTACGCCGTCTGGGACAAGACCTGCTCGCTCTCTTACGACGCGGCCGGCGGGGCGACTACGCCCGAGACCAAGCGCTCGACGTTCGGCATCGACTGGGGCACCGGTAGGTCGCACACCGAGAAGGACCTCGTCGCCGCAGCCGCGCCCGTGCGCGAGGGGTACGCGTTCAGGGGCTGGAGAGCCACGGACGGAACCGTCCACCAGCCCGGGGACACGGTGACGCTCACCACGGACCGGCCGGACGAGACCCTCACCGCCCTCTGGGAGGCAAAGCCCGACACGAACGAGCCGGGTGGAGGCGGAACTGACGAGCCGGGAAAGCCGGACGAACCCGATAACCCCGATAACCCCGGCGAGCCCCCGGCCAAGCCCGACAACCCCGGCACCGGAGACAACCCCGGAACCGGCAAGGGCTCGGGCGATGACCCGTCGAAGGTCGTCGACAAGAGCTCGGGAAACGGCGGGGGCAAGAGCGCCTCGGCCTCACGTCCCGCTCGCGCAAAGAGCGCGCTCCCGAAGACCGGGGATGCCACCCTCGTGGCTCCCGCCCTGCTCGGCGGCTCCGGGGTTCTCGCCACGATCGCGGCCACAGCGCTCCGTCGCCGCCGCTCCTAGCCCCAATTGCACGGCCCCCTCGGGCGCCTCGCGGCCTCTCCGCCGCGAGGCGCCCAATGCTTTGTTATGACAAAGGTGACAGGGTCAACTGTCAAAAAAGATCCCTAGAGCATGCTCCCGAAGTCGCTCACGATGATCTGCCCGGTGATGGCGCGCGACTCGTCACTCGCGAGAAAGAGCACGATGTTCGCCACGTCCTCGGGCGTGCAGGACTGAGTCCGCATGTTGGAATGCAGCGCCATTGCTCCGATCATGTCCTGGTCGAGCGTTGCTGGGTCCAGACCCGCGGTCATGGGCGTCGTGATGTTGCCCGGGCACACCGCGTTGCACCGGATGCCCGCCACCTGAAAGCGCAGCGCGGTGTGCTTGGTAACCCCGATGACGGCCGCCTTGGAGCTTACGTACGCCGCTCCGCCGCAGCCGCGCTCCCCCGCAATGGAGGCCACGTTGACGATGGAGGCGCCGGCCGTCATGCGCCTGGTAGCCGCACGCATGCAGCGCATGGTTCCCTTCTGGTTGGTCTCGACGATGCGGTCGAGGTCCTCGTCGGTGTAGCGGTCGATGGGCTTGAGGCCGCTCTCGAGCACGCCTGCGTTGTTGACCAGAACGTCAATCCTCCCGTACCTCTCCATCGCAGCGGACATGAGGCTCTCGGGATCATCCGGCTTGGAGATGTCCGTGGGAACGACGAGGGTCTCGCCGCCGAACTCGGCGATCTGCGCAGCGACCTCCTCAAGGGCTTCGGCGCGACGCGCGCTCATGACCACCTTGGCGCCCTCCGCGGCAAAGAGCCTAGAAACGGCGGCCCCCACGCCAGAGTTTGCCCCGGTGACAACGGCAACCTTGTCTGCGAGACGGTTCATTGCGCTCCTTTCGCTGAGCTTATACATGGCGTTGAGCACCATATCCAGCCCGATGCCCCGGAGCCGCGCCCTTTCGCCGTAAGGCGACGACGCAATCGGTGAACGTGTTGGGGTTGGTCTCCATTCGCATCCAGTCCAAAGAGCGTTGATCTCCCCGCCCCCATCCATCGTCGATTCTCTTCGGTGGAGTAGTTGTGGAGATACAGACACAATTCCGTTTGCTCCTTGCGGCATGGATAGGTGGTCGATATAGTTATTTCTTGCACACACGCGGTGCACCCAATTGCGGGGTGGAGCAGTCTGGTAGCTCGTCGGGCTCATAACCCGAAGGTCGTAGGTTCAAATCCTGCCCCCGCGACCATACACAGTCAGCCCGGAGGTCATGTGGCCTCCGGGCTTTTTGTTCGCACGGCCCGATAATTAACGCGCACTCGTGCACGTCCTTCTCGCGTTTTCCCAGTTGGGAGTCAGCCGAGGCTGCACGAGTGCGCGTTAATGGGGGCCGCTGGCGCCCGCCGGCGCTCGCGCAGAGCCCGCGGCCCGACCGCGCCCATCCCGAAACCCCCACCCGAAAGCTTTCGGAACGACTCTAGGGTAGCCTCGGAGCATTTCGGAGCAGCACGGTCAGCGCCGCAGCGCGTGGGATTGAGCACCTGGGTCATAATGATGAAAAAAGTACGCTCTGTTTTCATCAACGAGAGTAGGCTATGATACCGACATCGCCAGCTGGCCTGCCACGCTCTTATTGCGACGCCCATTGCGACATTATTGCGACATGGGATGTCGTAATAGCCCCCAACTCCCGTATTTCCTAGAGCCAACGCACTCGATTACCTTCCTGTCCAGAAGCTCCTTTGCCCTCTGGACCCGCTTGGGACCCAAACCGATCTCGTCCGAGAGCTTCGGCGCCAACCCGTCACGGCCAATGGGCCGGCCAGCCGCGGGGAGGAGGCCTTTCGTCAGACGAAGCGAGGCGCCAAATTGGCACCTCACTCATTGACCACTCCGCAGATTAAGGCACACCTTCGCCACCACGGCTCCATGGGAGGCGGTGTTTCGTGACGCTTCGCGGCATCTTGCGATACTTGTCACCCGCTCAGCAGAGGCGTCATCCCCAGAAGGATGCGTAGCGGAGATTGCGCGGGACGGAGGAGGAGTCGACGGGCTTGATGAGGCCGACGGCAGGAGTACCCCTGATTATTCCGGAAGCCTGAGACCTGTCGCCCCCAAGTCCGAACGCCCTGCGAACGTCGGAGTTCCCGATGACTGAGAATTTAACGTATGCGTGGCACGCCGCACCTATCGGATGATGCGAAAAACTAGGACTGCTAGAGCTCGGCAAAATGGAAGGCCCGATGCCGGTTCTTTCAAGATACCTCCCGATGCCTACCATCGTATTTCAAACATGAGCAGCCACGAAGTTGAGGTCACATACCGTGGCCTCAACTTTCCACTCGATGAACATAGCTGGGTTTGTCTACACCCAGAAGGAGATGTTACGGGAGCATTCTCACTTCCCCTCCGGGCAAATCGGACAATGCCTTCCCCCGTCGCACATCGAATCTCTCCAAGCTTCGGGGCTGCCGCAAAATGTAACCAGCGGGGTTATCCGAGCAATCGCCGAAGGGGACACGCTTCGCGGAGGAGCCGCTTCGCCACCTGAATCGTGAAGATGTCGAAATCGATCATGTCCACCCTCTTCCCTATCGCCTCGGGGCGAGACGCCATTCGAGGCCTTTCGGCGACCACCGCGCTCCTGGTCTGGCTTACGCCTATCGGTTGAGGGTGGCCAGGAACCCGGGCAGCCATCGGGCGACCTCCTCGGCACTCCGGCCTATCCAGTCCCTGTGGGAGGACTTCATCCGGGCGAGGAACCGCCGGTTGGAGAGGGTCCGCTCGACGCGCCTGACGACGTCCTCGATGCTCTCGTCCCACATGTCCCGGTCCTCGACGATGGCCTCGTCGATGTAGCGCGCGAGCCTCTCCCTGTCGAGGTCCCTCCTGTGCCCGATGTAGTACATGTCGTAGAGGTCGCGGAAGCGCGTGCTGCGGATGCCGTGGAGGAGCAGGGACTTGAGCTTCTCCGCGAACACCTGCTCCTTCGAGTTCGCAAGCAGGCAGACGCCCTCCTGCCGGTGCGCCACGTCGAACCACAGCTCGTCCTGCTCCATCGTGGCGCTCGCATGGACCCCCAGGTCGAGCTTGGTGTCGAGCGTGCTGCGGCCGTCGCTGATCTTGAGGTTGACGCGCCTCCCTCTGTAGTCCTGCTGCGACAGCTCCTCTATCTCGCCGGCGACGCGGACGGTGATGCCGTCGCCGAGGTTCGAAAGGGCGGACACGAAGGAGCGGATGGAGCCGTCGGTCATCGGGTACCGCACGAAGTCGAGGTCTATGTCCTGAGTCGCGCGGCGGCTGCTCCCCGACAGCGCGCACATCAGGACCCCTCCCTTGACCGTCACCCGGTCGCGCATGCCCGACGCCGCCAGCTTCGAGAGAATCACGTCCTGGCAGACGCGCGCGGTCGCGTTGAGCCGGGAGTAGCCCTCCTCGCGCTCGTAGCGCGCCCTCATCTCGTTCAGGTCCATCAGAACACCTCCCCCATGGCGCGCTCGAGGTGCGCCTCGCCGCGCGGGATCGCCTCCGCGTAGTCCTGCAGCCTGTATATGTCCAGCCGCTCCGACCTTCTGCGGAACGAGGCGACCGCCTCCCGGTAGAGGTCGTAGGGCAGCTTGTTGCGCGAGCGCATGAGCTCGAGGAGCATGCGCTCAAGGTCGTACGCGGGAAGCTCAGTCCCGTCTAGGAGGACGGTCGACCTGCCGACGCCCAGCCATCCCTCGGGGATGAAGTGCTGGCGCACGGCGCCGTCGCGGATCTTAGTCCCCCCGCGCCTCGTGGCTAGGTCGATCCGGTCGGGCGGCGCGGTCACGAGGCCGTGGGCGTAGAGCGCGGTCTGCCCGGTCAGGATCGCGCCGGGATACCGCTTCGCGATCACGGCGAGTGCGTCCTCGTCCCGACTGGTCGAGTACATCCCACGACCGACGGGGTGGAGCGCCCCCTCCGACACCGCCTTCCGAACGCGGTACCTGCTCCCGAGCTTCTCGAGCGCCTCCCGGTAGGTGATTACCACGCCGTTCCTCCTTGAAAGCCATAAGAACCTACATCTGATGACAATTGTAGGTGATTGTGGCTTTTCAGGAAAGGCCATCACCTCACGCCGACCGCGGACGTTACGCGCCCTCCGCCATCACCGTGAGGCGTCGCCGGATTAACGCGCACTCGTGCACGTTCTTCTCGCGTTTTCCCAGTTGGGACGAGCGACGGGCCGCACGAGTGCGCGTTAATGGACCTCGGGACCGGGCACCCATGAACCCGATGTCCGCCGGAACTCCCGCTAGTTGGATGACGTGGGCAGGTACGGGTGCATCGCCTGGGCCAGGTTTGCCAGGCTGCGGGTCTGGATGTACACCCGGCCGTTGCCGGTGAAGGTGTTGACCAGGCCCTCCCCCGTGGTGAAGCCAAACATGCCGCTCGCGACCTCGATGTGATAGTCCAGCGCGGCATCCCAGGCCACCACGTGCTCGTTGTCCACCTGCAGCGGCTCTCCGCCGGTCACGTCGAGCGCCATGATGTCGCCAAACGCGGAGACCAGCAGCGAGCCCTCGCCGTGGACCTCCATCACAAAGAGCCCGCCCGTGTTGCCAAAGAACGCCTTCGTGATGCCCTGGTTGACCATCGTGTAGTCGACGTCCTCGTCGCAGGCGAGAAACGCGCCGGTGTTGAGGCGGTACTGGTGCGCGGCGTCCACGGAAAGCTCGACGATCTTGCCGGGGATGGGCGGCGCCACGGCAATCTCTCCGTCGCTTGCGGTCCCCGTTGCCGTGGTGACAAACATGGACTCGCCGCTCGTGACGGCGCGGCCGATGGCGCTGAACACGCCCCCGAGGCCCTTCTTCTTGGTGTTGAGCCCGCCCGTGATCTCAACGCCGCGCGAGTACACCATGCTGCCGCTCTCGGTCCGCACGGACTCGCCCTGCGCAAGCGAGATGCGCGCGATGGGACAATCGGAGTCACCGGTAAGACTGAACCTCATGGGGTCTCCCTTCTCGGTTTTGCCGCGGTAGCGACATGCGTCGAGTATAGCGGGAGCCGCACGACGGGAGCGCGCACACAAAAGGGGCGGCACCCCTACGGTGCCGCCCCGGCTGCTCTGCCCTTTGGACTCACATCCAATCTCGCTATCAACCGTCCAGCCAGCGAATTGGTGTCTGGACCCGCTCCGGAATTCCCTTCATCAACCCAACCCGGTGTACGTACCGGAAGACGTCGGCGAAGTCACTCGCCCGAAGCTAGTGGGTCTCGGTCACGCGGACGGCAGGTCCAGACCCTGCTACCTCTTCGCTGTTCACTGGACTCGCCTCCTCGGTCGGTCGCCTTCTGGTAGCGACGATCTTCTGTACACCCTTCTTATTTCCCGTCCCACCTGCGGAGATTCCCTCGTTTCACGGCTCTCCGCGAGCGTTGCCATTCCGCCGGTGAGCGGAGCGAGAAGAACCCGTCACCGCGCGCTAGACGTGCCAAATAGACCTGACGCCAGTGGCACGTTAGTTGACGAACAGGTGAGAGCGCTTGTCGAAGTAGGTCTTATTTGCATGTACAAATGCCGCGCCTATGGCAATCACGAACACAACCTGGAAGAGACCGCCAGAGTCCACCGTACTGGACATGACAGCCGTCTGAATCAACAGATGGAACAGCGGGAGGGCGAAGCCAGCACCACTCAGTGCGAGGTAATGCTGTGGGGCACGCCGAGCATGACGCGAGAGCTCCCGTCGCACCCAGATGGAGAGAACCGCCAGCGTCACGCAAAGCAGCTCCGTGAAGACATTGAGCGTCTGAAGGCCATCGTAAATATCGTAGTAATAGCTTGGATATACGCCGGAGAAGAGGCTCATAGCCACCAGAATATACACCGCTGCGCACAGAAAGAGCTGCACCCAGACGACGAACTTGTACCACTTCATCCCCAGCTTTGCCCCAGAGGAGACCCGCGATTCGGGCGTTCGCCCGTCTGCCCGGGGAGGCATACCCTCCTTAGAAGAAGGAGCAGCGGCAGCCGAAGGAAAGTGCTCTTCCTCCACCTGTCCGCCCACGTAATACTGCGTCATCGATTCCTGCGCTGACGTCGATGCCGCCCCATCCAAAACCTGCGGTAGCCTGCCCCCACAATGCGGGCAGAAACAAAACTCGTCATTGACCTGGTTTCCGCAGGCGGGACAGTACATGGCAACTCCTACCATTCAAGTATCACAACTATGCCATCATACGCCCCCGCAAATATAATGCAATTATAATCTGATGCCAGTCGCCGCCTCGCACGCGGACCGCCCCAGCCAGTCTCCCTCAGGGAGCCGCCTCAAAACGCAGGCACGTCTCGGGGTCACCGAGCACCCAGCTGAAACAAGAGCCCTCATACCCCGACCTCACCCTACGAGGGGCCAGACAGATGACGTCACCAGGACGAACTTCCGCCTCCTCATCCGAGAGAATTGCAGCATCCCCATTGGGTCGCAGAAGGAGAGTCCCGTTCGAACTTGAGAGATCAACCAGCACCCAAAGCGGGCCACATCTCCTGACCTCGCAGTGTCTTCTCGACACCCTGCTCACGGGAACGAATACGGGTGCATATCCCTCCTCGTCACACCAGCGCTCATCGCGTCCGATGCGAGCCCCTTTTGACGTGAGCTTCCAGCCGGCCCGGGGACTCGTAGCATATTCCCAAGGGCAAGGGCCCATAGGAATGATCCCCTGAAGGCGAAACTCCCCCTCCATCCACGACCCGCTCACGCGGTCTAGTCCCGCAGGAACAGGCGTGACGGCTACGTCATGGCCCACAAGCTGAGCGTAGTCTCGCGGGCCCTGAAGCGAGGCGAGAACAAGCGCCTCTACGACCTCCCGCTGACACCTCACAAGCTCGTCGAGGTCGGAGACGCCAATACCCTCCCCCAGGGAGGCCGCAATGCGGTCGACCCCAAGCCAGAGCCCTCTTGCGTCAGCCCTAAACCCGTCCATAAGAAGCGCCTCGGCGAAGGCGGACCTGAACCCATCGTCGAACGCAAATGAAGCCCCAATCACGCTCCAGGGATCGAACGTCCCGGGAACTCCCGTTTCGAGGATGCCATCAAGTTGGGAGAGCTGCTCGTCAGCCCTCAGTGCCTCTCGCTCAATAGCGTCGGCAACGGGAGAATCCAGCTCGGTCCCCACCCTGACGGCTGCCTCCACGCCCGCCGCATCCAATCCTGCCGGAGAAAGGCTTTCTAGCACGCCCTCCCTCAGCTTATCCACTGGGCCCCTATATCGCCTCCCGGCGGCATCCTTCCCCCTGACACTCCGGTCATAACTACCCACGACCTTCCAGGCGGCGACCCCGTATGCTCGCGAGAAGAACTTGGCAAAGCACTCGAATGCCCGCGCCATGTCACGCCCCTATCCGCGCCTTACGGACGCGATGCCGTCACAATCGCCTGAACTACCACGACGAACAGGTCATCCCTATCGGAGCGATAACCCATCCCAGGAAGGGCGCACCCGGTGACAACAAGATCATCATCGGGAGACAGCCCCCCATCCTTGCGACAGGAGGCGTCGAGCGCATGTCGCTCGGAATCGAACGGCTCCCCGCACCCGGGCCTGATGATCTCGAGACCGATGCTCGCAAGCGCGCGCTCGAAGTCTACCAGCCATCTTCTCAGCCGCGCGCTTTCGGGAAGCTCCCCCAGCCCCTCGGACGCACGACGGGCATTTGCCGCCTCGATTCTGCCCAAAATGGAACAGAGCTGGCGATACGAGATGCCGATACTCTCGAACTTTCCCCTAAACATCTCCTCGCGCCACAATCGTACCGTCTGCTGCAGCCCCTGCCTCATGGAGCTGAGTTCCCGCTCAAGCGAGCTGGTCTTTTCGTAAATCTCTCGCTGCCAGACGCTGGCGCTCTCATCCATCTCATCCCGAAAGGAGCGGAACCGCTCCGCGGTCGCACGAAGGCCCTCCTCGATTCGAGTGCCTGCCTCCGCTGCCATAGTCCGGTCTCGCTCCCGCAACGCCTTAACGTACTCATCAATGCGTCCGCACCGATTGCGATAGCGCACGAGCTCAGCCTCACATTCAGCCAGCCTGCCCCTCAAGGCGACGATCTCTCGCTCCTTCTCCTCAAGCTCAAGCCGAAGCGCTTCACCAAACGAACCATCCTCCGCGCTCCTTGCAGCTTCTCCCGGCACCCCGCCACCCAGACGGCTCTCCAACAGCCGAGCGCTTTGAGTGAGATCTTGCGTTGAGACCGCGAGGGAATCGCTCGATGCTTCGAAGCTGGCAGACTTGGCCGTCCTTCTCGCCCCATCGCACTCATTGGGGCGCGATGCATGGCTCTCCTCACCCGAGATGTCAATGGGAACGTGGACGCTCCCGCTCGATTGCCGCGCGTCACGTCCCGCATCACGGACATCCTCCTTGGCGCCTCGACCGTATGCCCCAATCCCGCGACTTTTAAACGGGCTCATACTTCACGCTCCCTCAAACGCCTCCGCGCAAATCAGTCCTGCCAGCTAAACGGTCTCTCCTGGAGACCATCCTGCGGTCGCTCCGGCGCCCAGCACGAAATGTGCAGCATCCCCAGCTCGTCAATGGAGAGGCGTGAGCGAAGATCGGTTCCCCGAGACACCGGCTCCGCGTGCCGGTAAACGAGCGATCCGATCTTTTCCCAGTCATCCTCATGAAAGGGGTCGGGATGCTCGACCTTCGCCCTCATCACCGGGAAGACGCTCTTTGCCTGACCTTCGTTCTTTGTCTTGCTCCCCACGCTGTCGGCTTGAACGTAGGGAAGCTCACTCCCTGCGGGAATGCACACATGCACGCGTTGCGCGAGGCTGCTTCCGATATAAAACTGTACGCCGAGGTCCCGGTTGGTATGCTTAATCACTGCCTCACCATGCGTGTCAACGTAATACCGGGACGCCCCGTACGAGATTGCCTTGCTCGGTCGATATGATCTCACGGGGACACCGGGAAGAACCAGCCGCGTCGCAGCCTCCTGAATCATTGGCATATTGCCCCCGCCACCGGTCACCACGATGACGTCAACCTTGACGGACGCATTGCGCGCCACCAAGGCGTTAGTTCGCTCGACAACTCGATCGAGCAGGCCACTCGTGCATTGCTCGAACTCTGCCTTCGTCAGGACGATATCAATGTCATCTCCCTCATCGTAATCAAAAAACGAAATCTCATACTCGTCCGCATCGGTGAGGGCAATCTTAGCCTGCTCGACCTTGCCTAAGTATTCGCCCATGAGAGCATCGTCCACTCCCTCTAAGCCGGCCTTTTCAAGCGCCAGGCTGTAGAGCGCCATCGTGAACTCGTTGCCGCCGAGATCTGCGATGCCGTCGGAGTCGATGCAGTCATAGTACCTCACGCTGCCCGCAGCATCCCTTCGCCCCTCGGGATAGGCACTGAGCAGGGCGACGTCGAAGGTTCCTGCACCAAGGTCCATCGTGAGGGCAGTTACCACGTCACGCGATCCGAGCGTTGCATCGGACGAAAGATAGTCAAGCGCCGCAGCCGCTGGCTCGGCGATGGTTCCCACGACCTTGACGTGCGTCCCGTCCTCGAGCGTGGCGTCCTCCACAAGCGCGACAAGGCGTTCTACCTCGCGCGGGTTGAACTGGACGGGATGGGCAAGCGCAACGCAGCTCGTGGTCTCTCCAGTCTCCGACTCGAGAACCCGATTGGCAATCCTGACGCAATGGGAAACCACCTCAACGATTGCCCCGTCAACGTCAACGACCGCCTCTCTCCCCCTTCCGGCATGCACCTTAACTTTCTCCCCCATCCTTCGCTTGAGGAGATTGACCCCCCTTGCCGAGAAGCGGTCATTGAGGGCGGCCATGCCGAGCTTGGGCTTCCCACCCTTTCCGAGGACGTACGTGCTCGGAACGCCCTCACTGCCGGCAACGTCCTGAAGGTCAATCGGGGTCCCTCCGCGCCGTGTCTCGGGGTCCATGTCCGTAATGCAGCTCATGTACACGTTGTAGTTGCCAAAGTCCAAGCCTATCGTCTTGCTCATGACCTCTCCCCCTCGCCCGCGCAGGGCGGATCGGACGCTCCCCTCCATAGTTCCCGTGCTATTGAGCACTTCCATCCATGAAGATCACGGGTCGTTTCGCACGTGCCATGAACAGCTCGTCGCCATCCTCAAGCGTCGTCACATCGCCTTGGGACAGCTCAATCGTCTCCTTATCCCGCTTGAGGACGCTGCCGTTGGACCCATCCTGGCGGTAAGTCCAGGTGCCGGAGGCACCATCACGACTGAACATCCCGTGCTTTCTCGAGACAAAGTGCAGATCCTCGCTATACGAGAGCGCTATTGTCGACTGGGGGGTATCCCCCTCACGCACCACGCCAATGGTGGCCCCGTCTTCTATCGGGAAGGCTACCTCGCAGTAGGAGACCGTCGCTTCTGGCATGGCCAGCGAGGGCGTGTGTTCGTCGCCTCGGTCATCCCACTCCATGGAAGCCACATCCCTGACGGGGGTGTCCCCCACGCCAGCCGAATCGACGACATCGGTCGGAGCGACGCCCTGCACAACCGTCCTATCAGCACCATAGACAGGTGCACGGTGGCGCTCGCTCATGACAACGGTGACGGCGCTGCCGTCTTCGACCCCGTTCCGGCTTTCGCGTCTGCCAACATTCTGGGAGCCTCTCTGTGCGGCGGCATCCCGTCCCGCGTCCTCGCCCCTCCGGTACGACGGCTTTACCTCGAACTCACCAGGATCGAGACGATGGTCGAGCTCGATTCTCACCATCACGTCAACCGGGCACCTCAGCTCCTCGGCGACCTTCTCGGCGTGGAGCTGCTCAAGCCCGCGGCAAATCATGCTCGTGTTGAGTCCGTAGTAGGCATCCCACGCCTCCTGGGAGACTAGGACGTCATAGACATCGGGGCACTGGAATTTTCCGTTGCCCCAATCGATCAGCCCAATGCGCGCCTTTCGGAGCATTTCCTTAAGCAGCCTCTCAGGCTGAGGGGAAATACCGACGCCCTCGCCCGTGATGTTTGCAATCCATTTGGCAACCGCCGTAACGGGATCAAGGTCAGCAAAGGAGGTAATGAACCGCTCGCTCTTCCTCTCGATGGAGGACATCATGTCGCCGACCCCGGCCTGGCGCTTTTTCATAGCGAACTCCCTTCATGGACGTATGGTGTGAGGTGAGATGATTGCTGAGGAATGGTCAGGATGGAAACCATGGCGTCGTTTCATCCCGCGAGGGCGTCCCAGTATGGATGACAATCGCCGTAGCGTTGTCGCTGCTCGGGCCACATGCCGCAGCCGCCTCGTGAACCAGGCGAAACGCCGCTGTGTAGGGGTCATCTGACTCGGAGAGAATCTCTGCAACGCGATTCTCGGGCAGCTGCGTCCATACGCCATCCGAGCAGAGCAGGACACGCTGAGAGGCGGACAGGGGCAGCAGGGCAATCTGCACGCGATTCGCATCATGTTCGATAAGCCGATAGCCCATGGCCTCCCTAAGGGCATTGCCCCCGCCCTCAGCGCGGCCATCATCGGCCATGATCCTAACGAGCCGTCCGTCTCTACCAAGGCAGAAGGCCGCGGTGTCACCAACGCTGCCGATGAGGAGCCCATCCCCCCACCGAGCGGCAGAGATCAGCGTCGCCCCGGACCCCTTTCCCAGATAGCGTGACGCACGGCTCACGAATCGGTCAACGCTCCCAAACGTCGAACGCATCAGAGACTCGCCATCTCTCTTGCTCCCACGCCTCGAAGCCGCCGCGACCGCCTCCTTCCAGTCATCAAGAAATGCCTGGCAGCAGAGTCGCGAGAACAGGTCTCCGTACGGCGCGCCACCGATGCCGTCACTAATGACCCCAACTTCCCCGTGCGTCATGAAGCTGTCCTCGTTGCAGAGACGACCGCCCTGGTCGCTTGCCCCGGCAAGGGAGAGCACGAGCCTCTCAATGCCCTCAGGCGCGTCCCCTTCGCCTGGCATCTTTGCGATGCCGACGGGCTCATTTGCCCAGTCGCCCTCGTCAGGCTCAAGAAGCACATCGGATATCTCGTAGAAGTCACCCTGAGCCAGACGTTTTTCCTCAGAAACCGCGCGACCGCTCCCTACGTCTTCCATCCGCCACCCCTTTCCTTGCGCCCATTGTCCTCTAGGCGCTCCGAGACGTTGCGCAACCTCGCCACAACCCCTACTGGCGCCCGGCCACGGCGGGGCAGTCGCGACCGATGCCCCTCAGGCTGATCTTCTCGTTGCCATGAAACGCATCAGGAAAGCCAACGATTCTCTTCAGTGAATGACAGCCGCCGAACATGCCGGCCACATCACCTACTCGCGACGTATCAAAGCGAGAGACGTTGAGTTCCGATAGCCTCTCACACCCATAGAACATGAGCGACATGTCCTCAACGAGGGAGGTCTCGAACCGATACACACTCAATGCCCCAAGCGATGAGCAACCGTAGAACAGGCCGCGCATGCTGATAGCCTTCGAGGTGTCCAGATTGTTAATCTTCAGAATCTTTCGCAGACGGGAGCACCCGGCGAACCACCCCGCAAGGTTCCTTGGAGACACACGATCCTTGAAAAGAGCAAATTCGACGCCCCGCCAGGGACAGTTCGTAACCCCCTGCCAAATGTTCCATCCACGGTTGGACATAACGAACTCGTCGACCCGCCTCAGCCCATACTCGACGCCGTCAATCGTGACCAGCTCCTCAAGGTCGGGCTCACCCCTGAGGAAGAGCACAAGGTCAGCGGAACTCTTTGAGTACGGAATGCCCTTACAATACAGCTTGCATATGACGGCAACGATATCCTGAGCGTCAATGGGAACGGGCGTGCTGGCGGAACCCACCGCCGCAGCTTCCATTCGTGCCGTCTCCTCGTTAGGGGAGACGCTCGGACACAATGCAAGAAGCATCTCGCGTATGCCGGTAACTGACTGCCAGCGACGCATGGGATCAGGGTCGGTACAGAGCCGGATAACCTGGTCGAGCCTACGGTCCAGAGGGTCGGAGTATGCGCCTTCCGGAAGCGAAAGCCCCTTGCGCTTCTCGAAGACAATCCTTCCGTGAGCGCAATCGCGGGACACCTCTTTCCCCCCGACACGATAGGACTTGACCACATCGTCCCACCCCACGTCCACCGAGGGGGACTTGCCCGTTCGCAGGTAGAATAGGAGCGCACCAAGCGACCAGATGTCGACCGTCCCCTGGTTTCTCATGCCGTAACAACGCTCGAGCTCTTCGGCACTCGCATCCGTGCCCTCGTACTCTGCCCAAGGGAACGGGAATATTTCTGGTGCTCCAAAGCCGATGGTGGCAAGCCTCGGAACGGCACGTGTGCCCTCGAACGAAGGCGTAACTCCAGCACTGGAGTATTTTGCCTGGCCGTAGTCGATAACGTAGACACCTTCAATTCTGCTCCCGCCCGGACCGTCAGCGACATGCACAAACACGTTTCGGGACGACAGATCGGCATGAGTGACGCCGCACTTCTCTTGCCTGAGGATAATATCGAGCAGCTGCGCGCCAAAAGACGCGGCCACAGAGGGCGCAAATCCGCCACCGCGCTCCTGCAGCACCTCGTCAAGCGGGCAAGAGGGCTTCTCACGCATGTCCTCCATGACAAAGGCGGGCAGAGCCTTCTCGCTTGGACCATCCTCCCAGACAACGGCTCCGTACGCGTATGCACGCGGGGCATGCCCGCCAAGCCCATTGAGTTCCGCCAGCGTGGCATATTCCTGGTGCAGGCCGTGCCATGCGCGTGGCAGACTGAAGGAGCGCAGGACTTCGTCCGACTCCACATTCTCTGCCGAAGTGCTGAGAATCTTTACGACGGCATTTCTCGAAAGGCCATCCGGACGACCGAGCGGTCGCGTCAACGCCAGACCGCCTCGGCTACCATCTAGGGACTCGCCAATTCTCACTTCGTCGGGAAAACAGTCATCCGGGAACACTTTGCGCTCAAGGCTGACAAAGCGATACTTCGGCATGGCTGACCTCCACAGGAGCAGGGCGCTTCACATCCATATCAATACTCTCACACCAGTCGTGACACCTTGTCGCGCGGGGGCTCACATCGAGCTTTTTGTTACGGGAAATTATCAGACAGCGGCAATGAACCATGCGGAGAGATAACCAGACGCGGGTCCTTCTCGCCCGTCAGACGGGGGCGAGAAGGACCCGCGACGTGCCAAATAAACCTGACGCCAGTGACGCGGGCTACTTGACCTCGATGCCGCCCACGAAGGTGGTGGCGAGCGTCATGTCCGCGTTGAAGACCGTGAGGTCGGCGTCGCGACCGGGCTTGATGAAGCCGAAGCGCTCCTCGATGTGGGCGGAGCGGGCGGCGACCTCGGTGGCCATGCGGATGGCCTGCTCGGCGGTCACGATCTGCCAGTCCACCATGTTCTTGACGCCCTCGGCGAGCGTGAGCACGGAGCCGGCGATTGAGCCCGTGGTGCCGTCCTCGTTGAGCAGGTAGCACAGGCCGCCCTTCATCACGACGGGCAGGCCGCCGGACATGTACTCGCCCTCGGGCATGCCGCCGCAGCCCAGGCAGTCGGTGATGAGGACCGTGTGGTCCCAGCCCTTGGCCTCGACGAGCGCCTTGATGGCACCGGGGACGACGTGGCGTCCGTCGCAGATGATCTCCGCGTAGGTGCCGTTGGTGGTCATGGCCGCGCCAACGACGCCCGGATCGCGGTGGTGCAGGCCGCGCTGGCCGTTGTAGGTGTGGACGAAGCAGCTTGCGCCGGCGTTGACGGCGGCGAGGACCTCGTCGTAGTGGGCGTCGGAGTGGCCGATGGAGGTGACCACGTCGCGCTCGTCGAGGGCGGCGCAGTACGCGCACGCGCCGTTCTTCTCGGCGGCAAGCGCGCTCTTGACGATGCGGCCGCCGGCCTTCTCCTGCCACATGTCAAAGGTCTCGACGCTCGGGTCGATCAGGTAGACCGGGTTCTGGGCGCCCACGTGGGCCTCGGTGAAGAACGGGCCCTCGAGGTAGATGCCGCCGATGCGCGCGCCCACGAAGTCGTCGGAGCGGCCCTCGTCGGCCTCGGCGATGGCGGCGCAGGAGTCCGCGACCTGCTCGACGGACTCGGTGAAGGTGGTGGGCAGCCAGCAGGTGGTGCCGCGACGCGCGAGCTCCACGCTCGAGGCGTTGATGCCCTCGGCGCTGCGGTCGGTGGTGGCGTGGTTGTAGAAGCCGTGGATGTGCGTGTCCACGAGGCCCGGGCCCACGATGCAGCCCGTGAGGTCGCGAATCTCGCAGTCCGGCTCGTCGGCGGACCACATGCCGAACACGCCGTCCTCGATGGTGAGGTAGCCGCCCTGCATGGTGGCGCCGGGAAGTACGAAGCGGTCAGCCTTGATAGCAAACGTGCCCATGGTTCTTCTCCTCACGATCTGGGTTCTATGCGGCGGCGCCCGCCCGCACGGTCATGCAGGCGGGCGCCCGTTAGTGACAATTTACCCTCTCGCCTCTGTCAAAGCGTGGAAAAGTGACTGTCCCCTTTGCACGCTACGCCTCGAAGGGGTGGATGGTGACGCCCTTGACGACGCGGTTGACGGTGCCCGTCGGAGACGGGGTGTCGGGCGTGTTGCCCACGCGCACGGAGTTGAGCAGGGAGACCGTCTGCGCGACCATGATGAACGGGAGCGCGAGGTAGCCCTCGGGCAGCGCGTCGTAGCCGGCGAAGGTGAAGGACTCGCCCTCGAAGACCGGGCCGCAGTCCTGCTGGACGGCGATGGTCTTCTGCGCGATCTTGTCGCCGCCGATCTCGTTCAGGATGTCGAGGTCGTACTGGCGGGTGTACTCGTCGTTGTTCATGTAGACGAAGACCAGGGTCTTGTCGTCCACGAAGGACTTGGGCCCGTGACGGTAGCCCATGGAGCTGTCCCAGGAGGTGGCCACGAGGCCATGGGCGAGCTCGAGGATCTTGAGCTGGCTCTCCTGGGCAAGGCCCACGAAGGAGCCGGAGCCGAGGTAGGTCACGCGGTTGAAGTCGCCGGCCAGGAAGGCGGCAACCTCGTCCTCGCGGGAGACGACCTCCTCGCCCATCTTGGCGATCTGCTCGACCCACGCGGCCTTCTCGTCGAGGGAGGCGGAGTCGAAGATGAGGGTGGAGAGCAGCGTCATGCAGCTGTAGGAGCCGGTCATGGCGAAGCCCTTGTCGTTGGCGCGCGGGATGAGCAGCGTGAGGGCACGCGGGTCATCGGCGGACTCGACGGCGAGCTTGCCCTCGGGGGCGCAGGTGATGTTGAGGAAGCGGACGTTCTTCACGAACTTGCCGGCGATCTCGACGGCAGCCAGGGACTCGGGGCTGTTGCCGGAGCGCGCGAAGGAGACGAGCAGCGTGGGCTCGTCCGGGTTCAGGAAGTCGCGCGGCGCGGAGACGATGTCCGTGGTGGCGACGGGCTTGAAGTCGTAGAGCGAGACGTCGCCGGCGTGGCGCAGGTACGGTGCCACGGTGTCGCCCACGTAGTCGGAGGTGCCGGCACCGGTGAAGACGACGGACAGACGGCCCTCGCCCATGGCGCGGGCGTCGGCGAGAAACGCGGTGATGGCGTCGAGGTTGGCCTTGTAGATCTCGAGCGTGTCCCTCCACAGCTCGGGCTGCTGCGCAATCTCGGCCGTGGTGATGTCCGCGCCGAGGGCGACAAGCTCCTCCTTGCTCTTCTCGAACATTGATCGCTCCTTTCGGGTTGGCGGGGTCTTTTCTCCCGTCGGGTTAGGGAAGGCGCTGGGCGTGCAAAAGTGCCTGTCACTTTTGCACGGTTGCACGCTAGGGAAGGCGCTGGTGGTAGACCTTGTACTTGAACTGATCCGCTCGCGCGACGGAGAGCGTGTACTCGATGACCTCGTTGCTCGTGTTGTAGGTCGTGCGCACGAGGTCGAGCACGGGCGCGCCCTCCGAGATGTCGAGCAGGTGAGCGTCGGCGGGACGCGCCACGCTCGCGAAGAACTCCTCCTCGGCAACGCGGATCTTCTCGTGATAGACGTTCTCGATAATCTCGTAGAGCGGCATGCTGTCGAGAAGGGCGCGCTTGAGCGTCATGAACTTGCGTAGGGGCAGGTACGAGAGCTCGACCATCATGGGCGTGGCGTCGGCGGAGCGCAGCCGCTTGAGCTTGAACAGGCGCTCCCCCAGGCGGACGCCCATGCGCTCCGCGAGGTTCTTGTCGGCGTCAGTCTCGGAGAACTCGAGGATGGTGGTCTCGGGAACGCGGCCGAGCGAGCGCATGTGCTCGGTGAAGCTGTAGGACTGCATGAGGTTCGTGGCCTGCGTGGAGCGGTCGGCCACGAAGGTCCCCCTGCCGTGCTGGCGCACGACGAGGCCGAGTCGCTCGAGCTCGCTCAGGGCGAGACGAACCGTGGTGCGCGAGAGCCCGTAGCGCTCCGAGAGAACGCGCTCGGACGGCAGGATGTCACCCGGGCGGAACTCCTGGTCGATCTTCTCCGTGAGGATGTCGACCAGCTGGTCGTAGAGCGGCTGCTTCTTTGGTCTCGACGTCATCTGCGTTCCCGTTCGTCACGATCTGCCGCGCCCCGGGAGCCCGGGGCGCGGCGCGAGGTCACCCCTACTCGTCGTCCTCGTCATCGGAGAGGTCGAGCGCCATGTGGCAGACGCCCTCCTTGCCCACCTCGACGGCCTCGGAGACGAGCTCGTCGATCGTGGAGGTCTCGGTGCGGGACATGACGATGTCGATGAGCATGGGCAGGTTGGTGCCGGCCACGACGGAGACGTTGTCGATCTTGCTCGTGGCGATCATCGACTGGTTGAACGGGGTGCCGCCCATGAGGTCGCAGAAGACGAGCACGCCGTCGGTCTGGTCACGCATGGCCTTGATGGCGTCGTGAAGCTTGTCGGCGTACGCGCCGGCCTCCCCCTCCTCGAAGGGGACGATCTCGAAGGCCTGCTGCGGGCCCGCGATCATGTCAAGCGCGCTCTTGAGGCCGTTCGAGAAGTGGCCGTGGCCGGTGAGGATGAAACCAATCATGACAGCTCCCTTTCCCTACGTTCCTCGGTCATGCCGAGGACCCAATGTAAACTGGTTTATAACCAGTGTTCCGCTAGTGTATCGTGACCAGCGCCCGTTTTACTGATGACGCTGGGTCGTGCTCAAATTCGTAAGTTCTTCAAACTGCCGCTTGTAGCGCTTCGCATGGGTCTTGTCGCCCTTGCTGGCGTACTGCTTCCACAGAAGGAAGCAGAGCTTCCCCTTGAGCTCGGGGGCGGCGCCCGGAAGCATCTTCTCCATCTGCTCGATGTAGTCGTAGCGCTTGCCAAAGACGATGTCGTAGGTGAGCTGGCAGTCCTGGATGACGGCCTTGTCGGCCGCCTTGCAGGTCTTGAGCTGGGCGAGAAGCTCCTTGCAGCGCTCCTTGTTGCCCAGCTGGGTGAAGTAGTTGAACGCGACGGCGAGGGTCTGGGCCTGGCGCTTGGCGGAGTTTCTCATGCGGACGAGAAGCTCGATCATGCGCGTGGCCATCTCCTCGTCGTCCATGGCCTGGTAGCACAGGAAGCGAAGGTAGTACTGACGGTAGGTGGTCAGCGTCACGCGGGCGGGAATCCTGTCGAGGGCCCCGATGGCCTCCTTGTAGTGTCCCGTCTCAAAGAACCCCTGGTACTTTGCCTCGTAGTAGTGGCGGAAGCCCTCAGAGGCGAGAAAGTACACGACGACGAGTACGAGAAATGCGATAACGCCCGGTTCCACGACGAAAAAGCCTTTCTAGGTGGAACGGGCGCGCATCTCGGGAGATAGGGCGAAGAACCGGGTGGTCCCGAGCCGTGAGATGCGCGCCCGCTCGAACGAAGCAGTGCGGCCCGTGACGCCCGGAGCGACCGGGCGCCACGAGGCCAGAAGGTGCCTTAGCCCTTCGCGACGAGGTTGAGGGCACCGAGGACAACGCCGAGCACCAGGACGATGAAGATCGCCTTGGTGGAGGTCATGCCCTTGCGGCCGAGCAGCCAGTACACGAAGCCGACGAGCGCGGCGGGGACGAGCTTGGGGCAGATGTTGTTCAGGATGTCCTGAACGTCCAGGGGAACGCCACCGATGTTGGGGTTGATCGTGAGGACGATGCCCACGTTGGTGGAGATCAGCGCGCCGACCATGAAGACGCCCATGACCGTGGCGGCGTCAGTGATGGCGTTGAGCTTGTCGGACATGGTGGTGACGAGCTTCATGCCCTGATCGTAGGCGATGTAGGTCTGCTTGCAGCGGAACCAGTCGACCACGATGCAGGAGGCAATCCAGATGAAGATGCCCAGCGGGTTGCCGGCCATGGCCATGTTGGCGGCCAGGGCGCCGAAGATCGTCGGGAGCAGCGAGCCGAAGATGGAGTCGCCGATGGAGGCGAGCGGGCCCATGAGGCCGGTCTTCAGCGAGGCGACGGTCTCGAGGCCGTCGAGGCCCTCGGTCTCCTCGATGGCGAGGTCGATGCCCGTGATGATCGTGTTGAGGAAGTTGGAGGTGTTGAAGAACGGCGAGCACTGGGTGCGGCAGGCGGTCTTCAGGGCCTCGGTGTTGTCCCCATAGATCTTGCGGAGCTGCGGAAGGATGATCCACAGGTAACCGGAGTGCTGCATACGCTCGTAGTTCCAGCCAGCCTGGAAGCCGACGAGGTTGCGGATGTTGATCTGGCGAAGGTCAGCCTTGGTGATCTTGTAGCCAGTGGTCTGTCCGACATTAGAGCTCATCGTCGTCATCTCCCTCCGCACCAGCAGAGACAGCCGCGACGGGCGCGTTCTGGTGCTGCTGGTAGTAGATGTAGGCAAGAGCGAAGCCGATGAGAGCAACGGTCAGCATCGACAGGTTCTTGTAGCCACCGCCGACGGCAACCGCGGCGTCCTCGGGCAGCAGGCCGTTGAGGGCACCAGCGATGGTAGCGGCGTCGCCGCCAACGGTCGCGATGCTCGTGAAGGCGGTGCCGAGAAGGGCGGCGATCACGAAGCCGAGGATCAGGTAGGCGATGTGCTTCTTGACCGGCAGGTAGCGAAGCAGGATGGCGAAGCCGACGGCCGGCAGCATGCCACCGGCGACGGTGAGGCCGGTGCCGAGCCAGGCGAGGTCGCCGTTGAGGGCGGTGGTGATGGCCTCAACCAGCGGCTGGCCGAAGGCGAGGGCCAGGAAGACCGGGATCATGCGGGAGAGGCACCAGGAGACAGCGCCCATCCAGTAGTGGATGTTGTAGGAGTTCCAGTTCATCTTCTCGATGTCGGCGTCGCAGGCGTGACCCCAGAAGGTGTTGGCCATACGACCGAGGATATCGGTGTAGACGAGGATGGCGGCCACGGGCACGCCGAGGGCGGCGAGGGCCTGCTCCGGGTCCATGCCAGCGCTGACGGCGAAGGCCGTTGCGATGAGGGTGCCGGAGTTGGCGTCGATGCGGGAGGCGCCACCGAAGGTGCCGACGCCGAGGATGGTGAGCTGCATGCTACCACCGATGAAAAGACCAGTTGCCATGTCGCCCATGATGAGGCCCGTGATGAAGCCGGAGAACACGGCGGAGCCGGCGCTGGAGTACCAGTGCAGCTCGTCCATGATCTGGAAGCCCGCATAGAGCGTAAGCAGAAGAATCTGCCACCACTGAATCATGGTTCTTTTCCTCCTTCTAACAACTCGAATCAAACGTACGGATCACGCTATATGGCTGCGGTGCATCTCCCCTCACCGCGTAGCGCCTAATGCCTAGGGCTTGAAGGGCTCCGGGCTGTTCTGCGGGGTGAGCTGGATGACCATGGGGATGCCCATGGCGGCGAG
The DNA here is from genome assembly GCF_012027725.1 of Olsenella sp. SW781. Taxonomy (GTDB): domain Bacteria; phylum Actinomycetota; class Coriobacteriia; order Coriobacteriales; family Atopobiaceae; genus Thermophilibacter. The sequence continues at coordinate 146,611 of NZ_SJOU01000004.1, read as the reverse complement.
CTCGTTGAGGGCGTCGACGTCGTCCTGGCCGCAGTTGATGTTGCGGTTGTAGGTCTTGACGATGTTCATCGAGGTGATGTTGCCGAGGATGATCTCGTCGAACTTCACGCCGGCCTTGGCGAGCTTGAGATAGACCTCGGGCTTCTTGACGACGATGAACAGACGCTGGGCGTCGTACTTGCCGGCGAGGATGTTGGCCGCGGCCTTCTCGACGGGAAGCACCGAGAGCTTGCAGGTGGCGGGGGTGGCCATGCGCAGGACCTGCTTCTGGACGGCGTCCTCGGCCACCTGGTCATCGACGACCATGAAGCGGCTGACCTGGCGGGCGTTGGCCCAGAGGTTGCCGACCTGGCCGTGGATGAGGCGGAAGTCAACACGTGCTCCAACGATCATGCTACTCAACTCCTTCTTTCTCGAGGTGGTTGATGAGGGGCTGCGAGCGTAGGGAGATGGAGTCGCCCACGGTTCCCTCGGTCTCAAACAACACGAGCTCGTTAACGCCGGCGCGCGTAATGTCATGGGGGACGTAGAGCGTCATGATGGGACCGATCTCCCAGTAGCGCCCGATGTTGACCCCGTTGACAAACGCCACGCCCTTGCCGAAGCCCGTAGTGTCCACGAACGTGTCTGCCGGCTCGTCGAGCGTGAACTCAAAGCGCGAGAAGGACGGCGTCCCCTCGGCCCAGCCGGCGTCGTAGTCAATCCCGGAGACGTCCTCGAGGCTGAGGCGGTAGGCCTCCCAGTTGAGGACGAAGTGAAGGTCCACGCACACGCCGGTGCGGATGCCCTTGCGCTGCGTGTCGCTAAGGAACTTGTGGCCGTAGTTCACGCGGCCCATGTTCTCCACGAGGACGTCGAGCTGGTTCTGCTCCTCGGGAAGGGCGTAGCGGATATCCTCGCCGATGTGCTCCTGGTACTGGGTGGCAACGAGCTTCTCGTTGACGAAGACCTGGGCACGGTCGCGGCCGTCCACCACGCGGATGCGCTCGGGCTCGAGCGTGTCGCGCTCGATCTGCGTGCGGTAGAGGACGTAGCCGTAGGACTGTCCCATGTCCTCCATCGTCTGCGGGTAGAGCGAGCTCACCGGCTCGGCGTCAAGGGCGCCGAGGTTCTCGAAGAGGCCGGTGCGCCCGGAGAGCTCGACCTTCTCGGCCGGGACGTCAACCGCGGACTTGATCAGCGGGTCGGCGGTCCAGTTGTCCGGGAAGAGCTCGCGCACCATGTCGCGCAGCCTGTACCACTTCTCCGTGGGGTTGCCCTCCTCGTCGAGGGGGGCGTCGTAGTCGTAGGAGGTGACCTGGTGAAGGTCATGGGTGTGGCGGGCGGAGCAACCGTTCATGAAGCCGAAGTTGGTGCCGCCGTGGAACATGTACAGGTTGATGGAGCCGCCGAGCTCCAGCAGCTCGCGCACGGAGTCCGCCAGGTCCTGGGCGTCGCGCGTGATGACGTTCTCGCCCCAGCGGTTGAACCAGCCGTCCCAGAACTCCATGCACATGAGCGGCCAGTTCTTGCCGTGCTCCTCGTGGAAGGCCTTGAGGTTGGCAAAGTTCTCGCCGGCGCGGGAGCCAAAGTTGCCGGTCACGAGGACGTCGTCGTCGATCAGCGTGCCGGCGCGCAGGCACCCGCGCCACGGGCCGTCGGAGGTGCACAGGGGCACGTCGACGCCGCGCTCGAGCATGAGGTCGCGGATGGCGCGCAGGTACTCCTTGTCCTCGCAGTAGGAGCCGTACTCGTTCTCCACCTGCATCATGATGACGTTGCCGCCGTGGGTGACCTGGCGGTCGACGAGGATCGGCATCAGGGCGTCGTAGTAGGAGGCGACGCGCGCGAGGAACCTGGGGTCGCGCGAGCGCGGGCGCATCGAGCGGTCCGCCAGCAGCCAGGCCGGGAGGCCGCCCCACTCCCACTCGGCGCAGATGAAGGGCGACGGGCGCACGATCGCCCAGAGGCCGAGCTTGGCCGCCTCGTCCAGGAAGCGCGCAAGGGAGAGGCCGCCGGCAAAGTCGAACTCGCCTGGGTGCGGCTCGTGGAGGTTCCACGGGACGTACGTCTCGACGGTGTTGAACCCCATTGCCTTGAGGTTGTAGAGCGAGTGGTGCCAGTCCTCCGGGTTCACGCGGAAGTAGTGGATGGAGCCCGAGAGGATCCGGAACGGCTCGCCGTCCAGCAGGAACTCCTTGTCCACCTCGAAGGTATGCATCGCGCTCCTTGCGATCGACGATATTAAAGACCAAACTTATTTGCCGAGATGAGGCCGTGTTGGGTCACGATAGCCATGATACACGTTCTCCTCATAGTTATCGCGGAAATGTGAAGAACGCTTTGAGTGGTAGGTTTTTCTCGCTAAACGGTAATTACTCATTTACGCAGGTAAAGATACCAGATTGTTGCCAATTCCCCCTTTTTACACCCCCTGAGCTGCACATTGACTGGTAGTAACAACTCTAACAGTTGTCATCTGGTCTTACTTTTGTAAGACCACTATGGAATCGATATCACTTTGTTTAAGATGTTTTTACGTGCGCTCCCGGACGCACACGGCGCCGATCTCCGCGCATCCGAGCGGAAGCCTATTGTGCGTTCGCGGCGTCCTCTGGCGCGACCTCGCTCGGCTCCCACGTCCCATCGAGAACGCGCGACCATGTGACGAGCAGGCCCGCGCGATCCGGGACGATCGGGTCATCGGCGTCGGGCAGGCCCTCCGGCTCTGCCACGTCAGAGCGTGCGGGCCGGGCAAGCGCCTCGGCGGCGAGGCGCTCCTGGCACGCCCTCCCCGTCACAAAGTCAACCCATGCGCGCGCCTGCCGGAGATTCGCGCACCCCGACACAATGGCGGTGCAGCCGCATGTCACGCAGGCCCCCTCAACGGGATAGACCGACTCGGGCGCGGGCGGCTCGAGGAGGTGGGCCTGCATCAGGCGCTGCTCGGACGTGAGCGCGACGGCACGTTCTTCTCGCCCCGGCGCGTCGAGCACGTCTTTCGCCGACACGAGCGCCCCGCCGGCCAGAAGCTCCCTCACGTACTCCCACGGCGCGTCCGCCCCTCGAGTCGAGAGGCCCGAGACGATCCCCGCCAGGTGCGCGAGCCCCCGCGCGCTCGTGGACGGGTCCTCCATCGCAACAGAGCCGAGCACACGCTCGTCGAGCAGCGTCTCATAGCCCGTGACCTCGGGACCCTCCGCGGCGCTCTCCCCCACCGCCATCACGGCGACGTCGCGCGTCACGGGCGTGATGCGGCCGCCGACGCTCCGGCAGCCCTCCCGCATGGAGCCGTTCTCGCCCGAGATGTATTCCTCGAGGCGGCCCTCCGACCCGGCATACCAGCTCGGGTCGGCACCCCACACCACGTCGGGCGCGGGCTCGGTGGGGTCTCCGGCGCTCTCCGCGGCGCCGTCCCCATACCAGGAGAGCAGCTCCGCGTCCGGGCAGGACACGATCCGCACCGCAACGCCCGTCTCCTCCATGAAGGCGGGGACCACCGCGTTGACGAGCGTCTCCGAGCACGAGGTCCTGAGCACGAGCTTGCCGCCGAGCTTGCCCGCGAGGGGGCTGGTCGCGGCAGGGTCCGCGCTCGCGGCCCCGTCGTCACCGTCAGAGCACCCGGCCAGCCCCGCCGCCGCGCACGCGGCGCCGAGCGCGGCCGACCCGAGCAGCGTCCTTCTCGACAGCACGCGAGCCACGCCCTACAGCCCCTCCAGAATCTCGCGCATGACGCGCTGGACGGCGTGGTCGGAGTTGCGACCGATGACGCGCTGGCCGATCTGGCGCACGGCGTAGCGGGCGTTCTCCATGACGTAGGGGTGCCCCACGTAGCGCAGCATCGCGTAGTCGTTCATGGAGTCGCCGAAGGCCACCACCTCGTCGGGCCCGATGCCCCAGTAGCGCATGACCTGCTCGAGGCCCGTGGCCTTGTTCACGTGACGCGGGACCACGTCGATCCAGCGCGAGCCGCTCGGAAGGAACGTGAAGAACTCGGAGAGCTCGCGCTCCAGCACGTAGGCCATGTCCATGAGCTGGTCGGGGTACTCGCAGCACAGGGCAGCCTTGATGATGCTCACGTCGGGCGAGGGCGGGTCGAAGAGGCGCTCGGCGTTGGGAAGGTCCTTGTCCAGCTCGCGGATGTAGGAGCTCTGGTCGTTGAGCAGGTAGGTGTGGGTGGCGTCGTAGAGCGCGAGGTGCAGGCAGTCGAAGAGCTGCGTGGTCTCAAAGAGGCGCATCACCGAGAGCGTCGAGAAGACCTCGCGGTCGAGCAGGCGTCCGTCGGCATAGACCTGGGTGCCGAGCGACGCCACGTAGTCCATCTTGTCCGCCACGGGCTCGAAGAGCCAGCGCAGCGTGTCATAGCGGCGGCCGGAGCTCGCCACAAAGCGCACGCCCTTCTCGGCGAGCGCCGAGATGAGCTCGTAGGTCTCCTCGGGGACCTTCGAGTCGTCGTCGAGCAGGGTTCCGTCCATGTCGGACGCGATGAGCTTGATCATGTGACCCCTTCCTGAAAGCCTGACAGATGACCCTGTCGCCTTTGTCATGAGAGAAACGCGGGCATCTCGCCGGCGCGGGCGGCGCGGGCGACCTCGAAGAGCGCGTCGGCGACGCCCTCGTCGGCGCTCGCCCCCACGCGATAGTTGGCGCAGCGCAGCACCTCGTCGGTGGCGTTTGCCACGGCGACGGAGTGGCGCACCTTGCTCAGGATGGCAAGGTCGTTCTCGGCGTCGCCGAAGACGGCGACCTCGTCGGACGTGATGCCCAGGGCATCGAGAAGAACCTCGAGGCCGTCGGCCTTGGAGACGCCCTTGGGCAGCACGTCGAACCACTGCGGGATGGGCGAGACGATGTCGACCTCCGGCACCGCATCGGCGACGAGCGCGCGGCAGCGGTCCATGCGCTCGGGCCCGCCCTTGCACGCGATGGTGGCGGCCACGAAGGGCTCGTCGGGCACCTCGTCGACCACGCCGCCGTTGAAGCTCGTCATTCCCTCGAAGACGGCGAGCTCCTCGGAGGTGGTGCCCACGCCATAGGCGGGATTGAGCAGGTTGGTCTCGGCGGGGTAGCAGATGAGGAACATGCCCTCCTCGGGCCGCAGGACCTCGTCGATGCGCACGAGGACGTCGTGGTCGAAGGTCACGGTGCGGACGTACTCCCCGTCCACGCGGACGCGCTTGCCGTTGGAGAAGATGCCGGACATGAAGCACGACTCGTCCATGCTGAAGAAGCGCATGAGCTCGACGTAGTCGCGCCCGGTGGCCGGGCCAAAGCGAACGCCGGCGTCGAGCACGTCGTGGATGGCCTCGATGGTGCGCGGGCTCGCGGTGCGCGCGCCAAAGGGGACGAGGGTGTTGTCCATGTCGGAGAGGACGAGCTTGATCACGCGATACCTCCTAGGTAGCGCTCGGGAGCGCGTCGAAGCGGTCGATGCTCATGAGGATCTGCTCGAGGTCGACGAGCGCGCTCAGCCGCACGACGCGGGAGCCGCCGACCCAGACGTCAAGGTCGCGATAGCCGGAGGCCTTGCGGAACCCCGCCCACTCCATGCGCTCGATCTGGTCATAGCGGACCACGACGTCGCGCCCCACGAAGGGGGTGACGACCATGTGCCCCTCGAAGGTCGAGACCTTGTAGCGGGTGAGGACAAGCCACAGGATGAAGGCCGTCACGATGAAGGCGTCAAAGAACGCGAGGACCTCGGGCGGGTCGGCAACGAAGACCGAGCTGCAGAGCCAGCCCAGGAAGAGCCCCATCGCCCCCATGAACGCCATCATGAGCACGAGCGAGCGCGTGAACGCGACGGGGACGACGTAGGTGTCATGCCGGCTGTGGTGGCGCTCCGTGATGCGCACGCTGCCGAGCCGCATGAGCGCGATCGAGGCGAGCGGCACCGCCACGGCAACCGCCACGAGGAGGTTGAGCCACATCCCGCTACTCCCCCGCCCCGGCGGGCGCGGCGAACTTGGCGACGAGTCGCTCGAGCAGGTCGACCGTCAGCTCGAGGCTGCTCACGGGGATGAACTCCCGCACCGAGTGCGCGTTGTAGCCGCCCGTCGCAATGTTGGGGCAGGGCAGCCCGCGGAAGGTGAGCTGGGCGCCGTCGGTGCCGCCGCGCGCGGGCACCAGGACGGGCTCGATCCCGACCTCGCGGTTGGCCTCGAGGGCATAGTCCACGAGGCAGCGGTCCTCGGGGCCGAACTTCTCGGCCATGTTGCGATACTGCTCGCGAATGCTCACGGTGACGGTGCCCTCGCCGTAGCGGGCGTTGAGGAAGTCCGCCACGTCATGCATGGTCTTCTCGCGCCGCGCGAAGTCCTCGGCGTCGAAGTCGCGCAGGATGTAGGTGAGCGTGACCTCCGAGGCGCTGCCCTCGATGTCCGTGGGGTGGTAGTAGCCCTCACGGCCCTCCGTGTGCTCGGGGCGCTCCGCCGCCGGGATCATCCGCTGGTACTCGGCCGCCACGGTGATGGCGTTCACCATGACGTTCTTGGCGCTGCCCGGGTGGACCATCACGCCGCGCACGCGGACCGTGGCCTCGCTCGCGGAGAAGCACTCGAAGTTGAGCTCGCCGAGGGCCTCGCCGTCGACGGTGTAGCCCCAGCGGGCGCCAAGAGCCTCGAGGTCGAGCAGCTCGGCGCCATGGCCGATCTCCTCGTCCGGCACGAAGGCCGCCTTGATGGCGGGATGCGGGAGCTCGGGGTTTTCCGCCAGACGGGCGAGAAGCGCCATGATCTCCGCGACGCCCGCCTTGTCGTCCGCCGAGAGGAGCGTGGTGCCGTCCGAGCAGACGATGTCCTGGCCCTTGAGGTGCGCGAGGTCGGGAACCTGCTCGGTCGTGGTCTGGACCGGCTCGCCGTCCACGACGCCGGCCACCAGGGGGCCGCCCTCGTAGCGCACGACGTGCGGCTTGACGCCCGCGGCGGGGGCGTCCGGCGAGGAGTCCACGTGCGCGCAGAGCATGAGGGCCGGCGCCGCCTCGGCGCCCGCGGAGGCGGGCAGGGTGCCCGTGACGTAGGCGTGCTCGTCGGCCGTCACGTCCACGCAGCCAATCGCCCTGAGGTCGTCCGCCAGGACGCGCGCCATGTCGTGCTGGCGCGGCGTGGAGGGGGTGACGTCCATGTTGGACGGGTCGGACTGGGAGTCCACCTGGACATAACGCAGGAACCGCTCGAGCACGTCTGACATGGGCACCTCCGGGGTCGCGTTTTTCTCGCCTGCTAGTCTAGCGCACGCGTCCTGGCAATGGCGACAGATCCCCGCCCCTCCGGGTACGTACACGCCTCCTCCGGATACGTACACGCCCCTTCCGGATACGTACACGCATCGGCGTCCAAAGACGTTGCCCCTCAGAAAGAATCAGCAGGTAGAGGAAGTAGCGAGAAGAACATCATTTCATGAACTTGGTACGTACCCGGAGGGGGCGTGTACGTACCCGGAGGGTCGGAGACGAGAATCCCTACGGAGCGATGCCAGCCCCTCCGCCCCGGTCGCACTCATGAGCACTGGCCGCCCACCGGTTCCAGGCCGACGCTCGAACGCGTTCTCCAAGATGCAGCTGTCCCACTGTGCATAATCTGTCAATCAGGCCGGTGCTCATGAGCGCCGGCGAGGCACGACCGCAGCCGAGAGCGCCCCGGAAAGGAGGACGCGCATGCCCTCGCGACGCCGCCAGACCCCGCGCCCGCACAAGCGGGGAACGCGCATAGAGCCGGCACAGGCGCCCACTCGCACTGCCCCTCCGAAGCCCGCCCCCACATCGCAAGCTGGCCGCAGCCGTCCCTCGACGCTTCTTATCGCGGGATGCGCAGTGGCACTCGCAGTCGCGTGCGTAGTTGCGGCGCACGTCATGACGTCAGGGGAACCGCGCGAGCCCGACGTCACCGTCTCCGAGGCGCCGCCCGAGGAGGCGACCGTCAGCTTCGTCGCCGTCGGGGACAACCTCCCCGAGACAGAGATCGCCCGTTACGCCGACGCCCTCGCGGGAGAGCCGGGAGACGGCCTCTATGACTACGCTCCCATCTACGAGCCCGTGAGGGACTACATCGAGTCCGCCGACCTCGCATACGTCAAGCAGGAGACGCACCTTGGCGGGGACGACCTGGGCCCGGCGGGATATCCCTCGTTCAACACGACCGACGCCATGGCCGACGCGATCGTGGAGACCGGATTCGACCTCGTGGGGTCAGCGAGCAACCACGCCTACGACTGGGGTTACTTCGGGGCGAACGAGCACTCGCGCAAGGTGTGGAACTCCAAGCCAGTCGTCTTCGTCGGCACCGCCACGAACGAGCAGGAGGCATCCCAGATCGCGACCATCGAGAAGAACGGCATCACGTTCGCCCTTCTCGACTACACATACGGCGTCAACGGCTACGACGAGGAGGACCTCCCCGGCCATGCCGTGAACTACATGCACAAGGACCGCATCGAGGCGGACGTGGCGCGGGCCCACGAGGTGGCCGACGTGGTTCTTGTCGCAATGCACTGGGGAACCGAGAACCTCATGGAGGCGGATGAGACGCAGCTCGACTACGCGCAGTTCCTCGCCGACCTCGGGGTCGACGTAGTCCTCGGGTCACACCCGCACGTCATCGGCCCCCTCGCATGGGTCGAGGGTGAGGGAGGCAACCAGACCCTCGTGGCATACTCGCTCGGCAACTTCCTGAGCAACCATCCCTACCCCGGACCCAGAAACGAGCTTGAGGGCATGCTGAGCTGCGACTTCGTACGCAAGGACGGAAGGATCAGCATCGAGAACGTCACGTGGGTGCCGCTCGTCAACCATACCGACGGCACGTCGTTCGCGGTATACGCCCTCTCCGACTACACGCCCGAGCTCGCGGCAGCACACCCCACGCTCGCGGAGCTCGACGACCCCCTCGCCTGGCTGCGCGACACGAGCGAGCAGGTGGTGAACAGCCTCGGGGGCGACTTCCCCGTCGACGCGTGACGGCGTATGAGGGCGCCCCTCCCCGCGTCTGGCGGCGGTTTCGCGTATGCTGGTCACAGGAAGGCGGCAGGAGGCGAGCATGAAGCGCAGCAACGGCAGGCAGGAGGCGATTCGCGGCATCGTCCGCGCGCAGTCCATCCGTACGCAAAATGAGCTCGTCGCCGCTCTCAGGGAGCTGGGCTTCAGCTGCACGCAGGCCACAGTCTCGCGCGACATCTCAGAAATGCACCTCCGCAAGCTTGCGGGCGGGTTCTATGTCCTCGAGGAGGACCTCAATCTGCAACTCGTGCTCTCGGAGTTTGTAGTGGAGACGAGAAGCGCCCCGGGACAGACCCTCGTGGTGGTGCTCACGCAGCCCGAGACCGCTGAGAGCGTCGCCCGTGCCATCGACGAGGCTCAGCTCAACCATGTGCTCGGCACCGTCGCAGGCCACGACACGGTGTTCGTTGCGACCGACTCCCCTGCCGGCGCAGACGAGGTCAGAAACGCCGTTTCCGCGCTCGCCACGAGCAAGTAGCGCATCGCCTCACCTCAGCGAGCCGACGCTATTGCCGAAAAGATCGGCGCCAGGTAGCGTCCCACGCCCGACTCGTCGCAGGAGGCGGTCACGTGGTCGGCGACCTCGAGCGTGGCGGCGCAGGCGTTGGCCATCGCCACGCCGTCTCCGGCGGCCTCGAGCATCGTGCGGTCGTTGTCACCGTCACCGAAGGCGATGCAGTCCGCGGGCGAGACGCCCAGGTGGTCGCAGAGCCAGCGCAGGCCCGCGCCCTTGTGAGCGGAGCTGTCGGTGACCTCGATGTTGCACGGCAGCGACGAGGTGTGCCGCAGCGTGGGGACGTCGTCGATCAGCGCGCAGACCGCGTCGCGGTCCTCGGGGCGACGGTAGAAGACGTTCAGGCGGCACACGTTCCCGACGCGGGCGAGCTGGTCCTCGAAGCTCCCGTCGTAGACGGTGCGCACGCTGCGGACGAAGTCCTTGGTGACGTCGCTGAGGTCGAGCTCGTCGATGAGCGAGAAACGCGCGCGCTCGGTGTAGACGGTGGAGTCCGCGAAGATGTCAAAGGTGATCGGGAGGTCGTGCACGCGGCGGTAGAGCTCGAGCACCAGGTCCTTCTCGATGCTGACCTCGCGCAGGGTGCGCCCGCCGGCGACCTCGGCAACGATGGCGCCGTTGGCGCAGACGGCATAGCGCACGCACGGGTGCTCGAGGAGCTCTCGCGGCAGGCCGGCGACGTTGCGGCCGGTGCAGGGGACAAACTGGACCCCGAGGGCGGCCGCGGCGTCGAGCGCGGCGGCGTTCTCGGGCGTGACGGCCTTCGACGAGTCGAGGAAGGTGCCGTCCATGTCAACGAAGACGAGCTTGACCACAGGGTCCCCCTATCGGAGCGCGGCGCGTGCTACGAGAAGCGGACGCGGTCCGCGTACGTCACTCGGTTGGGCGGCTCCTTGCCGTCCTTGAAGGCGATGATGTTGTCCGCCACGACGTCACCCATGCGCCGGTTTGCCTCGAGCGTCGCCGAGCCGATGTGCGGCGTCGTGAGGACGTTGGGCAGCTCGAAGAACTTGGGCAGCGTCGGCGGCTCGTGCTCGTACACGTCCACCGCGTAGCCGCCCAGGTGACCCGTGGTCAGCGCGCGCTCGAGGGCGGACTCGCGCACGATGCCCGCGCGCGCCGTGTTGATGAGCAGCGCCCCCTCCTTCATGCGGCGGAACTCGCGCGCGCCGAGGAGGTTGCGCGTAGCGGAGGTCAGCGGGGCGTGGATGGTGACCACGTCCGACTTCTCGAGCAGCTCGTCGAGGCTCGTGTAGAGCAGCCCGTAGTGGGAGGCCTCGTCGCGGCGGACGATGTCGTAGCCGAGGATGTCCATCCCAAAGCCCATGGCGCGCGCGGCGACGGACATCCCGATCGCACCCACCCCGATGATCCCGATGGTCTTGCCGTAGAGGCTCCGGCCGGGGATCTTGTTCCACACGCCGGACTTGAGCTGCGTGACGGTCTGGGTGATCATGCGCGCCAGGTCCAGGATGAGGGCGAAGGTGAGGTCCGCGGTCTCCTCCCGGTTTGCGCCGGGCGTGTTGGTGATCGTGATGCCTCGGCGCATGGCCTCGGCAAAGTCGATGCCGTCGAAGCCCGCGCCGTGGCGGGCGATGAGCTTGAGGTTGGGCAGGCGGTCGATGGTGGCGGCGTCGAGGTAGTCGTTGCCCAGGACGATGGCGTCGCAGTCATGGGCGTAGTCGACGATCTCGTCGCTGGTGAGCGGTCGGCCGTACGGGTTGACGCGCACCGTGCACCCCGCGGCCTCGAGCCGCGCGAGCGCGCTGGTGTCGAAGATGCCAAACGTCGCAGCGCACGACGCAACCACGAACGTGTCCGCCACGTCGTGCCCCCTTCCAAAATGTGTAGTGACAGGAGGGTATTTTACCCTCCGGTCGCGGAACATTTCCCGCGGGCAGGCGTTTCGACGGGATGCACAGAGCCGGGCGGCGCCATCTCCCAAGACGCCGCCCGGCCTGGGCAAGGGCCGGCTGTCCGGCCTACTCGATAACGGCGCCCGTCTTAGCGGAGCTGACCTGCTTGGCGTAGCGGGCCAGCAGGTGGCCGCCGTTCTCGTGGATGACGGGCTTCCAGCCCTGCTTGCGGCGAGCGAACTCCTCGTCGCTGACCTCGACCTCGATGAGGTTCTTGGTGAGGTCGATGTTGATCTTGTCGCCGTTCTCGACGAGCGCGATCGGCGCGCCGTCGAAGGCCTCGGGGCAGAGGTAGCCCACCGAGAGGCCGCCGGAGGCGCCGGAGAAACGCCCGTCGGTGATGACGGCGGAGTCGGGGATGCCCTTCATGATCTCCGTGACGCGGTGGAGCTCCTTCATGCCGGGGCCGCCCTTGGGGCCCTCGTAGCGGATGATGACGCCCGTGCCCGGCTTGATCGCATGGGCGTTGTAGGCCTCGAAGGCCTCCTCCTCGGAGTTGAACACCATCGCGGTGCCGCTCCAGACGTGCTGGTCGACGGGGACGGCGCTCGTCTTGACCAGGGCGCCCTCGGGCGCGAGGTTACCGTAGAGCACCTGGATGCCGTTGGCGACGGAGGCGGGGTCGTCCTGGGTGCGGATGACCGAGCGGTCGCAGCGCAGCACCGAGGTCACGAGGTTCTCGGTGAGCGTCTTGCCCGTGACCGTCATAACCGACGTGTCGAGGTCGCCCGCGATGGTCTCCAGGACGGCGGGGATGCCGCCGGCCTTGTAGAGGTTCACGCAGGAGATGTCGCCGTTGGGCACGACGTTGCAGATGACGGGCGTCTTGGAGGTGATCTCCGCCACCTGGGTCCACGTGCACTCCAGGCCGAGCTCGGCGGCGAGGGCGGGCAGGTGGATAAGGGCGTTGAGCGAGCCGCCGATGGAGGCGAGCAGCTTGACGGTGTTGTCGAGCGCCGCCTGCGTCATGATGTCGGACGGCTTGATGCCGCGACGGACGAGGTCGACGACGGCCGCGCCGGTCTGGCGGGCCGAGAAGCGCCGCTGGCTCGTGGACGACGGCCACAGCGCGCCGTTGGGCAGCATCATGCCGAGGCCCTCGGTCAGGCAGCCCATGGTGTTGGCCGTGCCCAGGAAGGGGCAGACGCCGGGGCCGGTGTAGTAGCGCAGGGTGCCCTCGATGACGTCGCGCTCGGTGGCCTCGCCGGCCAGGAAGCGGGCGCGCAGTGCCTTGGACTCGGACGGCTTGATCTCGTCGTAACACGGGCCGCAGGTCACGAGCGCCGAGGGCAGGTCGATGCGGGCCGCGGCCATGAGCATGGCGGGAATGATCTTGTCGCAGCTGCCGAGGTAGACGACGCCGTCGAAGCAGCCCTCGCCCACGATCATGGCCTCGCAGGAGTCGGCGATGATCTCGCGGTGGGGCAGGCAGTATCGCATGCCCGCGTGGCCCTGGGCGATGCCGTCGCACATGCCGATCGTGTTGAACTCGATCGGCTCGCCGCCGGCCTCGAGGACGCCCTTCTTGACCTCCTCCGCCAGCTTCCTGAGCGGCTCGTGGCCCGGGCACACCTCGTTCCAGCTGTTCGCGATCGCGATGAGGGGCTTGTCGGGGTTCTCGAGCGAGTCCACGGCGACGCCGGCCGCGGCCAGGTGGGCCTTGGAGATGGCGCGCTGGAAGGGCTCGAGCTTGTCAATAGCACGTTCCATGGTTTCCCCCTATGGGTATGAGGTGGGCGCCGCCCCGTCGGCGGCACCCACCACCTCAGCTGAGATGGACGACTACTCCATCTCCTCGTACTCGGCCGCGTAGGCCTCGATCTTCTCCATGCCGATCTTCTTCTCCACGAGGATCCAAACGGCAACGAAGATGGCGACGGCAACCGGAACGAGGATGATCGCGTTCTCGGAGATGCAGGTCCAGAAGACGATGGCGGTCTGCGTGAGCGACGGACCGGCCATGCAGGCGATCTGGCCGTCGAAGGAGAGGCCGGTGGAGGTGGCAAGGCCCGTGAGGTACGGCGCGGCGAAGGTGCCGGCGTACAGGATCGCGGCCATCACCGGGATGGAGATGATGATGGAGCGGAACACGTTGCCGCGGCACAGGGCCACGACGAGGGCCACGCGGAAGGTGACGACCGAGAGGTCGGCCAGCGGCATCATGCGGTTGCCCGGCAGGACGAAGGCCAGGAAGATCGTGATCGGGATCATGATGAGGGCCGTGGTGATGACCTCGGGGTTGCCCACGACGACCGCGGCGTCAAGGCCGATGGAGAGCGACTGGCCGCCGAAGTGCTTGGTCGTGAACTTCTGGGCGCCGTCGGAGATGGGCATAAGGCCCTCGACGAACATGGCGGTCATCTTGGGCATGAGGACCATGACAGCCGCGACGTTGACGCCCGTGAGGAAGATCTGGTCGATCGGCATCAGGGCCAGGGCGCCCATGGCGCAGCCCAGGATGAGGCCCAGCATCATGGGGTCACCGAAGATGCCCAGGTACTTCTGGACGTTGCGGATGGACAGGTTGACCTTGTTGAGGCCGGGGATGCGGTCGAAGACCCAGTTGAGCGGCGCCGCGATGATGATCGACGACGTGTAGGAGATCGTCGGGAGCGTGACGTCGGGGATTCCGAAGAAGTGCTCGATCAGAGGCGACGTCCAGTCGGCGAACTTGAGCGTCATGACGGCGGTGAAGGCCGTGGCGATGAGCGCCCAGACGATGTTGTTCGTCACAAAGAAGACGAGGATGCCGGCGATCATCATGTGGTGGTAGTTCCAGATGTCGACGTCCATGGTCTTGGTGAGCTTGAGGACGAGCATCAAGATGTTGATGCCCAGGATCTCAAAGACCAGGAAGGCCACGATCGGCGAGGCCCAGGTGACCGAGGAGATGGCGCCCCAGCCCACGTCGGTGACGTCGAGGTTGAGGCCAAAGTTGGCGACCATCGCGCTCGCGGCCGGGGAGACCGCGGACTTGAGCAGGTTCACGAGCAGGTTGATGCCCACGAAGCCGCAGGTGATGGTGATGCCGCTCTTGAACGCCTTGCCGATGTTCATGCGGAAGACGAGGCCGATGATCGTGATGATGATCGGCAGCATGACGTAGGCGCCGGCGTCTACGAGCGCCTGGAAGACAGAGGCTGCTGTCTCGAGGAATGCGTCCATGCCTTTCCTTTCTCACATTGAGGACGGTCGAGAAGAGCGCGGGGCGACGGGACCCGCACGCCAGCGGACGTGTCCGCGGGGCGTCAGCTAGTCCTTGAGCGCCTCGACGATCTTGTCGAGCGTGGCCTGCTCGTTGATGCCGGTGAGCAGGGCGATGGCCATGATGATCGGGGTCTTGACGTCGGCGTCCTTGAACTTGCCGGAGGTGACCACGAGGTCGTAGTCGTTGGCCTTGTCGTGGAGCTCGAGCATCTTGCACTGGGTGACCTGGATCGCCACGCCGTGGTCGGCGCAGTAGTCCTTGATCTTGGCGGCGACGACAGTGGAGGTGGCGACGCCGTTTCCGCAGGCCACGAGAACACGCTTTGCCATTTTTTGTTCCTTTCTCTCACAGAGAGCCTTGAGCGCACCCCTGTGGTGCGCCTCTTGCCTGATGGTGGGACGGGCTGCTAGACGAGCAGCGAGCCGGCGAGCGAGAAGACCTCGTCGGCGTCCTGCGCTGCGATGACCTTGCCGACGAGCTCCTGGTCCTGGACGAAGGCGATGACCTTCTGGAGCATCTCGAGGTGAGCGTGGGCCTCGGTGAGAGCCAGCATGCACACGACGGAGACCTTGCAGGTCTCATCGGGCTCGTCCATCTTGTGCCAGTCGACGGGGTTGGCCAGGACGCCCATGCACATGGCCGCCTTGTTGACGTTCACGACGTCGCAGTGCGGGATGGCGACGTTGAGGCCGCCCATGTCGAGCGCGGTCGGGAAGTTCGCCTCGCGGTCGACGATCGCCTGGGCGTAGGTGTCCTTCACGTAGCCCTGCTCCTCGAGGACGCCCGCCAGGCGGCGCTCCACGTCCTCGCAGCTGAGGCCCTCCTCGTCGATGCGGACGACGAGGGAGCTGTCAAAGCTCAGATCTGCCATGCTCTTCTCCTTCTCTGTTTTGGGGGCCGCGCGCGACCCGTTACCAGACGACGCTCTCCTCGAGCTTCTTGATCGACGCGGCGAGCTTGGGGGCGTCGCACGCCTCGATGTCGGCGGGGTCGAAGATGCCGGAGCCGATGCCCGCGTAGGTGGCTCCCTTGTCGAAGTAGGACTGGACGTTCGCGACGTTCACGCCGCCGACGACCATGAGCGGCAGCTTGCCGAGCGGCGCCTGGACGGCCTTGAGGTAGTCCGGGCCGAGCTGGCCGGCCGGGAAGACCTTCACGATGTCGGCGCCCATGTCGATCATCTTCTGGATCTCGGTGGGGCTGAAGGCGGCAGGAACGGTGATAACGCCGGCCTCCTTGGCGAGGTCGAAGATCTCCCGGGTGAACATGATCGGCGAGAGCATGAACTCGGCCCCGGCAGCGATGGCCTGACGGGCGAGCTCGGCGTTCTTCACCGTGCCGGCGCCGACGTGGACCTCGGCGCCAAACTCCTTGCGCGCCGCCGCGATCGACTCCATCGCGTGCGGGGAGTTGCTGGCCACCTCGATGGAGTTGACCTTGGTGCCGACGAGCTGCTCCACGACGGTGAGGACCTGCTTGGTCTCATAGCCGCGGAGAATGACGGTCACCTTGGGAAGAACGAGCTCGCACATACCTGCCTCCTCTGTTCGATTCCGTTGGTGAGATTCTAGGTCTGCATATTCTGTTTTCAAAATATGGCGTCAATTCACAATTTTTGCATATTGAAATCATCTGGGGAATCCAGATCGGAATAAGAGCAGCTTTCAATACTACGAGCCGTCTATCTGTGGTTTTCATAAATCGACCTCATTGAGCAGCGTCTCATTACTCGATTTGTAGTCCTGTGTTAAGCTCAACCTGAAACGGTTCTGCAGATTTGTTCCTAAGTATCACTTCTTGAGTCTCATTTCTGTATGCATATTCTTCTTATTTTTCTGAATATTATCTGAAAATCTGATTCCATTCTTCACGTTTTCTCCATACTTATGCGCAAGAATGTGCCCAACACAGGCCCCCTACGACAGGAGCTGGCATGGAGTTTGGGTCCACGGTCACCAAGCTGCGCGAGGGGCGCGGCTGGTCGCAGGCCAAGCTGGCGGAGAAGGCTGGCGTGAGCCAGGAGACCGTCGCCGCCTGGGAGAGCGGCCAGGAGTTCCCCGGTCAGGAGCAGCTGCTCTCGCTCGCCATGGCCCTCAAGGTCAAGATTCCGCGCCTCATCGAGAAGGACGAGGAGCTCATGGTCAAGGTCATCGAGGGGACCGAGACCTACGAGACGGCCGTCATGGGCGTCGTCTCCGTCGTGACCGCCGCCTGCGCCCTCGTCCTCATCGCCCTCTCCCACACCGACCCCAGCGCGCTGCAGATCGCCATCCGCGTCACCGAGGCCGTCCTGATCGTGGGGCTGCTCGCCCTTGTCTGGCAGCGCCGCGGCCCGCGCGCGCAGCGCGCCAAGGCGTTCCGCGACGCGCTCGAGGCGGCCGACGGCTCCCAGACCGCCTTCGTCATCAAGCGCAAGGCGGGCCGCAACACCGGCAACGTCATCATGCAGTTCGTGCTCGGCGCGATCATCGCCGTCACGCTCATCGTTCTTCTCGGCATCATAGTGCCCGAGTCGCGCCTGCCTTGGGTGATGCTCTAGGAACTGGAGCTGTTCACCCCACAGCATTGGTTCCAAGCAACATGCCACACCAGACTTGCCGCACGTTCGTCCTCCGCGCATAAAAGACCCTCAGTCCATAGGAATAAACGCGAAATCTAGATTCTGGCCTGCTAAAGGGGACGGGTTATTTCGCTCAGAGATTTTGGGACAGGCCTGGCGCTCCAGGCCTGTCCCAAAATCTCTGAGCGAAATAACCCGTCCCCTTTTATGCGTGGGCTAGGCTAAAAACAGATTTTCCAGGTAGCGCGCCACGCCGGACTCGGAGCAGGACGCCGTCACGTGGTCGGCTGCGGCGAGGCACTCCGGGCAGGCGTTTGCCATGGCCACGCCGTCCCCGGCCACGAGGAGCATGGGGACGTCGTTGGTGGAGTCGCCGAAGGCCACCGTGTCCTCGGGCGAGACGCCCAGGCGCTCGCAGAGCCAGAGAAGGGCCGTCCCCTTGGTGGCGTCCGCGCGCGTGACCTCGACGTTGCAGGGCAGCGACGACGAGCGGCAGAGCGCCGGCCGCGCGTCGACGGCGTCCCACACGGCCTTGCGGTCCTTCTCGGTGAGGTAGAAGATGTTGACGCGCCCGACGCTCCCGGCGCCTGAGACGAGCTCCTCGACCGTCCCGTCGTAGGGGACGCGCACGGACTTCACCTGCTGGCGGGTTGGCTCGCTGACGGCGATGCGGTCGAGCAGTGGCCAGCGATCGCGCGGGGTGCGCACGACGCCGTCCGCGAGCACGTCAAAGGTGACGGGCAGGTCACGCACGGCGCCATAGAGGTCGAGCATCAGGTCCTTGTCGATGGCAAGCTCGCGCAGAACCTCATTGGCCCGCAGGTCGTAGATGACGGCGCCGCCCGCACAGACGGCGTAGCGCACGCTCGGGTGGGAGGCGAGCTCGTCCGGGATTCCGGCGGCGCTTCTTCCCGTGCAGGGCACGACGCCCACGCCCCGCTCGTGAGCGAGGTCGAGGGCTCGCAGGTTGTCCGCCGTGATGGTCTTGTCCGGCGAGACGAACGTGTCGTCAAGATCCATGAACACCAGCCGGACTGCCATCGCATCTCCCCTCCCTCGTGTACACCCATTGTGACACGGGGACGGAGGGGTTGTCACCGCCCCGCCGTGACGTTACGCAGAGGCGCGACAGGGGGACGAGGCGGCAACGACCACCCCACCCCCCTGTCACACCGCTAGTCGACGCTGGCGCGGGCCTTGATGTCTGCCAGGCGGGCACGCTGCTCGGCGGAGAGCGGAATCCCGTAGTCCTCGCCAAGCGTGGGGTCGGCAGGGTTCTCAAGCCTGAAGCCGCCGCCGCGGTTGTTGCGGAAGTTCTCCTTGGCCACGGAGATCATGAGCTTGATGCGGTTGAGCTGGTTGACCTCGGAGGCGCCGGGGTCGTAGTCAACTGCCACGATGTTGCTCTCGGGGTGCATCTGGCGCAGGCGCTTGATGACGGACTTGCCCACCACGTGGTTGGGCAGGCACGCGAACGGCGAGCAGCACACGATGTTGGGCGTGCCGGTCTCGATGAGGTCGCACATCTCGGCCGTGAGCAGCCAGCCCTCGCCCATCGTGTTGCAGAGGGAGAGCACCTGCTCGGCCTTGGCCGCGAGCTCGAAGATGTCCGGGTACTCCTGGAAGCGCGTGGTCTTCCTGAGCATCTTGTTGATGGGCTCGCGCAGGCCCTCGATGAGCTTGATGCCCGCCATGTGCGACATGCGGCTCGTGGCCTTGGTGCCGAGCTCGGCGTTGGTGTTGATGGCGTTGGTCATGCCAAAGAGGAAGAAGTCAACGAGGCCGGGCACGTTGGCCTCGCAGCCCTCCTGCTCGATGACCTTGACCACCTGGTTGTTGGCCGTGGGGTGGAACTTGACTAGGATCTCGCCGACCACGCCCACGCGCGGCTTGGAGCGGTCGTTCACGAGCGGCAGCGCCTCGAAGGCGTCGACGGTGCGCTGGCAGAGGTCGTAGAAGCGCTTGGAGCCGCCCGCCACGATGACGCCCTTGGCCTCGGCCATCATGCGGTCGTAGAGCGCGTCGGCCGCGCCGGGCTCGGCCTCGTAGGGGCGCACGCGGTAGAGCAGCTGCATGATGAGGTCGCCGTAGAGCAGGGCGTTCACGGCCTTCATGAGCAGACCCGGCTTCTTGAGGACGTCAAAGCCAGGGTTCTTCTCGTCCAGGCCAGAGGCGGCGGTGAGGCTGATCACCGGGATCTCCGGGTGGCCGGAGTCCTTGAGGGCCTTGCGGATGAGGGCGATGTAGTTGGTGGCACGGCAGCCGCCGCCCGTCTGCGTGATGATCACGGCCAGGCGCGAGAGGTCGTACTTGCCGGAGAGCACCGCCTCCATGATCTGGCCCGTGACCAGGATCGAGGGGTAGCAGATGTCGTTGTTGACGTACTTGAGGCCCGCCTCGACGGCGCCCTGGTCAACGGAGGGAAGCAGCACCACGTTGTAGCCCGAGCTCTTGAAGAGCGCCTCGATAAGGTCAAAGTGAATCGGCGCCATCTGCGGAACGAGGATGGTGTAGCCCTTCTTCTGCATGTCCTCGGTGTAGCGGACCTTCTCGAACGCGGCGCTGGCGGCCTCGCGGTAGACCGGCACGCGGCCCTCCTGCGTCTTGCGCGCGCGCTCGAGCGAGCCGTCGGCGCGGCGGACGCCCACGGGCTCCACCTCGCGGACCCTGCCCTGGCTGGCGGCGCGGCGCAGCTCCTCGCGCTGCTCGGTGAGGGCGGCCATGAGGGAGCGGATGCGGATGCGCGCGGCGCCGAGGTTGGACACCTGGTCGATCTTGAGGACGGTGTAGATCTTGCCGGAGGCCTCGAGGATCTCCTGGACCTGGTCGGTGGTGAGGGCGTCAAGGCCGCAGCCAAACGAGAAGAGCTGGATGAGGTCGAGGTCGTTGCGGGAGGCGACGAAGCGCGCCGCGCGGTAGAGGCGGCTGTGGAACATCCACTGGTCGATCACGCGGATGGGGCGCTCGGGCGTCATCTTGTGCGCGACGGAGTCCTCGGTGAGCACGGCAAAGCCGAAGGAGTGCACGAGCTCGGGGATGGCGTGGTTGATCTCCGGGTCGTTGTGGTAGGGGCGGCCGGCAAGCACGATGCCGTGCGCGTCGTGCTCCTCGATCCAGCGAAGGGCCTCGTCGCCGGCGCGGTGCATGGCGTCCTTGAACTCGAGGTCCGCCTCCCAGGCGTAGTTCACGGCCTCGTCGATCTCTGCGCGCGTGATGTGCTCGCCGCGCACGCGGCCGCGGCCCTCCGCCGCGTCCTTCTCGCGCTGCTCGGAGACCAGCTCGTAGAGACGGCGCTTGAGCTCCTTCTTCTTGTCGTACGGGATGAACGGCGAGAGGTACTCGATCTTGGAGCCCTGGCCGAGCTCGTCGACGTTGAGACCCAGCGCCTGCGGGTAGCTCATGACGATCGGGCAGTTGTAGTGGTTGGTGGCGCCATCGTCCTCCTGGCGCTCCCAGCGGATGCACGGCATCCAGATGAAGTCGGGGTCCTTCTGGATGAGGTTCATGATGTGGCCGTGGGAGAGCTTGGCCGGGTAGCACACGCTCTCGGACGGCATGGACTCGATGCCCGCGTCGTAGGTCTTGGCCGAGGTCTGGTCGGAGAGCACCACCGAGAAGCCCAGCTTGGTGAAGAACGCGTGCCAGAACGGGTAGTTCTCGTACATGTTGAGCGCGCGCGGGATGCCCACCGTGCCGCGCGGGGCCTCCTCGGGGTCCAGCACGGGACGGTCGAAGAGCAGCTTGTTCTTGAAGTCAAAGAGGTTGGGGGCCTCGTTCTTCTTGGCCTTGGAGCCGCCGGCGCCCTTCTCGCAGCGGTTGCCCGTGATGAAGCGGCGCCCGCCGCCGAAGTCGTTGATCGTGAGCAGGCAGTTGTTGGAGCAGCGGCCGCAGTGCACGTTGGTGTGCTTGACCTTGAGGTTGTCGATGTCCTCGCGCGAGAGGATCGTGGAGGTGCCCATGGCGCCGGCTCGGTCGCGGGCGAGAAGGGCGGCGCCGTAGGCGCCCATGCAGCCCGCGATGTCCGGGCGGATGACGTCGCGCCCGGTCAGGAGCTCGAAGGCGCGCAGGGTGGCGTCGGACATGAAGGTGCCTCCCTGGACCACGCACCACTGGCCGATCTCATCGAAGTCGCGCAGCTTGATGACCTTGAAGAGGGCGTTCTTGATGACGGAGTAGGAGAGGCCCGCCGCCACGTCGCCGATGGTCGCGCCCTCCTTCTGCGCCTGCTTGACGCGGGAGTTCATGAAGACGGTGCATCGGCTGCCGAGGTCCACCGGGCTCTTGGCACCCACGGCGGCCTGCGCGAACTCCTGCACGGTCATGTTCATGGAGACGGCGAAGCTCTCGATGAAGGAGCCGCAGCCCGAGGAGCACGCCTCGTTGAGCATGATGTGCTCGATGACGCCGTCCTTGACCTGCAGGCACTTCATGTCCTGACCGCCGATGTCCAGGATGAACTGGACGTCCGGGACAAAGGCCTTGGCGCCGCGCAGGTGGGCGACGGTCTCGATCTCGCCGGAGTCGGCGCGCAGGGCCTCGATGAGGATCTGCTCGCCGTAGCCGGTGGTGGTCACGTGGCCGATCGTGCAGCCCTCAGGCAGCAGGTCGTAGATGCCGTCCATGATGCGACGGGCGGTGCCGAGGACGTCGCCGTTGTTGTTGCCGTACCAGGTGTAGAGGAGCTCGCCGCCCTCGCCCACCACGGCGCACTTCATCGTGGTGGAGCCGGCGTCGATGCCGATGAACACGCGGCCCTGGTAGGTGGCAAGGTCGCCCTTGGGGACCACCTGCTTGTCGTGGCGCTCCTTGAACTCCTCGTAGTCCTTCTCGCTCTCGAAGAGCGGCTCGAGGCGCGCGACCTCGGAGCCCTGGGTGTCCTTGAGGTTCTCGAGCAGCTGGATGACCTCGTCGAAGGTCACGTACTTCTCGGACTCCCCGGCGAGCGCCGCGCCCGTGGCCACGAAGAGGTGGGCGTTCTCGGGCACGATGATGTGCTCGTCGTCGAGGTTGAGCGTGAGGTAGAAGCGCTTGCGGAGCTCAGAGAGGTACTGGAGCGGGCCGCCGAGAAACGCCACGTGACCGCGGATGGGGTGGCCGCACGCCAGGCCCGAGACCGTCTGGTTGGCCACGGCCTGGAAGATGGAGGCCGCGATGTCGGCGGGCTTGGCGCCCTCGTTGAGCAGCGGCTGGACGTCGGACTTGGCGAAGACGCCGCAGCGGGAGGCGATGGGGTGAATCTGCGTGGCGTCCTTGGCGAGCTCGTTGAGGCCCGCCGCGTCGGTGTGCAGCAGGCTCGCCATCTGGTCGATGAAGGCGCCCGTGCCGCCGGCGCAGGTGCCGTTCATGCGCTGCTCGATGCCGTTGTCGAAGTAGATGATCTTGGCGTCCTCGCCGCCGAGCTCGATGGCGCAGTCCGTCTGCGGGATGAGCGTCTCCACGGCGCGCTTGGATGCGATGACCTCCTGCACGAACTCGAGGTCGAGCCAGCTGGCGAGCAGCATGCCGCCGGAGCCGGTGATGGAGACGCGCATCGGCGCCGTGCCGATCACCTTGCGGGCGCGGGCGAAGAGCTCCTTTGCCGTGGCGCGGATGTCCGTGTGGTGGCGCTCGTAGTTGGCGTAGACGAGGTTGTCGTTGTCGTCGATGACGGCGAGCTTCACCGTGGTGGAGCCCACGTCGATGCCCAGACGCAGGTGCGCGTGGGAGAAGTCGGCGGGCGTGGCCGGCGAGAGCTCGGCGCCGTCCTGCTTGAGGGCGAGCGGGCGGCGGGCGGCCTTCTCGGCCTGGATGGAAGAGGCGGTCTTACTCATTAGTTGTCCTCCTTGGAGCACATGACGGCCAGGGCAAAGCTCGGAATGTCGAGGTCGATGGGGTTGTCGTAGAGGTCGCCGGGGCGAACGAACATCAGGGCGGTCATGAGGCGCGCCATCGTGGGAACGCTCTCGCGCATGCCGCCCTCGAGCCAGCGCAGCAGCACGCCGACCTCCGCGGAGATGGCAAACGTGAGGTAGTAGTCAAAGAGGGGGCCGAGCGCGCGCAGGTCGAGCCCGTCGCGGGCGCGCTCGCCGACCACCTCGTACACGAGCGCCTTGATGCGCTCGGCGAAGGCCGGGTCACCCCCGTTGCCGAGGAGCGGGCGCAGATAGTCGCCGCGCTCGCGCACGCACGCGAGCAGCTCCTTCGCGCCGGGCGCGGGCTCGCCGCGGTCGAGGGCCGCGCGCAGGTCGTTGAGGTGGCAGGCGGCGATGCGCGCGAGCGGCGCGCGGAACTCCGCGAGCGTCTCGTCCTCGATCTGGTTGACGAGGTCGGGGATGTCACGGAAGTGGGAGTAGAACGTGCGGCGCGTGACGCCGGCGCGCTCGGTCACCGCCGTGACCGTGACGCGGGAGAGGTCGCCCGTGGCGGAGATCTCCTTGGCGAGCGCCTGGCGCAGGGCTCGCCGCGTGCGGACGCTCCTGCGGTCGGTGCTGAGGACGCACTCCTGCATGCGGTCCCTTCGACGTGGGTGGCGCGACACGGTTCCAAGCAGGCCGCATCGCCGTTATTTCACAGCGTGCGTAGTATTGCACAACCTGTGCAGTAAGTTGTCGCCGCCGGGCGTGCCACAGCATCTCCACGGCGGACGGGGTGGACGGGGCCGCGCTCGCCGGTCCTTCTCGCCGCACTTTCGCATCACGACCGCTCCTCAGCTTGCCCAATTTGTAATACGCGATTACAATGGCAGAACCTTATAGGGAGGAGGAACCGTGGATTCCATCGTCACGGCTCGGGTCCCCATTGAGATCAAGAGCCAGGCCGCCCAGATGCTCGCCCAGATGGGGTCGAGCACCACCAAGCTCATCAATGCCGCCTTTGAGTATCTCCTTGCTACCGGAGAGCTTCCGCGCGCGGCCAGGAGCGCCCCCGCCCCTGCAAGGCGGTCGCTCAACAACGAGCAGCGCGCTGAGCTGACGGAGTTCTTCTGCGCCACGTCCTCGCCCGCCCCGACCTCGTTTTGGGACGAGCTGGGGGACCGCTCGTACAAGGAGGCCATGGCCAGGTGGCGCAAGGAGGACTATGAGGCTCTTGCTTGACACCTGCGTCCTCATGGACTTCTTCTTGGGCAGAGAGCCGTTCGTTCATGACGCCAGGCGCCTGTTCGTGATGAGGTACTTCCGCGACGCCGAGCTTTGGACCTCGGCAAAGTCGTACACGGACCTCTTCCATGTCGGCTCAAGGGCCCATGGTGCCGCGGAGATGCAGAGGATGATTGTGCGGGCGCTCCCCGAACTAAAGATCTGCTCAATAGACGAGAGGGATATCCACGCCGCGCTGGCGGAAGGCTGGGAAGATTTCGAAGACTGCGTCGTGTGGCAGGCAGCACGCAAGGTGCGAGCGGACTACATCGTCACGAGAAACGAGGTTGACTTCACCCGGTCGGACATCCCGGCCCTCTCGCCCGCCGCCCTTCTCGAACACGCTGAGAAAGACCTCGGACTCGCCTACGAAGACGTGACGTTTTAGGCGCGTCACGTCCAATAAGGACCGTCGCTTTTGACCCAGATGCACCGCCGCTTCTCGCACAGCATCGTGCCCGCGCGAAAAACTGGCCTGCTGATATAAAAACCTGTGCCAGATTCTGCACGATAATCGGCGATGAGGGCACGGCTTCCGGACGCCCCTGCGATAATGGAACCCACGTGGGGCTACGACCGAGGGGGCGGACATGACGGGCTCGATTGCTCGAGGGGGCGCGGCGGCGCTGCTCGCGCTCGTTCTTCTCGCCGGATGCGCGGGAGGCGAGAAGAACGAGGCGGTGACCAACGAGGCCTCCGAGGAGGCACCCGTCGCCGAGGTCGTGCTCGACGAGACGGCGCCCGAGCCGGAACCCGAGCCCGAGCCAGAGCCGGAACCAGAGCCCGAGCCGGAACCAGAGCCGGAGCCCGAGCCCACGCACTCGCTTGACCTCAGCGCGCCCGTCAGCACCACGACGACGGAGTCCGGCATCACCGTCACCGCGCCCGACGGCTTTCTTGCCACGGAGGCCTACCAGCGCGTCGAGGCCGAGGTCTTCAACCTGCGCAACCAGGGGCTGACGGTCTCCGTGGCCATGCTCGACCTCAACACCGGCAACGGCATCTGGTGCAACTCGGACGAGCGCCTCTACCCTGCGAGCAGCATCAAGGCCGCGTACTGCGCGATGGTCTGCGAGAACAACGGCGGGTCGGCCGGCATGGGCGCCACGATGCGCGACTGCCTCGTCAACTCGTCGAACGACGCCTATCATGCGCTGCTCGACGCCTTCGGGCTGCGCGCGTTCGGCGACTGGCTGGCCGCCCACGGAGCCAAGGGCGCGAGCGGGGACGGCTACTACTATTACTATCCCGAGATCTCCGCAAGCGAGCTCTGCTCCGTGTGGCAGGAGATCTACCGCTTTGGCACCTCCGGCGAGGCGGGCGGCTCCGAGCTCGCCGGATATCTCGCGCAGACCAACTACACGCCGATGGGCAGCCTCCTGCGCGGAAGCGCCGGCTTCGAGGTGTGGAGCAAGCCGGGGTGGTACCCCGCCGACGAGAACGACCTCACGTCCACCAATGACGCCGGCGTCGTCTTCTCGGACTGCGGGCCGTACGTGATGGTGGTCATGACCGACATGAGCGCCTACCTCGACGGGCTCCTGCCGCTCATCGACGCCCTCAACATGGCCCACGGCACCATGTGCGGCGGCTCCGAGGCCTCACTGCTCCCCTAGCCCCCGGCGGCTGGCGACCTTCGCGGCATACGACGCGGGCCGCCCGTCCTTCTCGCCCAGCGCTCCTGCGCGCAGCGCAGCGAGCTGGGGAGAAGGACGGGCGGCCCCTCAGGCGCGCATGAGGCGAGCGCTCCTTACTCGTTGTCGCCCGCGGTCATCTGCGTGGCGGAGATGTCCTCGCCAGCGTCGGAGGCGTCACGCCACTTCCAGTCGGTGAAGGCCGGGTGGTCGTAGCCGTTGTCGACGGCGAACTGGAAGGCCTCCACGCGGAACTTCTCCCACTCGTCGATCTGCGCCGCCCACTTCTCGGCGTCGACCATGCGGAGGGCATCCGCGGTCAGGGCCCAGCGGTCCATGTCGTTCACGCGGACCATGTCGTACGGCGTGGTCGTGGAGCCCTGCTCCTGGTAGCCGTGGACGTTGAAGCTGTCGTGGTTCGGGCGGTCCCAGATGAGGCGGCGGATCGTGCCGGGATACGCGTGGAACGCAAAGAGGACGGGCTTGTCGGCCGTGAAGAGCTCGACGAACTTCTCGTCGGACATGGCGCGGTCGTTCTCGGAGGCGTTCTGGATGCTGAGAAGGTCGACCACGTTGACCAGGCGGACCTTGACGCCGAGCTTGTCGAGCAGGTCGAGCGCGGCCATGGCCTCGCCGGTGGGAACGTCGCCGCAGCAGGCGAGAACAACGTCGGGCTCCTCGCCCTCGGCGGTGTTGGACGCCCACTTCCACTCGGCGGCGCCGGCGGCGAGCTCCTCGCGGGCCTCGTCGAGGGTCAGCCACGTCGGGGCGGGCTGCTTGCCGGCAAAGATCGCGTTCACGCAGTTGGTGGACTGGTAGGCACGCTCGGCCACAGCCAGCAGCAGGTTGGCGTCGGCCGGGTAGTAGATGTTCACCACGTGGTCGTTGTTGAAGTTCTTGTTGAGAAGAACGTCCACGAAGCCGGGGTCCTGGTGAGAGAAGCCGTTGTGGTCCTGACGCCAGACGTGGCTGGAGAGCAGCATGTTGAGGCCGGAGATCGGGGCGCGCCAGTCGATGTGGCGGACGGTGGCCTCGAGCCACTTGCAGTGCTGGTTGACCATGGAGTCGACGATGTGCACGAAGGACTCGTAGGAGCTCCAGAGGCCGTTGCGGCCGGTGAGGATGTAGCCCTCGAGCAGACCCTCACACTGGTGCTCGGAGAGCTGCTCGATGACGTTGCCCACGGGCGAGAGGTGCTCGTCGTTGGCGGGGTCGTCGTACACGCCGCCGCCGAACCACTGCTTGTCGGTCACCTGGTAGGACGGCTGCAGACGGTTGGAGGCCGTCTCGTCCGGGCCGAAGATGCGGAAGGCGTCGCGGTTGCTGTTGATGAGCTCGGCCGTGTACTCGCCGAGGACGCGCGTGGCCTCCACGGCGCCGAAGCCATGGCCCTTCTCGGCCACCGGCACCTCGTAGGTGCGGGTGTCGGGGAGCGTAAGGGGCGTGCGGAGCTTGCCGCCGTTGGCGTTGGGGTTGGCGCCCAGGCGCAGCTCGCCCTTGGGCATGAACGCGGTGACCTCGGGGCGGATGGCGCCCTTCTCATCGAAGAGCTCCTCGGGGCGATAGGACTCCATCCAGCCCTTGAGGACCTGGAAGTGGGCCTCGGTGTCACGAGCGGACGCCAGCGGCACCTGGTGGGCGCGCCAGGAGCCCTCGGTCTTCTTGCCGTCGATCTCCTTGGGGCAGGTCCAGCCCTTGGGGGTGCGGAAGACGATCATCGGGTAGAACGGGCGGGAGGCCTCGCCGGCCGCCACGCGGGCCTTGATGTCGCAGATCTCGTCGAAGACGGCCTCGAGCAGCGCCGCAAAGCGACGGTGGATGGAGGAGACGTCCTCGTCGTCAAAGCCGGCGACGAAGTTGTACGGGTGGTAGCCCATGCCGCGGAAGAACTCGTCGCGCTCGGCGTCGGAGATGCGGGCGAGGATCGTGGGGTTGGCGATCTTGTAGCCGTTGAGGTGCAGGATCGGGAGCACGATGCCGTCCGTGAGCGGGTCCATGAACTTGTTGGTCTGCCAGGAGGTGACAAGCGGGCCGGTCTCGGCCTCGCCGTCGCCCACGACGGCCACCGCGAGCAGGCTCGGGTTGTCGAGGACGGCGCCGTAGGCGTGGGAGAGCGTGTAGCCGAGCTCGCCGCCCTCGTGGATGGAGCCGGGGGTCTCGGGGGCATAGTGGCTGGGGATGCCGCCGGGGTAGGAGAACTGGCGGAAGAACTTCTGGAGGCCGGCCTCGTCATCGGTGATGTCGGGACGGACCTCGCGATAGGTGCCGTCGAGCAGGGACTGCGCAGTGCCGGCGGGCCCGCCGTGGCCGGGGCCCATGAGGAAGATCGCGTTCTGCTGGTGGTCGGCGATGAGGCGGTTCACATGGCCAAAGAGGAAGTTGATGCCCGGCGTGGTGCCCCAGTGGCCAACGAGGCGGTGCTTGACGTCCTCGCGGCTGAAGCCCTCGCGCATCAGCGGGTTGCTGCGCAGGTAGATCTGGCCGACGGAGAGATAGTTCGAGGCTCGCCAGTAGCGGTCGACGCCCTCGAGCTCCTCCTCGGGCACCGGTCCGTTGAGCTTCTGCCACGGGGTTCCGATGACGGGCTGTGCCATGCTTGCTCCTTTTCTCGTGCGCCCTCCCAGTCGGGCGCCCCATCAAACGGCTTCAGTATATTGGGTAAAACGTTTTATCTTCGTGAGATTGGTTAGGTAAATCGATTTATCCTTATCTCTTCACAGTGCCGCTCTGGCCGTGCCTCAAATCGCCCGGACGCTGTCCTTGACTACCAGGCGCGGCATGAGGACCCGGGCCACGGGCTCACCCAGCTCCCCCGCCTCCGCCTCGTCGATGCGCCGGAACAGAAGGTCGAGCGCCGCCGCGGAAAGCTCGTCGACGTTCTGCTCGATGGAGGTGAGCGCGGGCTCAAAGAGCACGTCGGCCGCCGAGTTGTCGTAACTCACCACCGAGTAGTCCCGCGGCACGCGCAGCCCCCGCTCATAGAGGCGCTTCAGCAGGCCGAGCGCGATGTTGTCGCTCGTGGCAAAGATGGCGGTCGCGTCCAGGGACGCAAGACGCGCGGCGGCATCGTAGGCCGCGGGGATGTAGTAGGCGCTCTCCAGCACGAGGGCGGGATCGGGCCCTATGCCGCACTCGCGCAGCGCGCGCTCGTAGCCCGCCACGCGCTCGCGCCCGGTGTTCGAGGCCAAGTTGGCAAGGCACGCGATCCGCCGGTGCCCCGCGTCCAGCAGGTACCGGCACGCCAGGTAGCCGCCCGCCTCGTTGTTGAAGGCAACGCGGTCGCAGGAGCAGCCGCTCACCAGGCGGTCAACCGTCACGCAGGGCATCGGCAGCGCGTCGAGCGTCGCCGCAAGGCCAGCGCGCCCCTCCTCATCCGTTGACGCCACCACAAAGAGCCCGTCCACGCCTCGGTTGGCGAGCAGCTGCACGAGCTCCGCGTCGTTCTCGGCCGACTCGTCCGAGTTGGTGATCAGCAGCACGTACCCGCGCTCGCGGCAGCCCAGCTCAAGACGACGGGCAAGGGACGAGAAGAACCGGCTCTCGATGTTGGGCACCACGAGTCCCACGGTCTGGGAGTGCCGCGTCACGAGGCTTCGTGCGATCTGGTTGGGAATGTAGCGCTTGCGGCGCGCCACCTCCTTGATGCGCCGGCGACTCTCCTCGGAGATCTTGCACGGCCGGTCATTGAGCACGAGCGAGACCGCGGTGGTGGAGAGTCCCACCTCGCGCGCGATGTCCTTGAGCGTCACCTTGCCCGGCATGTCCGGCCCCCCTCACGACAAGACGTCCTGACCTCGCCCCCGCAACGCGTAACCCCAGATTCCTGACATCCCAGCTTACGCGTGAAAAACGTGCAACCATCGGACGCGCAGCCTGGGATTTCCACGCATCGGGGCGAGAAAAACGAGGCTACGCGTCCTTCTCACCATGCGCAAACCGGAATTCCGGAAAACCGGCGTCACGCATGGCTGCGGCCTCGATCAGCCGCGCCGGTTTGCGCGCCAGAGATGCCAGAGCCCGCGAAGCGTGAGCGCGTCGTCGACGGTGACCTCGTGCCGGAGGAGCGCGGCCATCGCCTCCGCGCCGTCACCGGTCATGATGACGGGGGCGTCCGCCCCAAGCTCCCCCATCACGGCGTCGAGCAGGCCTTCGATGCGCGCCACCTCTCCCAGGACCACGCCGGACTGCATGGCTGAGCGCGTGTTGCGCCCGATGACGGACGCCGGCGCGCGCAGCTCGATCATGGGGAGCCGCGCGGCGGCCTCAGAGAGCGAGCGGGCGCCCAGGGCCAGCCCCGGGGCGATGATGCCGCCCGCAAAGGCGCCCTCCGCATCCACAACCTCGAAGTTCGTCGTGGTGCCCAGGTCAACGACCACCACGGGGGCGCCGTAGTCCGCCCGCGCCGCCACGACGTCCGCCACGCGGTCGGCGCCCACCTCGGAGGGGTCGTCGTAGCGCATCCTGAGGCCCGTCTTGAGGCCCGGCCCCACCACGTATGCGCGGCCGGAGCAGCTGGCGACGAGCGCGCGACGCCAGACATCTGTCAGCATGGGCACCACGCAGGCGAGGATGGCGTCATCGGGGAGCCGCTTCCCCATCAGCGCGAGCACCTGGGCAAGCTGCATGCGCGCCTCGTCCGCCGTGAGCCGCTCGTGCGTGGTGAGCTCCCACGTCCCCACGAGCTCGTCGCCCGAGAAGAGCCCGAGTCTCGTGCGGGTATTGCCCACGTCCACCGCCAGCAGGTTCTTCTCGTCCGCGCTCTTCTCGCCACGCGCCATGCGTCCTCCAAGTGAAGCCGTCAGCCACCCCAGATTTTACTTCATAGCCTAGACGCCCCCGCTCCCCGCTTCTGCCATAATCAGACGGTCCCAGAAACCCGACTCCCCATGAGGGGGAGCGGATATTCGAAGGAGCACATATGAGCAAGAGCGGCTCTCGCGCCTCGTGGCGCGGGCAGCTGAGCCCCGTCGGCATTGCCATCGGGTGCATCGGCTGCGTCATCATCACGGCGTCCTCGGTCTACACCGCCCTCAAGATGGGCGCGCTGCCGTGGCCGACCATCTTCACCTCCATCGTCGCGCTGTTTCTGCTGCGGGCCTTCGGGCGCCGCAGCCTCAACGAGGCCAACGTCACGCAGATCGTGATGTCGGCTGGCTCCATGGTGGCCGGAGGCCTCGCCTTCACCATCCCCGGCATCTGGATGCTCGGCCTCGCCGACGAGGTCAGCTGGGTCGAGATGCTCGTCGTGGCGCTCTCCGGCACGCTGCTCGGCCTCGTGTGCACCGCGGCGATTCGCCGGCGCTTCGTCGACGAGTCCGACCTCGAGTACCCCATCGGCACCGCGGCGGCCGAGACCCTCATGGCCACCAAGACGGGAGGCGTCACGGGCAAGCGGCTCTTTGGCTCCATGGGCCTGGCGGGCCTGTGGTGCGTGGCCCGCGACGCCCTGGGCTGGATGCCCACGCTCGTGGCGCAGCTCCCCATCCCCGGCGTGAGCTTTGCGATCTACAACTCCCCGCAGATGCTCTCCGTGGGCTTTCTCGTGGGCGGCTTTGCCGTGGCGTTCTGGTTCCTGGGCGCGCTCGTGGGCAACTTCGGCATCATCACGGGCGGGAGCGCCGCGGGCCTCTGGGACGTGGCCACGGCCCAGGGCATCGTCTCCAGCCTGGGCATGGGCCTCATGATGGGCTCCGGCGTGGGCGTGGTGCTCAAGGACATCCTGCCCCACGCGGCGCGCGTGCTGCGCGGGCGCCGTGCGGCGGGCGAGAAGGACGAGGGCACGGGTGCGTCCGCGGCCTCCAGCTGGAGCCGCCTCGAGCGCGGGACGCTCGCCCTCATGGTGGCCGCCGCGGCGCTGCTCGTGTGCATCGGCCTTGGACTGGGGCCGGTCGTGGCGGTGGTCGTGGTGCTTCTGGCCTTTGTGACCACGATCATGAGCGCGCAGTCCGTGGGCGAGACGGGCATCGACCCGATGGAGATCTTCGGCCTCATCGTGCTTCTTGCCGTGGCGGCGTTCTCCAGCGCGAGCCAGGTACAGCTCTTCTACGTGGCCGGCGTGGTGGCCGTGGCGTGCGGTCTTGCCGGCGACGTCATGAGCGACTTCAAGACCGGCGCCATCATCGGCACGAGCCCGCGCGCCATGTGGGTGGGCCAGGCCATCGGAGCCCTTCTGGGCACCGTGGTTGCCGTGGCCGTGCTGGTCACGCTCTTCTCCGCGTACGGGCCGGGCGCCTTTGGATCCGGGCAGATGTTCGTCTCCGCGCAGGCAAGCGTGGTGGCCACGATGGTCTCTGGCATCCCGAGTGTTCCGGGCTTTGTGATTGGCCTTCTGGGCGGCATCGCGCTCTACTGGGCCGGGCTGCCCGCGATGATGTTTGGCCTGGGCGTCTACCTGCCGTTCTACATGTCGCTCACTGCGGCGCTCGGCGCAGGCGTGCGCTGGGTCTACGAGCGCATCTGCGCGGCGCGCGGCGTGGAGGACTCCGAGGAGAAGGGCGTGGTCGTGGCCTCCGGCGTGCTCGGCGGCGAGTCCATCGTGGGCGTGGTGATCGCGCTGAGCTCGGTGATTGCGGGCCTCGCGGGGTAGCGAGCTAGCGGAATCCGCCGATTGTCGGTGATTTTCGGGGGGGTAGCGCGTCTATTGGCCGGTTGGCCGGTTCATCTACCTGCCCTTCCGTGACCGGAAAACGCCCGCTACTTCGCTCGTCCTCCAAAAATCACCGACAATCGCCCCCCGCCTCCGGGACGCCGGCCGACATGGCGAGAAGGAAGGGCATCTCGGACAGCACCGCCCCACCCTGCCGAATGTCGCAAAGGCCCCGCAGAGCCGGTAAGCGGGCGGTTCGCGACGTTTCTTCTCGGAGAAACGTCGCCACGCCTCCGCAGAGGTCCTGTGCGGGGGCGTGGCGACGTTCCACGAGGGCGAAGTGACGGAAACCGCCCGCAGAAGACCTGCGCGGAGGCGTGGCGACGTTTTCGCGCGGCAACGTGTCGCGAACCGCCCGCACGGCCTCTCTGCGGGGGCGTGACGACAGCCTGCCTATCCGCCCACTGCCCCCCGCCCAACACAAGATGACGGGGCCGACCAAGGAGAAAGGTCGGCCCCGTCGGGGAGGGAAGGGCTCAGCCGGTCAGCCGGGAACTACTTCTTCTCGGCAGCCTCTTCGGCCTCGATCTCCTTGTTGCGCTTGGCGCCGAGGTAGCAGCGCACGCCGAGCGCAGCCGCACCGGCGAGCAGCACCGCGGAGCCGCCCCAGACGCCGTACTGCCACGGCGAGGGCGAGGTGGTGATGGTGGAGCCGGGGGCCATGCCCTGCATGGCGTTGGAGTTCACCACGGTGTAGAGCACGCGGTGGGACGCCTCGCGCAGGCGCGCCACGACGGAGGCCTCGCCGGTGCCCTGGAACGCGGGCGTCATCGCGGCGTAGGTGAGGTGCAGGTCGGTGCCGCCGTCGAGGCCCCAGTTCTTGTCCATGTAGCCATAGAGGTTGAAGTCCGTGATGATGCAGCCGGTGAAGCCCCACTCGCCGCGCGGGACCTCGGTGCACAGGGCATGAGAGCCGCCGGCCCACGTGGTGCCCACGTAGTTGAAGGAGCTCATCATGGCCGTGCAGCCCGGCATCTCGACGGTCTCGACGGTGCCCTGGTCGTCGGCAATGTACTTCATCTCGGCCGAGGACTCCTTGATGGTGAGCTCGAACGGGCGCAGGTAGATCTCGCGCGCGGTCTGCTCCGTGGCCCACGTGCAGAGGTGCTGGACGCGGTAGGACTCCTGGTCGTTGAGGGCGTAGTGCTTGATCATGGCGTAAACGCCGTTGCTCGCGGCGCCCGAGACCACCGCGGCGCCCATCTTACCGGCGAGCAGCGGGTCCTCGGAGTAGTACTCGAAGTTGCGGCCGGCGAACGGCGAGCGGTGCGTGTTCATGGCCGGCGCGTACCAGCCGTTGTAGCCGGACGCCAGAGCCTCCTGACCCACCATCTGGCCGGTGCGGTACATGAGCTCGGTGTTCCAGGTCTGGGCCATGATGAACTCAGAGCAGTACGCGCAGTTGCCGGTGGAGCCGGTGAGCGAGGTGAAACCGGCCGGGCCGTCGGGCTCGGAGGTGGCGGGCTTGCCGATGTGCGCGATGGCGGGCGTGTTGTAGGCGCAGTCGTTGAGCATCGTGGTCATGTCGTCCACGGTGAGCTGGTCGAGCAGCTGGTCCCACATCTCGTCGTCGTAGGCCTTCCCGCGCAGGTCAATGAGGGAGACGCCGTTGCTGGCGCCAGTCGTGGGCATGGCCTCGTCACCCAGGTGCTGCGTGTAGTCGTACTCCTCCAGCGTGATGCCGCACTCGGCAGCGGTCTTGTCGGCCGCGGCCTCGGGCCAGGTGCCGGCAAAGTCCGCGCGGGACATGGTGCCGCCGCAGTTGTCCTCCATGTACGTCGTCATGTCGTCGAAGCGGTTGGCGAGCTCGTTGCCGGTGGCGTCGTCGGTCTTGTAGGTCTCGGCCTCGAGGGTGACGCCCTGCTCGGCGATGACGGTGTGGGAGTCGGAGCGCAGCGAGATCACGTAGTCGCCCGCGTCGAGGACATAGCCGCCCTCCTCGGAGCTCCAAGACGCCATCTGGCGCACCGGGAAGCTGAGGTCGACGGTCTCGGACGCGCCCGGGTCCAGCAGCGCGGTCTTGCCGAAGGCCCCCAGCACGACGGCGCTCTTCTCGATGCCGCCCGCGGTGTACGGGGCGCTGTAGTAGATCTCGACGACGCTCTTGCCCGCCACGGAGCCCGTGTTGGTCACGGTGACGGAGACCTCGACGTTGTCGCCGTTCACGGCGCAGGAGTCAAGCGTCTGCTCGAAGGTGGTGTAGGAGAGGCCATAGCCAAACGGGAACACGACGGCGGAATCGTAGTCGAAGTCGTAGTTGCCCGCCTCGGCCTCTGCGGCAGCCGTCTCGTAGAAGCGGTAGCCGTAGTAGATGCCCTCCCTGTACTCCACGAAGTACGCGGTGCCGTTGGAGACGGTGCCGGTGTAGTTGGTGGTGTAGTAGTTGGAGACGTCGGTGTACTGCTTGCCGCCGAAGTTGCCGAACGTCGGGTCGGCGGTGAAGTCCGCGGCCCAGATGTCGGTGGTCTTGCCGGACGGGTTCACCGCGCCGGTGAGGACCTGGCCCACGGCCGCCGCGCCGGAGGCGCCGAGCGAGCCGATGGAGACGATCGCGTCGACCGCGAGGTCGCCCTCCATGAGCGGGCCGAGCTCCATCGGGGTGGAGCCGTTGTAGAGCACGATGACCTTGTCGCAGGACTCCTTGACGGCGGTCAGGAGGTCGATCTCCTCCTTGGAGAGCTCGAGCTCGTGCTGGCCCTCCACATAGTTGGCGGTCTCGTCGTTGGGGGTGAAGTTCTCGGAGACGCCGGAGTTCACGTCGCCGACGAGGTCGCGCGAGAGGTCGCCGCCTTCGCCGCCGCCACGGCCGATGACCACGACGGCAGTGGTGCCGGCGATGGAGCTCTTGGCCTCGTCGCTATAGGCGGACCAGGGGATCTCGCCGATGTAGTAGCTCGCGGTGGACGGGTTGTCCATCGTGATGTTGGCCTTGGGGTAGTTGGCGTAGTTCTCGGCGATCCAGTTGTAGGCGGTGTCGTTGACCGCGAGGCCCGCGTTGACGATGCCGTCATAGAGCGTGACGCAGTCGTTGGGGTCGACGGTGCCGGAGCCGGCGCCGCCGTAGACGGGGTCGGCGGCGTAGCGGCCGATGAGGGAGACGGACTCGCCGGCGGCCAGCGGCAGCGCGTTGTTGTCGTTCTTGAGAAGGACGATGCCCTCGCCCTCGATCTCGATGACGATGTTCTTGGCCTCCTCCGTGGCACGGCCACGGCCGCGGTACTGCTGGTCGTAGTACGCGGTGTCCCAATCCTCGGAGCCGGGGGCGTTGGTGATGGTGGTCTCGCCGCCGCCGATGTAGTGGTCGATG
Organism: Olsenella sp. SW781; assembly: GCF_012027725.1. Lineage (GTDB taxonomy): Bacteria > Actinomycetota > Coriobacteriia > Coriobacteriales > Atopobiaceae > Thermophilibacter. The sequence goes on along the minus strand of NZ_SJOU01000004.1, from coordinate 110,740 downwards.
GCGGACTTGAACATGTTGGTGCCCACGTTGGCGGCAACCGTAACGCCGACGAGGCCGGCGGCCGTGGCGCCGCTCGCGATGAACCCGCGACGGGTCATCTTCTTCCTGGGCTTCTTGGCATCAGCCATGGGTACTCCCCTTCCCTTCTGTTGCAGGTACCTTCATTCAACGGGTTCGGGCGAAGCTTGTTTCGCCTTTCCCGCAACCTGTCGTTTTGACGGCGCAAACCGCACGTCGCGCATTCGAGCGGCGGGCGAGAAGAACGCCGGAAAACGTATCGAGAAGAACCTCGATAGAGGAAGGGCGCGCCGCGCCAGGGAGGATGGCAGCGGCGCGCCCCTTTGGGTCCTTCAGCGCGTGTTTACGCCTCGGGCGCGGTCAGCGGCTCGACGCAGTACTTCTCGGTGCGCTCGTCGCTGATGGGGCCGGAGTAGTTGAGGCCGAAGCCGAAGTCGTACTTGTTGCCGTCGGCGTCGGTGTAGCACTCCATGTCCCTCGGGACGTCCTCGAGCTGCTTCTCGACGTCGAGCATGTCCTTGGGCATCTGCATGGGCAGCAGGCCGGAGGGCTCGTCGGTGCCGCAGATGATGCGGCAGGCCGCCTCGGTCGCGCCGGACATGGAGACGAGGATGGCGTCGACCTCGGGCTCGAACTCGTGGACGCACATCGGCTTGGCGATGTCCAGGATCACGATGCAGGGCTTGCCGGCCTCGTGCGCCGTCGCGGCGGCCTGGAGGATCTGGTCGAGCTGGACCTCGTTGGTCATGATGGAGGTCTTGCCGTAGTAGGAACGGTTCTCCTTGGTGCCGTCCTCGAGGATGTCGCCGGCAAGAGAGACCTGGCGGACGTACTCGTTGTCAGCCGTGTACGGACGGTACTGGTTGGACAGCGGGATGAAGTTGCCGTCGAGGTCCTTGCCGCCGCGCTCGTCGAGGTTGGTCGGGGCCGCCGCGCAGACGACGACGTAGTCGCAGTCGGCAATGTCGGCGGCGGTGAGGCGGGTGATGTCGGCCTCGGCCACGGTGGGGTTGCCGTCCTCGTCAGCAGGACCGGTGTAGGTCTCGGCGACAGTGTCAGTCACGACCTCGAAGTACTTCTCGAGCGTACCCTGGAGCAGCGGGAGCTCGCAGGAGGACGGCGTCGTGGAGATGCCGCCGAACATGCTCGCGGACTGATAGGAGGAGCTGTAGCGCATCGGCACGTAGACCTTGGGCTTGGCGTCGCCCTCGGCGGCCTTGATGACGCCGTCGTGGTTCTTGAGCATAACAATGCCCTTGACCTGGGCGTCGAGCGCGGCGGCCGCGGATTCCTCGTCGCCACCCTCCTTGTCGATGGTGGAGCGGGCAACGTCCGGATCAACGTAGGGATCCTCAAAGAGGCCCGTGTTGAAGTAGCCGAGCAGCAGACGCTTGGCAGAGGCGCGGAAGTTGGCGTCGGCCTGCTCCTCGCCGAGGTTGGCGACCATGTCCTCATAGGCGGAGACGAGCAGGGTCGGGTCGTTGCAGCCGCCCATCTGGTCCACGCCGACCTCGACGGACTTAGAGGCGCGCTTAGCCGGGTTCCAGACACTGCCGTCCTCGAGGCCCCAGCTGGTTGCCATGCCGGCGCCCTGGTCATTCAGGACAGCCCAGTCGGTGCACGCAGAGCCCTGGAAGCCGTACTTGTCGCGCAGGAGCTCGGCGACCTTGTACTTGGAGAAGCCGGAGCCGACGAGCTCGCCGTACTTCTCGTTCTCGTCGTAGGCGATGGTGTAGGACGTCATGATGGCGCCGGCGCAGCCGGTCTTGCCGTCGAGCTTGAAGCCGCCGTCCACGAACGGGATCATGAGGGCCTCGAAGTTGTCGCCCGGATAGACGGCGAACTTGCCGCCGTCAACGTGACCCTCGCGGCCGCCCTCGCCGGCAGCCTCGGCCGGCCAGTGCTTGATCATGGCGACGAGCGAGCCCGTGCCCCATCCCTGGTCCTCGCCGTCAACGACGGTGGACTGCATGCCGTCGCAGAACGCCTTGGTCATGTCACGGGAGAGCGCGGGGTCCTCGCCAAAGGTTCCGGAGAAGCGCTGCCAGCGCGGGTCGGACGAGACGTCGATCTGGGGACCAAGGAACGTGGTGATGCCCATGAGACGCATGTCGCGGGCAATGCCAGCACCGGTCTGCTTGGCCATCTCAGGATCGAACGTGGCAGCGAGAGCGAGGTTGCCCGGCCAGTCGATGCAGTTGTTGCCGTTGCGCGGGTCGGACGAGAAGTTGATGGGGATCTTGTTCTCGGAGCCCTCGACGTAGGCCTGCATGTTGTTCGCCCACTCGGCCTGCTGGAACGCGGGGAAGCTCGAGGCGGCGTTCAGGACGGCGCGAACGTTGCCGTCCAGGAACTCCTTCTGCTCGTCGGTAACGGCACGGTCGCTCTCGATGGAGGTCTGGTGCGCGGAGAAGCACATGAGGCCGGCAATCTGCTCGATGGAGATACGGCCAGCCAGGTCCTCGGCGCGCTCCTCGGCCGTGAGGCGCCAGTCCTCATAGGGAACGAGCTCGCCAGTGCCCTCGAAGTCCTTGAACGCGAAGCCGTCCTGCTCGATGAGCTTGAGGCCCGAGTCCTTGGAGTAGGACAGGCGCTTGCCGCCCTCCTGCTCGACGACGATGTAGCCGGCCTCGGTCTCCGTCTCGGTGTAGCCGCCGCCGGAGGAGGGCTGCTCCTCGGCAGGCTCGTTGGTAGTGGTGTCGCAGGCGGCCAGGCCGAGCAGGCCGGCCGTAACCGCGGTCCCGGCGAAGAACCCTCTACGCGAAATGCTCTTCATGCTTGTCTCCCTTTGTTGGAGCCATCTCTTCCCTCGGCGCGGCCGGAATGCTCCGGCCGCGCCGCCCTAACGCAGGTGCCTACGGATTAGCCGTAGAAGTCGAACAGGATGGTGTCGAAGTCGGCGATGTCGAAGTCGGCCGCGTTGGCCTCGGCGTTCTCCTCGCCCGTGACCGTCATCACGATGTCGCCATCGGTGAGGTGCAGGGTGATCTCGCCCTCGGTGGCCTCCCAGGTGCCCTCGTCGGTCAGCAGGTCGGCGTGGGCCTCGACCGGCTCGACGCTGCAGGAGCCGTCCTGCTCCAGATAGACATCGAGCATCGTCTCGACGCCACCCGAGGTGCCGTAGACGGTCTCACCGGTGATCTCGACGTAACCGTGCCACTGGCCGTAGTAGGCCTCGACGGCGTCGAAGTCGCCGCCGGACTCGGACTGGGCGGTGTCGTCGCCGGTGCTGGCGGTGCCGCCGCCACCGTTGCCGCCGCAGCCGACGAGCGGCATCGAGATCGCGAGCGCGCACGCCGCGGCAAGAATCAACTGCTTCTTCATGGGTTCCTCCTCGCTCCCTTCCCCGTGCCGGGCCCATATGCCCGCACGAGGTCCAACCTTTTGCGGTTGGCTCCATTCAAACGCGGCGCTGCTCGCAGGCGTCAGTTTTGGCCTGAGGTGTGTTTTTTGTGACGCGTCTGTCACGCAAATCCGCCAAACGGTGACACCGTTCGTTACCTACCGCCGGTAGACGGTCTCGTTCTGCCGGCGAACGTTATGAGGTACCCTTTTACCGGGGATGGGTTTGGCTACGACCGGGCCCAGGGAGGGAACAGCATGTATCGAGCGCTCATCGTTGAGGACGAGCCGGACGAGGCTCGCCGGCTCACCGACTACCTGCGTCGCTATGGGGACGCCCATGCCGAGGCGTTCCAGATCACGTGGCTCAAGTCCGCAATGGAGATGCTCACCGACAAGGGGCGCTACGACCTCATCCTCCTGGACATCGACCTGCCGGGCATCAGCGGCATGGAGGCGGCGCAGCTCATGCGCGTCTACGACGAGACGACGCCCATCATCTTTGTCACCAACCTCGCCAAGTACGCAGTCAAGGGCTACGAGGTCGGCGCCACCGGCTTCATCGTGAAGCCCGTCACCTGGGGCAACCTCTCCATGAACCTGGACCGCGCCCTGCGCGTCATCAAGCAGAACTCCGGGCGCTCGGTCATGGTTCCCACCGAGGACGGCGTGCGCGTCGTACCCTTCAGCTCGATCGTCTACATCGAGGTCACCGGTCACAAGCTCACCTATCACCTCGAGAGCGGCGAGGAGGTCGAGGCGCGCGGCTCCCTCGGCCAGGTCGAGGAGGAGCTCGACGGTGCTCCCATCGTCCGCGTGGCCAAGAGCTGCCTCGCCAACATGGACAAGATCTCGTTCATCCGGCCCCAGACGCTCCAGATGGTCACCGGCGAGCAGCTGCACGTCTCGCGCACGCGCAAGCGCGAGGTCATGGACGCGGTGACGGACTATCTTGGCGGCCGCAGGTGAGGGAGTTCTTCGAGACCTGGTGGTCGCTCGAGCCGCTGGCACAGCTCCTGGTGCCCATCACGCTGCTCTGCGTTCGCCTGCCAAAGCGGCCCCATTACGTGCTGAGAAGCATGGCCGTGCTCGCCGTCCTTCTCGGCATCGCCGTCGTGCCGCTGGCGACGGGGGTTGTCACCGGGCTCGACACGATGCAGGCGTTCGTCGTCTTCAGCGTTCTTCTCGCCGTCTTTGTCCTGCTCGTCCTCTTTGTCTATGACGTGCGCCCCTGGACAGCGATCTTCTGTGCCACGGCCGGCTACACGCTTCAGAACATCGCGAGCGGGCTCGAGATCCTCATCCAGCTCGTCGTCACCCACAGTGCGAGCGCCCAGCTCGACGGCGCATGGGAAGCCGTCGTTTCAATCGGCGTGCCGACCGTGGTCTACGCCGCCGGATACTGGCTCCTCGTGAGGAGGGTCAACGTCAAGGGCCTTCTCGAGGTCGAGAACCGCATGATGCTCTCGATGCTCGTCGTCGTGGTCATCGTGGTCATTGGCTTTGACGTCATCATCAAGGCGCTCGTGTTCAAGGGCATCCCGTTCAACCTGCTCGTCCTGCTGCGCCTCGTGCACCCCATGGTGTGCGTGTTCGTGCTCATCGCCGAGTACGAGCTGCTCTACGCCAAGCACGCGGACATCGAGCGCGCCGAGACCGAGCGCCTTCTGGCCGAGCGCGAGCGCCAGTACCGCCTCTCGCGCGAGAACATCGAGGCCATCAACATCAAGTGCCACGACATCAAGCACCAGATCCGTCACCTCGCGCAGAGCGGGGCGGTGGTGGACGGCGCCGTGCTCGCTGACATCGAGCGCGAGGTCAACGTCTACGACTCCGTGGTGGAGACCGGAAACGAGGCGCTCGATACCATCCTCACCGAGAAGAGCCTCGCCTGCTCCAACCGCGGCATCGTGCTCACGGTGATGGCCGAGGGCAGCGCGCTCGACTTCATGGCCCCGGCAGACATCTACTCCCTCTTTGGCAACGCGCTCGACAACTCGATCGAGGCCGTGCGCGACCTGCCCGACCCCGAGCGTCGGGCCATCACGCTCTCCGTCCAGCGCCGGGGGGCGATGGTCGGCGTCAGCGTGGAGAACTACTGCCCCGACCTGCCGCACTTCTCGGCCGACGGCCTGCCGATCACCACCAAGGTCGACGGCATGAACCACGGCTTCGGCGTGCGCTCCATGCGCCAGATCGCCGAGCGCTACGGCGGCACCCTCCACGCCGGCGTCCAGGACGGCGTCTTCTACCTCAACGTCCTTCTCGCTCGCCCGCAGGCGTGACGAAGGCGACCTGCCGCCTTTGTCACGTCGACTTGCCGGCACTCCCCTCCGGCTGAGTGACTCGTTTCGGACAGACGAGGCCGCCAAAGGGCTCCCGTCCGTCCGAAACGGGTCACTCAGCCAGGGGGCAACCAGGGGTGCATCCGACCGGACCGGACGAGCCGCCACGTCGCCGCCCGGCACGCTCACGTATAATCGAACGTTGCAGTAACCCGCGCGAGAAAGGCGCCCATGGAAATCACACCGCAGGAAGTTGCCGAGACCCTCTCGATGGTCTCCGAGCAGAACCTCGACCTCCGCACCATCACGATGGGCATCTCGCTTGCGGGCTGCGCCGATGAGGACATGGGCCGCATGTGCGACAAGGTCTACGACCGCATCACGCGCACGGCCGAGCACCTCGTGGAGACCGCCGACGACCTGCAGAGCGAGTACGGCATCCCCATCGCCAACAAGCGCGTCTCGGTGACGCCGATCGCCCAGATCGCCGCCGGCTGCCCGGACGAGGACCTCTCCCCGCTCGCGCACGCCATGGACCGCGCGGCCGAGACCCTGGGCATCGACTTCATGGGCGGCTTCTCCGCGCTCGTGCAGAAGGGCATGGGCAACGCCGACCGCCGCCTCATCGCGAGCATCCCCGAGGCGCTGGCCACCACCGACCGCGTGTGCTCCTCCCTCAACATCGCCTCCACGCGCGCCGGCATCAACATGGACGCCGTGCTGCTCTCCGCCGAGACCATCCTCGAGTGCGCGCACCGCACCGTGGACATCGACTGCTACGGCGCCGCCAAGTTCGTCGTCTTTGCCAACATGGTCGAGGACTCCCCGTTCATGGCGGGCGCCGTCCACGGCTCCGGCGAGGCCGACGCCGTCATCAACGTGGGCGTCTCCGGCCCCGGCGTCATGGCCGCGGCGCTGGCCGAGCTTCCCGAGTCCGCGAGCCTCATGGACGTGGCCGAGAAGATCAAGCAGACCGCCTTCAAGATCACGCGCGCGGGCGAGCTCATGAGCCGCGAGGCGAGCCGCCGCCTGGGCGTGGAGAAGGGCATCGTGGACCTCTCGCTGGCGCCGACCCCGGCGGCTGGCGACTCCGTGGCCCAGATCCTCGAGACCGTCGGCGTGGGCGAGTGCGGCGGCCCTGGCACCACCTGCGCGCTGGCGCTGCTGAACGACGCCGTCAAGAAGGGCGGCGTCATGGCGTCCTCCTCCGTGGGCGGCCTCTCCGGCGCCTTCATCCCCGTCTCCGAGGACGCCGGCATGATCCGCGCGGCCGTGGACGGCGCGCTTTCGCTCGAGAAGCTCGAGGCCATGACCTGCGTGTGCTCGGTGGGCCTTGACATGATCGCCGTGCCCGGCGACACCTCCGTGGAGACCATCGCCGGCATCATCGCCGACGAGATGGCCATCGGCGTCATCAATACCAAGACCACGGCGGTGCGCCTCATCCCGGCCATCGGACGGGCGGAGGGCGACATGCTCGAGTTTGGCGGCCTCTTCGGATCCGCGCCGGTCATGCCCGTCAACCGCTTCGCCGGCAGTGTCTTCGCGCACCGCGGCGGCCGCTTCCCGGCGCCGCTCAACTCGCTGAAGAACTAGCGAGAAGAACCTGCGACCGCGCGTCCTTCTCGCCACGCGCCCTTCTCGCCATGTGCTTCCCCGAACCGCATCTGCTGCTTAGGTGAGCAAATTACTTGAATCAACGCTGCTCACCTAAGCGCATGCGATTCCTCTGAGCTGGGAATACCTTACTCACCTAAGGAAATCGTGCGTAGAAGTTCAGCTTTTTTGCTCACCTAAGCGGGCGTCGGCGACAGCGGGCGTCGGCGGGAACGGGCGTCGGCGGGAACGGGAACGGGCAACGAGAAAAACGCCCTACCCCAGGAAGCGGACCTCCGGCTCCAGGCGCACGCCAAACTGGCGCTCGACCTCGTCCTGGACGTGCTCGATCACCGCGTGGACGTCCGCCGCGGTGGCGCCGCCGGTGTTCACCACAAAGCCGGCGTGCTTGCGGGAGACCTCGGCCCCGCCCACGCGGTAGCCCTGCAGCCCGGCGTCCATGATCAGCTTGCCGGCAAAGTGGCCCTCGGGGCGCTTGAACGTGCTCCCCGCGCTCGCCATCTCCAGAGGCTGCTTCTCCTCGCGCTGGCGCATGAGGTCGTCCATCGTGGCGCGGATCTTCTCGGGGTCGCCCTTCTCGAGGGCGAACGTCGCCGAGAGCACCACGAGGCCGTCCGACGCCACGCGGCTGCGGCGGTAGCCCAGGTTCAGGTCATCGACGCCGATCGTCTCCTGCGAACCATCCGGCAGGAGGACGCGCACGCTCTTGAGCACGTCAGCCACGCACCCGCCGTAGGCGCCCGCGTTCATGAAGCAGGCGCCGCCGATCGACCCGGGAATCCCGCAGGCAAACTCAAGGCCGGATAGCCCCAGCTCGCAGGCCATCTCCGAGGCCTCGCGCAGGTCAACGCCCGCCTGGCAGGTCATCTCGGTTCCATCCATGGAGACGCCCACGAGGCACTCTGCCAGAGAGACGATCACCCCGCGATAGCCGTCGTCGGAAACCAGCAGGTCAGAGCCGCGGCCCATGACAAAGCGCGGAACGCCCGCCTCGTCGCAGGCGAGAAGGACCTCGCGCACCTCGTCGGGGTCCTCGGGCGTGACGAAGAGGTCGGCCGGGCCACCGACCTTGAACGTGGTGTGCTCGCTCATGGGCTCGTCCACGAGGACGTTCTCCTCGCCGACGATGGACCGGAGCCTCCACGCGAGGGGCTGATCGCTCTCAGACATGCTCTGCCACACGCTTCCCTTCAATGGAGACGGCAGGGGATATGCAACTTCTTGAGTATAGCAGCGCGCGAGACGGCACACGAGACGCCGAGAAGTGCTACACTCCCGCTGACAGTTTCAGGGCGGGGTGAAATTCCCCACTGGCGGTAACGGGCGGCACGGCCCCCGAAGTCCGCGACCCGCTAAAAAGGCGGCTGACCCGGTGGGAGTCCGGGACCAACGGTTACAGTCCGGATGGAAGAAACGGAGGCCACCATGGCTGCTTCCACGCACGCGTCCCACGACACCCACTCCACCACCGCGGGCGGCTCCTGGTCCACCAGGCGCATCGCCACGACGGCGCTCTTCTGCGCGCTGGCGTTCGTGCTCACCTTCGTGGAGATCCCCATCTTCCCGCCCGCGCCGTGGCTCATGTACGACCCCTCGGGCATCGTGGCGTTTGTCGCCGCGCTCGCCTTCGGCCCGAGCACCGGCGCGATCGTCGTCATCCTCCCGTGGGTGCTCAAGACGCTCTTCTCGTTCAACGTGTGGGGCCACCTCATGGCCATCGTCGCCGGCGTGGCCCTCTGCGTGCCCGCGGCGGTCATCGCCCGCCGCATGGGCGGCACGCGTGGCCTCGTCGTCGGCATGGTCGCGGGCGCCGTCATCGCGCTCGCCGCGTGCATCGTGGGCAACATCGTCGTGACGCCGCTCTACACGGCGGTCTCCACGGCCGACGTCATCGCGATGATCGTGCCCATCCTGCTGCCGTTCAACGCGCTCAAGATCGTCATCAACTGCGTGGTGACGGCACTCATTCAGAAGCCCATCGCGCAGATCGTCTCCCGATAGGCCGGCGAGAAGAACGTGGCGCCCGCCGAGCATCCGCCCATCGAGCATCCGCCCGTGAGGCTCTCGCACGTGACCCTCGTCTACGACGGGGGCGTGCGCGCACTCGACGACGTCTCCCTCGAGGTGGCGCGCGGCGAGCGGGTCTGCGTGCTCGGCGCCAACGGCTCGGGCAAGTCCACCTTGGCATCCGTGATCTGCGGACTGCTCGCCCCCGACGAGGGCGCGGTCGAGCTCGCCGGGGAGCGCGTGTGCGCCGACGGCAGGCCCGACCTCGAGGCATACCGTCGTGCGAGGCGCTCCCTCGGGCTCGTCTTCCAGAACCCGGACGACCAGATCGTCACGAGCGTCGTCGAGGACGACGTGGCCTTCGGGCCCGAGAACCTCGGCCTGCCGCGCGAGGAGATCGCCGCGCGCGTGGCCCGTGAGCTGCGCCGCGTTGCGATGGAGGGGTATGCCGGGGCCGACCCGGCGCGCCTCTCGGGCGGACAGCGGCAGCGCGTGTGCATCGCCGGGGCGCTCGCAATGGAGCCGGCCGTGCTCGTGCTCGACGAGCCCGGGTCGCTCCTCGACGTGCGCGGGCGCGCGGCGATCCTGCGCGTGATGGGCCGCCTCGCTGCTGCGGGCACCACGCTCGTCCACGTGACGCACTTCATGGAGGAGGCGCTCGAGGCGGACCGCGTGCTGGTCATGGACCATGGCCGCATCGTGCTCGAGGGGACGCCGGGCGAGGTCTTCTCGCACGGGCCCGAGCTCTCCGGGCTCGGCCTCGAGGTGCCGTTTGCCGCCCGCCTCTCCGAGCGCCTCGGCCTCCCCTGGACCTGCGACGAGCAGGACGTCGTCCGCAAATTGGGGACGTGTTTTTTCTCGCAGGCGGAACGGGACAGGCCTGCCGCGGCCGCCGCGCAGATGCCGACGGACCGCCCAGGCCTGTCCCGTTCCGCCTGCGAGAAAAAACACGTCCCCAATTTGCGGGTCGAGCACGCGTCGTTCTCGTATGGGCGCGGGACGCGGGCGCTCGACGACATCTCGTTCGAGGTCCCCGCGGGCTCCTCGACAGCCGTCATCGGGCAGACCGGCTCGGGCAAGTCCACGCTGCTCCGGCTGCTCTGCGGACTGGAGCGCCCCGACGAGGGGCGTGTCGTCGTCGACGGCCATGACACGTCCTCCCGACGCGGTCGCAGGGCGGCCAAGCGCTCCGTCGGCTACGTGATGCAGCACCCCGAGCGTCAGCTCTTCGCCGAGACGGTCGAGAAGGACGTGGCGTTTGGGCCTCAGAACCTCAAGCTGCCCGCGGCCGAGGTCGAGCGGCGCGTCTCGCGCGCCCTCGAGACCGTGGGCCTCGCCGACCGCCGCAAGGACTCGCCCTTCACGCTCTCCGGAGGGCAGCGGCGGCTCTGCGCGCTCGCCGGCATCCTCGCCATGGGGCCACGCATCCTCGTGCTTGACGAGCCCGCGGCGGGGCTCGACCCGCGCGGCCGCGCCATGCTGCGCCGCGTGCTTGCCCGCCTGTCCAAGCAGGGCATCACCCTCGTGCAGGTCACGCACTCGATGGAGGATGCGGCGCGCGCCGATCGCGTGGTCGCGCTCGACCAGTCGCGCCTCGTCGCCATAGGCACCCCCCGCGAGGTCTTCTCGCGCGGCAACGAGCGCCGTCTCCGCGAGGGCGGCCTCGGCATCCCACGCTCCCTGCGCGTGGCTCGCGAGCTCGAGGACCACGGCTGGCCCCCGCTCGGCGACCCCCTCACCACCGACGAGCTCGTCGCCGTGATTCGCGCCCGCGCGGAGCGTGCAAAAGTGCCTGTCCCCTTTGCACGGGAGGGGAAATGCTGAGAATAACGGTCGGGCAGTACTACGCCGCCCCCTCCCCCATCCACCGGCTTGACGCGCGGGTCAAGCTCGTCTGCGCGCTCGCGGCACTCGTGGCAATCTTCTGCGTGTCCAACGCCGCCCAGCTCGGCATCGCCGTCGCCTTTGTCGCGGCGACGCTCCTGCTCTCTCGCGTGCCCGCCGGCAGGGTCCTCGCCTCGGTGCGCCCCCTCCTGGTGTTTCTCGCCGTCCTCTCGCTCTTCAACCTGTTCTTCGTGAGGACGGGCGACGTCGTGGCCACGCTCGGCCCCGTCTCGATCACCTCGGGGGGCGTCGCCGCCGCAGCGCTCTACACCGCGCGCTTCGCGCTCGCGCTCGTGACCGGCTCGCTCATCATGCTCACGACGACCCCCACCCAGCTCTCCGACGCCTTCGACCGCATGCTCTCCCCGCTCTCGCGCGTCGGCCTGCCGGGACACGAGATCGCCATGGTCTTCTCGCTCATGATGCGCTTCGTGCCCACGCTCGCCGACGAGGCCTCCGCCATCATCGACGCCCAGTCGCTGCGCGGCGGCGCCTTCGACGAGGGCGGGCCCGTCCAGCGCGTGCGCTCCATCGTGCCCGTGGTCGTGGCCCTGCTCGCGAGCGGGCTGCGCCATGCCGACGGGCTCTCCCGCGCGCTCGACGCCCGCTGCTACGAGGGGGGCGAGGGCCGCACGCACCTCCACGAGCAGCGCCTCGGACGCCGGGAGCTCGTGGCCGGGTTGCTGACCGCCGCGCTTCTCGTCGCGCTCGTCCTTCTCGCCTAGCGCCTCGCCGCCGCACGCGCGAGGGCGAGGCGTGCAAAAGTGACTGTCCCCTTTGCACGCCTGCCCCAGCCCCGACGGCCGTGCCGCTTTGCCGTAGAATGGGACGTTAGGGAACGGGCCCTCGACAGCAGGAGGTAGCAGCGCATGGTCTCTCGCATCTACGTGGAGAAGAAGCCGGGATTTGACGGGGAGGCCACGTCGCTCGAGCGCGAGCTCAGGACGCTCCTCGGCATCGAGTCCCTCACCGGCCTCAGGCTCATCAACCGCTACGACGTCGAGGGCATCACCCCCGAGCTCTTTGCGTCCTGCGTGCCCACGGTCTTCTCGGAGCCCCAGACCGACATCGCCACCGAGGAGATGCCCGAGGTGGCGGAGGGCGCCGTGGTCTTTGCCGTGGAGTTCCTCCCCGGCCAGTTTGACCAGCGAGCCGACTCCGCGAGCGAGTGCGTCCAGCTCATCAGCCAGGGCGAGCGCCCGCTCGTGCGCTCCGCGACCATCTACGTCCTCGAGGGCGCGCTCTCCGAGACGGACGTGGACGCCGTGAAGCACTACGTGGTGAACCCCGTCGAGGCGCGCCTCGCCTCCCTCGACAAGCCCGCAACGCTCGCGACCGAGATTCCCGAGCCCGCGCCCGTGGAGGTGCTCGACGGCTTCCGCGAGCTCGACGAGGCCGGCCTCGCCGCCTTCATCGCCGAGCGCGGCCTGGCCATGGACGCGGCGGACATCGCCTTCTGCCAGGAGTACTTCCGCGGCGAGGGCCGCGACCCCTCCATCACGGAGATCCGCGTCATCGACACCTACTGGTCCGACCACTGCCGCCACACCACCTTCGGCACCGTGCTCACCGACGTCACGATCGACGACGCCACGGTGCAGGAGGCCTTTGACCGCTACCTGGTGATGCGCCACGAGCTCGGCCGCGACGAGCGCCCCGTGACCCTCATGGACATGGGCACGATCGGCGCCAAGTGGCTCACGCACACGGGCCAGCTCACCGGCCTCGACGAGTCCGAGGAGATCAACGCGTGCACCGTCAAGGTCACCGTGGACGTGGACGGCGAGGACCAGGGCTGGCTCTTCCTCTTCAAGAACGAGACCCACAACCACCCCACCGAGATCGAGCCCTTCGGCGGCGCGGCCACCTGCATCGGCGGCGCCATCCGCGACCCGCTCTCCGGGCGGAGCTACGTCTACCAGGCCATGCGCGTGACCGGAGCGGCCGACCCCACCGTGCCCGTCTCTAAGACCATGGCGGGCAAGCTGCCGCAGCGCAAGCTCGTCACCACCGCGGCCGCCGGCTACTCCTCCTACGGCAACCAGATCGGCCTGGCCACGGGGCAGGTCTCCGAGCTCTACCACCCGGGATACGTGGCCAAGCGCATGGAGGTCGGCGCCGTCGTGGGCGCCACCCCCGCCTCCCACGTGCGCCGCGAGGAGCCGCAGCCCGGCGACAAGATCATCCTGCTGGGCGGGCGCACCGGCCGCGACGGCATCGGCGGCGCCACCGGCAGCTCCAAGGCGCACAACGTGGAGTCCATCGAGAAGGACGGGGCCGAGGTCCAGAAGGGCAACGCGCCCATGGAGCGCAAGCTCCAGCGCCTCTTCCGCCGCGGCGACGCGTGCCGCCTCATCAAGCGCTGCAACGACTTCGGCGCGGGCGGCGTGAGCGTGGCCGTGGGCGAGCTGGCCGACGGCCTCTACATCGACCTCGACCAGGTCACCAAGAAGTACGAGGGCCTCGACGGCACCGAGCTCGCCATCTCCGAGTCCCAGGAGCGCATGGCCGTGGCCGTGGCGGAGGACGACGTGGACGAGTTCATGGACTACGCCCGCGAGGAGAACCTCGAGGCCACCGTCATCGCCGAGGTCACGCACGAGAAGCGCGTGCGCATGGCCTGGATGGGCGACGTCATCGTCGACCTCTCCCGCGAGTTCCTCGCCAGCAACGGCGCCCCCAAGCATCAGGCCGCGCACGTCGAGGCGCCGAGCGTCTGGCAGCCGTCCTGGGGCGGCGCCACCCTCGAGGAGCGCCTGCGCGCGCTTGTGACCGACCTCAACGTCTGCTCCAACAAGGGCCTCTCCGAGCGCTTCGACTCCACCATCGGCGCCGGCACCGTGCTCATGCCCTTCGGCGGCAGGACGCAGCTCACGCCCGCGCAGGCGATGGTCGCCAAGTTCCCCGTCATGGGCGAGACCACCACGGTCTCCGGCATGGCGTGGGGCTTCAACCCCTACCTCATGAGCGCGGACCAGTTCGCGGGCGCCTACCTCTCCGTCGTGGAGAGCGTCTCCCGCCTCGTGGCCACCGGCTTTGCGCACGAGCGCGCCTACCTCAGCTTCCAGGAGTACTTCGAGCGCCTGCGCGACGTCCCGGAGCGCTGGGGCAAGCCGCTCGCCGCGGTGCTGGGGGCGCTTATGGCCCAGGCCGACCTCGGCATCGGCGCCATCGGCGGCAAGGACTCCATGTCGGGCTCCTTCGAGGACCTCGACGTGCCGCCCACGCTCGTCTCCTTCGCCGTTGCCACGGGCTCGGTCGACCGCGTGACCTCACCTGAGTTCAAGGCCGCCGGCCACCGCGTCGTCCGCATCGCGCCCGCCGCCTACGGCGACGACCACCGCCCCGCGCTCGCCCCGCTCATGCACGCCCTCGAGCTCGTCGAGGCGCTCACCGCCGCGGGCGCCGCGCTCGCATGCGACACGCCCGGCTACGGCGGCACCGCCGAGGCGCTCTTCAAGATGTGCGTGGGCAACCAGATCGGCCTCGAGCTCGCGGACGACGTCGACGTTGACTCCCTCTTCGAGCCGATGTACGGCAGCTTCGTCGTGGAGCTCTCCGAGGAGGCCGACGCCGTCCTCGCGCAGGCGGCCGACGACGTGGTGATCGAGCCGCTCGGCACCACCGTCGAGGGCTACGTCCTGGAGACGGCCGACGAGCAGATTGACCTCTCCGCACTCCAGGAGGCCTGGGAGGGCGGCATCGAGTCCGTCTTCCCCTACCGCACGCCCGCCGACGAGGCCGCAGCCCTGCCCGCCGTTGAGCCCGTGTCCTTCTCCTGCGACGCGCCCCACGTCTACGCAGGCGAGAAGATCGCACGCCCGCGCGTGATCATCCCCGTCTTCCCGGGCACCAACTGCGAGTACGACACCGCCCGCGCCTTCGAGCGCGCCGGTGCCGTGGCCGACGTCTTCGTGGTCAACAACCTCACGCCCAGCGCCGTGGCCGAGAGCAGCCACGAGCTCGCGCGCCGCATTCGCGAGAGCCAGATCGTCATGATCCCCGGCGGCTTCTCCGGCGGCGACGAGCCCGACGGCTCCGCCAAGTTCATCACCGCGTTCTTCCGCGCGCCCGAGGTCACCGAGGCCGTGCGCGAGCTCCTGCAGTCCCGAGACGGCCTCATGCTCGGCATCTGCAACGGCTTCCAGGCGCTCGTGAAGCTGGGTCTTGTGCCCTACGGTGACATCCGCCCGATGGACGACACCTGCCCCACGCTCACTTTCAACACCATCGGCCGTCACCAGAGCCGCCTCGTGCGCACGCGCGTGGCGAGCAACCTCAGCCCCTGGCTCTCTAAGTGCGAGGTCGGCGACGTGCACAACATCGCGATCTCTCACGGCGAGGGCCGCTTCGTGGCCTCGCCCGAGGTGCTCGAGAAGCTCATCGCCGCCGGCCAGGTGGCCACCCAGTACGTGGACGAGGCCGGCGTGCCGGGGATGTCGCTCGACGTGAACCCCAACGGCTCCGTCCTCGCCATCGAGGGCATCACCTCGCCGGACGGCCGCGTCCTCGGCAAGATGGGCCACACCGAGCGCTCCGGCGCGGGGCTCTACAAGAACGTGCCGGGCAACGCATACCAGCCGCTCATCGAGAGCGGCGTGGCGTACTTCACGGAGTAGCCCGCTTCGATCGGCCGCCCTTCTCGCTCGCGGGGGGCGGCCTTTTGCTGGCGTGGTGTCCGCGCCTCCCGCCCCGCCCCGCGCGTTGCGGAAACGGGGGTCGTGGCAGCGCCGGCTTCTGAGGCGTTATCGAATCTGGGGTTATGGCAGAAATCGAGCTGCCATAACCCCATTTTCTATAACGGGCGAGGAGAAACCCCTGTTGGCCCTCGGGCCTTATTGCCATAACCCCAGGTTCGGCAACGCACGAAGCCCGTCGATTGCCATAACCCCCATTCCGACAACGCCCACAGATGGCGCGCGGCGGGGGCGCGTCGTTCTTCTCGCCGGCACCGAGCGATGCTGCTAGGATTACGTGCGGTACAAACGCAGAGGAAGCGAGAAGAACGTGAGCGAAGCAGACGCCCGCCCCGAGAAGACGCCGTTCATAGCCACCCTGCCCGGCGTGGTGCTGGCCTGCCTGGCAGCGTGCTTTCTGTGGGGCTCGGCGTTCCCGTGCGTGAAGATCGGCTACGAGCTGTTCGGGGTCGACGCCGCCGACGTGCCGTCAATCCTGGCCTTTGCGGGAACGCGCTTCGTGATTGCGGGCCTCATGGTGGTCGCCGGCATGAGCGTGGCGCGGCGGCGCGCCTTCCTGCCCGAAAGGCGCGACCTGCCCGCGATCGGCACGCTCTCGCTCTTCCAGACCGTGCTGCAGTACGTCCTCTTCTACGTTGGCCTCGCCAACTGCGCGGGCGTGACGAGCTCCATCCTCGAGGCGAGCAACTCGTTTCTCTGCGTCCTTCTCGCGGCGCTCGTCTTCCGCTTCGAGCGGCTCACAGGCCGCAAGGTGCTCGGCTGCCTCGTGGGCTTTGCGGGCGTTGTGCTGGTGAACGTCGCCGGGGAGTCGGGCGGGCTCAGCTTCGCCCTCACCGGTGAGGGGATGGTGCTGCTCTCCACCGTCGCCGCCGCCACGTCGAGCAACCTCGCCAAGCGCTTCTCGCGCGAGCACGACCCCGTGCTGCTCTCCGGCTGGCAGTTCGTCTTCGGCGGGGCGATCATGCTGGTCGTGGGCCTCGTCGCTGGCGGCCGCGTCGCCCCAGCGGACGCGGCGAACCCGCTGCCCGCGCTCACGCTTCTCGCCTACCTCGGCTTCATCTCCGCCGCGGCATACTCGCTCTGGTCGGTCGCGCTCGCCGCGAACCCGGTCTCGCGCGTGGCGGTCTTCGGCTTCATGAACCCGGTCTTCGGCGTGCTGCTCTCCGCCGTCCTTCTCGGTGAGACCAACGTGGTGAGCCCCGCCGTTGCCGTGACGGCGCTTGCGCTGGTGAGCCTGGGCATCGTCATCGTGAACCGCCCGGAAAAGGGGTGCGGCGCATAGCCTTGCGCCGATTGTCGGTGATTATTGGGAGGGAGCCCTCGTATTCCCCCTCGAAGGAAAGACCTTTCCGCAGCTAGATAATTGTCACCTCGCCGGTGATACTTACCGCCTCCGCCGAAAATCACCGACAATCGGCGCCTCCCCACGTTCCGAGCGCCGCTCGCCGGTCGTGCGACGCCTTGGGTGCCGTGGTGCGCGCCGCGTGATAGAACGGTAGTGGCATCTTTTCGCTTGCGACCAAGGAGGCACGATGAAGGCGGAGGACATCAGGGTCGCCGCGTCAATCGGCGCGGGGGTCATCGGGTACAGCTGGGCGCTCAAGTTCGCGATGGCGGGGCTCGACGTGTGGGCGCAGAACCGCACCGAGGAGTCCGGCAATCTGGCACGAGAGCGCGTACGGGACTCGCTCGCCTCGCTCGTGAAGAACGGCGTCTACGACGAGGCCCAGGCAGCCGCAATCGCCGATCGCATCCACTACACCACCTCCATCGAGGAGGCGGTGCGGGACGCCCAGTTCATCCAGGAGTCCTCCGCCGAGCACTACGAGGTGAAGTGGGGGCTCGTTCGCGCAATCGAGGCCGCCGCCGCGCCCGACGCCATCGTCGCCAGCTCCACCTCCGGCCTGCTCGTGAGCCAGATCGCCAAGGATGCCGCCCATCCCGAGCGCTTCTGCGGAGGCCACCCGTACAACCCGCCCCACCTCATTCCGCTCGTGGAGATCACCAAGGGCGAGCGCACCTCCGACGAGGTCGTATCGTGCGCCAAGGAGTTCTACGCACGGGTGGGCATGGAGCCCGTCGTGCTGCAGAAGGAGGCGCTCGGCTTCATCTGCAACCGTCTGCAGATGGCCCTCTATCGCGAGGTCGCCAACCTCGTGCTCTCCGGTGTCTGCACCGTCGAGGACGCCGACAAGGCCGTCACCTTCGGCCCCGGCATCCGCTGGGGCATCATGGGGCCGTCGCTCGTCTTTGAGCTGGGGGGCGGCAAGGGCGGCGTCTCGGGCCTCATGAGCCACCTCAACGACTCGATCAGCCTCTGGCTTGCCGACATGGCCGACTGGAAGAGCTTCCCGCCCGAGTTCGCGCAGGCCGCGCAGGAAGGAGTGAACGCGGAGCTCGCCGCGCGCCCGGCCGAGATCGGCAACACGCCCGAGAGCCTGGCGGAGTATCGCGACCACATGATCATCGAGATCCTCAAGCTCCACGGCAAGCTCTAGGGTCCCGCGTCGCGCGCGGGGCTTGCGTCGCGCCTACCGCGGCCGGTGGTGCGTGAGGTGCCAGCCGCCGCAGTACGGGCACTCATAGACGAAGATCTTCGGAGCGTCCTTGCGACGCGAGCTCCTCTCGGCCGCCTTGCGCGCGTCGACCCGCGTGTCGTAGCGCTTCTTGCGCCCGCACGCCCGGTATTCCTGGCTCTGCTCGTCCATCTCCCCTCCCGGACTGCCACTGACGCCAGTGGCAGCCCCCCTCGCACGCCCGACTACGGGAACATTATGCACTGCTGGCGCATGTACTGGGCAGGGAGGTGATGAGCGTGGACAAAACCAAGACACGCACCGAGAAGTTCATGCGGCACGCGATGGCCGCGCACGGAAACTCGGTCTATCTCGTTGCGCTTGCGCAGACGCGCTCGGAGCACGACGCCCAGGACGTGGCGCAGGACGTGTTCTGCCGGCTGCTCACGGACGGCACCGCGTTCACCAGCGACGAGCACCTGCGCGCTTGGCTTCTGCGCGTGACGGTCAACCGATGCCACGAGCTCTACCGCATGCCGTGGAGGCGCCGCGTGGAGAGCGCCGAGGACGCCGGGGGCGAGCTGCCGGCGCGCGACGCGAGTACGGAGGACGCAGCCCTCGCGGAGCTGCGCGCCGACCCGGTCTGGCAGGCACTTCAGGCCCTGCCCGAGAAACTCCGCGTGGTGGCGTTGCTCCACTACGTTGAGGAGTACACGACCGACGAGATCGCCCGCGTGGTGGGATGCGCCCCCTCGACGGTGCGCACGCGCCTGCATCGGGCGCGCAAGAGGATGAGGCAGATGCTCGATCCAGAAACTAAGGAGAGATGCCATGAGCAGCCAGCAGTTTGAGAGGTTCCGCACGCGGGCGCGTCGCGTGGCGCTGCCCGAGGACGTACGGAAGTCCGTAATCGATGAGATCAGGGCCGAGAAGGGCGAGTGTGCCCGGGGCTCGCGTCGGAGACGTGGGGCCGGTAGCCCCGTCACACGGCGAGCCGTCATAGCCGCTGGCCTCGGGACGCTTGGCGTTGCAGCGGGCTACCTCGCGCTCTCCGTCGTGACCCGGCCCAGTCCCGCAGAGCCGACCGCAGGCGTCCCCACCGCCGAGCCCGAGGGCAACTTCTTCGCCCTCGCCGCCTACGCCGACGGCACCCCCTATGGGGACAACACCGTCATCGCCAGGCAGATGGTAGGCTCCGCCGGCTCACGCGGCGGCAGAGCGGGACTCTACTGGTACGCCGCTCGCACGCTCAACTTCGACGTCACAGGCACGGGCATCGAGAAGATCGCGTATGCGCTCGAGGGGGACGTCGTGGGCTTTCCAGAGGGTGACACGGAGGAGATGCCCCTTGACCGGCCATACGCCTATCTCGACGCGCTCTACAACCATCCTGACCAGGTGGGAGAGGGCGAGGCCCACCCCGACCACGGCGGCACCCTCGACGGCTTCACCGTGGACTATGCCAACCAGGAGCAGGACCAGGACGACTTCAACCGCCAGATCTGGACGTACTTCCCCACGGATGACGAGCTCGAGGAGCTCTACCGCCAGCAGAATGCCCTTTTCGAGGCGCGGGATGGCACCTATGAGGGCGAGCTCGCCGACATGAGGGCGAGCAACGCCTTCTGGTCCGCCGTCGAACGGCGCAGCATAGACGTGCTCATGCAGCTCACCCTCGCCCTCACGGTGACGTTCGAAAACGGGGAGACCAAGACGAAGCGCTACACCATCGGCATCCGCGATAATTACGATGACGTCGTCGCCGCATTCGACGAGAAGAACGCGGAGCTCAGCGCCCAGATGTCCATCTATCAGGACGACCCCGACCACCAGGCGGAGTACGAGGCCGCCTACCAGAGCTGGCAGGAGCTCATGGAGAGCCGCCCCGACGACCTCTTCACCCTCACCGAAACGTAAAAGGGGACGGGTTATTTCTCTCAGGAAAAGCGGGACAGGCCCGGGCCTGTCCCGCTTTTCCTGAGAGAAATAACCCGTCCCCAAATTCTAGAGGCGAGCAACCCCGCTCTTGCGGGCGGCCTCGGCCACGGCGGCGGCGACGGCGGGCGCCACGCGCTCGTCGAAGGCGCCGGGGATGATGTAGTCGGCGGCGCGGTGCTCGTCGTCGACGAGGCCGGCGATCGCGTAGGCCGCGGCCTCCATCATGTCGTCGTTGATGTCGGACGCGCGCACGTCGAGGGCGCCGCGGAAGATGCCCGGGAACGCGAGCACGTTGTTGATCTGGTTGGGGAAGTCGGAGCGGCCCGTGGCGGCCACGGCGGCCCCTGCCGCGAGCGCCTCGTCCGGCATGATCTCCGGCACGGGGTTCGCGCAGGCGAAGACGATCGGGGCCGGCGCCATCGTGCGGACCATGTCCTGGGTGAGCACGCCGGGAGCGGAGACGCCCACGAAGACGTCGGCGCCCTTGACGGCGTCGGCGAGGCTGCCCCTCACGCCCTCGCGGTTGGTCCACGTGGCGATCTCGGCCTTCTCGGGGTTGAGACCCTCGCGGCCCTCGTAGATGGCGCCCGTGCGGTCGCAGATGATGACGTCCTTCACGCCCATGCGCTGCATGAGCTTGGCGATGGAGATGCCCGCGGCGCCGGCGCCGGAGAAGACCACGCGCACGT
Organism: Olsenella sp. SW781; assembly: GCF_012027725.1. Classification (GTDB taxonomy): domain Bacteria; phylum Actinomycetota; class Coriobacteriia; order Coriobacteriales; family Atopobiaceae; genus Thermophilibacter. Next base: position 89,747 of record NZ_SJOU01000004.1, on the reverse strand, counting down.
CCGCGAGCTCGCGGCCGGTGAGGCGGCAGGCGTTGATGAGCGCGGCGCAGGTCACGACCGCAGTGCCGTGCTGGTCGTCGTGGAAGACGGGGATGTCACAGCACTCCTTGAGGCGGCGCTCGATCTCAAAGCAGCGCGGCGCGGAGATGTCCTCGAGGTTGATTCCGCCGAAGCTGCCGGCGACGAGCTCGACGGTGCGGACGATCTCGTCCACGTCCTTGGAGCGCACGCACAGCGGGAACGCGTCCACGTCCGCGAAGGTCTTGAACAGGGCGCACTTGCCCTCCATGACCGGCATGCCCGCCTCGGGGCCGATGTCGCCGAGGCCCAGAACCGCGGTGCCGTCCGTGACCACGGCCACCAGGTTGCCGCGGCGGGTATAGGTGTAGGAGTCCTCCACGTTCTCGGAGATCTTGAGGCACGGCGCGGCGACGCCCGGCGTGTAGGCCACGGCCAGCTCCTCCGGCGTGGTGATGGGGGCGCGGGTGATCACCTCGATCTTGCCCTGCCACTCCTTGTGCTTGTCCAGCGCGTACTGCTTGGCGTCCTCGGCCATGGATGCTCCCATCTCACAGGGCCGGCCCCCGCCGGCCAAATTCACACCGCCCATCAGTCTATCCCTCTCGTGGCAACGGTGACAGGGTCGTTTGCCGGGAAACCCTCACGCCAGCGCCATCGCGCCGAGCCACCCCCAGCGCGGCTCGCTCGCCACGCCGTACGCGGAGAGCCACAGCGTCAGAGGGACGCGACGCACGCGCCCGTCGACGCAGTCCATGACAACACCGTCCCCCACATAGAGCCCCACGTGGCCATGGTCCCAGCCACCCGCGCCGTACGGGTGGCGGCCCACGGCCACGACCATGCCCACGAGCAGGTCGCCCACGTCCGTGAGATGACAGAACCCCTCGTACAGCTCGCGCGCATCGCCCGAGACGTAGCCCATGCCCAGGCGGGAGAACGACCGCTCCACCCACGCGGCGCAGAGGCCCTCCCCCATCGCCGCGGTTCCATGCGCACACTCGACGAGCCGTCTCTGGAGCGGCGTCGCGTCGAGAAGCGCCTGCGGCTCGCGGCCGGCCGGCACCGGGCGCCACGCAGGCTCGCCATAGATGGTCGTCACCCCGTCGCCAGCGAGAAGGCCCCGCGACGCAAGTGCGCAGAGGAGTTGCTTGCGCACGTTCTTCTCCCCTCCCCGACAGCCCGGCCCAACGGGATCCGGCACTCATGCGTGTCGGCTCGAGCCGCGGACCCTCGGCAAAGAGTGTCGGCCTCTTCTCTGACTTTGTCGAGAAGTGCCGTCCGACAGGCAGTCGCAAGCCGGCGCGCATGAGTGTCGGCCCTGAGGGAGCTGGAGGTCGCACCTCTCAGCGCCCCGCCGACGTATACTTATGAGCAGGGGGGATTTACGGGGAAACGTCCACCACAACCGAAAGGACTTCCATGAGCGAGAAGATCGCGCCCCAGGACACCTGCGTGCTCGTCACCGGCGGAGCCGGCTTCATCGGCAGCCACACGGTCGTCGAGCTGCTTACGCGCGGCTACCAGGTCGTTATCGTCGACGACCTCTCCAACGCGTCCGCCAAGGTCATGGACCGGATCAAGACCATCGTCGGGGAGCCGGCCGCGGCCAACCTCACCTTCTACGAGGCCGACGTCAACGACCGCGCCGCGCTCGCCAAGATCTTCGACGAGCACCGCCCGAGCCGCGTAATCCACTTCGCCGGCTACAAGGCCGTGGGCGAGTCCGTATCCAAGCCCATCGAGTACTACGCCAACAACATCGGCAACACGCTCACGCTCGTCGACGTCATGCGCGAGCACGGCTGCAAGTCCATCATCTTCTCCAGCTCCGCCACCGTCTACGGCGACCCGGACTCCCTGCCGCTCACCGAGGAGAGCCCCAAGAAGCCGGCCACCAACCCCTACGGCTGGACCAAGTGGATGATCGAGCAGATCCTCACGGACCTCCACACGGCCGACCCCGAGTGGAACGTCGTCCTTCTCCGCTACTTCAACCCCATCGGCGCGCACCCCTCGGGCCTCATGGGCGAGGACCCCAAGGGCATCCCCAACAACCTCGTGCCCTACGTCGCGCAGACCGCCATCGGCAAGCGCGACGCCGTGCACGTCTTCGGCGACGACTACGACACGCCAGACGGCACCGGCGTGCGTGACTACATCCACGTCTGCGACCTCGCCTCCGGCCACGCCGCGGCGCTCGCCTGGATGAACGGCCGCACGGGCGTCGAGGTCTTCAACCTCGGCACCGGCACGGGCACCTCGGTCCTCGAGATCATCAAGGCGTTCTCCAAGGCCTGCGGTCACGAGATCCCCTACGTTGTCGACCCGCGCCGCCCCGGCGACGTCACCGCCAACTACGCCGACTGCTCCAAGGCCCGCGACCTCATGGGCTGGGAGGCCAAGTTCAACATCGAGGACATGTGCCGCGACTCCTGGAACTGGCAGTCCCACAACCCCGACGGCTACGAGGGCTAGCGCCGGCGAGAAGGACGAGAAGGACCATGGAAGAGCTCTTCGTCACCTACCTGAGGGAGCGCCTGCCCCTCGTCGAGCGCGCGCTCGCGGACGCCGCGGACGCGCCCCTCACCGACGGGCCCGTCTCCGACGACCTCGCACGCTATCTCTACGCGCCGCTCCGCCGCTTCACCGCAGGCGGCGGCAAGCGCGTGCGGCCCGTGCTCGCGCTTCTCGGCGCCGAGGCCGTGGGCGGGCGGGCCGAGGACGCGCTCTCGTGCGCGGTCGCCGTCGAGCTCTTCCAGAGCGCGGCCCTCATCCACGACGACATCGCGGACGAGGGCGAGCTGCGCCGCGGCGAGCCGTGCCTGCACCGCGTGGAGGGCACGGGGCTGGCGATAAACGCCGGCGACCTGGCGCTCACCCAGGTCTTCGAGGTGGTCCTGCGCGACGAGGCGCTCCCCGCGGACCGAAGGCTTCGAGCGCTCTCCGAGCTGGTGCGCATGGAGCGTCACACGCTCGAGGGCCAGGCGCTCGACCTCGGCTGGGTTCGCGACGCGCGCTGGGACGTCACCTCCGAGGACTACCTCTACATGGTCACGAGCAAGACCTCGTGGTACTCCGCCGCCGTGCCGCTCTACGTGGGCGCGCTCGTGAGCGGAGGCTCGGAGGAGGCGGCGCGCGGCCTGCTCGAGATGGGCCTCACCGCCGGCGTCGCCTTCCAGCTGGCCGATGACCTGCTCAACCTCGTGGGAGACGCCGAGGCCCAGGGGAAGGACTTCCGCTCGGACATCACCGAGGGCAAGCGGACGCTCGCCGTGGTGTGGGCGCTCGAGCATCTCGATGACGTTGGCCGAGAGGAGCTCGTGGCGCTTCTCGGCAGCTCCACCACCGATGCCGCCGAGCTTGCCCGGGCCGTCGAGCTCATCGATCGGGGCGGCGGCATCGAGCACTGCCGCACGCTCGCGGGGCAGATGGCGGAGCGCGCCAAGGAGGGCGCGAGGGAGCTCGCCGAGGCGAGTCACATCACGGTTGAGGCTCGCGACCTGCTACTTTCTATGTCAGACTTCTTTGTGGAGCGCGCCAGCTAGGCGCGTCCCCATCCCATGTTCGCTTGAGGAGAGGCGATGGACGCTATTAGGCAAGGCGCGGCGGGTGTCGCCGTCGAGGACATTCAGGAGCGGCTCGAGTCGCTCGGCTACGCAATCGACGCCGTCGAGCGGGAGCACAGCTCGTTCGGTCCCTCGACCTCCGCGGCCATCGCGCGCTTCCGCATCGAGCACGGGCTCTCCCTCGGGGACGAGGTGGACACCGCGACGTGGTCCTCGCTCGTCGACGAGTGCTACCAGCTCGGGGATCGAACCCTCTACCTGCGCCTTCCCAACTTCCACGGCAACGACGTCCGCCAGCTCCAGGAGCGCCTCAACATCCTCGGGTTCTCCTGCGGCGAGCCGGACGGGACCTACGGCGTCCACACCGAGGCCGCGGTGAAGCTCTTCCAGGAGAGCATCGGCGTGCTCGCGGACGGCATGGCCTTCCCCGACACCTTTGACGCCATCGAGCGCCTCCGGCACGTCTGGGCGGGAAAGCCCGCCGACGGTCCCCACCCGATGGGCGGCATGGGCTTTGCGCGCGCGGCGAGCGTGCTCGAGAACGCCCACATCGCCATCACCGCCGAGGACCCGATCTCCCGCAACGTCGCGGGGCGTATCTGGAACCTCGCGCACGCCACGATCGACTCGTGCGGAATCGAGCTCCTCGGCTCGCCCGAGGGCGCGAGTCCCGACGTTCAGGCGCTTCTCGTCCTCTCCACCTCCGCGCTGCCCGATAACGTGGCGTCGGGCGTCGGCAACGTCATGCTCGACGACTTCGACACGCTCCCGCCGCGCCTGCGTACCGCGGTCCAGAGCTCGCACGCCACGCCCCCCACGGCGCGCATCGAGCTCCCCGTGGGCACCTCCGCCTTCACCGTCGGGGACGCCCAGACCTTCGCGGTCATCCTCCTTGACGCCATCTGCGCCGCCCTCGACGGGCTGGAGCTCGCGTAGCCCGACAAGGGTGACGGGGCCAGCCGCCAGCACCCCCGCCCGAGTGACTGGTTTTGAACGGATGAGGCCGCCAGAGGGCGCGCGTCCGTCCAAAACCAGTCACTTGCCATGAAGCGCGGGCTTATAGGACAAAAAGTGTGTCCGATCAGTCCCAGTCCATCCGGTAGGGCTCCGAATGGTGGAGCTCGGACCAGACGACGGCGTCACCCCACTGCGGGATGGTCCCCTCGAGCCTCTCGCGCTCGCCCAGGCGCTCGTAGATCGCGGCGATCGAGCGGTCCGTGGGCATCACGCGCAGGATCTCGGCGGCGGGCAGCGGGTCCGGGCTGTGCGTGTAGCACCACCAGAATATCGCCTTGATGCGCCTCTCGACCGACAGCCCCCTGTGGTCGCGGAGCATGGACCTGAGCTGGGCGTTCACCCCTCCCTCGATCCGGTTGTTGGTCGAGGGGAGCGGGCCGTCCCGGACCAGCCCGGGGTCGAGGTAGGTGAAGAGCGTCCCGGCGTTGACGAGGCGCGCGAGCGAGCGGCGGGCCTTCACGAGCCTCTCGTGGGCCAGCGTCACCCTGCCGTCCTCGCCCCTGGTCGTCTCGGCCAGGAGCGAGTCCCAGCGCTCGGACCACGCGAGCAGCGCCTGGACCCACCCGTCCGCCTCCCTGAGGGTCGTGACCGAGAGCAGCGCCCTCGCCAGCCCGTAGAGCTCGGCCCCGGCCTGCGTCCGGGGCCTCCTCGTGGTGTAGCGCCTCACCTGGCAGAAGGCGTGGAACGCGCACCTCTGGTGGCGGGTGCCCGGCCACGTCTCCCCGAGCGCCTTGGCGAAGCCGTCGCCGCCGTCCGACGCGGCGACCTCGGGCGCCGCGATGCGCGACATCAGCGCCGACCAGGCGCGGCTGTTCTCGGCGCGGCACAGGTGCCAGCCGAGCGCGTGCCCGTCGTCGGAGGCTATCAGCACGACGGCCCTCCTGCCGAGGTGTATGCCGTCGAGGTAGACGACCCTCCTGGGCGCCTCCACCTTCGGCGGCATCGGCCAGATCCCCCAGAAGGCGGCCGTCTTCCTGCGGAACGTCCGGCCCCCGCCGGGCATGTCCGCCTGCCTGGAGCGGCCGAGCAGCCAGCCCAGGAAGAGCGCCAGGAGCTTGGCCGCGCTGTCGATCCTCCTGACCGAGCTCGCCCCGCAGGAGGTGCACCTCCACCGCGTCCTCCCCGCGCTCGTCTTGCCGTTTCGCTTCATCTTCGCCCCGCAGAGGGGGCAGGATCTCGTCTTCACCGCAGGAACCGCCTCACGACCAACTTATCGGGCCGCTTTAGCATGGTCTAGCTGGTCGTTCGCGGAAGGTCGGACACACATTTTGTCCAGGCGGGCAGTTGGGGCGGACCAACTCTGGGACCTTGTTTTCCGGCATCTACCTGCGGATAAGAGGATGGATCGGACACACTTTTTGTCCTATAACCCGAAGCGCGCCCGCCGCGGAGCCGCGCCCGCCACAGGACCGCGCCCGCCACAAAGCGGCCCCGCCTCCCATAGGGAGACGGGGCCGCAGATAGCCTGGCAGGGGTAGTAGGATTCGAACCCACATTGATGGCACCAAAAACCACTGTCCTAACCATTGGACGATACCCCTGTGCCTGCGCATTGTACCAAGAAATCCAGCGTCCCGACGCTGGGGCGGCGCCTACTTCTTCCCTGGCACCATGGTAAGCGAGATCTTGCCGCGGTCGCGGTCCACGCGCTCGACCCAGACCTTCACCGTGTCCCCCACCGCCACGACGTCACTCGGGTGCTTGACGAAGCGGTTGGCCAGCTTGGAGATGTGCACGAGGCCGTCCTGGTGCACGCCCACGTCCACGAAGGCGCCAAAGTCCACGACGTTGCGCACGGTACCCGTGAGCTCCATGCCGGGCTGGAGGTCGTCGATCGAGAGCGCGGCGCGGCTGAACACGGGCTCCGGGGCGTCGTCGCGCGGGTCGCGGCCCGGCTTCTTGAGCTCGGCCACGATGTCGATCAGCGTGAGCACGCCGCAGTCCAGCTCGCCCGCGAGCGCGGCAACGCTGCCCACGCGCTTCTCGATGTCCGGCACGCCGCCGCGCGTGAGCTCGTCCGCGCCCACGCCCGCGCGCTCGAGCAGGGCCGTGGCCACGTCGTAGCTCTCCGGGTGCACGGCCGTGGCGTCGAGCGGGTTCTTGCCGCCGGTGATGCGCAGGAAGCCCGCCGCGTTCTGGAACGCCTTGGGGCCGAGCTGGGGGACCTTCTTGAGCTCGCGGCGGTCGGTGAAGGCGCCGTGCTCTTCTCGGTAGGCCACGATGTTCTTGGCCACGGAGGACGTGATGCCGGAGACGTAGCCCAGAAGGCTCGCGCTCGCGGTGTTGACGTCCACGCCCACGCGGTTGACCACGTCCTCAACCACGTAGCCCAGTGTGCGCGCGAGCTCCGTCTGGTCGAGGTCGTGCTGGTACTGGCCCACGCCGATGGACTGGGGCGGAATCTTCACGAGCTCGGCGAGCGGGTCCTGCAGGCGCCGGCCCAGGCTCATGGCGCCGCGCGTGGTGACGTCGAGGTCCGGGTACTCCTGGCTCGCGAGCTCGGAGGCGGAGTAGACCGAGGCGCCCGCCTCGTTGACGATCGTGTAGCGCAGGTCCGGCGCGGACTCGGCGATGAACTCGGACACGACCTCCTCGGTCTCGCGGCTGGCCGTTCCGTTGCCGATGACGATGGTGTTGATCGCGTACTTGTCCGCAAGGCGCTTGAGCTCGCGCTTGGTGCCCGCGACGTCGTGGCGCGGCTTGGTGGGATAGACCACGCCGTGGTCGAGCAGCTTGCCCGTCTCGTCCAGCACCGCCACCTTGCAGCCGGTGCGGTAGCCCGGGTCGAGCGAGATGATGCGGGCGCCGCGCACGGGGCGGGCCGAGAGCAGCCCCTCGAGGTTCTTGGCAAAGACCTTGATGGCGTCCGTCTGGGCGCGCACGGTAAGGCGCGCGCGGACCTCGCGCTCGAGCGAGGGCGCCATCAGGCGCTTGTAGCCATCCGCAATGGCGGCGTCAAAGACGGGCGCAAAGACGCCCTGGCGGCGCGGCCAGCGCCCGCCGAGGCGCGCCACCGCCGCGGCCTCGTCCACGCGGACGCGCACGCGGAGCTTCTCCTCGCGCTCGCCGCGGTCGATGGCAAGCACGCGGTGGTTGGGGATCTTGGCCGCGGGCTCGGAGAAGTCGTAGTACGGCTCATAGGGGGTCTTCTCGTCCGCGTTCGTGGCAACGGAAACGATGTCCGCCGTCGCCTCGGTGAAGGCACGCAGGTCGGCCACGTTCTCGGCGTCCTCGGCCACGACCTCCGCCACGATGTCCTGGGCTCCGGCGAGCGCCTTCTCCGGCGTGTCGAAGCCGGCCTCTGCCGCCTCCGGCGTCACGAAGCGCGCCGCCTCGTCGAGTGCGGAGCCCTTGGTGGACATCTGCATGAAGATCATGTTCGCCAGCGGCTCGAGCCCCGCCTCGCGCGCCTTCTGCGCGCGCGTCATGCGCTTCTTGCGATAGGGCTTGTAGAGGTCCTCGACGCGCTGGAGCTGCGTGGCGGCCTTGATTTCCGCCTCGAGCTCGGGCGTGAGCTTGCCCTGTGCGTCGATGAGGAGAAGGACGTCCTGCTTGCGCTTCTCGAGGTTGCGCAGGTAGGAGAGGCGCTCGTCAAGGGCGCGCAGGGCGACGTCGTCCATGCCGCCCGTAGCCTCCTTGCGGTAGCGCGCGATGAAGGGGATGGTGTTCCCCTCGTCGATGAGCTTGACGGCGGCGTCGACTGCCTCCGGCTTGAGGCCGAGCTCCTCTGCGAGCGTGGCGATAAGGTCCATGTGGTTGCAGCTCCCGTGGTTGCGTGCGTGCAAGAGTCACCTAGCATACTGGAAAAGGGGACAGGTTTTTTCTCTCAGGGAATTTGGGACAGGCCTTGGAGCTCACGCCCAAGGCCTGTCCCAAATTCCCTGAGAGAAAAAACCTGTCCCCTTTTCCGCCTATCCGTCGAGCTCGTCCATGGAATACGTCGCATACCCCTCGTAGCGATAGCTGGCGTCGATGCCCTTCATGTAGACCCGGCGGTCGGCGACTGCGTCCGTCAGCGCCTCATTAAGCAGGAACTTTATCTCCCTATCGCGCACGGGGCTCCGCTCCATGGCAAGCAGGTAGTCTTCCCGATCCACCCGGTTCCAATCGACGACCACGCCAAGCTCACTTTTGAGCATGCAGTCGAGCCAGATGCGCGCGCTCCTTCCGTTGCCCTCACGGAAGGGATGGGCAACGTTCATCTCCACGTACTTCTCGACAATCTGGTCAAACGTGGACTGAGGCATCTTGTCGATTGCCCTGAGGGCCGAGCCCAGATACATCACGGACGCAAAGCGAAAGCTGCCCTTGGAGATGTTCACCGTGCGCGGCTCACCAGCAAACTCGTAGACGTCCTGGAACAGATAGCCGTGAATCTTGGCGAGCCCGGCAAAGGTCCCGACCTCAAAGGTGTCGAGAAGCCCCATGTCGTACAGCTCGAGGGCACGGAGCTTGGTCAGGCGCTCCTCCTCGCGGGCAAGCTCGACGTCACTGGTAATCCCGAGCTTGTTCTCAGGGGTCATCGAGCTCATCTCCAAGGCCGCACGCTGCGAATACTTGCATCTATTGTACCTTGCGAGGCATGGCGAGAAGAACGTCAGCCCCGCGGCTCCCACGGCGTGATGACGACCTTGAGGCAGCCGTCCTCGCGAGCCTCAAAGGCGCGATAGGCGTCCAGGATGTCGTTCAGCGGGTAGCGACGCGAGATGAGGAGGCTCGTGTCCAGCCTGCCCGCCGCAATGAGCGCCATCACTTCGTCGAGACCGCTCGCGTCAACGCCCCCGGTCTTGAACGTGAGGTTCTTGCCGTACATGCGCGGCAGCGGCAGGGTCTGGTCGCACTCGTACATGGCGGAGATCACCACGACGGCATTGGGCCGGGCGAGGCGCCAGGCCATCTCGAAGGTGTCGTCGCCACCCGCGGCCTCGATCACGGCATCCGCGCCGCGACCGCCGGTCTGCGCGCGCACGAGAGACTCCACCTCGTCGAGGTTCTTCTCGGCGGGGTTGATGGCGGCGTCCGCAAGGCCGCGCTCACGCGCGAGGGCGAGGCGTGGCTCGTCCACGTCAAGGGCGATGACCTGCGCCGGGTTGGCCAGTCGCGCGCACATCATGGTGGTGAGCCCCACCGGCCCCGCCCCAATCACCGCGACGGTTGAGCCGGGCTCGATCTCCGCCAGGCGCGCGCCCCACCAACCCGTGGCCAGGATGTCTCCCAGGAAGAGCGCGTCCTCGTCCGAGACGCCGTCCGGGATGCGCGTGAACGCGTTGTCCGCATACGGAACGCGCACGTACTCGGCCTGGCAGCCGTCAATGGTGCAGCCCAGAAGCCAGCCGCCGTGCTCGCAGTTGTTGACCCAGCCGCGCCGGCAGAAGAAGCACTCGCCGCAGAAGGTCTCGCAGTTCACGGCCACGCGGTCGCCGGGCGAGAAGGACCTCACGCCCGGGCCCACCTCCTCGACCACGCCCACGAACTCGTGGCCGAGCACCGTGTCAGGCTGGGCACGCGGCACGGCGCCGCGCATGATGTGCAGGTCACTCGTGCAGATGGTCGAGCGCGTCACCCGCACGATGGCGTCCGTGGGCTCCGCCAGCCGCGGGCGCGGTCGGTCGAGAAGCGCGATGTTGCCACAACCGTCATGTACCAGCGCCTTCATGAGGCCCTCCTTGGCTGGGTGTGCTTTGGAGCATCGTAACACGCCCCCGAGTGCCCGAGCTAAGGAGCAGATGAAGCCGTCTCAGATATAAGTGAGATTTTTTATCTACTTCAAAACCATGTAGCAACAGGCACCAATCTGCCGTTTCAGCGCCCCGGAGCCCGGTTGCTACATGGTTTTGAATGTAATAAATAGTAAAAGTAAATCAGCTCTTGTCCACAGGGCACCCGCCAGGGCCAGCCGCGACGCACGCAAGAAGACCTATGATCGGCCGGCCTTGCCGGTTTCGTCCTCACCAGCCTCAAAAAGTAAGAAGGGGTCGCAGAACTTCCGCGGCCCCTGGCAACGAAGCTAATTTAGTTAAATTACTTATTCCCACTCGATAATGCCGACGCGGTTTTCGGGTTTTTGCATTTCTCCATCTCAGCAGGTCAGGGTTGGTGTTTCTTATCGGTCGGGCTTCATCTTCGACTCTCCTGCCACAAATCTGCCACAAATTATGCCGCGACGAATCCCCGCCACGTAGGGGCGGGCCTTGCGGGCGCCTCCGGCCATCACGCGAACGCCTTCGAGACGGCCGCCACGGCGTCGCGCTTGGCGTCCATGTTCACGTGCGTGTAGATGTCCATGGTGATCTGGGAGCTGTAGTGGCCGGCGAGCTCCTGCATGACCTTCGGGTGCACGCCGGAGAGGGCGAGCATGGTGAGGTAGGTGTGGCGAAGCTCGTGGAGGCACCAGCCCTCGAGGCCGTACTTCACGCGGTCCTCGGTCCACCAGCGGCTCAGGCTGCTGGGGAGCACGCGGCTGCCGGTGTTGTCCGAGATCACGGGCGACTCGTCGGCCTGCTCGATGTAGCCCTCGTGCGGCTTGCGCCACTGGTTCGTGCGGTCGTAGCGCTCCTTCTGCGCCCTCTTGTGCTCCTTGAGCGCCTCCGCCACGCTCTCGGGCAGGGGCAGCAGGCGCATGCCCGCCTTGGTCTTGGTCTCTTTGAGGTTGCCCAGGGTGTCGTAGGAGTGGCTGATGTCGACGATGCCGCGCTCGAAGTCGATGTCGCCCCACGAAAGCCCGCAGATCTCGCCGCGGCGCAGCCCCATGGTGATGGCGAGCAGGTAGGCGCACTCGCGGTCGTCCTTCTCGTCGAGCATGGCGATGAACACGTGGGCGCGGTCGGGGTTGAGGGCGCGCTTCTCCTTGGTGTCCATCTTGGGCGGGTTGGCGGCGTCGCACGGGTTCTTCACGAGGATTCCCTCCTTCTTGGCCTGCTCGAACACGAGCGTTATGTTGTCGTGGATCTGGTTGACGTAGGAGCCGCTCGAGGGCTTGCCGGAGAGCGTGTCGCCCTTGAGCATGGCGATGTACATGTCGTCGAGCATCGCCGGGGTGATAGAGGCGAGGTTCGCCTTGCCGATATGGCGGCACGCCGCCTTGAACTGCCATCTCTGGCGCTTCTGCGTGGTCTCGGCGACCTCCTTGCCGAGGGCGCGGCGCTCGAGGAAGCGCTCGCAGTACTCCTCGAACGTGTAGCACGTCCTTCCCTGAACCGAGTCGTGCTCGATCTCGTCCACGAACTCCCGGAGCGCCTTCTTCGCCTCCGTGTAGGTCCCGTTGAAGCGCCGCGACTTGGTCTTGTACTTTCCCGTCCTCGGGTCGAGCCCGGTGGGTACGCGGAGCTCCCACTTGCGGCACTTGCTCTTCGGCTTGCTCTTGTCGCGCTGGACGATGTAGCCGCCGCCTTCCACGTTCGCCATGCTCACTCACCATCCTCTACGACGACGTAGGGCGGGCGGTAGTGCCACTCGAGATCGCGGGCGAGCTCGCGCTGCCAGGGCTCGTCGAGGCGCAGGGCCTCGCCGGGAGCGGCGACGAGGGCGACGGCGGGAATCTCCGCGCCGGAGCCGTCCGTGAGGGAGAAGGAGACGACGCTGAGGTTCTTCTCTTCCTTGGCCATGGCGCTCACCGCCTTCCCTGGGAGCGGGCGGCGCGCTCGCCGAGCTCCACGTAGGAGAGGTAGCTGTCCACGAGGGCGCGGCCCTCGGGGCTGAGGGCGTCGTAGCGGGGCTGGATTCCCTCGGGCTCGGGCGCGTCGATGTCCTCGCGGCCGACCACGAGGTCGATGGAGCAGCCCAGCGCATCCGCGATCTGCCACGCCGCCGGGAGCGGGATGCCGCAGCCGGCGCCGTCGCCCGCGCGCTCGTAGCGGGCGTAGGTGGAGCCGGGGATGCCGAGCGCCTCGGCGAAGTCCTTCGCGGAGCGGTAGCCCGCCTGGCGGCGGAGCCTCTGGAGTGTTCTTTTGCCGCTGATGGCCTTGTAGGGGGTTTGGGCGGGTGCGAGTGATGACATATACTGTCACCGTCCCTTCTGGATTTGCCTCTGGACCGGACGCCGGGCCCGTGGGAGTGCCAGCTCCCGCGGGCCCACCTGTTTCGACTTCTATGCCTTCGCATCACCGCCCCTCCCGCTTGCCTCGGAGTCGTACTCGACCATGACGCCGTGGTCGACGGAGCCCCACAGCACGCGCATACCGTCGAAGTCGAACTCGCCGTGCGTGCGGTCGTAGGCTGCCATGATCTTCTTGATGGTCATTTCGTCGATTGCCTTCTCCGCCTTGGTGGAGAGCCTTCCGCGCTTCTTCGCCGCCTGCTCCTGGAGGAAGGACTCGAAGGCAGTCCGCGCCGCCTCGGCGCTCTCGAACGCGACGAGCTCGCCGAAGGCCGCGCCGTCGCGCATCTGGGAGAGCATCTGCTGCTCGTACTGGTAGCAGAGCGCCTCGTAGGGACGCTCATCCTCGCGGCGGCGGCGTGCGCGGATCTTCTCGTCCTTCATGAGCACGAACTCGCGGAGCTCGTCGGCGAGCTGCCGCGCCTCGGGCGTGAGCCCGTCGTACTCGAGCTGCACCTCGCCGCGCGCGGTGCCCGGCGCCGGGGCCTCGCGGCCGACGATGGCGTCGATGGTGGTGCCGAGGATGTCCGCGAGCTGCCAGGCGCGGTCCATGGGGATCTTGTCGGGGTTGGACTCGTAGCGCGCGTAGGTCGACGAGGGGATCCCGTGCGCCTCGGCGAAGTCGCTGGCGTTCTTGTAGCCCGCCGCCTTGCGGAGCTCTAAGAGGTTGCTTGCCATGGCGTCCGCCTTTCTCGAGATGTGTGCGTCCTGTGGAGCGGCGTCCGCCGCCGCCCTTCTTGCGATGTTACGCTTCGCTACAGATTCTATCACTACTTGACAAGCCGTTCAATCACATAGGCTCATTCTACCTCAAAACTTGCAAAGAATCTCATTTGTTGACAATTCCTGTGATATTCTACCGCTGGACGGCGACGAAACGTGCCACTTCGTGACAGACGGGGCGGCGCCGTGCGTACGGTCCAGAGGCAAATCGGATGAGAAGGAGCGAGAGATGAGTTTCGAGGAGCTGCCGTACTTCATGACCCCCAAGCAGCTCGCCGACGTGACAGGCGAGCACGAGGGATCCATCACGCGCGGCATACGCGAGGGGCGGATCCCCGCCGACAAGGTGAACGGTCGCTGGCGGATCTGCCGCGACGTGATCTTCAAGAACGCGAAGAAGGGGGCCTCGAATGACGGAGAGGGCCGCGAGTAGCCCACACAAGGCGGGCTCCCTCGCCGACGCGCTGGCACGCGTCCCCCGGGAGCTGAAGATCGAGCCGCGCTGGGTGTGCTGGCGGCGCGAGGAGCGAAACGGCAAGACGACGAAGCTCCCGGTGTGCGCGGCGAACGGGCGCATGGCCAAGAGCACCGACCCGGCGACCTGGGCGACCTTCGAGGAGGCGGTGGCGGCCGTCGGCCGCTGGCGCTGCGACGGCGTGGGGTTCGTGTTCGGGCCGGACCGCGCCTTCACCGGGCTCGACCTCGACCATGTGATTGTCGATGGGGTGCTGGACGCTGAGTACCGCTGGGTGGTCGAGGAGGCGGGCACCTACACCGAAGTGTCCCCCTCGGGTGACGGCCTGCACCTGATCTTCCGGGGCGCGAAGCCCGAAGGCGCCGAGCGCTCGCGCAGGGGGCAGCCCGGCGGGCGCGTGGTGGAGATGTACGACCACGACCGCTACTTCACCGTGACGGGGGACGTCTTCGAGGGTCGCGGGGCGCTCGCGGAGAACCCCGGCGTCGTGGAGAGGGCGTACCGCACCTGGATCGAACCCGAGACGCGCTCTTCGCAGCCGCGCCTGGAAGACGCGGTGCGCGAGGCTTCCCCGGGCGATATGGGCGACGACGAGCTCGTCGAGCGCATGCTCGCGAGCAGGAGCGGCGGCGACATCCGCGCCCTTCTGGCGGGAGACTGCTCGGCGCAGGGCGGCGACCATTCCGCTGCCGACATGGCGCTCTGCAGCCACCTCGCCTTCTGGTGCGCGGGCGACGCCGCGCGCATGGACAGGATCTTCCGCGCAAGCGGCCTCATGCGCGACAAGTGGGACAGCAGGCGCGGCGGCACCACCTACGGCGCGCAGACGATAGAGCGGGCCATATCGGGAGCCACGGAGTTCTACAAGCCGAGGGCTGCGAGGCGTGATGGTTCTTCTCGCCCTCGTGCTAATAATAAGAACACTTGTTCGATGTCAACGCGGCGCGAACAGCAAGGGGTACCCGACGATGACGCCGCGCCGAGGGAGGCCACAGAGGGCGCGCCCTCGGTCGAAGGCTGGTACGTGGACGAGCGCGGCAGACTCTGGGCGGCGGACGCGGCCGGCGGGCTGCGCTACACCGTGACGGCGACCGCGCCCTGGATCGCGTGCGACCTGGTGGACTTGGACACGGGCGACGTCCGCGCGCTCGTGCGCGTGGCCGTGGCGGGCGGCGTGCGCGAGCGGGCGCTCGACCGCGACGTGCTGCTGAACCAGACGCGCATCATCGGCGCGCTGGCGCCGCTCGGCGCGAACGTGTCGAGCACGAACGCGAAGGACATCGTGCGCTACCTGACCGACTGCGAGCGCCGGTGCGCGGGCTCGCGCCCCCGCGCGCGCAGCGTGGTGCACCTGGGCTGGGCGGAGGGCGCCCTCTCCTCGTTCATGCCCTACGACGCGGGCGGCGAGGTGCGCTTCGACCCCTCGCCCGACGAGGCGGTGAAGGCGCGGCCGTTCATGGAGCCCGCGGGGACGCTCCCGGACTGGGTGGCGGGCATGGCGCCCGCGCGGGCGGCGTCGCCCGCGTTCCGGTGCGTGATGGCGGCGAGCTTTGCCTCCGTGCTGGTGGCGCTGCTCGGCGTGCAGACCTTCATCGTGTACCTGTGGGGCAGGAGCCGCAGCGGCAAGACGCCGACGCTCAAGGCGGCGGGCAGCGTCTGGGGCGACCCGACCGAGGGCTCGGACTCCTACTTCCGCACCTTCGCGGACACGCCCAAGAGCATCGTGCGCGCGGCGGCGCTCTTCCACGACATCCCCGTCATTATCGACGAGCTGCAGAGCAAGGGGGCGCCGGGCGGGCAGGCCTCCAAGCGCCAGATCGTGGAGGACCTGCTCTACTCGCTCTCGCTCGGGCACGAGCGCGGGGCGCTGAACTCCGACCGCTCCATGATGCGGGCGGGCTCTTGGCGCAGCCTCACGATAGCCACGGGCGAGATCCCCATCGTGGGCGAGTCCACCCAGCAGGGAGCCGCCAACCGAACGCTCGAGCTCAACGCCGAGCCCTTCTCCGACGTGAGGGCCGCGCAGGGAATGCACCATCTGGTCTCCGCGCAGCACGGCACGGCGGGGCGCGCCTTTGTCGAGGCGCTGCGGCGCAACCCCGCCGAGTTCTACGCCCGGCAGTTCGCGCAGGTGCGCGACTCGGTCGCCTCGATCGCGTGCGGACACCCGCAGGCGGACAACATCGCGCTGCTCGCCTTCGCGGACGCGCTCGCGGAGTTCTACGTGTTCTCGCCGGGAAGCGACTGGCAGGGCTGCCTGGACGCCTCGCTCGCGATGGCGGTGTGGGCGCTCGGCAACGCGACGGGTGCCGAGGGCGGCGACACCGACCTCAAGGCCATCCAGTTCGTGGCCGAGTGGCTTGTGGGCAACCGCATCCACTTCGACGACTACTGCGAGAACGACCGGCTGGAGCGCTGGGGCGCGATCGAGGACAAGACCTGCGCGACGGGCTACCTCTGGTATGTGTTTTCGAGCGTGCTCGACCGGGCGCTCGCGGGCGCGAACTACGACCGGGCGAAGACCCTTCGCCGCATGGAGGAGGAGGGGCTGCTCGTCTGCGACTCGGGGCACCGCTATACCAAGCAGAAGCGGTTCCGCAACGCGGGGCGCGTCTACTGCGTCTGCATCGACAACGAGGCGCTGGAGGCGTTCCTGGAGCGGGCTGCCACGGGCGCCGGTGCGGCCGTCATCGCGTCTCAAGGCGGCGAGCCATGTTGAGACGGGGCTTGAGACGGCCGTACAGGCTGGTCAGGATGGAGGTTTATGGCGGGCGTCTCAATGTCATGACGGGAACGAGGAACAAGGCCGCACCGCGCGCGGGCGCACGCGCGCGCACGGGCGCGAGGGGCTCTGGCGGCGGGGCGCTTGAGACGTTGAGACGGCTGGCGTTTTCGCTGGCAGGCGGGCTGCTTTCCGTCTCAAGGGCGCGGCGCGGGCGCGATGGCGCGCGGCGCTCGAGCATGAGACGCGACGGGAGGGGGCGCGGATGAGCTGGTGGACGGAGGAGCAGGACGACGTCCTGCGCGAGGTGAGCTTCAGGGGCGCGGAGTACGCCGCCGCCGAGATAGAGCGGCGCTGCGGCGTGCGCCACTCCGTGCGCGCGGTGGAGATGCGCGCGTCTCGGATCCACTGCTCGCTCGCCGTGCAGACGGTGTGCCCGAGTTGCGGCGCCGTGGGCGTGAAGATCAACCGGCAGACCGGCATGTGCCCGCTCTGCACCGAGCGCTACCACCTGGAGCAGGAGCGCGCCTTCAACGAGCAGCTGGAGCGCGAGCGCGCCGCCTGCGAGCGGTCGGACGAGCTCGCCGACGTGCGGCGCGAGCGGGACAAGATGCGGCAGCGCAACAGCCGGCTGTGCAGGAAGTACGGGCTCAAGGGGAAGCGGGAGCGTCGCTAGGCGATAGAATACGGGGGAAGGCGGAGCACGCCCCGACGGAAAACGACGGGACACGGCTCCGCCTTTTCCATGCCTTTGTGACGTGACGTGAGAATCCACCGTGAGAGAACCAACGAGTTTCACGGGGGTGATACGCATGGCAAGGCGTCCGAAGCTGACGCAGGAGATGATTGACGAGGCGATCCGCCTCAAGGCGGACGGCCTTTCCAACGGCGACATCGTCTGCGCCCTGGGGATCCACGAGTCCACCTTCTACCGCTGGATCGGCGAGCCCAAGACGAAGCTGCAGCGCGAGTTAAGCGAGGGACTAAAAAAGGAGGAGTCGGCGTTCAAGCGGACGCTGCTCACGACCATCCGCTCGGCGGCCCTGGCGAGGAACCAGTACTGGACGGCCGCGGCGTGGCTGCTCGAGCGCAAGTACCCCGACGAGTTCGGCAAGGCGGAGCGCCAGCGCGACGACGCGAGGGCCGACGCCGCGCCGAAGATCGTGCTCGGCGTGGTTGCGCAGCCGGTGCAGCAGACCCTGCCGCTGGACGGGCTCGGCGAGGGCGGCCCGAATGGTTGACGCCTCCTCGCTCGTCATCCCGCGCTTCCACGACGTGCTCGGCGACGTCATGGCGCACGGCCACACGCACTACTGGCTCCACGGCGGGCGCGGCTCCACCAAGTCGAGCTTCATCAGCGTGTGCATCGTCCTTCTCCTTCTGCTCCACCCGGAGGCGAACGCGGTGGTGGTGAGGCGGTTCTCGAACACGCTGCGCGACTCGGTGTTCTCGCAGATGACGTGGGCGATCGCGGCGCTGGGGCTCGACGCGTGGTTCCGGGCGCGCATCTCGCCGATGGAGCTGACCTACCTGCCGACCGGGCAGCGCATCGTGTTCAGGGGAGCCGACGACCCGCTGAAGCTCAAGGGCGTGAAGTTCGCGCGCGGCTACGCGGCGGTGATCTGGTTCGAGGAGCTCGACCAGTTCGACGGGATAGACGCGGTGCGCTCGATCCTGAACTCGCTGCGGCGCGGCGGCGACGACTTCTGGATCTTCTACTCGTACAACCCGCCGCGCACGCTCTGGAGCTGGGTGAACCGCGAGGAGCTGGAGCGGGAGCGGCGGGCGGACACGCTGGTGCGGCAGAGCTCGTACCTCGACGTCGTCGAGAGCCACCCGGAGTGGCTCGGCGCGCCCTTCATCGAGGAAGCGGAGTACCTGCGAAGCGTGGACGAGCGGGCGTGGCGCAGCGAGTACCTGGGCGAGGTGACAGGGACGGGCGGCTCTGTGTTCAACAACGTGGTGGCCACGCGGCTCTCCGACGCGCGGGTGCGGGGCTTCTCGCGCACGCGCTGCGGGGTGGACTGGGGCTGGTTCCCCGACCCGTGGCGCTTCGTGCGCTGCGGCTGGGAGCCCGGCGAGCGCAGGCTCACGATCTTCGGCGAGCTCTCGGCGAACCGCAAGACGCCAGCGGAGACGGCGGCGCTGGTGACGGGCGCGCTCACCTACGCGGACGAGCCCGGCGAGGACGCCTACCTCCACGACGAGCTCATCTGGTGCGACGACACGCCGGACGGCAAGCAGTCGATGGCCGTGTGGAGGCGCGAGGCAGGGCTTCGCGTGCGGCCGGCGAGGAAGTCGAACATGCGGCGGCTCTCCTACGAGTGGCTTGCGGGGCTGCGCGAGATCTGCATCGACCCGGAGCGGGCGCCGCTCGCCTACGAGGAGTTCCGGCTCAAGGAGTACGGCCGCGACCGCGACGGGACGTGGCTGGACGACATCCCGGATGGCAACGACCACAGCATCGACGCGGTGAGATACGCGATGATGGACGACGTGCTGAGGGGGTAGGCCCGCGGGCGTCCTTCTCGGCAGCTTAATTAGCGGAAGGGCGAGAGCAGCGATCTGCGTGAGCGCCGATTGGCGCCGTGTGGAACCTTCGGCATGAAAACGGGAAGGCCCGCCGCCCGCATGGCGTGTTTTCCACAGGGGCCTCTCGGCGCGTTCTTCTCCGCATGAAACGCTTTGAAACGGACGGCAACGAAACGCGCGGACGCGCCGGTTGGTTATCAACATATTCTCGAACGAATGTGCAAAAGCGCTGGCTGACGTGCATGGATGGTTCGTTCTTCTCGTTCTTCTCGCCCTGCGGAGCAAGACCCCGAAGGGGGCTTGCGGAGCCCGCGGAAAGACCGCGGAGGGAGCGCGAGCGACCGTAGCGGGCTTGGAGCGGTGCGGAGGGTGACTGCGTAGCAGGCACCCGTAGCTGCGGAGGCAGACCGCTTGCGGGCTGCCGGAGCTACGGAGTTAGACAGACCATGCCGCCGAGGGTCTGCGGCGGGTGCGGACATGCCTTGCGGCGGCGTGGGCTGGCTAACGGAGTGCGGAACGCGACGGCTTGCCGGCGCGTGGAGCTGGAGCGCCGACTTTGGCGGCGCGACGGACGAGCGACCTTGGGCGCGAGGAGCCTGCTTATGCAGCCCGCATAAGCAGGAACATGAGTGCCTTTACCTGCAATAGTAGAGGTAGCGGCCATACGACGGGGCTTTTGCGCGCGTGCATATGCACCTGTGGGAAGAGCGGTATAGGCGTGGACGCGGTAGACGGGAAGAGCAGAAGCATAAGCGCGGGCACGAATAGAGGCGCTGGCGGCAAAGATGGCATGGCAGAGAGCGGCGGCTATAGGGGCACGGCCTTCTCGCGTGTCCGCACGGACTGCGGTATGGGCGGGAGTTTGGGACGGGCGGGTAGGCTGGGGCGCATTGAACGGCATGATGCGGGAGGTGCGCTGTGGAGGGTCTGGATCGCGAGTACTGGGTGCCGGAGCACGTGAGGGAGTGGCTGAGGTCGCTGGGGTTCACGCTGCCGCTGGAGGACATGGAGCCGCACATCAGGGCTTGGGATGGCTGGATGCGGGCGCTCGGGGACTTCTACGACTACCGCGACACCGACGGCGTGGGGCGGGTGTACGAGGTGCACCGGCGCTCGATCCACCCGGCGATGCGGGTGTGCCGGGAGTGGGGATCGCTCCTCCTGAACGACAAGACGCAGGTGGCGTGCGAGGCGCAGGAGTGCACGAACTGGCTCGCCTCGTTCTTCTCGCGGACGGGTTTTCTCGCCAGCGCGCAGGAGTGCGTGGTGCGCGCCTTCGGCCTGGGGACGGGCGCGTGGGCGCTCTGGGTCGATGCGGGATCTCGCGAGGTGCGCGTGAGGCGCTACGACGCGCGCATGGTGATCCCGCTCACGTGGGACGAGGAGGGCGTGACGGAGTGCGCGTTCGTGACGCGGGCGTTCTGGCGGGGACGGGCTATCGACCAGGTGCAGCTGCATCTGAAGGGTTCGGACGGGGCGTCCTTCTCGCCTGCGAACTTCTCGCCCAGTGGAAGTGCGGCGTCGGGTTCTTATCGCCTATCGAATGATGGAGAGCAGGGTGGCTATCGGATCGTCACGGTGTGCTTCGATAAGGACGGGAACCGGGTGGAGCCCGAGGGCGTGTGCCCGGTGCACGAGACGGGCTCGGAGTGGCCAACCTTCTCGATAGTCAAGCCCGCCATCGACAACACGAGGGTGGACATGAGCCCCTACGGGCAGAGCGTGTTCGCGGACGCGGTGGACGCCATCCAGGCCGTGGACCTCTGCTACGACGCGATGATGAGCGAGATAGACAACGGGAAGATGAGGGTGTTCCTGTCGGACGTGATGTTCGACGTCGAGCGGGACGGCAAGGGCTCGCGCGTGGCCATCCCCTTCGGCAAGGCTGACTGTACGGTGTTCCGCAAGGTCATGAGCACGGAGGACACGATCCACGAGTTCGCGCCGACGCTCAGAACCGAGGCGCAGGAGCGGGCGCTGCGCGTCGCGCTGCAGACCCTCGGCGACCTGTGCGGGTTCGGGCTCAAGTACTTCGACATAGACGAGGGGTCGGGGTACGTGAAGACCGCCACGGAGGTGTCGGCCGACAACTCGGCGCTCATGCGCAACGTGCGCCGCCACGAGCACGCCCTGGAGGGCGCGATCGCGGGCATCTGCCGCGCGCTGCTCGCGGTGGAGCGGACGCTCGGTGCCGAGCTGCCCGACGAGGGCGGGATACGGGTGGCGTTCGACGACAGCATCATCTCGGACACGGCGAGCGACAAGCGGCAGGACATGGACGAGGTGGCAGCGGGGCTCATGCAGTCGTGGGAGTACCGGGCCAAGTGGTACGGCGAGGACGAGGAGACCGCCAGGGGCGTCGCGGGGGCGGGCGGCGCCCACTAGCGCGTGGCGCCTGCGGGCGCTGCGGCTGCGGCAGCGGCGCCGTATCGCCGGGAGGCCGGGCGAGTGCGCACGGGCTGCCTCCGACGGGCAGCGACGGGCGCGGGGGCGGCAGGGCGAGCGCCGGTTGCCCGGTGCCGCGCGGCGGGCGCGGCGCATGCCCCGGCCCCGGACAGGCCGGCGGCTGGGCGGCGCGCGACCGGTGGCACCGCATGCAAAGCGCAGGCGGTCCGCTTGCGGTCCGCCGAAGCGAGGCGAGGCCGCGCGCCGCCCTGACGCGGGCCGGATGCACCGACCCATGGGCGCCGCGATCGCCGTGCGGGTCGTGGGCCGTGCGCGAGCCCGGACGCCGCCGCGCTGGTCGCGGTCGGCCGCGTCATCGCAGCGCGCACCCGCCCAGCCTTCCGGGATGGCGGTCGCGAGCCCCCGGGTGGCGCCTGCGCCCCCGTGTGCCCTGCCGCCGGGCTGGGGTGACGGCACTGCCGGTAGCGGGCGGCCCGGCTTGGGCAGCAGCCCGCCTGCCGGAGCGCAGTGCGCCGCGCCGCGAGGGCGTGACGCGTGCCCAGCCGCGAAGGTGGGCTTTCGGCAGGCACCGGGCTGGCGCAGGCCGGGGCTTGCGCCGCTGCGAGGAAGCGACCCGCGGCACGTGCGCGTGTTCTCCTTGCATCAGGCGCCGCCACGGCGCAGCCGCGTATGCGCGCGGCGCGAGTGGCAGACCGCGCAGCGGGCTGACGCGAGCCGCGGCGCATTACGCGGCGGAGCCGTGGGGGCGCCGTGTGGTCGACCTCCCCGCGCACGGGACGCGGGGCGCTGCCGAGCCGTGCGCAAGACCCGGCCGGAGCCTGCCCGGTGCCGTATGCGTCGGCTTCCCGCGGGCTGGGCGCGTGGCACGCCCGAGCCGCGAGCGCACGGAGCGGAGGCGGGCGGGCTGCGGGCGGCCCTCGATGCGTAGCGGACGGCTGTGCCGGCGCCCCGGGGTGGCGGCAGAAAAATGCAGCCATAGATACAAAAGGAATCGAATGGCCAGAGAGGACTGCGCTTACCGATGGTCGATTCTTGACAGGCAAACTCAAGCCTCGTTAATATTACATGGTTTGCCAGACCGAATTAACAAAGGAGGGGTGTCGTGGTTGGTCTTTTCCGCACGTGGATGAGCGCCTAGAAAGCGGCGCTGTTGTGGCGTCGCGCTGTTTTTCTGCACGCCATTTCACGATTGGACATAACCATGATATTTGAAACCTCTCGGGGCAGGTCTGCTCTGCTGTGCCATTCATGGCAATTCAAGCTTTGTTTCGTATGGGGCGGCGAGCTCGTTTCGACATTGACGAGTTCGATTCTCCAAATGGGTCTTATTTGGCATCTCGCCCTCACGACAGGGTCGTCTTCTCTCCTCTCCTTAGCATCGCTGGCAGGCTTTCTGCCGATTGCTTTGTTCGGAATCCTTGCGGGCGCCGTTGTCGACAGACTGCCTTTGAAACGTGTCCTCATCGGCGCCGACCTCTTCATTGCCGCGGTGGGTGCCGCCTTGGCGATTGCCTCGTTGGCCGGCAGCTTACCTGCATGGCTAATTCTCATCACCCTGTTTCTCCGTGCAGTTGGTACTTCGTTCTACACGCCAGCCTCCCAATCTCTCACGCCCCATCTCGCCCCACCGGAGCATCTCGTTCGCCTATCGGGGGTGACTCAGGCGATTCAGTCCGGCGGATACATTCTTGGCGCCGCGCTTGCAGCAGTGATTTATCCCGTGGCGGGTATTACCGCTATGATTGTCCTCGACGTGCTGGGAGCGCTTTTCGCTTCTTTAGCCATCCTCGCCGCACAGATAGACGCAGGGAGCCTCGACGAAGCCGACCGCAGCTTGTCCTTTTCCAATAAGGTTCGAGAGCTCTTCTCTGAGATTTCGGACGGCTACAAGCTGATTAGGGGGTACAGGGGGCTGTTCGCCCTTCTTTGGTGCGGGTTCGTCTTCGCTTTCGCGTTCTCTCCGCTCGCGGCATTGTTCCCAATAATGACCTTGGGGCATTTTGGCGGTAGCACGGGGGATGCCGCTTTGGTGGAAATCCTTTTTTCTGCAGGCATGCTGGCTGGGTCCGGTATCTTGGCGGTTACGGGAGGGTTCCGCAATAGGTCGTTCACCATGGTCGCCGCGATTGCCGGCTTCGGCATTGCCGCAATCGTATCCGGATCGCTCGGCCCGTCATTGTTCGCTGCTTTCCTGCCGGTGAGCTTTCTTATGGGCGCATGCTCCCCGTTGTACGCGGGAACCCAGACTGCCCTTATGCAGGAGCAGATACCTCCTGAGTACCTAGGCCGCGTTTTCGGCCTCTACGGAACCATCATGGCTTGGGCCATGCCCATGGGCCTCGCAGCCCCCTCCGTTTTTGCGGATCTGCTTGGAGCTCCGTTATGGTTCGTCGGCTCTGGAGCGACCATGGTACTGCTTGCGATGGCTATGCTGCTTGCTCCGAGCGTCCGAAACGTGGGGAAAAGAGATACCGGGCAGATTCAATAGCCCAAGTATTCGAAAAAAAGAGGCAGCAGCCATCGGTTCAAGCGTCAGCCTTCAAGCCCTTGCGACGACGAGGTATTGCACTGACATCCCACATCGCGCTCCTTATTCGTCGCCAACTATCATTTTCGGATTTGCCGGCTTGCGCAAGGCCAAAACGCTCGCGCCGGCAATTGGGCAAAGGCGAAAAATCGACGTGAGCAATCTTTTTTGGCATGGCTGCGCTTCCAGTAAAACGCTAATACACAAAAGGCGGTTCAACCTATGGAACTCATAGTCAAAGCTAAAGACATCTTTTTGGAATATGCCGGCCGCGATATCCTAGATATCGAAGAGTTGGAAATCTACTCCTACGATCGCATCGGCTTGGTGGGAGACAATGGCGCAGGCAAAACCAGCCTGCTTAAAATTCTGAGCGGCAATCTTACCATTGCGGACGCCGACGTCAGGCGTTTCGGCAGCATTGCCCTCATCGGCCAACTCGATGAACTCGACCTTGATGCGGCTCAGGGCAGTGGTGAGATGCTCTCCCGTCTCAACGTCGCCGGAGTGGCGCAGGAGACGATGAGCGGCGGAGAGGAGACACGCGCCAAGATTGCCTCTGCGCTCTCCCAGCAGGCAAGCGCGATCTTTGCTGATGAGCCTACGAGCCACCTCGACCAAGACGGCATCAGTCTTCTCGTCGGACAACTCAAGGCATTTGATGGAGCCCTGCTCATTGTGAGCCATGACCGTTATTTTCTCGATCAGGTAGTGGACAAGATCTGGGAGCTCAAAGACGGCGGTATTTCCGAATTCTGGGGTGACTACTCCGACTATCTGCGACAGAAAGAAGAAGAGCGCAAAGTTCAGGCGGCTCGATACGAAGAGGCGATGCGCGAGCGCGAGCGCCTTGAAGCCGCCATCGAAAAACAACGGAAAAAAGCACGGCAGGTCGACGCCAAGCAGAAGGGCGCAAAGAAAAGCAACGAGAATGCAGGTCGATTGGGACATCAGAAAGCAACCGGCACCAAACAGAAGAGGATGTACCAGGCGGCTAAGAACATGGAGAAGCGCCTCGAAGCGCTCGAAGGGATTGAGGCCCCTGACAGCATTCGCACCGTGCGGTTCCGCCAGAGCAAGGCCCTGGAACTGCATAGTAAATTTCCCATCTCGGCAGACGATTTCAACTTGAGCTTCGGCAACTGCATGCTCTATGACCACGCGAAATTCGAGATACCGCTCGGTGCCAAAGTGGCCATCACCGGTGGCAACGGTACAGGAAAGACCAGCCTGCTGAAGGCAATCGCTCGACGCGCCGACGGTATCAACATCTCTCCCAAGGCAGAGATCGGTTACTTCGAGCAAACAGGCTACAAGTTCGACGCCCGTCAGTCTGCGATCTCGTTCATGCAGGATGGTTGCGAGTACAGCATGACCGAAATCCGAAGCATCCTCGCCTCTATGGGAATCGGACCGCGTGACCTGGCAAA
Source organism: Olsenella sp. SW781 (assembly GCF_012027725.1). Lineage (GTDB taxonomy): Bacteria > Actinomycetota > Coriobacteriia > Coriobacteriales > Atopobiaceae > Thermophilibacter. The sequence continues at coordinate 64,233 of NZ_SJOU01000004.1, read as the reverse complement.
GGACGTTGGCGTTCTCTCGGGAGGCGAAGTCATCAAGCTGCTGCTCGCGAAGATGCTGCTGGGCAGATACAACATCTTGCTCATGGACGAGCCTGGAAATTACCTGGACATCAAGAGCGCCGAAGCCCTCGAGCAGATGATGAGCGCCTATGCCGGAACGATAGTGTTCGTCTCCCACGATAAGAGGCTGGTCGAGAACGTCGCAGACATTATTTACGAAATAAAGGACACCAAGCTAGTCAAAATCTTTCAGCGCGAATAACCCTAAATGAGGCTCTTCGGGGGTTCGTGTGGGTCGACCCTCGGGTGAAAAGCAGCGTCCAGCAGCGACGGCGGCCACCGTGTATCGTTGTTTTCCGCCAAGAAAATTCATCGATGCGAGAGGTGGGCCGCCGCCGTGGACAGCAGTGTACTCAAGATCGCCCTCGGGCTCGGTGGCGCCGTCGTCGAGGGCGCCAGAATCGAGGGGGAATCCATAATCGTGTCCGCCAGGCCCCGCTGGCGGGCGCCCCGCTGCCCGGTCTGCGGGAGGCGCTGCGACGCCTACGACACGCTGTGAGTACAGATCAAGGCGGCGTTAGCCGCGCCAATTAATCTCTTGCCAAATTGAGGCAGATGATCCTCCGCTGCAATTGTCTGCTACTTCGCGAGAGAAGGTTTGATGTGCCGTAAAATATGGTCTTACAGATTTTTGAGAGGCTCATCGGCGGATCGAGCCGACTACGGCGTTTGGAGGACTTAGGGAATGATGTCGGCCTTGGAGTGCGCTGCTGCAGTTCGTATTGATTTAATCAACAATACGGATGAATGCAAGAGGAGCGCTTTTGCACAGCACCTTACCCCGCCTGAAACCGCCGAACTTGCCGTTTCCATGTTTTCCGATGGCCATGATGGCTCCCTTCGCTGCCTCGATCTCGGAGCAGGAAGTGGAATCTTGTCTGTTGCCGTATATGAGCGCTACGGTGAGTTAATTGATTATATCGACGTAGTCGAAAGTGATCCCGTGCTTGCTAGTGTCTGCCAAGATGAGCTTCGCCGATTAAATGTTACATTTAATCTTGTTGTCGGAGACGCTTTGCGTGCAACGCCCGCCAAACAGTATGACCGCGTTATCCTCAATCCACCTTACAAAAAGATGTCTGCCGGTGATCCACGCCAACAGTTTATGCCGTTTCGCTCCGCAAACCTCTATGTAGCTTTTGTTGCGATTGGGCTTACAAGGCTTTCCCCGGGGGGCGAGCTGATCGCCATTATTCCGAGATCCTGGATGAATGGGGGGTATTTCACCTCTTTCAGGCGTTTTATCCTGGAAGGCTACTCTATCGATTCGTTTCACATCTATGAATCGAGAACTAATGTCTTCGCTGAGACCGACGTTCTGCAAGAAACGATGATAGTCCGCATCTCCAACAATCGACAGCGTGAGACGGTGCACGTGGGCAGCTCGAACGGACGAGCCGATCAGGTGACCTGGAAGAGCTATCCAGCAAAAGACCTTATCGATTCGAATAGTCTGGTTATCAGGGTTGCTCCAGAATGCAATGGATCCGTGCAGTCCACAATATCCGCAGAAGGGCTCTGTCCTTCTACGGGTAAGGTCGTTGACTTTCGTAGCAGGGAAAGAATTTATTACGACCGTCCTAACGAAGAAGGTATCTATCCGCTGGTTTATGCGGGCAATTTTGCTGGCGGCGCAATCGAGCACCCACTAGATTTCGGAAAGCCTCAATGGTTCAGAGCCGATACGCAAACGACAATCAACCAACTTACACGCGAGGGTTTTTATGTTGTTGTGAAAAGATTTTCCTCTAAGGAGGAACGGAGAAGGGTCGTTGCGTATCCGCTGCATGTTCAAAGCCCGATTGGTATTGAGAACCACCTCAACTTTATCCATGCCGGAAAGCCGCGAAAAGTCGTCCCACTTTCCTCCATGGAGCTGGCTCAAGGTCTCGCGCTTTGGCTGAACTCAACTTTCATTGACAAATGGTTTCGGGATGTTAGTGGTTCAACCCAAGTGAACGCCGGCGATATAAAAGCGATGCCGTGCCCATCGCTTTCGGATTTGGAGCGAATAGGTGTTTACTGGCGTGCAGACCTCACTCAAGAAATGATTGACGCGATTTGCGAGGAGCTCAAATGAATCGAGATGCGATGATTGCGCAGGCGAGACAACTGCTTGAAGATTTGGGAATGGACTCGGAACGCTCCAATGAGCGGAGTGCCATTACCTTGCTTGCTCTCGCTCGGCTTGACGACACGATGTCATGGAGCGATGCTTCTGGGGAAATGTATACAACCAGGCAGCTCATGGATTGGATGCGAGATAAGCTCGGACAGAACTACGCGGCCAATACTCGGGAGACCATTAGGCGCTTTACCCTTCATCAGTTTATCGCGGGTGGGATTGTCCAAGAGAACGCTGATCGTCCCGACCGGCCGATTAACTCACCAAAATGGAATTACCGTCTCGTCCCCGATTTGGTGACGGTGATACGGGCTGTTGGGTCTGAAGGCTACCGCAACGCTCTCGAGGCTTTTCTGGAAGGCGTCAACACGTGGAAAGAGCAGCAAGAAGAGCTGCGGGAAATGAATAAAGTCCCGGTTATTCTACCTGGCGGAGTTGAGCTTACGTTATCTGCTGGGGGACAAAACATTCTTATCAAGTCGATGGTTGAAGAATTCTGCCCAAGATTTGCTCCCGGTGGCAGTGTCCTGTATATCGACGACACCGATCACACCCATAGAACAGAGCAGGAAAAGCTGATGAATTCCGTGGGCATCTCAATGCCAGAACGCGGGAAAGCCCCCGATCTGATTGTCTGGATGGAGGATAGAAAATGGCTTTTCCTCATGGAGGCTTGTTCCACTCATGGGCCCATCGACGTAATTCGAAAGCGTGAGTTGCTCGACTTGTTTGCCGAGAAACAGGGAGAGATAATCTTTGTCTCCTGCTTTCCCGATCGTGCTGTGATGAGGCAGTATCTCAAAGATCTTGCGTGGGAAACAGAGGCTTGGTGCGCATCCGATCCCGATCATATGATTCATCTCGATGGTGAGCGTTTTTTGGGGCCATACAAGCAAAGACAGTAGAGGAACTTGAGAGGGCTCTTGAAAGCGGACAATAAAAAGATTGGTGAGAGTGCGGTCAACCATCTCGAAATCCCCTTCAATGGGGTAACCAACGTGCTTACCCATTTTGCGAAAAACGATACGGGGGTATGCGTCGATGGGTTTATCGAGGTGTACAGCGGAACAGCCATGACAAAGGAATCTTTGCTCGGGGAAATCCCTGTACAGATTAAAGGGACAACCTCAAAGGTGGCTGGACGCGACGGCGTAAAACGAAAAGTGGACATCGTCGACTTAGAGAAGTATCTCGACGTTTATGCAGGAGTACTCTACTTCGTTGTCTTTATGGACAGCAAGCTCAGCCTCAAGGAAATCTATTACAAGCAGTATCTTCCGTTTGACATACGCAAAGCTTTGAAGGAAAGGAAGCACGCTGGGCAGAAGACCATTACGGACAAGTTCCGCCCTCTTCCCAAGGATCCCGTCCAGCTTCAAAGGCTTTGCATAGAGTTTGTGTCCGACTACCGCAAGCAGCGCGGCACCGACGTCGTGGGCTTTCTCACCCCCAGTGAAGCGAGAGACGAAGAAATTAAATTCGAGACCATCGAGTTCACCAAGACTCTCTACCCTGGAGAGATGCCCACATCCCTTAAACCCTTTGAAACCGGGGCGTATCTTTATGGCACGACATCTGCCGGAAAGCGATACGTTCTCGACAGAATCCCTCCCTTGGATTCAATCCAATCTAGCTCAACCCATGTAGTTAAAGCTGGAGACTTCGAATGCGAATGTCAGGTTGCGATCGGTGAAGACCGAAAGGGTGATTTTCTTAAGATTGGGGGGATTACCCTCAGGCTCGATGATGTCTGTACTTTCACTTACGACGATGTTGGCAGTTTTCGCGCCCGCCTGAGGGATGCGAAGCTATTCAAGGGTTTTGTTGAGTCTGGAGAAATCTATTTCGATGGGGAGTTTTTCGGTCGAAAAGATACGGTGAACAATGTAGATCACGACGAACTCGAGCGGCGTATTCACGCCTACGGGCGCATTGTTGGCCTCATGGAACGCCTAGGCGTTATCGCAGACTGGAACCCGGAAGATTTTGACCAGGCGGGAGAGCGTCGTCTCTCGCAGCTATACGCAGCCTTTGTTGAGGGCGTTCATGTTTCAGTGGGCGCTCAGAAAGAGAATCTGATCGTCTTTAATTGCGACATAGCCGGCACAAGAATCAAGGTTTTGGGGAAGCTCGACGAAAACGGAAGATACGAGCTTTATGACTTGACTTCTTCGTCGCTCATTTTCGCCACCTGTCTCGAAGGCCAAGAAAGGCTAGACGATGAGAACCCGATGCCGACGCTATTCAGCTTTACCGAGGAAGATTATCGGCTGCTTGCAAACATAACGAGAGGGAAACTCATTGAAAGCCTATCTCGCTCACCCATTAAGACGGGCAATGCTGACTTCATAAACAATAAACTACTTGAGATGCTGAACGCCTACGACAAGGGAGCGGTCTGCTCAGACGAGTTGCTGAGCTGCTGTGACACTGTTACAAAGACGCTGTTTGAACTTGATCCGCACTCTGAGGTGTATGCAATCAACAGGGCCCAAACGCTTTACAGAATGCACAAGCTCGATGCGGAGTGGCTGGGCCGAATCAGAGCGCTCGAGGCTTCGACATCCAGCATCGAAGCGCGGGCGTCATACCGAATACTGCTAGGCGAGGCAGTTTTAGCTCAGTCCTGCATCGAGCTTCTTGATGATGCTGCCCGAGCTAGATTCGCAACCTGGCCAATCTATAACCTTCTTCAGAAAGCATAGTGGCGGAACGCCTCCTTGTGACACCCAAATAGCCTGTACCCATCTGATGGGTGCGGGCTTTTTTGTTGCCCGCCTTATGGAAAGGACGGGTCATGGATGGCTTGCAGGACGAGGCGAGGCAGGTCGACGAGGGCGCGGCGCAGCAGGCGCAGGGCGCTTCGGCGCAGGTGAGCGGCGAGGGCGCTGCTGGCGGCGGCGCGGGCGGCGAGAAGGCTGCCGCCGCTGCGGACGAGGGCGTCGCCCGGGCGCGCGCGGACTACGAGGCGGCGCTCGCGGAGCGCGACGCCAAGATAGCCGAGCTCGAGGGCGAGATCGCGGAGGCCGCGAAGACGGCCGAGGCGGCCGAGAGGCTGCGCGCGGAGATGGACGAGCTGCGTCGCAAGGGCGACGAGGAGCGCGTGGGCTTCGAGCTGCAGATCGCCGGGACGCGCAACGTCAAGGCGGCGCGGGCGCTTCTTTCTGATTACGACAACGACATAGAAAAGCTCAAGGCGGCTGAGCCGTGGCTCTTCGGCGCGGGGGTAGCCGCCCCGGCGCGGGCGGGCGCGACGGGGCTGCCGAACGCGGGCGCGGCCACCGACGAGGGCGCGCGGATGAGGCGCTGGCGCAGGATCGCCGGCATCGACGACGAGGAGGAATAGGACATGGCGAACTCCATCGCATCCACCAAGAACTACACGGCGCTGCTCGACGAGGTCTACCGGCGCGCGGCGTGCTCGACGTGCCTGAACTCGCCGCGCCGCATGGCGCGCGCCGGGCGCAACGCCAGGGAGATCATGGTCCCGAAGATCCAGGTCTCCGGGCTCGGGGACTACACCCGCAACGTGGGCTACAAGACGGGATCCATCACCTACGAGTTCGAGACCAAGACGTTCAACTACGACCGCGGCATCAGGCTCTTGGCCGACGTGATGGACGTGGAGGAGGCGGGCGTGCTCGACTGCTTCGTGGCGGCGGGCTCGGAGCTCCAGCGCACGCAGGTGGCGCCGGAGGCCGACGCCTTCTGCTTCTCCGAGATCGCGGGGCACGAGGGCGTGGAGCCCGCCGAGGAGGACTTCGCCGACGCCGAGGCCGAGGACGTGCTGGCGAGCCTGCGCGGGGCGTCGAACGCGATGGACGAGGCGGAGGTCACGGCCGGGAGCCGCATCCTGTTCATCACGCCGACGCTCAAGGGCGTGCTCGACGACTTCTCGCTCGCGAACCCCGCGCGCTCGAACCGCGTGCTCGAGCGCTTCTCCCGCGTCGTGGAGGTGCCGCAGGCGCGCTTCTACAGCGCGATCGAGCTGCTCTCCGGCGACGATGACCGGTTCGGCTACGCGCGCGCCGAGGGCGAGTACGTGAAGACGACGGACAGCTCCGTCGTGTCCGGCAAGACCTACTACACCGAGAGCGGCGGAAGCTACTCCAAGGTGGCGAGCCCGAGCGCGGGCAGCCTCTCCACCTACTACGAGCTCACGGGCGCGGGCGCGCCGATCAACTACATGGTGGTGGAGCGATCCGCCGTCATCAAGTTCGACAAGCACGTGGCGTCGAGGGTCTTCTCGCCCGACGAGCTGGAGAACCTGGACAGCTACATGATGAAGTACCGCAAGTACGGCATCGTGGAGCTGCTGGACAACAAGCTGGACGGCGTGCACGTCTCCTGCGCGCCGCTGGCGTGAGCGAGGGGCTGACGGGCGCGGCGGGCCGCGGCCCCGCGCCCGTCTCCTACGACTTCTACCTCGACGGGTACGGCGGGGCGCTTTCCGCCGAGGCGTTCGCGGAGGCGCTGCCGGCGGCGGTTCGGTGCGTGGGCGCGCTCACGGGGGCGCGCGAGGTCCGCGAGGAGTGGGACGACGATCAGGCCGAAGCCTGGCGGCGCGCCGTGTGCGCGGCCGCGGACGCCTTCGCCGAGTACGGCGAGGGGCGCGTGGGCGGCTTCTCCGTCGGGTCCTTCTCGGTGACGAACTACCGCGACGAGGGCACGACGGGCGCCGAGGTGGCGCGCGAGGCAGCGCTCGCGGAGCTCAGCCGCACGGGCATGGCCTTCTCGGGGGTGCGGTGATGCGCTACCTGAGGCCGATACCGAGGCGGCTCCTTCCCGACGACATGATGGTGTGGCCCGCCGTGGGCGACGGGTCGTTCGGCGAGGTCGTGCTGGTGCGCCACGTGCGCTTCGAGCGCACGGAGAGCGCCGTCGCCGACGCGCACCGCAGCGCCGACGGGGGCGCGGGCCTCGTGGTCGTGGACGCGGTGAACTCGGAGGGTGCCTTCGAGATCCCCGCCGGGTCGCGCGTGCTCGTGGGCGCGGGGCCGAGCGTGCTCGTGCGCTCGTGCAGGCGCTGCTGCGTGATACGCGGGGTCGTTCACCACTGGGAACTGGAGGTGGGCTGATGACGAGATTCGAGTTCGGAGTCTCCGGCGGCGCGGGCAGGGCCGCCTGGGACGCGGCGGGCGGCGGCGCGGCCGACGTGGCGGCGGCGCTCCTGCGCTCCTTGGGCTATGCCAACGTGTTCACCGCGCCCCCTGCGCCGAGCCTCTGCGCCGAGCCGATCGTGCTCGAGGCGGGCGAGTTCGCCCGCGACGCGCGGCAGGTGGACGGAGCGGAGCGCGGCACGCTCCCGGTGGGCGTGACGGTCTGCTGCGACGACCCGCGCGACGCCGAGGCGACGGCGCACGCGGTGGAGCGCGACCTGCGCCTCGCGGACTGGACGGGCGAGGACGCCGGGTGGCACGTGCGCGTCGTCGCGGTGGACACGACGGCGCCGCGCCCGCTCGGGCGCGACGGGTCGGGGCACTGGCTCTGGGGGCTCGCCGCCGTTCTGACGATTGCGAGGGACTTCGATGAGTGACAAGGTGCGCGCGGGGCGCGGCATGGACGACCACGACGTGGTGCGCAAGAGCAGCCCGCTTGAGCGTCCGGTGCGTGACGCCACGACGGCGCGCGCGGGCTCGGCGGAGACCGACCGCATGGGGCGCGAGCAGCAGCGGCGCGCCACCGCGTACGGGCGGGCCCGGGGGCGGCTGTGAGCGCGCTCTCCTACGGCGGACACGACTTCTCGGAGCACGTGACGGCCGAGCTCATCGAGCCCGCCGGGCACGCGCTCTCGCCGCGCGCGCTCGCGGTGCCGGGGCGGCCGGGCGCGGTGCTCCTGGGCTGCGAGCTGCCTCCCCGCGCGCTGCGGGTGCGGCTGTTCCTCGACGCTGGCGTGGCGCTCACGGCCGAGGAGCGCTCCGCGATCCGCCACGAGATGTACGGGTGGCTGGTCGCGCCCGCGGGCGCGGAGCTCTCGCTTACCGGCGAGCCCGACCTGACGTGGCACGACGCGGTGGTGACGGGCGTGTCCGACTGGGACACGCTGTTCGAGGGCGGCTCCTGCGAGGTCGAGTTCACGTGCTTCGACCCGGTGGCCTACGGAGACGGGAAGTCGAGTGCGGCGAGCGCGCTGACGGTCGGCGGCACGTGGGCCACGTGGCCGGTGGTGACGCTGACGGCGCTCGCGGGTTCGTCGGTGAAGGTGGCCGACGGTCTGGGGCGATACGTGCTCGTGGAGCGCGAGTTCGCCGCCGGTGACGTGGTGGTGATGGACTTCGCCACCGAGGCCGTGACGGTTGAGGGAGAGGACGCCTCCGCCGACGTGGCCGTGGAGAGCACGTTCTTCTCGCTTTCCCCGGGATCTCATTCCCTGGCCTTCTCCGGGTGCTCGGCGCACACGGTGGCGTGGACGGAGAGGTGGCTCTAGATGGTGCCGACGCTCTACCTGTTCGACCGCTTCGACGGGCGGCTGGGGATCCTGCCCGCTGTGGGCGCGGTCACGCACGTCGAGGAGCTGGGCGGCGAGGACACGGTCGAGTTCGACTGCGCGCTCGCCCCCGAGAAGGGCGAGCGGCTGCTGTGGCGCGACCCGACGGACGGCATCTGGCGCGAGCACGTGGTGGTGCGCACCGACGAGCCGCTGGGCGGGCCCGCGCACGTCTACGCGGAGTCCTCGCTCTGCGAGCTGCTGGGCGACTTCGTCGAGGAGGAGCAACTGGCGGTAAAGACTGCCTCCGAGGCGCTGGCGGCGGTTCTCGCGCACACGCGCTGGACGGTCGGCGACGTGGGCGTTGGCGCGAAGGAACGGGGGTGCCTGCTCTACCACGTGAACGCGCTCGCGGCGCTGCGCCGCGTCGAGGAGGTGTGGGGCGGCGAGGCCGAGGCCGTGATCGCGGTTTCCGGCGGGCGCGTGAGCTCGCGGACGGTGAACCTCCCGGCGCGGCGCGGCGAGTGGCGCGGCGCGCGCTTCTCCTACGGCAAGACGCTCGCGGCGTGCACGCGCACGGTGCTCGAGGACGAGGTGTTCACGGCGCTCTACGGCTACGGCAAGGGCCTGCCGATCTACGACGAGACGGGCGTGGCGACGGGCGGGTTCACGCGGCGGCTGACCTTCGGTTCTGCGAACAACGGCGTGAACTGGGTGGGCGACGACGCCGCGCGCCTGGTGTGGGGGCGCCCCGACGGCGCGGGCGGGAGGGTGCACCGCTTCGGGCACGTGGTGTTCCCGGACTGCGAGGACGCCACCGAGCTGAAGGCGCTGACGCTGGCGGCGCTCGCGGCGGCGTGCGAGCCGCGCGTCTCCTACGAGGTGGACGTCGCGGCCGTGGACGGCGGCGCGGGCGTGCGGCTGGGCGACGACGTGGCGGTGATCGACTCGTCGCGCTCGCCCGAGTGGCACCTTCGCGCCCGCTGCGTGCGGCGCGTGCGCGAGCTCGGCGAGGGTGCGCCCTCGGTGCGGCTCACGCTTGGCACGGTCGAGCGAACGACGTGGGCGGCCTCGGCAGACGTGGCCGCGCGCGTGACGGCGGTCGAGGAGACGGCTGCGGCCGCCTCCGACACGGTGGCCTCTTATGAGGATCTTGGCAGCGAGGAGTTCTGACATGTCTGAGACGAGCACGTTCGCGCTCGCGGGCGACGGCCTGCGCGCGGTGACGTGGGACGAGTGCGATGCGCCGCTGGGCGGATGCTTCACGGCCTCGCCGGCCGACGCGGAGGGGCGCGGGCTCGCGCTCACGGTCACGCGCGGCGGCGAGGCGGTGGACCTGAGCGACGCCACGGTGTACCTGCTGTGGCGGCACCGGGAGCGGCGCGTGCGCGGATGCGAGCCCTTCGAGGCGGTGAACGCCTCGGCGGGCGCGTTTCGGGTGTTCTGGCCCGCCGCGATGGCATGCGCCGAGGGCGCGGTGGACGCACAGGTGATGGTGGCGAGCGACGGAGAGGCGATATCGACGCTTCCCTTCGTTGTGCGCGTGACGCAGGTGCTCACGGGCGCGGGCGAAGGGGGCGGCGACGGGTACTCGCTGTTCCTGGAGGCGATCGAGAAGTTCGAGGGCGCGGACGCCCTCATCTCCGACGCGGTGGCGAAGGCGCAGCAGGCGGCGAGCGTTGCCGCCGAGGCGCTGGAGGACGCGCAGGGAGCCTCCGGGGCGATCACCGCAGCAAACGCAGCCGCGACAGCGGCGACCCAGGCAAAGGAAGATCTCCTGGCAGCCGCCGCGCGCGGGGACTTCGACGGAGCGCCGGGTGCCCCGGGCGCGCCTGGAAAGGATGGAACGGACGGCGCCGACGGTGTGAGCCCGACCGCCAAGGTGGAACAGACCGAGGCGGGTGCGCTCGTCACCGTGACCGACGCCACGGGCACCACCACGGCAACCCTCACGCACGGTCCCAAGGGTGACAAGGGAGACGACGGCGAGAAGGGCGACAAGGGCGACCCGTTCACCTACGCCGACTTCACCGCCGAGCAGCTTGCGGCTCTCAAGGGCCAGAAGGGCGACCCCGGCGAAGACGGCTCCGACGGGGTCGACGGCCAGGACGGGGCTCCCGGTGCCGACGGGCAGGATGGTCAGGACGGCGTGAGCTGCACGCATTCGTGGGCGGGCACGGTGCTCACGGTGACGAGCGCGAGCGGCACGAGCTCCGCCGACCTCAAGGGAGAGCAGGGCGAGAAGGGCGACCCGTTCACCTACGCCGACTTCTCCGCTGAGCAGCTGGAGGCGCTGCGCGGCCCCCAGGGCATCCAGGGGCCGCCCGGCGCCGACGGCGAGGACGGCATCGATGGGCAGGACGGGGCACCGGGCGCGGACGGGCAGGACGGCGCGGACGCCGAGATCACGGGCGCGACCGCGACGGTGGACGCCTCCACGGGAACGCCGTCCGTGACCGTGACGCTCGGCGGCACGCCGGGGGCTCGCACGTTCGCGTTCGCCTTCTCCGGCCTCAAGGGCGAGGCCGGCGAGCAGGGGCCGCAGGGCGCGCCCGGCCAGGACGGCGAGGACGGGGCGCCGGGCGCGACGCCCGACCTCTCGGCCTACGCGACGAAGCAGTACGTCGACCAGGCGATTGCAGCCCTGGACGACCTGAGCGAGGTGGAGTTCTGATGGCCGTGGGGACGATACAGAGGTCGGTTCTCACCGACATCGCGAACGCCATCCGCGCGCAGAACGGCGGCGCGGGCACCTACCTTCCCTCCGAGATGGCGGCGGCGGTGCTCGCGCTCGACGGCACGAAGGCGGGGACGCCATTCCAGGCAGTTGCGGGGTCCGGCACGGGCGTGATCTCGGATGCCGTCTTCGACGGCATCGCGGACGCCATCCGCGCGCAGAACGGGCTCTCGGAGACCTACAAGCCCTCCGAGATGGCGCCGGCGATACTCGCGCTCGTTTGGGACGTGGGCGTGAAGATGCGCGCGATCCTGCTCGCGGACGGCACGCTCGAGTTCAACTACCGCGACGGGCGCTCCTCCGACGTGCCCGGCGCGGTGATCCTGGACGCGTGGGAGGTGGACCCCGCGGGCTACAGCTCGGCGAGCGCGCGGCCGTGGGACGACGTCAAACTCTCCGTGACGCGCGTCGTGTTCGACGGCGACTTCTCCGAGGGCGGGCTCGCCAACGCGAGCTACTTCTTCAACGGGTTCAGTAACCTCGTCGAGATCTCGGGATTCGAGGAGCTCTCGGGCGTGGCATCGTTCAACCAGGCTTTCTCGAGCTGCGATGCCCTTGAGACGATCTACGCGAGCGGCTTCGTCGCCGCCGAGGGGATGACGGGGAGCCTCTGCTTCTACGGGTGCAGCCGCCTCGTGGGCGGAGAGGGCTTCGTGCCCGGCTACTCCGACGGCGCCGACCATCTCGCCTACGGCGAGGAGGGCGTCCTCACAGACCCCGCCTCCGACGCCCGCGAGTGGCTCTCCTGCCACCTGTACGCGGACGGCGAGATCGTGTTCACCCTGGACGACGAGCCCGAGGCGGGACGCAGCCTCTGCATGAGCGGGAGGATGTGCGCCACGGCGCGCTACCAGGCGATCGACGCGCGCGCCTGGGAGGGCGCCGAGGTGGACGTGCTCAAGGCGACGTTCTCCGCCGACCTCTCCTCGCTCGACTTCGTGAACCTGAGCTACTGGTTCTACGGGGACGGCGAGCTCTCGGAGGTCGTCGGGCTCTCGAACCTGCCGGCGGTTCGCGAGATGCGCTACGCGTTCTGCAGCTGCGACTCGCTCGTGGAGATCGACCTGTCGGGCTTCCCGACCGGCGAGCTGGAGGACGTGTTCTACTGCTTCTCCGGATGCGGCTCGCTCACGACGATCTGGGCGGACGCCGACTGGGCGCTTCCCGCCGGGTGCACGGGGTCGGGCGCGTTCTACAACTGCACGTCGCTCGTGGGCGGCGCGGGGACGACGTACTCGAGCTCGCGGATCTCGGCGACGTACATGCGCATCGACGGCGTGGGCGGAGCGGGGTACCTCACGGCGAAGGGCTCTTAACAAGCACCTCTCCGGCGCGTGCGGCGCTTGCGCCGCATGTGCCGGAGGGGTGGACGCGCCGCCTCAGGGGGCTCGGGACGAACCCGCCATGCGGGCGGCGCGAGGGGCGGGGCGTTTTCTTGCCTACGACCTTTTTCCTACAGCGACCCCCGTCGTGAGAATCGCGACAGCGCAGAGCCAGAACTGCCAGCTTTTGAACATAGACCGGTTCGCCTGGTCGCACGTGGTCTGCCTTATCTCCCTGCGCTCTTTGCTAATGTGCGATAAAGAAGTAATAGAAGTGTAAAAAATTTTGCCGTTCCTATCCGGCACTTAGGGCTGTGTCGGATAGGTCAGGCGTTAGGCTTCCGGCAAGTCTATCTTGCCGACAAAGCTGTAATAAATCTCAATGTCCTGCCTGCGGGTGCCGTTCTCGTCATAGCTGCACTCATGCACGACGATTTTCTCAATCATTTCCCGCAAGAGGGTGGGGGTTAATTCTTCAAAAGCAAGGTGCTTTCTCACAATCCCCATGAATTTCTCGGCGTTGACGGTGGCGGCCTGCGACTTGGAAAGTTCCTCCTGCAAAGCGGCAGCCCGGTCTTTCAGTTCCCGCTGCTCCTGCTCATAGTCCGCCGACAGCTCCATGAAACGCTCGTCGCTGATTTTGCCGCTTACATTGTCCTCATACAGCCGCTTGATAATGCGGTTCACTTCGGCAATGCGTGTCTGGGCCTGTTCAAGCTGCTTCGTGGCTGCGGCGGTCTTTCTCTTGCCGCCGATTTCGTTCTGCTGGATGAGCAGCTTTACAAAGCGGCTCTCATGCCTGGCGGCGTATTCCGTCACTTGCCGGAGATTGGAAAGCACGCCCGCCGTCAAAAGGTCGGTGCGGATAAAGTGTGCCGTACAGTCACGGGTACGCTTCTTGTAGCTGCCGCAGATATAACAATGATATTTCGCAATAGCCAGCAATGAACGCCTGCATTGCGCAAGACGTTACATTATCTTCTGAAACATATAGCGCACCTTGTCCAGGCGGCTGTTTGGACGGCGGGGCTGGATGACTGGCTTGCCGACAGCGGCCTGATACCCTTTCAGTTCTGTAAGGCATACGCTCTGCCCGTTGGTGTAAAAGGCCAGATCAGTACGGTATGCCTGTATACAGCGGGCGGGAATCTCGCCAGTAAAGACAACTTCATCCTTTTTTACCTGGACCGTTTCGATGGTGGCACAGTATTTCGGTGCATCATGATAAGCCCTGGAAAGATATTCCCGGGGCGCATAGAGGGTGAAGGAGAGATAAGGTTCCAGCAGTTGCGTCCCTGATTCCTTCAATGCCTGTTCCAATACAATCGGGGCCAATGAGCGGAAGTCCGCCGGCGTGCTGACCGGACTGTAATAAAGCCCGTATTCAAAGCAAATCTTACAGTCCGTTACGTTCCAGCCGAACAAGCCCTGCTCCAGCCCGTAACGGATACCATCCCTGACAGCGTTTTGAAAACTCTGGTTCAAGTATCCCAGCGAAACCCGGCTCTCGTATTGTACACCGGAGCCAAGCGGGAGTGGTGTAACAGACAGTCCGATGGATGCCCAAAACGGGTTGGGCGGCACCTCGATATGGATGGTGTGGCTGGCTGCTTTGAGCGGCCGCTCCATATAAATGACGGTGGGTTCCTTTACCACTGTTTCAAGCTTGTATTTTTCCGACAGCAAAGCGGAAACAACCTCCAACTGCACCCGGCCCAAAAAAGAAAGAATGATCTCATGGGTGATGGAATCCACCTCGCAGCGCAAAAGCGGGTCAGTATCCGCAAGTTGCGTAAGAGCGTCCAGCAGCCGTTCTCTTTGCGCTGCCGTTTTCGGCGCAATCGACGTCCGCAGCATGGGGAGGGGGTCCTCACGCCACCTTTTACGAGGGAGCCGGGTTGGGTCCCCTAATACATCGTTTAACCTCACGCTGTCGCTGGGAAGGATAACAATTTCACCCGGATAAGCGGTGTCTGTCCGAACAATTTCCCCTTTGGATGGAATACGCATCTCTGTGATTTTCAGCTTTTCTCTCCCGGCCAGGGCCACCGTATCCCGCAGGCGCAGCGTTCCGCTGTATAGCCGTAGATAGACACGCCGCTGGCCGCAATCTGTATACTCCACCTTGAAAACGCTGCCGCATAGGGCGGCGCTCCCCTGTTCCCCAATCGGTTGGAACAGCCCTGTCACCGCATCCATCAACGGTTGAATGCCAAGGCCCTTTTTGGCGCTGCCATAATAGACCGGGAACAGGGAGGCGTCTTGAACCCGCCGCTGTTCCTCCCGCACAAGTTTTTCCCGGCTGATTGGTTCTCCTGCGATATACTTTTCCAATAATTTATCGTTATTTTCGATGACCGCATCCCATGCTTCTATGTCGGTATTTTCCTCCAGGACTATTTCCGGGGACAGCGACACCGTCTGCTTGATGATAATATCGGCGGAGAGCTTATCCCGAACAGACTGAACCACGCTCTGCAAATCAACGCCAGCCTGGTCGATCTTGTTGATAAAGATAACGGTGGGAATGTTCATTTTCCGCAGGGCATGGAACAGAATACGGGTCTGGGCCTGCACGCCATCTTTAGCGGAGATCACCAAGATGGCCCCATCTAAAACAGCCAAAGAGCGGTACACCTCCGCCAAAAAATCCATGTGGCCGGGCGTATCCACAATGTTGACTTTACATCTGTGCCACTGGAAGGAAGTGACTGCCGCTTGAATGGTAATCCCACGCTGCCGCTCCAAAAACATGGTGTCCGTCCTCGTTGTCCCTTTTTCGACGCTCCCCGGTTCTGAAATGGCTCCGCTGGCATATAGCAGGCTCTCCGTCAAGGTCGTCTTTCCAGCGTCTACATGGGCAAGAATTCCAATATTGATTATTTTCATGTGATTGTCCTCCCTTTACTGCCCCGAAGGGCATAAAAATCCCCAGCAGTAAAATACTTTTACCGCTGGGGATGATAATTTGCGGACATACCATATACAGCATACACCTGTTTGTGAGTGCTGTTTTTGGGGATATGTCAAAATTGATAAGGCAAAAGTATTCTTAAATTGGGTACAAAAAACTAAGCCCCTACAAAAGGGACTATCATAATCCTTTGTTCCCACTATTTGATTATAGTTTTATTTAAGAATACCTTGCCGCATATTTTTTACTCCTTTTCTGGACTTGAATTATTATATCACATCAGTTTTAGGAAAACAAGTATCTAAAAGAAATTTTTCTTCCCCTTATATGTAACAATCATACCGGCTTCCTAACGTTCAGAATGGTTTCTACTGTCTGCTGCGGTGTTTGGTTGGAATTGTCCAGCCAAAAGCCGATCCGTGGTGTTGTCTGCATTTTACTAAATACAAATTCAATGTATACAGAAAGAAATATATAAGGAGTGGGAGGGATTCCGCCGTAGTCGGCATTGTAGGAAAATCCAAAAGTTTAGATTTTCTCAAAATGCTTATCTTTTGGTCTTTGGTTCGGAATAGTGTAGTGCTGGCGGTCTATCTATTGTTTTCGGTTGCTTGCTTCTTTACCGTACATGAGCATTTGATGAGGGTATCGAACTGCTCGGGCGTGAGGTTCTCATTCGCGAGACGGGCTTCCGTCTCGTCCGCCTGAAGGCTCAGGATCTCCATCGCGCGCTTGGAAGCGCATGCTTCCGCGCTTATGATGCCCAGCATGGTTGTCTGCGACATGCTTGCCAGGGTACAGGGCTCCTTCTCGCTGATTTGCGGTACTTCCTCTTCCTTGATGCTCCACATTGTGGTCTCCTTGGGTGTGCTTTCGCGCCCCCCGTTGCATGCGAGACGGGTTCGTCGAAGTGGTCTTTTACGGCAGCTGTTATAACACCTGATAAACCAAGTCTATTTCGGAGTGTCAGAAAGTGTAAGATGGTACTTACGACATAAATGTCGTATACCTTTAGGAGTGCTTTTGACGAAAAAGAAATCGAAGCAACCCATCGACGGCAAATGGCTTAAGGACGTCATCCATCGGCGCGGCCTCTCCGTGAGGAAGCTGACAAACCCCGAGCGAGAGGGCTCCATCCCCTACGATATCCGCACGGTTCAGCGAGCTATCAAAGACAACGAGATCACGCCCCAGCTTCTCGACGAGATTGCCAGGGCGATCGACGTTCATCCCGACTTCCTTCGCGGCAAGTACCTGTGGACGCTCAAGGTCGACATCATGGAGCACCCGGAGGTTCGCGATCACTGGCTCGAGCACTACCTGAATCCCGCCTATTTCCCTTATCGCATGCACGAGCGGGAGCGGATTGGATCTCGCAGGCATTTCTTCAACACGCTTCTCATGCACGGCGTGGATGAGGAGGAGTTCAGGAAGCTCCCCGGAGAAAAGCAGAGGTCTTTGGTTGAAGACCTGAACGTCAAAACGACCAGGATCCTCAAGTCTTACTTTCCGAACTCCGCGCAGCTTGATTACACCGACGATGCCGACATTTTCGAGTGGCAAACCGAACGCGACGTTTACGAGGCAATGATCGAATGGCTCGCCGAAAAGGGCTATGCCACCGTCTCTGACTAGACGGGATAATCGAACGAAAACGTATCTTGTTATTGGGCGGCGAATTCGCCGCCCTTTCATTTTGCGCTTCTGATAGGGCGCGTCTTCCTTTGTGAACCGTTGTGTGAAGTGACGAAACGCGACGGTTCGTCCATTTCCCCAGTTGAATGGCCCATTTGTGACCGTAGCGGACACTCCTTTCCAGACGGGGCGAGCCTGTCTGGAAAGGAGGTGCGTGTGGAGTCGGTAATCGCTGCGCTGGTGACGGGCGTCCTCACCTTGATCGGCGTGCTCGTGTCCAACTCGCGCAGCCGTGCGGTCATGGAGGTGAAGATCGACAACCTAACGAGGCAGGTCGAGAAGCACAACTGCCTGATTGAGCGCACCTACGCGTTGGAGCAGGACGTCGCGGTGGTGAAGGCGGAGATTGACAACTTGAGGAAGGGATAGCCATGGATACGTTTCTCACTTCGAACGAATGGCAGTGGAGGCTCTTGCGCACGGTCGTGCAGGGCGTCTTGGGCGTGATCGTCGCGAACATCGACATGCTCGTCGGCTGCGCGGTGCTGGAGCCCACGTGGCGCGCCGTGGTGGTGGCGCTTGTGATGGCAGTGCTGTCGCCCGTCATGGCGGAGCTGGGCGCGGCAAGCGTTGAGAAGAAGGAGCTCTCCGATGAGTGATTTCGCGACGGCGGAGTTCGCCGACGTGACGGGCGCGAACGCGTCCGATGACGAGCGGAAGCGCTGGGAGGAGCTGCACGGCGAAGGCGTCGAGGCAGCCGCGCCCGACGGCTGGGAGCCCGATGAGGGCGAGGACGACGGCTTCGAGGAGGTATCCGATGGCGTATAGCATCCTCTTCAAGCAATGTGGGTCCGACCATATGACGCGCGGGCGCTCCCGCGCAATCGACCGCATCGTGGTCCACTACACGGGCACCACGGCGAGCGCGCGCAACAACGCGACGTACTTCGCGCGGAACGAGGGTCAGGGCGCGTCGGCGCACTACTTCGTCGACGACATCACGCCCGAGATCTACCAGAGCGTCGCCGAGGGCGACACCGCCTGGCACGCGGGCAACTGGGACATGAACTGCCGGGCGATCGGCATCGAGGTGGTCTCCGCCGGCGAGGACTACAGCGGGACGGAGATCACCAAGCTTGCCTGGCTGGTGCAGAAGCTCATGGCCAAGTACGGCATCGGCTCCTCCGGCGTCATCCGCCACTACGACGTGACGGGCAAGCTGTGCCCTGCGCCCTACGTGGCCTCGTCCAAGTGGGCGGCGCTGAAGGCGCGCATCACGAGCGGCGTTGTTTCTGGCGGCACGACCCCGGCCGCCCCGGAGGGCGCGGTCGCGGAGCTCGCGCGGCGCGTCATCGCCGGCGAGTTCGGAAACGGGGACGCGCGGCGCGCGGCCCTGGGGAGCCGCTACTCCGAGGTCCAAGCGGAGGTGAACCGCATCCTGGCGGGAGGTTCGGGCGCGCCCGCCGCCCAGGCGCCTGCCGCCGACGACGTGGACGACCTCGCGCGCCGCGTGATCGCGGGCGAGTTCGGAAACGGGGCGGCCCGCAAGGCCGCGTTGGGCGACCGCTACGCGGAGGTCCAGGCGCGCGTGAACAAGATGCTGGGTGCCGGGGGCTCTTCGGGAGGCTCGTCTGGCGGTGCCGACGTCGACGCCCTGGCGCGTGCGGTGATCCGCGGCGACTACGGCAACGGCGCCGAGCGCAAGCGCCGTCTGGGGTCGCACTACGACGCCGTGCAGGCCCGTGTGAACGAGATGCTGTCGTGACGCGGGAGGACGTCGGCTGGGGTCTGGGCGTGGCACTGACGGTGCTTCTTCTGTTCGCCGCCCTTCCTCTCGTGCCCGTTGTCTGGCTCGTCGGCAGGATCGATTCGTAACGTTCTGTGCCCTCTCAAAGGTGTTCACAAGAGCGCCCCCGCATCGTTGGACGGATGCGGGGGCGCTGGCGTCTAGATGGTCGGCTTGTCGCGGTGCTTTGGACCGTCCATGAGCATGCGGTACCACCAATCCCGGTCACGGTATCCCGACGCTCCAAGGCTGTCGAGGAGCTTCGTCTGGGACACCTCGTCGAGCTTCGCGAAGTCCTCGCGCATCCTGTTCTCGATGTCGGAGGACGTCTTCCACATGTCTTCGAGGATCTGCTTCTTTTCCTCCAGGGAATAGCTCTCCGGGGACATCTCTACGAGCTCTGCTCTGAAGTAAGCGAAGTCTTCCGCGTCTTCCAGATTCTTCCAATTCTCGTCCATCTTGAGCCTCCTCTAAGCGCTCTCTTGGAATCTCTTGACCCGCCAGGGTGCCACAAAAGTTGCCACAAATAATCCTGTTCTAAGCGTTTTCCTCTGTGAGAAAGGGTTCCGTCCGAATCGAACGAAACCCTTTCTTGACCTGCGGAAATGTCAGTTTTTGGAAGATGGTGTTGGAAAGCGTCAGACCCCGAAAATCACTCCCACTCTATCGTGGCGGGGGGCTTCGGCGTGACGTCGTACACCACGCGGTTCACGCCCGGAACCTCCGCCACGATCCGCGAGGAGATGCGGCCCAGCACGTCGTACGGCAGCTTCGCCCAGTCCGCGGTCATCGCGTCGGAGCTCTCCACCGCGCGCACGATCACCGGACGCGCGTACGTGCGCTCGTCGCCCATGACGCCCACGGAGCGGATGTCGGGCAGGACGGCGAAGTACTGCCAGCAGCTGTGCTCGGAGTTGCGCTCCCCGGTTTCCTCGAAGAGTCGCTCGTTGTAGGCGTCCAGCTCCTCGCGCACGATGGCGTCGGCGTTCTTGAGGATCTCCAGCTTCTCGGGGGTCACCTCGCCGATGATGCGGATGGCCAGGCCCGGGCCCGGGAACGGCTGACGGTACACCATGCGGTCCGGCAGCCCCAGCGCCACGCCCAGCTCGCGCACCTCGTCCTTGAAGAAGTGGTCGAGCGGCTCGATGAGGTCAAAGTGCACGCCCTCGGGGAACGGGATCAGGTTGTGGTGGCTCTTGATCGTGGAGGCCTTGCCGCCCGTCTTGCGCGCGCCGGACTCGATGATGTCCGGGTAGATGGTGCCCTGCGCGAGCATCTCCACCCCGCCGATGCGCTGGGCCTCGTCGAAGAAGACCTTCCAGAACTCGGAGCCAATGCGGCGGCGCTTCTCCTCCGGCTCGGTCACGCCGGCAAGCAGCCGCTCGTAGCGACGCTCGGCGTGCACGTGCACGAGCGGCACCTGGAACTGGTCGCGGAAGACCTCCTCGACCATCTCCGGCTCGCCCTTGCGCAGCATCCCGTGGTTCACGAAGACGCAGGTCAGCTGGTCGCCAATCGCGCGGTGCACGAGCGCGGCCACCACGGAGGAGTCAACGCCGCCTGAAAGGCCCAGGATGACCTTGCGGTCACCCACCTGCGCGCGGATCTCCGCGACCTTCTCGTCAATGATGTTGTCCATGGTCCACGTGGCCGCCAGGCCGCAGACGCCAAAGAGGAAGTTCTCCAGCAGCGCGCGGCCGTGCTCGGTGTGGCGCACCTCCGGGTGGAACTGCGTGGAGTAGAGCTTGCGAGAAGCGCACTCCATGGAGGCCACCGGGCACACGTCCGTGGACGACGTGACGACAAAGCCCTCGGGCACGCGGCTCACAGCGTCGCGGTGGCTCATCCACACGGTCTGCTCCTCGGGCGTGCCGGCAAACAGCTCGGACTCGCCGCTGCGCGCGATCGTGGCCGGCCCGTACTCGCCCACCTCGGAGTGCGCGACCTCGCCGCCCAGCGTCACGGCCATGATCTGGTGACCGTAGCAAAATCCCAGCACGGGAAGGCCAAGCGAGAAGATCGCCGGGTCCACGCTCGGCGCGTCCTCGGCATACACGCTCGCCGGACCGCCCGAGAGGATGAGCGCGGAGGGCTTCATGGCCGCAAGCTCGTCTGCGGGGATGTCGCAGGGCACGATCTCCGAGTACACGTGCAGGTCGCGCACGCGACGCGCAATCAGCTGCCCGTACTGGGCGCCAAAGTCCAGAACCGCCACAAACTGCTTGGGGGTAGCCTCGCTCATACATCCTCCGGTCTTCTCGCCACGCGCCTTCTCGGCGCGATGTGCACAAATCCTATCCATTATTGCATTTTCGTAAGAATCCGCACGTTTTTATGGGCCTTCATGCGCCTTACACTTGGCTCCCGTATCATCCTTAGATTGTATCTAAGCCGCTCGCGGGGCCGTGTGCCCCCAACGACAGAAGGGTCCCTCGTGCCCGACAGGAAAAAGCACAAGCGCATGACCCGCGCGGAGCAGGCGCGTCTCTCGGACAACCTCTACGGTGGCGCGTCGCAGTTCGAGCCCGTCGTGCAGACCCGCGGCACAAGCCGCCGCTCCACCCCCGCCGGCAGCGCGACGAGAAGCGCGCCGTCGCGCGCCGACGGCGTCGACGCCTACAAGCGCCGCCAGCGCCGCAAGGGCCGCGGCAGGGTCCTCAAGGTCTTCCTCATCACCGTCCTCGTCCTTCTCGCCGGGGCGGGCACCGCGCTCGGGCTCTACCTCGCGGACATCAACAGCCGCTTCAACGAGGGGGTCTCCTCGGAGCTCCGCCAGCAGCTCGTGGCCGTGGAGCCCCAGGAGCCCTTCTACATGCTGCTCCTCGGCGTCGACAAGAGCGAGGGCCGCTCTGAGGAGTGGGGCGAGGACGCCTCCAACTTCCGCGCCGACACCATCATCCTCGCGCGCGTGGACCCGCCCGCGCAGAAGGTGACGCTCGTCTCCATCCCGCGCGACACGATGGTCGACATGGGCTCCAACGGCGAGCAGAAGATCAACGCCGCCTACTCCTTCGGCGGCGCCGCGTACATGGTCGACGTGGTGTCGGACTTCGCGGGCGTCGACATCTCCCACTACGCGGAGATTGACTTCGAGCAGCTCATCTCCATCGTCGACACCATCGGCGGCATCGAGGTCACGCTCCCCATCGCCATCCACGACGACTTCGCCGTCATCGACCTGCCCGCCGGCACCCAGACCATCAACGGCGAGCAGGCGCTCGGCCTCTGCCGCGCCCGCCACGCGTACGACGACTACGGCGGCGGCGACTTCTACCGCGCCGCCAACCAGCGCATGGTCATCGGCGCCATCGTGAAGAAGGTCCTGCAGCTCGGCGACCTCACCACCATGGCGGCCACGGTCTCGGAGCTCGCCAACAGCGTGACCACCGACTTCAGCGTGACCGACATCGTGGGCCTCGTGGGCCAGTTCCGCAGCTTCGACACGGACAACAACATGTACTCCGGCCAGGTCCCCACCATCTCCGAGTACATCAACAACCTCTGGTACGAGATCGTGGACGAGGACGCCTGGGACGAGATGATGGAGCGCGTCAAGGCGGGCGAGTCGCCCTACTCCGACGCCAGCCAGGACTTCACCGCCGGCGTCGCGGGCTCCATCGGCAGCGGCACCAACATCTCGAACGGCGATGGCACGAGCCCGAGCTCCGATGCCGACGACGCCCCCTCCGTCGAGCCCACCTACTCCGGCGACGTCATCGTCCTCAACGGCACCGGCATCGCCGGGCTCGCGGGCAACGCCGCGACGGACCTCGCCGTGGCGGGCTTCGACGCAGTCTCCGGCAACGCCTCCGAGGGAGGCGTCACCACCACCGCGATCTACTACAACGGCAGCTCCGAGAGCGCCGCGGTAGGCGTGGCCGAGACGCTCGGGGTGAGCTCCTCGCAGGTCCACAAGAACGACGGGACCCACTCCACGGAGTATGACGTGGTCGTCATCCTGGGGTCCGACCTCGGGTAGCGCAGGCGAGAAGAACCTGCCGAGAAGAACGGCGACTCGCGCCCCGCACGCCAAACGACGTGCGGGGCGCCCTCGTTTTTCCCAGCCGGTAAGACCGCACCAACGACGAGGCCCCGAAGGCCCCCTCCCAAAGGTTCCTGAGCGCATAAGCGCGAAGCACCTTTGGGAGGGGGCCCTCGGGGCCTACCCTCGACGTTGCATGCGGCCGCTACACGTTGAAGCGGAAGTGCATCACGTCGCCGTCCTGGACGACGTAGTCCTTGCCCTCGATGCGGAGCTTGCCGGCGTTCTTGCAGCCGGCCTCACCTCCGAGCGCGACGTAGTCCTCGTAGCTGGCGACCTCGGCCTTGATGAAGCCGCGCTCGAAGTCCGAGTGGATGACGCCGGCGGCCTCGGGGGCCTTGGCGCCCACGCGCACGGTCCAGGCCTTGACCTCCATCTCGCCCGCGGTGAAGTAGCTCTGCAGGCCCAGCAGGCGGTACGCCGCCTGGGCGAGCGTCTCGAGGCCGCTCTTCTCCAGGCCCAGGTCCGCCAGATACTCCGCGGCCTCATCGGGCTCGAGCTCGGAGAGCTCGGCCTCGACCTTGGCGCAGATGGGGATCGGCGTCACGCCGTCGATGGGGGCGAGCTCCTCGCCGAGCTGGTCCTCGTCCACGTTGGCCACGTAGAGGATTGGCTTCATCGTAAGAAGGAAGAGGCCCTTGGTCTCGGCGCGCTCCTCGTCGGTCATCTCCATCGTGGCGGCGCGGTTGCCCTCGTTCAGCCAGGCGAGCAGGCGGGCCGCGACGCTGGCCTTCAGCGCGAGCTCCTTGTCGCGCTTGGCCTCCTTCTCAAGGCGCGGGAGCTGCTTCTCCAGGCTCTGGATGTCCGCGAGGATGAGCTCGGTCATGATGGTGTCCGCGTCGCCCGCAGGGTCGACGAAGTCGCCCACGCGACCCACCTCGCGCATGACGTTGGGGTCGGAGAAGTAGCGCACGACCTCGCAGATGGCGTCGGTCTCGCGGATGTTGGCAAGGAACTGGTTGCCCAGGCCCTCGCCCTCGTTGGCGCCCTTCACGAGTCCGGCGATGTCGACGAACTCGACCGTGGCCGGCACGATGCGCCCGGGGTGCACGATGTCCGCCAGCTTGCCCAGGCGCTCGTCGGGCACGTCCACGATGCCCACGTTGGGGTCGATCGTGGCGAAGGGGTAGTTGGCCGCGAGGCCACCCTTCTTGGTGAGCGCGGTGAACAGCGTCGACTTGCCCACGTTGGGCAGGCCCACGATACCGATGGAAAGCGACACGTTCTTCTCCTTACTTCTTGCTCTTCTCGGCGGCGGGGCTGGAGGGGGCATCGGAGTCGTCGAGCTTC
Source organism: Olsenella sp. SW781 (assembly GCF_012027725.1). Taxonomy (GTDB): domain Bacteria; phylum Actinomycetota; class Coriobacteriia; order Coriobacteriales; family Atopobiaceae; genus Thermophilibacter. Next base: position 39,895 of record NZ_SJOU01000004.1, on the reverse strand, counting down.
TCCAGCGCGTCCGCCACGCGGTTGAGCTGCTTCTTGCCCTCGTCTAGGTACTTTGTCGCCTGCTCCTTGGCCTGGGCCTTCTTGCGCGCGACCTCCTCGGCCACCTTGTCCGGCACCACGAGCTCGTGCACGTCCATCGGCTCCATGGAGAGCGCGCCGTCCTCGCAAACGGTCACGCACGCCCCGCAGCTCACGCAGTAGGGGCTGCGCACCGTGATGTGGCCCTTCTTGTCGAGGTCGATCGCGCGGGTGGTGCATGCCTTGGCACAGTCTCCGCACATGGTGCAGAGCGACGAGTCGCACACCGGGACCTCGAGCCTCACCAGGTCGGCGAGGCCCTCGTCATGCTGGAGCGCGCCCATCATGAGCTTGCGGCTCTGGGTGAGGACACGCTGCCGGTTAGTGGACGTCTTGGCGCCCACGGCGGCCTCGAGCTCGCGCTGCAGGCGGTCGAGCCGCTTGGTGTGGTCGGAGATCTTCTGGGCCACCGCCTTGGCGCCGGCAAGCGCCGGGTTCGTCCGCGTGACGAGGCGCTCGGCGGAGTGGATGGCCCCGCTCACGAACTGGCTCCGCTTGTAGGCGCGCGTGAGCTCGTGCGTGAGCGCCGCATCCTCGACCTCCAGGCCGAGCGCGGCGTCCGCCCACTCCTCGGCGGTGCCGATGGCGTCGGTGTAGACCTCCTCGCCCGTGGTGGTGCGGCACCGGTCGCAGATGCCCACCGGCAGGTAGACGTTGATGTTGTCGTAGTCGGCGAGCAGGGAGAACCACAGCTCGCGCGGGATGGATCCCACGCACGCGAGCACGATCTCGTTCTCCTTGGGAACGCGCTTGAGCGCGCGCGTGCACGTGACGTAGCACTGCTCGTAGGCCGAAGCCGCGCGGGCGATCTTGTCGTAGACCTGGCGCGGGGCGTGGCGGCGCGTGGAGAACGTCTCCGTGGGGCACACCGCGGCGCACAGGCCGCACTTGCGGCAGTCGTCGCCGATGAGGACGGACTGGTTGTGAATCGTGATCGCGTGGACCGGGCACGCCTCCAGGCAGCGGGAGCACACGTCCTCGCGCCCCGACGCCACCCTGAGGCATCGGTTGGAGTTGGCGAAGGGCTTCTCCTTGTAGTCGGCAGGGTTGAAGACCTTGCGCTCGGTCTCGCCCGTGATCGAGCTCACCATCGAGCTGGGCAGGTCGGACAGGGCGCGCCAGTCGCTCTGCAGGTCAATGAGCTCGTCCAGGAAGTCGCGCTTCTCGGCCACGTGAGTCCTCTCCACTTGGGTCAGCCGCATAGGGGCAACACATGATTGTACGCCATGCCGACCCCGCGGCCGCCCACTCCCTACCGAAGCGGCGGCATCGGCTCCCAGGTGGGGTCGTGGAGGATCCGCCGCGCCTCGCGGTGGCCCGCGACGAGCCGGCGCATCCCCGAGACCAGGTGCGAGCGGTCGACGATCAGGATGCGACAGAGCTCCTTCGCGAAGGTGAGCAGCGTCCCCAGGGCAAAGCCGGGCGCGCTGTAGTCCCCGTGGAGCATGAAGTAGCGCGCCAGGTACCCGCGGTTGCGCGTGATGTAATAGCGCGTCATATCAGAGGTGGAGTTGAGCTGGCGCACGGACCCCACGGCCTGGTTGGCCACCTCGCGCCGGCGCGAGAGCACGTAGTCCGGCACGTAGTAGACGGGCGTCACCTTGCTGGCCAGGTAGCCGTAGAGCGCGTCGTCGAGGTAGATGAAGAAGCGGGCGTCGGGAAAGCCGATCTGGTCGACCACCCCACGCGAGAAGAACCCGCCCTCGAAGCAGAGGGCGTTGCACAGCTTGTAGCGCTCCCCCGGGCGCCAGCCGTCGCGCGAGAGCGGGTTGTAGATCGCCAGCCGGGGCCAGAAGCGGTGCTGCCAGAAGAAGTGCCCGTCGTCGAAGTCCCGGCGCAGGCCCATGACGGCCTGGGCCTCCTCGCTCCAGCGGGCGAGCGTCTCAAGGCCGTCCGGCTCAACCGCGACGTCGTCGTCCATGACCCAGAACCACTCGGCGCCGAGCTCGTGGGCGCGGCGCACGCCCTCGGAGAAGCCGCCGGAGCCGCCGGTGTTCTCCTCCATGGGATCGTAGACCACGCGCCCCGCGCCGCCCTCGGCGTCGAGGTCGTCGGTCGTGTCGCCCCAGAGCGCGCGGGCGCGGCCGGAGAACTCGCCCACGATCCGGGCCGTCTCGGGGGAGTTCTCGTTGTCCACCACCACCACGCGCCACGGCGCCACGGTGAGCCCCAGGATGGACTCGAGGAGCCCCGCAAGGAGCCCCTGGCGCTTGAAGGTCACGATGACGATTGCGGGACGCCTCATCCCCCACCTCTCACTCCGTCGCGGGCGGTCGCCCGGCAGGCTTAGTCCGTATAGTATAGGGTACGTCTACTCGGCGGATGACAGGGAGGCACATGAGCGATTTCCAGACGCGCGGCGGGGGCAGCCTCGTCTCGGTGGTCATCCCCATCTACAACGTGGAGGGAACGCTCGACGAGTGCCTCTCGAGCGTCGAGGCGCAGACGCATCGCGAGCTTGAGATCATCTGCGTGAACGACGGCCCCGCGGACGGCTCTGCGGCCATCGTGCACGAGCACGCCGCGCGCGACTCCCGCATCGTGGTCGTGGACAAGCGCAACGAGGGCTACGGCGCCTCCTGCAACCGCGGCATCGCCATCGCCCGCGGGACCTGGGTCGCCATCGTGGAGCCCGACGACGCCCTCGAGCCCACGTGGTTCTCGGACCTCCTCGCCTGCGCCGAGGCGTACGGCGGGGCCGGCGGCGTCGACGTGGTGAAGGCGCCGTACTGGCGGGAGCTCCCCGCGCGCGACGGCGGCGAGCCCACGCGCGTGACCTGCCCCTACGCGGGTCGGGTGCGGCCCAGGACGCAGCCCTTCCCCGTGGGGGACGGCATCGAGCTCCTGCTCCACCACCCCGCCATCTGGGCCGCCCTCTACCGGCGCGGCTATCTCGTCGAGCGGGGCATCCGCTTTCTCGAGGTCCCCGGCGCGGGCTGGGCGGACAATCCCTTCCTCGTTGAGACCCTCTGCCGCACGGACCGCATCGTCTACACGGACCGTCCGGGCTATCGCTACCGGGAGCGCGACCTCAACGAGGCGGAGGCCTTCGCCGCGCGCTCCCCGCTCGTCCCGCTCACGCGCTGGAACGACATGATGGACGCGGCGGCGCTCGCCAACGTCAGCGACCCGCGCGTCCTCGACGCGCTCGCCGTCCGCGGCGTCAACTACGCGCTCATCACCGTCGGCGCAGTCGGCGAGGGGGACGAAGAGGTCAACGCCCTTCTCGCCAGCTCGATGGCGCGGCTCGACGACGGCCTGGTCTTTCGCAGCCCCCGCATCAGCCCCGCCGGCAAGCGCCTCTTCGCGCGCGTGCGAGGTCTTGAGGCGCCCCGCGCCGCGAACGTCCCCTACTATGCCCACCTCGCCGGCGAGGCAGCCTACCGCCTGCGCGCAAACGGGCCCGCGTTCGTGCTCGAGACGCTGCGCCGGCGCCGCGAGGGCGGCCGCATGTAGCCACGTCGGGCAGGCCGACTCGGCCCCGGTCGCACAACCCGACAAATTGGGGCGATTTCGCGCGGAAATGTCGCCTTATGCGACCTCGCGCGCCCTACTCCCCGTGCACCACCGCCCTGAGGCCGGCCGCCTCGCAGCGATCGACCACGCCCGCGACGTCCCGCTCGGCAAGCTGCGGCACGCCGCGCAGGTCGTAAGCTCGCCCAAGGGAGTCGTATTTGCCCTGGCCCAGCTGGTGGAACGGCAGCACGTCCACGCGCGTGACGCCGAGCTCTCCGATGCGAGCCACGTTGGCGTCCACGCAGGCGGCGTCGTCAGTGAACCCGGGGATGATGGGCATCCGGGCAATCACGCGACCGCCGGCGCTGAGGACGGAGCGCACGTTGGCGTCGCGCACGTCGGGGTCGATGCCTGTCACCTCGAGGCTGCGCGCCCGGTCGGCGATCTTGAAGTCCACGAGAAAGGCGTCGCAGGCCGCCACGAGCCGCCTCACGTCGGCCAGCGGCAGGGCGAGCGTCGACTCGATGGCCGTCGATATGCCCGCCCCATGGCACGCCTCCAGAAAGGCGCAGAGGAAGTCCTGGCGGAGCAGGCACTCCCCGCCCGAGACCGTCACGCCGCCACCGCTCTCCTCGTAGAAGGAGCGGTCGCGCACGACCTCCGCAAGCAGGTCTCCCACATCGCGCGTCCGGCCGAGAAGCTCCTTGGCCCCCGTGGGGCAGTCCTCGGGCCGCGTCTGGCAGGGGCCGCCGTCGGGGCGCGGAGAGCAGCGGATGCAGAGCCGCTCCTTGAACGAGACCTCCGGCTCGCTCGAGAGGTTCTCCGGGTTGCAGCACCACGGGCACCGGAAGGGGCATCCCTTGAGGAAGACCACCGTCCGGATGCCCCCGCCGTCATGGAGCGAGAAGCGCTGGACGTTGGTGATGGCGGCCGATTCCGTGCCAAATAAACCTGACGTCAGTGGCGCGGGCATGTCAGGAGAGCTCGTGCTCGGTGCGGTTGATGATGTCATCCTGGATCGCCTTGGCAAGCTCGACGAACATCGCGGAGTAGCCCGCGACGCGCACCACCAGGTCGCGGTGGTCCTCGGGGTGGGCCTGGGCGTCGAGGAGCGTCGTCCGGTCGACGACGTTGAACTGGATGTGCTGGATCTTGAGCCGGCAGAAGGCGCGCAGGTATGCCACGAGCCGCGCGAGGCCCGCCTCGCCCTCGAGCGTGGACGGCGAGAACTTGACGTTGAGGAGCGAGCCGTTGGTGTCGAGCACGTTCTCGAGCTTGGAGACGGACAGCAGGCTCGCCGTTGGGCCGCTCTTGTCGCGCCCCACCATGGGCGAGAGGCCGCCGTCGGCGAGCTGCTCGCCGGCACGGCGCCCGTCGGGAGTGGCCCCCACGGCCGCGCCGAGCGGTATGTGGGCGGAGACCGTGTAGCTGCCCGGCTGGAAGCGCCCGCCGCGCGCGTTCTCGTACCGGGCGACCTCCTCGCCATAGTGCGAGAGAACGCGCCGCCCGATCTGGTCGACCTCGTCGACGTCGTTCCCGTACTTCTCGTATCGGTTGATGAAGCGCTGGCGCCACACCTCGTCGCCCGCGCCCCGCCAGTCGCGCTCGAGCATCCCGAGCAGCTGCGCCCAGGTGAGCGCCCCCTCCTCGAAGACGGCCCGCTTGACCACGTAGAGCGAGTCGGCCAGGTTTGCGGTGCCCACGCCCTGCACGCCCGAGGGGTTGTAGCGGGCGCCGCCGGACGTGATGTCGGCGCCGCGCTCGAGCGAGTCGTGCACGAGCACGGAGAGCAGCGGCGTGGGCGAGGTCGCGCGGTGCGCCTCGTCGCAGACGTTGCAGCCGCGCGCCATGAGGGACACGTAGTGGTCGATGGTGGCCTCGACCTCGCGCACGAGCGCCTCGAAGTCGTCGAAGCCCTCGGGATGGGAGCGCATGGCCAGCTCCATGCAGCGCACCATGTTGAACATGCAGATGTCGTGCAGGCCGTACATGCGCCCGGGGATGGAGAGCTCCACGCAGCCCACGACGGCGTAGTCGCGCGCGTCGGCGAGCGTCACGCCACGACGGGCGAAGGACTCGACGTTCACCTCGTCGTTGAAGCACTGCGGCAGGCCGTCGCCCAGGCGGATGACCTCGGCCGCCTTGCGGAGCAGCGCGTCGGGCGCGCCCGCATGCAGGCGCACGCTCAGGTTGGGCTGCGGCAGGCGCGTGTCCCGCTGGAGGTCGAGCAGCAGGAGCGAGAGCTCGTTCGAGGCGTCGCGCCCCTCGGCGTCCACGCCGCCCACGACGAGGTTGTAGCCCGTGGGGAAGCCCGCGAAGAAGCGGGCGCTGTCCGTGGAGCGCACGAAGACGACCGTGTTGGTCTTGAGGTAGAAGCACTGCAGAAGCTCGCGGACCTGCGCCTCCGAGGCGCCGGCCGCCACGCTCGCGCGGTAGTACGGCAGAAGGTACTGATCCATGCGCCCCAGGGAGATGGAGCTCGCGTTTGACTCGTGCTGCAGCGCCACGCAGAGAAGCCAGGTGAGCTGGAGCGCGTCATAGAGGTCCCGGCAGGGCTCCGTCGCCACGTGGGCGAGCACGTCCGCCATCCGGGAGAGCTCGCGGGCGCGCCCCGGCGTCGAGGCGGGCGCGACAGAGGCGTTCGGGTCCGCGACCGGGCGCCCCTCGGCCGCGTCGCGCACGATGCGCTCGTAGCGGCGGACGTAGTCGGTGACGGCGCGCACGCACAGGGCCCCCGCCCGGAGGAAGTCGTTATCGGGCGCGGCGTCGCGACGCTCCTCGACCTCGGCGAGAAGGGACCCGAGCCCGCGGTCGAGCACCTTGCCGATGTCCGCGATGATGTGCCCCTGCCCCTTGTCCGTCTGCGCCACGGCGAAGACGCGGTCCTTCTCGGCGGCCGCCACCTCGCCCGGCCGATGGGCCACGTACCAGTCGTTGAGCGAGCGGCCCGCCCAGAAGGGGTAGAGCACCTCCCGGTAGGTCCGCTTGTCCTCCTCGGACACGTCGAAGGTGTCCTGGGGGCGCACGGGAAACTCGTCGAGCTCGTCAAGGATCCAGTACGGGGACATCTCGGGCGAGACCACGCCAGCGCGCGGCTCCTCCGTGCGGTTGCCCACGAGCAGGTCGTCCCCGTCGACGACGATCTGGTGACGCTCGAGCACGCGCCTGAACGCCATCGCCCGGCGCATGGCCACCGGCTCGCCCTCGGTCTCGAGGTAGCTCTCCCGATAGAGGAGCGCCCGCTCGAGCGAGATCCGGCGCGGGCGGGCGAAGAGGGCATCCTTTATGCGCTGCGTGCGAGGTGTGAGCATGATTCCTCCGGGTTTCGTACGTAACCTAGAATCATTCTATACAAAGAGGTCAGGGGTGACGTCCGCAATACCCGGACGAATGAGGGAGATCAGGCGCGTCTGCGCGCACACGAGGGGGACGTTCCGCGCCCGTATGGGGGCGAGCATGGCCCGAACCGCGCTGCCCCGCGGGCGCGCGACGCTCGCCGCCACCTGGGCGCGGTCGGTGTCGATCATCTGCGCCACCAGGCGGCGCTGGTCGGCGGAGCCCATGCGGCTCCCCCGCCCGCAGACGCGCTCGACGCAGTCCATGAGCTGCTCGATGTAGCGGTCCTGAATCGCCTCGACGCTCGCGGCGTCCCCGTCGAGCCCCCAGCTCTCGTAGAGGGCGAGAAGGGCGGCGTGCTCCTCCTCGAGCCGCCGATAGCCGTCCGCCACGTCGCGAGGCCCGCGCGGGATGCCCCGGGAGACGTGGTAGCGGGCGCCCGCGACCACGGCCACCCGCTCGACGTCGGCGAGGCAGCGCGTCACGAAGGAGTGGTCGGACCCGCTCCCCTGGGAGAAGCGGGCGCCGCATCGCTCGACGAGCGCACGCGAGAAGAGCTTGCCGCTCGCGGGGAGGAGCTGCCCCTCCGCGAGGAGCTGCCAGGCATAGGAGCGAAAGTCGTGCTGCGTCGGAAAGACGCGCGCCTCCGACGCGACCTCGGCGCGCGCCGAGCGGCCGCCGCCCACGGAGAGGGAGAGCGAGAATCCGCCGATGACGAGCTCGAGCGCGCCCGACTCCGCCCGCTCCGCGAGCTCCTCGAGCATCGTCGGGTCAGCCCAGCCGTCCGCGTCGAAGACGAGCAGGTAGTCGCCGCGGGCGCGGTCGAGCGCAAGATTGAGGGCGTCCTGGCGCCCGCACTCCCCCGCCTGCGCCACCGAGACGCGCATGTCCCGGTCCGCGAGCGCCGAGAGCAGGCGCGTCGTCTCGTCGGTCGAGCCGGCATCCACGACGATGAGCTCGAAGTTCCCAAAGGTCTGGTTCTGGAGGCTCTCCACGGCGCGTCGCACGGTCTTCTCGGCGTCATGGGACACCATGAGCACCGAGACCTTCGGCGATGTCGGCGTGTAATGCGTCATGCCCGCGTCCTTCTGCCCCGTCGCGGGGCAACGTGCCAGACCACGAAACCTAGGGTATCAGGCACAGACGCGCAGCTGAACGCACGCGGAAAGCCTTGGCAAAATGAGCACAGTGATGGACGTCACGTGTACGTCGGACGCCCCGCGCAGACGGCCCGGCCCTATGCCGCCGGGACGATGAGCCCGAGCGTGGCGCAGAGCTGCACGCGGTCGACGAGCTGCAGCCCCGTCTCGACGACGTTGCCCGCCTCGTCCGTGACGGTCTCCGGGGCGACCGGCGCCTCCGCCACGGCGATGTTGGCCGTCCCAACGGAGGAGAGCGACTCGGCGAGGGCGAGAAGATCCGCCGCGTCCATGTCCGTCCTCATCTTGGCGAGCAGGCCCGAGGCCGAGCGCACGAGCTCGGAAGCGCCCGTCCCCGCAAGCGAGGCCGCCTCTTCCACGACGTCCCCCGTCGCCACGACCACGTGGTCGAAGGAGGCGCCCGTCGCCTGGGACAGCGGCGCCACGCACGCGGAGCCCCCGGACGCCGCGAAGAGGTCCGCCACGGAGGAGGCCGTCTCGCCCGAGGTCACCCGCGCCGTCACCGGCACGTTGGCGAGCACGGCCGTGCCCTGGGTGCGGTTGACGTCGAGGATCCTGACGGCCGAGAGCGCGCCGGACTCGAGGTCGTCCGTCGTGAGGAGAAGGACGGTCTCGTGGTCGTCCGTCGAGGCGACGTAGGAGGTCCCCTCGGTGACGGTCGAGGCGGGCTGGGCGGAGAGGGAGTCCGAGAGCCCGACGTCGCCAAGGCGGCTCTCGAGGGTCACGCGCTCCCAGACGAAGTGGACTATCAGGGCGGCGGCGGCAAGCACGACCACGCACACGACGGCGCCGATCACGTTCCGGTACGGGCCTCCCTCAGGAACGTCGGTCCTCTCGAAGCGCTCCCTCTTTCGCATCGGCATGGCCCTCGCCTCCCCTTCTCGCGCGACCCAAATCTACAACAGGATACCCGAGGCCCCCGCCACAAGGCCAATCACCACCGCGACCACGTACACGAAGACCGTGATCGCCGCGTTCTGACGCACGTCGGCATTGGTGCGCCAGAGCACGAGCAGGCCGACGCCGCCCGACGCAAGAAGCCCCGCGAGCATGGGGCCCGCGCCGAGCACGCCGTCGAGGTAGAGCTCCGTGATCGCCACGCTCGCCCCGCAGTTGGGAATGAGTCCCACGAGCGCCGCGAGGAAGGTCGCGCGCACGGGGTGGTTGGCGAGAAGCGCGCCGAGGGCGTCTTGCCCCACCAGCTCGATCAGCAGGCCAAAGGCGAAGGTCACCACGTAGATGAAGAAGGTCACCTGAACCGTGTGGACGAGCGCGGAGCGCAGGATCGCCCACCTGCCATGGCCGTGCCCATGGCCGTGCCCATGGCCGTGCTCGTGGCCCCCGTCGTCGCAGCGGCAGTGCTCGCGCTCGCAGAGCTCGTGGATGTGCAGGTGACCGTCCCCCGCGCGATGCCAGAGGCGCAGCGCCACGTCGACGAGCAGCCCCACCGCAACGCCCGCGGCGACCTTGGCGCCCACGATGGCGAGCATGCGCGCCAGGGGCTCCTGATGCGCCAGGAACACGGGCACCATCTCGTCCGAGGTCGAGAGGATCACCGCGACGAGCGTTCCCGCCGTGACCACGCGCCCCGCATAGAGCGTCGCCGCCATCGCGGAGAACCCGCACTGCGGGAGCGCCCCCAGGACCGCCCCCACGACGGGGCCCGCCTTGCCGGACCGCTCGACGGCGGCCTGCACGTGCGCGCTCGCCGAGTGCTCTATCGCCTCCATCGCGAGGTAGGTGACGAGCAGGAAGGGAACCAGCTCGAGCGTGTCCCAGAGGCTGTGCTCGAGCACGTGAACGATGAGCTCCACGGCATCCTCCAAACAGGCATGCGCCCGAAGGAGGCTACTCCCAGGGCGCCAGAGTTAGCTCGGGGTATTCTACCCCGACGAAGGTCAGTCCTTTCGCGGGCGCGCAGGGGCCGGCCGCCGTGCGCTCGCGCACCGCGAGCACCCCCTCGACCCAGGACGGGTCGCGGTGCCCTCGCCCCACCTCCACGAGCGTCCCGGCGATGGTGCGCACCATGTTGTGCAGGAACGCGTTGCCGGTCACGTCGATCGCTACGAGCTCCTCGCCCGCCTCCTCGACCCGCGACACGTCGAGCGCGGACACGTAGCGGCAGGTCGGCTTGTCCACGGCCGAGGAGGCCTTGCAGAAGCTCCTGAAGTCATGCTCGCCGAGCAGGGGCCTCGCCGCGATCGCCATGGCCTCGACGTCGAGCCGCCCCCGGTACCACCATGCGTGGTCCCACGCCAGCACGGGGCGCGCCTCCGTCGTGGCGATTCGATACCGATAGCTGCGGCTCACGGCGTCAAAGCGGGCCGAGAAGCCCTCGGGGGCCCGGTAGATGCCCCGGATGGAGATGTCATCCGGGGTGAGCGCCACGAGCGAGCGGACGAGCCTTGCGCCCGGGAGCGCGAGCTCCTCGCCCGAGACGGGCACGCTCACGTACTGCGAGAGCGCGTGGACGCCCGCGTCGGTCCTGCCGGCGCAGACGAGCTCGCAGGGGCGCCGGAGCGCGGTCTCGAGCGCGCGCCGCAGCTCCCCCGCGACGGTGCGCACGCCGCCGGGCTGCTCCGCGAAGCCGGCAAACCCCGCGCCGCGGTAGCCGAGCCGTATGACGAGGGTCCCGCCGTCTGACATGGGTCTCCTTCCTTCCCTCATGCAAGGGTAGCACGGCCGCCGCGAGGCGGCGCCCCGACCGGGGCGCCGCCTCGCCCTAGGCGAGCAGCGCGCACGCCGCCCATGCCGCCACGCCGAGAAGGACCGCGACGTCGCCGCGGGCGAGGCGACCCCGCATCGAGGTCTGCTCGCCCGTGAAGCAGCGGTCCTCCATCGCGGCGGCCAGCTCGTCGGCGCGGCGGAAGAGGCTCACGACAAGCGGCACGAGCACCTGCCCCCAGCCCGATAGGCGCCTGATAACGCCCCCCTCGTCAAGCCTCGCGCCACGCGCCCGCTGCGCGCACCTGATGCGCTCGACCTCCTCGGAGGCGAGCGGGATGAAGCGCAGGGCAACCGACACGGCCGTCGACAGCCCGCCCACGGGCACGCCCAGGCGGGCGAGGGGCGCCATGAGCGCGGCGATGCCGTCGGCAATGGCGGGCGGCATCGTGGTGGACGAGAACACGAGCGCAAGGCCCACCACGATAACGATTCTCACAATGGCCGTGGCCGAGCGCGCGAGGCCCTCTACCGAGACCCCCGGCTGCCCCACGAGCACGACGCCGTTCGCCAGAAGGGAAATGCCCAGGATGACGAGCGCCGGTCGAAGCGCCATGAGCACGCGGCGCGGTGAGGTCCCGCTCGCGGCGAGCGCCACGAGAAGCCCCGCCGCCACGACGACGACCCCCCGCGGCGCGGGGGCGGCAAAGGCCGTCGCCGACGCCACGAGCAGCGCCACGATCTTCACGCGCGCGTCTATCCCGTGCACGAGCGTCTCGCCTGGTCTATATGCCCCCGGGGCAAGCATCCTACGCATGGGAATCCCCCTGCGCCATCGCCCGCGCGCGGACCAGAAGCGGCGGCTCCATGCCCGCCGCGCGGAAGAGCTCGGGCGAGCGCGCGGCCTCCTTCGCCTCGACCCGCGCAACGACGCGCCCTCTGGCGAGAAGGACCACGTCATCTGCGACGTCGAGCCACTCAGCGGCATCGTGGGTCACCACGAGCGCCGCCACCCCCTCTCGCGCGAGCGACGAGACGAGCTCGCGCAGCGCCCTGCGCGCCGGGGCGTCCAGGCCGGCGGAGGGCTCGTCGAAGACGCAGGCGCGCGGATGCGCCGCCAGGACGCCGGCAAGCGCCACGCGGCGCATCTGACCGCCCGAGAGCTCGAAGGGAGATCGATCGAGCAGGTCCCCCGCCACCCCCAGGCGCTCCGCCGCCTCGTGCGCGCGCACATCCGCCTCCTCGGGGCTCAGGCCGAGCATGCGCGGGGCGAAGGAGAGGTCCTCGAGGACCGTGTCAGCAAAGAGCTGGTCCTCGGGGCGCTGGAAGGAGAGGCCGACCTCCCCCGCGCTCACGGGCGCCCCATCAAGCAGCGCGCCTCCGGCGTCAGGGGCGAGCACCCCGGCGAGCGTGCGCGCCGCCGTGGTCTTGCCCGACCCCGAGGCGCCGAGCAGGAGCGTGACGCCCGAGCAGGCGAGCGTGACGTCGTCCAGCGCGACGAGCCCGTCATAGCTGACGCTCGCGTTCCGGAGCTCGAGCCTATGCCGTCCCGAGCGCCCGACCTCCCCTCCGGGGACGTCCGACCCCGTGAGCACGGCGGCAAGGGCGGCGGGATCGGGCCGCTCCCCCAGCATGCCGCCGCCCCTCACGAGCTCGGCCAGGGGGGCCACAAGCGGGTCGTCGGCAAGGCCGCTCGCCTTGAGCGCACCCTCGGAGCGCAGGAAGTCGTCGGGGAGCCCCTCCCAGGCGATGCGGCCCCCCTCCAGCACGACGACGCGCGAGGCGCCGAAGAGCGCCTCGGGACCGTGCGCCACCTCGAGAACGCCCGTCCCCCCACGCACGAGACGGCGCACAAGGTCGGCGATGACGGCGCGCGAGGCCTCGTCCAGATGGGATCCAGCCTCATCCAGAACGAGGTAGCGCGGCTCCATCGCAAGGACGCCCGCGAGGGAGAGGAGCTGCTGCTGACCCCCCGAGAGCTCGTCGGTCATGCGGGTGCGCAGCCGGTCGATCCCGCACGCCTCCAGGGCTCTCTCAGCGCGCCTCCGCACCTCCTCCCGGGGCAGGCCGAGGTTGCGAGGGCCAAACTCGACCTCATCGAGCACGAGTGGGCTCACGATCTGGTTCCTGGGGTCCTGGCGCACGTAGCCGACCGCGGAGGCGATGGCCCTTCTCGTCTCGGGGGTCGATGCGACGCCATCCACGGCCACCTCGCCGGAGCGGGCGGCCAGCGAGCCGTTCACGAGCCGGGAGAGGGTCGACTTGCCAGACCCGTTCCTCCCGAGCAGCACGACGCGCTCGCCGGGGCGCACGACGAGCGAGACGCCGCGCAGAACATCGGCGGTGCCGTAGGAGAACCCCACGTCACTTAGCTCGATCATGCGCTCACCTCCCGTTCGTACTTCTCGACAGCCCCATCATGCCCCGGCACGCAAAGAGCCCCGGCAGGGCCGGGGCTCGAAGTTACCGTCTTTGCCAGGAACGCTACTCGGCGTCCTTCTCCTCGGCGGGAGCGGCCTCCTCGACCGGGGCGGCCTCGACCTTGGTGACCTTGGCCTTGGGGGCGGCCTTGGGCGTGACGGGCTCGGTCACGAGCTCAAGAATCACGACCTCGGCGGCGTCGCCCTTGCGGGGGCCGAGCTTCATGATGCGGGTGTAGCCGCCGTTGCGGTCGGCCCACATGCCCTGCGCGGCCTTCTCGAAGACCTCGCGGACGAGCTCCTTGTCGCCCACCTTGGCGATGGCGAGGCGACGGCTCGCGATGTCGCCCTTCTTGGCCCAGGTGATAACCTTGTCAACGTCGCCGCGGACGGCCTTGGCGCGCTGGTCGAGGGTCTTGATGCGGTCGTTCTCAAACAGGGCACGGATGAGGCTCTTCTTCATGGCCTTGGTGTGGCTGGCGTCGGTGCCGAGCTTCATGCCCCTCTTCTTGTTGTGTCGCATTTCTTGCTTCTCCTAAATCCGGCGCGCCTAGGCCTTGAGGGACAGGCCCATGGTCTCGAGCTTGTCCTTGACTTCCTCGATGGACTTGACGCCAAAGTTTCTGATGTTGAGAAGGTCGTTCTCGGAGAACTCCACGAGCTGGCGCACGGAGTGGATGCCGGCGCGCTTGAGGCAGTTGTAGGAGCGGACGGAGAGGTCCAGGTCCTCGATCTGCTTGTCGAGCTCGACGTTGTCCTCGACGGTGCCCGTGGCGAAGATGGAGGCATCCTCGACCGGCTCGTCCTCATCGGTCAGGCTCATGAACGCGGTCATGTGCTGGTTGATGATGTTGGCGGCCTCGACGACGGCGTCACGCGGGGAGATGGAGCCGTTGGTCTCCACCTCGAGCACGAGGCGGTCGTAGTCGGTGTGACGGCCGACGCGGCAGGCCTCGACGGCCTTGGCGCAGCGCTTGACGGGCGAGTAGAGCGAGTCGACGTGAATGATGCCGATCGGGTCGCTCTCGCGCTCGTTGTCCTCGCCGGACACGTAGCCGCGGCCGACGCCAACGCGCATCTTCATGGTGAGGTGGGCGCCCGCGCCGAGCGTGCAGATGACGTGATCCGGGTTGACGAGCTCGAACTCGGCCGGGATGTCAAAGTCGCCGCCCGTGACGGTCATCGGGCCGTCGACGGACAGGGACGCCTCGGCCTCGTCGCCGGTTCCCATGGAGCGGAAGACCAGCCCCTTGACGTTGAGCACGATGTCGGTGACGTCCTCGTAGACGCCCTCGACGGTCGTGAACTCATGCTGCACGCCGTCGATCTGGATGGCCTCGACGGCCGCGCCAGACAGCGACGAGAGCAGGACGCGACGGAGGGAGTTGCCAAGCGTGTCGCCATAGCCACGCTCGAGCGGCTCGGCGCTCACGCGGGCGAGGTTCTCGCTGATCTCCTCTACCGACACCTGCGGTCGGATGAATTCGGACATTGCTACCTCCAAATCTGGTCGGGCTTACTTGGAGTAGAGCTCGACGATCAGCTGCGCGTCGATGTCAAGGTCGATCTGATCGCGCGTGGGGAGCTGGAGGACGGTGCCCTTGAGCTTCTCGATGTCAACCTCGAGCCAGGCGGGAACGGCCATGTGCTCGGAGGAGATGAGGGCCTCCTTGATGGGGAGCAGGTCCTTGGCCTTGTCGGCCACGGCGACGACGTCGCCGGCCTTCACCTGGAAGGAGGGGATGTCGACGCGACGGCCGTTCACGGTGATGTGGCCGTGGCGGACGGTCTGACGGGCCTCCTTGCGGGTGCGGGCAAAGCCGAGGCGGAAGACGACGTTGTCAAGACGGCGCTCGAGAAGGGCCATCAGGTTGTCGCCGGTGATGCCCTCGAGCTTGAGGGCCTTCTCGTAGTAGCCGTGGAACTGCTTCTCGAGAACGCCGTAGATGAACTTGGCCTTCTGCTTCTCGCGGAGCTGGATGCCGTACTCGCTCTCCTGGCGGCGACGACGCTTGGGCTCGCGGTTGGAGGTCTTGTTGATACCCATCACAACGGGGTCGATGCCGAGCTGGCGGCACCTCTTGAGGACCGGGGTCCTATCGATAGCCATTGATACTCCTCCTAGCTACACGCGACGACGCTTGCTCAGACGGCAGCCGTTGTGCGCGATGGGGGTCTTGTCCTGGATGCCCGAAACCTCGAGGCCGGCGGCCTGGAGGGAACGGATGGCGGTCTCGCGGCCGGAGCCGGGACCCTTCACGAAGACGGCGACCTTGTGCAGGCCGTGCTCCATGGCCGCCTTGGCAGCGGCCTCGGCGGCGAGCTGCGCGGCGAACGGCGTGGACTTACGGGAGCCCTTGAAGCCGACGGTGCCGCCGGACTGCCAGGAGATCACGTTGCCCTGGGGATCGGTGATCGAGACGATCGTGTTGTTGAACGTGCTCTTGATGTGGGCCTGGCCCACGGCGATGTTCTTGCGCTCGGAGCGGCGCACGCGCGTGGTGCGCTGGTTCTTCTTCTGCGGCATTGTCTACTCCCTAGCCCCTCTTCTTGGCACCGATCTGACGCTTCTTGCCCTTGCGGGTGCGAGCGTTGGTGTGGGTGCGCTGGCCGTGGACAGGGAGGCCCTTGCGGTGACGGAGGCCGCGGTAGCAGCCGATCTCCATCAGGCGGGCGGTGTTCTGACGCACCTCGCGGCGAAGGTCGCCCTCGGTGGTGTAGTTCGCGTCGATGAAGTCACGAATCTTCGTGACCTCGTCCTCGGTGAGGTCCTTGACGCGGGTGTCGGGGTTCACACCGGTCTCCGCGCAGATCTTGGTGGCGCGGGTCTGGCCGATGCCGTAGACGTAGGTGAGTCCGACCTCGACGCGCTTGTCGCGCGGCAGGTCGACGCCGTTAATACGGGCCAACTTGGAGCTCCTTCCTTAGCCCTGACGCTGCTTGTGGCGCGGGTTCTCGCAGATGACGTAGACCTTGCCGTGGCGACGAATGATCTTGCACTTGTCGCACATCTTCTTGACCGAAGGACGTACCTTCATGAGACTTTCCTTCCGGTTAGTGCTGATACGAACCTATCTCCTCGCCCAGCCGCTGGCGTGAATATCCCAGGCTGTGTGTGGGGACCCTACTTGTAGCGGTAGGTGATGCGTCCCCTCGTGAGGTCGTAGGGAGAAATCTCCACAACGACCCGGTCGCCGGGGAGGATGCGGATGTAGTTCATCCTGATCTTCCCCGAGATGGTGCAGAGAATGGTCTTGCCGTTCTCAAGCTCAACGTTGAACATCGCGTTGGGCAGTGGCTCGACGACCTTGCCCTCGAGCTCGATAGCGTCCTGCTTGCTCAAAATCACACCCTTCCCCGCTCTTACAGCGACCAACAATCATACCTAAAATTCACATGCTCGTCCACGCTGCACCAGACGCACATAACAGCGTCAATGCAGCGTGGACGATGAGGTGCCTACTCCTCGGCGCCGCCCTCCATCGGACACCACGGGCCCTTCTCGTCCTGCGTGAGGATGACGGGCCCGTCCTCGGTGACGGCGACGGTGTTCTCGTAGTGCGCGGCAGGAAGGCCGTCGCGGGTGACGACGGTCCAGCCGTTGGCGAGCGTCTCGCACTGATAGGTGCCGAGCGTGATCATGGGCTCGATCGCGATGACCATGCCGGCCTGCAGGCGCACGCCACGCCCGCGCCTGCCGTAGTTCCTGACCTCGGGGTCCTCGTGCATGACGCGCCCGACACCATGGCCCACGTAGTCGCGGACCACGCCATAGCCGTTCGACTCGGCGAGCTCCTGGACCGCGGCGCCGATGTCGCCGAGGTGGTTGCCGGGGACCGCCTGCTCGATCGCGGCCTTGAGGCAGTCGCGCGTGCACTCGCAGAGGGCGCGCCACTCCTCGGAGGGCTCGCCCACGTAGAAGGTCCACGCGTTGTCTCCGACCCAGCCCTGGTAGGTGGCGCCGGTGTCGATGGAGATGATGTCGCCCTCCTGGAGCACGACGGCGGGCGACGGGATGCCGTGGACGATCTGCTCGTTCACGGACGAGCAGATGCTGCCCGGAAATCCGCCATATCCCTTGAAGGTGGGGACGGCGCCGTGAAGGCGGATGAAGCCCTCCACGACCTGATCGAGCTCCTTGGTGGTGACGCCGGGTCGCACACATGCCCCGGCACGACGAAGGGCCGCCTTGGACAGAGCCCCGGCGGCCTTCATCTGCTCGATCTCAACAGGTGACTTTATGTTGATCATAGAGCGAGGAGCGTCTTGACGTCGGCATACACCTCGTCGACGGGACGATCTCCGTCAACCTCCTTGAGGATCGCGTGTCCCTTGTAGTACTCAATCAGCGGAGACGTCTGGGACTCGTAGACGTCCAGGCGATGCTGAATCGTCTCCGGCTTGTCGTCGTCACGCTGGTACATCTCGCCGCCGCAGCGCGGGCAGGTGTCAACGCCGGCGGGGGCGGTGTAGCCGCAGGCGCGGCAGGTGCGACGCGAGCTCAGGCGCTCCACGATGACGTCGGGCTCAACCGAGATGAGCAGCGCGGCGTCGAGCGTGCGACCCATCGCGGCGAGCTCGGAGTCGAGCGTCACGGCCTGCGCGGTGTTGCGCGGGAAGCCGTCGAGGATGAAGCCCTTCTGCGCGTCATCGGCCTCGAGGCGCTCCTTGACGAGGTCGACGACCAGGGCATCGGGAACGAGCTGGCCGGCATCCATGTAGCCCTTCGCCTTCTTGCCAAGCTTGGAGCCCTCCTTGATGGCGGCCCTGAGAAGGTCGCCGGTGGAGATGTGGGCAAAGCCGTACTCCGCCACGAGCTTCTGCGCCTGGGTGCCCTTGCCGGAGCCGGGAGCGCCGAGAAGAACGATGTTCATGATGCCGACCGCCTTTCTGATTGCCTTGCTCTACCCTTTCACGACCGCTACTTGAAGAAGCCGTCGTAATTGTGCATCTTGAGCTGGCTCTCGATGGAGGAGAGCGTGTCCATGGCAACGCTGACCATGATCAGGACCGAGGTCCCGCCGAAGGCCTGGATGAGCGAGTTGCCGGTGAACGAGAAGATGATCGTGGGCACCACGGCCAGGACCGCCATGAAGAGGGCGCCAGGCAGCGTGATGTGGTCGATCGTGCTCTTGATGTAGGCAGCCGTCGCGGCGCCGGGACGCACGCCCGGGATGAACCCGCCCTGCTTGCGCAGCTGATCAGCCGTCTCCGTGGGGTTGAACACCATGGAGGAGTAGAAGTAGGCGAAGGCCACGATCAGGACGACGGAAAGCACCCAGTTGATCCAGCCGGCAGAGAGCGCGTTCGCGAAGGCCTGCACCCAGTCGACGTTGGGGAAAAAGACCGCAAGCTGCGCCGGGAGATACAGGATCGCCGAGGCGAAGATAATCGGCACGACGCCGGCGGTGTTCACCTTGATCGGAAGATAGGTGGACTGCCCGCCCATCATCCTGCGCCCGACGACGCGCTTCGCATACTGGATGGGAATGCGGCGCTGGCCGCGCTCCACGTACACGATGAGCGGGATGACAGCGATGATCACCACGAGGGTGACGATGGTGAGGACGATGTTGCCCACGCCGGTCACGGAGGTGATGAGGGCGGTCGGGATGCCGGACATGATGTTCGCGAAGATGATGAGCGACATGCCGTTGCCCACGCCGCGCTGGGTGATGATCTCGCCGAGCCACATGATGATCATCGCGCCGACCACCATGGTGAAGACGACGATGACGTCAAGGAGAAGCTCGGGAACCCCGATGTTGGAGAAGCTCACGCCGTAGCTCCTGAAGAGGAATAGGTAGCCGATGGCGTTGAGCAGGGCGAGGCCGATCGTGAGATAGCGCGTATACTGCGTGATCTTACGCTGGCCGGCCTCGCCCTCCTTTGCGAGCTCGCCGAGGGACGGAATCACGGCCTGCAGCAGCTGCAGAATAATCTGCGCGGTGATATAGGGCATGATGCCGAGGCTGAACACGGACATGCGGGAAAGCGCGCCACCTGAGAAGAGGTTGAGCACGGCCATGGCACCGCTCGAGGAGAGCCCGGCCTGATAGGCGCCGAGCATCTCCTGGAACGGCGCGCCCGGAACGGGCAGATAGGCGCCGAAGCGATACAGCAGCAGGATGCCTGCCGTCAGCAGGAGCTTCTGCCTCAGTTCCGGAATGCGAAACGCATTGGCGATTCCCTTTAGCACGCCTGCTCGACCTTTCCTCCGGCCGCCTCGATCTTAGCCTGGGCAGAGGCGGAGACCTTGTCCACCTTGACGGTGAGCTTCTTGGTCAGCTCGCCGTCGCCGAGGACCTTCACGGGAATATAGTTGTGCTTGATGACGCCCTTGGCAACCAGGGAATCGGCGTCGACGGTCTCACCGTCGGCGAACAGCGCCTCGAGGCGGGCGACGTTCACCGGGGCGTACTCGACGCGGTTGTGGTTGGTGAAGCCGGGGAGCTTGGGGAGACGCATCGCGAGCGGCTGCTGGCCGCCCTCGAAGCCCTTGCCCTTGCCGCCGCCGGAACGGGAGAGCTGGCCCTTGGTGCCGCGACCGGCCGTGGTGCCGTGACCGGACGAGTTGCCGCGGCCGATGCGCTTGCGGTTCTTGCGCGAGCCCTCCGCGGGACGCAGATCGTTGAGCTGCATGAGTGACTCCTAGTTCTCTTCCACGGTGACAAGGTGCTTGACCTTGAAGATCATTCCACGAATGCTCGGGTTGTCCGGCTGCTCGACGACGTCGCCGATCTTGCGGAGGCCGAGGGCGCGGCAGGTGGCCGTCTGGTCCTTCTTGACGGAGGCAACGGCGCTGCGCACGAGCTTGATCTTGAGGGACTGAGCCATCGCTAGTTCTCCTTCCCGACAAACATCTCGCCCACGGTCATGCCGCGGCGCTCGGCGGCCTGCTCGGGGCTGGAGAGCTCCTTGAGGCCCTCGGCGGCGGCCTTGATGATGTTCATCGCGTTGCTGGTGCCGAGGGACTTGGAGAGCACGTTGGTGATGCCAGCGAGCTCGAAGAGCGGGCGGACGGGGCCGCCGGCGATGACGCCGGTACCCTCGATGGCCGGCTTGATGAGAACGCGGCCGGCGCCGTAGTGGCCCTCGACGGTGTGCGGGATGGTGCCGTGCTCGGTTACGGGCACGTGGAACATGTTCTTCTTGGCGTCCTCGATGCCCTTCTGGATGGCCAGGGGCACCTCGGCGGACTTGCCCATGCCGAGGCCGACGTTGCCCTTGCCGTCACCGACGGCCACGAGGGCGACGAGGGACATGCGACGGCCGCCCTTGACGGTCTTGGAGACGCGGTGGATGTAGACGACGCGCTCCTGAAGATCCGTGTCCTGCTGGCGCTTACGATCTCGTGCCATTGAATCCTCCTAGAACTTCAGGCCCGCGTTGCGGGCACCGTCTGCCAGAGCCTTGACACGGCCGTGATAGATGCGACCACCGCGGTCGAAGGTGACCGTGGTGACGCCCTTCTCGACGGCACGCTTGCCCACGAGCTCACCAACGAACTCAGCGGCCTCCTTGTTGGAGCCGATCTTGCCCGTGGCGCGGAACTCGGGGTCGAGGGTCGAGGCAGAGCAGATGGTCTTGCCGTCGGCGTCGTCGATGACCTGAGCGTAGATGTTTGCGTTGGTGCGGTGCACGCTGAGGCGCGGACGCTCAGCGGTGCCGAAGATCTTGGCGCGGACGCGGCGCTCGCGGCGCTTGAGACCGGCCTTCTTCGCCTGCTGCTTGTTCATTCCTTCTCCTTAGACGTGCCATCACCTGACGGGGTGATGGTCTTTCGCTGCCTGGCCGAAGACTACTTGGCGGCCTTGCCGAGCTTCCTGCGGATGTGCTCGCCCACGTAGTGGATGCCCTTGCCCTTGTACGGCTCGGGCGGGCGCTTCATGCGGATCTCGGCGGCCACCTGGCCGACCTGCTCCTTGGAGATGCCCTTCACGTTGATGTGGGTGTTGTCGGGCACCTCGAAGGTGATGTTCTCGGGGGCCGGGTAGACCACCGGGTGGGAGTAGCCGAGCGAGAGGTCAAGATCCTTGCCCTTGAGCGCGGCACGGTAGCCGACGCCGGTGAGCTCGAGCTTCTTCTCGAAGCCCTCGGAGACGCCGATCACCATGTTGTGGAGAAGGGTGCGGGTGAGGCCCTGCTGGGCGTTGGAGGCGGTGGACTCGTCCACGCGGACGACGAGAAGCTCCTCGCCCTCCTCCTTGATCTCGACGAGATCGGAGAAGGTACGGGTGAGCTCGCCCTTGCCGCCCTTGACGGTGACGGTGCTGCCGTTGACTGTCACAGTGACTCCGGCGGGAACCTGGACAGGCTGCTTACCAATACGAGACACGGTTGTCTCCTTTCATTCCTGCCGTGAGTTACCAGATGTAGGCGATGACCTCGCCGCCGATGCCCTGCTTGCGGGCGTCGCGGTCGCACATCATGCCCTTGGAGGTGGAGATGACGGCGGTGCCGAGGCCGCCGAGCACGCGCGGGAGCTTCTCCGCGGTGGAGTAGATGCGCAGGCCGGGCTTGGAGATGCGGCGGATGCCACGGATGACCTTCGCGTGACGGGCGCCGTACTTGAGCGTGATGTGGAGGGTCTTCTGCGGGGCCGTGTCCTCGACCTCGTACCCGGCGATGTATCCCTCCTCGCTGATGACGCGGGCAATCTCGACGAGCACCTTGGTCGAGGGCATGGAGACCTCGGCCTTGTTGGCGGCGTTCGCGTTGCGGATGCGCGTCAGCATGTCAGAAATGGGATCAGTGATCTTCATGGATCATTCTCCTTCGGTAATGATGAACCTGCGTGTCCGGTTCGCTCGCACCCGTGGCGCAAGCGCCTGGACGCCAGAGCCCCGGGGTCCTACCAGCTCGCCTTGCGGACGCCGGGAAGCTCGCCCTTGCTCGCAAGCTCGCGGAAGCAGACGCGGCAGAGGCCGAACTTGCGATAGACGGAGTGGGGACGCCCACAACGCTGGCAGCGGTTCTGCTTGCGCGTCGAGAACTTCGGCTCGCGCTGAGCCTTGACGATCATCGATGTCTTAGCCACAAATCCTCCTTCATTGCAATCCGGGCGCCCCGGCCGCGCCGGGACGCCTTTGTCGGTATTTGACCTACTCAGCCTTGAACGGGAAGTGGAAGGCCTTGAGCAGCGCCTTGCCCTCCTCGTCGGTCTGGGCGGTGGTCACGATGGTGATGTCCATGCCGCGGGTGTGGTCGATCTTGTCGAAGTCGATCTCCGGGAAGATGAGCTGCTCGGTGACGCCCATGGAGAAGTTGCCACGGCCGTCGAAGCTCTTCGGGGAGATGCCGCGGAAGTCGCGGATGCGCGGGATGGCGATGGAGATGAGACGATCGAAGAACTCCCACATGCGGTCGCCGCGCAGGGTGACCTTGGCGCCGATCGGCATGCCGGCGCGCAGGTGGAAGGTCGCGATGGACTTGCGGGCGTGGGTCACGAGGGGCTGCTGGCCCGTGATGGCGCGCAGGTCAGCGACAGCACCGTCGATGGCCTTGGCGTCCGTGGCGGCCTCGCCGACGCCCATGTTCACGACGATCTTCTCGATCTTCGGAATCTGGTGCACGTTCTTGTAGCCGAACTGCTTCTGGAGCTCGTCACGCACGGTGGCGAAGTACTGCTCCTTGAGACGCGGTACGTACTTGTCTGCCATGTCCACTCCTTCAACTCTTGGGGTTCTCAGCACGGGGTTTCCAACCTCGTACCTCCCTGCCTTGGCGGGGCCGGGAGCCTTGTCATGCGCACTGGACAGAATCCTCCCTACCCAGAGACGCAAGGAAACATAATACGCCCTTTCTCCACAAAAGGAAAACCGAGAAGAACGACGCACCGTTTATGCACATTCACTCTCGGCCACCCCGCTCGGCGGCACGTCCTTCTCGCCCGTTCTTCTCGAACGTCCTTCTCGCTACTCAGATGCGCTTC
Source organism: Olsenella sp. SW781 (assembly GCF_012027725.1). Classification (GTDB taxonomy): domain Bacteria; phylum Actinomycetota; class Coriobacteriia; order Coriobacteriales; family Atopobiaceae; genus Thermophilibacter. The sequence continues at coordinate 16,847 of NZ_SJOU01000004.1, read as the reverse complement.
CGAGCATCGGCCTCGCTCAGTTCCGCATCTGAGTGCCACCCCCTACTCAAATCCGGATTTGAGTATCAGCTGCCACGGCCCGTCGCGCGCGATAACACGTTTCCGCAGGACCGTTCCGCCGAGCAGTCGCTCAGTTCCGGATTTGAGCATCACCCCTCACTCAATTCCGCATCTGAGCACGGGCTGGCACGCAAATCCGGATTTGAGTGCGCGGGCGGGGGCTTGAGGGTCCGCGTGCCGGCGCCACGGGCGCGCAGGCTGCGCAACCCCGCAGGTTGTCGTTGCGCGCCAGGCTATATGGCTCCTCCGCCAGGCGCTCAGATACGGATTTGAGCATGGGGCGTTGCTCATTTCCGGAACTGAGCATGCCGCTGCGCTCAAATCCGGATTTGAGTATCAGCGGCCGCGGCCCGCCGCACGCGATGACACGTTTCCGCAGGACCGTTCCGCCGAGCAGTCGCTCAGATGCGAATCTGAGTATCTGTCAGTACTCAAATCCACATCTGAGTACACGCCCCCAGACGGAGCACAGACCAGGGCGACGCCAAGTTCTAAGGACCTGAGCCTGAAACTGCATGCAAGGAGGCCCCGGTTTTCCGGAGAGAAGTTCCGCAAAGCGCACTTCTCGGAGGAAAACCGGGGCCTCCCGGGCAGAGCGTCGTCAGTCCCTTAGAACTTGGCGCCGCACTTCTTGCACACGCGGACCTTCTTGCCCTCGTCGTTCACGTCGTGACCGACGCGCGTGGGCTTGCCGCAGCTCGGGCAGATGAGCATGACGTTGGAGGCGTCGATCGCGGCCTCCTGCTCGATGATGCCGCCCTGCTGGTTCTGGGCGTTGGGGCGCACGGCCTTCTTGACCATGGCGACGCCCTCAACGATGACCTTGCCCTCGGCGGGCTTGGCGCGGAGGATCTCGCCCTCCTTGCCCTTGTCCTTACCGGAGAGGACGACGACCTTGTCGCCCTTCTTCACATGCATCTTAGCCATTCGTCCTCACTCCCTAGAGCGTCTCAGGCGCGAGCGAGACGATCTTCATGTACTTGTGGTCGCGCAGCTCGCGGGCGACGGGCCCGAAGATACGGGTGCCCTTGGGCTCGCCATCCTTGTTGACCAGGACGCAGGCGTTCTGGTCGAAGCGGATGTAGCTGCCGTCCTTGCGACGGGTCTCCTTGACCGTGCGCACGATGACGCAGCGGACGATGTCGCCCTTCTTCACGGAACCGCCCGGGGTAGCCTCCTGCACGGCGCCGATGATGACGTCGGCCAGGCCGGCGTAGCGACGCTTGGAGCCACCGAGGACCTTGACGCACTTCACGCGTCGAGCGCCGCTGTTGTCAGCGACGTTGAGCATGGTCTCCATCTGAATCATTGGTGTTCCTCCGAACGTGTGCCCGCCCAGAGGTGCGTCCTTACGTGCGACGCACGTGGGCAGGGCTCGTCACTGATACTTACTTGGCGCGCTCGACGATCTCCACGAGACGCCAACGCTTGGTCTTGGAAAGCGGACGAGTCTCCATGACGGTGACGGTGTCGCCGACGCCGCACTCGTTCTTCTCGTCGTGAGCGTGGAGCTTCTTGGAGATGGTCATCATCTTGCCGTACTTGGGGTGACGCTTGCGGTAGTCGATCTTCACCGTGATGGACTTGTCGCCAGAGATGGAGACGACCGTCCCGGTGACGACCTTGCGCGCGTTCCTCTTCTCGGTCTCAGCCATAGTCATTCTCCTGCGATCTAGTTCTGCGCGGCGGACTTCTCAGCCGCGATCTGGCGGGCGCGCTGCTCGGTGAGGACGCGCGCGATGTCCTTCTTCACGGTCTTGACGCGGGCCGTGTTGTCAAGCTGGCTCGTGGCCATCTGGAAGCGGAGGTTGAACAGCTCGGCGCGGCCCTCCTCCAGCTTCTTGGCGAGCTCGTCGTCGCTCATGGCCTTGATGTCGGTGTACTTCATTGCCTATTCCTCCCCGTCCTGGTCGGTGCGGGCGACGATCTTGGTCTTGATCGGCAGCTTGTGCTGGGCCAGACGGAGAGCCTCGCGAGCCACCTCGTCGGACACGCCATCAATCTCGAACATGATGCGGCCCGGCTTGACGACGGCCACCCACTCCTCGGGGTTGCCCTTGCCCGAGCCCATGCGGGTCTCGGCGGGCTTCTTGGTGATGGGCTTGTCCGGGAAGATCGTGATCCAGACCTTGCCGCCACGCTTCATGTAGCGGGTCATGGCGACACGGCAGGCCTCGATCTGACGGTTGGTGATCCAGTGGGCCTCGAGGGCCTGGATGCCATAGGAGCCAAAGTGCAGCTGGGTGTTGCCCTTGGCGTGACCCTTCATGGAGCCACGCTGGACCTTGCGGTGAAGAACGCGCTTAGGTGCGAGCATTAACGGCCCCTCCTCTCATTGCGACCGCGGCGAGGACGGCTGGAGCCCTCGAGCGCCGGGCGAGGCGTGGCCTGGCCGGGGAGCTTCTCGCCGAAGTAGATCCAAACCTTGATTCCGCAGGCGCCCATGGTGGTGCGAGCGGTGGACTGGCCGTAGTCGATCACGGCACGCAGGGTGTGCAGGGGCACGCGACCCTCGCGGTACCACTCGCGACGGCCCATCTCGGCGCCGTTGAGGCGGCCGGAGCACTGGATACGAATGCCCTTGGCGCCGGCCTTGCGGGCGGACTGGACGGCCTTGCGCATGGCGCGACGGAAGGCGACGCGGCCCTCGAGCTGCTCGGCGATGGACTGGGCGACGAGGTTGGCGTCGAGCTCGGGGCGCTTGACCTCGATGACGTCAACGGCGACCATGCCCTTGCCGACGCCCGCGACCTTCTCGAGGTCGGAGCGCAGGACGTCGATGTCGGCGCCCTTCTTGCCGATCACGATGCCGGGACGGCCGGTGTAGATCGTGACCTTGACCTTGTCGCCGGCGCGCTCGATGTCGACGCGGGAGAGGGCGGCCTTGGCGAGGCGCTTCTCGAGGTAGGAGCGGATGGCGAGATCGTTGCCGAGGTTCTCGGCGTAGTTCTTATCGGCGTACCAGCGGGAACGCCACTCCTCGGTGATGCCGAGACGGAAGCCAGTCGGCTGAACCTTGTGACCCATGCTTTCCCTACGCCTCCTTTCGAGGAGCGACGACGACGGTGATGTGGCTCATGCGCTTGTTGATGCGAGAGGCAGAGCCCTTGGCGCGCGGACGGATGCGCTTGAGGGTGGGGCCCTCGTCAACGTAGGCGAGCTTCACGTAGAGGTTGTCGCCGCGCAGGCCGTTGTTGTTCTCGGCGTTGGCAATCGCGGAGCGCAGGACCTTGGCCACGTCCACGGAGGCGGCGCGGGTCGAGAACTGCAGGACCTCGAGGGCCTTCTCGACGGGGAGGTCGCGAATCAGCGAGACGACGGCGCGGGCCTTGCGAGGGGCGACGCGGACGTACTTGGCCGTCGCGCGAACCTCGTTGGTGTTGGTGTTCTGAGGCATGTTGTTTCCCTACCCCCTACTTTTCCTTGTGGCCACGGAACGTGCGGGTGGGGGCGAACTCGCCCAGCTTGTGCCCGACCATGGACTCGGTGACGTACACGGGCACGTGCTTGCGGCCGTCGTGAACGGCGATCGTGTGACCGACCATCTCGGGGAAGATGGTCGAGGAGCGCGACCAGGTCTTGATGACCTCCTTGGTGCCGGCCTCGTTCTGAGCGGCGACACGCGCGAGGAGGCGAGTCTCCACGAACGGGCCCTTCTTGAGACTTCTGCTCATGCTTTCTATCTCCTACTACTCGTGTTGCGACTACTTGGACTTGCGGCGACGGATGATCAGGCGGTTGGAGGCCTTCTTCGGGTCGCGCGTCTTGTAACCCTTCGTCGGCTTGCCCCAGGGCGTCACGGACGGACGGCCGGAGGTGTGGTTCTTGCCCTCGCCGCCGCCGTGCGGGTGGTCGACCGGGTTCATGACGGTACCACGGACGGTCGGGCGGACGCCGGCCCAGCGGCTGCGGCCGGCCTTGCCGACGACGATGTTGGAGTGCTCGGCGTTGCCGACCTCACCGATCGTGGCGCGGCAGGTGAGAAGGACGCGGCGAAGCTCGGAGGAGGGCATGCGCAGGACGGCATAGCCGTTGTCCTTGCCCATGAGCTGGACGGAGGTGCCGGCGGCGCGGGCCATAGCGGCGCCCTTGCCAGGCTGGAACTCCACGGCGTGCACGAGGGTGCCGACGGGGATCTCGGAGAGCGGCATGCAGTTGCCGGGCTTGATGTCCACGTCCTTGGTGCCGGACAGGACGGTGTCGCCCACGTGCAGGCCCTCGGGGCACAGGATGTAGGCCTTGGCGCCGTCAGCGTAGTGGAGCAGCGCGATGCGGGCGGAGCGGTTGGGGTCGTACTCGATCGTGGCGACCTTGGCCGGCACGTCGTCCTTGACGCGCTTGAAGTCGATCTTGCGGTACTGACGCTTGTGGCCGCCGCCCTGGTGACGGGTGGTGATGCGACCGTTGTTGTTGCGGCCCGCCTTCTTGGGCAGGGGCTCGAGAAGCGACTTCTCGGGCGTGCTGCGGGTGATCTCGGCGAAGTCCGAGACCGTCTGGAAGCGACGGCCCGCGCTCGTGGGCTTGAGGTGCTTGACTGCCATTGACTCTTTCCCTTCTTCTTCCGTTGGCCGACCGCTCAGGGATTGGCGGCCGACACCGGATTACCACGGTTCCGCGCGTATCCATCGCGCGGGGCACAAAAGCCCGGCCCCCTTGGGGGCTCGGGCGGGGTGCTGACCTACTCGGCGGCCTGCTGGCTGCCGAAGATCTCGATCGTCTCGCCGGCGGCGAGGGTCACGACGGCCTTCTTCCAGGAGCGCGTGGTGCCGGGGGTCTGATAGCGGACGCGCTTCTTCTTGCCGGAGACGTTCATGGTGTTGACCTTCACCACGTGGACGCCGAAGAGCTTCTCGATGGCGGCGGCAATCTCCTCCTTGGGAGCGGCCTTGACCACCTCGAAGGTGTACTTGCCCTGCTCCATGAGGTCAAAGGAACGCTCGGAGACGATCGGGCGGATGATCACGTCGTAGGCGGAGTTCATTATGCGAGCACCTCCTCGAACTGCTTCGCGATGTCGGCGGTCATGACGAGGGCGCCGTTGTCGATGAGGTTGCGGGTCGTGGCCTCGGACATGCCGATGACGTTGACCTGCTGGAGGTTGCGGAACGAGAGGTAGGTGTTGACGTCATCGTCGGAGACGACGACGGTCACGCGCTTGCCCTCGATGCCGAGGCTGGCGAGAAGGGCCTTGGCCTGCTTCGTGGACGGCTTCTCGAAGGAGAGGGCGTCGACGAGGACGAGCTCGCTGTCGGCGACCTTACCGGAGAGCACGGAGCGCATGGCGAGCTTGACCATCTTGCTGTTGATGCGCTTGTTGTGGGTGCGCGGGGTGGGGCCGAAGACGACGCCGCCGCCGGTCCACTGCGCGGCGCGCGTGGAGCCCTGGCGGGCACGGCCGGTGCCCTTCTGGCGGTAGGGCTTGGCGCCGCCGCCGGAGACCTCGTGACGGTTCTTCACGGAGTGGGTGCCCTGGCGGGCGCAGCTGTCCTGGCACACCACGACCTGGTGGATGACGGGGATGTTCGGCTCGATGCCGAAGACGCCGTCGGCGAGCTCGGCCTCAGCGACCTGGGCCCCCTCGGCGTTCTTGATTGCGTACTTGGACATTCTGTCCTCCTTGTTAGCCTAAGAGATTTCCTGGCACTTAGGCCATGCGGACCTGGACGAGAGCGTTCTTGCCGCCGGGGACAGCGCCCTTGACGAGCATGAGGTTCTGCTCGGCGTCAACGCGGACGAGCTTGAGGTTCTTGACCGTCACGCGCTCGTCGCCCATGTGGCCGTACATGTGCAGGCCCTTGCGGACGCGCGCGGGGTAGGCGCACTGGCCGATGGAGCCCGGGCGGCGCTGGTTGCGGGAGCCGTGGGTCATGGGGCCGCGGGAGAAGTTCCAGCGCTTGATGGTGCCCTGGAAGCCCTTGCCCTTGGAGGTGCCGATGACGTCGACAGCCTTGACCTCGGCGAAGTCAGCGACGGTGACGACGTCGCCGGTCTTGTGCTCCTCGCCGTTCTCGACGCGGACCTCGCGCAGGTAGCGCATCGGCTCGACGCCGGCGGCCTTGAAGTGGCCGGCCATGGGCTTGTTGACGTGCTTGGCGGAGATGTCTCCGAAGCCGATCTGGACGGCGTCGTAGCCGTCGGTCGCCTTCGTCTTGACCTGCGAGACAGTGCAGGGGCCAGCCTGGATGACGGTGACGGGCACGACGTTGTCGTTCTCGTCCCAGATCTGCGTCATCCCAAGCTTGCGGCCAAGGATCGTGCTGACCATGCTCTTTCCTAACCTTCGGTGGTCATGGGACCTGTGGGGCACCCTTTGCCCCTCCCCAGCGGACCACGTCCTGTATCTGCCGCACCCCGGTTCGAGGCACACCTCTCCCCATTAGCGCAGCCTGTCTAGTCTACACGGGCATACACGAATTCACAATGTCTCCGCAAAAGTTTTGTGGGCTCTGAGCTGGGGCTTGATTTTCCGCGCTGCCGGGCGTATCCACCCACGAACGGCGTGCGGCCGTGCAAAGGGGACCGTGCAAAGGGGACAGGCACTTTCGCACGGTGAACCCGTGCGAAAGTGCCTGTCCCCTTTGCACGGTCCCCTTTGCACGCTTTGCACGGCCGCGCGCCTCGTATGGCTAGAGAGACTGATTCTTGATGCGCTCGCAGAAGAACTGCCCGGAAGGACGGTCGAACTCGTAGACGAGCACGCAGCAGTTCCCGAGCGCCACGTCCTGAGGGCAGCGAGCAAGGTGTTCCCACGCCTTCTTGAACTGGAGCGTCGCCGAGCCGTGGCAGACCGCGAGCGCCGTCTCGACGCCCGGGGCGCTCACGACCTCGGTCATCGCCGCAACGATGCGACGGCGCAGCGCGACGCTCCCCTCCCCGCCGAAGGGCACGAGCGCCTCGCCGGGATCCCACAGCTCCGCGGGCACGTCGGAGGCGGGGCCGCCCTCGAAGGGGCCGTAGCTCCGCTCCATCAGGGCGTCCAGAGGCTCGACGGGAGGAAGGTCCTTCTCGCCTCGCGCCATGAGCTCCTCGCGGACCACCTCGAGCGTGGACACGGCACGCCCGAGCGGAGACGTGCACATGCGGTCGAAGCGCACCCCCTGACCCGCAATCCAGCGAGCCGCCGCATGCGCCTGCTCGACGCCGAGCGGCGTGAGCGGGGAGTCGCAGTGCCCCTGGACCCGATGCTGCAGGTTGTATTCGGTCTGGCCGTGCCGGAGGATGTAGAGCGTCGGCATCCTGCCCCCTTTCGCCGGGCATATGATACCCCGCAAAGCGACGTGCACGTCCTCTTTCGCATGACGATTCGATTGTCGGTGATTTCTGCGGGGACCGGTTGGCACACATGATAAAGGCGGTGCTTTTACCTGCGCTTTTCCGGTCAGCATACCTGAGCTACAGAAGGGTCACGTCAAAAATCACCGACAATCGTCGCCTGGGGCCTCGGGGCGCGTCGCGCCCCGTCAATCACCGCTCGAGCGCCGCCGCTATCCCGGCGAGCAGCTCGTCATAGGTCTCATATGCGGGGAGGTCGGGATTGGCCTCCTGGATGGCGGGGGTGCTGCGGAAGAGGAAGCCTGCCTTGCTCGCACGAATCATGGCGAGGTCGTTGAAGGAGTCGCCTGCGGCAATGGTCTCGTATCCGCAGGACTGAAGCGCGCGGACGGTCGTGAGCTTGGAGTTCTCGCAGCGCATGCGGTGACGGAGAATCTCTCCCTCCGGGGAGACCTCGAGCGAGTTGCAGAGCAGCGTGGGCCAGCCGAGCTTGGCCATGAGCGGGCGAGCGAACTCCTCGAACGTGTCGGAGAGGATCACGGCCTGCGTACGCTCGCGCAGGGCGTCGAGAAAATCGCGCGCCCCGGGCAGAGGGTCGATGCGCGAGATGACGTCCTGGATCTGCGGCAGCCCCAGCCCGTGCTCGTGCAGCGTCTTGATGCGGAAGGCCATGAGTCTGTCGTAGTCGGGCTCGTCGCGCGTGGTGCGTCGCAGCTCTGGGATGCCCGACTCCTCCGCAAACGCGATCCAGATCTCCGGTACGAGCACGCCCTCAAGGTCGAGACAAACGATGTTCATGGCGAGTCCCCTCTCAGAGCAACCGTCCTTCTCGCCATAGTAGCTTCCCCACATTACAGGTTGGCAACAGCATGGGACTACGCTGCCACCGGCTCAGTATGTCCGTAACGCAGGGCGCCCCCGGTCTTCCGAAGAGAAGTTCCTCGAAGAGCACTTCTCGTAGGAAGACCGGGGGCGCCCCCGACGTGCGTTACTGCTTAGAGCTTAATCTCGATGTCCACACCGGCCGGGAGGTCGAGACGCATGAGCGAGTCAACCGTGGACGGCGAGGGGTCGAGGATGTCGATGAGGCGCTTGTGGGTGCGCATCTCGAACTGCTCGCGGGAGTCCTTGTCCTTGTGCGGCGAGCGGATGACCGTGTAGAGGTTGCGCTCGGTGGGCAGGGGGATGGGGCCGGACACGCGGGCACCGGTCTTCTGGGCGGTGTCGACGATGAGCTTCGCGGACTGATCAACGACCTCGTGGTCGTAGCCCTTGAGGCGAATCCTGATCTTCTGGCTTGACACTGTGGTACCTCCAATGAGCTAGGGCTCGGTGGTCGTTAACTAGGAAGCGTTGCCGCCATTCTTGGCGACGATCTCGTCACGGACGGCCTTCGGCACGGGCTCGTACGAGTCGAACTGCATGGTGTAGCTCGCGCGACCCTGCGTCTGGGAGCGAAGGTCCGTGGCGTAGCCGAACATCTCGCCCAGGGGCACCTTGGCGCGGATGACCTTGGTGTCGCGACGATCCTCCATGCCCTCGATCTTGCCGCGGCGGGAGGAGAGGTTGCCCATGACGTCGCCCATGTACTGCTCGGGCGTCTCGACCTCGACCTGCTCGACGGGCTCGAGAAGGACGGGGTTGGACTTCTTCAGGGCCTCCTTGATGGCCATGGAGCCGGCGATCTTGAAGGCCGCCTCGGAGGAGTCGACCTCGTGGTAGGAGCCGTCGACGAGCTTGACCTTGATGTCGACGACCGGGTAGCCGGCGATGACGCCGCTCTCGAGCGCCTCCTGGATGCCCTTGTCGACGGAGGGGATGTACTCCTTCGGGATGACGCCGCCGACGATGGCGTTCTCGAACTCGTAGCCCTTGCCCGGCTCATTGGGCTCCATGTCGATGACGGCGTGGCCGTACTGGCCGCGACCGCCGGACTGGCGGACGAACTTGCCCTCGACGTGCGTGACGGCCTTGCCGGCGGTCTCGCGGTAGGCGACCTGCGGCTTGCCGACGTTGCAGTCGACCTTGAACTCACGGCGCAGGCGGTCGACGATGATCTCGAGGTGCAGCTCGCCCATGCCGGAGATGATGGTCTGACCGGTCTCGTGGTCGGTGTGGACCTGGAAGGTCGGGTCCTCCTCGGCGAGCTTGGCCAGGCCAACGGACATCTTGTCCTGCTCGGCCTTGGTCTTGGGCTCCACGGCGACGGAGATGACCGGCGTCGCGAACTCGATGGACTCGAGGATGACGGGGTGCTTCTCGTCGCAGAGGGTCTCGCCCGTGGTGGTGTTCTTGAGGCCGACGCAGGCGACGATGTCGCCGGCGGAGCACTCGTCACGGTCGACGCGCTCGTTGGCGTTCATCTCGAGGATGCGGCCGAGGCGCTCGCGGTTGTCCTTGACCGAGTTGTAGACGTAAGAGCCCGCCTCCGCCTGACCAGAGTACACGCGGATGTAGGTGAGCTTGCCGACGTACGGGTCGGTCATGATCTTGAAGGCGAGGGCCGCGAAGGGCTCCTTCGGGTCGGCGTGACGGACCTCGGGCTCGCCCTTGAGGTTGGTGCCGTCGATCTCGGCGACGTCAAGCGGGCTCGGGAGGTAGTCCACGACGGCGTCGAGGAGCTCCTGGATGCCCTTGTTCTTGTAGGCAGAGCCCACGAAGACGAGGTTGAGCTCGCCGGCGATGACGCCCTTGCGGAGAGCCGCCTTGAGGTCGTCGACGGGGATCTCCTGCTCCTCGAGCACGGCCTCCATGATCTCGTCGGAGAAGTTGGAGGCGGCGTCGAGCAGCTCCTCGCGCTTCTCCTGCGCGAGGTCCATGAACTCGTCGGGGATGGCGTCCATGGGCTCGGGGTAGATCATGCCCTTGGCGTCCTCCTTGAAGTCCCACGCGGTCATGGTGACCAGGTCGACGAGACCCCAGAAGTTGTTCTCGGCACCCATCGGGATCTGGGCCGCCACGGCGTTGGCGTGCAGGCGGTCCTTCATGGTGTCGATGGCGTGGAAGAAGTCGGCGCCGATGCGGTCATACTTGTTGATGAACGCGATGCGGGGGACGCCGTACGTGGTGGCCTGACGCCAGACGGTCTCGGACTGCGGCTGGACGCCGGCGACGGCGTCGAAGACCGCAACGGCACCGTCGAGGACGCGCAGGCAGCGCTCGACCTCGGACGTGAAGTCAACGTGGCCCGGGGTGTCGATGATCTGGATGACGTGGTCCTTCCAGAAGCACGTGGTGGCCGCGGAGGTGATGGTCACGCCGCGCTCCTGCTCCTGGACCATCCAGTCCATGGTGGCGGCGCCGTCGTGAACCTCGCCGATCTTGTGGGTCTTGCCCGTGTAGTAGAGGATGCGCTCCGTCGTGGTGGTCTTGCCGGCATCGATGTGGGCCATGATGCCGATGTTGCGGAGGTCCTCGAGCTTGTACTTAACCTTTGCCATAAGTAGCTCCCTCGGATCGGCTTAGAAGCGGTAGTGAGAGAACGCGCGGTTGGCCTCGGCCATCTTGAAGAGGTCCTCGCGCTTCTTGACAGAGGCGCCGACGCCGTTGGAGGCGTCGAGGATCTCGTTGGCGAGACGCTCGGCCATGGTCTTCTCCTTGCGGGCGCGGGAGAAGTTGACCATCCAGCGGATGGCGAGGGTAGTGGCACGGCGGGAGTTGACCTCCATGGGCACCTGGTAGGTGGCGCCGCCGACGCGCTTGGGCTTGACCTCGAGGGTCGGGCGGATGTTGTCCATGGCCTTCTTGAAGACGGAGAGGGCGTCCTCGCCGGACTTCTCGGCGACGATGTCAAAGGCACCGTAGACGATGCGCTCGGCGGTGGCCTTCTTGCCGTCGAGAAGGACCTTGTTGATGAGCTGGGTCACGAGACGGTTGTTGTACACGGCGTCCGGCTGGACCTCGCGACGGTGGTTCTTGGATGCACGACGCGGCATGTTATATCTCCTCGGTTCTGATGACGATTGTGCGGCTGTTCACTACTTCGGGCGCTTGGTGCCGTAGCGGGAGCGCGCCTTCTGGCGGTTCTGCACGGCGGCGCAGTCGTAGGCGCCACGGATGATCTTGTAGCGGACACCGGGGAGGTCACGCACACGGCCGCCGCGGATGAGGACGATCGAGTGCTCCTGGAGGTTGTGGCCCTCGCCGGGGATGTAGGCGGTGACCTCGATGCCGTTCACGAGGCGCACACGGGCGACCTTACGAAGGGCGGAGTTCGGCTTCTTGGGGGTGGTGGTGAAGACGCGGGTGCAGACGCCACGCTTCTGGGGGTTGTGCTGCAGGGCGGCGTTCTTGGACTTGGCCTTGACGCTCATGCGGCCCTTGCGGACCAGCTGGTTGATAGTAGGCAAAGCTCTCTCCTTCTATACTATCGACGTGCCGTTTTTCTCGTATTCAAGGGCCGAGCAGCACCTCTGCCCCGGATTGACGCGACGATGAACATTACGCGCATGACCAGCTGTTGTCAAAACGCCACGGTCCCGGGCGTATCCATTCTTCACCGTACGTTCACGCGCAGGCGAGAAGAACGGCAGGGGCCGGCACGCGCCGAGGGGCGGGGCGGATGCCACCGCACTCGATGCGTGCGCTCACGAGTGCGGGCCTCCGCCGCACTCGATGCCCGCACTCAACGACAAATGCCGAGAAGAACCACGCACTCGATGGTCCTTCTCGGCACTTTTGCCTGCACTTGATGCCCGCACTCATGAGTGCGGGCGCGCCCTCCGCGCTGAGAAGCGCGCCCGCCGGCCCTGAGGACGCCTACGCCCAGGAGAGCCCCACGGCGCCGACGCCGAGATGCTTGGCGAGCACCGGGCCGCCGTCCTTCACGCGCACGTGCGCCTCGGGGAAGCGGGAGCGCGCGGCGAGAAACACCTCGCGCGCCTCGACGCCACGCGGCCCGAAGTGCGACACCACGAGCTCACGGCTTCCCTCTGGCACGCGGCGCACCATCGCGGCCGCCATGCCGCGCGCGCCGCGCCCGTCGCCGTACTTCTCGATTCCGCCCTCCTGGAGGGCCATGACGGGATAGCGGTTGAGCTTGGTGGCCACGGCGCGGCGGATGGCGCCGAGCCTGCCGCTTCTGAAGAGCGCCCCCATGTCGGGCACGCTGAAGACGATGCGGGTGCCGCGCCGGGCCTCGGCAAGGCCGGCCACGACCTCGGCAAGCGAGCTGCCGGCGGCCGCGAGCGCGTGCGCGCGGCGGACGAGGAACTCGAGCGCGCCCGCGGTGTTCCAGGAGTCGAGGACGGCCACGCGCTCGCCGCTCGGGTCGACCGCGGCGGCGGCCTCCTCGGCGCTGCGGAACGTGCCGGAAAGGCGGGACGAGATGGTGACGCAGAGGACGTCGTCGCCCGCGGCGAGGCGCTCGCGGAAGACGCGCTCGAAGGCAGACGGGTGGACGGCCTCGGTCTCGACGCGGGAGCCGGCCGAGATGAGCGAGCCGTAGTCGCCGTTCTCCCCGACGGGCGCCTCCGAGTAGCGGACGCCGTCGACCGAGTAGGTCATGGGGAGCACGATGACGCCCAGCTCATCGGCCTCAACACGCGTCAGGCCGCAGGTGGAGTCGGTTACGAGCGCGAGCATATCCTATCCCCTCCCATCGCGCGGAACTTGTCGTAGCGAAGGCCCACGAGCTGGTCGGCGTCGAGCTGGCCCAGCTCGTCAAGGGCAAGCTCCACCTCGCGCACGAGGTCGTGGGCGATCTCGGTGTGCGTGAGCCCGATGTCGTTGACCACGCCGTCCACGAGGCCGAGCTCGGTGAGGTCCTCGGCGGTGATGTGCAGCGCCGCGGCGGCATCGTCGGCGCGCTTCGGGTCCTTCCAGAGAATCGAGGCGCAGCCCTCGGGGCTCACGACCGAGTACGCGGCGCTCCTCAGCATGAGCACGCGATCGGCGACGGCGAGCGCGAGCGCCCCACCCGATCCTCCCTCGCCCACCACGACGCTCACCACGGGCGTGCGAAGGCCGCTCATGGCAACGAGGTTGGTGGCGATGGCCTCGCCCTGGCCGCGCTCCTCGGCGCCGATGCCGCAGTAGGCCCCGGAGGTGTCGACGAGGCAGACCACGGGCCGGCCGAACTTCTCTGCCTGGCGCATGAGGCGCAGCGCCTTGCGGTAGCCCTCGGGGTGCGCCATGCCGAAGTTGCGGCGCACGCGCTCCTTGGTTGAGTTGCCGCGCTCGATGGCGATGACGGTCATCACGCGGCCTCCCTTCCAGCCGATGCCCGCCACGATGGCGGCGTCGTCGGCGAAGAGGCGGTCGCCATGAAGCTCGACGAAGCCGTCGAGGCCACGCTCCAGGAGCTCGAGCGCCGTCGCGCGGTCGGCGGAGCGGGTGAGCTTGACGATGTCGTAGGCGCAGGTCGGCTCCTCCACGCGCTTGGGGCGCGCGCCGCGCTTGCCGCGGGGCTCCTCGCGGGAGAGCGTGTGCGGGGCCCCGGCCGCGGGGGCCTCGCCCTCGTGCAGGGCAAGGAGCTCGGTCAGGGTGGCCACCATGTCCTTGCGCTCCACGATGAGGTCGCAGAAGCCGTGCTCGAGCAGGAACTCGGAGCGCTGGAAGCCCGCGGGCAGGCGCTTGTGGGTGGTCTGCTCGATCACGCGCGGGCCGGCAAAGGCCACAAGCGCGCCCGGCTCGGCGAGGATGACGTCGCCCTCCATGGCAAAGCTCGCGGTGACGCCGCCGGTGGTCGGGTCGGTGAGCACGGTCAGGTAGAGCAGACCCGCCTCGCCGTGACGGCGCACGGCCGCCGAGACCTTGGCCATCTGCATGAGCGAGGTCGTGCCCTCCTGCATGCGGGCGCCGCCGGAGACGGTGAAGCCCACGACGGGCAGCCCAAGCTCGGTGGCACGCTCGAAGGTGCGACAGATCTTCTCGCCCACCACCGAGCCCATCGAGCCCATCATGAACTCGGCGTTCATGAAGAAGACCGCGCACTCGTGGCCGCCGATCTCGGCGCGCCCGCACACGACGGCGTCGGCCTCGTGGGACTTCTCGCGCGCGTCCGCGAGCTTCTCGGCATAGCCGGGGAACTCGAGGAAGTCCGTGGCGGCGAGGTCGCGGTCCCATTCCTGGAAGCTCCCGGCGTCCACGGTCATGCGCATCCGCTTGCGGCCGGAGACGCGCAGGTGGCGCCCGCAGCGCGGGCACACGTCAAGGTTCTGGGCGAGCTTGTCCTGATCGATCACGCGCCGGCAGCCCGGGCACTTGACGAGGATGTGGCGCTCGGGGAACTCCGCCGACACCTCGGTCATCGGCCCCTCGAGGGCGTTGATGCTCTTCTCTCGCTTACTCATAGAGATGCTCCATCAGGTTGGTGTGGTAGTTCCCCGAGACGAACTCGGGGTTGGCGAGAATGTCGAGGTGCAGCTCGCTGTTCTCGGCCACGCCGTCGACCACGAGCTCGCCGAGGGCGGAGCGCATCTTGCGGATGGCCTCCTCGCGGGTTGACGAGCAGACGATGAGCTTGCCGAGGAGCGAGTCGTAGTACGGCGGGACCACGGCCCCCACGTAGAGCGCGGAGTCGAAGCGGACCTGCGGGCCGCCGGGGACATGCAGCATCGTGACGTCGCCGCAGGACGGGAGGAACTCCGGCGTCTCGGCGTTGATGCGGCACTCGATGGCGTGCCCCTGAATGGAGATGTCGTCCTGCGAGAAGGGCAGCTCGGCCCCCGCCGCCACGCGCAGCTGCCACTTGACGAGGTCGACGCCGCTCACGAACTCCGTGACCGGGTGCTCGACCTGCAGGCGCGTGTTCATCTCCATGAAGTAGAAGTTGCCGTCGTCGGCGAAGAGGAACTCGATCGTGCCCACGCCCACGTAGCCCACGGCGCGCGTGAGGTCGCGGGCGGCCTTGTGCATGCGCTCGCGGACGCCCGGGTGGGCGTCCAGGCACGGCGCCGGGCTCTCCTCCACGAGCTTCTGGTTGCGGCGCTGGACGGAGCACTCGCGCTCGCCGAGGGAGACCACGTTGCCGTGGGCGTCGGCGAGGACCTGGACCTCGACGTGGTGGGCCGGGGAGACGAACTTCTCCATGTAGCACTCGCCGTCGCCGAAGGCCGCCTCGGCCTCGGCATGGGCCTCGGTGAAGGCCTTGCCGGCGTCGGCTGGCTCCTCGACCTTGCGGATGCCGCGGCCGCCGCCGCCCGAGCGCGCCTTGATGAGCACGGGGCAGCCGATGCGCTCCGCCTCGCGGACCGCCTCGTCCGCGTCCTTGAGCAGGTCGCAGCCCGGAACGATGGGCACGTCCGCCTCGCGGGCGGTGCGGCGCGCGTTGTCCTTGTCGCCCATGCGGTCGATGACGTCCGGGTCGGGGCCGATGAACACGAGGCCGCACTTCTGGCACTCGCGCGCGAAGTGCGAGTTCTCCGAGAAGAACCCGTAGCCGGGGTGGATGGCCTTGGCGCCCGACTGCAGGGCGACCGTGAGGATGGCGTCCTCGTTGAGGTAGCTGTCCGCCGGGCGCGGCCCGCCGATGCAATAGGCCTCGTCGGCAAGGGCGACGTGCAGCGCCTCGGCATCGGCCGTGGAGTACACGGCAACGGTCTTGACGCCCATCTCCTTGCAGGCGCGAATCACGCGGACCGCGATCTCGCCGCGGTTCGCAATGAGGATCTTGTCGAACATCGTCGCCTCCTGGCGCACCGTGCAAAGGGGACAGTCACTTTTGCACGCCGCTCTCTTCGAATGCCCAGCACCGTGCAAAAGTGACTGTCCCCTTTGCACGGAAGAGCCTCCGTCACATCAGCGCGAAGGACATCTCCGCCTGGCAGCAGAGCTCGCCGTTCACGCGGGCCTCGCCCGTGGCAAAGCGGAAGGGCCCGCGGCTCCTGGTGATGCGGCACGTGAGCTCCACCGTGTCACCAGGACGCACGGGATGCTTGAAGCGAACCTTGTCGAGGCTCGTATACATGGGCGTGGCGCCCTTGGCGGCAAGGTCGTCGGCGAGAAGAACGCAGCAGTTCTGCGCGAGCATCTCGCACTGGATCACGCCCGGGACGATGGGGTTGCCCGGGAAGTGGCCCTGGACGAAGAACTCGTCACCGGTGATGGTGATCTTGCCGTGGGCCTCGCCGTCGACGACCTCCGCCTCGTCGAGCAGGAGCATCGGCTCGCGATGGGGCAGCAGGTCCTTGAGCTCTTCCTTGTTCATCTTCTCAGCTCCCAACGTGGAAACGTGACCGTGCAAAAGTGACTGTCCCTTTTCCACCTAGTAGATCTTCATGAGGCAGCAGCCGTACTCGACGAGGTCGCCGTCCTTCACGCAGATGTCGACGATCTCGCCGTCGGCCTCGGCGGTGACCTCGTTCATGACCTTCATGGCCTCGATGACGCAGAGGGTCTCGCCCTTCTTGACCTTGGAGCCCACGTGCACGAAGGGCTCGGCGCCAGGCGAGGGCGCCGCGTAGAAGACGCCGACCATCGGCGCGCGCACGGCCGTGGCGTGGGACATGTCCATGGGCGGGCTCTTATAGACATCTGTCGCGGCCGAGGTTCTGCTGCGTCCGGGGTCGCGGTGG
>NZ_SJOU01000038.1 GCF_012027725.1 Olsenella sp. SW781 | reverse complement strand
CCGCGCCGACCAGAAGGGCGGCTGCGAGAAGAACCACGTCGAGATCAGGAAGCTGCTGCCCAAGGGCCGCGGCCTGCGCCTCGACCGCCTGTCGCGCGCCGACGCGGCGCTCGTCATGTCGCAGGTGGACTCCGAGCCGCGCGGCAAGCTCGCCTGGCGCACGCCCTCCGAGATGCTCCTCGCCGCGTTCGGCGACGACGCGCGGGCGCTCCTGGACGCCTTCGGGGTCGAGATGCTCGGCCCCTCCGAGCTCGACCTGACGCCGGGCTGCGTGGAGCGCGCGAGGGCGGAGCGAGGTGAGGCGCCGCTGGCCGACTAGCCCCTCGGGGACAACCGAATCGAGGGTCCCGGCACCCGTCGCGCTGAGTCTGGAAGCAAGCCGCGGCGGGACGGTGCCGCACGGGCCTCGGACCCATCGCGACGCCTCTCCATGTATCCTACACCTGCGACAACGCGGAGGGGAGGCCCCTGCCGGGGCCTCCCCTCCGTCTCGATAGGTGCGGAAACGCGCTATCGGCTCAAGGTGTTTCGCTGAGGTTGGAAATCAACC
>NZ_SJOU01000037.1 GCF_012027725.1 Olsenella sp. SW781 | reverse complement strand
CCCACTACGGGGAGCCCGCGCCCGAGGCGGCGGCGCTGGCGGCCGCGTGCCCGCGCCTGGGGTCGTGGCCGAGGTGCCGCGACGGCTGCGGCCACCGCAGGGCCTACGGCTGCTCGAGGAGGCCGCGCGTGTTCTACAGCGCGAGGATGGCCCAGCGCGCCGCCGACGAGGAGCTCAGGGGGAGCAGGCGCGGCATCGACGAGACCGAGCTCTCCGTGGCGTCCAAGCTCGACGCGATACGCGAGGGCCTGCGGAGGGGCCTCTCGCCGGAGCAGATCGCGGCGACGAGGCCGGACCTGGGGCTCTCGGCGAGCACGATCTACCGCTGGGTCGACGCGGGCTACGCGGAGATGACCAACATGGAGCTGAGGAGGAAGGTGGGCTACAGGCCCCGCCGCCGCTCGGCGCCGAGGCGAGCCGAGCGCCACTCGGCGCGCAGGTCGCACGAGGAGTTCATGCGCCTCACCGAGGACGAGCGCGCGGGCGCCTGGGAGATGGACACGGTGGAGGGCTCGGCCGCCGACTCCGCGCGCCTGCTCACCCTCTACCACAGGCCGACGTCGTTCCAGCTGGCGATACCCGTGGCCGACGGCACCTGCGGCGCCGTCCTCGCCGGGCTCGGCCTCGTGCGCGAGGCGCTGGGGGCCGACGGCGTGCGCCGCGTGTTCCGGCTCGTGCTCACCGACAACGGCTCGGAGTTCGCCGACGAGGCGGCCATCGCGGCCCTGCTCGGCGAGGCCGAGGGCGAGACCAGGCTCTTCTACTGCGAGGGGCG
>NZ_SJOU01000036.1 GCF_012027725.1 Olsenella sp. SW781 | reverse complement strand
CGCCGACGCGCTGCTCGTCTCGAGGAGGGATGCCGCATGATGGCGCTGCTCAGGTCCGACCTCTACCGCACGGCGCGCTCCCGCTGGCCGTGGGTGCTGCTTGTCCTCGTCGCGCTCGCCACCCTGGGGTCCGCCGTCCTCACCGTCTGGTGGCCGCTCGAGCCCGGCGTCGTCTACGACGGCCTCACCGGGCGCGCGGGCGCCCTGCGCCTCGCCGGGCGCGGGGCCTCCGTCATGCTCGTCTCGACCATCGCCCCCTTCGTGGCCGCGCACCTCTCCTGCGCGGACTCCGACGCCGGCTTCGACCGGGCGCTCCTGTCGTCCCTTCGCGGCCGGGCGGCATACTACGCCGAGAAGTGCCTGCTCGCGGCGCTCCTCTCGGGCGCGCTGCTGCTTGCCTACCTCGTGTTCGCCGGGCTCGGCGTCCTCGTGACCATGCGCCCCGTGGCAGACGTCGAGCCGCTCTGGCAGGTCGCGGCGTGGGCGGGCGAGGGCTGGCTCATCTCGTGCGCCTATGCGCTTCTTGTGCTGCTGGCAGGACAGCTCACGCGCAGCCGAGCAATTGCCTTTATCGTCGCGTTCCTGCTGCTCTCGGGTGCCGTGGAACAGGGGTTCTTCAGCTTCCTCCTGCTTGTGAGCGACGCGCTCGGCCTGGGATGGGCCCCGGCGCTCGGGGCCGCCATCGCCTGGATGCCCTACGTCACCACGGCCGCCGTGGGCAACGGCGCCGCCGACATGCTCGCCGCGGACGCCACCGGCTTCGCCCCGGCCGTTCGCGCGCTCATCGTCTGCGTCCCGCTCTGCCTCGCGTGCGGCGGTCTCGGCACTCTCGTTGGCACGAGGCGCGATGTCGCATGAGCCCGGACATGCTTCTCGAGCCGCTCTACCGCTGGCTGTATTCCGTTGCCGAATGGTTGCTCGAGAGCTCTACCATGAACGGGTGGGTTCGTTTCTTCGAGGGGCTTCACATGGTTGAGGGTTTGTTACTCGTGGCGCTGCTAGCGCTTGGCTTTGGTCTGGGCGCGGTGTTTGTTGTCGCCTGCTACGCCACCGAGCTCGGGCGACAGGCGCGCTTCCTCGCCCGGCGCGAGCGCCTGAGCAACGCGCGGCTCACCTGCGGGAGCCGCCTGCCGGGCATGGTCGGCATGGTCGACGCCGTGAACGCCGAGATCGACGCG
>NZ_SJOU01000035.1 GCF_012027725.1 Olsenella sp. SW781 | reverse complement strand
TGCCGACGCGCTGCTCGTCTCGAGGAGGGATGCCGCATGATGGCGCTGCTCAGGTCCGACCTCCACCGCATCCTGCGCTCCCGCTGGCCGTGGGTCGCGCTCGCCCTCGTCGCGCTCGCCACCCTGGGCGGCGCCGTCCTCACCGTCTGGTGGCCGCTCGAGCCCGGCGTCGTCTACGACGGCATCACCGGGCGCGCGGGCGCCCTGCGCCTCGCCGGGCGCGGGTGCTCCATCGCGCTCGTCTCGACCATCGCCCCCTTCGTGGCCGCGCGCCTCTCCTGCGCGGACTCCGACGCCGGCTTCGACCGCACGCTCCTGTCGTCCCTTCGCGGCCGGGCGGCATACTACGCCGAGAAGTACCTGCTCGCGGCGCTCCTCACGGGCGCGCTGCTGCTTGCCTACCTCGTGTTCGCCGGGCTCGGCGTCCTCGTGACCATGCGCCCCGTGGCAGACGTCGAGCCGCTCTGGCAGGTCGCCGCCTGGGCGGGCGAGGGCTGGCTCGTCTCGTGCGCCTACGCCCTCGCCGTCCTGCTCGTGGGTCAGCTCGTCCGCAGCCGCGCGATTGCGTTCATAGCCGCGTTCCTCCTGACGTCGGCGGCCGTCGAGCAGGGGTTCTTCTCGTTCCTGCTGCTCGTTGACTCGGCGCTCGGCCTCGGCTGGGCCCCGGCGCTCGAGGCGGCCCTCGCCTGGATGCCCTACGTCGCGCTCGTCTCCGTCGGCAACGGCGCCGCGAACCTGCTCTCCGTGGACGCGACGGGCCTCTCCCCCGCCGTCCGCGCCCTCGCGGTCTGCGCGCCGCTCTGCGCGGCCCTCACCGGCGTGGGCGCACTCGCGCTCTCCCGCCGCGACGTCTCATGACCTCGGACGCGCTCCTCGAGCCGCTCTACCGCTGGCTGCGCTCCGCGGCGCAGTGGCTGCTCGCGAGCTCTACCATGGACGGGTGGCTCAATCTCTGCGAAAGGCTCCACGTGGCTGAGGGACTCCTGCTCGTGGCGATGCTCGCGCTCGGCCTGGCGATCGGCGCGGCCCTCGCCCTCGCCCGCTACTCCACCGAGCTCGGGCGCCAGGCGCGCTTCCTCGCCCGGCGCGAGCGCCTGAGCAACGCGCGGCTCACCTGCGGGAGCCGCCTGCCGGGCATGGTCGGCGTGGTCGACGCCGTGAACGCCGAGATCGACGCA
>NZ_SJOU01000034.1 GCF_012027725.1 Olsenella sp. SW781 | reverse complement strand
GGTAACGTACAATTTCTTGCGCACTTTGACAGCAGCATAGCGTCCAGATAGGAAGGAGGGCACGGCCCGCCCCGGTATGATTCGAGTTGCCTAGACAAGAAACATGCTGGAGGAGGGGCCATGCCCGAGCCCATTGTATCTTTGAACGAGGAGACCCTGAGGGACGATCTCAGGGAGCTGGTGAGGAAGACCGTCGAGGAGCTGCTCAACGGCCTGCTCGAGGAGGAGGCCGGCGACCTCGTGGGCGCCGAGCGCTACGAGAGGACCGCGGAGAGGGAGGCCTACCGGGCCGGGCACTACGACCGGAAGCTCGCCACCACCTCCGGCGAGGTCACGCTCAGGATGCCCAAGCTCAAGGGAGTTCGGTTCACCACCGCTATCATCGAGCGCTACCGCAGGCGCGAGACCTCGGTCGAGGAGGCCATGATCGAGATGTACCTGGCGGGCGTCTCCACCAGGCGCATCGAGGACGTCTCCGAGGCCCTCTGGGGGTCAAGCGTGTCCGCGTCGACGGTCTCCAACCTCAACGAGAAGGCGTTCAAGGCGGTCGAGCGATGGCGCAACCGCCCGCTCGAGCGCGCCTACCCCTACGTCTACGTGGACGGCATCTACCTCAGGCGGAGCTGGGGCGGCAGCTACGAGAACGTGGCGGTGATGGTCGCCATAGGCGTCAACGACGACGGCTACCGCGAGGTGATCGGCGCCGCCGAGGGCTTCACGGAGTCCTCGGAGTGCTGGCGGGAGTTCCTGTCGTGGCTCAGGTCCCGCGGCCTGCGCGGCGTGCGGATGTTCACCGGCGACAAGGCCGCCGGCATGGTCGGCTCAATCGCCGAGGTGTTCCCGGGGGCCGCCTACCAGCGGTGCACCGTGCACTTCTACAGAAACGTGCTGGCCAGGGTCCCGAGGTCCAAGAGGCCGAGGGTCGCCGCCATGCTCAAGGCGATCCACGCGATGGAGTCGAGAGAGGCGGCCGAGGCCAAGGCCCTCGCCGTCGCCGGGGAGCTGGAGTCGCTCAGGCTCAAGGAGGCCGCCAAGGTGGTCAGGGAGGGCTTCGCCGAGACGCTGACCTACACCAGGTTCCCCCGCGAGCACTGGCGGAGGATCCGCACGAACAACGCCATCGAGCGCCTCAACCGCGAGATCCGCCGCCGCACCCGCGTGGTGGGCACCTTCCCGGATGGGAGGAGCGCCCTCATGCTCGTGACCGCGAGGCTCAAGTACGTCGCCGAGAGCGAGTGGGGCTCTCGTCGCTACCTGGACGTGACTCTGCTGGAGGGGTAGCCGCACCGGACGGCGGGCCTATAGGGCTGTCTGAAAGTGCGCAAGAATCTTGACGGTA
>NZ_SJOU01000033.1 GCF_012027725.1 Olsenella sp. SW781 | reverse complement strand
ATTAGGTCTCATCCCTGATTCCTAAGATTGCTGTGTGGGGGTAACCTGCCGCGCCAGCCCATAACGATAGGACCCAAGCGCGACAGCAGTTGCTTGCTTGCAGAAGTCTCAATGGGTTGGCCATCCAACGGCTCCTTCGGGGTTTGGCATGGGCATCAGGGCACCAGCCCCGGGGGCTTGTGATGCCCGAGGTCGGACTGCACACGGAATCGCTTCCCACATAATCGCGTATGTGACCTTGAGCCTCTTTCGCGCCTCGCCCTCGATGCTCAGCCGCACCTTACCCGCTCGCCCTAACTCTTCCTAACACCTTTTCGAACCTGTTCCTACTGCAGATGATTGGGTTGCAGCTGATCATCGTTAGGTTCGTGGGGCATATGTTCCTGCCGCAACGCTGGTCGTTGACCTGATGCTGACCCAGACACGCTCTCAAACTGCGGCATCTCACGGCAACTTGGCAGATCGTCATAGCCGTAGACCATTGAAAGACGATCAGCGGGCCAGGGCTATCTCGCTTGGCCCGCCCCAAGACACCATGAGTTAGCACTCGTAAGCCTCGTTGTCAGCGAATGAGTCCACAAAGGGCTTGTCAGGCTTTACTGTACCGGCCCTGGCACTTCAATCTCACCGATGGGCTTTCGCGCAATATCACACTCCGCGAGATGAGAGGCCCCCTTCACGAATGCTTCCTCCCAAAGACAACCGGCGCACACAGAGAGCGCCCCATCGCGCCTCGCAAAGCCGGGAGCATGATTGGACTGGCCACGACGCGCTGCATACGAAACGGATGCCGACAAGAGGCGCTGTCCGCCGCCAGAGAATGAGGTCCTAAAGACCGCTCGAAACCAGAGCTGAGCCGAAAGGCGTCGTAAGAGACCGATCACTCCGACGCGCGAGTAAGGTGAAAGCGCGTCACGCCCTGAGATACGCGAGATGCCGAACCGCCTCTCAGGGCCCGCGGGCAGCAATGTAAAGGTGTCATGCGCCCTGCGCGCGCTGGGAACGGCTGTCTTGACGCTGGCCGAGGCAGCCTCGGCTGCAGCCAAGGAAATGCTGCATGCATGCCCGTTCCCCGGAGTATCCTGGCAGGCAGATACGGGGCCGGGGGGGTGAGGGCGATAGCGCCGAACCCGGCGCAGTCTCACAAGGAAAAAATTCGATTCAATCGATTAGCCGCTGCGACAAGCCGCCCCCCGGCAGCCAGGCTCCTGCCGTCGCAAAGGGGAATGACGAGAGAACCATCTTGGGTGGCCGTCCAACGGCTCCTTCAGAGTCGGCCCAAGCCGAAGCGAAAAGCTAGGGATAAATACAAAATGAGACGACCTTGCGGACGGCTCAAGCTGTAATACATGGGCTGCGGGACCCACGCAAAATGGCGG
>NZ_SJOU01000032.1 GCF_012027725.1 Olsenella sp. SW781 | reverse complement strand
GATCGCGTGCCAAACGTTGGTGTCAGAGCACCCCTGAAAAGGGGTGTGGCCACCGCCTAGAATCTTCAGTTACCACGCTGACAGAGACTTGGGAGATGACCACATGGACACTTTACAGCAGGGTGCGGCGCCGATGGCGCTGGCCGACATGCCGATGACCGCCGACGGCACGATCGACTTCAGGCGGCTCGCCGTCGGGCTCGTGGAGGGCTGCGTCAACGCCGCGATGGAGATGGCGGTCGAGGAGGTCGCCGGCGAGCAGGGCGTGCGCCGCAACGGCTACCGCGAGCGCCGCCTGATGACGGTGATCGGCGAGATCACCCTCAGGATCCCGAGGCTGCGCGAGGGCAGCTACTTCCCCGAGGAGGTCCTGCGGCCCTACTCGCGCACCGACCGGGCGATGGTGGGCGCGATAGCCGAGATCTACAGGCTGGGGCTCTCCACCCGCAAGATCGAGCGGGCCGCCGCCGACCTCGAGTTCGGGCGGCTCAGCCCCTCGGCGGTCTCGAGGATGTGCGCGACGCTCGACGACGACGTGGCGTCCGTGCGCGAGGCCGAGTTCTCGCAGCGCTTCCCGTACCTGTGGCTCGACGCGACCTACGTGAGCTGCCGCGAGGGCGGGCGGGTCGAGGGCAGGGCCGTGGTCACGGCGATCGCCGCCGGCGAGGACGGCTCCAGGCGCTACGTCGGGCTGGACTACGTCGACGTGGAGTCCCACGAGTCGTGGAGGGAGTTCCTGCGGGGCCTCAGGCGCCGGGGCGTCTCGGGCGTCGCCCTCGTGGTCTCGGACGCCCACGCCGGCCTCAGGCGGGCGGTGCGGGAGGTCTTCCCCGGGTCCTGCTGGCAGCGCTGCGTGGCGCACCTGATGCGCGACGTCGCCGGGCGCTTCCGCAGGCGCGACGACCGCGGGCGCGCCCTCGCGGCGCTCTCGGCCGTCTTCCGCGAGCGCGACCCGGCGCTGGTGAGGGCCGCCTACGACCGGGCCGTCGAGGAGATCGGCCGGCTCGAGCCCAGGGCGGCGGAGCTGCTCGAGGACGCCCGCGAGGACGCGCTGGCCTACCTCGCCTTCCCCGCCGAGCACAGGCTCAGGATCCGCACCAACAACGTGCAGGAGCGCGCCAACCGCGAGATAAAGCGCAGGACCGACGCGGTGCAGGTCTTCCCCTCGTCGCGCTCGCTGGTGCGCCTGGTGGGGGCCGCGCTGGCCGACCAGAACGACGAGTGGGCGGCCGGTCACTTCATGGACGCCGCCGGGATGCGCGACCTGGGGCGCGACGCGGAGTCCCCCGCGCCCACCGAGGAGACGCTGCGCAGGGCGGAGGTGATAGTGCTGGAGGCGATGCGCGCGGCGGCCTAGGCGCTACAATCGGGCCGAAACGGGCGTGGCCCGACACCAACATTCGGCACACAACC
>NZ_SJOU01000031.1 GCF_012027725.1 Olsenella sp. SW781 | reverse complement strand
CCGTTCCAGTGGATGATGTACTCCTCGAGGTCGCGCTTGAACGACTCGAAGTCGTCCCAGTCGCGCCCGCGGAAGAACTCGTCCTTGATGTGGCCGAAGACCTGCTCGGTGGCTCCGTTGTCGATGCAGTTGCCCTTGCGCGACATGCTCTGGGTGACGCCCATGCCGCGCAGCCTCCCCGTAAAGGACGGGTGCTGGTACTGCCACCCCATGTCCATCTGCATGACCGGCGCAGCGCCCTCGGGCATGGCGGCCTCGAGCATGTCCAGCATCTCCCCCTGCTGGGCGAGGTCCGGGTGCAGTGATATGGAGTGCGCCACTATCTCCTTGCTGCCGAAGTCGTAGACCGGCGCGAGGTAGGCCTTGCCGAAGGAGAGCCTGAACTCCGTGACGTCGGTGCCCATCTTCTGCCACGGGCCGTCGGCGGCGAAGCCCCGGCCGAGCACGTTCTCGAAGGTCTCGCCGGCCTCCCCCCTGTACGAGTTGTACCTGTGGTAGTCGGTCTCGCGCCTGATCCCGCAGCGCAGCCCCATCTCGCGCATCATCTTGAGCACCGTCTTGTCCGCTATCCGCTCGCCGTCCACGGCCCTCAGCTCCATCGCTATCTGCCGGTGGCCCACGCCGTTGGGGAGCCTGCCGAATATCTCGGCGACCCTCGGCCGGAGCTCCGGCCTGGTCGGCCCCTTCGGGTGCGCCAGCGCGTAGTAGTAGCTCGACCTGGCGAGCCCGGCGGCCCCAGCAGGTCGGCGAGGTCGTGTCCCTGCCCTGAAAGCTCGGCGACCGCTAGGGCCTTCTCCCGGTTCGGGAGCGGAGCTCCGCCTTCAGGGCCATCGATTTTTTAGGTACGCCACCTCGGCCTCGAGCCGCCTGACCTCGCGCTCGAGCTCCTGCTCGCGGGTCATCGGCGCCGCCCCGGCGCCCGACCCCCTTGGCCTGCCCTTCGGCTTGGGCCTGAGCGCCTCGGCCCCGCCCTCGCGGTGGAGGCGACACCACCGCTTCAGCGGCGAGAGGCTCGCTATCCCGTAGCGCGCCATCGCCTCGGCCTTTGGCCATGCCGCCGTCGACCACGGCGCTTGCCGCGGCGACCTTGGTCTCGAAGCCGTATCTCGCGTGCGTCTTGCCCATGTTCAGCAGGCCGTCCCTCCCCAAGGACCGGTACGTCTGCTGCCATTTTCTCACGGCCTCCTCCGGAATCCCGAGGACCTTGGCGACAGATCCCCGCCCCTCCGCGAACATGTCGGCGGCGAGCTCCCTGAGCTTGCGGTCGTGCCTGCGCCGCAGGTCGACGGACATGGAAAGCCTCCCATCTCCCGGACTTCTATTTCCATGTCCAAGAAATGGGAGGCAGTTCAGTCCCGAGCGGGGCCCTTTTTTATTGTCTATCTATGCTCAAGGCCCTCTCAGGGGAAGAGCGACGATCGTCGTCTCCTTGCTTCGGATAGGATTCCTGGCCATTAAAGGCCTCTTCCCTCGCCAGGTTGAGACGCATTTTGCAGAATCTCTTCCTGTTCAGACACGGGGCTTTGCTTAATGGGAGCTATACA
>NZ_SJOU01000030.1 GCF_012027725.1 Olsenella sp. SW781 | reverse complement strand
GCGACGGCCGCGGCGGCGAGCGGCAGGCAGACGATGAGCGCGCGAACGGCAGGTGCCAGGCGCACCGCGTTGTCGGCGGAGAGCATGGCCCGCGCGCCGGCGCCGACCGCGGACGCGATCTCCGCGGGCATCCACGGGCCCACGGCGGCCGTCACCGCGAGGAACTCTCCGCCGGCAAGCGCGCGCAGGAAGTCGATCCCGATGAGCAGGCCGCCCTCGAGCAGCCCCCCGGCGCCGAGCACCGCAAACGCCATGGTCACGCCCTCGCTCCTCGTGAGGTGCCCCACGAGCGCGGTGAGCACGACGTAGGGCGCGGCGCAGAGCCACGTGCAGCCGAGCCAGGCCGCCGCCTGCCACGCGGGCTCGGGGCTCGCCACCGGAACCCCGGAGACCAGCAGGCCGAGAAGCCCAGCCGCAAACGCGAGCACGGTCAGCGCGGCGGCAAGCGCCAGCGAGAGGACGCACTTCTCGGCGAACCAGAGCATGCGGGCGCGCTCGCCGAGGGACGAGAGAATCGACCGCGCGAAACCGATGTCGGTCCGGTCGCAGCACACGATGGCCGCCATGGCCGCGGCGAGGATCTGGACGCCGCCCATGGAGAGCGCGGAGCCGGTGAGGTCGTCGTAGCGGACGGGTCCCATGCCGGTCCAGCGCATCATGACGGCCGGCGCGAGCAGGAGAAGCGCCACGATGGCGGCCGCGCCCCAGATCCAGCGGGAGCGCAGGACGCGGTAGGCGTCCGAGCGGAGCAGGGCGATCATCGGGCCTCACCGTCCCCCGCGTGCGAAGGCGCCTGTCCCTTTTCCACGCCCATGAGCTCGACGAAGTACTCCTCGATGTCGCGCTCCTGCTGGGCGAGCTCGCGGACCTCGACGCCGGCCGAGAAGCACGCGGCGCTGACCTCGTCGAGCGGGGCGCCCGTGACCACGAGCGCGCCGTCGGGCTCCGCGCGGAAGGCCGCCTGCGGGAGCGCCTGCTCGAGCAGGGCGAGGCCGCGCTCCGGCGCCGCCAGCCGCACGCGAACGGAGCTGCCGCGGCGCTCGTGGAGCTCCTCGTCGGTGAGCTCGGCCGCGAGGCGGCCGCCCGCGATGACGCCGAAGCGCGTGGCCACGCGGTCGAGCTGGTCGAGCACGTGGGAGGAGATCATGACCGTGACGCCGCGCTCGCGGTTGAGGCGCACGAGCGCGAGGCGCATGGCGCGCGTGGCCTCCGGGTCGAGGCCGTTGAAGGGCTCGTCAAGGAGCAGCAGGTCGGGGCCGCCCACGAGCGCGAGGGCAAGGCCCAGGCGCTGCTTCATGCCGAGCGAGTAGGCCTTCACGCGGCGGCGGTCCGCGGGGTCCAGGCCCACGAGGGCGAGCAGGTCGTCCGCCACCTGGCCCGCGTGCGTCATGCCGAGCGCGAGCGCCTTGGCGACGAGGTTGTCGCGCGCGGTGAGGCTTGCGAGCACGCCCGGGCTCTCGATGAGGGCGCCGATGCGCGAGAAGCCCTGCGGCGTGGCGCCGCCGCGCTCCGGGTCGCCGAAGAGGACGACCTCGCCCGCCGTCGGGCGCGCCAGGCCGCAGACCATCTTCATCGTGGTGGACTTGCCGGAGCCGTTCTTGCCCACGAAGCCGTAGATGTCGCCGGCGGCGACGGTCATGTCCAGGTTGTCCACGGCCAGCTTGCGGCGGTAGCGCTTGGTGAGGCCGTGCGTCTCGATGACGTTCACGC
>NZ_SJOU01000003.1 GCF_012027725.1 Olsenella sp. SW781 | reverse complement strand
CCTTCTCGCCATGCGTAACCGCGACTTCTTGCAAATCCTCGTTTGCGCATGGCACGGGGCGAGAAGAGCGGGCGCGGGGCGAGAAGGGCGGGCGACGGGCAAGAAGAACGGGCCCCCGGACGAGCAGGGACGTCGTCCGGGGGCCCGACAGGGGGCGATGCCTGACGCGCTAGCGTGCGACCCAGGCGGTGGCGTCGGCGGGCAGGCCGCCGTCCGCGAGCGGGGCGCTGGCGAGAAGGACCTCGCCGGCGGGCAGCGCCACGGGGGCGGCGCCGAAGTTGGTCACGCTCGTGAGCACCCGGCCGTCGGCTATGGGGCGCTCGTAGGCGATGACCTGGTCGTCGTAGCCCGCGGCCCACGTGAGCGAGGTGTCGCCGGTGGCCGTGAGCAGCTCGGTGCGCGCGGCGAGCGCGCGGCGGTAGAACTTGAGCATGGAGTCGCGCTCGGTCTCCTCCACGTCCACGGCGTACTGCGCGAACCACTCGGGCTGGGGCAGGTGGGCCGGCGCGTGATCGACGGGCGCGGAGAAGCCGAAGTCGCCCGACTCGTCCATGGCCCTCCAGGGCAGCGGCACGCGGCAGCCGTCGCGGCCCTTGATGGCGTCGCCGTGGCTCGTCATGGCCGCCTCGGGGTCCTCGAGCGCGCCCCAGGGGATGTCCGC
The DNA here is from genome assembly GCF_012027725.1 of Olsenella sp. SW781. Classification (GTDB taxonomy): domain Bacteria; phylum Actinomycetota; class Coriobacteriia; order Coriobacteriales; family Atopobiaceae; genus Thermophilibacter. The sequence continues at coordinate 198,031 of NZ_SJOU01000003.1, read as the reverse complement.
CACCTCAAAGAGGCCCAGCTCCTCGCCCTGGTAGAGGTAGACCGAGCCGGGAAGCCCCAGCTCCATGAGCAGGGCGGCGCGGGCGCGGCGGGTGCCGAGGTCGCGGTCCTCGTAGTAGGTCTTGCCGTCGCGGAGCAGCCAGTCGGTCACGAGCTGGTGGTGCACCGCGGAGCGGACCTGCGGCAGGCCGTAGCGCGTGGGGTGGCGCGGCATGTCGTGGTTGGAGAGGACCCACGTGGTGGTGGAGCCGGACTGCTCGGCCGCGGCGAGGCCCTTCTCGATGGCCAGGCGGAACTCGTCGGCGAACCACCCCGCGTTGGAGAGCTGGAAGTTGAAGACCTGCCCCAGCTCGTCGGGGGAGGCGTACATCCACTGGTGCTCGGGGACGACCCACGCCTCCGCCACGGCAAAACGCGCGGGCTCGTACTCGTTGAAGACCTGGCGCCACTCGCGGTAGATCTCGTGCACCTCGGGGCGGTCCCAGAGCGGGTTCTCGTCTCCGGGCTCGCCCTGGTCGGGGTCGTCCGGCCAGTCGGCGAGCGGGCGGCTCTCCAGGTCCTTGGCCAGCGCGTGCGCCACGTCGATGCGGAAGCCGTCCGCGCCGCGGTCGCTCCAGAAGCGCAGCGTCTGCTTGAAGTCCTCGTGGACGTCCGCGTTCTTCCAGTTGAGGTCGGCCTGCTCCACGGCAAAGAGGTGCAGGTACCACTCGCCGTCGCCCACGGGCTCCCAGGCGGGGCCGCCGAAGGTTGACTTCCAGCCGTTGGGGGGCAGCTCGCCGTGCTCGCCGCGGCCGGGGCGGAAGACGTAGCGGTCGCGCTCGGGCGAGCCGGGGCCGGCGGCGAGCGCCTCCTTGAACCAGGGGTGCTCGGTCGAGGTGTGGTTGGGCACGATGTCAACGATCACCTTGATGCCGACGGCGTGCGCCGCCGCGGCCATCTCGTCGAAGTCCTCGAGCGTGCCCAGGCGTGGGTCCACGTTGCGGTAGTCGGCCACGTCGTAGCCGCCGTCGGCGAGCGGGGAGGGGTAGAACGGCGAGAGCCAGATCGCGTTGATCCCCAGGGCGTGCAGGTAGTCCATGTGGGCGGTGACGCCCTTGATGTCACCGAGGCCGTCTCCGTTGGCGTCGTAGAAGCTGCGCGGGTACACCTGGTACACCACGGCCTGCTTCCACCACTCGGCGCTCACGTTGTTGCGGGTCATGTCATTCTCCTCTCTGCACAAAAGGGGACGTGCCTCTTTTGTGCAAGTTCTTGCACGTTTTAGGCACGTCCCCATTTAGGCAAGGTGCCAGATGTCGCGGTCGTACTCGCGGATGGTGCGGTCGGACGAGAAGAACCCGGACTTCGCCACGTTCACGAGGGCCCTCTCGCCCCAGGTGGCGCGGTCCTCGAAGTCCGCGAGGCAGCGCTCCTTCACGCTCACGTAGTCGCGGGCGTCGAGCAGCGCCATGAAGTAGTCCTTGGCGACGAAGTCCCGGTAGACGCGGGTGAGGCATCCCGCGTCGCCGCGGGCGAGGAGCTCCGGCGAGCAGATGAAGTCCAGCACCTCCGCGAGCTCGCCGTCCGCCTGCCAGAGGTCCCAGGGGCGGTAGTCGCCGCGCGCGTAGAGGCCGATCACGTCCTCGGACGAGCGTCCGAAGAGGTAGATGTTCTCGCGCCCCACGAGCTCCGCGATCTCCACGTTGGCGCCGTCGAGGGTGCCCAGCGTGAGCGCGCCGTTGGCCATGAACTTCATGTTGGAGGTGCCGCTCGCCTCCTTGGACGCGAGCGAGATCTGCTCGGACACGTCTGCCGCGGGGATGAGGTGCTCGGCGGCCGTGACGTTGTAGTTCTCCACAAAGACGAGGCACAGCCACGGCGCGACCTCCGGGTCCTCGGCGATGAGGCGCCCAAGTGCCAGGAGCAGGGCGATCGTGTCCTTGGCCAGGGCGTAGGCCGGCGCGGCCTTGGCACCGAAGACCATCGTCAGCGGTCTGTTGGGAACGTTTCCACGCTTGATCTGCAGGTACTTCCAGATGGCGTAGAGGGCGTTCATCTGCTGGCGCTTGTACTGGTGCATGCGCTTGACCTGGATGTCAAAGACCGAGTGCGGGTCGACCTCCACGTTCTTCTCGGCGCGCAGCCACGCGGCAAGGCGCTCCTTGTTGGACCCCTTGACCTCCAGGAGCCGCTGGACAAACCCGGCGTCCCCACGCAGGGCGAGAAGGTCCTCAAGCTTGGAGGCGTCGCGCTTCCAGCCGTCGCCGATGGCGTCGGTCACGAGCGTGGCCAGCGCCGGGTTGCAGCCCATGAGCCAGCGGCGGAAGGTGATGCCGTTGGTCTTGTTGGAGAACTTCTCGGGGTAGAGCTCGGCGAAGGGTCGCATCTCCGACTCAACGAGAATCTGGGTGTGGAGCGCGGCCACGCCGTTCACCGCATGCGAGAAGTGCACGTCCATGTTGGCCATGTGCACCACGTCGTTGCCGTCGACCACGGCCACGCGCTCGTCGTCCGTGCGCCGGCGGGCGAGCTCGTCCAGCCGGCGGATCACGGGCACGATGCCGGGCGCCACCTGCTCGAGGTAGCCCATGGGCCAGGTCTCGAGCGCCTCGGCGAGGATCGTGTGGTTGGTGTAGCCGCACGTGCGCTCAACGATGCCCGCGGCGTCCTCGAAGGCGATGCCCCGCTCCATGAGCAGGCGCACGAGCTCGGGGATCACCATCGAGGGATGGGTGTCGTTGATGTGGACGGCCACGTGCTCGGCGAGCTCTTCGGGCGTAAAGCCGCGCCCCTCGAGCTCCGCGAGGATGAGCTGGGCGCCCGCGGACACCATGAAGTACTGCTGGTAGACGCGCAGGAGCCTGCCCGCCTCGTCGGAGTCGTCAGGGTAGAGGAAGCTCGTGAGGCCGTGGCGGACGTCGCCCTTGTCGAAGGCGATGCCGTGCTCGGGCGCCGGCGACGGCTCCTCCACGTCAAAGAGGTGCAGGCGGTTGACGACGCCGTTCTCGTAGCCGGGGACCTCGATGTCGTACATGCGCGCCGTGAGCGGGCCAAAGCCGAAGGGCACCTCGAAGCTGCGCCCGGTGTCGATCAGCCACGAATCGGGCGCGATCCAGGGGTTGGGCTCCTCGCGCTGGACGCCTGCGGAGAGGTCCTGCCGGAAGAGGCCGTAGTGGTAGTTGAGGCCCACGCCGTCGCCGGGAAGGCCGAGCGAGGCGATGGAGTCGAGGAAGCACGCGGCGAGCCGCCCGAGACCGCCGTTGCCGAGCGAGGGCTCCGGCTCGCAGTCCTCCACGGCGGCGAGCGTGGTGCCGTGCTCGGAGAGGATCCGCTCGACCTCGTCCACCAGGCTGAGGTTCACGAGGTTGGCGCGCAGGAGCCGCCCCACGAGGAACTCGGCGGAGAAGTAGTACAGCTTGCGGTCTCCCGCCGCCGGCCGCATGCCCGTCTCCAGGTCGCGCACCATGCGCAGCAGGGCGCAGAAGATCTGCGCGTTCGTGGCGTCGTCGAGCGTGGCGCCCATCCCGGCGAGCGTCAGCCCTAGGTTCTTCTCGATGTCCATCGTGCTCCTCCTCGTTCTTCTCGCGTGCAAAGCGTGCAAAGCGTGCAAAGGGGACAGGCACTTTTGCACGGTCGTCACCAGATCCCGCCTGCCCCGCGCGCGTACTCGTCGGGGACGACCTTGATGGGCGGCAGGCGGCGGTAGAGCTCCATCTGCCGGTGCACGCGCTCGGCGAGCCGGCGGCTCGCGAAGCCCGGGCGCGCCCGCCAGACCCAGTTGCCCCCGAGCGTGGAGGGCGTGTTGATCCGCGCCTCGCTGCCCAGCCCCAGCAGGTCCTGCATCTGCACCACGGCGGTGTCCGCGGCGCTCGCCCAGATGGCGCGCATCATGCCCCAGCCCTCGCCCTCGGCCGGGTCGAGATGCAGGTACTCGCGGGCGAGGGCGACGTCGTCGGCCGGCGCCGTCTCGAGCCAGCCCAGTGCGGTGTCGTTGTCGTGCGTGCCCACGTAGGCGATGCAGTTGGCGGGGTAGGCGAAGGGCAGGTACGTGGCTCCCGAGCCGTCGCGCGTGTCGAAGGCGAACTCGAGGACCCTCATCCCGGGGAAGCCCGACTCCTCGAGCAGGCGGTGCACCGAGGGGGTGAGGTAGCCGAGGTCCTCCGCCACGATGTCGCAGCGACCGAGGCGCTGCTCCAGCACGCGGAAGAGGTCGATCCCGGGGCCGTTGCGCCAGCGCCCGCCCGCCGCCGTCACGGCGCCCGCGGGGATGGCGAAGTAGGAGTCGAAGCCGCGGAAGTGGTCGATGCGCAGGATGTCGTAGAGCCTCAGCTGGAAGGCGATGCGGCGGCACCACCAGTCGTAGCCGTCCGCCTTCATGCGGTCCCAGGCAAAGAGCGGGTTGCCCCAGAGCTGGCCGATGTCGGAGAAGCCGTCGGGCGGGACGCCGGCGATCTCGACGGGCCTGAGGTCCGCGTCGAGCTGGAACTGCTCGGGATGGCTCCAGACGTCCGCGCTGTCCTCGGCCACGTAGAAGGGGAGGTCGCCCATGATGCGCACGCCCGCGGCGCGCGCGTAGTCGTGCAGGCGGCCCCACTGCGAGAAGAACAGGTACTGGACGCCCTGCCAGAAGGCGACGTCCTCGGCGAGCTCCTCGCGCGTCCGGGCGAGCGCGTTCGCGCGACGCAGGCGCAGGCCGTCCGACCAGGTGTGCCAGGGGGCGCCGCGATGCCGGTCCTTGAGGGCCATGAAGAGGGCGTAGTCGTCGAGCCAGGACGCCTCTCGCTCGCAGAAGCGGGCGAGCTCTGCCGGGCGCGCCTCCCGAAGGCGCCCCACGGCGCGCCGCAGCACGCCGAAGCGGCCCCGGTAGAGGGCGCCGTAGTCCACGCGCCCCGGGTCGCGCCCCCAGTCCACGCCCGCGTACTCCGCGCGCACGAGCAGGCCCTCGGCGGCGAGGTCGTCGAAGTCGATGAGGTAGGGGTTGCCGGCGTACGTGGAGAAGGACTGGTAGGGCGAGTCCCCGTAGCTCGTGGGCACGATGGGCAGCACCTGCCAGATGGAGACGCCGGCGCGCGCCAGGAAGTCGACGAAGGCCCGCGCCTCCCCGCCGATCGTGCCCACTCCCCAGGGGGAGGGGAGCGACGTGATGGGCATGAGGATGCCCGAGGTTCTCATGCGTCCTCCTTTCTCGGCGGGGCCTTTCCGCCGCCGTCTTGGGTCAGAGGGAGCGGACGCTCTCTCGTTCGACGAGCTCGAAGTCCACGAGCTCGTGACGTGCCGGGGAGCCGTCGCGCATGGCGTCGAGCAGGAGCCGCGCGGCGCACTCGGCGAGGCGCTCGGCATCCTGGCGGATCGTCGTGATGCGGGGGACGGCGTACTGGGAGAAGGCCGTGTCGTCAAAGCCCACGAGCGAGACGTCGCCGGGGACGTCGAGCCCCTGGTCCGCGATGGCCCGCAGCGCCCCGAAGGCGACGACGTCGCCGAGCGCGAAGATGGCGGTGAGGTCGCCCGCGCGGGCGAGGAGCCGGAGCGTCGCCTCGTGGCCGCCGCGCTCGACGAAGTCGCAGGGCTCGTAGTCACGCTCGTAGTCGAGCTCGATGCCGTGCTCGCGGAGGGCCTGCTCCGCGCCGCGCAGGCGCAGCTCGCCGATCTGCCCGCTCGTGCGGTTGCCGCCGACGATGCCGATCCTGCGGTGCCCTCGCGCCAGCAGGTGCCCCACGGCGCTTCTCGCCGCCGCCTCGTTGTCGATGGTGACGCTCGAGAGGTTGGCGAACCCGAGCTGCCCCGCGTCCGCCGTGACCAGGACGCTCGGCGTCTCGATCTCGTGGAAGGACGCGCGGAAGCTCTCGAGCTCGCCGCCGAGGAAGACCATCCCCTTGGGGTGGCGCGCGTGCTGGTAGTCGATGGCGGCGCGGACCTCGTTGACCTCGCCCGTGAGGTAGGTGACGACGATCTCCTCCTCCTCGCGGGCGAGCGCGGCCTGGAGGGGCCCGAGGATGTCGTCGAACATGCGGTTGCCGACGCCCATCACGAAGACGGCCACGGGCGTCTGGGAGCGCATCTTGAGGTAGCGCGCGTTGGAGTTGGGCTCGTAGCCGCACTCGGCCATCACGGCGAGGATGCGCTTGCGCGCGCGGTCGCTGACGTTGGGCTGCCCGTTGATGACGCGCGAGACCGTCCCGACCCCGTAGCCCGAGCGCTCCGCGATGTCCCTGATGTCCATGGCTCACCTGCCTTCGCCCCGATGCCGTTGCCCGGAGCCGCTTGGAAACGTTTCCAGCCCATTCTAGCAGGAAGGGAAGAGGAGGGAGCGGATGGATTGGAAACGTTTCCAAACGGCTTGAGCGCAACTATAGCGCACTCGGCGCCGCCAGGGGAGAAGAACCCGACATTTCCGCTCGTGGGCGAATTTCCACCGTTCGCGGTTCTTCTCGCTGCGCGGTCCTTCTCGTGGCGCGGCTCCTCCCGCCCGCCGGCCGGGGAGTCGTCGCGATCCCCGCACAGCCGCTCTGCGGGCCCTTGGCGACGTTTTGGCCTGAGAAACCGTCGCATAGCCCCCGCGCAGCCAACCTGCGGGGCGCTCGCGACACCTTGCGCCGGGCGCCTTCGGGCTCGAGCATGCCCCCGCGCACGGAATCCGCCGACAGGCGAGAAGAACCGTGCGCCTGGGCATGCTCGGCGCAACCGTGCGCCTGGGCATGCTCGTCGCGGCCTCATGGCGTGCCCGCCGCCCTGTCGGGCTCCATCGGGCATGCCTCAGAGCACAGATCCCCGAGCATGCCCCCGCGCACGGAATCGTCCCCAGCGGCACCTGATTCCGTGCGTTACGGCATGCTCGCCGCAGGGCCCCTCTGGCACCGCCACCGGGCACGCCGCTCACGGAAGTGGGCCACGGCCATCCTCGATTGCGATATCGTTTCCATAGCTATGTTTGGCAGGGTTCGGGGGGAGCCCACGAAGAAGGGAGCCCAGAAAATATGGACGACTATCAGGCAGGCGCCGTCGAGAGGGGCGTGGCGCAGCTCGTCGCCTACGCCCTCGACCGGGGCCTCATCGGGCAGGATGACGTCACCTATGCCGCCAACCTCATGCTCGATGCGCTCTCCTACGAGCCGGAGGGCTCGTACGTCCCGCGCGAGGCCGTTGGGGACGTCGTCGCGTCCGGGAAGCTGCCGCCGCTCGAGGAGATCCTCGCCGGCCTGCTCGACGACGCCGTGGCCCGCGGCGTGTGCGATCCTGGCATCGCGAGCCGCGACCTTCTGGACACGCGCCTCATGGGCTGCGTGACGCCGCGTCCGAGCGAGGTCACCCGCACGTTCCGCGAGCGCTACGAGGAGTCCCCCAAGAGCGCGACCGACTACTTCTACCAGCTCGCGCTCGACTCCGACTACATCCGCTCCTACCGCATCGCGCGCGACCGCAAGTGGGTCACCTCCACGCGCTACGGAGACCTCGACATCACGATCAACCTCTCGAAGCCCGAGAAGGACCCCAAGGCCATCGCCGCCGCGCTCACCAAGAAGAGCGACCACGAGCCCTACCCGCGCTGCCAGCTCTGCCCCGAGAACCTCGGCTACGCCGGCAGGCTCGACCACCCCGCGCGCGAGACCATCCGCCTCATCCCGCTCACGCTCGCGGGCGAGCCGTGGTACCTGCAGTACAGCCCCTACGTCTACTACAACGAGCACTGCATCGTGCTGTCCGAGAAGCACGTGCCCATGCAGATCAGCCGCACCACGTTCCGCCGGCTGCTCGAGTTCGTGACGATGTTCCCGCACTACATCGTGGGCTCCAACGCCGACCTGCCCATCGTGGGCGGCTCCATCCTCACGCACGAGCACTACCAGGGCGGCTGCTACGAGTTCGCCATGGCGCGGGCGGGCCTGCGCGAGGAGGTCTCGTTCCCGGGCTTCGAGGACGTGCGCGCCGGCGTGGTGGACTGGCCGATGTCCGTGATCCGCCTGGACGCCGACGACCCGGAGCGCCTCGTGGAGCTGGCGGACAAGATCCTCGTGGCCTGGCGCGGCTACTCCGACGCCTCCGTTGGCGTGCTCGCCGAGACGGACGGCACCCCGCACAACACCATCACGCCCATCGCGCGTCGGCGCGGCGAGGCCTTCGAGCTCGACCTCGTCCTGCGCAACAACCGCACGACCGACGAGTACCCGCTTGGCATCTTCCACCCGCACCAGGAGCTGCACCACATCAAGAAGGAGAACATCGGCCTCATCGAGGTCATGGGCCTCGCGGTGCTCCCGGCGCGCCTGCTCGGCGAGATGGACCGCCTGAAGCGGGTTATCCTGGCGGGCGAGGACCCGGCGGCGGTGCCCGAGGTGGCGAGCCACGCGCCGTGGACGGCCGAGGTCCTGGGACGGCATCCCGAGTTTGCGCCGGAGAACGTCGCGAGCGCGGACCCCGCGGCGCTCGACGCCGTCATAGAGGAGGAGATCGGCCAGGTATTCGCGCAGGTGCTCGAGCACTGCGCGGTCTTTGCCGACGACGAGCAGGGCAGGGAGGCGCTCGCGCGCTTTGTCGCGAGCGTGCGCTAGGTGGAAAAGTGCCTGTCACTTTTCCACGCATGAGAGGAGATTACCCATGGGCATTCCCACGACCGACGCGCTGACCGCGGTCTACGGAGAGGACGCCGCGCGCGCCGCGGAGCGCCTCGGCGCGCTGGCCGCGCGCTTCGACGAGGCCTTCGGCGCCGGCGACCCGGAGTTCTTCACCGCCTCCGGCCGCACGGAGATCATCGGCAACCACACCGACCACAACGGCGGAAAGATCCTCGCCGCCTCCATCACGATGGACAGCATCGGCGCCGCCCAGCGCACGGACGACGGCGTCGTCACCATCTGGAGCGAGGGCTATCCCGAGGCCATCGTCGTGGACACGGGCGCCATCGACAAGATCCCGCACGGCGGCGGCTCCACCACGCTCGTCGCCGGCATGCTCGAGGCCACGGCCAAGCGCGGCTTCAAGATCGGCGGCTTCAACGCCGTGTGCTCCTCCGAGGTCATCCCGTCGGCCGGCGTGAGCTCCTCGGCCTCCTTCGAGATGCTCGTCTGCGAGATGATCAACCACCTCTACAACGACGACGCCATCGAGCGCGCCGACTACGCCCGCATCGGCCAGTACGCCGAGAACGTCTGGTGGGACAAGGCCTCCGGCCTCATGGACCAGATGGCGTGCGCCGTGGGCGGCACGATCCTGCTGGACTTCTCCGACGGCGTGAAGTACGAGAAGGTCGACTTCGGCTTTGACGAGCTTGACCACGACCTCGTGATCGTCAACACCGGCAAGGGTCACGCGGACCTCTCCGAGGAGTACTCCTCCGTCCCCAACGAGATGCATGACGTTGCTTCGGCGCTCGGCGTCAAGAACCTCTGCGACACGACCGAGGACGCGGTCCTCGCCAACCTCGCGTCACTGCGCGAGAGGTGCGGCGACCGCGCGGTGATGCGCGCCCTGCACTACTTCGAGGAGGTGGGTCGCGTCGAGGCCGCCGAGGCCGCCATCAACGCCGGCGACAAGGCCAAGGTGCTCGACATCATCACGGCCTCCGGTCGCTCCTCCTGGGAGTGGCTGCAGAACGCCGTCGTCCCCGGCATGCCCGCCGAGGAGCCCATCCCGATGGCGCTCGCGCTCACCGAGCTCTACCTGCGCAAGATCGGCGCGGGCGTGTGCCGCCTGCACGGCGGCGGCTTTGCCGGCGTGATCATGTGCGTGCTGCCCAAGGCCGAGACCGCGGGCTACGTCGACTACATGGCCGGCTACTTCGGACGCGAGAACGTCTACCTCACCAACATCCGCCAGACCGGCGCCGCCTGCCTCGGCAGGGCGTAAGGCGGACGTTCTTCTCGCCAGGGTACTCTGGGGCGGCGACGTGGCTTCGGCTGCGTCGCCGCTCCTGTGTCGAGGTCCCGGTTGCCGACATGCCCGTAGGGCCCTGCCGGATTAGGTGAGCAAAAAATCGGAACTATCTTGCATCGATTTCTTAGGTGAGTAGCGTTTGCCGAGGTCATCGTTCTTCTCGCCCCTTAGGTGAGTCGTGGTAGTTCACGTTTTTTGCTCACCTAAGCGCCGGCGGCGAGAAGGACGGCGAGACGGACGTCAAGCGAGAGGCGCAACGACGGCGCGCCCGTCTTCCCGTCCCCTACACGCCCTCGGGGCGGAAGAGGCCGCCGCGCTGTATGATGTCCTCGTCGGGAATCTCGATGACGTGCGACCCGAAGGCGTTCACGATCGTGGTGCCGCACGCATGCTCGCGCACGCGCTCGATGCGCCCGTAGTTGAGGTGCACGTGGCCGTGGACCAGGTAGCGCGGGCGCGTGCGCTCGAGGAGTCGGTTGAAGGCCTCGAAGCCGCGATGGGGGAGGTCCTCGAGGTCGCCGTACCCGCGCGCGGGCGCGTGCGTCACGATGACGTCGACCCCGCCCGTCGCCTGGGCGAGCAGCGTCAGGCGCGCCGCCTGCCTGCCCATCTCCGCCTCGGTGAAGCCGTGGACGCGGTCGTTGTAGCGGATGGAGCCGCCGAGCCCCATGATGCGCAGGCCGCAGAAGTCGCGGATCTGGCCGTCGATGGAGACGCAGCCCTCGGGGGCGTGCCGGTCGTAGGCGGTGTCGTGGTTGCCCTGCACGTAGAGGAGCGGCACGTTGGTGAGGGTCACGATGTGCTCCAGGTACACCGCCGGCAGGTCGCCGCAGGAGATGACGAGGTCCACGCCCGCGACGCGCTCGGCGTCCCAGTGGTCGTAGAGCCAGCCCTCCTCCTCGTCGGCTATGAAGAGGATCCTCACGCCCCGCCCCCTAGCGACTCGTGTCCTTGAGCAGCACCGTCGAGGGGTCGACCGGGATGACGCCTGCCACCTCCACCTCGACGAGGCCGTCGCGGTCGAGCTCGCGCTGCTCCGGCAGGCGGCCCACCACGTTCTCGTTCAGCCAGCGCATGCGCACGATCTGCTCGCTCGTGAGGCGCCCGGCCTCCGGGCCCTGGACGACGTCGCCGCCCTGGGCGCGCAGCTCGCCCGTGAACGGGTGGACGCGCCCGGAGAGCACCGACTGGCGCAGCACGTCCACGAGCATGCGCTGCCCGCGGGGAAGGTTCTCGGAGAGCCGCACGTCCAGCACGCCGGCCGACATGCCCCACCAGTAGTTGAGCGACTGCCCCTGGATCTTCTCGCCCTCCTTCCTCCACGTGTCGTTGCGGATGGAGCGCACGAGCATCTCGTAGTAGCGGCCCCACTTCCAGACGGGCTCGGCGAGGTGCGTCTCCGCGCCGTCGTCCTCCACCCGGTAGAGGCCCCACGACTCCTTGGGGGCGAGCGGGTTGGCGTAGTCGCGCCCCGAGATGATGTGGACGCCCTCCTCGCGGAATTCTCGCCGCCAGTCGTAGTCCTTGGCGGAGAACCACTTGAGGTGGACGGTGACGTATGGGTCCACCATCGCAGCGCCGATGGCAAATGCGTTGATCTCGGCCACGGTGGAGAAGACCGGCGACTCTGCGACGTACCCCACCTTGTGATGCCCCGCCAGGCTCGCCGCCAGGGCGCCGAGCAGGAACTTGGCCTCGTACATGCGGCCGTAGAATCCGCGTACCGCGCTGTGCGAGAGGCTCACGGAGCAGTTGAGGTAGGCCGGCCCCGGGTGCTCGGCGGCGGCGCGCAGGGTCTGGCGCATCTGGGCCGCGGCGCACGTGACCACGAGGTCGGCGCCCTGCGCCACGGCGTCGTCCACGGCCTGGTCGAACGCGGCGTCCGAGCTGCGGTCGGTGTAGGCCGAGGTGGCGACGGTCGAGCCGAGCGCCTCCTCGAGCTTCAGGCGCCCGCGCTCGTGGAGCGAGATCCAGCCCGAGGAGAGGGGGTTGCGGTCGTAGACGAAGGCCACGCGGAAGGGCTTGGCGAGCACGGCCTTTTTGGCGAGGTTCTTGAGCTTGGGCAGCGGCGCCGTGCGCTCCGCGCTCGGGTCCTCGAGGTAGGCGCGGGCGCCCGTGCCCTGCGTGACCACGAACTCGCCCCAGATCTTCTCGACCTGCGCGTCCACGTCCTTGGGGGAGAGGCCGCGCAGGTGCTCGAAGCCGAAGATGGTTATGTAGTTCGCGAGGGCGTCGCCCACCTGCAGGTCGAGCCCGTCGCCGCCGTGGGCGCGGAAGGACGCCGAGAAGCTGTCGAAGAGGCCGCGCAGGTCGCGCACGACGTCCTCGGGCCACGGGGTCTCGAGGTCGCGGCCAAGAAGCGCCGCGAGGCGCGCGTAGAAGCCCTCCTCGGAGGAGGTGATGCCGTAGATGGGGCAGACGCGGTAGAAGCGCGTGAACTCGTGGTAGACGCGCAGGCCCTTCTCGTCGGAGGGCATGGGCGTCACGCGCGTGATGCTGGCGAGGATCGTGGGCATGCCCAGATAGCGCGAGACGGAGACGCGCTTGTTGCCCTCCTGCACGTAGAAGCGCTGCAGGTACTCGTAGACGACGATCGGGTCGCGCAGCCCCTCGGCGCGCTGGGAGTCGATGAGGTCGCTCCACTTCATCGCGAACTCGGACTCGGGCTCTGCGATGGGGTAGAAGCTGCTGGAGAACATGTTCTGTCTGCCGCGCGTCTTGGTGCCCGCGATGAGCGAGAGGTCCACCTCGGCGAGGCCGATGGGCACCTCGCCCTGGTAGCCCTGGTTCTTGAGGATGTCGTCCAGCGCGGGAGGGTACGGGTAGTGGCCGTCCGAGACGTCGCGCTCGACCTGCCTGAGGCCGAGCTTGCGAGCCTTAGCATAGTCCTCGAGCATGGGACCGCCTTTCCTCGGCATGGAATCGATTCCCCCTTCGTCCATGGTAGCGCGTCTTCGGCCGCGCCGCGGCGCCATTCTTCGCCGCGGCCCGGCCCGCGCGTGAGCGGCGCAGATTTCCCGCCCGTTTCCGGCGCGCGTCTCGCGGATGGCGGGCGAGAAACGCCTGCGTGGCGAGCGCGTAGCAAGTCGGTCTCGTTTTTCTCGCCCGGCGCGGGCGCGCCGTAGACTCCCCTTGAAGTCGAACGAGGGGAGTCCCATGAACCGCGGTCTTTATCGCGAGAGCTTCGAGCATGACGCCTGCGGCATCGGCGCCATCGCGCACCTGCACGGGAAGCGCAGCCACCAGACGCTCGACGACGCGCTCTCGGTGCTCGTGAACCTGGAGCACCGCGGCGGCAAGGGCCTCGAGCGCAACACCGGCGACGGCGCGGGCGTGCTCTTCCAGGTGCCGCACCGCTTCTTCCGCAAGGAGGCGCAGAAGGAGGGCCAGCTGCTGCCCGACGAGGGCGACTACGGCGTGGCCATGCTGTTCCTGCCGCACGACGACGCCGCCGGCGTGACGGCGGCGCGCCAGGTCTTCGAGCGCGGCTGCGCCGAGTGCGAAGTGCCGCTCATGTTCTGGCGCGAGGTCCCGGTGGACCCGCACGACCTCGGCTCCACGGCGCGCGCCTGCATGCCCACCATCTACCAGGCGTTCCTGCGCCGGCCGGAGGACGTCTCCCGCGGCCAGGACTTCGAGCGCCGCCTCTACGTCTGCCGTCGCACCATCGAGCGCGCGGCCGACGCCACGCCCGCGCTCGAGGGCAAGATCTTCTACGTCTGCAGCATGTCCAGCCGCACGATCGTCTACAAGGGCATGCTCGTCGCCACGCAGATGCGCCGCTTCTACCTGGACCTCAACGACGCCGCGGTGGAGACGGCGCTCGCCCTCGTGCACTCGCGCTACTCCACCAACACCACGCCCTCCTGGGAGCGCGCCCACCCCAACCGCTACCTCATCCACAACGGCGAGATCAACACCCTGCGCGGCAACGTCTCCTGGATCCGCGCCCGCGAGCCGCGGCTCTACTCGCCCGTGCTGGGCGCCGACCTCGAGCGCGTGATGCCGATCATCAACCGCGAGGGCTCCGACTCCGCGATCCTGGACAACGTGCTCGAGTTCCTCGTCATGAACGGACGGCCCCTCGACCGCGCGGTCACGCTCATGATGCCCGAGCCCTGGGACAAGAACCCCGCCCTCGGCGAGAAGCGCCGCGCCTACGACGCCTACCAGTCCATGCTCATGGAGCCCTGGGACGGCCCCGCGGCGATCGTCTTCACCGACGGCCGCATGCTCGGCGCCGCGCTCGACCGCAACGGCCTGCGCCCGGCCCGCTACTACGTGACGCGCGACGACCGGCTGATCCTCGCCTCCGAGGTGGGGACCATCGACGTCGAGCCCGAGAACATCCTGCGCACGGGATGCCTCGGCCCCGGCGAGATGCTCGAGGTGGACCCCGTGCAGGGGCGCGTCGTCTGGAACGACGAGGTCCGCGACCGCCTGGCGGGCGAGAAGCCGTATCGCGACTGGATCGACGAGGAGACGATCGAGCTCCAGGACCTTCCTGCGCCCGCGCCGCAGGACGGGCCGACGCCGCCTGCCGGCGCCGCCCCCTCCCTCGCGTCGCGCCTCGCCGCCTACGGCTGGCACTACGACGACGTGGACGAGGTCGTGCGGCCCATGGCGGAGAAGGGGTCGGTGCCGCTGGCGTCGATGGGCGTGGACGCGCCGCTCGCGTGCCTCTCCACCAAGACGCGCTCGTTCTTCGACTACTTCCATCAGCTCTTCGCGCAGGTCACCAACCCGCCGATCGACGCGCTGCGCGAGAGCATGGTCACGAGCACGACGCTCTACCTCGGCAACCACGGGAACCTCCTCGAGGACTGCCGCGACGCCTGCCGCCTCGTGCGCCTGCCCGGCCCCATCCTCTCCGAGGCCGACTTCCGGCGAGTCTGCGCGATCGACCGCGCGGGCTTCGCCGTGGCGCGCCTCAGCGCGACCTACCCCGCCGGTGCGGGCCCGCACGCGCTGGCCGAGGCCCTGGACGCCCTGGCGGCGCAGGCCGAGAAGGACGTGCGCTCCGGGGCCAACATCGTGGTGATCTCCGACCGCGCGGGCTCCGGCGAGGCGCCGATCCCGTCCCTGCTCGCCCTCGGCTGCGTGCACAACCACCTCATCCGCTGCGGCCTGCGCACGCGCGCGGACCTCGTGGTGGAGACCGGCGATGCCCTCTGCGCCCATGACTTCGCGTGCCTCGTGGGCTACTCGGCGAGCGGCATCCACCCGTACCTGGCGCACGACTGCATCCGCGACCTGTGCGCCCGCGGCGAGCTCGCGCTCTCCCCGGAGGAGGCCTGCGCCAACTTCGACCGGGCGGTCACGGCGGGCATCGTCTCCGTCATGTCCAAGATGGGCATCTCCACGATGCAGGGCTACCACTCCGCGCAGATCTTCGAGGTCCTGGGGCTCTCCGAGGAGCTCGTCGAGAAGTGCTTCACCTTCACGGCCACGCGCGTGGGCGGCCTCACGGCGGACGACCTCCAGCGGGAGCTCGACGCGCGCCGCGCCGCCGCGACGGGGCTCGCCGCGTCCCCCGCGCCGGACCAGCTCCCCACGCTCGGCCTCACCAAGTGGCGCCCGGCGGGCGAGGAGCACCTCATCGACCCCAAGGCCATCTACCTCCTGCAGCGCGCCTGCCGCGAGGGCGACTACGGCCTCTTCAAGGAGTACTCCGCGTGGGTGCACCGGCCCGGACGCGCCGTCACCCTGCGCGACCTCATGGGCTTCTCGCCCGCCGGCGCGCCCGTGCCGCTCGAGGAGGTGGAGCCCGCGAGCGAGATCGTGCGGCGCTTCAACACCGGCGCCATGAGCTACGGCTCCATCTCGCGCGAGCAGCACGAGTGTCTCGCCGTGGCGATGAACCGCCTGCACGGCCGCTCCAACTCCGGCGAGGGCGGCGAGGACCCCGCGCGCGAGACGCCGCGCGCCAACGGCGACTCCGCGCGCTCCGCGATCAAGCAGGTGGCGTCCGGGCGCTTCGGCGTGACGAGCCGCTACCTGGTCTCCGCGACCGAGATCCAGATCAAGATGGCGCAGGGCGCCAAGCCCGGCGAGGGCGGCCATCTGCCCGGCAAGAAGGTCTACCCGTGGATCGCCGAGGTGCGTCAGTCAACGCCTGGCGTGAGCCTCATCTCGCCCCCGCCGCACCACGACATCTACTCGATCGAGGACCTCGCCGAGCTGATATTCGACCTCAAGTGCGCCAACCCCGGCGCCCGCGTCTCGGTCAAGCTCTGCGCCCTCGCGGGCGTGGGCACCATCGCCACGGGCGTGGCCAAGGGCGGGGCCGACAAGATCCTCGTCTCCGGGCACAACGGCGGCACCGGCGCCGCCCCGCGAGACTCCATCTACCACGCGGGCATCCCGTTCGAGATCGGCCTCGCCGAGACGCAGCAGACGCTCCTGCGCAACGGCCTGCGCTCCCGCGTGGTGCTCGAGACGGACGGCAAGCTCATGAGCGGGCGCGACGTGGCGATCGCGGCGCTTCTGGGCGCCGAGGAGTTCGGCTTCGCCACGATGCCGCTCATCGCCTGCGGCTGCCTCATGCAACGCGACTGCCAGCGCGACACCTGCCCGGCGGGCGTGGCCACGCAGGACTGCCGCCTGCGCGCCCGCTTCTCGGGACGGCCCGAGCACGTGGTGAACTTCATGACGTTCGTGGCCGAGGAGCTGCGCGAGATCATGGCGTCGCTGGGCTTTCGCACGGTGGACGAGATGGTCGGCCGCGCCGACTGCCTCACGCAGGTGCCCGTCGCCGGCGAGGACAGCTGGAAGGCCAACCGCCTGGACCTCTCCGACCTTCTCGCCCCCGGCGTCTGCGAGTTCGGGCGGCAGATCCCCGGCGCCGACGTGCCGCGCTTCCTGCCCGAGATGGCGGCCGACCTGGAGCTCGGCCGCACGCTCGACGCCACGCTGCTCGTGCCCTACACCGAGCGCGCCCGCGCGCACCTCGAGCCCATCCGCCTGCGCGCGGACATCGACAACGTGAACCGCTGCGTGGGCACGATGCTCGGCAGCCGCGTGACGGCCGCGCACCCCGACGGCCTCCCGGAGGGCTCGGTCACGGTGGACTGCGCGGGCTCGGCGGGCCAGAGCTTCGGCGCCTTCCTGCCGGCGGGCGTCACGCTCAACGTGGCGGGCGACGCCAACGACTACTTCGGCAAGGGCCTCTCGGGCGGCGTCCTCTCCGTGCGGCCCGCGGACGGTGCCACCTACAAGTTCGACGAGAACGTCATCGTGGGCAACGTGGCCCTCTACGGCGCCACGGGCGGGCGCGCCTTCGTGAACGGCCTTGCGGGCCAGCGCTTCTGCGTGCGCAACTCCGGTGCCACGGTGGTGGTGGAGGGCGTGGGCGCGCACGGCTGCGAGTACATGACGGGCGGCACCGTGGTCGTGCTCGGCGAGGTGGGCCCCAACTTCGCCGCGGGCATGTCGGGGGGCGTGGCCTACGTCTACGACCGCTTCGGCACGCTCGCCAGGCGCTGCAACCGGGAGCTCGTGAACCTGGAGGAGCCGGGCGAGAAGGACCTCGAGCTCGTGCGCTCGCTCGTGGAGGAGCACGTGCGCCGCACGGCGAGCCCGCGCGGCATCAAGCTCCTCTACCAGTTCGACGAGGCGCGTGACAGCTTCGTGAAGGTGATACCGCGCGACTACGAGCGGGTCCTCGGCCTAGTGGCCGAGGCGGAGGCAGCGGGCGCGTCCCGCGAGGCCGCGCTCGAGCGCGCGTTCGACGTCATGAGGGAGGGCTAGCATGGGAAGGCCTGGTGCGTACCTGACGGTTGACCGTGAGACCGAGCCGCTGCGGCCGGTGGCCGAGCGCGTGCTCGACTACGAGGGGCTCCACGGGGAGCTTGACGAGGCCCGCCGCCGCGCGCAGGCGAGCCGCTGCATGATGTGCGGCGTGGCGTTCTGCCAGACGGGCCTTGGCTTCGGCGGCGCGCGCCCGAGCGGCTGCCCGCTCCATAACCTCATCCCCGAGTGGAACGACCTCCTCTATCGTGGCCTCATGCGCGAGGCCGCCGATAGGCTGGCGCTTACGTCCCCGCTCCCGGAGTTCACGAGCCGCGTGTGTCCCGCGCTCTGCGAGGCCGCCTGCAACCTGGGCTGTCACGGCGAGCCGGAGACGATCCACGACAACGAGCGCGCGATCTCCGACTGGGAGTGGGCGCATGGCGGCCCCCGACGCTTCCCGCCGGCGGCGCCGGGCGCCCCGCGCGTCGCCGTGGTGGGCTCCGGGCCGGCCGGCCTTGCGGCCGCGTGGGAGCTCGCCCGGCGCGGGGCCCGCGTGACGGTCGTCGAGCGCGCGGACCGCGCGGGGGGCCTGCTCACCTACGGCATCCCCAACATGAAGCTCGAGAAGCGGGTGGTCGCGCGGCGCGTCGCGCTCATGGAGGAGCTGGGGATCGAGTTTCGCCTCAACACGGACGCTGCCGAGAAGGACGTGGCGTCGGCGCTCCTCGCGGAGAGCAACGCCGTGGTCGTGGCCGCGGGCGCGCGCCGGCCGCGGGGGCTCGCCGCGGCGGGCTTCGAGGAGGGGCTTGCCTCGGGCGGCGTGGTCTGGGCCGTGGACTACCTCACGGCCTCCACGCGGGCGCTCCTGGACGGCGGCGAGCCCGCGGTGAGCGCCGAGGGCCGCGACGTGGTGGTCGTCGGCGGCGGCGACACGGGCAACGACTGCCTGGGCACCGCCGTCCGCCAGGGCGCTCGCTCGCTGCGGCAGGTCGAGTTCCTGCCGCGTCCCGCCGAGCCGGGCCCGGGCGTCACGCGCTGGCCCGAGTGGCCCTCCACGCTCAAGACCGACTACGGCCAGGCCGAGGCCATCGCGTCCATGGGCGGCGAGATGCGCTCCTGGGGCGTGGACACGCTCGAGGTCCTTCTCGACGCGGACGGCGCGGTCCGTGGCCTGCGCGTGGCCGACCTCGACTGGTCGGGCGGCGCGCCCGAGCGCGTCGTCGGCAGCGAGCGCGAGGTCCCGGCGCAGCTCGTGCTCATAGCCTGCGGCTTCACGGGCCCGGAGCGCGGCGTGCTGGACGCGCTGGGCGTCTCCGTGGGCGAGCGGGGGCTTCCCGTCACCGAGGGGGGCGCCCATCGCGCCGCGGCGCCCGGTGAGACGCCCGTCTTTCTCGCCGGTGACGCGAGGACGGGGTCCTCGCTCGTGGTGAGCGCCATAGCAGACGCCCTGTCCTGCGCGGCAGAGGCAGCCGCCGAGCTGGGGATATAGCCATGGACGGGCCGGTTGGCATCATGTTCGTCCGGGGGTCGGCCACGGTGGTGGCGGGCTCCGAGGACCCGACGCCGGGCGTCGAGGAGTCCCCGGCGCACGAGGCCGAGTCCCTCGTCTGGCTCGAGGACGGGGAGGAGCGGCCCTTCTCCGCGCTTCCGGAGCGTCGCCGCCCCTGGCTCGAGGAGTCGGCGACGTGGGGCGAGGGCTCCCGAGACGCCCGCCCCGCCGACGAGGGTCCCGAGCCGCCCGACACCCTCGTCTGGCTCTAGGGCCGCGCCCCGGCCGTGGCGCCCCACCGGCCTCGTCCCGTCTCCCGACGCACGCCAATGGCGGCACCCCTCGAGTTTGCACGAGCAAACGCGAGGGGCGCCGTGGTGACTGATTCGCATCCGTGCTGCTCAGGGGCTTGATGGTTCTTCTCGCCATGCCATGCGCCGGCGCGTTTGCACGTGCAAACGCGAAGGGGAGGGGAGGGGCCGCCGACGTCAGTCGTCCGTCCCCGGCCGCCCCGCGTAGTCGAGCCCGCCGACGAGCCTCCTGAAGCCGCCTCGGTCCCCGCGCACGAATGCCTCGGCGAGCGCGGGGTAGGAGAGGCGCGCCTCGTCGAAGAGGTCGGCCAGGCTCTCGGAGCGGATGCGCCCCGTGAAGGGGTCGCGCCAGGGGAGGCAGCCGAGGTTTGCCGCGGGGCAGTCCTCGTCGCGCCGCACGTAGTGCGCCGCAGCCGCTGCCCAGGAGCGCCCGCGCGCGAGCCGCTCGAGGGCACTGACCGCACGCGCGCGCGGCGACCCGGCGGGGTCGATGAGGCGGTAGGCGCGCTCGAGGTCCCGCACGCTGCCGGCGTACTCCCGCGCCCCGAGCTCGAGCCCGAAGACGGCGAGCGAGAGCTGGGAGACGAGTGCCCCGCCCACGCGCTCGACGCGCTCGGTCCGCATGAGGTTCCCGGCGGCGGGCCGCTCGAGCACGGTGGCGCCGCGCTTCTCCCAGAGGATCCAGCTGTCGATGTCCGACTCGATCACGGCGTGCACGTCGCTCGCGACTGCGGCGAGCGTGCGGTCCGCCTCGACGAGGGCACGCTGCTGGGAGACGACGAGGGGGTGCGCCGCGCGGTCGAGCGCGTAGTGGCCGAGAAAGCCGAGCGCGAAGGCGCGCCCGACGCCCTTGTCGGCGGCGGGCAGGCGGCTCACGCCGTCGCGCAGCGCCCAGAACGCGCGCGTGACGCAGCCTCCCTGGATGAGCCGCGCGAGGCGGTGACAGGCGCGCGCCGTGGCGGGCAGGGCCGAGAACCGGGCGAGGAGGGGGTCCGGACCCTGGTTTGCGAGCAGGAAGGCGAGCTTCTCCTCCTCGCCGCTCACGATGCCGTCGGGCAGGCCCGCGATGACGTCCTCGCCGAATATGTGGTGCGTGATGAGAGCGGGCATGGCCCCTCCTCGCGTCGCTTCCGAGAGATTCCACGTGGGTAGTGTATCGCGCGGCGGGGCTCGCCGCGTTGGCGCGCGCGGCGAGCGGGTAGAAAGACGTCATGCGACGGAGAGTCCGTCGCCCAACCTAAGGTGGCATCATGGCTAACTCGTTCCAGCGCGCCCGCGCGACGGTGGTCCTCATGGGAATCGCCTCGCTTCTCACCGGCGTGGTGATCCTGCTCAACCCGGCCGGCGTGGCGCTCTTCCTCACGACCCTCTTCGGCGGGGTGCTCGCCATCACGGGCGCGATCACGCTCGTGGGCTACGCCCGCGCCCGCGACGTCTCGACGCAGTCCGACCTCTTCGTCGGCCTCGTCGAGCTGGTCTTCGGCGCCATTCTCTGGTTCTGGCCCGGGATGTTCGTGAACTGGCTCGTGGTGATCGTGGGCGTGTTCATCCTCTTCTCCGGCCTTGGCGACTTCGCGGAGGCGCGCTCGCTCGCGGCGCTGGGCTCCCCGGCCGCCGGCATGGGGACGGTGCTCGCCGTCCTCACCGTCATCCTCGGCGTGCTCGTGGTGGCCTCGCCGTTTGCCCTCGTCGACCTCATGTTCTCCATTGCCGGCTTCGGCCTCGTCTTCAACGGCGTGACCGAGCTCGTGGCGGCGTTTCGCATGTGAGGCGCCGCCGGCCGCCAGCCGGCACGGCCGCCGTTCCCCGGCGAGGCGACCAGGAGGCCGCGCTCTCCTGTGCGCCTTACTCTCCCGTGTACCCTACTCTCCTGCGCGCCCTGCTCTCCTGCGCGCTTAGGTGAGCAAATTAATCTAGCTATCTTGCGTGGTTTTCTTAGGTGGGTCACGTTAGCGCAGTTGTTCTTCTCGCCCCGCGCTTAGGTGAGTCGAGAAAGTTCGAAGTCTTTGCTCACTTAGCGCACGGCGAGAAGAGCCGGCGAGAAGGGCCGGGAAGACGGGTGAAAAACTCGCCTACGACGCGCTCGCGCCCTTGCCGCGCTGCCCCGCTTGCTCGCTCGCGGTTCGCCCCGCGACTTAGGTGAGCACAGATATCGAACTTTCTTGCACGATTTTCTTAGGTGAGTGACGTTTGCCCAGTTGTTCTTCTCGCCTCGTCCTTAGGTGAGTCGTGCTAGTTCGAAGATTATGCTCACCTAAGGAGGTGGGAGGGGAGGCGGCCGAGAAGTACGGGACGCGGGCGAGAAGAACGGGAGGCGGGCGAGAAGAACGACCGAGAAGAGCCTCGCGCCGCCGCTATCCCTCGAAGCCGGCGTCCTCCTGAAGGCCCGTCCCGTCGGCGGCGGACGTCGCCAGCTCGTCGCAGCGCTCGTTCTCGGGATGCCCCGCGTGGCCCTTGACCCAGACCCAGGTGACCTCGTGCGAGTCGCAGGCGGTCAGCAGCCGCTTCCAGAGGTCGACGTTCTTCACCGGCTGCTTGCTCGCGGTCTTCCATCCGCGGCGGAGCCAGCCGCCGATCCAGTTCTTGTTGAACGCGTTGCAGACGTACTGCGAGTCCGTCGTCATCGTGACCGCGCAGGGGCGGCGCAACGCCTCGAGCGCCGCGATCGCCCCCATGAGCTCCATGCGGTTGTTGGTGGTTCGGCGATATCCCGCCGAGAGCTCGCGCTCATAGGTGCGGCCGTCTGGCCCCGCGTAGCGAAGAACCGCTCCGTAGCCCCCTGGCCCCGGGTTGCCGCGCGAGGAGCCGTCCGACCAGGCCTGCACCTGCATGAGGGCGCCGGGGCGCACGTCCCTCTCGCCCGTCGCGAGCCTCTCTCCCGCCGAGCGCGCAAACTCCTCCCAGCTCGCCATCACTTGGCCTCCGCCCAGTTGGCGCCATAGGAGACCTCGGCGAGCAGCGGCACGCGCAGCTTCACCACGCCCTCCATCGTCTCGCGCACGAGCGCGCTCACGGTCTCGACCTCGGCCTCGGGGACCTCGAGGTCCAGCTCGTCGTGGATCTGCAGCACGAGCTTGGCGGCAAGGCCCTCCTCGTGGAGGCGCCGCTCCACGCGCACCATCGCGATCTTGATGATGTCCGCGGCGGTGCCCTGCATCGGGTGGTTCATCGCGGTGCGCTCGCCGAAGGCGATGAGCTGGCGGTTGCTCTGCTGGAACTCGCGGATGTGCCGGCGGCGGCCGTAGAGCGTCTCGGCGTACCCGCGCTCGTGGGCGACGCGCACCGCCTCGTCGAGGAAGGCGCGCACGCCGGGGTAGGCCTCGAAGTAGCGGTCGATCATCTCCTGCGCCTCGGCGCGCGGAATCTTGAGCGAGCTCGCGAGGCCAAAGGCCTGCTGCCCGTAGACGATGCCAAAGTTCACGGCCTTCGCACGGCTGCGCAGCTGCGGCGTGACCTCCTCCACCGGCACGCCGAAGACGCGCGCCGCGGTGGCGGCGTGGAAGTCCGCGCCCTCGCAGAAGGCGGCGACCAGGTGCTCGTCCCCGGAGAGGTGGGCGAGCAGCCTGAGCTCGATCTGCGAGTAGTCGCAGGCGAGAAACACGCTGCCCTCGGGCACCGTGAACGCCTGGCGCACGCGGTGGCCGAGCTCGGAGCGCGTGGGGATGTTCTGCAGGTTGGGGTCCGAGCTCGAGAGGCGCCCGGTGGCCGTCACCGTCTGGTTGAGCGTGGTGTGGATGCGCCCGTCGCCCGCCACGAGCGCGGGGAGGGCGTCGAGGTAGGTGCTCTTGATCTTGGAGCGCTCGCGGTAGTCGAGTACCTCGGCCACGATGGGGTGCTCGTTCGCCAGGTCGCCGAGGACCTTGGCGTTGGTGGAGTAGAAGCCGCGCTTGGTGCGCTTGAGGCCGAAGGTGGGAAGCCCGAGCACGTCGAAGAGCACGTGGGAGAGCTGCTGCGGGGAGTCGATGTTGAAGTCCTCGCCGGCGGCGGCGTGGATCTTCTCGACCATGCCCTCGATCTCCGCGCCGAGCTCTGAGGACTGGGCCGCGAGCACGCTCACGTCCACGCCGAGGCCCACGCGCTCCATCTCGGCGAGCACCGGCAGGAGCGGCATCTCCATGTCGCGGAAGAGCCCCGTGGCGCCGTCGCGCTCCATGCGCTCGGAGAGCGCCGGCACGAGCAGGCGCGCGCGCACCGCGTCGAGTGCTGCCTCGGGGAGCTCGTCGCTCGCGGCGGGGAGGGTCTCGGCGAGGTACGCCTCTGCGAGCTCCGCGGGGCCGAAGGAGCCGCGCTCGGAGTCGAGCAGGTAGGCGGCCACGGCGACGTCGAAGATGCGGGCGGGGTCGACCTCGCCGGGCGAGAGGAGCTCGGGCTTGGACGAGTCGGCGGGGGAGAGCGCGTGGATGAGCGCCTTGACGTCGCCGGCGGCCACGCGCCCCTCGCGCAGGAGCCGGGCGAGCGCCCCGTCGGCGGCGTCGCCCTCGAGGCGCAGGAGCCGCTCGCCGTCGTAGGCCCACAGGACGTGCGCGAGGCCGAAGAGCGCCCCGTCGGCGCGGTCGTCGTCAAGCGCCACGCCGACCCAGCCGTCCCGCATGGCCGCGTCGAGCGCCGCGAGCGCGTCGTCGGCGACGAGCGGCGCGGGCAGCTCCACGCCGGCCGGGGCGGGCTCGTCCTTCTCGCCGAGCGCCTGGCGTGCGGCGGCGACGGCTTCCTCGCCGGCAAGCCGGACGAGGCGCGAGGTCATGCCCGTGAACCCGAGCGCGGAGAACGCGCGCGTGACCTCCACCGGGTCGAAGGTGGGGAAGCGCGCGTCGGCGAGGTCGAGCTCGATCGGCGCGTCCGTGCGGATCGTGGCCACCTTGCGGGAGACGAGCGCGTCCTCCACGTGGGCGCGCAGGTTCTCGCCCATCTTGCCCTTGACCTCGTCGGCGTGCGCGATGACCTCGTCGAGGCTGCCGTACTGCACGATGAGGGCGGCCGCCTTCTTGGGGCCGATCCCGGGCACGCCGGGGATGTTGTCCGAGGAGTCGCCCTTGAGGCCGTAGAAGTCGGGCACGAGCTCCGGCGTGATGCCGTGGTAGAGGTCCTCCACCGTGGAGGGGTCCATGATCACCACGTCCGTCACGCCCTTCTTGGTGGAGACGACCTTCACGTGGTCGGTCGTGAGCTGGTACATGTCGCGGTCGCCGGTGAAGAGGTACATGTCGTAGCCGGCCGCCTCGCCGCGCCGGGCCAGGGTGCCCAGGATGTCGTCGCCCTCCCAGCCCTCGAGCTCGGCCACGGGGACGTCGAGCGCGCCGAGCAGCTCCTTCACCATGGGGAACTGCTCGTGCAGCGCCGGGTCCATCGGCGGGCGCTGGGCCTTGTACTGCGGCAGCATCTCCATGCGCACGCGCGGCTTGCCCTTGTCGAAGGCGCAGATCACGCCGTCGGGGCGGAAGGTGTCCACCATCTTGATGAACATGTTGAAGAACCCGAAGAGGGCGTTGGTGGCGCGCCCGTCCGGCGCGCTCATGGGCTGGCGAATCGCGTGGAACGCGCGGTGCATGAGGGAGTTTCCGTCGATGACGGCGATGGTGCGGGTGGCGTCTGGCATGTGCGTCCTCTCGTCTGTTGGCTCGCATCATTGTAGGCGAGAAGGACCGTGCGGAGGAGGCCGTGCGAGGGGGCCGTGCAGAGGGGGCAGCCGCCGTGCAAAGGGGACCGTGCAAAGGGGACAGTCACTTTTGCACGGTGTTCGCGTGCAAAAGTGACTGTCCCCTTTGCACGGTCCCCTTTGCACGGCGGCTGCCCCCTCTGCACGGCCCCCTCGCACGCCAAACTTCTTCGGATTCCGAAGAAGCTAAGGTACAATCTTCTCCGAAATCCGAAGAAGATTGGAGCATCCCATGTATGAGCAGCTCGTGGCGGAGTACCTTGCCTATGAGCTCCCGACATACGTGCGCCGACGTGACGCGCTTGGCGAGCTGCCCGCCCCCGCGCGTCGCAACATCATCACAACCCTCATCGGCGTGCGGCGCTGCGGCAAGACGTTCCGCCTGTTCCAGCTCATGGATGACCTGGCGCGCTCGGGCGTTCCGCGGGAGCTCATGCTGTACTTCCCCTTTGACGACGACCGCTTGGGCGAGCTTGACGAGCTCACGGCGTCGCGGGTCCTGGACGCCTACTACGCGCTCGTCCCCGCAGCGGCTCGGGGCTGCTACCTCTTCTTCGACGAGATCCAGGACATACCCAACTGGGCGTCGTTCGCGCGGCGCGTCGCCGAGCAGAACGACGTGACGCTCGTGCTCACAGGCTCGTCCTCGAAGCTGCTCTCTCTGGACATCCCCACCAGGCTGAGGGGCCGCTCGCTTGCAACGGAGGTTTGGCCGCTCGACTTCGCCGAGTTCTGCTCGTTTCACGGGTGGGACGCGCTTCCGTCCGGCCAGATCTTCACGACGCGCGATGCGGCGGCGCTCTCTCAGGCATTTCTCAGCTATCTCGACATCGGCGGCTTTCCCGCGGTCCAGGGCATGACCCCCATCGACCGCGTGCGGCTCTTGCAGGCCTATGCTGACGAGATTGTGACCAAGGATGTGCTCGAGCGCTTTGGGAACGCGTCGTTCAGGGCGGGGCGGCGGCTCGCCCTCGCCGCGCTACGCTCGACGGGCCTGAAGTTCTCGGTGAACAAGCAGGTAAACGCCATGCGCGGCGCCGGGGTTTCCATATCGAGTGAGTCGGCCTATGCGCTGCTCGACGACTTCCAGGACGCTCATCTGGCGTTCAAGCTCGCGGACTATTCGCGCTCGATTGCCGACAACCCCAAGGCGGCCTACAAGCTGTACTCCGTGGACCAGGGACTCTCGCTCGCCGTGGCGCCCGCCAGTCACGTCGACCTGGGGCAGAGGCTGGAGACCGCGGTCTTCATGGGGCTCAAGCGGCGTCACGCTGGAGATCGCGACCGGGTCATTGCCCGCTACAGCTCGCCCGCATGCCCGGAGGTGGATTTCGTGGTTGGCGACGCGCTGCTCGCGGCCGAGTACGAGCTGGTGCAGGTTGCCGTTGAGAGCGGGGCAACGCGGCCGGGGGAGGGCGGAGCCCGTTCGACAAAGTATCGAAGCGAGGTCGGCAACCTGGAGCGGGCGATGGCCGAGACGAGCCTTTCGACTTCGACGCTCGTGACGCTTGACGAGGAGGACGAGGTCTCAACGCCGGGCGGGACCGTGCGGGTGGTACCGGCCTGGAAGTGGTTTCTGGAGAAGTGACGGGCGAGAAGGACCGTGCAGAGGGGGCCGTGCGGAGGGGGCAGCCGCCGTGCAAAGGGGACAGTCACTTTTGCACGCGAGCACCGTGCAAAAGTGACTGTCCCCTTTGCACGGCGGCTGCCCCCTCCGCACGGCCGTTCGTTACCGGGACGCCCCACGACGGCAACCAAACGTCACCGCGAGCTTCACGCGGGGGCAACGGTCGTGAAATAATGACCCCTTAGAGTATTCCGCCGTAAGCCACAACGCCGACGACGAAAAGGGGCGCACATGGGCAAGGACAAGGTCACAGAGGAGTACGGGAACCTGCTCTTCACGGACGCCGTGATGCAGGAGCGGCTTCCCAAGCCGACGTACAAGGAGCTTCGCCAGGTCATCGACGACGGCAAGCCGCTCGACCTCGACATCGCAAACGAGGTCGCGCACGCGATGAAGGAGTGGGCGCTCGAGAAGGGCGCCACGCACTTCGCCCACTGGTTCCAGCCGCTCACGGGCATCACCTCCGAGAAGCACGACAGCTTCCTCACGCCCATCGACGACGGCACGATCCTCATGTCCTTCTCGGGTAAGGAGCTCGTCCAGGGCGAGCCGGACGCGTCCTCCTTCCCCTCCGGCGGCCTGCGCGCGACCTTCGAGGCGCGCGGCTACACCGCGTGGGACCCCACGAGCCCGGCCTTCATCAAGGACGAGGTCCTGTGCATCCCCACGGCATTCGTCTCCTACAACGGCGAGGCGCTCGACAAGAAGACGCCGCTCCTGCGCTCGCAGGTGGCCCTCGAGAAGCAGGCGAAGCGCGTGCTCGCGCTCTTCGGCCGCGAGCCCAAGCGCGTCTTCACCACGATCGGGCCCGAGCAGGAGTACTTCCTCATCAAGGAGGAGGACTACGAGAAGCGCCCTGACCTCATCTACTGCGGCCGCACGCTCTTCGGCTGCGAGCCGGTCAAGGGCCAGGAGCTCGAGGAGCACTACTTCGGCGCCATCCGCCCGACGGTCAACGACTTCATGAAGGAGGTCGACGACGAGCTCTGGAAGCTCGGCGTGCCGGTCAAGACCAAGCACAACGAGGTCGCCCCCTGCCAGCACGAGCTCGCGCCGATCTTCGAGCAGGGGTCGCTCGCCATCGACGACAACCTCCTCACGATGGAGAAGCTCAAGCTCCTGGCCACGCGCCACGGCCTTGCCTGCCTCGAGCACGAGAAGCCCTTCGAGTACGTGAACGGCTCGGGCAAGCACAACAACTGGTCCATCTGCGCCGATGGCAAGAACCTCCTGGAGCCCGGCGAGGTGCCGAGCGAGAACCTGCAGTTCCTCGTCTTCCTGGCCGCGCTCGTGGCCGCCGTCGACGAGCACGCCGACCTGCTGCGCATGAGCGTCGCCTCCGCCGGCAACGACCACCGACTTGGCGCCAACGAGGCGCCGCCGGCGATCATCTCGGTCTTCCTCGGCGACCAGCTCCACGAGATCGTTGAGGCGCTCATCCACAAGGAGGAGCCGGAGGTCCACGAGGCCGAGCGCATGGACCTCGGCGTCCCCGCGCTGCCCGACCTCCTGCGCGACACCACTGACCGCAACCGCACCTCGCCCTTCGCCTTCACGGGCAACAAGTTCGAGTTCCGCATGTGCGGCAGCCAGCAGAACCTCTCCGACCCCAACGTGGTCCTCAACACCGCGGTGGCCGAGCAGTGCGACCGCTTCGCCACCAAGCTCGAGGGCAAGACGGGCGACGAGTTCACCGCGCTCGCCATGCGCTGGGTGCGCCACACCCTGCGCGACCACCAGCGCGTGCTCTTCGAGGGCAACGGCTACTCCGAGGAGTGGGAGGCCGAGGCCGCCCGCCGCGGGCTGCCCAACCTCAAGACCACGCCGGACACCCTCTCCTGCATCACCGCGCCCGAGACCGTGGCCTTCTACGCCAAGTACCACGTCCTGAACGAGGCCGAGCTCCACGCCCGCTACGTCTCCAAGGCCGAGCAGTACGCCAAGCTCCTGAACATCGAGGCCAACACCATGGTCTACATGGCGCGCCACCTCTACCTGCCGGCGCTCTTCGACTACTCGGGGGACATCGCGACCTCCGTGGCCACCAAGGCCGAGATCGGCATCGAGAGCCCGGTCGAGAAGGAGCTCGTGCGCACGCTCACGGACGGCATCTCCGCCATCCACGAGGCCGCGGCCGACCTCGAGGCCAACAACGCCTCCGCCCGCGAGGTGGCAGACCCGCTCGAGCAGTGCTTCGCCTACCGCGACAACGTCCTGCCCTCCATGGCGCACCTGCGCGAGTGCGTGGACGCCATGGAGAAGGTCTGCGGCGAGGACTACTGGCCCGTGCCCACCTACAACCAGATGCTCTTCTGGGTGTAGCGCCCCGGCCAGCCCGCCTGGCGAGAAGAACCTCCCGTCGCCGCCCCGCCCGACCCCCGCGGTCGTGCGGGGCGGCGTTTCTGTGGCGGCGCCCGCGGCGGCCCAACCGCCGTGGAAAGGGGCGGATTCGGGAGCGTGACGGTTCTTCTCGCCCCGTGGGGCTTGTGGCGCATCAAAGGTTGCGCCCAACCAGGGAGAGTTCCCGGCAAAAGGGGGATTATCCGGCCACGGGGGAGGGGCGGCCACCCCATGAGGCGGGACTTCTGGCGCCGAGGTGGCATGGGTAAAAGACCGGGGTGTACATATCTACCCCTCACCTATTCTCGCAACTGTCCCTTTGTCTGAGCCGGAGGGGGATATGTACACCCCGGTCTTCTAGGGCGGCGCCAAAACGGCCCCGGGCGCCCCGCCTCAGCGCGCCTTGCGCGCGTCGGCCTCGTTGAGTCGGCGGACCAGGCCCGGCAGCTCGCGGGCGAGCTCGGCCATGGAGCCGCGCCAGACGGCGCGCTTGGGCCGGGCGTGGCCCACGTAGGCGGTGCGCAGGCCGCAGTCGGCGCGCGGCAGGTCGCGCACGGCGTCGTTGCCGACCATGAGGCACTCCTCGAGACGAACGCCCAGGAGGTTGGCGAACTCCTGGTAGTAGCGGGCGCTCGGCTTGCAGCGCGTGGAGTTCGAGATGGTGGAGACGAGGGCGAAGTCGTCCACGTGGACGCCCGCCCACTCCATCCGGGCGCGGTCGCAGGCGAGGGAGAACGTGGGGTTGGTGGCGAGCGCGCAGACGAGGCCCTCGGACCAGACGGCGTCGATAGCCTCGCGCGCGCCCTCGACGGGGCGCGCCGCCACGATGCCGCGCGCGTAGCCGGGGACGACCTCGCGCTCGTAGCAGTCGATGAGGTCGTGGATGACGGGGTCGTCGAGCGGGATGCCCGAGGCCGCCTGGAACGTCTGGTTGAAGAGCTGCTCGTTGGTGAGCGAGTCCTGCCGGTCCTGCGAGTCGATGGCGAGCAGGCTCCGCACGAAGGGGACCCCGAGGGCGGCCGGGCTCGTGCGCGCGGCCTCGGCGAGCAGCCGAGAGGCGCCGGCGACGTAGCGCGCCACGAAGGCCGTGAGGTTGAGGCGCAGCAGCGTGTCGTCGAGGTCGAAGAGCACGGCTCGTATCACGGTGGCCTCCCTGGTCGCGTCAGGGGACGTTGCGTCGCCTCGGGCGCGCGCGACGTCCCCGCAGATTTCCTGTAAGAAAATTACTAGATACCCAAGAGTTCCGCTTGAAATACACACTCACATAACGCTACTCTAGTCCACGTGTGGGCACAGGGGCCCGCACAACCGTATCTGTCGGCCCCCGAGAGCATGTAAGTTTCCACGTAGACGCCACGATTCTAGGCACTGCAGGCAGCGACCATGACGACCGGGGCCCCGTTGTTCGAAAGGGGTCCACCTTTGAGTGAGATTCAGAACTCGTCCATCTTCTCCCTGGATGACATCTCAGACGAGGAGATGAACAACCTCATCGACGGCACCGTGACCGACTTCGATGAGGGCGATCTTGTCACCGGCACCGTCGTCAAGATCGAGCGCGATGAGGTTCTGCTTGACATCGGCTACAAGTCCGAGGGCGTCATCCCGTCCCGCGAGCTCTCCATCCGCAAGGACATCAACCCGGCCGAGGTCGTCGCCATGGGTGACGAGATCGAGGCGCTCGTTCTCCAGAAGGAGGACAAGGAGGGCCGTCTCGTCCTGTCCAAGAAGCGTGCCGAGTACGAGCGCGCCTGGAACGCCGTCGAGGAGAAGTTCAACTCCGGCGAGACCGTCGAGGGCGAGGTCATTGAGGTCGTCAAGGGCGGCCTGATCCTCGACATCGGCCTGCGCGGCTTCCTGCCCGCCTCCCTCGTCGACCTCCGTCGCGTCAAGGACCTCAACGCCTACCTCGGCACCCGAATCGAGGCCCGCGTCATCGAGATGGACCGCAACCGCAACAACGTCGTCCTCTCCCGCCGCGTCGTCCTCGAGGAGGCCCGCAAGGCCGAGCGCCAGGAGATCCTCTCCAAGCTGCAGGTCGGCATGCGCCTCAAGGG
This sequence comes from Olsenella sp. SW781, assembly GCF_012027725.1. GTDB lineage: Bacteria > Actinomycetota > Coriobacteriia > Coriobacteriales > Atopobiaceae > Thermophilibacter. Next base: position 166,978 of record NZ_SJOU01000003.1, on the reverse strand, counting down.
CACCGTCTCCTCGATCGTCGACTTCGGCGCCTTCGTCGACCTCGGCGGCATCGACGGCCTCGTGCACATCTCCGAGCTCTCCTGGAACCACGTCAACCACCCCTCCGAGGTCGTCAAGGTCGGCCAGGAGGTCGAGGTCCAGGTTCTCGACGTCGACCTCAACCGCGAGCGCATCTCCCTCGGCCTCAAGCAGACCACCGAGGACCCCTGGCGCTCCCTCGTCAAGAAGTACCCGGTCGACGCCATCGTCGAGGGCACCGTCACCAAGCTCGTCACCTTCGGCGCGTTCGTCGACCTCGGCGAGGGCGTGGAGGGCCTCGTGCACATCTCCGAGATGGCCAAGCAGCATGTCGACCAGCCGTCCCAGGTCTGCACCGTGGGCGACACCGTCCAGGTGAAGGTCATGGAGATCGACCTCGACCGTCGTCGCATCTCCCTCTCCATGAAGGCCGCGGCCGAGACCCTCGGCACCGAGGTCGAGGTCAAGCCGCTCCCCGAGAGCGACAAGCCTGCCGAGAAGGACGAGGACGCCGAGTAGCGCCTCTCTCACGGAGCCTCAGCAAGGGCCGCCCCACGGGGCGGCCCTTTTTTCGGTCGGGGGGGCGAGCTGGCCTCCGCGCGCTGCGGAATTGGGGGTCGCGGCAATTTCCGGGCAGGCCGCGTTGTCGCATTGGGGGTCGTGGCAATCGGAGAGGGACGTCAACTGGGCGTTCTTCTCGCCCTGTTGCGGGATTGGGGGTTATGGCAGCCCGATTGCTGCCACGACCCCAGATTGGGCAACGCCAAAGTCGACAGGATTGCCGCAACCCCGGATGGGACAACGGCCGGCCGGGCTCAAGGGAGGGGAAGCCGAGAGGACTTTAGCAAAGTAAATCGTACGTTAAGGTTTCAAGGGACTGACAGTTGGCCTCCCATAATGAAGATGCCGCGCGCCGGAGGAAGGCGCGCCACGTAACCAAGGGAGGAATGTCAATGAGCGACAAGATCACCCGTCGCGGCTTCGTGAAGGGCGCTGCCCTCGCGGGTGCCGCCACCGCCACCGCGGCCCTCGCCGGATGCGGCGGGGAGGAGGCCCCCGCCACCAACGAGGACGGCTCCGTCAAGAAGATCCTGCGCTTCGGCCAGTCCAACCCCAAGCTCGGCCTGGACATGCAGATTTCCACGAACTCCGGCTCCTCCTCGGTTGCCGACTGCATCTTCGAGGCCCCGCTGCGCTGGACCGAGGACAACGAGCTCGTCCCGTGCCTGCTCACCGAGATCCCCACGTTCGAGGATGACGGCGTGACCCTGCACTGCACCCTCAAGGAGGGCATCACGTGCCACGACGGCTCCACGCTCACGGCCAACGACGTCAAGTTCTCCTTCGAGCGCATGTTCAAGCCCGAGACCGCGGCCAAGTCCACCTACATGTATGACATGATCAAGGGCGCCAAGGCCATGCTCAACGGCGAGGCCACCGAGCTCGAGGGCCTGACCGTCGAGGACGACACCCACTTCACCTTCGTCCTCGAGTACCCGATGGTCTCCTTCATCAACAACCTCGGCATCAACTACGCGGACATCTTCCCGCAGGCCGCCGTCGAGAAGGTCGAGTCCGAGGGCCGCAAGTGGGGCTGGGGCACCGACTGCGTGGGCACCGGCAAGTACAAGATCGTCTCCAACGACGACACCACCGAGGTCGTCATGGAGAAGTTCGCCGAGTACCACGACGGCGAGCCCGCCCTCGACGAGGTCCACATCATCTACTACGACGACAACAACACCAAGCTCCTCGCCTTCAAGAACGGCGACATCGACTGGTGCGACCTCGAGGCCACGCTGCTCAAGCAGTACCAGGAGGACCCGGACGTCAAGGACCAGATCACGCTCTACGAGACGCTCGGCGTGCACTTCGTGAACCTCAACCTGCGTGACGACATGGGCCTCACCGACCCGCGCGTCCGCGAGGCGCTCTCCATCTCCATCGACCGCCAGGCCCTCGTGGACACCGTCCTCGCCGGCGCCGGCACGCCCGCCATGGGCTGGCTCGCCCCGCAGACCCCGGGCCACGACTCCGACGCCGAGATCCCGTATGACCCCGAGCGCGCCAAGGAGCTCATCAAGGAGGCCGGCGCCGAGGGCCTTCAGCTCGAGGCCAAGATCCGCGCAAACCTCTACGAGACGTACATGACCGTCGTCCAGAGCTACTGGAAGGAGATTGGCGTCGACCTCAAGCTCACCATCGAGGACAACGGCGTCTGGTCCTCCGACTGGGCCGACGGCAACTGCCAGATCACGGCCGTGGGCTGGTTCCCGCTCTATGCCGACGGCGACAACCACCTCTACACGTACTTCCTCTCCGACAACGCCAAGGGCAAGTCCTCGTTCTACAACAGCCCCGAGTTCGACCAGCTCGTCACCGAGGCGCGCCAGGAGCAGGACCAGGACGTCCGCGCCGACCTCTACAAGCAGGCCGACAACCTGGTCACCCGCGTCGACTTTGCGACGATTCCGCTGTACTGGCCGAAGAACTCCTTCGTCGCCAAGTCCTACGTCAAGAACGCCAAGGTCGGCAACCTGATCTACCACATGTTCGACATCGACATCGACACGTCCGACCCGAACTACTCGGCCTAGTCGACGTCCTGAGAGAGGGCACCCCGGCACGGCTCTCCTGCGTGCCGGGGCGCCCCACGTTGCGGCGCGCGCATCCGGCAGGAGAGGGGGCGGCGCGCCCGAGCGAGAAGAAAGGAGCAGGCGGTGAGAAGCTTTCTCATCAAGAGGGTCCTGCTGGCGATCGGCGTGGTCTTCGCCATCTCCGCCATCACGTTCTTCGTCCTGAACATCGTGCCGGGCGACCCGGTGCGCATCATGGTGGGCGAGATGGCCGACGACGCGACGGTCGAGCGCATCCGCGAGCAGATGGGCCTGAACGACCCCGTCGAGGTGCAGTACGCGCGCTGGCTCACCAACATGCTGCAGGGTGATTTCGGCACCTCGTACACGCAGAGCAAGCCCGTCGTGACCCTCATGGGCCAGGCCTTCCTCACCACGGCCCGCCTCGCCGGCCTCGCCTACGTGTTCGCGCTCGCGCTCGGGCTCCTCATCGGCGTCATCGCGGCCGTCAACCACGGCAAGTGGATCGACCGCGCCCTCATGGCCCTCTCGATCCTGGGCATCTCCGCCCCGGTCTTCTGGGTTGCCGTGATCTTCCAGATCGTCTTCGCGCTCACGCTCAAGTGGTTCCCGCTCTCCGGCATCAAGACCTGGCAGGCCTTCGTGCTGCCGGTGATCGCGCTCGGTGTGCGCTACGCCGCCTCGATCGCCCGCGTCACGCGCACGAGCATGCTCGACGTCCTCTCGCAGGACTTCATGCGCACCGCCGAGGCCAAGGGCGTCCGAAAGTGGACGGTCATCATCGCCCACGGCCTGAGGAACGCGCTCATCCCCATCATCACCATCGCGGGCACCCAGCTCGGCGAGATCCTCACGGGCTCGATCCTCATCGAGTCGATCTTCATGATGCCGGGCATGGGCAAGCTCCTGCTCGACGCGATCAACTCCCGCGACCTGCCCCTCATCCAGGGCGGCGTCATGTACATCGCGGTCATCTGCGTGGCCGTCTACCTCATCGTGGACATCCTGTACGCGGTCGTCGACCCGCGCATCCGACTCGGGAAGGAGGCGGCTGAGTAATGGCTCTCCTCACGAGCGACAAGAACAGCCCCAAGGTCCAGAAGGCCATGGACGTCGCCGAGCGCGCCTCCGAGGCCCAGGTCCCCACCGGCAGCCCCGAGGACGACGGCCCCGTCAAGCGCCGCGCCTCGAGCTACTGGGCCGTGAGCTGGAACATCTTCAAGAAGAACAAGGTCGGCGTCTTCTGCCTCGGCGTCGTCGTCCTTCTCGCCCTCGTGGCGATCCTGGCGCCGGTGCTCGCGCCCTATGACCCGGACGTCCAGGAGCTCGCCAACATGCTCCAGGCCCCCTCGGCCGCGCACCCCTTCGGCACCGACGAGTTCGGCCGCGACATCCTCTCCCGCGTCATATACGGCTGCCGCGTCTCGCTCTCCGTGGGCGTGGTCTCGCAGGCCATCGCCCTCGTCATCGGCTTTCTCGCGGGCGTGTGCGCCGGCTACTTCGGCGGCAAGGTCGACGCGGTCATCTCCTTCGTGATCCAGGTCTTCTCGAGCTTCCCGTTCCTGCTCTTCGCCATCGTCGTCATGTACGCGCTGGGGCCGGGCCTCGTGAACCTGTACGTCGCGCTCGGCCTTCTGGGCTGGGCGTCCACGGCGCGCCTCGTGCGCGGCGACGTCATGCGCCTCAAGGGCTCCGAGTACATCCAGAGCTGCATCCTCTCGGGCGGCAAGAGCTGGCGCATCATCATGAAGCACCTGCTGCCCAACTGCGTCTCCACGCTGATCGTCACCACCACGCTCGGCATCCCCTCGGCCATCATGTCCGAGGCCTCGCTCTCCTTCCTCGGCCTCGGCGTCCAGCCGCCGATGTCGAGCTGGGGCCAGATGATCAACGCCGCCCAGCCCTACATCCAGTCGAGCACGTACTACAGCGTCATCCCGGGCATCGCCATCATCATCACGGTCATGGCATTCAACCTGCTCGGCGACGCCCTGCGCGACGCCCTCGACCCGAAGATGCGCTCCTAGGAGGGGAGGATCCATGTCAGAGACCAACGTCTCGGTCAACGCCGAGCTTCGCGACGTCGCGGAGGAGGTCACCGAGCAGGCGCTCGATCAGGCCGCCCGCGCCGAGGTCCTTCTCGACGTTCAGGACCTCTCGGTGACGCTGTTCACCGAGGACGGGGCGCTGCCCGCAATCCGCAACCTGTCCTTCGTCATGCGCCGCGGCGAGACGCTCGCCGTGGTGGGCGAGTCGGGCTGCGGCAAGTCCATGACCGCGCTTTCCATCATGGGCCTTCTGCCCCAGCCGCCGGCCAAGATCGTGGGCGGCAAGATCCTGCTCGAGGGGGCTGACCTTGCGGCGCTCACGCGCGACGAGATGCGCACCTACCGCGGCAGCAAGATCGGCATGATCTTCCAGGAGCCCATGACCTCGCTCAACCCCGTCATGACGGCGGGGCGCCAGATCCGCGAGGGCATCCTCGTGCACAACCCCAAGATGCCCAAGAAGGACGCCGACGCGCGCGCCCTGGAGATGATCAAGCTCGTGGGCATCCCCGCGCCGGAGAAGGTCTTCAAGAGCTACCCGCACGAGCTCTCCGGCGGCATGCGCCAGCGCGTGATGATCGCCATGGCCCTTGCCTGCCAGCCGGCGCTGCTCATCTGCGACGAGCCCACCACGGCGCTCGACGTGACCATCCAGGCGCAGATCCTCCAGCTCATCGACCGCATGCGCGAGGAGCTGGGCACGGCGGTCATGCTCATCACGCACGACATGGGCGTCGTCTCGGAGATGGCCGACTGGGTGGCCGTCATGTACGCGGGTCACCTCGTGGAGTACACGCTCGCCTCCGAGCTCTTCACCAACCCCAAGCACCCGTACTCGATTGGCCTCATCAACTCCATCCCGTCGCTCGACGACGCGGTGGAGAAGCTCTACGCCATCCCGGGCAACGTCCCCATGCTCGACGAGCTGCCCTCGGGCTGCCCCTTCCACCCGAGGTGCCCGTACGCCAAGGACGTCTGCCGCAGGGAGTGCCCGCACGTGGCGCCGCTCGACGGCAACGAGAACCACACCGTGGCCTGCTGGATGTTCGACTCAGAGAAGTGGGGTGAGTAGCGTGGGCAGAAACGCCGACATGACGGACGTCGTGCTCAAGGTCGAGCACCTCACCAAGCGCTATCCCGTGAAGAAGGGCGTCTTCGGCAGGACCGGCGCCTACGTGCACGCGCTCGAGGACGTCTCCTTCGAGGTGCACCGCGGCGAGACCTTCGCCATCGTGGGCGAGTCCGGCTGCGGCAAGTCCACCACGGGCAAGTGCGTCCTGCGCCTGACCGAGCCCACCGAGGGCACGGTCACGCTCGACGGCGAGGACTTCACCGCGCTCAAGGGCGACGAGCTCACGCGCGCCCGCCAGAAGATGAAGCTCATCTTCCAGGACCCGTACTCCTCCCTCAACCCGCGCATGACGGTGGCCGACATCATCGCCGAGCCGATCGACATCGCCAAGACCTACAAGACGCGCGCCGAGCGCGACGCCCGCGTCGAGCAGATCATGAAGGCCGTGGGCCTGGACCTCGCGTACAAGTACCGCTACCCGCACGAGTTCTCCGGCGGCCAGCGCCAGCGCATCGGCATCGCGCGCGCCATCGTGCTGAAGCCCGAGGTCGTGGTCTGCGACGAGCCGGTCTCGGCGCTCGACGTCTCGGTCCAGGCCAAGGTCATCAACCTGCTGGAGGAGCTACAGGAGAAGTTCGGCCTCTCCTACATCTTCATCAGCCACGACCTCTCGGTGGTGAAGCACATCTCCGACACCGTGATGGTCATGTACCTCGGCCACACGATGGAGCTCGCCAGCAAGGAGGAGCTCTTCGACAACCCGCTGCACCCCTACACCAAGGCGCTGCTGGACGTCATCCCGCGCATACGCCACGAGCGCATCCAGGACAAGAAGATCCTCGAGGGCGACGTCCCCAGCCCCACCAACCCGCCCCAGGGCTGCGTCTTCCACACGCGCTGCCCGCAGTGCATGAGGGTCTGCGGCGAGCGCGCGCCCGAGATGCACGAGGTCGCGCCCGGCCACCGCTGCGCGTGCCACCTCTTTGACGAGGGCCTCACGGCCGAGGAGCGCCAGCCCGTCATGGCCGCCGCCCTCGCCGAGGCGGAGGCGGCCCTCTCCGCCAAGTAGCCGCGCCCCGCGCCACCGCGCCACCGCGCCACTGGCGTCAGGTTTATTTGGCGCGCCACTGGCGTCAGGTTTATTTGGCACGCTCGAGTGACAGGTTTTGGACGGACGGGGCGCCCCAGGGGGCCTCATCCGTTCGAAACCTGTCACTCATCTGTAGGGGCCTTTGTGGGAGAATCGCGCTCGGACCGATAAGCCGAGGTCCGATAGACCAAAGGACGCATCGTCGATTGGAGCCAGCCATGTCTGACGTGCTCGACCGCTTCATCCGCTACTGCGAGGTTCCCTCGCAGTCCAACCCCCTGACCGCCGACCACGTGCCGTCGACCGAGTCCCAGTTCAAGATTGCCGAGGTCGTGGCCGCGGACCTGCGCGCGCTCGGCGCCGAGGACGTGACCGTTGACGAGCACGCCTACGTGACGGCCCACTGGCCCGCGAGCGCCGGCGCCGAGGGCCTGCCCACGCTCGGCCTCTGCTGCCACCTGGACACCGCCTGGCAGTCCTGGGGCGACCCGGTGCGCCCGCGCGTCGTGCGCTACGAGGGCGGCGAGCTCGCCCTGGGCACCGGGCGCGACGGCCGCCCCGTGACCCTGAGCCCCCAGATGAACCCCGAGCTCGAGCGCATGGCGGGGGAGGAGCTCGTGGTCACGGACGGCACGTCGCTTCTCGGCGGGGACGACAAGGCCGGCGTGGCCGAGTGCGTGGCCCTTCTCGCCCGCCTGAGGGAGGACCCGGCGCTCCCGCACCCGCGCCTCGCGCTCGCCTTCGTGCCGGACGAGGAGATCGGCCACGGCGCGGCGCTCCTCGACCTCGACGCCTTCGGCGCGGCGTACGGCTACACCATCGACGGCGGCCCCTTCGGCGAGTTCTGCTACGAGACCTTCAACGCCGTGGAGGCCTTCGTCCGCGCGCACGGCGTCTCCGTCCACACCGGCACCGCCAAGGGCAAGATGGTCAACGCCTCCGAGGCGCTCGTCCGCTTCCACCAGCTCCTGCCCGCCGCCGAGCGCCCGGAGTTCACCGAGGGCTACGACGGCTTCTTCTACCTCGAGCGCATCGAGGGCTCCTGCGAGGAGGCCTCCTCGGACTACATCATCCGCGACCACGACTGGGCGCAGGTGGAGCGGCGCGAGAAGATCATGCGCGACGCTGCGGCCCTCGTGAACGCGCAGATGGGCGCCGACGTCGTCTCCGTGGAGTTCAAGGACCAGTACCGCAACCTCGCCGAGGTTATCTGCCGCCCGGAGTACGCGCACCTCATCGAGAACGCCCGCACGGCGTACGCCGCGGCGGGGCAGGAGATGTTCTGCGTGCCCATGCGCGGCGGCACCGACGGCTCGCAGCTCTCCTTCCGCGGCTTCCCGTGCGCGAACCTCTCCGCGGGCTACTACAACGCCCACGGCGTGCGCGAGTTCGTGCCGGTGCGCGAGCTCGAGCGCATGGTGGACGTGCTGCAGGAGCTCGTGGCGCTCTATGCGCGCCCGCAGGCGTAGAATAGCGCGACGAGAAGGGAAGGGCGGGCCCGCGCCCGCCACGACGAAGGAGGAGCCTTGAGCCACCAGATCGACCCCCAGTACCTGATCGACACCCTCCACGAGTGCGTCGAGGTGGAGAGCCCCGTGGGCTACTACCCCGAGGTCCACGCATGGCTGCGCGACACGCTCGCCGACCTGGGCTACGAGATGATCGTCGACAACAAGGCCACGGCCTACGTCCGCGTGCCCGGAAAGAGCGGCGAGAAGACCGTGTGCATCGGCGCCCACCTCGACACCATCGGCCTCGTGGTGCGCGGCTTCAACGATGACGGCACCCTTCGCGTCCGCCAGCTCGGCGGCATCAACTACGCGAGCATCGAGGGCGAGACCTGCCTCGTCCACTGCCGCGACGGCCGCACGGTGGCCGGTCAGGTCATCTGCAACCACCACTCCGTCCACGTGTGGGCCGAGGCCAAGACCGACGCGCGCACCGAGGACACCATGTCCGTGAGCCTGATCGCCGACGTCAAGAGCCCGGAGGACGCCCGCGCGCTCGGCGTGACCGAGGGCGCCATGATCGGCATCGACCCGCACTTCGAGGCCTTCGACAACGGCTACATCGTGAGCCGCCACATCGACGACAAGGGCAGCGTCGCCGTCCTTCTCGACGTCCTTCGCTGGCTCAAGGAGACTGGCGAGAAGCCCGCGTACGACACGCTCTTCGCCTTCCCCATCTACGAGGAGATCGGCCACGGCGCGTCCTGGGTGCCGGCCGAGGTCTCCGAGTACGTGGCCGTGGACATCACGCTCATCGGCCCCGACTACGCGGGCACCGACGAGCACTCCGTGGCCGTCATCTGCTCCGACGCCAAGGGCCCCTACGACTGGGACCTCACCAACACGCTGATCGCCTGCGCGGGCGCGGCCTGCACCGAGGGCCGCTGGACCACGCAGGTCTGCTTCCACTACTCCACGGACGCCAACGGCGCCTACACCCACAGCAACGACCTGCGCAGCGGCGCCTTCGGCATGGCGTGCCTCAACACCCACGGCCGCGAGCGCTGCCACGTCGACGCGCTCGTTGAGACCGAGCGCCTGGCGCGCGCCTACGTGATGGGCGAGGGCCGCTAGGTCCTTCTCGCCGGGCCCTGGGGCGGAGGCCCCGTTTCCGGGTACGTACGCATCCCCTCCGGGTACGTACGCATCCCCTCCGGGTACGTACACTCCGTCTCCGGGTACGTACGAACTTCACATGTTGATGCGAGAGCCCCGGGCCTCTGACCTGGGGCTCTCTCGTGTCGATAAGAACTTGGGGGGCGTGTGGGCGTACGTATCCGGAAGGGGCGCGTACGTACCCGGAGGGGGCGCCGCCTGCCGCCGTGTGTAGAGACGGCCAGGAATGGGTATCAGCAAAGGGTTGATATGCGACCAAGGGGGAGAGATGGCATCAGGTGACTGGCAGCGCAAGCTCGCGGACTGGCTGAGGGGACGGCAGGGGCCGGACGACCTCGCCACCTTCTGCGTCAACGTGGCGATCGTGGTGGTGGTCGTGAACCTCTTCGCGCGCACGTCGTGGCTCGGCTGGGTGGCGCTCGCGCTCATCGTCTACGCGATGTTCCGCATCCAGTCCAAGAACCTCGGCAGCCGCGCGCGAGAGAACGAGGCGTTCCTGAACGCGCTCGGCCCCGCGCGCCCCTGGGTCCAGAACCCCCGCGCCGCCTGGGCGGAGCTCAGGTCCTACAAGCACGCCCGCTGCAGCTCGTGCAAGCAGAGGGTCCGCGTGCCGCGCGGCAAGGGCAAGCTCCGCGTCACCTGCCCCAGGTGCGGGACCAAGTTCGAGGTCAAGTCGTAGGGGGCCGCGCTCGGCACGCCCGTCCTTCGTGCCGCTTGCCCAAAGGGACGCGCCCGCGGAACCTCCCCGTGCTATCGTTGCTTGGTGCAACCATGGAAGGGGAGGTTCTCTCATGCTCAACAGAAGGACGTTTCTGCAGGTCGCGGGTGCGGGCGCGATGACGCTCGCCCTGGCCGCGTGCGGCGGCGGGGCCCCGGCGGAAAGCGAGCCCGCGGCCGAGGAAGAGCCGCAGGAGCCCGCCGAGCCCGTCGCGGTGCGCGCCGTGGCCCTCAAGGGCCCCACGGCCATGGGGCTCGTGCGCTTCATGAGCGAGGCCGAGGCCGGCAACGCGGCCGACAACGACTACACGTTCCAGATCATGGCCTCGCCGGACGAGGTCACGCCGCTCATCGCCAAGGGCGAGGTGGACATCGCCGCCGTGCCCGCCAACCTGGCGGCCACGCTCTACAACAAGAACGACGGCGGCGTGCGCGCCATCGCCATCAACACCCTCGGCGTGCTCTACATCTGCGAGCTCGGCGACGCCGTCCACAGCGTGGAGGACCTGCGCGGCAAGACGATCCTCTCCTCGGGCAAGGGGTCCACGACCGAGTACGGCCTCGCGTACGTGCTCGAGAAGAACGGCCTTGCCGTGGGCGAGGACGTGACCATCGAGTGGAAGAGCGAGCACGCCGAGTGCGTGGCAGCGCTCGCCGCCTCCTCGGGAGACGCGGTGGCGCTGCTGCCGCAGCCCTTCGTCACCACGGCGCAGGCCCAGAACGACCAGATCCGCGTGGCGCTCGACCTCACCGAGGAGTGGGACCGCGTCCAGACCGGCGACGAGCGGAGCTCCATGGTCACGGGCGTGGCCATCGTGCGCTCCGAGTTCGCGGACGCCAACCCCGCGGCCGTGGACGCCTTCCTCGCGCACTACGCGGAGTCCGTCGACTTCGTGAACGAGAACGTGGACGAGGCCGCGGAGCTCGTGGGCTCCTACGACATCGTGCCCGCGCAGGTGGCCAAGAAGGCCATCCCCGAGTGCAACATCGTCTGTGTCACGGGGGAGGAGATGAAGGAGCGGCTCTCCGGCTACCTTCAGGTCCTCGCGGACCAGAACCCCGAGGCCGTGGGCGGCGCCGTCCCCGGCGACGACTTCTACTACGGCGCGTAGCGCCTGATGCGGGGCGAGAAGAACCTCGGGCCCCAGGGGGGCGGGCGGCTCCGCGCGTGGGCCGCCCGCCTCGCCGCGGTGGCCTTCTGGCTCGTGGCCTGGGAGCTCGCGGCGCGCGCCATCGACCTCAAGATCATCCTCGTGGGCCCCTCGCAGGTCCTCGCCCGCCTCGCCGAGCTCGTGGCGACGGGGGAGTTCTGGGCGTCGGTGGCGCTCTCCTTCGGGCGGATCGCCCTCGGCTTTCTGGCGGCGCTCGCCCTCGGCGTGGCGCTCGCCGCGCTCGCGAGCCGCTGGCGCGCCGTGCGCGAGCTCGTCGCCCCCGTGATGGGCGCCGTGAAGGCGGTGCCGGTGGCGTCCTTCGTCATCCTCGTGCTGCTCTGGGTCTCCTCGCGCGAGCTCTCCGTCGTGATCGCCTTCCTCATGGCGCTGCCGGTCGCCTACACCAACGTGCTCGAGGGCATCGAGCAGACGGACCACGACCTCGTCGAGATGGCCGAGGTCTTTGGCATCCGCGGCTGGGAGCGCGTGCGGCTCGTCTACGCCCCGCAGGTGCTGCCGTACGTGCGCGCCGCCATCTCGCTCGGGCTCGGGCTCTCGTGGAAGGCGGGCATCGCGGCCGAGGTCATCGGCCTTCCGGACTTCACCATCGGCGAGCACCTCTACGACGCCAAGGTCTATCTCGACACGCCGAGCCTCTTCGCGTGGACCGTCGCCATCGTGGCGCTCTCCGCGCTCGTGGAGTGGGCCGTCGTCCGCGGGATGGCCGCGGCGCAGGCGCGCTGGGAGGCGAGGCCATGACGGGCGGGTTCGCATTGCGCGGCGTCACCAAGGCGTACGGCGAGCTGGGCGTCCTCTCGGGCGTCATGGCGGAGTTCGCGCCCGCCCGGGCGCACGTGCTCATGGGGCCATCGGGAGCGGGCAAGACCACGCTCCTGCGCCTCCTGATGGGGCTCGCGGAGCCGGACGCGGGCGCCGTGGAGCGGCCGGCGGGAGCGCGCCTTGCCGCCACGTTCCAGGAGGACCGGCTGCTGGACAGCCTCACGGCCACGGCGAACGTCCGCGCGCCGCACGGCAGGATGCGCGGTGCCGAGCTCGAGGCGTTTCTCGCCCGGGAGCGCGCGGCGCTTGAGGCGGTGGGCCTGCCCGCGGACGCGCGTCCCGTGCGCGAGCTCTCCGGCGGGCAGCGCCGGCGCGTGGCCATCCTGCGCTGCGCGCTCGCGGACGCCGACGCGCTCTTCTTCGACGAGCCGCTCAAGGGCATGGACGACGCGACGGTTGCGCGCGTGATGGCGTTCCTGCTGCCGGAGATGGCCGGCCGCACCGTCTTCTGGGTCACGCACGACGAGCGCGAGCTCGCGTGGTTCCCGCGCGCGGAGCTGTGGCGCGTGGCGGGCGGCGCCGTGCGCCGATGAGGCGAGTGCCCTCGTCTGCCGAGAAAAGCGCGCCGCTCGGTTCCGCGCGCGCCGCCCTCCCGGCCTTGCCGGTCAGATTGGGCATAAAAGGTAGTAATTGTATGGGCGGTGCTCGGCGAGGGGGGATGCCATGCTGTTCTCGTCTGCCATGGAGGAGGCGTCGGGGAAGCACTACGAGGTGCGCTTCTCCACGATGCAGCGTTGGGCGGTCGCCAGCATCGTCCTTCTGGTCCTGACGGTGGTGTATCTCGCGTGCGAGGTGGCCGTGTCCGTCCTGGGCGCCCTCGCGCCCGAACCCTCGGGAATCATGTGGGGAGGCGAACTCGTCTCAGGCGAGGCCCTTCGTACCCTCCGCCTCTTCGTGGTCGTGACGCTGTGCTGCGCCCTGGAGGTGTGTCAGGTCATGGTGCGCTCGCGCCTGCTCTGGGAGCGAGACGAGAAGGACGCGGCGCTGGGAATGGCCAGGCGGCATCGCAATTGCGGCCTGGCGCTCGTTGCCCTCGGCGCGGCGCTCATGGCGGCCGGCCTCGCGCTGGGGTGCGTGGGCACGCTCGTGCTCTCTGGCGTTCTGGGAATCGTGTGTGGGGTCGTCATCGCGCTGGCGGCGACGCTTGCCAGGAGGGGCCCGGCATAACCGATGCGCCCATACCTGTGATTGCGCGTACGTGAGGAGGGGCCATGGACACCGCGCTCATCGCCTTGCTGCTCGGCTGGACGTTCTTTGCCCCGATCGTGCTCGTCCTGCTCGTCATCTGCGTCGTCATGGGCAAGTGGATGACGCTCGGCAAGATGGGGCGGCCGGGTTGGGCGGCGCTCATCCCGTTCTATGCGGACTGGCAGATCTGCATGGGGGCGTCGGGAGACCGTGCGCTCGGCGTCTGCGTGGTCGCCCTCGAGATCCTGAACGTCATCGCGCAGAACTGGCTGCCAGACTCGTTCGTCTGGCTTGAGGCGCTGGTCGGCGTGGCGGCGTTCGCGGCGGGCTGCGTGCTCGCCTACCGGGTCTCGGGAGCCTTCGGGCGGGGCATGGGGCTCACCGTCGCCCTCGTGCTCATTCCCTCGATCGCGTACCTCGTCATCGGCCTCGGGAGCGCCGAGTATCGCGGCCCGGCGGGCCCTTCGACCGAGGCGTGACGGCCGCGCCGGGACCTGACAGGGGGACAGGTTCCGGCACCCTCTGGAGATGGGCGGGTTTTTCTCGTTGGCGGGCCATGCGCAAGCGCGCGCATGCGAAGATATCCCTCGATCAATCGCCGACGGAGGGGGACGCATGCACGTCATCTATCTGGCCGGGGGCATCGCCTCGGGCAAGTCGACCATAGCCCGCACCATGCGCGAGTGCGGGGCCACGCTCATCGACCTCGACGACCTCTCGAGGCAGGCGCTCGCCCCCGGGTCGCGCATCCTGCCGGACATCCGCCGCGAGTTCGGGGACGACGTCGTGCGCCCGGACGGCACCGTGAACCGCCGCCTGCTCGCGGCGCGCGCCTTCTCGAGCATGGAGCGCTCGGTCACGCTCGAGGAGATCGAGCTGCCGCTCATCGACGAGCTGCTGCGCGCCCGCATCGCCGAGCTGCGTGCGGAGGAGGACGCCGCGCGCGCCGAGGCCGAGAAGAACGGCGAGCCCGCGCCCGCCGAGCGCGTCGTGGTGGTGGAGGTCCCGCTGCTCGACCGCATGCGCGGCTCCTTCGACCTGGCGGACGAGATCGTGTGCGTGGTCTGCCCGCTGAACGCCCGCCGCGTCCGCGCCATCCAGCGCGGCATGGACCGCGGGGACTTCGAGCGCAGGCGCGACCAGCAGCCGAGCGAGGCGTACCTGCGCGCCCACAGCTCGCACGTCTTCAACAACATCCGCACGGCGGACGTGATGGCCCAGGAGGTCCGCGACTGGTGGAAGACCCGCGAGGAGGCCGGCTGGGCGCCCGTCGCCAAGGGAGCCGGGCATGAGGCGCGGGCCTAGACCGACGCCGAGAAGGGCATCGAGCAGCACGTCCCGGAGTCACGCGGCCCCAACGCCGCGACCCACGCGGAGGCAGGCTGCGAAGCCGCCCTCCCGAGCTCGCCGGGCGCGCGCGGGCGTCTCCCGCCGCACGGTCGTGTTCGGCGTCGTCCTCGTGGCGATGGCGACGCTGCTCGTGATGGCGGCCGTCCCCACCTCGCCGCTGCGCCGCCTCTTCCTGGGGACCCACTATCCCGAGGCGGTGAAGGTCGCCGCCGAGGACTACGGCCTCGACCCGGCGCTCGTCTGCGCGGTCATCAAGTGCGAGTCAAACTGGGACGAGGACGTGGTGTCCCACGCGGGGGCCGTGGGGCTCATGCAGGTCATGCCCGACACGGCCGCCCACCTCGCCGAGATGGGGCTCGTCGACGCGGACGCGTACAGCCCGACGGACCTCTCCGACCCGCTCGTGAACATCGAGTACGGCTGCGCGTACCTCGCGTACCTGCACGAGAGCCTCTCCACCACGGAGGAGATCGTCGCGGCGTACAACGCCGGCCTCGGCGCCGTCCAGGGGTGGCTCGCGGACGGCGGGAGCATCCCGGAGGACATCGAGTACGCGGAGACGCGCGCCTACGTCGAGCGCGTCATGAGCGCGTACGAGGGGTATCGGGAGAGCTATCCGGACGGCATCGCGGGGTAGCCTCGCCCCGCCGCCCTCACGTCCCTCTCGACCCCTAGGGCCGCATGAGCGAGCGGTGCACGCCGACGAGGGCGTCGTCTCGGCAGAGCTCGAGAAGCGCCCCCGTGAGCGGCCGCGCCACCGAGAAGATCCCCGCGTCAGCGCAGGCGGCCACGGCGTCGCGCAGCTCCACGCGCAGGGCCCCGACCGGCCCGGCAGGAAGGCCTCCCTCCTCGAGCGCGGGGACGACCCGCTCGTCGTCGAGGAGGGCGAGCCTGGGGCCCTCCGCCTCGATGAGGTCGCGCAGCTCCTGGCGCGCCTGGCCGGCGATCTCCCCGTGGAGGTCGATCGCGCGCTGGTAGCACGCCACCGAGAGGTCGCCCCTGCCCAGCTTCCACTCCATGAAGGCGAGCCGATAGAAGCAGATGGACATGTCCCGCGCCGTGGCCGAGTAGGCGATGGCATCGCTCAGCAGGTCGGCGGCCTCGAAGATGCGCGTCTGCTCCTCGAGGCAGCGCACCTTGCAGAGCGCGGCGTCGGGCGTCGCGGGGGCGATGCGCATGAGCTCATCCGCGTGCGCGAGCGCCTCGTCGTGACGACCGAGCATGCCGAGGATGCGCGCCGCGTCCGAGTGGGCGGCGTAGTACTCGTCCGGGACGAGTCGGACCCTGCGACCCCCGTCGTCGGCGGTGCGGTTGTAGTGGACGCGCTCGGCGACGGAGTTGAAGTAGCGGTAGACCGAGTCGTTGTCGTCCAGGTAGATCCCCATCTCGGTGATGGGGGAGAGGGCGCCCTCGAGCCGCTCGAGGACGGCGGAGAGCTCCTCGCGGGTCGGGGAGTCGGCGCCGATCGCCCGGCGCGCCCCTCGGGTCGCGTCCGCGAGCGGGCCGCCGTCCACGAAGGCAAGGGCGAGGCCGCGGCGGTCGGAGACGTCCATCGCGCCCTCGACGAGCGCCTTCGTCGCGCGCTCGCACGCCTCGGCCACGGTGACGTCGTCGGTCTCGTCCCGCAGGGCGACGAGGCGCGAGACCGCCGTCGCCGTGGTGTCGCCGAGCTCGTGCACCACGCGGTTCCAGGCGCTCGCGCGGCCGGCCTTCTCCATGATGCCGAGGTCGCTCACCCGCCGAGCTCCGCAGGCGCGCGCGACGGGGGCGGGGGCGGGGGAGTCGTCGAGCTCGACCTCCCGGTAGCGCCCCTTGGGGAACACCTCCTCGTCCCCGAGGGTCAGGTGCGGCGTCACGGGGGAGAGCCATCCGGAGCCCGAGCTCGCGGCGCTGAGGCCCGGGACGTCCGCAAGGTCCCCCTCGGCGGAGCGCCCCTCGCGCGCCAGCGCGGCGAGAAGGTCGAGCGCGTCGTGCGTCAGGTCGAGCGAGAGCAGCGTCTCCTCGTGTCCGAACTCGTGGCAGTTGACGACCGCGCGGGAGCCCGCGGGCAGGGAGGCGAGCGCCATGCGCCCCACGAGGACGGCGAGCCTGAGGGCGTAGGCGCGCGCCAGCGCCGCCCGACGGACGCCGTCGTCCGAGAAGGGTGCGAAGCACGCGGGCCTCGGCACGGCCACGTCCGCCACCACGAGCCGACGTGCTACGTTGCACTGGAAGGAGGCCTCGATGCGGAACGGGGCGGGCAGGTTCTCGATGCGGTCCGCGAGGGCGAGCCGGCTCGCCCACTCGCCCCCTGCGACGGCCCCCTCGGAGAGAAACGCCATGGCGGGCGCCTCGTCGTGCTGAACGGGCCGGAGGTCCGCCACGCGCGCGAGGACCCTCGCGACGCGCCACTCGGGCGTCATGCCCTCGGGCCAGCCGCCGCGCTCGAGGTCCTCGTTCACGTTGAGGGAGGCCTCGACCGAGAGCAGGCGGTCGCGACCCTCCTCCGAGAGCTCCCCCTCGCGCGGCGTGAGCCACCAGCGGCCGTCGCGCCTCAGCTTGGTGGCGCCGACGGCGGGCGCGCCCTCCCATGACATGAGGCCCGCGCGCTCGAGCAGCTCGGGCAAGACCTCGGAGCCCGCGCGGCCGCGGCCGTGCGCCACGAGGTCGCGCAGCGCCGCCAGCGCGTCGTCCGCGTGGAGGAGCAGGCCGTCGAGCTCCGCCCTCGTCTCGCTCCGGGGCAGGGGGGACGCGTCCCTCTCGTTGCCTTCGTCGTCAGGCGCGGCCACGGGCGCGGGCGGCCTGACCCCGAGGTCCTTCTCGGTGCGGCGCCTCCGGCGCTCCACGGCCAGGTAGGCGGCGAGGACCGCGATTCCGAACGCCCCGCCGCCCAGGCGAGCCGCCATGCGCGTGCCGTTGGGGCCTCCTTCGGCCGCGAGCAGGCAGAGCGCCACCACGGCGACGGCGACGAGCGTTATGGCGAGAGTCCGCCGCGCGCCTCGTCCCCTCGTATCGTCCCTCTGCCCGTTCTGTGGCATGCGCCCTCCTCTCGCGGCTCTTCCGTTCCATCGTATCCCGTTCCCGCGCGGAGCCCCGCCGTGGGATTCGAGAACTCTACCCCAAAAAGAAAATGAGAACAAGTGTTTGGAGAAGGAGTTCTGGGGTACACTGTCTGAAGGTCAGCTGGGAAGGGGGAGGCATGGCACAGGACGGTCCCGAGCGCTTCGGCGGGGAGCTCGTGAGGTTTGGCAGGGAGTCCGGCGGCGAGGCGCTCACCGTGGTCTCCGAGTTCGAGCCGGCGGGCGACCAGCCGCAGGCGATAGAGAAGCTCGCCGACGGCGTGGAGCGGGGCCTGCGCTACCAGACGCTCATGGGCGTCACGGGCTCGGGCAAGACCTTCACCATGGCCAAGACCATCGAGCGGCTCAACCGCCCCACCCTCATCATGGAGCCCAACAAGACCCTCGCCGCCCAGGTGGCGAGCGAGATGAAGGAGCTCTTCCCCAACAACGCCGTCGTGTACTTCGTCTCGTACTACGACTACTACCAGCCCGAGGCGTACGTCCCGCAGACGGACACCTACATCGAGAAGGACGCCTCGATCAACGAGGAGGTCGAGAAGCTCCGCCACCAGGCGACCTCGAGCCTGCTCTCCCGGCGCGACGTCATCGTGGTCGCGTCCGTGAGCTGCATCTACGGCATCGGCAGCCCGCAGGACTACGCGGGGCTCGCCCCCAACGTGAGCAAGGACGAGCCCCTGGAGCGCGACGACCTCATCCGGGCCCTCATCGACATCCAGTATGACCGCAACGACTACGACCTCTCGCGCGGCACCTTCCGCGTGCGCGGGGACACCGTGGACGTGTTCCCGCCCTATGCGGAGAACCCGCTGCGCATCTCGTTCTTCGGCGACGAGGTGGAGCTCATCGCCGAGGTGGACAACCTGTCGGGGGAGATCGTCCGCGAGTACGACGCCATCCCCATCTGGCCGGCCTCCCACTACGTGACCGAGCGCCCCAAGATCACGCACGCCCTCGAGACCATAAGCGAGGAGCTCGAGGCGCGCGTGGCCGAGCTCAAGGCCAACGACATGCTGCTCGAGGCCCAGCGCCTCGCCCAGCGCACGGGCTATGACCTCGAGATGCTCGAGACCATGGGCTACTGCAACGGCATCGAGAACTACTCTCGGCACCTGGACGGGCGCAAGCCCGGTGAGCCGCCCTTTACGCTCATCGACTACTTCCCCAAGGACATGCTCTGCATCATCGACGAGTCCCACGTCACGGTGCCCCAGATCCGCGGCATGCACGAGGGCGACCGCTCGCGCAAGGTCACGCTCGTCGACCACGGCTTCCGCCTGCCGTCGGCGCTCGACAACCGCCCGCTTCGCTTCGACGAGTTCGAGGAGCGCGTGCCGCAGTTCATCTACGTCTCCGCCACGCCCGGGGACTACGAGGAGTCCGTGACCCAGCAGGAGGTCGAGCAGATCATCCGCCCCACGGGCCTTCTCGACCCCAAGATCGACGTGCGCCCCGTGCGCGGGCAGATCGACGATCTCATCGCGGAGATCAAGGCGCGCGTGGCAAAGAAGGAGCGCGTGCTCGTGACCACGCTCACCAAGCGCATGGCCGAGGACCTCACCGATCACCTCCTCGACGAGGGGGTCCGCGTGAACTACATGCACTCGGACACCGCCACGCTCGACCGCGTGGAGATCATCCGCGACCTGCGCGTGGGCAAGATCGACGTGCTCGTGGGCATCAACCTCCTGCGCGAGGGCCTCGACATCCCCGAGGTATCGCTCGTGGCGATCCTGGACGCGGACAAGGAGGGGTTCCTCCGCAACCGGCGCTCCCTCATCCAGACGATGGGCCGCGCGGCGAGAAACGCCCAGGGCGAGGTCATCATGTACGCCGACACCATCACGGACTCCATGCGGGAGGCCATCGGAGAGACCCGGCGCCGCCGCCAGATCCAGGAGGCCTTCAACGAGGAGCACGGCATCGTGCCGCGCACGGTCAAGAAGTCCATCACCGACGTCTCGTCGTTCATCTCGGAGGCGGAGGCCACGCTCGAGGGCAAGACGCGTGACCGTCACGGCACCGGCAGCCACGGCGCCTTCGAGACGCTCTCGGACGCCCCTGCCGCCGAGTCGGCCGACGACGGGTCGACGGCCGACTCCATAGCCGCGGAGCTCGCGCTGCTCTCGGAGCACGAGGTCACCGACGTCCTCGACGCGCTCGAGGAGGAGATGGCCGTGGCCTCCGAGGCCATGGACTTCGAGACGGCCGCCCGCATCCGCGACCAGATCGTCGCCATCCGCACGCGCGTGGAGGGAAGCTCCGCCGACGCCGTCATCGCCCGGCTCAAGTCCGGTGCGCGCAAGGGCTCGGCCCACGCCACGCGCCGCCGCTACCGCCCGCACAAGAAGTGACAATGCGGAGGGGACCGTGCAAGGGGACCGTGCAAAGGGGACAGTCACTTTTGCACGGCATCGTGCAAAAGTGACTGTCCCCTTTGCACGGCTGCCCCTTTGCACGGCTCCGCACATGAGGGAGTGATTCGATGGCATCGGTTTTCTCGCCGGACGAAAAGAACGTCTTCGGGTACCTCGCGCGCGAGTTCGAGACGCTTGACGAGCGCCCGCTCGGCGACGTGGACAGCCTGGCGCTCGCATGCGCCTCGTACTACCGCCTCCCGCCCGAGGCCGCGTCGGCCCGGGGCGCCGAGGGCATGCCGGTGACCGACCTGCTCCGCGCCGACTGGGTCTCCGGGATGACGGCGGGCCTCTGGGACCCGGAGGGTCTCTCGCGCCTGCTCGTCTGCATGGCGGCGAGCCCTCGCCTGCGCGGGGTCCGCGTCTGCCACTACGTCGAGGACTTCGACGAGGCTGCGGAGAAGCAGTTCTCCGCCTGCACGCTGCTCCTCCCCTCGGGCGGCGCCTACGTCTCCTTCCGGGGAACCGACAACACGCTGGTGGGCTGGCGAGAGGACTTCAACATGGCCTTCGAGACCGGCGTGCCCTCGCAGCTCGCCGCGACGGCCTATCTCGAGCGCGTCGCGGGCCTGGTGGAGGGCCCTCTCTACGTGGGTGGGCACTCCAAGGGAGGCAACCTCGCGGTCTACGCGTCCTGTACCTGCTCGGACGCGGTCGCCTCGCGGCTCGTGCGCGTCTACTCCCATGACGGGCCGGGGTTTACCGCGGAGACGCTCGCCTCCGATGGCTGGCGCACCCGCGCGGGCCTCGTGTCGAAGACGGTGCCGCGCTCCTCGCTCATCGGCATGCTCTTCGAGCAGCAGGAGGACTATGCCGTCGTCGACTCCTCGGTCGCGGGGGTCTCGCAGCACGACCCGTTCTCGTGGGTCGTCGAGGGCTCGGACTTCGTGCGCCTCGAGGGGCTCGGGCGTGGCGCGGGCTTCGTTGACGGAACGCTCAACGAGTGGATATCGAGCATGACGCACGAGGAGCGGGAGGGCTTCGTCGACACGCTCTTCTCGGTGCTCTCCGCGGGCGGGGAGGACACGTTCGCGGCCCTGAGCGGCAACTGGCAGACCTCGGTCCCGGCGATGCTTCGCGAGCTCAGCGGCCTCGAGCCCGATCGGCGCGACCTCATCATGCGGGCGCTCGCGCTGCTGTTCCGCGCCGCCATCCCCGACTTCGAGCTCCCGCAGCTTCCCCAGATGCCCGACTTCTCGATGCCGCAGTTCCCCGACCTCGACTCCCTGCTCGCGGGTAGAATGGACGGGGGAGAGGAGCCCGAGGAAGCGGAGGTCTGACATGACGGCGAAGATCGTGGTGGCGTGTGGCTCGGGCGTTGCGACCTCCGAGATGGTCGCGGCCAAGATCAGGCGCCTTCTCGCGGACGAGGGCGTGGACGCCGAGGTCGTGGCCGTGGACATCGTCCATGCGGAGGCGGCCCTCGCCGGGGCCGACGCGTTCGTGCCCGTGGTCAAGCCGGAGCGCGAGTACGACGTCCCCACCGTGAGCGGCGTCGCCTTCCTCACGGGCATGAACCAGGAGAAGGAGCTCGCCCGTCTCCTGGAGATCGTGCGCGGGCGGTAGCCCCGAGCGCTACCTCGCGAGGAGCATCTCGGCCTCTCTGAGCGCCCCGTCGGCGAACGTGCGGCCCGTGAGCGAGAAGCCCATATGCTCGTAGAACCCGATGGCCCGCGCGTTGTCCTCGAGGACGATCAGCGCGACCTCAGCATGCGGACAGCGATCGAGTGCGGCCTCCATGAGCGCGCGCCCAACGCCTCGTCCCTGGTGGGATCTCAGCAGGTAGATCGATGAGACCTCGGAGGCGCCAGGCCGACCCGCCCAGGCGCGCGCCTCGGGCTCCCAGCTCGCAAACCCCACGGGCCTGCCGCCGTCGCAGGCAAGCAGGACACGCTCCCAACCGATGCGTCGCTGACGCGCGAGGATTCCCTCGTAGGTGATGTTCTCCCGCAGCCACGCGGCGGGCAGCATCCCCGCATACGCCTCGTTCCAGCACGCAACGTGCAGCCGCGCCTTCTCCTCGAGGTCCCCCTCCGTCATAGGACGAATTTCAATCGAGTTCACCCCACGCCTCCTAATCCCGGCGGCAGCCGCCACCACCGAAGGATACGCCGTCTCGAGAAGACCGTGGCGACAGCCTCCGTGCCGCGGCCCGCGCCGCCCCGAGGTCCTTCTCGCGCGACTTCTGCGCAGCAGTGAGCAGCGAGAAGGACCTCGGGGCGGCGCGGGCCTACCGCGCAGAGAGTGTCGCCACGGTCTTCTCGGCGGCGAGGATGCCGTCGGTGGCGGCGCTCATGATGCCGCCCGCGTAGCCCGCGCCCTCGCCGACGGGCCAGAGGCCGCGCACGCCCACGCTCTGCCCGTCGTCCCCGCGCGTGACGCGCACGGGCGAGCTCGAGCGCGTCTCCACCCCCGTGAGCACGGCGTCGGCCGCATCGAAGCCGCGGAGCCTGCGCCCCAGCACGGGAATCGCCGCGCGCAGCGTCTCCGCGACGTAGCCCGGCAGGCACGTCCCCACCTCGCCCCAGGCCACGCCGCGCGGGTACGTGGGCGCGACGCGCCCGCCCGCCGAGGACGGCGTGCCGGCGAGGAAGTCTCCCACGAGCTGGGCGGGCGCCGTGAATCCGCCGCCGCCCGCCGCGAAGGCCGCGCGCTCGCAGGCGCGCTGGAGCGCCACGCCGGCGAGCACGTCGTCTCCGGGGAGGTCCTCCGGGAAGACGTTGGCGAGAAGCCCCGAGTTGGCGTTGGCGCCGGCGCGGTCCGAGAGGCTCATGCCGTTGGTGCAGACGCCACCGGGCTCGCTCGCTGCGGAGACCACGTAGCCGCCGGGGCACATGCAGAAGGAGAAGGCGCTCCGCCCGGAGGGGAGGTGACAGGAGAGCTTGTAGGGGGCGGCGCCGAGGGCGGGATGCCCCGCGGCGGCTCCGTAGAGCGCGCGGTCGATGTCCGCCTGGAGGTGCTCGATGCGCACGCCCATGGCGAAGGTCTTGCGCTCCATGGGCACGCCGCGCTCGCGCAGGAGCTCGAAGACGTCGCGCGCGGAGTGCCCGCAGGCGAGGACGACGCAGCTCGCGGCCACTCGCTCCTCGCGCCCGGTGCCGTCCGCGCCCGTGGGCACGAGCGTCACGGAGCGGACCTCGCCGCCTGCGACCTCGAGGTCCGTCATGCGGCAGCGACAGCGGACCTCGCCGCCCGCCTCCTCGATCTGCCTCACGATCTCGCTCACCACGGAGGGAAGGACGTCGCTTCCCACATGGGGCTTGGCGTCCCAGAGGATTTCCGGCCGGGCGCCGGCCGAGACGAAGGTCTCGAGGATGAGGCGGTGCGCCGCGCTTCTGGTGCCGGTGTTGAGCTTGCCGTCGGAGAAGGTTCCCGCGCCGCCAACGCCGAACTGGATGTTGCTCTCGGGGTCGAGCTCGCCGGTCTCGTCATGGCGGCGCACGGCCTCGGTGCGGCGGGCGGCGTCGTCGCCGCGCTCGACGAGCAGCGGCTCGAGTCCCGCGCGGGCGAGCGAGAGCGCGCAGAAGAGCCCCGCACATCCTGCCCCCACGACCACCGGCCGCGCCGTCGGGCGCGTGACGGGGGCGGGAAAGCCGTAGGGCTCCTCGTCCACGAGGCGCACGCCCTTGTCGGCGCGCTTCTTTGAGAGGCGGGCGAGCAGGGCGCGCTCCGCGCCCGCGCCGCCCGCGAGCTCGGCGCGCAGCGTGAACGTGAGCTGGACGTCCCCCCGCTTTCGGGCGTCGATGGAGCGCCGGCGCCGCTCGACGGGGCCGAGGTCTTCCTCGCTCACGCGGAGCCTGCGCGCGAGCGCGCGGCGGCATGCGGCGAGCTCGCGGCCGTCAGTGCCGTCGAACGTCGAGAGCGGTATGCGGATTCCGGAGACCTCAAGCATGGGCGTCCCTTCGAGCGCGGTGCCCGCCGACCGCGGGCATTCAGCCGATTGTAGGTGTTTTTTCGACGGGGCCTCAAGTACTACCTATTCGGAGACATTTAGCTACCTGCGGATTTGTCACGGAAAGGACGCCACTACCCGAGGGGGTCCGTGAAAAGCACCGACAATCGTCACGAGGGGCGTGGGTCCTGGGGGCGTCAGGCGCGGCGCCCAGCGGACTTCGCCGCGGCACGACCGGCCACGAGCCCGCTCTTCCACGCCCAGGCGAGGTTGTAGCCGCCGCAGGCGCCGTCCACGTCGAGCGCCTCGCCACACGCGAAGAGGCCGGGCAGCGCGCGTGCCTCGAGCGTGGCGGGGTCAAACTGGCGGGTGGCGAGCCCGCCGCGCGTCACCTGCGCGCGCTCGGGCTCGGCCGGGCCGCGCACGGCAAAGCGGAGGTCGCGCACCCGCTCGACGTCGTCTCCCAGCGCGCGGGCGATGACGGGGTCGACGAGCCCCGTGCAGCCTCCGGCCGCGTGCGCGAGTCGCCGCGTGCTGCCCGGGTCCATGCCGCAGGTGAGGTCGAGCGAGATGACGTCGCCCGCCCGCGCCGCGCGCGAGAGGTCGAAGGTCACGATCCCCGAGAGGCCGTACGGACGGAAGAGCGCCTCGCCCTCCTCGCGCGCCACCTCCGCGCCGTCACGCAACAGCCGTGCGGTCACGTGCGCGCGCCTGCCGTCGAGCTCCGCGAGCGAGACGCCCGCCCCTGCGGGCTCGCATGCGAGCGAGCAGAGCACGGGCTCGAAGGGAGCGAGCCCAAGGCCAAGGGGGCCGAGAGAGCGCGCGAGCGTGGGGCCGCCGCCGACGGAGAGCACCGCGCACGAGGACATAACCTGACATTTTCCGCCCATTTTGGGGTCGTTTTGGCAGGTTATGCGACAGCGCGTCCCGTCCATCGACACGCCCGTGACCTCGCGGGCGGGCGCAAGGACCACACCGGCACGCCGCGCCCGGGCAAGGAGGACCTCGCGCACGGAGGCCGCCTGCCGGGAGAGCGGGTAGAGCCTCCCGCCCTCCTCCTCGGCCCAGGCGAGGCCGCAGCCCTCGAAGAACGCGAGGACGTCGTCGCCGAAGCCCGGCCCCGAGACCGCCTCGACGAAGGCGGGGTCGTTGTAGCGCCCCCACGCCGGGGCGGGACCGCAGAGCCGCGCGTTCATGAAGTTGCAGCGCCCGTTCCCGGTGGCGAGGATCGTGCGCCCGCAGGCGACGTCGCGCTCGAGCACCACGACGGACGCGCCCGCCTCCGCCGCCGCGATGGCGGCCGCGAGCCCGGAGGCCCCGCCGCCGACCACGACCACGTCGTAGGCGTCCGCGACGCGCACGGCCGCCGCGGCTGCGAGCGCCTCCTCGCGCGCCCGGGACCGCGGGACCCTTCTCGCCTGGCGCGCCAAGCTACGCGCCCTGGGGACGGTCGCGCAGGGCGTCCACGAACTCGGCCACGCTGACCACGGTGTCCACGGCCTCGGAGAGCGTGCCCGCGGGGAGCTCGTCCTCGAAGGTGCCGGCGTCGCACGCCGCGGCGATTTTCGGGTCGATGGGCAGCTGGCCCAGGGCCTCGATCTCGAAGGCCTCGGCGGTCTCCTTGAGGCGCGAGGGCCCGAAGGGGTAGATCTTCTCGCCGCATCCCGGGCACTCGACGTAGGCCATGTTCTCCACGAGGCCGAGTACGGGGACCTGCATCATGTTCGCCATGTTGACGGCCTTGCCAACGACCATCTGGACGAGGTCCTGCGGCGAGCTCACGATCACGATGCCGTCCACCGGCAGCGACTGGAAGACGGTGAGGGGCACGTCGCCCGTCCCCGGGGGCATGTCCACGAGCAGGTAGTCGAGCTCGCCCCAGGCGCAGTCCTCCCAGAACTGCTTGATGGCGCCGGCCACCACGGGGCCGCGCCAGATGACCGGGTCGGTTTCGTGCTCGAGCACGAGGTTGGCGCTCATGACCTTGATGCCGCCCTTGGTGAGGACCGGGACGATGAGCTCGTCCACGCCGCGCGCCCGCGCGCCGGAGAGCCCGAGCATCTTGGGGATGGAGGGGCCGGTGACGTCCGCGTCCAGGATGCCGACCCTGGCGCCGCGCCGCGCGAGCTCGACGGCGAGCGTGCCGCAGACGAGCGACTTGCCCACGCCGCCCTTGCCCGAGACCACGCCGATCACGTGGCGCACGTTCGAGTAGTCGTTCTGCTTGAAGAACTCCGGGCCCTGGGGCTGCTTCTGGCCGTGCAGCACCTCGTCGACCTCCTGGCGGAGCCGCTCCTGATCGCTCTGTTCCATGGGATTCCTCTCCTCGGCGCCGCTCGGCGGCGCGTGTTTGCGACGTCTCGATTCTACCCAAGCAGCAGCCGCGAATGCCTCATACTGAGAAGAACAGGCGCCCCGCTCGTCGGGGCCGGCGCAAGGAGGGACACACCATGATCTTCTCGTCAATCGAACACGCGCGGGACAACGACCTCTCCGCGGAGCGCTTCGCCAAGGCGCTCGCGTTCCTCGCCCGGGAGGACCTCGCCGCGCTCGAGCCCGGCCGTCACGAGATTGACGGCGACGAGGTCTTCGCCAACGTCCAGGAGCTCGTGACCGTCCCGGCGGGCGAGAAGAACTACGAGGCGCACCGCCGCTACGCCGACATCCACTACGTGGTCAGCGGGACCGAGCTCATCTGCGTCGCCCCGGTGGGCGAGTGCGAGCCGGTGGGGGAGTTCTCCGAGGCGGACGACTTCGGCCTCTTCACCCCCGGCGACCGCGAGGCGAGCGCCGTCCTGCGCGCGGGCGACCTCGTGGTGACGCCCCCGTGCGACGCCCACAAGCCCGGCTGCTGCCCGGAGGGCGCCGATCCGGCGCCGCTCAGGAAGATCTGCGTGAAGGTGCTCGTTGACTAGCGGGCGGTCCGCCGCGCCGGGCGGCGCGCCGACGTCCGTCCCGCGCGGCGACGACTGGGGATGCGGCTGCGGGCCGAACTGCTTCACGCTCGACGGCGACGGCTTCACCTGCCACCGGGTGCTCGACGAGCCGGAGGTCTGGCGCGTGGAGCTGCTCATGCACGACACCTTCCTGCCCTCGGTCAACGCCTTCGTGGTGCTCGACGGAGGCGACGCGCTCGTGGTGGACGCCGGCACGCCGGACGAGTTCAACGACACCCGGCTCATGCGGGCGCTCGTGGGGCTCGGGGTGGACCCCGCGCGCACGACGCTCTTCTGCACGCACGCGCACATCGACCACACCGGCCTCGCCCGAGAGCTCTCCGAGGCGGGCGCGCGCGTGCTCGTGCCCGAGGGCGTGCTTGCGGACATGCGGCGCTTCGCCGTGCCCGCCTGGCGCGACGGGATGGTCGCGCGCATGCGCGCCGAGGGCGTCAGCGACGTCGAGGCGGCCGAGCTCGCGGACGCGATCTGGGACCACGTCCTCAACTTCGAGAGCGAGGGGATAGGGTTTTCCGTCGTGGCCGCGGGCGACGCGGTCCGCTGCGGCCGCTGGTCGTTCGAGGTCGTCCCGGCGTCCGGCCACACCGTCGGGCAGTGCGTGCTCTGGGAGCCCGCGCGTCGCGTGGCGTTTCTCGGCGACGCCGTGCTCTTCCTCTGCTCGACGTGCATCGGCTTCTGGGACGAGGGGGAGGACCCCATAGGGGCGCAGCTCGCCACGCTCGACCGGCTGGCCGCGCTCGGGGTCGAGCACGCCTTCATGGGGCATGGCCTCCAGGAGGGCCCGCTCGACGAGCGGTGCCGCGCCAACGCCGCGCACCACGAGCGCCGCAGCGCCCGCGCGCTCGCGGCCATCCGGGAGACGCCGGGCCGGACGGGGTTCGAGCTGGTGGGCGCCATGGGCTGGCGCGCCCCCTTCGACCGCTGGTCGGAGACGCCGGCCCTGACGCGGTGGTTCCTCGTGTCCGAGAGCATCGCGCACCTCGACCACCTCGTGGCCACCGGCGCCGCGCGCCGCGAGAGGGGCGGCGACGGCGTGAGCCGGTACGTGGCCTGCTAGGCGTTCTCCAGCGTGCAGGGGGCGTGCAAAGGGGACAGGCGTGCAAAGGGGACAGTCACTTTTGCACGCTGGGGACATAGCGTGCAAAAGTGACTGTCCCCTTTGCACGCCTTGCACGAACACGTGTTGCACAATCCGTGAAGGCGAGGACCGCCTGCGGGCCAAGGGGACGTCGCTCGTCTAGACTGTGATGCGTCAAATTCTCTTGAGTGCAGGAGGGGCGCATGGCCCAGGACTCCATCGTCATCCGCGGCGCGCGCGAGCACAACCTCGCCGACGCCGACGTCGACATCCCACGCGACAAGCTCGTCGTCATCACCGGCCTTTCCGGCTCGGGCAAGTCGAGCCTCGCGTTTGACACCATCTACGCCGAGGGGCAGCGCCGCTACGTGGAGTCGCTCTCTAGCTACGCGCGCCAGTTCCTCGGGCAGATGGACAAGCCGGACCTCGACAGCATCGACGGCCTCTCGCCGGCCGTCTCCATCGACCAGAAGACCACGTCGAGAAACCCCCGCTCCACGGTGGGCACCGTGACGGAGATCTACGACTACCTGCGCCTGCTCTTCGCGCGCGTGGGCACGCCGCACTGCCCCGAGTGCGGCCGCGTGATCGAGCGCCAGACCACCGACCAGGTGGCGGACAAGGTCCTCGAGCGCGCCCAGGGGCGTCGCGCGCTCGTGCTCGCCCCCGTGGTCTTCGACCGCAAGGGCGAGTACACCAAGCTCTTCGAGGACCTGCGCCGGGAGGGCTTCTCGCGCGTGCGCATCGACGGCGAGGTGCGCGAGCTCGGCGACGAGGAGATTCGCCTGGAGAAGAAGAACCGCCACAGCATCGAGGTGGTGGTCGACCGCATCGTGGTCCGCGAGAACAGCCTCGGGCGCATCGCCGAGGCCGTCGAGCAGGCCACGCGCCTCGCGCAGGGCCGCGTGAGCTTCTACCTCATGCCCGACCGCGACGACCCGGAGCGCCTGCCCGGCGAGCTGCTGAGCTACTCGCTCGCCCTGGCCTGCCCCGAGCACGGCCACTCGATGGACGACCTCCAGCCGCGCGACTTCTCGTTCAACGCGCCCTACGGCGCGTGCCCGGACTGCGACGGCCTGGGCTTCCGCAAGGTCGTGGACGCCGAGGCCCTGATCGAGGACCCCTCGCTCTCCGTGGCGGGCGGCGTCTTCGGCGGCCTCTTCGGCCACTCCAACTACTACCCGCAGGTGCTCGCCGCCGTCTGCCGCCACCTCGGCGTGTCCGAGGAGACGCCGTGGGCCGACCTCCCCAAGAAGGTGCAGTCCGCCCTTCTCGACGGCCTGGGCACCACCAAGGTCCGCGTGGACTACCTCACGCGGGACGGGCGCAACACCCACTGGTTCACCACCTTCGCCGGTGTGCGAAAGATCCTCTTCGACAAGTACCAGGAGACCACGTCGGAGACCATGCGCACGCACCTCGAGAAGTACATTCGCGAGGTGCCGTGCTCCACGTGCCACGGCGCACGCCTCAAGCCGGAGATCCTCGCCGTCACGGTGGGCGAGAAGAACATCTGGGAGGTCTGCGAGCTCTCCTGCCGCGAGTGCCTAGCGTTCTTCGAGGCCCTCGAGCTCACGGAGCGCCAGCTCTTCATCGCGGGGCCCGTGGTGAAGGAGATCCTCGCGCGCCTGCGCTTCCTCGTGAACGTGGGGCTCGACTACCTCACGCTCAGCCGGGCGGCGGCCACGCTCTCGGGCGGCGAGGCCCAGCGCATCCGGCTTGCCACGCAGATCGGCGCCGGCCTCATGGGCGTGCTCTACATTCTGGACGAGCCCTCCATCGGCCTGCACCAGCGCGACAACAACCGCCTCATCGAGACGCTCAAGCGCCTGCGCGACCAGGGCAACACCGTCATCGTGGTCGAGCACGACGAGGACACCATCCGGGCCGCCGACTACGTCATCGACATGGGGCCCGGCGCGGGTGAGCTCGGCGGGCGCGTGGTCGCCGCCGGCACGCCCGACCAGATCGCGGCCTGCAGGGACTCCATCACGGGCGCCTACCTCACGGGGGAGCGGCAGATCCGCCTGCCCGAGAGGCGCCGCAACCCGCGCCGCGGCGCCATCAAGGTGACGGGGGCCTCCGCGAACAACCTTCGCAACGTCACCGCCAAGGTGGAGCTGGGCACGCTCACGGTGGTCACGGGCGTCTCGGGCTCCGGCAAGAGCTCGCTCGTCACGGACACGCTCGCCCCGGCGCTCACCAACGCCGTGCACCGCTCCAAGCGCGTCGTGGGGCCGTACAGGAAGCTCGAGGGCGTGGACAAGATCGACAAGGTCATCGACATCGACCAGTCCCCGATCGGCCGCACGCCGCGCTCCAACCCGGCGACCTACATCGGCCTGTGGGACGACCTGCGGGCGCTCTTCGCGTCGCTTCCCGAGAGCCGCGCGCGCGGCTACAGCCCCGGGCGCTTCTCGTTCAACGTCCCCGGCGGCCGCTGCGAGGCTTGCAAGGGCGACGGCCAGATCAAGATCGAGATGAACTTCCTGCCGGACGTCTACGTGCCCTGCGAGGTCTGCCACGGCAAGCGCTACAACCGCGAGACGCTCGAGGTGCTCTACCACGGCAAGTCCATCTCGGACGTGCTGGACATGACCGTCCACGAGGCGCTCGCCTTCTTCGCCAACATCCCGCGCATCAAGAACAAGCTCCAGACCCTCTATGACGTGGGCCTGGGCTACATCCACCTCGGCCAGCCCGCCACCACGCTCTCCGGCGGCGAGGCCCAGCGCGTGAAGCTCGCCAAGGAGCTCCACCGCCAGCAGACCGGCAAGACCTTCTACATCCTCGACGAGCCCACCACGGGCCTGCACTTCGAGGACGTGCGCCAGCTCGTCGACGTGCTCGAGAAGCTCGTGGATGCCGGCAACACGGTGCTCGTGATCGAGCACAACCTCGACGTCATCAAGATGGCCGACCGCGTGCTCGACATGGGCCCGGAGGGCGGCGACGGGGGCGGCACCGTGGTGGCCTATGGGACGCCCGAGCAGGTGGCCGAGGTGCCCGAGAGCTACACGGGCCAGTTCCTGCGCCAGATCCTGGCGCGCGACCGCGCCCGCCAGGCGAGGGCGTAGGCCGGCCGTGGCGCGCAGGGAGAAGCTCCAGAAGACCAACGCGATGCGCGAGCTCGAGGCCGCCGGCGTGCCCTTCTCGTACGAGACCTACGAGGTCGACGAGACGGACACGTCGAGCGAGCTCGGCCTGCACATCGCTCAGATGCTCGGCGAGGACCCCGCTGCGAGCTTCAAGACGCTCGTCTGCGTGACGCCGTCGGGCGACCACGTGGTCTGCTGCGTTCCCGTGGCCGACGAGCTCGACCTCAAGAAGGCCGCCGCGGCGGCGGGCGAGAAGAGCCTCGCTCTCATGCACGTCCGCGACCTCGAGCCCACGACGGGCTACGTCCGTGGCGGGTGCTCGCCGGTGGGCATGAAAAGGCGCTTTCCCACCCTCATCGACGAGACGGCCCAACTCTTCGACGAGATCCACGTCTCGGGCGGCAGGCGCGGCCTGAGCCTCGTCCTTGCCCCCGACGACCTCGCGGGCTTCTGCGAGGCGTCCTTTGCCGACATCGTGCGCGGCTAGCGCGGCGGGGCCGCGGCCCGGGCGTGCCCGGGCCGCCGACGCCTAGCCTCCCACGATCACCTCGTCGCACCGGTTGACGATGAGCTGGACGGCCGGTCCGCCGGGGCACCCGACCTCGCGGGCGTACCACCCGAGCCCCCCGACGGAGCCCGCGAGCGCGTCGGCGAGCTCGTCCCAGGCCGGCTCGCGCTCCGGGATGCCCTGGCCGTCCTCGCCATCACCCTCGTCGAGGAAGCGCTCGAGGAACGCGCGCTCCGCCGCGCGCATGGCCCCGTCGTCCCCGTCGCCGGCCTCGGGGCCGTCCTCCATCTCGTGCTCGAGGGTTCGCATCATGACGATCCTCCTCACGTCGCGGGCGAAGGCGGGGTCCGCCGCCCGCTCCGGGCCGGCCGCTATCACGATCGCGTCCGCCGGGTAGTCGCGCTCGTCCTCCCTCTGCCGGTCCTCGAACCTCACGCCCACGCGCGCCCTTCTCCAGTACAGTCCCATCGCGTGCTCCCTTCCTCGTTCCGGTGGGTCGGGCGAGCATAGCAGGCGCGGCGCCGCCCGTGTCTTCCCGCTCTCTGCCTGGCCGCTGACGTCGCAGCTCGAGGCCGCCGCACCGCCCGTCGCGGCGGCCCGCCTCTCGGCGGGCGGCCGGCTTCCCGCCGCGGGCGGCCCGGCGAGGGGAGGCGCCCCGAGGGCGGCGTCGGATTCGCCACGCTTTCGATCGGCGCGCTCTTCTCGCCCCGGCGATGGCCGCCCTTGGCACGCCGTAGCAGAGGGCTTTTGAAAGCAGACTGTAACGGCTTGCCCGAAGCCGGCCTCGGCGCGCGGCCCCTGTGCGACACTCTCCCCGCGGACGGCCGGCGTTGCCGGCCCAGCCCCCAAGCGACCGGCGCCCCGCGCGCCCGAAAGGATATGACGTGACAGCAGGTACGCCCCGTGGGTTCAGAGACATCCTCCCGAGGGAGGCGCTCGCGCGCGAGCGCATAACCGGCGTGGTGCGGGAGTGCTTCTCCGCGCACGGCTACCTCCCGGTCGAGACGCCGCTGCTCGAGGACCGCCGCGCGATCGAGCGGGGGGCCCGGGTCAAGGACTCCGCGTTCCAGCTCTTCGACTCCGACGGCAGCCTCCTCATGCTGCGCCCCGACCTGACGCTTCCCGTCGCGCGCCTCGTCGCCGGGCGCGTCTCGGCCGGGGAGCTGCCCGCCCGCTTCCGCTACGCGGCCCCCGTGGTCCGCGAGGAGCCGAGCCTGCGCGGCCAGCCCCGCCAGTTCACCCAGCTCGGCGTCGAGCTCGTGGGGGAGGACGGCGCCGCCTCCGAGGTCGAGGTCGTGCGCCTGCTCGCCGAGGCGCTCGGCGCCCTCGAGGTGCCCGACTGGCGCATCGTCTTCGGCTCGGTCACGCCGCTCACGTCCCTGCTTGACGCCTGCGCGCCCACGCCGGGCTTCCGCGAGGAGGTCCTCGCGCTCGTGCACGACTCCGACCTCGTGACCCTCGACGAGCTCATCTCCTCGACCGAGGGCCTCGCGCCCGCCGCCGCGCGGGCCCTGCGCGAGGTCTGCCGCATGGGGGGCGGCGCGGAGGTC
Organism: Olsenella sp. SW781; assembly: GCF_012027725.1. GTDB lineage: Bacteria > Actinomycetota > Coriobacteriia > Coriobacteriales > Atopobiaceae > Thermophilibacter. Next base: position 133,723 of record NZ_SJOU01000003.1, on the reverse strand, counting down.
ATAGGCCGCCTCGACGCCCTTCTCGCCGCGGCGGGCGTCGATCCCGCGTCGCGGGGCACCGCCGAGCTCAGCGCGCTCGCCGGAGAGCTCGCCGACCTCTTCGAGCAGGGCCGGCTCTCCTTTGACTTCTCGATCATCAACTCCTTCGACTACTACACCGGCATCATCTTCAAGGGCTACGCCGAGGGCATCGCCGCGAGCCTCGCCTCGGGCGGCCGCTACGACGCGGTCCTCGCCAACCTGGGCCGCCCGGGCCTCGCCGCCTGCGGCTTCGCGCTCTCGCTCGAGCGGCTCCAGGAGGTGCTCGGGGAGCCGGGCGAGTCGGGCGTCGTGACGCCGGGCGTGCGCGTGGCCGCCCGCCCCATCCGCATCGCCGTCCCCAAGGGGTCGCTCTTCAAGGAGACCGTGGCCGCGCTCGCGGCGGCGGGCCTTCCCACCGCCGAGCTCGCCGACCCCGGGCGCAAGCTCGTCGTCCGCGAGGGCGACGTCGAGTACGTCATCGTGCGCGCCCAGGACGCCCCGGCCTTCGTGGGGCACGGCGGCGCCGACTGCGGCATCTGCGGCAAGGACTCGCTCATCGAGGCCGACCTCGACCTGCTGCAGCTCGTCGACCTCGGCTACGGCGGCTGCCGCTTCGTGGTGGCCGAGCCGGCCTCCCGCGCGGGCGAGGCCGAGCGCAACTACGCCTGGCGCGGCACCGTGCGCGTGGCCACCAAGTACCCGCGCATCACGCAGGACTATTACGACTCCATCGGCCAGCAGGTGGACATCGTGACGCTCCACGGCAACATCGAGCTCGGGCCCATCGTGGGCATGGCGGACCGGATCGTGGACATCACGGCCACGGGCACCACGCTCGCCGAGAACGACCTCGTGGTCGTGGACGACGTCATGGAGTGCACGGCGCGCTTCTTCGCCGGGCCCGCCGCCTACCGCTGCGACAAGAGGATTCGCGACCTCGCGCGCCGTCTGGCCGAGGTCGCAGAGAGGGGGAGCGCGTCATGAGAAGGGTGACGCTCGAGGGGGGCCGGCGCCTCACGCAGGCCGACCTCAACCGCACCGGGGCCCTGCCCGCCGACGTCGTCGCGTCGGCGGAGGGGATCGTGGAGGACGTGCGCGCCCGCGGCGACGCGGCCGTGCGCGAGCTGTGCCTGCGCTTCGACGGGGCCTGCCCCGGGGACTTCCGCGTGCCCGACGAGCTGGTGCGCGGCGCGACGGGTCTCGTGCCCGAGGAGTTCCTCGCCGCGCTCTCGCGCGCCCGGGACCAGATCTGGGACTTCCACGAGCGCGAGCGCGAGCAGTCCTGGTTCACCACGCGCGCTGACGGCACGATGCTCGGCGTGAAGGTGACGCCCGTCGCCTCCGCCGCGGTCTACGTGCCCGGCGGGCGCGCGCAGTACCCCTCCACCGTCCTCATGGACACCATCCCGGCCAAGGTGGCCGGCGTGGGGCGCGTGGTCATGGTCACCCCGCCGCAGGCTGACGGGACGCTCTCCGCCTACACGCTCGCCGCGGCGGCGCTCTCCGGCGTGGACGAGGTCTACGCCGTGGGAGGCGCGCAGGCCATCGCCGCCGTCGCGTACGGCACCGAGACCATCCCCGCGGTCGAGAAGATCGTCGGCCCCGGAAACGCCTACGTGGCGGCCGCCAAGCGCTACGTCTCCGGCGACGTGGGCATCGACATGGTGGCGGGCCCCTCCGAGGTGTGCGTGCTGGCCGACTCCACGGCGGACCCCGTGGTCGTGGCCGCCGACCTCATGGCCCAGGCCGAGCACGACCCGATGGCGAGCTGCTACCTCGTGACCTGCGACGAGGCCCTGCCCGAGCGCGTGCTCGAGGCGGTGGAGACGCTCGTCGCGCAGAGCCCGCGCGAGGGGATAACCCGCACGAGCCTGGACGAGCGCGGCGTCATCGTGGTCTGCGAGACGCTCGCCGCCGCCGTCGACGCCGTCAACGCGATCGCGCCCGAGCACCTGGAGCTCCACTGCGAGGACGCCATGGCCCTCCTCGGCCGCGTGCGCAACGCCGGTGCCATCTTCGTGGGCCCCTGGAGCTCGGAGCCCCTGGGGGACTACGTGGCCGGCCCCAACCACACCCTGCCGACGGGCGGCACGGCCCGCTTCTCCAACCCGCTCGGCGTCTACGACTTCCAGAAGCGCTCGAGCGTGATCTGCTACACGCCCGAGGGGCTTCTCGCCGACGCCCCGGCCACCCAGACGATCGCCCAGGCCGAGGGCCTCTGGGCCCACGCGCTCTCCGTGGGCCTGCGCCGGCGCCTCGCCGAGGGCGGCGTCCTCGACGCGTCCGACGTCCATCGCGTCGCCTGGCCCGAGGACCTTCCCGCGCCCCCCGCCGTCCCGCTCCCCGCGGACGGGGGACCGTCCACGGCTGACGGGCCGGGGGCATGACATGGGCGAGAAGAACCTTGGCGTGACGGCCCGCCTGCGGCCCGCCCTGCGCGACTTCGAGCCCTATGACCCGGCCTTCTCTCCCTGCCGCGTCAACCTCTCGGCCAACGAGAACACCCACGAGCTGCCGGCCGAGGTCCGCGCGGCGATCGGCGAGGCGCTTCTCGCCACGCCGCTCAACCGCTACCCCGACCCGATGGCAAACGCCCTGAGGGACGCTGTCGCGGCTCGCCACGGCGTGGCCCGCGAGGCCGTCTGCGTGGGCAACGGCGGGGACGAGCTGCTCTTCAACCTGCTCTTCGCCTTCGGGGGGCCGGGGCGCGCCGTGGTCACGTGCCCGCCGGACTTCGCCGAGTACGCCAACTTCGCCGCGATGTGCGAGACCCCCGTCGTGCGCGTGCCGCGCGACCCGGAGGACTTCTCGATAGACGCCGAGGCCCTCCTCGCCGCCGCGCGCGACGCCGCGCTCGTGATCCTGACCTCGCCCAACAACCCCACGGGCGACCTCGTGGACCACGCGCTCGTGCGGCGCCTGCTCGACGAGACGGACGCCCTCGTGCTTGTGGACGAGGCCTACGTCGAGTTCGCTCCCGAGGGCTCGAGCCTCGTCGGCCGGGTCGCCGCGTGCCCGCGCCTCATCGTCCTGCGCACGCTCTCCAAGGCCTTCGGCCTCGCGGGCCTGCGCGTGGGGTACGTCGTGGCCGACCCAGCCGTCATCGGCGCGCTCGCCGCCGTGCGTCAGATATACTCGGTTGACGTGCTCGCGCAGGCGGCGGCCCTCGCCGCGCTCGTCGGCCGCGAGGCGCTCGCCCCCGTGGTGGGCGACATCGTGGCGGAGCGCGCCCGCCTCTCGGCGGGGCTCTCGGAACTGCCCGGCGTGCGCGTGTGGCCGTCTGCCGCCAACTTCGTGCTCGTCCGCGTGCCGCGCGCCGCCGAGGTGCGCCGGCGCCTGCGCGACGAGTTCTCGGTCCTCGTGCGCGACTTCAGCGCCGCGCCGGGGCTCGAGGGGTGTCTCAGAATCTCCGTGGGCACGCGCGAGGAGAACGACGTCCTTCTCGACGCGCTCGCGACGCTCGTGAGGGAGGAAGCATGACCAGGACCGCCAAGGCCGTCCGCGCCACCGCAGAGACGGACATCGGCCTGTCCGTCGACCTCGACGGGACGGGCGCCTACGACATCGAGACCGGCGTGGGCTTCTTCGACCACATGCTCGCCGCCTTCTCGCGCCACTCGCTCGTGGACCTCACGGTCCGCGTCAAGGGCGACACCGAGGTGGACGACCACCACACCGTCGAGGACACGGGCATCGTGCTCGGCCAGGCGCTGCGCGAGGCGCTCGGCGACAAGCGCGGCATCCGCCGCTTCGGCTCCGTGATGGTGCCGCTCGACGAGGCGCTCGTCATGGCTGCCGTGGACGTGTCCGGCCGCGGCGAGCTCTTCTGGGACGTGCCGATCGGGCCCGCCAAGGTGGGCACCTTCGACACCGAGCTCGGACGCGAGTTCTTCTGCGGCCTCGCCCGCGAGGCGGGCGTGACGCTGCACCTGCGGCTCGCCTGCGGCGAGAACGCGCACCACATCCTCGAGGCGACGTTCAAGGCGGCGGCGCGCGCCCTGCGGGAGGCCGTCGAGGCCGACCCGCGCGTCGAGGGAGTGCCCTCCACCAAGGGGAGCCTGTGATGGCGCGCCCGATCGCGGTGGTGGACTACCACAAGGGCAACCTCAGCTCGGTGGAGCGGGGCCTCGTCGACGCGGGGGGAGAGGTGCTCGTCACCGACGACCCCGCGCTCATCCGCGACGCCTCGGGCGTGGTGCTCCCGGGCGTGGGGAGCTTCGGCGACGCGATGGCGTTCCTGCGCGAGAGCGGCGAGGCCGACGCGGTCCTCGACGCCCTCGGCCGCGGGGTGCCGTTCCTGGGCATCTGCCTCGGCCTGCAGCTCCTCTTCGAGCGCGGCGACGAGACGGCGGACGGCTCGTGGGCGGACGGGCTCGGCGTGCTCGCCGGCTCCGCCACGCGCCTCGAGTCGACCCGCCTCAAGGTGCCGCACGTGGGCTGGGACCAGGTCAACCTCACCCCGCTCGGCGGCGCGTGCCGGCTCTTCCGCGGCGTGCCCGACGGGGCCAACGTCTACTTCACGCACTCCTTCGCGCTCGCCGACGACGTCGACGCGGGCGTGGTGACCGCGCGCACCCACTACGTGCGGAGCTTCGCCTCGGCCGTGTGGCGCGACAACGTCTACGGCGTGCAGTTCCACCCCGAGAAGTCCTCCGCCGTGGGCGCGACGATCCTGTCCAACTTCGTCGACGTGGTGCGAGGTGGCAGATGATCCTCTTTCCCGCCATCGACCTCGTGGGCGGCCGCGTGGTGCGCCTCGCGCGCGGCGAGCGCGCCCACATGGACGTCTACTCGGACGACCCCGCCGCGGTGGCGGAGTCCTTCCGCGACGCCGGCGCCGCGTGGGTCCACGTGGTTGACCTCTCGGCGACGCTCGAGGAGGACGAGGCGGCCCGCGCCGCCAACGACGCGGCGATCCGGGCGATCTGCGCGGTGCCGGGCATCTCCGTCGACGCGGGCGGCGGCGTGCGCGACCTCGCGGCCGTGGAGCGGCTCGCGGGCCTGGGCGTGCGAAGGATCGCCATCGGCACCGCCCTCGTGCGCGACCCGGCCTTCGCCGCGGAGGCGGCGCGGCAGTTCGGCGAGCTCGTCGTCGCCGACGTGGCCGCCCGCGCCGGCGAGGTGCGCGTGAACGGCTGGCGCGAGGGGGCCGCGCTCCCCGCCGACGAGCTCGTGGCGCGCCTCGCGGGACTCGGCTACCGCCACCTGGTGTTCACCGACGTCGCGCGCGACGGCATGCGCTGCGGCGTGGACGCGCGGGCATACCGCCACGTGGCCGAGGTCGCGGGATTTCCCGTGGTGGCCTCGGGCGGCATCGCCTCGCTCGACGACCTGCGCGCCCTTTCGGCCCTCGGCCCGGACGTCATCGAGGGCGCCATCACCGGGCGGGCCCTCTACGAGGGGTCCTTCTCGCTCGAGGACGCGCTCGAGGCGTGCCGCTAGCGCGCCGTCGCCGGGGAAGCCCCCGGCCGAGGTCCTTCTCGCACGGGGCTGCGCACACCCCTCCGCGCGTCCTTCTCGCCGCGCCTCTCGCGCACATCAAATCTGGCCGCGTCTTTTTGGCCGTTTGAGGGGCCTCCGAGGGCAAAACTGCCAAAATCGTGCGGACAGATTTGATGTGAGGGCCCGGGGCCGGATCCGACGGCTCGCCGGGGGAGGGGAGAAGGACGTGCAGTACCGCGTGAACCCGAGAAACGGCGACCGCATCTCGGCCCTCGGCCTCGGCTGCATGCGCTTCCCCGGGCCGCCGGGGCGCCCGGACCCCCGCCAGGCCCGCGGCATAATCGCGCGCGCCGTCGAGCGCGGCGTCAACTACCTGGACACGGCCTACCTCTACCCGGGCAACGAGGCCTGCGTGGGCGCCGCGCTCGAGGGGATGGGACTGCGCGACCGGGTCTTCCTGGCGACCAAGCTCCCGCACGGCTCCGTCCGCGGCGCGGCCGACCTCGACCGCATCTTCGAGGAGCAGCTCAGGCGCCTGCGCACGGACCGCGTGGACTACTACCTCATCCACAACGTCACGAGCCCCTCCCAGTGGGAGCGCCTGCGCGCCGCGGGGGCCGAGGGCTGGCTCGCCCGCCAGCGCGCCGCGGGGCGCATCCGCCAGGTCGGCTTCTCCTATCACGGCAGCTCCGGCGACTTCCCCGTCCTTCTCGACGCGTACGACTGGGACTTCTGCCAGATCCAGTACAACTACGCGGGCGAGCGGTACCAGGCGGGCACCGCGGGGCTCCGCGCCGCGGCCGGTCGCGGCCTTGCGGTCTTCGTGATGGAGCCCCTGCTGGGAGGCCGGCTCGCGGACAGGCTGCCCCCGCGCGCCCGCCGCATCCTCGACGCCGCCCCCGAGCCCGGGCTCGGCTCGCCCGCCGCCTGGGGGCTCTCGTGGGTGTGGGACCACCCCGAGGTGACGATGCTCCTCTCCGGCATGGCGTCGCCCGGCCAGGTGGACGAGAACGCCGACGTCGCCGAGCGGGCCCTGCCGGGCGCGATGACGGCCGCGCAGCACGAGGTCGTCGCCCGCGTGGTGGCCGAGTTCGAGCGCTCGAACCGCGTGCCCTGCACCGGGTGCAACTACTGCATGCCGTGTCCGCGGGGCATCAACATCCCGGGGTGCTTCTCGGCCTACAACGCGAGCTACGCGCACGGCTGGCTCACGGGGCTCTCCCAGTACTTCACCGCGAGCGCGGTTCGCACGAGCGAGCCCAGGCTCGTGAGCAACTGCGTGGGCTGCGGCGCCTGCGCGCGCAGATGCCCCCAGCACATCGACATCCCGGCGCGCCTGGCGGACGTCGGCCGACGCTTCCAGCCCGGGCCCGTGGGCCTCGCCCTCAGGGCCTGGGGCCGCCGGCGCTGACCCCCATGTAACATCCTCGGGGCAGAAGGCGCATGCGACCTCTGGTTCCCTTACAGTGGCAGTGTGACCGAGGCGTCCTTCAGCGATTGGGGGCTCGCCGGCCCCCCTCGCGGGGCGAGTCACGAAGTGAGCGAGCGAAGCGAGCGCCGAGCCCCGCGAGAGGGGCCGGCGAGCCCGGGCCCCGACGACCGAAAGGACCATGCCGTGCTGACCAAGAGAGTCATTCCCTGCCTTGACGTGTGCGAGGGGCGCGTGGTGAAGGGCGTCAACTTCGTTGACCTGCGGGACGCTGGCGACCCGGTGGAGCTTGCCCGGCGCTACGACAAGGAGGGCGCCGACGAGGTCGTCTTCCTGGACATCACCGCCACCTCGGACGACCGCGCCACCAAGATCGACCTCGCGAGCCGCGCCTCGGCCGAGCTGCGGATCCCCTACACCGTGGGCGGGGGATTTCGCGACGTGGCGTCCTGCCGCGAGATGATCGCCGCCGGCGCCGACAAGGTCTCGCTCAACTCCGCCGCCGTCAAGGACCCCGCGCTCATCACCGCCGCGGCCACGGCCTTCGGCAGCCAGGCCGTGATCTGCGCAATCGACGCAAAGCGCGTGGGCCGCGAGGACCGCTGGGAGGTCTACCTCGCGGGCGGGCGCGTCGCCACGGGCATCGACGCCGTGGCGTGGGCCGAGGAGGCGGCGCGGCGCGGTGCGGGCGAGATCTTGCTCACGAGCATGGACCGCGACGGCACCAAGGACGGCTTCGACCTCGCGCTCACCCGCGCGGTGGCGCGCGCCGTGCCCATCCCCGTGATCGCGTCGGGCGGCGTGGGCACGCTCGAGCACTTCGCCGAGGGCATCCTCGAGGGCGAGGCCGACGCCGTGCTCGCCGCGAGCGTCTTCCACTTCGGCACCTTCAGCATCCGCCAGGTCAAGGAGTACATGGCCAGCCAGGGCATCCCCGTGAGGCTGGACTTCTAGCCCCCTCGTGCCTCCCTTTGCCGCATCGCAGTCTGCCAAGCGCGCACGTGGCGAGAAGAACGCCCTCGAGCGGGCGGCTCTTCTCGTCTCGTGTGCGCCCCGATGGTTCTGTCGGCCATGCTTGCGCCGGCGGCGTGGGGGCGTGCGGCCCTCTCGACTGCGGATTCAGAATAACCCATGCTCTCTAAAAATAGAACAAATGTACTGAATTGTACGGGAATTATGGTACATTTGTTCTACTGAATCTGCCCTTCCAAATTAGAATAGAAAGGGTATATCATGAAAGCGTGGGAGATTGACGTGGGGCACATACGAAAGTGGCTTGACGATCAGGATGACAGGACCGTCGCCTATGTCTGGGCCGCCCTTTCGGTGCTCTCCGAAAAGGGGCCGGCGCTGGGAAGGCCGCTTGTCGACACCGTTGAGCACTCGAGATTTCCCAACATGAAGGAGCTGCGGCCCGCGTCGCCGGGAGGGAGCGAGATTCGGATTCTCTTCGCCTTCGATCCTCAGCGACAGGCAATCATGCTGCTCGCGGGAGACAAGTCGGCAGGCGCGACGCAGAGGCGGTGGGGAGGGTGGTACAAGCGGGCCGTTCCGGAAGCCGATCGGCTCTATGCTGAGCACTTGAAGAGGCTGGGTGAGAAATGATGGCGCTTTCCCTTGACGATTACCTTGCCGGCCGCGGCATCCCCGACGAGCTGAGGGAGGAGGCGCTGCGCGCGACGCAGGACAAGATCAAGACGTATAACCTCATGCAGGCGCGCAAGAGTCGTGACGTCACGCAGGCCGAGCTCTCCCGCGACATGGGGGTGAGCCAGAAGCGCATCTCGGACATCGAGAACGGTCGACTTGACCTGCTCAAGGTCGATACGCTGAGACGCTATATCGCCGCCCTCGGCGGCACGCTCGAGATCAGCGCTCATCTTCCGTCGGGAACGGTCCGACTGATCTAAGAGAGCGGCTCCGCCGCGGGGAGAGCGGCTCCGCCACGGGGCGCCCGTCCGCGTCAAGCCGCACCACGAGCGGGCGCGCCTGGGCGGGGTCCTCCTCGGGGAAGTCAGCGCGGAAGTGCGCGCCTCGGCTCTCCGTGCGCGCGAGCATCGCGGTGACGAGGGCGCGGGCGGAGAGGGCGACGTTCGCCACGCGCGCGGACCCGGCCCGCGCGTTCTTCTCGTCAAGCTCGTCGAGGAGGCGGAGCATCTCGCGGAGCCCCTCGTCCGTGCGCCCCAGAAGGCAGCGCTCGTCCATGGCGCGCCGCAGGGCGAGAAGGGCCTCTGCCCCGCGTTCCGACGGGGCGCGGGGGAGGGGCTCCCTCGCGTCGTCCTCTCGCGCCCGCCCCGCGGCCCAGGACGCGGCGGCGCGCCCCGCGGCGTGGCCGAAGACGAGGCCGTTGGCGCTCGAGAGGCCGCCGATGCGGTCGGCGCCGTGCATGCCGCCCGTGGCCTCGCCGCAGGCGAAGAGCCCGGGCACGCCGGTCGAGCCGCGCTCGTCGACGAGGATGCCGCCGTTCGAGGCGTGCGCGTACGGGGCGATGCGCAGGCCCTCGTCCGGGCGGCGGCCGAACGCGTCCTCGAACCACGAGAAGTACGTCTGCATGAACTCGGGGAGGCGCGCCGGGAGGTCGTAGGACACCGCCGCGCCGCGCGGGCCGGCGGCCGCGAGGGCGAGGTCGACCGCGCGGTCCGGCAGGCTCGCCGTGAAGGGCCCGTGCCCGCCGCGCGAGTCGAGCAGCCTCCCCGCGTCCGTGGCGTCGAGCCCCTCGACGCGCGCGTAGCGGAAGGTCCGCTCGTTGAAGACGACGTCTCTCACCGGCTCCACGAGGCCCGGCATGATCTGGATGAACTCCGCGTTCACGAGGCGGGCGCCGTGGCGCAGGGCCACGGCGGCGGCCGTGCCCCGCACGTCGGGCATGGTGAGCGTGCGCGAGAAGAGCCCGCCGAAGCCGCCCGTCGCCAGCACGACGGCGCCGGCCCCGATGGCGCGCGCCTCGCCGCGCGCGTCGCGGAGGAGCGCCCCGCGGACCCGACCGTCCTTCTCGGCGAGGTCGAGGAGCTCGTGGCGGGGGAGCGTCACGACGCCGGCGCGCCCGAGCGCCGTCTCGGTCGCAGCCCGGTACGACGCGCGGCCGAGCCCGTGCCAGCTGCGGCGCGCGCGGTCGAAGCAGGGGATGAAGTCGCGCTCGTCGGGGTTGTCCGCCTCGAGGAGCCTGACGCCGCGCCCCTGGAGGCGCTCGATTGCCGGTTGCACGCCGCGCACGAGGGCGCGCGCGAGCCCGGGCAGCGCCACGCCCCTGCCCACCTCGAGGATCGCCCCGACGAGGTCGTCCTCGTCCTTCTCGCCGTCCGGGCCGACGAGGCCGAGGCCCCAGGTGCCGGGGAAGAAGCTCGAGCCGGAGAACGTCTGCCCGGCGCTGGCGAGCGCCACGCGTGCGCCCGAGGCGGCCGCCGCGAGCGCGGCCTCGCAGCCCGCGATGCCCGCGCCCACCACGAGGACGTCGAATACGTCACTGTTACATGCTGCGCACATGGGGCGGCTCCCTTGCCCCCGCGCGCTACACTGGGCACGCGAGAGGAGGCGTCGTGTCCGAGATTTCCGTCGATTATACCTACGCGGGCGAGCCGCTCGAGGTAGCCGCGCCCGGGGCCGCGGGCGTCCGCTTCGACGAGCGCGGCCTCGTGCCCGCCGTCGTCCAGCAGGAGGGCACCGGCGAGGTGCTCATGGTCGCGTGGATGAGCGAGGAGTCGCTGCGGCTCACGCTGGAGACCGGCACCACGTGGTTCTGGAGCCGCAGCAGGCAAGAGCTCTGGAACAAGGGCGCCACGAGCGGCAACGTGCAGAGGGTGCGCCGCGTGCTCGTGGACTGCGACGCGGACACGCTGCTCGTCGAGGTGGACTCGCCGGGCCCCGCGTGCCACACGGGGCACCGCAGCTGCTTCTATCGCGCGCTCGCCTAGGGGCGCGCCGGGCAGGCCAGGCGAGCCAAACGAACCTGACGCCAGTGGCATGCCAAACGAACCTGACGCCAGTGGCACGAGTCGAGGAGGGGCCATGGGGGAGAGAACCGCCAACGTGACCGATGGGAACATCGGCGAGACGATCGAGGGACTCGCGCGCGTCATCCACGGGCGGCGCGAGGCCTCCCCGGAGTCCTCCTACACGGCGCGCCTGCTGCAGGGCAAGGAGGACAGCCTCCTCAAGAAGGTGACCGAGGAGGCCACCGAGGTCGTCATGGCCTGCAAGGACCGCGACCACGACCACATCCGCTACGAGGCGGCGGACCTCGTCTACCACCTGCTCGTCACGCTCGAGCGCTACGGCGTCAGCGTGGGGGAGCTCGCGGGCGAGCTCGACGCGCGGCACCGCTGAGGCCGTGCGCGCGGGGCGCCCCTTTCCCGATTCATGTCTGTGGAGCCGAGGTGGAATGGCTCCCACTCGCCTGCGGTACTGCTAGTATGACGAACAGGCATGGTCCCCAGACGCACAGGCCATGATGAAGGAAAGAACACGTAAGGAGCGTCCTATGTCACTTCGCACGCGCGGCGCGTCCGTCGCCTCCGCAATCGTGCTGACCCTTGGGCTCGGGCTCGCCCCGATGCCGGCCCTGGCCGCCACGTCCGCCGAGCTCCAGTCCGAGCTCGACCAGGCCGAGGCGCAGCTTCACTCGCTCTACTCCTCCGCCGAGCAGGCCAACAACGACCTCGTGAGCGTCACCAACGACCTCAACGAGACCAACGCCCAGATCGATCAGCTCGAGACCGACATCGCCGACCAGCAGGTCCAGCTCGCCGACACGCAGAAGCAGCTCGGCAACCTCATCGCCATGCAGTACAAGGGTGGAGAGGCCGACCTGCTCACGCTGCTGCTCAACTCCGCCGACTTCAACGAGCTCATCACCAACGTCCACTACGCGAGCTCGATCGCGGACCAGAAGCAGGAGGCCATCGACCAGATCAAGACGCTGACCACCTCGCTCGAGGAGAGCCGCTCCAGCCTGGAGGAGCAGAAGACCCAGCAGGAGCAGCTCGTCTCCGACCAGCAGGCCAAGACCGACGAGGTGAACGCCGCGGCGGCGGACGCCCAGGCCTACTACGACCAGCTCTCCGACGAGGTCAAGCAGGCCATCGCCGCCGAGGAGGAGGCCGCGCGCAAGGCCGCCGAGGAGGAGGCCCGCCAGGCCGCCGAGGAGGCCCAGCGCCTCGCCGAGCAGGAGGCCGCCGCGGCCGCCGAGCAGGAGCAGCAGGCCCAGGGTGGCTCCGAGGAGGGCGGCTCCGCCAACGACGGCGGCTCCACCAGCAACGGCGGCTCCAGCAACGGAGGCTCCACCGACAACGGTGGGTCGTCCAACAACGGCGGCTCCTCCTCCAACGGCGGCAGCTCCAGCAACGGCGGCTCCTCCAGCGGCGGCAGCTCCGCGCCCACCGGCTCCGCGAGCGCCATGGTGGCCCGCGCCTACAACATCATCGGCTCCGGCTACAGCTGGAGCGGCTACGTCTGGACCGGCAGCCCCTCGAGCTCGTACTTCACCTGCTCGGGCGTCGTGGACTACGCGCTCGGCCTGCCCACCAACTCCAACAGCCCCGAGACCCTCTACTCGCAGGTCGTCTCGCGCGGCACGTACACCACCAACGCGGGCTCGCTCAAGTACGGCGACCTCGTCTTCTACCGCTACGGCGGGCGCGCGCCCGGCCACGTGGGCATCTACGTCGGCAACGGCTGCGTGATCGACTCCGTCCCGGGCGGCGGCGTCCAGGTGCGCAGCATGTACTTCGTCAACGGCTTCATGGGCGGCGGCTCCATCGTCTAGCGAGCCACCTGCCCGGAGAGCACGTGCGGGAGAGACTCGGCCCCGAGGCGCCTTCGAAGCCTCGGGGCCGTACGTATGGGGCACCCGGCAGCGCGGGTGCCGAGAAGGACGGTCACATGGAGCACGAGACAACCGACATCCCCGCGCGCGGCGCGCACTTCTCGCCTGGCGGAGCTGCCGGGCGTCCTCTCCGGCCCCGGCACGCGGCGGCGCCGCGGCCGGCCTCGCCCGACGACACGATGATCTACGTGGAGGCGGCCCGCGCCGGGCGCGTCCCGTCCAGGCCCGAGCCCGGTCGCCCGTCCCATGCCGCGCGGGGCGAGGCGGCCCCCCTCGCCCCGCGCGGCCGCCACGCGGCTCGCCCCGCCGCCGAGCCCGGGCCCGTTGCCTCTCCCGAGGAGGACGAGGCGGAGGTCACGGGCACCCTGCGCGCGGAGTCCGCCCATGACGGGGAGGACGACGTCGCGAGCGAGGAGGCCGTCGGCCGCTCCGCCGCGATGATGAGCGGCCTCGTCATCATCAGCCGCATCACGGGCTTCATGCGCACCTGGGCCCAGGCGATCGGCCTTGGCGCCACCATGACGGCGAGCGCGTTCACCGTGGCCAACAACCTCCCGAACCAGCTCTACGAGCTCGTGATGGGCGGCATGCTCGTGACGGCGTTCCTGCCGGTCTACGTCTCGGCGAAGAAGCGCGCCGGCCGCGAGGGGGCCACGGCCTACGCCTCCAACCTCCTCTCGCTCGTCGTCCTGCTCATGGGCGTCCTCGCGGTGGCCGCCTTCGCCTTTGCCGAGCAGGTCATCTGGACGCAGTCGTTCAGCGCGAGCGAGGAGTTCGACGCCGGCCTCTCGGTCTACTTCTTCCGGTTCTTCGCCATCTCCATCGTGCTCTACGCCCTCTCGTCCATCATCTCGGGCGTGCTCAACGCCGAGCGCGACTACCTCTGGAGCACCGCCGCGCCCATCGCCAACAACGTGGTGACCACGGCGTCCTTCCTCGCCTATGGCCTGCTCGCGGACAAGAACCCCCAGCTCGCCCTGCTCACGCTCGCCGTGGGCAGCCCGCTCGGCGTGCTCTCGCAGGTCCTCATGCAGGTGCCGGCGCTCCTGCGCCACGGCGTGCGCCTGCGCCTGAGGATCGACCTGCACGACCCGTGCCTGCGCGAGACCGTCTCCATCGGCGCGCCCACGCTCATCGTGACGCTCGTCTCCTTCGCCACCACCTCGATCCAGACGAACTGCGCCCTCTCCGCGACGGCGAGCGGCGCCTCCATCGCCTACTATGCGCGCATGTGGTACATGCTGCCGTACTCCGTCTTCGCCATCCCCATCACCACCGCCATGTTCACCGAGCTCTCCACCTCGGTCGCCCGAGACGACCTGCCGAGCTTCGTGCGCGGCCTCGCCGGCGGCACGGGCAAGATCCTCTTCATGCTCGTCCCCTTCGCCATGTACCTCGTGGTCTTCTCGCCGTGCCTCGCGCGGCTGCTCGGCGGCGGCAACATGGACGTCCAGGCCGTGGGCGACCTCGCCGCGTACATAGCGTGGCTCTCCGTCTCGCTGCCGGGCTACGGCCTTGCCACCTATCTCCAGAAGGCCTGCTCGGCCCTGCGCCGCATGATCCTCTTCGCGGTGGCGGAGTGCATCGCGGGCACGATCCAGATCGTGCTCTGCCTCTGGCTCACGCCCGTCTTCGGCCTCAACTTCGTGGGCTTCAGCTCCACGTTCTTCTTCGTCTCCATCGACTTCGTCATCCTGCTCTTCCTGCGTCGCGAACTCGGCCGCATCGGGATGCGCGACATGGTCGTCGCCTTCCTGCGCGCCTTTGCCCTCGGCGCGGCGGGCGCCGTCGTGGGAGGCTCCATCCTCCTCGGCCTGCAGGCGCTCGCGGGCCCGCTCGGCTCCGGGATGGCCCAGGCGCTCGCCTACGCGGTCGCCGGCGGCGTCCCCGCCCTCGTGGTGACCTTCGGCCTCGCGGCGGCCCTGCGTCTGCCCGAGGCGTCGTTCGTGACCGGCATGCTCTCGCGCCTCGCGCGTCGGCGCGCCGCCTAGCCCGACCCGTTCCGAAAGGAGCCCCCATGGCCCGCACCCCCGCAGAGGAGGCCCTCGCCCGCGCGCTCGCGGAGCGCACCGGCACGATGCCCGAGGACTGGTTCTGCGTCTTCAAGGCCCGCTACGGCATGCAGGCCGCCCTGTCGGCGCTGCGTCCCGCGACGGGGGAGGGCGTGGTCGTGACGCAGCTCTTCACCTGCCTCACGGCCGTCGTCCCCATCGTGGCCGCCGGGCTCGCGCCCGTCTACCGAGACGTCTCCGCCCGCACGGCCTCGCTCGACCCGGAGCGGCTCGACCCGCCCGCCGGCACGCGCGCCGTGATGCTCCAGCACACCTACGGCATCGTCGACGACGCCGAGTCCGAGGAGCTCGCCCGTCGCGCCCATGCCGCGGGGGCGCTCGTGGTCGAGGACAGCGCCCACTGCGTCTGCCGCATGGCGAGAGACGCGTCGGGCGAGCCCGTCGCGGACGTCTCGGTCCACTCGTTCGGCGTCGAGAAGATCCTGCCCACGCACTTCGGCGGCGCCGTGTGGGTGAACCCCGCGAGCCCGCTCTCCGGGCTCGTCCGCGCCGTCCGCGACGCCCTCGCCGCGCTGTCGGAGCCGCCCGCGCGCCTGGACGCCCTCGCCCGGCGCTACCGCACCGAGAACCGCGTCCTCGCACACCTGCCCGCGGGCGTCTCCGCATCCCTGCGCCGCGCGCTCGTCTCCTCCGGCGCGATGGAGCCGGCCGTGAGCGAGCAGGAGCGCCTAGGCGCCGCCGCGCGCGGCCCCGTCCGCGCCTCCGCATGGGTGTGCGAGCGCGCCCTCGCCGCGCTCGCCGGCCTCGACGAGGCCGAGGCCCTGCGGCGCGAGACGGTCGAGGCGTACCGCGCGGCGCTCGGCGGCGTCGACGGCGCAGACACGCTCCCCGCCGCCCTCGAGGGGCCCTCCCAGCCGCTCCTGCGCTACCCGGTCCTCGCGCCGGACACGCGCGCGGCGGACCGCGTCGTCGCGGGGGTCTGCGCCGCCGGGCTCTTCGCCGAGGCGTGGTACCGCCCCGAGCTCGGCCCGGGCGTCCTCGACGCCGCCGCGTTCCGCGTGCCGCCCGACCGCTCCGGCCTGCCGGTCCACGAGCGGCTCGTCGCCACCTGCGCCGCCCTCCCTGCCGACGTGGGCGCCGCGGGCGCCCGCCGGGCCGCCGACGCCGTCCGCGCCGCGCTCGCGGGGGGCGCCGAATAACGCGCAGAATCCGGTACCACAATGTATGTGGCCAGGTAAAATTGTCGCGCATGTCGGATTGTGCGCGAAAACCGTCAAGCTGGCGAGCCGCGCGTCCAGCCGCGCGTTCTTCTCGCCATCACAGCCAGGAGGTTCTGACATGGATCGCATCACCGAGGGGGAGCTCGCAGGCCGCCTCACGCCCATCGTGCTCGGCGGGGACGTCCTCGCGTACTCGTACGCGCGCTGCTTCCACGAGGCCTACGGCGTCACCACGACGGTCTACTCCGGCGTGGACGTCAAGGTGACCTCCTCGAGCCGCTTCGTCGACTACCACGTCGAGCCCGCCATGTCCGAGGGCGAGGACGCCATCGTGGCGCTCCTGCGCGAGCTCGGCGCGCGCCTCGCGGGCGAGGGGAAAGTCGCCCTGCTGCTCGGCAGCGCCGACTGGCACGTGCGGATCATCTCGCGCCACAAGGAGGAGCTCGAGCAGTGGTTCGTCGTGCCGTACAACGACTTCGCCCTGCTCGACGACATCACGCAGAAGGGCCGCTTCTACGAGCTCTGCGAGGAGCTCGGCATGGCGTACCCCAAGACCTGGTCGTTCGACTGCGCGCTCCCCGAGCTGCCGCTCGACCCGGCGGGGCTCCCATACCCGCTCGTGGCCAAGCCCTCCAACTCGGCCCGCTACGACCTCATGGACTTCCCGGGCAAGGAGAAGGTCTACGAGGTGCACGACCCCGCCGGCCTCGCGCGCGTCTTCGGCCTGCTCCACGACGCCGGCTACGACCGCGAGCTCGTGGTGCAGGACTTCGTCCCCGGCGAGGACGACGCCATCCGCTCGCTCACCACCTACTCCGACGCCTCGGGCCGCCTGGTCGCGGTCTCGGGCGGGCGCGTCGTGCTCCAGGACCACTCGCCGGCCCGCATCGGTAACCCCGTGTGCATCCTGCTCGAGCGCTGCGACCAGCTCGTCGAGGACGCGCGCCGCTTCTGCGAGCGCGTGGGCTACCGGGGCTTCGCCAACTTCGACGCGAAGTACGACGAGCGCGACGGCACCTACAAGTTCTTCGAGGTGAACGTGCGTCCCGGCGCCAACACCTGGTACATGGCGCTCGGCGGGGTGAACTTCGCGCGCCTCATCGTGGAGGACTACGTGCTCGGACGTGAGCTGCCCTACGAGGAGGCCTACCGCGACGCGCTCTACACCCTCGTGCCCGCGCGCGTGGTCCGCGACTTCGTCGCCGACGACGCCCTGCGCGAGCGCGCCCTCGGCCTCATCCGCGAGGGGAGGGCCGCGTCGCCCTTCGACTACGCCCCCGACACGATCGCCCACCGGTTCTGGGCGCACCTGCGCTCCGCGCGCCAGTACGAGAAGTTCGACCGCTACCTCGGCAGGCGCCGCTAGCCGTGCCACCGGCGTCGGGCTTGTGCCACTGGCGTCAGGTTCGTTTGGCACGCGCGGCCCGCGTGCCAAACGAACCTGACGCCAGTGGCACAAGCCCGACGCCGGTGGCACGACGACCCCGCCGCTGGGGGTTTCGCGGAGTCGCGCCTCCGGGCCCGCCCGACCGCGGAGGCTGGGTTAGGATGATGGGGAGTAACCGGACCGGAGAACGGAGCGTCGCCAGATGCAGGTGAGAGAGCTTACGCGCGAGGAGTACGAGCGGGCACTGACGGAGGTCGACCCCAATCCGCCGGTCGAGCAGCTCGGCGTCTGGCAGGACTACGAGTCCACGATCCCCGGCCGCTCCCACTGGGGCTGCGTCGCGCTCGAGGAGGGCGGCCGCACGCTCGCCGTGGCCTCCTTCCAGCAGTACGAGACCCACGGCTATCGTTACCTGCGCGGCCACCACGCCCCGGTCTGGGCGGAGGCGCCCTCGGCCGAGCAGGAGTCCGCCGCCCTCGCCGCCCTCGCCGACTTCGTCCGCGCGCGGGACAAGAAGCAGGTCTTCGCCCGCCTCGCCGTGGCGCACGAGCTGCCCGAGACGAGCCCCTGCCTCTCCACGGTGCCCTACGACACCACGGTGGTCATCGACCTCACCGGCGGCGACGAGGCCATCCTCTCCCGCATGAAGCCGCGCGGCCGCCGCGACGTCCGCAAGGCCCTGCGCGAGAGCCCCGCGACCTGCGCGGACGAGACCGAGCTCGCGCTCGCCTCCTTCGAGGAGTACTACGACGTCATGCGCGAGACCGGCGAGCGCGACGGCTTCACGCCGGCCGCCATCTCCGACTACGAGGACATGATCCGCATCCTCGGGCCCGAGCACTGCCGCGTCTTCGCCGGGCGCCACGAGGGCCGCGTGGTCACGTGGTCCATCGTGACCATCTCCGGCAACCGCGCCACCCGCTACTACGGCGCCTCGCGCAGCGACACCATGCGCCTGCACGTGACCGACAAGCTCGTGTACTTCGAGTGCTGCGAGCTGGGCTCGCGCGGCCTTGCGGAGTACGACCTGATGGGCATCGGCAGCGAGTTCTCCCCCTCGATCATGGGCCTCAACGAGTTCAAGACCAAGTTCGCCAAGGACGGCGTGCGCCCCGTGGCCCCCGACCGCGACCTGCCGCTCAAGAGGGCGTTCTACCGCACGCTCGTGGGCGTGCGCGACGTGCGCGACCGCCTGCGCGGCGGGCGGGAGTAGCCGTGGGCGAGCCCACGCTCGCCGAGCAGGTCGCCCGGGTCCCCACGGACCCCGGCTGCTACCTCTGGAAGGACGGCAAGGGCGAGGTCGTCTACGTGGGCAAGGCCAAGAACCTGCGCGCCCGCATGCGGCAGTACGTGACGCTGCAGGACGACCGCGAGAAGATCCCGCTCATGATGCAGGTCGTCAGGTCCTTCGACTACGTCGTGGTGGGCTCCGAGCACGAGGCGCTCGTGCTCGAGCGCAACCTCATCGCGCAGTACCATCCCTACTTCAACGTGGACTTCAAGGACGACAAGTCCTACCCCTACATCGCGATAACGGAGTCCGACGTCTTCCCGGCCATCAAGTACACGCGTGAGAAGCACCGCAAGGGCACGCGCTACTTCGGCCCCTACACCGACGCGCGGGCCGCCCGCGAGACCATCGACACCCTGCGCAAGGTGATCCCCATCTGCATGGCCACCTGCGTCGAGTGGAAGCGCGCCCGCCGCCTGCTCGAGAAGAGCCCCGAGCAGGCCTCGGTCGCCAACCTCATGCTCGCCGAGCGGTGCCGCCCCTGCTTCGACTACCACGTGGGGCGCGGCCCCGGCGTCTGCGCCGGCATGATCGACACCGTGGAGTACGCCCGCCACGTGCGCCAGGTGGAGAACTTCCTGCGCGGCAACCGCTCGCAGGTGGTGGGGGAGCTCACCGAGCAGATGCGCGAGGCCGCAGCGGACCTCGACTTCGAGCGCGCCGGCCGCCTCAAGGCGCGCCTCGACGGGCTCGACGCGCTCGACGACCGCCAGCAGGTGGTCTTCTCGTCCAGCGTGAGCGCGGACCTCATCGGCTTCTACCGCGAGGAGACCATCAGCTGCGCGTGCGTCTTCGCCGTGCGCGAGGGCCGCACCGTCCGCTCCGTCGAGTTCGTGCTCGACAAGGGCCTCGACACGGGGGAGGAGGAGCTCGTCTCCGGCTTCCTCAAGCGCTACTATGACGAGACGGCCGACGTGCCCGCCGAGGTGGACCTGCCCGTGGAGCTCGAGGACGCGGAGCTCATCGAGGGCTGGCTCGCCGAGAAGCGCGGGCACTCCGTGCGCCTGCGTCGACCGCAGCGCGGCGAGAAGCGCCACCTGCTCGACATGGCCTCGGCCAACGCGCGCCATGCCCTCATGCGCTACATGGTGCGCACCGGCTATGCCGACGACCGCACGAACAAGGCGCTCCTGCAGCTCGAGAGCGCGCTCGCCCTCGACGCGCCGCCGATGCGCATCGAGTGCTTCGACATCTCGACGCTGCACGGCCACTTCACCGTGGCGTCGATGGTGGTGTTCACCAACGGCCGCCCGGACAAGTCACAGTATCGCCGCTTCAAGATCCAGACCCCGCTCACCGAGGCCAACGACTTCGTCTCCATGTCCGAGGTCCTCGGACGGCGCTACTCCCCGGAGCGCATGGCGGACGAGCGCTTTGGCAGCCGCCCCGACCTGCTCGTCGTGGACGGCGGCAAGCCCCAGCTCACGGCCGCCATGGAGCAGCTCGCCGAGCTCGGGCTCGACATCCCGGTCTGCGGGCTCGCAAAGTCCGACGAGGAGATCTTCGTCCCCTGGGACGAGACGCCCGTTGTGCTGCCCTCCGGGTCGCCCTCGCTCTACCTCATCAAGCAGGTGCGCGACGAGTCCCACCGCTTCGCCATCACCTTCCACCGCGAGCTGCGCGACAAGGCCATGACGCGCTCGGTGATCGACGACGTCCCCGGCGTGGGCCCCAAGCGCAAGCGGGCGCTCATGCGCCGCTTCGGCTCGATCAGGAGGATGCGCGAGGCCACGGTCGAGGAGCTCGCCGCGACCCCGGGCATCCCCGCCGAGGTGGCCACGGCCGTCTGGCAGGCGCTGCGCGCCTGGGACGAGAAGGACGGGCCCGCGGGCCCCGGGGCGGGCGAGGACTAGCCCTCCTGCCGCGCGGTCCTTCTCGCGACGCCTCCCCGCACCCGGACGCCGCGTCATGTCGGACATCGCCTGGCACCCGACGAGGCGGCGAGAAGGACCTCGGCCCGCGGAATCGCCGCCCTCGCGTCCGCGCCTGACGCTCATTTCCGGAACTGAGCACGGGTGGGTACTCAATTCCGGAACTGAGCGCGGAGCCCCACTCAGTTCCGCATCTGAGCGCCGCCCGGCGCCCGACGAGGCGGCGAGAAGGGCTGCGGCCCGCGGAATCGCCGCCCATGCGCCCGCGGCTGACGCTCAGTTCCGGAACTGAGCGGGGTTCGGTGCGCACTTCCGGAACTGAGCGCTTCGCGGCGAAGTCCGACCCGGGGCGAGCCCCGGTCGAGCCCAGGATGAGGCGGGAACGCGCGGCGGTGCGCATAGGATATGGAATCGATACCGCTTCGCGTCATGATACAAGTGGTTCCACATTGTGATACCAGTTGACGAGAAAAACCTTTGTCTGTCATTCATGAATCAGTTCGAAATCGCCGATTCAACAGCTATTTGTTCGAAGTTGATTGGTTCTTATCGCATAGAAAACAGAAGCGAAATAGGGTCCAACCAGAATACCAATACACAATAAGCCTACGGGAACCTTACCGTCTGGGGTACCAAAACGCACCGTCGGCCGTTTGCTACGGGGAGATTGCGCCCGCATTTCGTAGTGTTGAATACCAAAGGGACGGCTGCCCAAGACGGGGCGGCCGCAGGAGGAAAGGGAGAGAACATGAAGAAGCTCATGAACAGCGCCGTGTCGCGTCGCGCGTTCCTCGGTGGGGCGGCCGCGGCCGGCGCTCTGGGCCTGGCGGCCTGCGGCGGTGGCGGGGACACCACCGGCGGCGAGACCGGCGGCGAGACCACCTCGGGCGGCGGCACCATCACCGCCGGCTCCGCGTACGCCCCCTCCGAGTACAACCCGACGAAGACCTCCTCGGCCTTCTGCCTCGGCTCCAACTGGCACGTCCTCGAGGGCCTCTACGGCACCGACCCGCACGACTACTCCACCTTCCCCGAGCTCGCCACCGGCGACCCGGAGCAGGTCGACGAGACCCACTTCACCATCACCGTGCGCGAGGGCGCCGCGTTCTCCAACGGCAACCCCGTGACCACCGCCGACATCGTCGAGTCCTTCGACCGCACCAAGGCCGACGCCACCTACTCGGCGTTCCTCGCCCCGATCGACGCGCTCGAGGCCACCGATGACACCACCATCACCGTCACCACGGCCGTCGCCAACTTCTCGCTCCTCAAGGAGCGCCTGGCGCTCGTCCGCGTCTTCCCGGCGGGCACGACCGACGACGAGCTCTCCAACCAGCCCGTCGGCTCCGGCCCCTGGATGTACAGCTCCATCACCGACAACGCCGTCGACCTCGTTCCCAACCCCAACTACAACGGGTCCTTCCCGGCCGAGGACGCGGGCCTGCACTATGACATCCTCGTCGACGCCACCGCGCGCATGACCGCCCAGCAGCAGGGCACCACGCTCGTCATGGAGTCCGTCACCGCCGACGCCATCGAGATGATCGAGTCCGCCGGCTGCAAGGTCGACAAGGTCCAGGGCTTCGGCACCCGCTTCATCATGTTCAACACCGCCAAGGCGCCGTGGGACAACAAGGTCGCCCGCCAGGCCGTCATGTACGCCATCAACACCGACCAGATGATCTCCAACATCTTCAGCGGCCTTGCCGCCTCCGCCTCGTCCTACATCCCGCAGGACTTCCCCAACTACCAGGAGGCCGCGACGGTCTACACCTACGACCAGGAGAAGGCCAAGAGCCTGCTCACCGAGGCCGGCGTGACCCCGGGCGACCTCAAGATCCGCTGCACGGACAACACCCAGGCCTCCGGCATGGCCACCCAGGCCAAGCAGGACCTCGACGCCCTCGGCTTCAACTGCACGATCGCCGAGGAGACCTCCGCTGCCACCTACGCGGCCATCGACGGCGGCTCGGACGACTTCGACATCCTGATCGCCCCGGGCGACCCGTCCTGCTGGGGCGCCGACCCCGACCTGCTCCTCAACTGGTGGTACGGCGACAACGTCTGGCAGCAGACCCGCACCGGCTGGGGCGGCTCCGCAGAGTTCGCGCAGATCCGCGAGCTCATGACCACCGCCCTCGGCCAGTCCGGCGACGAGCAGCAGGCCACCTGGAAGCAGGTCTACGACATCATCGCCGAGAACGCGGTCCTGTACCCGCTCATCCACGTCCAGACCGTGACCGCCTCCTGGGCCGACGCCGCCGCCAACCCCATGGGCACCGCCATCGAGGGCTTCGAGGGCATCGGCACCACGGGCATGAACTTCATCGGCTGCAAGACGGTCACCGCGTAGCCTTGAGAAACGCCCCCGTTCCCCACTGAAAGGCTGGGGAGGCACAAAGGACGTTCGAGGGGCCCGGGCCTAGGTTCGCTCGGGCCCCTCTCTTTAACGAAAGGCATAGAGAGAGGAGAGGGTATGAACAACCTCCTGCGCCTCGTCGGCCGGCGCCTCATCGCGCTGCCGATCATGGCCCTGGGCGTCACCCTGCTCGTGTTCTTCCTCATGTCCTTCACCGACCCCTCAATCCCGGCGCGCACCGTCCTCGGCGAGGGCGCGTCCCCGGAGGCGGTCGAGGAGTACATGGACGAGCACGGCATGAACGACCCGTGGCCTGTCCGCTACGTCGACTACATCGGCGGGCTCTTCCAGGGCGACCTGGGCACCTATGGCAGCCGCCAGACGCCCGTCGCCACCGCCATCGCCTCTGCGCTCCCGATCACGATGCAGCTCACGTTCTTCGGCCTGCTCCTGGCCGCGATCTTCTCGTTCACCCTCGGCGTCATATCGGCGCTCTACCGGGACAAGTGGCCTGACCAGGTGATTCGAGTGATATCCATCGCAGGCATCGCCACACCGTCGTTCTGGCTGGCGGTCCTGCTCATCCTCGCCGTCACCCTGGGCGGGCTCACGCGCGTCTTCCCGTCCGCCGGCGCCCTGCCCAACCTTTTCGCCAACCCCGGCGGCTACTTCGGCCGCATGCTCATGCCCGCCATCGCCCTGGCCTTCCCGGTCATCGGCCAGATGACGCGCATCGTGCGCACCGCCATGGTCGAGGAGCTCGACAAGGACTACGTGCAGACGGCCCGCGGCAGCGGCATCCCCGAGAACGTCGTCATCGCCAAGAACGTCCTGCGCAACGCCCTCATCACGCCCGTTACCACGCTTGGCCTCAAGATCGGCTACCTCATGGGCGGCGCGGTCGTCATCGAGGTCATCTTCGCGCTCCCCGGCATGGGCACGCTCATCCAGCAGGGCATCACGGGCGGCGAGATCATGCTCGTCCAGGGCGTCGTCGTGGTCGTGGCTCTGGCCTTCGTCATCATCAACATCGTGGTTGACATGCTCTACCTGCTGATCAACCCGCGCATTAGGACGGTGTAGGCCCCATGACTAAGATTAGGGAAAACAAGACCGCCCAGCTCGAGAAGGCCGCGGCCAAGGGGCTCAAGCTCGGCGGCCTCAAGAAGATGAGCATCTCCAGCAAGATCTCGCTCGTCCTTCTCGTCCTGGTGGCGCTCTCCGCCATCCTGGCGCCCGTCATCGCCCCGCATGACCCGCTCGAGATCACGACGGCCTACCAGCCGCCCTCGGCCGAGTACGTGTTCGGCACCGACAACGCCGGTCGCGACATTCTCTCCCGCATGCTCTACGGCGGTCAGTATTCGCTCGTGATCGGCTTTGGCGCCACGCTCTTCGCGCTCGTGCTCGGCTCGATCATCGGCGCCGTCGCGGCCGTCGCCCGCAAGGCCGTCTCCGAGGTCATCATGCGCGTGCTGGACGTCATCATGTCCATCCCGGGCATCGCCCTCGCCGCCATCCTGGTCCTCATCCTCGGCAACTCCGTGCCGGCCATCATCTTCTCCATCGGCTTCATGTACACGCCGCAGATTGCGCGCATCGTCCGCGCCAACGTGGTGTCCGAGTACGGCGAGGACTACGTCCGCGCGGTCATCGTCTCCGGCGCCCGCGCCCCGTGGATCCTCATGAGGCACGTCCTACGCAACTGCATCGCGCCGATCATGGTCTTCACGGTCACGCTCGTCGCCGACGCCATCATCTTCGAGGCGTCGCTCACCTTCATCGGCGCCGGCATCGCCGAGCCCACGCCCACGTGGGGCAACATCCTCTCGTCCGCGCGCGACGGCGTCCTGCTCGGCCGCTGGTGGCAGGCGCTCTTCCCGGGCATCGCGATCATGGTCACGTGCCTTGCCCTCAACATCCTCTCCGAGGGCCTGACCGACGCCATGGCCGCCGCCCCGTCCGCCCCCGTGAGCAACGAGAACGCCGAGAGCCGCCGCGAGGCCGACCTCCTCGTCGCCGACCCGGTCCGCGCCTACAAGGAGCAGGCCGACTCCCTCGCCCGTCGTCT
Source organism: Olsenella sp. SW781 (assembly GCF_012027725.1). Classification (GTDB taxonomy): domain Bacteria; phylum Actinomycetota; class Coriobacteriia; order Coriobacteriales; family Atopobiaceae; genus Thermophilibacter. The sequence continues at coordinate 108,799 of NZ_SJOU01000003.1, read as the reverse complement.
CGGTGCCCTGCGCGAGGTGGAGCTCGCCCGCACCGACCGCCGCGTGCCCGACTACTCCGTGGAGCCGATCCTCCAGGTCAAGAACCTCTCGATCGGGTTCCCGCGCCACGGCGACGTCCACGTGGTGGACAACGTCTCCTTCGACGTGCGCCCGGGCCAGTGCATGGCCCTCGTCGGCGAGTCCGGCTGCGGCAAGTCCATCACCACCAAGACCATCATGAACCTCCTGCCCGACAGCGCCCGCATCTCCGGCGAGATCATCTACAAGGGCAAGGACCTCCTCAAGCTCACCAAGGAGGAGCACCGCAAGCTGTTGGGCCACGAGCTCGCGATGGTCTACCAGGACTCGCTGTCCTCGCTCAACCCCTCGATGCTCATCTCCGCGCAGATGAAGCAGCTCACGAGCCGCGGCGGCACCCGCAGCGCCGAGGAGCTCCTCGAGCTCGTCGGCCTCGACCCCAAGCGCACGCTCGAGAGCTACCCGCACGAGCTCTCCGGCGGCCAGTGCCAGCGCGTCATCATCGCCATGGCGCTCACGAGGAACCCGTCGCTGGTCATCTGCGACGAGCCCACCACGGCCCTCGACGTCACGGTCCAGAAGCAGGTCATCAAGCTGCTGAACGACCTCCAGAAGCAGCTCGGCTTCGCCATGATCTTCGTGTCCCACGACCTGGCGCTCGTGGCCGAGGTCGCCTCCGAGATCACGGTCATGTACGCCGGCCAGGTCATCGAGTCCGCCCCCACCAAGGAGCTCCTCACCAACCCGATCCACGAGTACACGCAGGGCCTGCTCGGTGCCGTCCTCTCGATCGAGGCGCACGACGGCAGCCGCCTGCACCAGGTGCCCGGCTCCGTCCCGAGCCCCGCGGACTTCCCCAAGGGCGACCGCTTCGCCCCGCGCTCGAGCCACCCCACGGTCGGCCTCGACGTCCATCCCATCCTCAAGCCCGTTCCCGGCGCCGACCATCACCTCGTATCGGAGATCCCGGACGAGGAGCTCGCGAAGAACGGTCTCGTCTCTCGACTGGAGGTGAGGTAGATGGCGGAGAAGACCTCTGGGCAGACCCCCATCATCTTCCTGGACAACATCTCGGTCACGTTCAAGTCCCGCACGGGCTCGCTCTTCCACCCCAACCTCGTGCATGCCGTGAACGGCCTCACGCTCAAGCTCATGCCGGGTGAGACGATCGGCATCGTCGGCGAGTCCGGCTGCGGCAAGTCCACGACCGCCAACGTCATGTGCGGCCTGCAGTCGCCCACGGACGGCCACGTCTACTTCAAGGGCGAGGACGTCACCAAGCGCACCGCGGAGCTCCGCAAGAAGATCGGCCGCGTGGTCTCCGTCGTCTTCCAGAACCCGGCCACCGCGCTGAACCCGCGCATGTCCGTCCACGACCAGCTGCTGGACCCGCTGATCGTCCACAAGGTCGGCTCCGACGACGAGCGCGAGGCGCGCATCAACGAGCTGCTGGGCATCGTCGGCCTGCCGTCCTCCGCGATGTACGCCCTCCCGGGCCAGCTCTCCGGCGGCCAGCGCCAGCGCGTCGCCATCGCCCGAGCCCTCTCACTCCAGCCGGACGTCATCATCGCCGACGAGCCCACGTCGGCCCTCGACGTCTCCGTCCGCGCGCAGATCCTGAACCTGCTCACGGACCTCAAGAAGGAGCTCGGCCTGGCCATGGTCTTCATCAGCCACGACATCCAGACGGAGCGCTACATCTCCGACCGCATCGTCGTCATGAACCACGGCCAGATCATGGAGGAGGGCCCGGCGCGGCAGATCTTCGAGGACCCGCACGACGCGTACACCAAGACGCTCCTCGGCGCGGCCCCGTCGCTGCTTCACCCCAACCTCGGGCAGTAGGCCCCAAGGCCCTGCGGCGGGCGCGCCTCCGGGCGCGCCCGCTTTGCGAATCGGCGAGCGGCGCGTCCTTCTCGCCGCTTGTGCCCTAGCATCTGAGTGCCCTGTCCCGCACGAGGCGGAGCTTCCCGCCCCACACAAGAAAGGACCAGCATGGCAGACCTTAAGATCACGGGCGTCGTCCCCCCCGTCGTCGTCCCCGACACCCCCGACCACGAGCTCGACGTCCCCTCCTTCGAGCGCCTCATCAACCGCATGATCGACGCCGGCGTCGACGGCCTCTTCTTCCTCGGCTCCTCCGGCGAGGTCGTCTTCTCCACCGACGAGCGCCGCCGCCAGATCATCTCCGAGGCCGTCCGCATCGTCGACCACCGCGTGCCCGTCCTCGTGGGCATCATCGACACCGAGACCGAGCGCGTCATCGAGCACGGCAAGGTCGCCCAGGAGCTCGGCGCGGACGCCCTCGTGGCCACCGCCCCCTTCTACGCCCTCGGCGGCATGGCCGAGGTCGAGGAGCACTTCCGCATCCTCCACGAGGAGCTCGACCTCCCGATCTTCGCCTACGACATCCCCGTGTGCGTGCACACCAAGCTCCCGTGGCCGCTGCTCGTCAAGCTCGGCCGCGAGGGCGTGCTCGCCGGCGTCAAGGACTCCTCCGGCGACGACATCTCCTTCCGCTACCTCTGCCAGGAGAACGAGAAGGCCGGCCACCCGCTGTCCCTGCTCACCGGTCACGAGATCGTGGTCGACGGCGCGTACCTCTCTGGCGCCGACGGCTCCGTCCCCGGCCTCGCCAACGTCGAGCCCGAGGGCTACGTCCGCATGTGGAAGGCCGCTCAGGCCGGTGACTGGGCCACGGTCAAGGCCGAGCAGGACCGCCTGAACGAGATCTCCCACATCTTCGACGTCACCTCCGGCGTGCAGGGCTATGCCGGCGGCGTGGGCGCCTTCAAGACCGCGCTCTGGCTCCTCGGCGTCTTTGACTCCAACACCATGCCGCGCCCGGTCAAGGCCCTCGAGGGCGACAACGTCGAGGCCATCAGGAAGGTCCTCGTGGACAACGGCCTTCTCTAGGAGGAACCATGAGCCAGACCATCGTCGCCGTCGACATCGGCGGCACCAAGATCGCGTGCGGGCTCGTCACCCTGGGAGGGGAGAGCCCCGTCATCGAGAAGGTCGAGAAGGTTCCCACCGAGGCCATGGAGGGCGGCGACCACGTCCTCGCGACGGTTATCGCCCAGGTGAGGGCCGCCATCGAGCGCGCAGGCGAGAAGCCCGTGGGCGTGGGGATCTCGTCCGCCGGCGTGGTCAACCCCCGCAACGGCGACATCACCTTCGCCAACGAGCTCATGCCCGGCTGGGGCGGCACCCACCTTGGCGCCGAGGTCACCGCCGCGACCGGCCTGCCGTGCCGCGTCCTCAACGACGTCCACGCCCACGCGCTGGGCGAGGCCCGCTGGGGCGGCGGCCGCGACAAGAAGAGCTGCCTCGTGGCGGCCGTGGGCACCGGCATCGGCGGCGCGTTCGTCGAGTACGGCAAGATCATGCTCGGCGCGCACGACGAGGCCGGCCACATCGGCCACGTCTGCTGCCCGGCCGCGGCGGGCGTGCCCTGCTCCTGCGGGGCGACCGGCCATCTCGAGCCCATCGCCGCCGGCCCCGGCATCATCCGCGAGTACGTGCGCCAGGGCGGCGACGCCGAGAAGCCCGACGGCACGCCGATGGACGGCGCGGAGATCGACCGCCGCGCCGCCGCGGGCGATGCGGCCGCCAAGGCCGCCGAGGCCCGGGCGGGCCGCGCCCTCGGCGAGGTCCTGGGCAGCATGTGCAACATGCTCGACCCGGACGTCGTGATCCTCTCCGGCTCCGTCGCGCAGTGCGGCCCCGACTGGTCCGACGCCATGGCCGAGGCCTTCAGGGGCCAGGCCATGCCGCCCGTGGCCACCACGCCCATCGTGGGCGGCGAGCTCGGCGGCGACGCCCCGCTCGTCGGCGCCGCGGAGAACTTCGTGAAGTCCGGCTACGCCGAGGTCTCCGACTAGCCCCGCTGGGGCGTGCAAAAGGGACAGTCACTTTTGCACGCCCCCTGCTAACGGTCAGTCGTGCAAAAGTGACTGTCCCTTTTGCACGCCCCAGCGAACCTGACGTGGTTGGCACACGAAGGAGGAACCATGCCCATCTCACCGCTCGTCCAGTCCCTCAAGGGGAAGCTCATCGTCTCCGTCCAGGCCTATCCCGGCGAGCCGCTGCGCCACCCCGAGACCATGGCCCAGATGTCGCGCGCCTGCGAGCTCGGCGGCGCCGCCGCCATCCGCTGCCAGGGCCTCTCCGACATCGCCGCCATCAAGGGCCGCGTGGAGATCCCCGTCATCGGCCTGTGGAAGGAGGGCCACGAGGGCGTCTACATCACGCCCACGCTGCGCCACGCCATGGCCTGCGTGAACGCCGGCGCCGACGTGGTGGCCCTCGACGCCACCGACCGCCCGCGCCCGGACGGCCGCACCTTCGAGGAGACCGTCGAGGCCATCCGCGCCCAGAGCGACGTCCTCATCATGGCCGACTGCATGACCATCGAGGACATCCGCCGTGCCGTCGCCTGCGGCTGCGACCTCGTCTCCACGACGCTCTCCCACAACAAGGCCGCCATCGACACCACGCTCGAGGACGGCCCCGACGTGCCGCTGCTCAAGCAGGCGACCTCGGAGTTCCCCGACTACCCGATCATCTGCGAGGGGCACGTCCACACCCCAGCCGACGCCAAGACCGCCATCGACGCAGGCGCCTGGGCCGTCGTCGTGGGCACCGGCATCACGCACCCCACCTCGCTCACCAGCTGGTTCCGCGCCGCGATCGAGTAGGGGAGGAGAGCCCCATCGCCCCGAGCTGACGCGGGCCCCGGACTCGTCCGGGGCCCGCCTCCTTTGTCGGCGTTCCCGTTCTTCTCGCCATGCGGGCGTCTGATCCTGCCGCCGGATTGCCGACCGCGTCGCGCGAGGCCCGCATGCGCAACCTGCGATGTTCGCAAACCCCAGGCTGCGCGTTCGCGAGAGAACGCGCAGCCTGGGGTTTGCCGTCATTCCGGCCCCTTTTCCGAGCTTGCGCATCGGGAAGTTTCAAGTTTGTCACGCGTAACCGCAGATGTCCGGATATCCGAGATTGTGGCCCCTAACGAGAAGCATAGCCCCTGAGTTTCTGTCCGGTCGCCGGCGTACGCTCGCAGCGAGGGGCACGACGGCGTAGGGAGGTCGCGATGGCGAGCATGACGGGCAGGGACGTGGCGGCGGCAAACGGCGGGGACGGGACCCTGATCGAGTGGATGGCGCGCTTCGGGACCGAGGAGGCCTGCGAGGAGGAGCTTCTGCGCAGGATGTTCCCTGACGGGTTCCTGTGCCCGGCGTGCGGGCACGCCAGGTGCTCGCGGGTGAAGGGGCGGTCCCACAAGTGGCAGTGCACGCGCTGCTCCAGGCAGTTCTCGGTGACGGCGGGCACCGCGATGAGGGGCACCAAGCTGCCGCTCGTGAAGTGGTTCCTCTCCGCCTACCTGATGACGCACTCCAAGCGCGGGGTCTCCGCGATCGAGCTCGCGAGGCACCTCGGGGTCTCCGAGCGCACCGCCGGCTACGTGCTGCTGCGCCTCCGGGGCGCCATGGCCAGATCGGAGTCGGTTCAAGCGGCTTGACGGGACCGTCGAGGTCGACGAGATGTACCTGGGGGCGACGGTCGCCGGGAGGGTGGGCCGCGGCTGCGGGAAGGTCCCCCTGCTCGTCGCCGTCGAGGCCGGCGGCCCCGGGGGCCCGGGCCGCTGCTCGGCCAGGGTCGCTTCCGACGTGGCGGCGGGCTCCTACCGGGAGTTCCTCCGCGCCCGCGTCAGCGTGCTCGCCCGCGTGCGCTTCGACGGCTTCCTGCCCATAGGCTGCGCGGTCGCGTCGTGGCCGCGCGCCGAGGCCGGCAGGTCGCCCTCGGGCGGCGCGCCGGGGACGTGGCTGCGCCTGGCGCACAAGGTGATCTCGAACCTGCGCGCCTACGTCCAGGGGACCTACCACGGCCTCTCGGCGACGAGGCTCCAGGGCTTCGTGGACGAGTTCTGCTGGAGGTACTCGCACCGCGCGCCGGGAGGGCCCGGGATCGCCTCGGAGCTGCTGGGCGAGGCCGCGCGCGGGCACGTGCCGAGGGCCGAGCTCCTCTCCTCGACGTTCTCCGCCCAGGGGCCGGGCAGGAGGTTCAGGAACGCGCGGAGGGAGAAGAGGGAGAACGAGGAGTGGGTCGCGGCGGCGATCGCCGAGGCGACGAGGGAGCGGATGACTAACTATGCCGCTCGTTAGGGGCCACATCCGAGATTGCGCGTCCTTCTCGCCCCGCGCGTCGTCTGCTGACGGCGCGGAACATCCAAGCATGCGTGAAAATGCGCAGAAATGCGTACTTATGACCGTTTATGGTCATTTTCATACCGCTTACCGCTAGAATGCGTAGAGTTGCGTACAAATGGAAGAAATTGCGCAAAAATGACAATCGTAGGGTAGGACCAGAACGGCAGGAGGACCCATGTCAGACACCGAGAAGAACGCCCCGCTCGACGCCGCCGCCGCGGCAGCCGCCGCCTTCGAGGCCATCGAGAATCGCCCGTTCCCCGACGACGTCTTCACCGCGCCCGAGCTCCGCTGGGCCGTGATCGGCTGCGGTGTCATCGCCAACCAGATGGCGACCTCGCTCGCGCTCGCCGGTCGCCACCTGCACGGCGTTGCCAACCGCACCCGCGAGAAGGCCGTCGCCTTTGCCGAGAGGCATGGCGTGGAGCGCGTCTACGACACGGCCGAGGAGCTCTACGCCGACCCCGAGGTGGACGCCGTCTACATCACCACCCCGCACAACACGCACATCCGCTACCTGCGCGGCGCCCTCGCGGCGGGCAAGCACGTGCTCTGCGAGAAGTCCATCACGCTCAACTCCGCCGAGCTCGCCGAGGCCCGCGCCCTCGCCGCCGCCAACGGCGTCGTGCTCATGGATGCCACGACGATCCTGCACATGCCGCTCTATCGGGAGCTCCGGCGTCGCGCGGACGCGGGGGAGTTCGGCCGCATGAACCTCGCGCAGGTCAGCTTTGGCTCCTACAAGGAGTACGGGGACCTCACCAACCGCTTCTACAACCGGGGCCTCGCCGGCGGCGCGATGCTCGACATCGGGGTCTACGCGCTCAGCATCATGCGCCTCTTCATGGCGAGCCAGCCCGAGGAGGTGGTCTCGCTCGGCAACCTCGCCGTCACAGGCGTGGACGAGGCGGGCGGCATCGTCTGCCGCAACGTCGAGGGCCAGCTCGGCGTCATCGCGCTCACGCTCCACTCCAAGCAGCCCAAGCGCGCGGTCATCTCCTTCGACCGCTGCTACGTCGAGGTGACGGAGTACCCGCGCGCCGACACCGCCACGATCGTGTGGACCGCAGACGGCCGCCGCGAGGCCGTGCGTGCCGGCGTCGAGGGCTACGCCCTCTGCTACGAGATGGCCGACCTCGAGCGCGCCGTCGCGGGCGACGCCCAGGCCGCCTGCCTCATCGACACCGCGTCCGACGTGATGGACCTCATGACGCGCCTGCGCGCCGACTGGGGCGTCACCTACCCCGAGGAGGAGTAGCCATGCTGGCAGAGGAGCGCCACGCGCGCATCGTCGATATGGTGCGCCTGCGCGGGACTGTCACCGTGCCCGAGCTCGCCGCCGCGCTCGAGACCTCAGAGTCCACCATCCGCCGCGACCTCGACAAGCTCGACCAGGCCCACCAGCTGGTCAAGGTTCACGGCGGCGCCACCACCCGCGAGTCGGCGCACCTCACGCGCGACCTCACGCTGGGGGAGCGCCACGGCCTGCACGACGAGGAGAAGCGCGCCATCTGCGCGCACGCCGCCGCGCTGGTCCAGCCCGACGACTTCGTCTACCTCGACGCCGGCTCCACCACGGAGATCCTGCTCGACCTGCTGCCCCCCACGCGCGCCGGCTACGTGACCGACTCGGTCTCGCACGCCATCCGCCTGGCGGCCCGCGGCCTCTCCGTGACGGTCCTCGGCGGCGAGCTCAAGAGCGCCACCGAGGCGCTCGTGGGGCCCGGCGCCCTCGACGCCCTCTCCAAGCTCCACTTCACGCTGGGGTTCTGGGGCTCCAACGGCATCACGCCGGAGGCGGGCCTCACCACGCCCGAGCCCAACGAGGCCATGGTCAAGCGGGTCTCCCTGGAGCGCACGACCCGGCGCTACGTGCTCGCCGACGCCTCCAAGCTCGGCCGCACGAGCCTCGTCACGTTCGCGGACTTCTGCGACGCCACGATAGTCACCTGCGGGGACGTCCCCGAGGAGTACCGGAGCTTCGACAACGTCATGGAGGTGTCGCTGTGATCTGCACCGTCACGTTCAACCCGTCGCTCGACTACATCGTCCGCGTGGACGACATGCGCCTGGGCGTCATCAACCGCACCACCTACGAGAAGATCCTGCCCGGGGGCAAGGGCGTGAACGTCTCCATCGTGCTCGGCAACCTCGGGCACGCGAGCCGCGCGCTCGGCTTCGTGGCGGGCTTCACGGGCGACGAGCTCTGCCGCCTGTGCGCCGAGGCGGGCGTCGAGACCGACTTCATCCGCGTGGCGGAGGGCATGACGCGCATCAACGCCAAGGTCAAGAGCAACGAGGAGACCGAGCTCAACGGCATGGGCCCCAAGATCGCCGAGAAGGACGTCGAGGTCCTTCTCGCCAAGCTGGACGCGCTGGGCGAGGGTGACACGCTCGTCATCTCCGGCTCCGTGCCCGCCGCGCTGCCGCACGACATGTACGAGCGCATCATGGAGCGCCTCCAGGGCCGCGGCGTGCGAGTCGTCGTGGACGCCGAGAAGGACCTGCTCACGCGCGTGCTGCGGTACCGCCCCTTCCTTGTGAAGCCCAACAACCACGAGCTCGGGGACATCTTCGGCGTGACGCTGCGCGCGCGCGACGAGGTCGTGCCGTACGCGCGCCGGCTCCAGAAGATGGGCGCCGCCAACGTGCTCGTCTCGATGGCGGGGGAGGGCGGCGTGCTCGTGGCCGAGACGGGCGAGGTCTTCCAGAGCCCCGCCGCCAAGGGCACCGTGGTCAACTCCGTGGGCGCGGGCGACTCCTCCGTCGCCGGCTTCCTCGCGGGCCTGATGGAGACCGGCAGCTACGAGACCGCCTTCAAGATGGCACTCGCCACGGGGTCAGCCAGCGCGTTCTCCGACCACCTGGCCACGAGGCCCGAGGTCGAGGCGCTGCTCGCCACGCGCCACTGACGTCACGCCACTGACGTCAGGTTTATTTGGCACGACCGCGCCGAGCGCGGCGGCCAGAGGCGGTCACGACGGGGGAGCTCCTCCCGTATAGATAAAATATTAAATTAAATGCACGAAAGGAAGGAGAGAACATGAGAATCACGGACCTGCTCAAGCCTGAGTCGATCAGGATCGGGGGTGCGCCGGCATCCAAGGACGAGGCCATCGACGAGCTCGTCGACCTCATGGCGAAGGGCGGCAACGTCGCCGACAAGGCGGGCTACGCCGCGGCCGTTCGCGAGCGCGAGGCGCAGTTCTCCACGGGCCTCGGCGACGGCATCGCAATCCCGCACGCCAAGACGGCCGCCGTCTCCGCGCCCGGCCTCGCGGCCATGACCGTGCCCGCGGGCGTGGACTACCAGTCGCTCGACGGGGAGCCGGCGACGCTGCTCTTCCTCATCGCGGCGCCGGAGGGGGAGGCCAACACGCACCTCGAGGTGCTGAGCCGCCTCTCCACGCTGCTTCTCGACGCCGACTTCTGCGCGGCCCTGCGCGCAGCGAAGACCCCGGCGGAGTTCCGCGCCCTCGTGGACGCCGAGGAGGACCGGCACCGCGCCGAGGAGGAGGCCAAGGCCGCCGGCGCCGCCGCGCGCGACGCCGCGGGCTACGACGTGCTTGCGATCACGGCCTGCCCCACGGGCATCGCCCACACCTACATGGCCGCCGAGGCCCTCGAAAAGAAGGCCGCGGAGATGGGCGTGCGCATCAAGGTCGAAACCCAGGGCCAGGGCGGCGCCAAGAACGTCATCACCGCGCAGGACGTGGCCGGCGCGCGCGGCGTGATCATCGCGGCCGACAAGAACGTGGACCTCGCGCGCTTTGACGGAAAGCCGCTCTACTCCTGCTCCGTCACCCGCGGCATCAACGAGCCCGGGGAGCTCATCAACATCGTGATGGAGGGCCGCGCCCCCATCTGCCACGCCCAGGGCGGCGCCGCCTCGCCCGCGGCTGCCGAGGGCGAGGGCGTGGGGCGTCAGGTCTACAAGCACCTCATGAACGGCGTCTCCCACATGCTGCCCTTCGTGGTGGGCGGAGGCATCCTGATGGCGCTCTCGTTCCTGCTCGATCAGCCGGGCCTCGGCACGAGCGCCTACGGCCACTCCACCCCGGTTGCGGCCTTCTTCAACGTGGCCGGCAACCAGGCCTTCAATTTCATGCTGCCCATCCTCGCGGGCTACATCGCGATGTCGATTGCCGACCGTCCCGGCCTTGCCGCGGGCTTTGTGGGCGGCTGGATCGCCAAGCAGGGCTACACGCTCGGCTACCTCTCCTCGGCCATGGACGCCGAGGCGCAGGCCGCCCTCGTCTCCGGCGGCTTCCTGGGCGCCCTTCTCGCGGGCTTCGTCGCCGGCTACCTCGTGCTGGGTCTCGAGCGCGCGCTCGAGAAGCTGCCGTCCTCGCTCGAGGGCATCAAGCCTATCCTGCTCTACCCGGTCCTCGGCGTCTTTCTCACGAGCCTCGTCATGATGGGCGTGAACCCAGTCATGGGCGCCATCAACTCCGCGCTCTCCGGCTTCCTGAACGGCCTCTCCGGGACCTCCATCGTGCTCCTGGGCATCATCGTGGCCGGCATGCAGGCCACCGACATGGGCGGCCCCATCAACAAGGCGGCCTACGTCTTCGGCACCGCGGCGCTCGCCGAGCAGACGGTGACCGGCAACATGATCATGGCGGCCGTCATGGCGGGCGGCATGGTCCCGCCGCTTGCGATCGCGCTCTCCACCACGCTCTTCAAGAACCGCTGGACCGAGGCGGACCGCAAGGCGGGCCTGGTGAACTACGTCATGGGCCTCTCGTTCATCACGGAGGGCGCCATCCCCTTCGCCGCGGCAGACCCGCTGCGCGTCCTTCCCGCCTGCATCGCGGGCTCGGCCACGGCCGGCGGGCTCTCCATGCTCCTCGGCTGCGCCAGCCCCGCCCCGCACGGCGGCGCCTGGGTGATCGCCGTGATCACCAACCCCGTGCAGTACCTGATCGCGCTCGCCGCGGGCGCGGCGGTGGGATGCCTCGTGCTCTCCCTGCTGAAGAAGCCCCTGCCTCCCGAGCAGAGCGGCCTCGACAAGTAGTCCCCAGCGCCCCGGGTGGATTCCCGGGGCGCGTTTCCGTCGAGCATGCCCCTGCGCACGGAATCGCGGCGCGGGAGCCGGAAACCGTGCGCAGGGGCATGCTCGCGCCATCTGTGCGCGGGGGCATGCTCGGCTACGCGTCCTTCTCGCCACGCGGCCCTCTGGGCCGGCCCGAGCATGCCGCATGGCACGATGGTCCATCCGTGCGCGGAGGCATGCCCGGTCCGTCCCTCCCGCGCTGTCGGCATCCAATTGGGCCCGCGCGAGCATGCCGTGCGGCACGGCTTCATCGAGCATGCCCCCGCGCACGGTCTGCGGCTCCCGAGCCGCGATTCCGTGCACGGGGGCATGCTCGGCCGCGCGTCCTTCTCGCCGCGCGGCCTTCTGGGCCGGCCCGGGGACGTCCCGTCCGGGCATGCCGTGCGGCATGCCCGACCCCGCTGCCGTATACTGGCGAGAAGGACGGCGAGAAGGACCTCGAGGAGGGGAGTGCCATGGGTGCGACCGGCCAGCAGATGCGCGCGGCCGAGGGGCGCGACCGCGTGCCCGACGTCGTGGTGATCACGGGCATGAGCGGCTCGGGCCGCACGCAGGCCCTCCACGTCTTCGAGGACATGGGCTACTTCTGCATCGACAACCTGCCCCCGCGCCTGCTCCTGCAGCTCGCCGAGCTCGTGGGCATCAACTCGGGCGTCGGGCGCCACCTCGCCGTGACCTGCGACCTGCGCAGCCAGGGCCTCTTCGACGAGATCAGCGACTCGCTCACGCAGCTGCGCGAGCACGAGATCTCCTGCAAGGTCGTCTTCCTTGACACCGACGACGACGTCCTCATGCGGCGCTACGACGAGAACCGCCGCCGGCACCCGCTCGCCGGCCCCGGCGAGACCGTGGCGAGCGCGATCGCCCGCGAGCGGACCCAGCTCGCCGCCGTGCGCGACGCCGCCGACCTCGTGATAGACACGAGCCGCACCTCCACCAAGGAGCTCCGCGCCCGCCTGCGCCGCGCCTTCTCCGAGCTCACCGACCAGCAGCTCATGGAGGTCTCGGTCTTCTCCTTCGGGTTCAAGCACGGCATGCCCGTCGAGGCGGACCTCATGATCGACGTGCGCTTCCTGCCGAACCCCTTCTACGACCCGGAGATGCGCGCCCTCACGGGCAACGACCGGCTCGTCGCGGACTTCGTGCTCGGCAACCCCACCACCGAGAAGTTCCTCGAGGCGTGGTACCGCCTGCTCGACGTGGCGATGCCCGGCTATGTGGCTGAGGGCAAGAGCCACCTCTCCATCGCCGTCGGCTGCACGGGGGGCCAGCACAGGAGCGTCGCCATCGCCGGCGCCACGGCGGCCTACCTCGAGCACGGGGGCTACCACGTGACGCTCTCGCACCGCGACCTCGCGCTCGCCAACGTGAGGACGGGCTAGGATGTCGTTCACAGCCCGGGTCAAGGACGAGCTCTCCCGCGTCGAGGGCGCGCCGGCCGCCGAGCTCGCCCAGCTCTCGGCGCTCATCCGCGTGTGCGGCACGCTCTCGTTTCGGGGGGCGGGGCGCTACTCCATCCGCATCGCCACGGAGACGGGCGCCGTCGCGCGGACGATCATCAAGCTCACGCACAAGCTCTTCGACCTGGAGACGCCGCTCACGGTGCGCCGCTCGGTCCTGCACAAGACGAGGAACTACCTGATCGAGATGCCCGAGCAGGACGAGCTCGCCGAGGACCTCGTGAAGCTCGGGATCCTCGTCCCGGGGCGCGGGCTCGCGACGGGCGTGCCGGTCGCGCTGCTGCGCTCGCGCGAGGCGCGGGCGGCCTTCGTGCGCGGCGCGTTCATGGCGGGCGGCTTCATCGCCGACCCGCGCGGGGACTTCCACCTGGAGATCGCCGTGACGGGGGAGGACTTCGCCCGCGGGCTCGTGTCGCTCGTCGGGTCCTTCGGGGTCTCGGCGCGCCTGAACCGCCGGCGGGGCGCCTTCGCGCTCTACCTGAAGAGCTTCGACGACGTGATCTCGCTCCTGCGCGTGATGGGGGCGCACCGGATGGCCAGGGTGGTCGAGCTCGCCCGCGCGCAGAAGTCCGTCAAGAACGACGTCAACCGTCGCGTCAACGCCGAGATGGCCAACCAGGCCCGCTCGACGGGCGCGGCCGCCTCGCAGCTCGACCTCATCGACCGCGCCGAGAGGGGCGTGGGGCTCGCGGCGCTGCCGCCGGCGCTGCGCGCCTTCTGCCGCGCGCGCCGGGAGCACCCGGAGCTCTCGCTCGCCGCGCTCGGCGCCGAGCTCGACCCGCCGGCGTCGAAGTCCGCGATGTACCACCGCGTCCTCAGGCTCCAGCAGATCGTCGAGGAGGCCGAGGAGTGACCTCATCTGGGGACGGGTTATTTCGGCCGGAGATTCTGGGACGGGCCATGCCGCCGGCGGCATGGCCCGTCCCAGAATCTCCGGCCGAAATAACCCGTCCCCAGATGAGAGCCGGGAACCATCCCACGTCGGCGGCGAAAACCTGAGCGCCCGCGGCTTAAATTCAGCCCCGTGCCAGTTTTAGCGAAACGCACCGTCGCGTGTGGGGTACACTATCGGGTGGCAGGGGCGTCAGCCCATGTTGGTGCTTTGGTCCGCCGAGGAGAAGCCCCGGCGGCCCCGTGAAAGGAGAAAGCATGGCAGTTAAGGTTGCAATCAACGGCTTTGGTCGCATCGGCCGTCTGGCTTTCCGTCAGATGTTCGGTCACGAGGGCTCCGAGATCGTCGCCATCAACGACCTCACCTCCCCCGACATGCTCGCGTACCTTCTGAAGTATGACACCACGCAGGGCAACTACGCTCGCGACCACAAGGTCGAGGCCGGCGAGGACTCCATCACCGTCGACGGCAAGAAGATCACCATCTACAAGGAGGCCGACGCCTCCAAGCTCCCCTGGGGCGAGCTCGGCGTTGACGTCGTCCTCGAGTGCACCGGCTTCTACACCTCCAAGGCCAAGGCCCAGGCTCACATCGACGCCGGCGCCAAGAAGGTCGTCATCTCCGCTCCCGCGGGCAACGACCTCCCCACGATTGTCTACAACGTCAACCACGAGCAGCTGACCGCCGATGACAACATCATCTCCGCGGCCTCCTGCACCACCAACTGCCTCGCCCCGATGGCCAAGGGCCTCAACGACTTCGCGCCGATCGTCTCCGGCATCATGACCACCATCCACGCCTACACCGGCGACCAGATGCCGCTCGACGGCCCGCAGCGCAAGGGCAACAAGCGTCGTTCCCGCGCCTGCGCGCAGAACATCGTCCCCAACTCCACGGGTGCCGCCAAGGCCATCGGCCTGGTCCTCCCGGAGCTCAACGGCAAGCTGATCGGCGCCGCCCAGCGCGTTCCCACGCCCACCGGCTCCATCACCAACCTCTACTGCGTGGTTGACAAGGTCGTCACCAAGGACGAGGTCAACGCTGCCATGAAGGCCTACGCCGAGACCATCCCCGAGACCTTCGCCTACAACGAGGACGACATCGTCTCCTCCGACATCATCGGCGAGACCCACGGCTCGATCTTCGACGCCACCCAGACCATGGTCCAGGACCTCGGCAACGGCCAGAGCCTCGTTCAGGTCACCTCTTGGTACGACAACGAGAACTCCTACACCTCCCAGATGGTCCGCACCATCAAGTACTTCGAGAAGTTCGTCGCGTAGTCAACGCTTCGCATCGGCTTTTCGCAGGGGTGCGGTCGCAGCTCACGGGGCCGCGGCCGCGCCCCTTTCTCGTAGGAACCAGACAAAGGAGTGAGCATGGCCTTCACCAAGAAGACCGTCCGCGACGCCGACGTCGCGGGCAAGCGCGTCCTCATGCGCGTTGACTTCAACGTCCCCCTGAAGGACGGCGTCGTCACGGACGACACCCGCGTCCGCGCCGCCATCCCCACGATCGAGTACCTCAAGGACAAGGGCGCCAAGATCATCCTCATGAGCCACCTCGGCCGCCCCAAGGGCGACGGCCCCGAGCCCGCGTTCTCCCTGAAGCCGGCCGCCGACAAGCTCGCCGAGCTCACCGGCTATGACGTGAAGTTCGTCGACGACACCTACGGCGAGAAGGCCAAGGCCGCCGTCGACGCCCTCCAGGACGGCGAGATTCTCGTCCTCGAGAACGTCCGCTTTGACAAGCGCGAGAAGAAGAACGACCCCGAGATCGCCAAGACCCTCGCCTCCTACGGCGACATCTTCGTGCTTGACGCCTTCGGCACCGCGCACCGCGCCCAGGGCTCCGTGGTCGGCCCCGCCGCCTATCTCCCCGCCTACGCCGGCTTCCTGCTCGAGAAGGAGGTCGACACCCTGACCTCCATCTTCGCCGAGCCCGAGCGCCCCTTCGTCGCCATCGTCGGCGGCTCCAAGGTGTCCTCCAAGATCGGTGTCCTCGATCACCTGATCGACTCCGCCGACACCCTCATCATCGGTGGCGGCATGGCCTACACCTTCTTCCTCGCCCAGGGCATGTCCGTCGGCATGTCCCTCAAGGAGGAGGACTGGGTCGAGCGCGCCGGCGAGATGCTGAAGAAGGCCGAGGAGAAGGGCGTCAAGATCCTTCTCCCGATCGACAACCGCGTCGCCGACCACTTCGGCGAGGACGCCGTGCCGGAGGTCGTCGCCTCCGACGCCATCCCCGACGACCGCGAGGGCATGGACATCGGCCCCGAGACCGAGAAGCTCTACGCCGACGCCGTCAAGGCCGCCAAGACCGTCTTCTGGAACGGCCCGATGGGCGTCTTCGAGTTCGACAACTTCGCCCACGGCACCGAGGCCGTCGCCCGCGCCATCGCGGACTCCGACTGCACCTCGATCATCGGCGGCGGCGACTCCGTCGCTGCCATCAACAAGTTCGGCCTGGCCGACAAGATGAGCTGGATCTCCACCGGCGGTGGCGCTTCCATGGAGCTCGTCGAGGGCAAGGCCCTTCCTGGAGTGGAGGCGCTTCTCGATGCGTAAGAGGATGATCGCTGGCAACTGGAAGATGAACAAGACCTACAGCGAGGGCGTCGTCCTCGCCCAGGGCCTTGCCGACGAGCTCAAGGACGGCACCGGCGACGTCGACGTCGTCGTCTGCCCGCCCGCCGTCGACCTCAAGGGCGTCTCCGAGGTCATCGAGCAGACGTCCGCCCCGTTCGCCCTCGGCGGCCAGAACGTCTACTGGGAGGAGTCCGGCGCCTACACCGGCGAGACCGCTCCCAACATGCTCGAGGCCGTGGGCGCCACCTACTGCATCATCGGCCACTCCGAGCGCCGCGACTACTTCGGCGAGACGGACGAGGACGTGAACAAGAAGGCCAAGGCCCTCATGGCCCACGGCATCGTGCCCATCTCCTGCTGCGGCGAGTCCCTCGAGGTCCGCGAGGCCGGCAAGCACGTCGAGTTCGTCGTCGACCAGATCAAGAAGGACACCGAGGGCCTGGAGATCTCCGACCCCTCCAAGTACGTGATCGCCTACGAGCCCATCTGGGCCATCGGAACCGGCAAGACCGCCACGGCCGACGACGCCCAGGAGGTCTGCGGCGCCATCCGCGCCACCCTCGTCGAGGTCTTCGGCGAGGAGGTCGCCCAGGGCATCCGCGTCCTCTACGGCGGCTCCGCCAAGCCCGAGAACATCGCCGGCTTCCTCGAGAAGGAGGACGTCGACGGCGCGCTCGTCGGCGGCGCCTCCCTCAAGGCCGACAGCTTCGCGGCCATGGTCAAGAGCGCGATGGCGTAGGCCACGTTCTTCTCGACAGATGTGGAGTCTGGGGCCCGGACCTCGTCCGGGCCCCTTTGTGTTACCATGACCAGTTGTTATGCATCTGTCCTGAAGGAGCCTCAGTGAACCCGCTCAACATCATCCTGACCGTTCTGCTGTTCCTCTCCGGAGCCCTCACCGTCATCCTCGTCCTCATGCACTCAGGCAAGGGCACGGGCGTCTCCGACATGATCGCCTCCTCGCTCTACAACTCCGGCACCGGCTCGGGCGTTCTCGAGAAGAACCTCAACCGCCTGACGGTCATCACCGCGACCGTCTTCATCGTGAGCATTCTCGTGATGGCGCTCACGTTCCCCACGGGCACGCTCGGCTAGTCCTTCTCGCACGAAATAGGGAGCACCTCTCGGCGGCGGCCTTCGGGTCGCCGCCTTTTTTCGTGCGACGGAGCCCGGGGCCACGCCGTCGGGCAGTGCGTTCCGCAAGTGCGGCCGCACTCGCGGCGGAAACGCGTTGAGTGCGGACGCTTGGGCGAGAAGGACCCGCGAGTGCGTCCATCGACGCCCCCCTCAGGCCGCACTCGCGGAGGGCACTCGCGAGTGCGGCCTGAGGGGGTCCCGGCCCATGCCGATCCCGCTCCGAAAATAATCTCAGATTGGGGCTTGCATCGTCGGGGGGACTCGTGCATACTATCCCTTGCGCGAAAGCGCAGTGACAAGTCGGAGTGGCGGAATTGGCAGACGCGCTAGCTTGAGGTGCTAGTGACTGACTAAAAGGTCGTGCGGGTTCAAGTCCCGCCTCCGACACCACGAAGGTGCACGGGCCCCGAAAGGGGCCCGTTTTCGTATGCGGCCGTGCGTCGCTCCCGCGTGCTACGCTAATGCGGAGAGTCGTGACGGAGGGGGTCTCATGGCCAGGGGCGAGCTCAGCACAACGCGCGTCGGGGGGATCGGCGAGGGGAGCCTCGTCGGCGCCCTCTCGAAGCTCCTCCAGCTCACGTGCGAGGCCGTGCTCGTCTTTGACGGCTCCGGAAGGGTCCTTCTTGCCAACGACGAGGCCGTGGAGCTCCTCGGGGCCGGGGAGGGGCTCGTGGGGGTCGACGTGCGCACGCTCGTCGAGCGGGAGGGGAGGCCGGCCGCCGAGGGCCCCTTCGAGGTCGGCGCGCTCGGCATCCCGGCGGACGGCTCGGTGGCGCTCGCCTCGCTCAGGTCGGCGGACGGCAGGCCGCACGCCGTGCGCGTGCGCTGCGACGCCGTGCGGGCGCCGGGGGAGACCTACCTGCTCGTCGCCATGCCCGTGGACGCCGACGCCCTCGCCGACCGCGAGGGGGCCCGCGCGATGGCGGACCTCCGCCGCGCCAACCACCGCCTCTCGGGCACGCTCAACATCGTGCTCGACACGATCGACTCCGGGGACATCGCCACCCTCTTCGAGCGCACGCTCGAGGAGCTCACCGACACCATGGAGGCGGACGGCACGCTCGTGTACCTCTCGGAGGCGGACGGCTTCCACCTGCGCGGCATCTCGAGCGGGCTGCACGGCGAGCGCCTCGCCCGCTTCATGCCGTTCGGCCGGAGCGTGGAGCGGCTCGCCATCCGCGAGGGGAGGGCGGTGCGCCTGCGCGTGTGCGCCCCCTCCAACGCCTCGCTGCGCCAGGGCAGGCTCACGAAGCGCGACGTGCTGAACGAGGAGACGGGCGAGGTGCTCCGGATGCGGGTCGACACCGTGCCGCCCTTCACGAGCTTCATCGTGGTGCCCGTGTGGTTCGGCGGCAGGGTCATCTCGATCATCGAGGTGGGGTGGCGTCGCCTGCACCCGCTGCTCAAGGATGACGCGCGCCTGCTCGACTCGGTGGCCCGCTACCTCTCCATCCAGCTCGCGGGAGCCTTCGCCACGCTGCGGGCGCGCCGGGCGGACCGGCTCGCCTCGCTCGCGACCGAGCTCCGCGAGGAGCTGCTCACGTCGGCCTCCGAGGGCACGGGCGAGGGCGCGCTCGGCCGCATCCACGACGTCTTCGCCGAGGCGGGAGACGAGCTCGACGCCGCGGTGGTGACGGTGCGCGAGAACGACCGCCAGCACGTCGTGATGGCGGACCTGCCGCTCACGGGCTCGCGCGAGCTCCCCGTCGACCTCGACGCCCTCGCCGAGCCCTATCGCGCTGGGGACGTCGCCGTGGTGCCGGTGCGCCCCGACTCCGAGCTCTTCTCGCTGCTGCGCGACATGGGGGAGCCGTGCGTCGGGGCCCTCGTCGACCTCGGCGAGCTCTCGGGCGTGCGGAGGTGCCTGCTCGTGCTCCGCCCGGACGGCGCGGAGCCCCTCGACGAGACCGAGCTCGACTTCCTCGCGGGCCTCGCCGCCGACGCCCGCGACATCGCCCGGGGGGAGGAGGCGCGCGAGCAGGACAAGCGCATCTCGCAGGCGCTCCAGACCGGCATGAGAAACGAGCTCCAGTCGGTCGAGGGCCTCACCTCGCAGGCCGTCTACTCCTCCGCGACCAAGGCGGCCTCGGTCGGCGGCGACTTTTACGACCTCATCCGCCTCCCGGGGCACCGCGCCTGCGTCATCATGGGCGACGTCTCGGGCAAGGGGGTCGAGGCCGCCTCGGTCTCCGCCGCGGTCAAGACCGCGCTCGGCGCCTACGCGTGGGAGGGCCTCGCGCCTGCGCGGATGGTGCGCTCGCTGAACGAGTTCCTGCTCGGCTTCTCGCGCCTCGAGACCTTCGCCACGCTCTTCGTGGGCATCGTGGACCTCGACGAGGCGACGATCAGGTACTGCTCGGCCGGCCATCCCCCCGCCGTGCTCGTGCACGCGGGCGCGGACGAGATCTCGATCCTCGACGTGCAGTCCGGCGTGGTGGGCGCGTTCCATGACATCAACTACCAGGACGGTCTCGTCGACCTCGTCCCCGGGGACGTCCTTCTGCTCTACACCGACGGCACGACGGAGGCGCGCGACCCGCGGGGGGCCTTCTTCGGCGAGGACGGGCTGCGCGAGGCCGTCATGCGCGAGTCCTCTCCCGAGAAGCCCTACGACGGCTTCGTGGCCCGCCTGCTCGCGGACCTCGAGGGGTTCACGGGCCAGAACCTGGAGGACGACGTCGCGATGCTCGCGCTTCGCTTCGACGGGCTCGGCGCGCGCGCCGGGTCGGCCTCGCCTCGGGAGGGCGCTTCTGCCGACCGCTCGGGCGCGGGGCGTTAGGACGCGTCCGAGCGGGGAATAATCCCGGCATGGGTGCTCCTGTGGACATAGCCGTCTTCAACGTGGAGGGCGACCTTGACGTGAGGTCGGTCCCTGCCGCGCGCCGCCGCCTCGACGCCCTCGTCGCCCAGGGCACGAGGCGCATCTTCATGAACATGGGCGACGTCAGCTACGTCGACTCGGCGGGGATGGGCTTCATCCTGGGCGAGCTGCGGCGCATTCGCCGCATGGGCGGCCTGCTCTCGCTCTCCAACGTCTCGCCCCAGCTCTATCGCGCGCTCAGCCTCATGAGGATCGTCGAGTTCATGCCCGTCTCGCGCGCGGGCGCGCGCCGCGAGGTCGCGGCGCTCGACCCGTCGGTGCTGCCGCGATGGCGCACGACCTTCCGCGTGGGCCCCGACGAGCTCTCCGCCGCCCGCGAGCGCCTCGGCGAGCTCCTCTCGCGCCTCCCACTCACGGGAGACTCCCTCTTCGACATGAGGCTCGCCTGCGGGGAGGCGCTCGGCAACGCGGTCGACCACACCTGCGCCGACGGGGTGCTCGCCACGGTCGCGGCCTACCCGGACCGCGTGTGCGTGGAGGTGAGCGACTGCGGCTGCGGCTTCGAGCTGTCGGACGGGGACGAGCCTCCCGAGGCCGCCCCCGAGGACGAGCGCGGGCGCGGCATACGGCTCATGCGGATGCTCGCCGACTCCGTGAGCATCACGCGCAAGCGGACGGGGGAGGGGACGGTCGTTCGGCTCGTCAAGCTGCTCGACTCCTCGGGCTCCTCGCCTGAGGGCGCGCCGCCCCTCGCGGGGTGACCCGCCGGCTGTGACGACCATAGGGTTCACAGTTCCTCCATGAATTGAAATCTAACCCCTTGCGTCAGCTGGCCCGGCCCCGTATAGTAATCCCTGCGCTTGCGGGCTTAGCGCAGTTGGTAGCGCGCCACCTTGCCAAGGTGGAGGTCGCGGGTTCGAACCCCGTAGCCCGCTCCATGCGAGCTCAGAAGGCCGGTCTTGATCGGCCTTTTTCATACGGCGAAGTGGCCAAGTGGTAAGGCACGGGCCTGCAAAGCCCTGACCCCCGGTTCGAATCCGGGCTTCGCCTCCAGGACGTGACGGGCACCCCTCGGGGTGCCCTTTTTTTGCGTGCGAGCCGCCCGTCCTTCTCGCCCGCGTGGCGAGAAGGACGGGCGGCGGAAAACTTTTCCAAGACGGGCCTTGCAATCTACGGGGAGAAGCCATATCATTACTCCTTGCGTCGCGGGCTTAGCGCAGTTGGTAGCGCGCCACCTTGCCAAGGTGGAGGTCGCGGGTTCGAACCCCGTAGCCCGCTCCATGGGTATGAGAGGGCCGGTCATGTGACCGGCCCTTTTGCTATCCTGTTCACTCGGACGCCTGAGCCTGAGGGGACCTCTGCATGCTCTTCACCATCGCGCTTCTCATCTTCCTGTTCGCCGTCGCCCAGGGCTTCGTGCGGACGGTCGTGTACTTCTGGGAGTGGCTGTCGCGCGGCCGCAGGCTGGGCGACGAGGAGGTCGAGCTCGCCGAGGAGGCGCTCGAGGAGTCCGAGGACGCGCTCGAGCGCGAGCTTGCCCGGGCGTCCCGCCAGCGCGGGCTCGGCCGCGTCTTCGCGCGGTGGCGCGCCTCCGGCGCCGCGGTCGACGAGTACCTCGACCACCTGCAGCTCGGCTGGTACCAGATCATCTTCATCTTCTTCGTGGGCAGCATGGCGGGCCTGCTCATCGAGGAGGTCTTCATGCTCCTCACGGCAGGCCTCACCGAGAGCCGCGTGGGGCTCGTGTGGGGGCCCTTCTCGCCGCTCTACGGGGTGGGGGCGGTCCTGCTCACCGCGCTCTGCTTCCACATGCGCCGTCGCGGGGCGCGCGCGTGGCAGGTGTTTCTCGTCTCCGCGCTCGTGGGCGGCGTGCTCGAGCAGCTGACCGGCTGGGCCATGTCCGAGCTCTTCGACGCCGAGTCCTGGACGTACCTCCACCTGCCCGACCACATCACGCAGTGGGTGGCGTGGCGCTTCGTCGCCATGTGGGGCCTGCTCGGGCTCGTGTGGTCGCGCGCCGTCATGCCCCGCCTGCTCTACCAGATCGGCATGCCCGTCGCGCGCCGGCAGGTGGTGTTCGTCGCGCTCGTGGCGGTCTACCTCGTCGCCGACATCGCGATGACGCTCGTGTGCTTCGACCGCAAGACGGAGCGTGACGCCGGCGTGCCGCCTGCCAACGCCTTCGAGCAGTGGGTGGACACCAACTACTCGGACGAGTTCATCTCGGCGCGCTTCCAGAACCTCAAGATCGGCGGCGAGCGCGACCTCGTGGACGAGGACGGCAACCTGGTGCTCGACGAGGACGGCAACACCATGACCGAGGCGGAGGGGAGCGCCCGATGACGCCAGGACCAAACGAGCGCGGCCCCGTGCGTGGCGCCTATCTCGACTACGCGGCGGCGACGCCGCTCGACCCCGAGGTGCTCGAGGCCATGGCGCCCTACCTCACGGGGCGCTTCTACAACCCGTCTGCGCCCTATGAGCTCGCGCGCGGGGTGCGCGACGACGTCGAGCGTGCCCGCGGCGCCGTGGCGCGCCTCATCGGGGCGCGCCCCGACAACCTCGTCTTCACGGCGGGCGCGACGGAGGCCAACAACCTCGCGTTCGCGGCGGTCGAGGGGCACGTGGTCGTGGACGCAATCGAGCACGAGAGCGTGCTCGCCTGCGCCGGGACCCACGCGCGCCGCACCGTGCGCGTGGGGCGCGACGGCCTCGTGGACCCCTCCGCCGTCGCGCGCGCGATCAGGCCGGACACCGAGCTCGTCTCGATAGAGCTCGCGAACGGGGAGATCGGCTGCGTGCAGCCGGTGCGCGACATCTCCCGCGTCGTGGCCGACGAGCGCGCGCGACGCCTCGAGGCCGGCGAGCGAACGCCCATCTACCTGCACACCGACGCGTCCCAGGCGGCGGGGTGCCTCTCGGTCAACGTGAGCTCGCTCGGCGTCGACCTGCTCACGCTCTCCGCGGCGAAGATCTATGGCCCCAAGCAGGTGGGCGCGCTCTGGGCCGCGGACGACGTCCGGCTGCGCCCGCTCGTCTACGGGGGCGGGCAGGAGGGCGGCGTGCGCTCCGGCACGGAGAACGTCGCGGGCGTCGTGGGCCTCGCGCGGGCGATGGAGCTCGCCTGCGAGCGCCGAGCGCAGGAGGCGCGCCGCCTCGCCGCCCTGCGCGAGCGGCTGCGCGCGGGCCTGCTCGAGCGCCTGCCGTGGACGGTGGTCTCCGGCCCGCGCAGCCCCAAGAGGCGCCTGCCGGGCCTCCTGCACGTGGCCTTCGCGGGCATCGAGGCGCGCCGCCTCGTGATCGCCCTCGAGCGGGAGGGCGTCTCGGTGGGAACGGGCTCGGCGTGCGCCGCGAGCCGCATGCGCGTCTCGCACGTGCTCGAGGCCATCGGGATGCCGCGGCCGCTCGCCGAGGGGAGCCTGCGCCTGACGCTCGGCCTCCCCACCACGGAGGGCGAGGTCGACTACGCCGTGCTCGCCATCGAGCGCGCGGTGCGCTCGGAGATGGCCCGCCTCGGGCTTGAAGACGCCGGCCAGGCCGCTCGCGCGGCCGAGCTCGTGGCGGGGTGGCGCTGATGGGGCGCGCGCTCCCGGCGCCCGGGCCCGGCACCCGCGTCTGCTGCGGCCTCTCCGGCGGCGTCGACTCCGCGCTCGCCGCGGCGCTGCTCGTGGAGGCCGGCTACGACGTCACGGCCGTCTACATGCGCAACTGGTCGCGCGACCTGCCCGGCTTCAGGTGCCCCTGGGCCCAGGAGCTCGCCGACGCGGAGCGCGTGGCGGTGACGCTGGGGATCGACCTCGAGGTCTGGGACTGCGAGGCCGAGTACAGGGCCACCGTGGTGGACTACCTCGTGGACGCCTACGCGCACGGCCGCACGCCCAACCCGGACGTCATGTGCAACCAGACGATCAAGTTCGGGACGTTCCTCGAGCGCGCCCTCGCCGAGGGCGCCGACTTCGTCGCCACCGGGCACTACGGCCGCGTTGAGCGCGGCGAGGACGGCCGCGTGCGCCTGCTGCGCGCGCTCGACGAGCACAAGGACCAGACGTACTTCCTGTGGCGCGTGGGGGAGGAGGCCCTCGCGCGCACGCTGCTCCCCGTTGGCGAGATTCGCGACAAGGCCGAGGTGCGCCGCATGTGCGCCGAGCGCGGCCTGGGGGTGGAGAACAAGCCGGACTCAGACGGCATCTGCTTCGTGGGTCCGGTGGGCATCCGCACGTTCCTGCTCGACGCGCTGGAGCGGCGCGCCGGGGACGTGGTGGAGTGGGAGACCGGGCGCGTGCTCGGCCGCCACGACGGGGCGTTCCTCTTCACCGTGGGGCAGCGGCGCGGGCTCGACCTCGGGGGCGGGCCGGCCCGCTACGTGGTGGGCACGGACGTCGAGAAGAACGTGGTGTACGTGACGGCGGACCACGACAGCCCGGCGCTCTTCTGCCGCGAGATCGAGCTCGACGACGTCCGCTGGATCTCCGGCGAGCGCCCCGCCCCGGGGCGCTACCTCGTGCGCACGCGCCACACGGGCGAGCTTCGCGAGGCGGAGCTCGCGGGCGACGTGTTGCGCTTCGAAGAACCGGTGCGCCGCGTGGCCCCCGGCCAGTCCGCGGTGCTCTACGATGGTCTTCGCTGCCTCGGCGGCGGCATCGTGCGGAAGTGAGACAAAGGGGACAGGTTCGTTTGTCTCACTCGGAGGGGGAGCCATGTCCATAGAGAGGGCCCGCGCGCATCTCGCGCAGTTCGGCGCCGAGGGGCGCATCCGGGAGTTCGAGGAGTCGAGCGCCACGGTCGAGCTCGCCGCGGCGGCGGTGGGCACGGAGCCCGCGCGCATCGCCAAGACGCTCAGCTTCATGGTGGGGGAGACGCCCACGCTCATCCTCTTCGCGGGGGACGCCCGCGTCAACAACCAGGCGTTCAAGGCCGCGTTCCACACCAAGCCCAAGATGCTCTCGCGCGACCAGGCCGCAGAGCTCGTCGGGCACGAGGTGGGCGGCGTGTGCCCCTTCGGCGTTGAGCCGGGCGTCGACGTGTTCCTCGACGAGTCGCTCAGGCGCTTCGAGACCGTGTGGCCCGCGGCCGGCAGCTCAAACTCCGCCATCGAGCTCACGCTCGACGAGCTCGAGCGCTTCTCTGGCGCACGCGGCTGGGTCGACGTCGCGAAGGGCTGGCGCGAGGGGGAGTAGGTCGACGCGGCGCGTAGCAGTTCTCTGTTGTCTGCCGCCCGCCGGCCGGCGAGCGGTCGTCCTTCTCGCCGCCGCGTTACACTAGACTGACGAACCGTCCGCCGGCCCGTGGGGAGCTTCCGAGTGGCAGAAGATCAGAACAACGCCGAGACCGCGCGCGTGCCGGCCCCCGCGGCCGAGCCCAAGGCGGCCCCGACCTCGGTCCCCAAGGGCGCGAAGGGGGCGGCCAAGCGGGTCTCCATGAAGGTCTCGGCCGTTCGCACCGTGGCGGCGGAGGACCGCGAGGCGGACAAGAAGTCGCTGGGCCAGGTCCGAAAGACCGTCGTCTTCCTGGGCTTCGTCGCCATCGCGTACGCGCTCTACCTCGTCCTCAGCGGGCAGGTCGACGAGTTCGTGACGTCTCTCGCGGGTGTGGACCTCGCCTGGATCGCGGCGGGCGTGGCCTGCTTCATGTTCTACTACGTCTTCGGCGTGCTCGCCTACGTCCTCTCCATCATCGCCGACCCGGACAACCCCGTGGGCATCCGCGACCTCATGAGCGTCGAGGCCTCCGGCGTCTTCTTCATGCGCCTCACGCCCAACAGCGCGGGCGCCCCTCCGGCCCAGATCTATCGCCTCACGCGCGCCGGCCTCTCGGTCGGCGAGGCGAGCGCCCTCAACTTCACGCGCACCGTGCTCTACGAGGCGGGCGAGGGCGTCTTCGCCGCCATCATGCTCCTCTTCTGCGGCACCTACTTCTACGAGACCTTCGGCGACGTCACCCTCATCGGCGTCTTCCTCTTCGGCTTCAAGGTGGTGCAGGTCGGCGCGATGCTCTTCCTGTGCCTGTTCCCCAAGCCGGTGGTGGCCATCGGCAACTGGGCGCTGCGCTTCGCCAACCGCCGCGGCTGGCTCAAGGACGAGAAGTACGAGCAGTGGTACGAGATGGTCAACACCCAGGTGGTCAAGTTCTCGGCCGCCTTCAAGCGCTCCGCCAGGAACGTGCGCGAGATGCTGCTCACGATGCTCGTGACGCTCCTTCAGCTCGGCTGCATGTACGCGCTGCCGTGGTTCGTTCTGCGCTCCTTCGGCGAGCCGGCGGACTTCCTGATCTGCCTCGCCTCGGGCTCGATGCTCGAGCTCCTCATCAATGCCGTGCCGCTCCCGGGCGGCGCGGGCGGCGCCGAGGTGGGCTTCGCCATCCTCTTCCAGGGGATGTACGGGGTGCACACCACGGCCGGCTTCGTCATCTGGCGTGCCGTCGAGTACCTGCTCCCGGTCCTCATCGCCGCCCCGTGCATGGGCATGCGCTCCACGAGCGGCGAGTCCATCAACCGGCGCTGGACGCGCGCCTGGAAGCGCCTCCGCGGGTTCGTGGGCGGCAAGCCGGGTGCGGGCGGCAAGCGCGCGGCGCGCGGCGGCGTCACCGTGAGGCCGGGCGCCAAGAAGGCCGTCGTCTCCGGCGGGCCCTCGGCCGCCGCGGCGTCCGACATAGAGGCACGCATCGCCGCCGGCAAGGCGGCCGCCGCGCGCCGCCGCGCCGCCGAGAAGGGCGACGCCAAGAAGGCCGCTCCCGCGAGCGCGGGCTCCGAGATCACCGTCAAGATCAAGCGCAGGCCGGCGGCGAAGAAGTAGGATCGTCGCATCTCGCATGCGGCTGTCCGGGCGGGGCACGATAGGAACATTCGGCTCAGACGAAAAAAGTCAAAAATGGGGGTTGCGCTCCGGCTGCGTTCCTTGCTAATATATCCCTCGCGCTGCGGTCCCCAGCAGTGCATCACATAAGGGCGTTTAGCTCAGGGGGAGAGCGCTTCCCTGACACGGAAGAGGTCACAAGTTCAAATCTTGTAACGCCCACCAACTCTTCGCAGCTCAGAGCATGTCGGCTCTGAGCTGTTTTCGTATCTGTCCTGAGCGCTTGCCGCGGTAGGGACGTCAGGAGGGGGCGGCTTATTGGGCAACGGGTGCGCCGGGGAAGCGGTCGGATGCTTCTGCGAGGTCGCGATAAGCAGGCGGCATGGCTGTGCGTTGCGGAATCGGGGGTCGTGGCAATTCCCGGTCCCGTGGCGTTGTCGCGTTGGGGGTTGTGGCAGCCGCGGCTTGGCCTCAACTGGGCGTTCTTCTCGCCCCGCTGCGGAATCTGGGGTCGTGGCAGGGCGTATTCTGCCACGACCCCAGATTCCGCAACGCCGCGGTGGCCCGGATTGCCACGACCCCCGATTCGACAACGCCGGCCGACGGCGGTATGGCCGCGCGCCCGCGCTACTCCAGCTTGCTGGCGAACTCCAGGTAGCTCATCTGAGCGAGGTCGTCGTAGACGCTCGGGAGCGCGTCGGTCTCGTCGAGCGGGGTCCACGTGCCGCTCGCGTCGCGCGCGCCGAGCAGGCTCAGGGCGGGCATCTCCTCCCAGGAGACGAGCTGGGCCTTCTGGTAGTCCGTGAGGGGCGCGCCGATCTTCTCGGCGAGAAGGGCCCCCAGGTAGCAGACGCTCGTCGCCTCCTCGTCAAGCCCTCCCGCGCCGGCGATGTCATAGTTGGCCCAGACGAAGTACGTCGTCTCGTGGACCCTGAGGTTGTGGGCCAGCTCGTCGGACTCGTTCGGGTACGCCGCGTCGTTCACGATGGAGGAGAGCGCCGGCTGGTGGTCGCCGAAGAACAGCACGACCACGGGGCGGTCGAGCTCCTCCAGCGCGGAGAGGAGCCCCTCGAGCGCCCGCTCGGACTCGGCGATGCAGCCCAGGTACTCGGAGAGGCGCCCGTTGTCGTAGTCGCTCACGCCGTCGACGTGGTACTGCTCCACGTCTCCGATGTTGTTCTGGTCGTAGCTTGAGTGGTTCTGCATGGTCACGTCGAAGATGAGCTGCGGGCCCGCGTCCTCGTCGAGCAGGCGCAGGATGCGGTCGTAGGTCTCGGCGTCGGACACGCCGCTGTGGTACCACTCCGCGCCGGGGAAGTCGTCGATGGTCAGGAACTCGTCGAAGCCGAGGGCCTCGTAGACGCGGTCGCGGTTCCAGTTGGTGGCGTAGTTGGGGTGCATCGCCGTGGTGCGGTAGCCGAGCTCGGAGAACTGCCTGGCGAGGCTCGGCGCCTCGGAGAGGTCGTAGAGCGAGTACGGGTACTTGCCGTCCCCCACGTAGGCGAGCGGGATGCCCGTGAGGAACTCGAACTCTGAGTTGCAGGTCCCGCCGCCCAGGACGGAGACGGAGAGGTCTCCCGAGAGGACGCGTCCCGGAATCTGGCCCAGGTAGCCGAGCCCCTCGTAGCCCCAGCTTGCCCCGTCCAGGCACGAGAGGTCGGCGAAGGTCTCGTTCATGATGCAGATGACGGTCGGGCGACTCTCGTCGAACTGCGCCGATGCCGCCGAGCGCCCGCCCTCGGTGCCCCGCGTCTCGTCGTACTCCGCGGCGTAGGACGCCTCGAGGGCCTCGGCGGCCGAGGCGGAGTAGCACTCGGGCTCCTCGACGGGCAGGTCCTGGGCCACGGCGACGAAGGACGTGAGGAAGCCCTGCCTGCGGTAGTAGGTGAGCGTGTACCAGTACTCCATGCCCACGCCGAGGTCGTCGAAGTAGCTCGGCAGCGTGGCGCCCGCCCAGAGCGCGACGAAGACGAGGCACGCGGCGGCGAGGTTGGCGGCGGCGGAGCGCGCCCGGCCGGCGCGCCCCTCGGCCGGGACGGGGAGCACGAGCGCGCAGAGCGCGAGCGAGACGAGCAGGCACGAGAGGCCGAGAAGGACCCTGCCGTCGACGGAGTAGACGTAGTTGCCGCTCACGGCGGCGGCGGTCCCCAGCACGAAGAGGTCGTTGGGGAGGATCGCCGAGGCCTTGAAGCCCGCGACGAAGAACTGCGTGAGGCCGATGAACGCGCACGTTCCCACGCCGAGCGCGATGCCCGACCCCCGCCTCTGGAAGAGGAAGTACAGGAACGTGAGCGCGCCCAGGACGAGCAGCGCCTCGATGAGCGCGAACCTCGGCTCCACAGCGATCCCGCCCTCGGCATACGGGAGCTCCATGGCGAGAAACCCGAGCGCCACGCCGGCCGCTATCGCCAGGACGGCGAGAAGGGCGCGCGGCGCCCGGCGGGGGAGGACGGCCGCGGCGGCGCGCACGTCGAGCGCGGCGAGGAGCGTGTCTCGCAGGAGCGCGGTCGCCCCGGCGACGAGCGCCGCCGCGCAGAGGGCGAGAAGCTCCGGCGCGCCGCCCAGGTAGAGGCCGCTCCCGCACCAGACGATCGCGGCGATGAGGGTGAGTGCGGGCACGGCGAGCCAGCAGAAGGCGCTCGGGCGGGGGAGGCCGCCTCTCGCGAGGGAGCGGCGGACGAAGAGCACCGACCCGGCCGTGAGGGCGCAGAGGGCGACGAGCGGGATGAGAGCGAGGGACATCCTGACCCTTTCATGACGCGACGCTTACACGGCCATCATGATACGGCATGCGCCTGTGCGTCCTGTGATGCCGCCAGGCTCTGCTACCATGCTCCCATGGAGACGAACGGGCTCACATACCGCGACTACGCCGCCTTCGCGCGGCAGACGGCCGACGAGATCGCGCGCGACTGCGAGGTCCAGGCCTTCCATGCCTCGGGCCCGGGCGGGCAGGGCGTCAACACCGCCGACTCCGCCGTGCGGATGCGCCACCGGCCCACCGGGATCGTCGTGGTGTCCCGCGAGGAGCGCAGCCAGCTTCAGAACCGCCGCCGCTGCGTCGAGAAGATCCTCGAGGTCTGCCGCCGTCGCTCCCGCCCGCCGCGCCCGCGCAAGAAGACGCGCGTCTCCGCCGCGCAGAAGCGGCGCCGCCTGGAGGCGAAGCGTGCCCGCGGGCAGGTGAAGCAGCTGCGCCGCCGCGTGGAGGGGGAGTAGCCGGCCGCGGCCCGCCTGCGCCGGGCGCCGGAGCCCCGCCGCTATCTCGCGTCGCGCACGTAGATGCCCACCATGAGCTGGTGCCAGGGGCTGCGCGTGGGGTCGGCCTTGAGGACGCGGCACTCGAGCACGTCCGCGTGGCCGTAATAGGCGAGCGTGGAGACGAGGCCGCTCTCGTCGGCGGGGACGTAGCCCAGCTTGGTGCCCCTCCAGCTGATGGCCACGGCCTCGGGGTCGTGCGGGTTGTCGCGCTCCGGCGCGAGGTCGAGCCCCATCCCGGAGGAGAGCTCGCCTATGACGCTTGCCCCGTCCCAATACTGGAACCCTGCGACGTAGAACGTTGAGACATGACGTGACGGCTCGTACATGGTGGCCTCCCAGCCTCTCTTCTCCTGCCGGCGGCGCCCCCGCCGGCTGCTGGGACCAGAGTAGGGGAGGGACCGGACAATAATGGGACCGGGGCGGTCGCGGCTATCGGGCGCGCCGGAGCCAGCGGCGGACGTCCGCGCCGGCCGACACGAGCAGCACGGCGGCCGCGACGGCCATGACGGCGGAGAGCGCCCAGAGGTCGAGGGCCGCGTCGAAGGGGGCGAGCTGCACGGGGAGGAGCGCCCGCCCGCCGCGCTCGGGGTCCAGCCCGAGCATCGTGAGCACGCAGGTGCCGACGGCGGCAAAGACCGCGAAGACCGAGCAGAACCCGAGGGCGGCGCGGCTCATGGCGTCGGCCCTCCGGCCCGCCTCGTCGCGCGACGCCTCGTGGGAGGCGTCCGAGACCCTGCGGACGTCTGCCCGCATGACGAGGTAGGCCGCGCAGGCGACGAGCGCGATGACCAGGTAGACGAGGGCAAAGACGCCGACGCACGGGTTTGCCACGCCGAGCGCGCACGCACCGCAGAGGAGGGCGAACGCCGCCCAGAACGACCTTGACTGCTCCATGGGGCCCACGACCTCCCGTCCTTCTCGCCCGCGCCTTAGAGTATCTCACTTCCCGGGGCGGAGGCGCGCCGGGCTCCGGCGGACGCTGCGGAATCGGGCCTCGTGGCAGGGCGCGTCGCCCGGGCGTTGCCGGAAGTGGGGTCGTGGCAGGATTCGCCCTGCCATGACCCCGGATTGCGCAGCGGTGCCGAGAGGGGCCGCAGGTGGCGAGAAGTGCGGGCCGCCACAACCCCAGTCGGCGCAACGCGGGCCGGGCCGCGGCTGCCACAGGCCCCGATTCCGCAGCGGCGGAGGCGTCGCCGGCGGCGCCCGGGCGACCGAGTGTCACGCTTTCGCGCAGCGGGCCGGTCGCGGCCCGCTCCGTCGCGGCCAGAGGGTATACTGTTTGGGACGCAACCGTTCGACAAGGGGGTCATCAATGGCCGAAAGCGAGCTTCACGTCTCTGGCATCGGCATCTCCAAGGATGTCGTCTCCACCATCGTCTCCATCGCCGCCCGCCGCGTCGAGGGCGTCGCCTCCGTGGGGGGCAACGACATCGCCTCGAGCCTCATCTCCGTCTTCACCAGCCGGAGCGTGGCTCCCGAGAAGGCCGTAGAGTCGACGGTCAAGGGCGACGAGCTGCACCTCACCGTGCACCTCGCCGTGTTCTACGGCTACCCCTTCACCAAGCTCGCCGCCGACGTCCGCCAGGCGGTCGCCGACGCGGTGACCGAGCAGATCGGCGTCGGCGTCTCCGCCGTCGACGTGTGCATTGACAGCCTCGTCTTCCCCAAGGAGTAACTTGAGCACTCACTTCGGCGGGCGCACCCTCGCCCGCAGCCAGGCCCTCCAGCTGCTGTTCCAGGCGGAGGCCAACTCTCGCGCGGTCCTCTCGGTCCTCGACGGCGACTACGCCCTCTCCGAGGGCCCGCTCGACGACTACGCCCGTCGGCTCGCCCTCGGCGCCGACGAGGCGCGCCCCGAGATCGACGCCGTCATCTCCGCCCGCTCCACGAGCTGGTCGATCAGCCGCATGAACGGCGTGGACAGGAACCTCCTGCGCCTCGCGATCTACGAGATGCTCTACGTCGACGAGGTCGACGTGGCCATCACGATCGACGAGTGCGTCGAGCTCGCCAAGGCGTACGGGACCGACGAGTCCTCGCGCTTCGTGAACGGCCTTCTCGGCCGCGTGGCCGACGACCTCGAGGCCGGCGTGGACGTCGTCGCGGCCGCCCGCGCCGAGGCGGAGCGCCGCGAGGAGGAGGCCCGCGCCGCGCAGGCCGCAGCCGCCGAGGACGAGCCCGCCGACGCCCCCGATCCCTCGGGCGAGGCAGACGCCCCCGAGGGGGACGCGTAATGGCCCGCGTTGACGTCTCTCGCTACCAGACGTTCGGCGACATCACCGAGCGCCTGGACGACATCGTCGCGCAGGTGCGCGACAAGGACGTCTCCCTCGAGCACTCGCTCGACCTCTTCGACGAGGCCATCGCGCTCGGCTCCAAGGCCGTGAGCCTCGTCGACGCCACCGACTTCTCCCCCGAGGAGGAGGCGCGCCTCGTCGAGGAGCACCGCTCCGCGCAGGGCGGCGCCGATGGCGCCGAGACGGGCGGGGCCGAGAAGGACGGCGACCCCGAGGCCTCCGCCCCCGACGGGGAGTAGCGTGCCGCGCCGTCGCCTCGACGAGGAGCTCGTCGAGCAGGGGTTCTTCTCCACGACCGACGAGGCCCTGCGCGCCGTGATGGCGGGCGAGGTCTCCACGAGCGACCGGCGCATGACGTCGGCCGGCGAGCGCGTGCGGCCCGGCATCCCCCTGCACGTGCGCGGCAGGTCGCGCTACGTGAGCCGCGGCGGCCTCAAGCTCGAGCGCGGCCTCGAGGCCTTCAGCGTGGACCCCGCGGGCCTCGCCTGCCTGGACGTGGGGTGCTCGACGGGCGGCTTCACGGACTGCCTGCTCAAGCGCGGCGCCGCGTCGGTCATCGCCGTCGACGTGGGGTACGCGCAGTTCTCCTGGGACCTCCGCCAGGACCCCCGGGTCCGCCTGCTCGAGCGGACCAACATCGTGGACGTGCCCGCCATCGTGGGCGCGGCGGCGGTCGACCTTGCCGTCTGCGACGTCTCGTTCACCTCGGTCCTCGCCGTGCTGCCGGCCGTGCTCGAGCTCCTGCGCCCGGGTGCGACCTTCCTCACGCTGGTGAAGCCCCAGTTCGAGGCCCCGCGCGACGACGTGGGGGAGGGCGGCGTCGTGCGCGACGAGGCCGTCCGGCTCGCGGCGCTCGAGCGGGTGCGCGCGGCGTTCGAGGAGGCGGGCCTCGCGGTGCGCGGCTCGTGCGAGAGCCCCATCACCGGCCACAAGGGCAACGTGGAGTACCTCCTCTGCGGCTCGCTCGCCTAGGGGCGCGCCGCCGGGCGGGCTCCGGGTGATGCTACACTCTGAGTCGTCGACCAAGAAGGAGGAGACAGGCGCGTGAAGGTCCTCATCGTTCCCAACTTCTCTCGCTCGGACGCCCTCGAGGGCGCCCGCTCGCTCGAGGGGTGGCTGCTCGACCAGGGCGCGGACGTGCTCTGGGCGCACGACAAGAAGCTCTTCCCGGGGGTCGACGACTCGGCCGAGGGCTGCGACCTCGTGGTCTCCCTCGGCGGCGACGGCACCCTCCTGCGCGCGGCGCGGATCGTCGGGTACGAGGGCATCCCCATCGTGGGCATCTCCTACGGCCACCTCGGCTTCCTCACGGCCGCGGGCCCGGAGGACCTCGTGGCGACGGTCGAGGACGCGCTCGCGGGCGAGCTCCACGTCTCGCGCCGGGCGACGCTCGACGTCGAGTGCGAGTTCGAGCGCGCGGACGGGAGCACCTACGTGCGCCACGGCTTCGCCCTGAACGACCTCGCCGTCGCGCGCGGCGGCGCCGGCAACATGATCGAGTTCGACGTCTCCGTCTCCGGAAAGCACATCGACCGACTGCGCGGGGACGGCTTCGTGGTCTCCACGGCCACGGGCTCCACCGGCTACGCGCTCGCCTCCGGCGGGCCCATCGTGACGCCCGAGTTCACCGGCATGGTGTGCGTGCCCATCGCGCCGCACACCATCATGGCGCGGGCCTTCCTCACCTCGCCCTCGGACGTGGTCGAGATCGAGATGAGCCCCGAGCGGCCGTCCATGCGCCACTTCTTCGTCGACGGCCAGCCCATCGCGCGCGAGAAGCACAGCCGCGGCGTGCGCGCCACGGTGCGGCGCGGCCGGGGCGACGTCATCCTGCTCGACCGCAGCACGCAGAGCTTCTACGACTCGGTCTCGCGCGTGTTCTACGGGCAGGTGGGGAAGTGAGGCCCCGCTGGGGCGGCCCGGCGCGCGGCGAGAAGGGCGGGCAGGCGGCAAGATGATCGACGAGCTCCACGTTCGCAACGTCGCGCTCATCCGCGACGCCTCCATAGAGCCGGCGGCCGGGCTCACGGTCCTCACCGGCGAGACGGGCGCGGGCAAGACCGCGCTGCTCTCGTCGATCAAGCTCCTCGTGGGCGAGCGCGCGGACGCGGGCATGGTCCGCGAGGGCGCGCCCGCGCTCGAGGTCGAGGGCAGGCTCTTCCTCCCGGGAGACGACGAGGACGGCACCGTGGTGCGCCGGCGCGTGGGCGCGGACGGCCGCGGCCGCGTGGACGTGGACGGGCACATGGCGAGCGTGCGCGAGCTCGCCCAGCGCGTGGGCGCGACGGTTGACCTCTGCGGCCAGCACGAGCACCAGCGCCTGCTCTCCGTGCAGACGCACGTCGACATGCTCGACTCGTGGGCGGGCGGCCCGGCGGCCGACGCCCTCGGTGCCTATCGCGATGCGCTCGCCGCCGCCGAGGCCGCCGCCTCCGAGCTCGAGCGCGTCCGCGAGATGGGCCGCGCCACGGGCGAGCGGCTCGACGAGGCGGCCTTCGTGCTGCGCCGCATCGACGAGGTGGACCCGCGGGAGGGCGAGCTCGAGGAGCTCGAGGCCCAGCTTCCGCGCGCGGAGCACGGCGAGGCCCTCATGGCGGCCGCCTCCGGGGCGCGCGAGCTCCTCTCCGGCGACGGTGGGGCCTGCGACGCGCTCGGGGACGCCGTGAGCGCGCTTGTGGACGCCGCGCGCTTCGACCCGGCGCTCGGCTCGTGGGCGAAGGCCCTCGAGAGCTCCCTCATCGACATCGAGGACGTCGCCTCCGAGCTGCGCGACTACGCCGACGGGGTGGACTTCGACCCCGAGGAGCTGGAGCGGCTGCAGGAGCGGCTCGCCCGCCTCGAGGGGCTTCGCCGCGCGTACGGCCCGAGCATGGCCGACGTGCTGCGCCGCCGCGACGAGGCGCGCGAGGTCGTCGAGGCGGCGAGCGACGGCGGCGAGCTCGAGCGCCGCGCCGCCGAGGAGCTCCGCCGCAGGGAGGCCGCGCTCGCCAAGGCCGCCGACGCCCTCGACGCTGTGCGCGCCGAGGCCGCCCCGCGCCTGGCGCGGGCCGTCTCCGAGCAGATGGCGTTTCTCGAGATGGGGTCAGCCGAGCTCGTGGTGTCCCAGGAGCGCCTGCCGCGCGCCGAGTGGACGCGCTCCGGGGCCTCCCGCGTGGAGTTCCTCTACCGGCCGGGCGCGGGCCTCACGGCGCGGCCGCTGCGCAAGATCGCCTCGGGCGGCGAGGTCAGCCGCGTGATGCTCGCCTGCAAGGTGGTCCTCGGCGAGGCCGACGACTGCGAGACGCTCGTCTTCGACGAGGTGGACGCCGGCGTGGGCGGCGCCACGGCCGTGGCGCTCGCGAGCGTGCTCGCCCGCCTCGCGGCCACCCACCAGGTCATCGTGGTCACCCACCTCGCCCAGGTCGCCGTCGCGGCCGAGCGGCACTACCTCGTGCGGAAGTCCGAGGGCGAGTCGGGCGTGCCCGAGACCTCGCTCGTCGAGATCTCCGGCGAGGACCGCGTGGCCGAGGTGGCCCGCATGCTCTCCGGGGACACGGGCGAGGCCAGCCGCGACCTCGCGCGGGAGATGCTGGCGCGCCGCGCCTCGTAGTCGCCATCGCCGGCGCCTCTCGCCTTGCGCCCAAGGGCGCGCTATGTTTCGTCTTTGTGCCCGCTTGGGCGTCGGGGGCGCATGGCCGGGCCGCGCGTCGCGCGTTGTGCGAGAATGGCCCGAAGCGACGAAAGGAGCACCCATGGCCGAGAGGAACGCCCGGCGCGACGCCCGCGGGGGCGGACGCGCCGCGGAGGCGAGGCGTCACACGAGCGAGATGGCCCGGCGCTTTGCGTCGGAGATCGAGCGCGCCGTCGCCGACACGCGCGCCTACGACGGCGCCCCGAGGGCGTCCGTCGAGGGGCGGGTGCCCGTCGTCACCGTGGTGGAGGAGGACTCCGTCGCCGCCGTCCTCGCGCGCGGGCGCGGCCTGGCGTCCGCCTGCGACCTTGCCGTCCTGGACTTCGCCTCGTTCACCTATCCCGGCGGCGGCTACGACCGGGGGACCATGGCGCAGGAGGAGTCCCTCTGCGCCGAGAGCTTCCTCTACAACGTGCTCACCGAGAAGCGCGCCTGGTACGCCGAGAACCGCCGCCGTAAGATCAACTGCGAGCTCTATCGCAACCGCGCGCTCGTGGTGCCGCGCGTGCGCTTCGAGCGCGACGGCTTCCACTCGTACGCGGACGTCATCGTGGCGGCGGCCCCCAACGCCCGGCGCGCCCGCGAGGAGTACCACGTGGGGGAGGGGCCCCTTCTCTCCGCCCTGCGCGACCGCGTCCGCCTGGTGATGGCCATCGCGGACGACCTCGGGCACGACAAGCTCGTCCTGGGCGCCTTCGGCTGCGGGGTCTTCGGCTGGGATGCCGCGACGGTGGCGGAGGCCTTCCGCGCCGAGCTCGCTGGCGGGGCGCACGTCGCCTCCGAGGTGACCTTCGCGATCCCGCGCGGCCGCGCCGACGAGAACCTCGAGGTCTTCCAGCACGCGCTGGCCACCTTCCCCGAGCCCAACCCCGAGCCGTACCGCACCCGCGCCGAGCGGGCCGCCGAGGCGGCGCGCGCTCGCGCCGCGGAGCCCGTCGAGGACGAGGGCGAGGACGACTGGAGGCGCTACCTCTAGCCGGACAGCAGCCCCAGCATCTCCTGCGGGGTGAAGACGGGGACGAACGACGAGCGGAAGGCCGACGCGTCCCTCGTGACGATCGCGGCGAGGCGCTCGCGCTCGGCGAGCTGCCTCACGAGGCCGTCCTCGAAGTCCGGCTCGTCGCTTGCGACCGCCGGGGCGAGGTCCGCCCCGCGCAGCTCGATGGGGGAGATGGGCACGCATTCCACAAGGCCCCTGACGAGGGCCCGTGCGTCCTTCTCGCCTCCCAGCGACCGGCGGAGGATGTAGTAGACGTCCTTGTATGACGACGCCGGCGCAACGGGAGCGCCGCCGCGCGACAGAATGGCGCGCACGAGCCAGCGCGCGGTGTCGTGCTCAGAGCGGCGCGCGTCGAGATAGTCGAGCAGTATGTTCGTGTCGAGAAGGACGCGCCGTGGCTCAAGGAGGGCGTCCCCCTCGGCAGCCTGGGCGCCGACGTGCATGGTCATGCTCCCTCCCTTGCTAGGCATAGCGCTCCTCCAGCGCGTCCTCGAGGAGGTCCCGGGCGCTCGCGCTCGCATAGGAGCCTTCCGCCCGCCGCGAGAGGGTGAGCTCGTCGGCCCACGCCTCGAACTCGAGCATCCGCTCGTCGGGGGAGAGTGTCGGCGCGGCGTCAAGCGTGGGCAGCGTGCCCGTCCGGGCCACGAAGTCCACGACGTCCCTGACGAGCCGGGAGAACGTGGTGCCCCTCTCGGCGATCACCCTCTCGGCAAGCCTCAGCGCCGGCTCGCTTACCCTGACGCTCCTGGTCAGCATCTCGGCCATCTCTCCTCCCTCCGTCCTCAAGAGTATAACACGCGTGTTACCAACGCGCCGCCGCCATCGAGTTACACCCCCACGTTTCCTCCCCGTGTCCCTTTGTTTCGCGCGTGCGTCGACTTCGGCGAGCGGTCGCGGCGTCGCCGCGGCTTCGCGCTATCATGGAATCCCGTGGAAACGAAACGGTTCTCTACGGGAGGTCCCCATGGCAAAGCACATATTCGTGACCGGCGGCGTGGTATCGTCCCTGGGAAAGGGCATCACGGCGGCATCGCTCGGCCGCCTGCTCAAGTCCCGCGGGTATCGCGTGATGATGCAGAAGGCAGACCCCTACCTCAACGTCGACCCGGGGACGATGAGCCCCTTCCAGCACGGCGAGGTCTTCGTCACCGAGGACGGCTACGAGTCCGACCTCGACCTCGGCCACTACGAGCGCTTCATCGACGAGAACCTCACGCGCAACTCCAACTTCACCACGGGCGCCATCTACCAGGACCTCATCAGCCGCGAGCGCGCCGGCGACTTCCTCGGCGGCACCGTGCAGGTCATCCCGCACGTGACGGACGCCATCAAGGAGCGCTTCCTGCGCGTGGAGGAGCAGACGGGCGCCGACGTGGTCATCACCGAGCTCGGCGGCACCATCGGCGACATCGAGAGCCAGGCCTTCGTGGAGGCCATCCGCCAGTTCAGGAACGAGAAGGGCCGCGACGACTGCATCCTCATCCACGTGAGCCTCGTGCCCTACATCGCCGCCGCCCACGAGGTCAAGACCAAGCCCACGCAGCACAGCGTGCGGGAGCTGCGCTCCTTCGGCCTGCAGCCCGACTTCATCGTCTGCCGCTCCGACCACGAGGTGGACGCCTCCATCCGCGCAAAGATCGCGAGCTTCTGCGACGTCCCCGCCGACCACGTCTTCGAGAACTCCGACTGCCCCTCGATCTACGACGTGCCGGCGCACCTCGCGGAGCAGGACTTCGACCTCAAGGTCTGCGAGAGGCTGGGACTCGACCCCCGCGAGAGCCACATGGAGGGCTGGTACGCCTTCACGGGCGCCATGCACGCGGCCAACGCCCGCGAGAACGTCACGCGCATCTGCGTGGTGGGCAAGTACACGCAGCTGCCGGACGCCTACCTCTCCGTGATCGAGGCGCTCCACCACTCCGGCGTGCTCTTCGGCCGCCACGTGGACATCCGCCTCGTGGACGGCGAGGCGCTCGACGCCCAGAACGTCGACGAGGTGCTCGGCGACGCCGACGGCATCCTCGTGCCCGGCGGCTTTGGCCTGCGTGGCATCGAGGGCAAGATCTGCGCCGTCCGGCGCGCCCGCGAGGGGCTCGTGCCCTACCTCGGCGTCTGCCTCGGCCTGCAGGTCGCCGTCTGCGAGTTCGCCCGGGACGTCTGCGGCCTCGAGGGCGCGAGCTCGGCCGAGTTCGACCCGCAGACGCCGCACCCCGTGATCGACCTCATGCCCGACCAGGCGCAGGTCACCGAGAAGGGCGCCACCATGCGGCTCGGCGCCTACCCGTGCAAGGTGCTCTCTGGTACGCTTGCGGAGGAGGCGTACGGGGAGCCGCTCGTCTACGAGCGCCACCGCCACCGCTTCGAGGTGAGCAACGCCTATCGCGACCAGCTCGTCGAGGCAGGGCTCGTGGTCTCGGGCCTCTCGCCGGACGGCCGGCTCGTGGAGATGGTGGAGCTTCCCGAGGACGTGCACCCGTGGTTCGTGGCGAGCCAGGCGCACCCCGAGTTCAAGAGCCGCCCGGACCGTCCCGCCCCGCTCTTCAGGGAGTTCGTGCGCGCCGCGATCGCGCACCACGAGGGGTGCGGCCGGCAGGACGTGGCGCCGCTCCCCTAGACGAGAAGGACGGAGGAGCCGTGGACCTCGCGCATGCCCTCGAGGAGTACCTGGGATACCTCGCCGTCGAGCGGGGCAGCTCGGAGAACACCATCGCGTCCTACGGCCGCGACCTCGCCCGCTACGTGGCCTGGCTCGCCGAGCGCGGCGTCACCGACCCCGAGGACGTGACGCGCCAGCTCATCGAGGAGCACGTGGGGGCGCTCGTGGACGTGGGCCTCGCCCCCTCCTCGGTGGAGCGCGCCGTCTCCGCGATCAAGGGGCTCCACCGCTTCATGGTCGCCGACGAGCTCTGCTCCGCCTTCCCCACGGCGGACCTCCCGCTGCCCGCGAAGCCGGCGCGCCTGCCGGACGTGATCTCGGTCGAGGCCGC
This sequence comes from Olsenella sp. SW781, assembly GCF_012027725.1. Classification (GTDB taxonomy): domain Bacteria; phylum Actinomycetota; class Coriobacteriia; order Coriobacteriales; family Atopobiaceae; genus Thermophilibacter. The sequence goes on along the minus strand of NZ_SJOU01000003.1, from coordinate 68,611 downwards.
CGCCCGCCTGCTCGACCAGCCCTTCCCCCAGACGCCCTCCGGCCTGCGCGACCACGCCATCCTCGAGATCCTCTACGGCTGCGGCCTGCGCGCGAGCGAGCTCTGCGGGCTCGACCTGCGCTCCGTCGTCCTGGACGAGGCGCTGCTCCGCGTCCACGGCAAGGGGGAGAAGGAGCGCGTGGTGCCCGTCATGGGGACGGCCGCCGCGGCGCTCTCGGCCTATCTCGAGCGGGGGCGCGGCGAGCTCGTGGGGAGCCGCCCCACGCAGGCGGTCTTCCTCAACGTGCGCGGCGGGCGCCTCTCGAGGCAGTCGGTCCACGCGATCGTGGAGCGCTACGGGCGCGTGGCGGGCATCGAGGGGCTCCACCCCCACACCCTGCGACACAGCTACGCCACGCACCTGCTCGAGGGCGGGGCCGACCTGCGCGCCGTGCAGGAGCTGCTCGGGCACGCCAACATCGCCACGACGCAGCTCTACACCCACGTCGACCGCTCCCACATCAGGCGCGTGTACCTCGCCGCGCACCCCCGCGCGAGGGAGTAGGCCATCTGTTCGGCCCCGGCCCGCCGTCCTTCTCGCCCGCTCATTGCTGCGCAAAAGTCGCGGGGCGAGAAGGACGGCGGGCCGGGGCCTGCGGCGATGCGCGGTCCGTTGCGCGGCGCGGCTTGGGACGCTGGGCGCCCACCTTCTGGCCTTTTTGCTTGAGCATGCCCCCGCGCACGGAATGTGGGCTGGAGCCCCACATTCCGTGCGCGGGGGCATGCTCGTGGCGTGGGACGGTGCCCCACCGGCGCTGGGACGGTGCCCCACTGGGGGAGAATGGGCCCCGTTGGCTGTCCTGAGCTGGAAAAATGGCGAGAAGGACGTCGCTTCGTAGCGCTGAGCTGCGGATTCACGTCGCCCACACAATCTGTTTCCCCGAAATGCGAACAGACCCAACGTCGCTTGTGGTCAATCTTGCATGACGGCACCACATCTTGGGGGCCGAGGGTGTCGGCCCATGCCGTCCGCGTCCCAGATTCAACCATAGGGTGGGGCGTTGTGTTTTCTGGTGTGGCAAAGTGGGGCACATGGCGTATAGTGTTCCCACGCTCCGTTCGGGGCAGGATTCTCGTCTCGGAGGGAGGGAGACATGGCGGAGGCCGAGATGTTCCTCATGGGATCGTATCCCATGACCGTCGACGCCAAGGCCCGTGTCACGCTTCCCTCAGACTTCCGCCGGCAGCTCGTGCCGGAGGGGGCCAGCAAGACGATCGTCCTCGTCCCGTTTCAGGGGCACGTGAACGGCTTCACCCTCGAGGGCTTCAAGACGTGGCTGAAGAACCTCTTCGACCACGGCACCGAGGCCTTCAACCCGCGCAGGCAAAGCGACGCCGAGCTCAAGCGGGGCATCCTGGGTGCCGTCACGAAGGTCGACCTTGACAGCGCCGGCCGCCTTGCCCTCGGCAAGCTCGACGCCTCCCGCCAGGGGACGCGCGAGCGCCTGGGCCTTCTGGGCGACGTCGTGGTCACGGGGCAGGAGGACCACTTCGAGGTGTGGAACGCCGACAAGTGGAACGCCAGCCAGGTCGCCTTCGAGGCGGACATCGACGCGCTGCTCTACGGCGAGTAGGAGGGGGTGAGGGTCTTGACAGGAGAATATCGGCACGTACCCGTGATGCTCGACGAGGTCCTCGCCGAGCTCGACCCGCGGCCGGGAGAGGTGGTCTGCGACTGCACCCTCGGCGGGGCCGGGCACTCGGTGGAGCTTGCGAGGCGCGTCGCCCCCGACGGGCTGTCCCTGGGAATCGACCAGGACGACATGGCCCTGACGGCGGCGTCCGAGCGCCTCTCGCGCGAGGTCCCGGAGGCGAGCGTGCGCCTTCTCAGGGGCAACTTCGGCGATCTTGACGACCTGCTCGTCGAGGCCGAGGTCCCCGGGGTGGACTGCTTCCTCTTCGACCTCGGCGTCTCGTCGCCGCAGCTCGACATCCCGGAGAGGGGCTTCTCGTACCACGAGGACGCCCCGCTCGACATGCGCATGAATTCGGGGAACCACACCCTAACCGCAGCCGAGGTCGTGAACACCTACAACGAAGCTGACCTCACCCGAATCCTTCGCGTCTACGGTGACGAGCGCTTTGCGTCCCGCATCGCCCGCCGCATCGTCGAGCGCCGCTCCAAGGCGCCCGTCGAGACGACCCTCCAGCTCGTGGAGATCGTCAAGGAGGCGATTCCGGCGGCGGCGCGCAGGCACGGCGGCCACCCCGCGCGCAAGACCTTCCAGGCCCTGCGCATCGAGGTGAACCACGAGCTCGACGTCCTCGACCGCGGCCTCAGGGCGGCGGTCCGCTGGGCGAACCCGGGTGGCAGGATCTGCGTCATCTCCTACCACTCCCTCGAGGACCGCATCGTGAAGCACGTCTTCTCCGAGCTCTCTCAGGGGTGCACCTGCCCGCCGGACCTCCCGGTGTGCGTGTGCGGCCACGTGCCGATAGTCGACGTCAGGACGAGAAGGCCCCTCGTCGCCTCGGACGAGGAGGTCGCGGCCAACCCACGGTCGCGCAGCGCCCTCATGCGCGTGGCGGTCAAGCTCGACGTCACCGACTGAGGGCCTCCAGAGCGACGTAGCCGGCGCGAGCCGTCTACCGAGAGACGCACCACAACCGCATCAGAACGCAGCTCAAACACACCACCTTCGAACCATCAACGAACTATCAACTCACTATCGACAAACACTTAAGGTCGCTTAACCAACTCTCGAGGAACCAGTCTCAATCAACCCTCAAGTTCCCAGCGTACCTGCCGTATATGTAGTCATCGCGGCGAGAGCCGCTCACGTCACGAGAAGGACGACGATGAGGTACCAGGGATCTGTGGCATACGACATGGGAGCCGAGCCCAGGAGGTGCGAGCGGGTCTCGCAGGAGCCGCGCCGCTCCTTCGAGGTCGTCCCCGGCGGCGGGCTCGACGCGCGCGCCCGCCGCGGCGTGAGCCCCCAGTTCGTCGCCCGCGTCCGCGCCGCCCTCGCCGTCGCCGCCCTCGTGATCGCGCTCGGCCTCGTGCGCGTGGTGCTCTCGTCCGCGACGGTCGCGCTCCTCGAGCAGAACTCCGCCCTCGCGGAGGAGATCGAGACGGCGCAGACCCTCTCGACCGACCTCAGGATCGAGCGCTCCGTCCTCTCGAGCAACGCGCGCATCAGCCGCATCGCGACCCAGAACTACGGCATGGCGCTCCCCGCGGAGCGCCTCACGGTCGACCTCGACGCCACGGCCGCGTCTCAGGGCGACGCCCCCGCCGAGGGCGAGCAGGCCCCCTCTGATGGGGAAGCTGCGCAGCCGGCCGACGCCACGGGCGGGAATGCCGCCGTGGATTAGACTGTCTTGACGTGAGAGACAGGGATCGACAGAGCCGCCGTAGGCGGAGGAACCATCCGGAGGCCTCGTATGACGAGGCCTCTCGTGCGCGTTATCGCGTGAGGGCGTCGCGGCCGGGCGGCTCGGGCTCGGGCGGCGGCGCGCACGGCTTCGTCGTCGTGCGGCGCACGCTCATGGTCCTGTTCGCCGCGGTGGCGGCGCGCCTGGCCTTCCTCCAGGTGTTCGGCGCGGGCGAGTACGCCGCGCGCGCGGAGAGCCAGCGCACCAACCGCATCACGCTCCACGCCCGCCGCGGGACCATCTTCGACCGCAACGGCAACGTCCTCGCCATGAGCGAGGAGTGCAGCACCGTCTACGCCAACCCCGAGGAGGTGGCCGACCCCTCGGGGGTGGCGGCCGCGCTCGTCAGGCACCTCGGCGGCGAGAAGCAGGACTACATGAAGCTGCTCACACAGGACACCACCTTCGTCTACCTGCAGCGCCAGGTCGACCAGGAGACGGCCGACGCCCTCAGGGAGGAGCTCTCCGAGAAGGAGCTCGCCGGCGTCTACTACCTCGCCGACACCAAGCGCGTCTACCCCTATGGCAACGTGGGGGCGCAGGTGCTCGGCTACGTGGGCGTGGACGGCAAGGGCCTCTCGGGAATCGAGCAGCAGTACGACGACGTCCTCACGGGCACCGACGGGGAGATGCTCGTGGAGACCGGCCTCTACGGCACCCCCATCGCGGGCGGCGCCTCCCAGGTGACCGAGGCCGAGGACGGGACCGACCTCGTGCTCGCGATCGACATCGACCTCCAGCAGGCGTGCGAGGAGATCATCGCGAAGGGCGTCTCGGACTACGGCGCCGAGTCCGGCTCGGTCATGGTGACCGACCCCAAGACCGGGGAGATCCTCGCCGCGTGCTCGACGCCGCTGCCGGACTTCTCCAACCTCACCGACTCCTCCTCGCTCAACCTCAAGCTCGTCACGAGCTCCTTCGAGCCCGGGTCGGTCTTCAAGACGATCACGACCGCCATCGGCATCGACGACGGGCTCTTCTCGGCGGACACCGTCTACTCGGTCCCGCCCGCCTACACCGTCGGCTCCGACACGGTGCGCGACGACGACCTGCGCGACTACCAGATGGACATGGACGTGCGGGAGATGATGCGCCGCTCGTCCAACACCGCGATGGCCCTTCTCGCCACGGAGGTCATCGGCGCGAAGGCCTTCTCGGAGGGCGTCGACCGCTGGGGGATCGGGCACAAGACGGGGATCGACTTTCCCGGCGAGGTCGAGGGGATCGTCAAGGGGCTCGAGGAGTACGACGGCTCGACCCTGGGGTCGATGGCCTTCGGCCAGGGCCTCGCCGTGCCGTTCGTCCAGATCGTGCGCGCCTACGGGGCCGTGGCCAACGGCGGGGTCCCCCTCACGCCTCACTTCGTCGTGGAGCGCGGCGACGAGGCCATCGACTGGCCGGCGGGGGAGGCGGCCTGCTCCGTCGAGACCGCCGCGGCCGAGACCGACCTGCTCATTACGGTCGTGCAGGAGGGAACGGCGGAGAACGCCCAGGTCGAGGGCTACAGCATCGCCGCGAAGACGGGCACGGCCGAGCAGGCGGGGGAGTCGGGCGGCTACCAGGAGGGCAAGTTCGTGGCGTCCCTGTGCGGGTTCGTCAACGCGGAGGACCCCGAGGCGCTCGTCTACGTGGGCCTGAACGGCCTGCCGTACCTCGCGGCCGAGACCTCGGCCCACGTCTTCCGCGACGTGATGGAGCAGACCGTCCAGATCATGGGGATCGTCCCGGTCTCGTAGAATGGGTGACGGGGGAGAGGCCCCCGAACGTACGCAAGGGAGTGCACGATGCTACGCATGACCGTCTCCGACATCGCCCGGGCGACCGGCGCCGCCGTCCTTCTCGAGGGCGCGCGCGACGTCGCGGGCGAGGTCGTCGTCGACTCGCGCGAGGCGGGGGAGGGGCGCCTCTTCGTCGCCTTCCCCGGGGAGCGCGTCGACGGCAACGCCTACCTCGCCTCCGCCGCCCGCGCGGGCGCCGCCGCGGTCGTGGCGACCGCCGAGCCCCCGGCCGAGGCGCTCGAGGCCGCCTGCGCCGCCGGCTGCGCCGTCCTGCGCGCCGAGGGGGACGACGGCGAGGAGTTCCTCCTGCGCCTGGCCGGCGCCTGGCGCGAGCTCCACCCCGGCTGGCTCGTCCTGGCCGTCACGGGCTCGGTGGGGAAGACCACCACGAAGGAGATGGTCGCCGCCGGCGCAGCCGCGCAGCGCCGCACCCACGCCACGCGCGGCAACCTCAACAGCCTCATCGGCCTGCCGCTCACCGTCCTCGCCGCGCCGGAGGACGCCGAGGTCGTGGTCTGCGAGCTCGGCATGAACCACCCGCACGAGATCGACCGTCTCGCCGCCGCGTGCCGCCCGGCGCTCGCCGCGATCACCAACGTGGGGACGAGCCACATCGGCATCCTCGGCAGCCGCGAGAACATCGCCCGCGCCAAGGCCGAGGTCGTCTCCGGCATGCGCGCCCATGACGGCGTCGGCCCCGCGCTCGCGCTCGCGAGCTCGGGGGACTTCACCCCCTTCATCGCCGACGGCTTCGCCCGTCCCGCGGGCGTCGACGTCATGACCGTGGGGTCGGGCGAGAAGGACCTCGTGCGCGCCTCGCTCGTCTCGACCGACGCCTCGGGCCGCGCGCGCTTCACCGTGACGTGCGCCGACGGCTGGTCCCGCGAGGTCGCGCTGTCCCTTCCGGGCGCGAAGCTCGTCGACGACTTCCTGCTCGCGCTCGCGCTCCTGTGGCGCGCCGGCCTCGACCGCGACGCCGCGGTGGACGCCATCTGCCGCATGGAGCCCACGAGCATGCGCCTCGACGTCGTCCGGGCCGCCTCCGGGGCGCGCGTGATCGACGACTCCTACAACGCCGCGCCCGCCTCGATGGCCTCCTCGCTCGACGTGCTCGCCAGCATGGCGTGCGAGGGCCGGCGCATCGCCGTGCTCGGCGAGATGGGCGAGCTCGGCGACGAGGCGGCGCGCCTCCACGGCTACGTGGGCGCCTACGCCGCCGCCAAGGGGGTCGACCTGCTCGTGCTCGTCGGGGGCGAGCTCGCCGACGAGATGGCCGAGGCCGCCCGCACGATGGGCCTCTCCGAGGACGCCGTGGAGCGCCTCGCCACGGTCGAGGACGCCGTCCGCGTCATCGGCCCCGTCCTTGCCGAGGGCGACCTCGTGCTCGTGAAGGCGAGCCGCGCCGCCGGCCTCGACAACTTCGTGAAAGGGGTGCTTGCCTCGTGATCGGGAATCCCTCATATCCCACCTACCAGGTTTTTCTCGCCATCGGCATCGCGGCTCTCGTGACCTGCGCGCTCATGCCGCTCTTCATCCGCCTCATGCGCCACGAGGGGGTGGGCCAGCAGATCCGCGCCGACGGCCCGCAGCGCCACCTCGTGAAGCAGGGCACCCCCACGATGGGCGGCATCATCATCCTCGTGGGCGTGCTCGTCGCCTGCGGGCTCGTCGCGCAGTGGACCCCGGCGCTCGTGCTCGCCGTCGTGGTGACGCTGGTCACGGGCTCGCTCGGCCTGCTCGACGACATCGAGTCGGTCGCCCACGGCCGCTCGCTCGGGCTCACGCCGTCCCAGAAGATGGTGGGCCTCGTCCTCATCTCGGTCGCGTTCTGCCTCGTGGCGGTCAACGTCTGCGGCATCGCCCCCGAGATCCGCTTCCCGGGCGGGCTCTCGCTCGACCTGGGCGTGCTCGCCACCACCTTCCCCGCGGGCGGCGTCGAGGTGACGGTGCCCTGGCTCTACCTCGTCTTCGTCTTCCTCCTCATGGCGGGCCTCTCCAACGCCGTCAACCTCACCGACGGCCTCGACGGCCTCGCCGGCGGCTGCACGATGGTGGTCATGCTCTTCATGGCGATGGTCGCCTACCGCTACAACGAGCTCGACCTCGCCATCTTCGCCGGCTCCATCGCGGGCGCCTGCGTGGGCTTCCTCTGGCACAACTGCTACCCCGCCTCGATCTTCATGGGCGACACGGGATCGCTCGCGCTCGGCGCCGCGCTCGCCTCGCTCGCGGTCCTCACCAAGACCGAGGTCACCTCGCTCATCATGGGGGGCCTCTTCGTCTGCGAGGCGCTCTCCGTCATGATCCAGGTCACGAGCTTCAAGCTCACCGGCCGCCGGGTCTTCCTCATGACGCCGATCCACCACCACTTCGAGCAGATGGGGTGGGCGGAGAACAAGGTCGTCATCCGCTTCTGGATCGTCGCCGCGGCCTTCGCCGCGCTCGGCTTCGCCCTGTACTTCCAGCTCGGCTAGGGGATGAGTGAGCTCATGGGTCCCACCACTCAGTCACATCTCGGCGACGTCGCCGTGCTCGGCCTCGGCCGCACCGGCGAGTCTGCCGCCCGCTACCTCGCCTCGCTCGTCCCGGGCCGCGTGCGCTCGGTGACGCTCTTCGGCGGCGCGGCGTCCGCGGAGGGCGAGCGCACCCGCGCGCTCGAGGCCGAGGGCGTGCGCTGCGTCCTCGGGACCGAGGAGGTCTCCGGCAGCTACGACCTCGTCGTGGCCTCCCCGGGCATCCCGGTCGACTCCGCCTTCTTCCGCTCCGCGGCCGCGTGCGCGGGCGAGGTCGTGGGCGAGCCCGAGCTCGCCTGGCGCGAGAGCCCCGAGCGGTGGGTCGCCATCACGGGAACCAACGGCAAGACGACCACGACCTCGCTCGCGACGCACCTGCTCGGCGAGGCGGGCCTGCCCGCGGAGGCGGTGGGCAACATCGGCACCCCGCCGACCGAGGCCGTCCCCGCGCGCCCGGAGGGCGGGTGGTTCGTCGCCGAGCTCTCGAGCTTCCAGCTCGCCACGACGCGCCTTTTGCACCCGCGCGTCGCCGTGCTGCTCAACGTCACGCCCGACCACCTCGAGTGGCACCACACGATGGAGGCCTACGCCGCGGCGAAGGAGCGCGCCTTCGCCAACCTCGGCGCGGGCGACCTCGCGGTGGTCTCCGTCGACGACGGGCCCTGCCGGGCCGTCGCGGAGCGCTGCGAGGGGCGCGGCCTGCGCGTCTGCCGGCTCTCCGTGCACGGGGAGCCGGACGGCCCCTGCGCCGCCTTCCTGCGCGGCGACGAGCTCGTGGTGCGCCTCGACGGCGTCGAGCGCGCGCTCTGCCGGACGGCGGAGCTCAGGATCGTGGGCCTCCACAACGCCGAGAACGCGCTGGCCGCCTCGGCCGTCGCGCTCGAGCTCGGCGTCTCCGCCGAGGACGTGGTCCGCGGCCTCAGGTCCTTCTCGCCGATCGAGCACCGGCTCGAGCCGGCGGGCACCGTGGCCGGCGTGAGCTACGTCAATGACTCCAAGGCCACCAACACCGACGCCGTCGAGAAGGCGCTCACGGGGTTCGCGCCCGGCTCGGTGGTGCTGCTGCTCGGCGGCCACGACAAGATGACCGACCTCGCCTCGCTCGCCGCCGCGGTGCGCGGGCGGTGCCGCGCGGCCGTCTGCTACGGCGAGGCGGGCCCCAGGATGGCCGCCGCCCTCGAGGCCGCCGGGGACGGCGAGAAGGACGCCGAGAAGGACGGGGCGCCCCTGGAGGTCGTCCGCGCCCCGCACCTGCGCGAGGCCTTCGCCGAGGCCGTGCGCCTCGCCCGCCCGGGCGACGTCGTGCTGCTCTCGCCGGCCTGCTCGTCCTTCGACGAGTTCTCCAACATGGCCGAGCGCGGCCGCCTCTTCAAGGCGCTCGTCGCCGAGCTCGCCGAGAGGGGGGCCTAGCGTGGCCGGCGCGGCGCGCGCCGCCTCGGCCCCGCGCGGCGCGACGGCGCACCGGGCGTCGGGGCAGGACGGCCTTTTCGGCGTCCCCGAGCGCTTCATGCGCCCCCGGGTGGTCTTCATTGCCGTCACGGCCGTGATCGTGGGGTTCGGCCTGCTCATGGTCTACTCCGCCTCGTCGGTCACCGCGCTCGCGGACTTCGGCGACTCGGCCTACTACCTCAAGCGGCAGCTGCTCTTCGCGGCGGTGGGCACGGCCGCTGCGGTCTTTCTCGCCTGGAGCGACTACCACCTCTGGAGCGAGCGGCTCGTGAACGTCATCTGGGCGGGCACGATCTTGCTGCTCCTGCTCGTCTTCATCACCGCGGGCGACGCCTACGGCGCCACGCGCTGGATCGCCATCGGCGGCTTCCAGCTCCAGCCCTCGGAGTTCGCCAAGATCACGATCGTCCTCGTGGCGGCGAGCCTCGCGCAGCGCTACTTCGAGGAGGGCACGATCGACTGGTGGACCTTCGTGAAGCTCATGGCCATCGGCGTGGGCCTGCCGATTGTGCTCATCGTCCTGCAGCCTGACAAGGGCTCCACGATGGTGCTCGGCATCACCATCGTCACGATGGGCTACCTCGCGGGCGTCCCCAAGCGGATCCTCGCCGTCTTTCTCGTCCTGGGCATCCTGGGCTTTCTGGGGCTCTCGCTGAGGGACGACTACTCGCGCCAGCGCCTGCTCACGATGCTCAACCCCGAGTCCGACCCCTATGGTGCGGGCTACCAGCTCCTCCAGGGCTTCTACGCCTTCGGGTCGGGCGGCCTCTTCGGCGTGGGGATAGGCTTCTCCAAGCAGAAGTACTCCTACCTCCCCATGGCGCACAACGACTTCATCTTCGCCGTCATCGGCGAGGAGTGCGGGCTTCTCGGCACGCTCGGCCTGCTCGCGGGCTTCGCGCTCTTCGCGTGGGCGGGGTTCAGGATCGCGCTGCACGCGCCCGACCTCGCCGGCAGGCTCATCGCGGCGGGCTGCACCACGCTCGTCGTGATCCAGATGCTGCTCAACGTCGCGGGCGTCATCGGCATCTTCCCGCTCTCGGGAAAGCCCATCCCCTTCGTCTCGTACGGCGGCTCCTCGGTCATCGCGAGCCTCATGCTCGCGGGCATGGTCGTCTCGGTCTCCACGCACTCGCACCTGCCCGAGACCGCCCACGACGGGGCGCGCCGCTCGCTCAGGGTGACCGAGGGCGACGCCGCCGACGCGGGCCTCTCGCTCGTGGGCGAGCCGCGCCCGCGCTCGGCCCGGGGCGCCGACGCCGGGCGGGGGCCGAGGCTCACGGTCATGGACGGGGGCGCGCGAGGCCGCGCCGCCGGGCGCGCGGACGGCCGCCCGGCGGGCAGGGTGACGACCGACGCGCGCGGCAGGAGAAGGGTCGACCTCGGGCCCGACGCGGCGGAGCGCCTTCGCGGCCGCCGCGGCCCGAGGGGGAGACGATAGGAGGAGACATGTCCGAACGCGCCCTCGAGGTCGCCATCGCCGCCGGCGGGACGGCCGGCCACATCAACCCGGCGCTCGCGCTCGCCGAGGAGCTGCGCGACCGCGGCCACCACGTGAGGTTCTTCGGCCAGCAGGCCAAGCTCGAGGGGCGGCTCGTGCCCGAGGCGGGCTTCGAGCTGGTCCCCGTGGTGGTGAGCGGGTTCGACCGCTCCCGCCCCTGGACGCTCGCGAGCTCGCTCTACCGCATGAGGCGCGCGCAGTCCCAGATCGCGCGGCGCTTCTCGGAGGAGGGCGCGCCCGACGTGGCGGTGGGCTTCGGCGCCTACGTCGAGATGGCCCTGCTCAACTGCTGCCACCGCCTGGGCGTCCCCTACGTGCTGCACGAGCAGAACTCCGTGCCCGGCCTCGCCAACAAGGCGCTCGCCCCGCACGCGGCGAGCGTGTGCATCTCGGTGCCCGCCGCGCGCGCGGCCTTCGAGCGCGAGGGGAGGCGCGCGCCCGCGGTGGTGCTCACCGGCAACCCCGTGCGCAGGAGCGTCGTGAACGCGAGCCGCGAGGAGGGCCGCGCCGCCTTTGGGGTGGAGCCCGACGAGACGATGCTGCTCGTCTTCGGCGGCTCGCTCGGGGCGGCGCATATCAACGAGGGCGTCTGCCGCCTCAAGCGCGAGCTCCTCTCGCGCGAGGGGCTCGTCGTCGTGCACTCCACGGGCGCCGACGGCTTCGACGAGACGGTCTCCGCCCTCGCGCTCACGCCCGAGGAGCAGCTGCGCTGGCGCGTGATGCCCTACATCTCCAACATGGGGCAGGCGCTCGCTGCGGCGGACCTCGTGCTCTCCCGCGCCGGCGCCTCATCGATCGCCGAGATCGCGGCGCTCGCCGTGCCGAGCCTGCTCGTGCCCTACCCGCACGCCACGGCCGACCACCAGACCACCAACGCCCGCTTCCTCACGGACGCCGGGGCGGCCGTCCTTCTCGCCGACGCGCGCATCGACGAGCCCGTCTTCGCCGAGGAGCTCCTCGGCCTCGTGGACGACCCCGCCCGCCGCGACGCCATGAGGGCCGCCGCCCGCGGCCTCGGCCAGGCCCGCGCCGCCGCCGCGCTCGCCGACCAGGTGGAGGCCGCCGCCCGCGCGTGAGGGCCCGCGCTCCCGCGAAGCGTCGCGAAACCCCCGCGCGCCCGCCGTGCGGGGTTCTGGCGACGCTCCGGCCCCGCGAAGCGTCGCGAACGCCCCGCGGACCCGCCGTGCGGGGCTGAGGCGACGCTCCACGCACGTAAAACGTCGCGAAGCCCCCGCTGACCCACCGTGCGGGGCCGAGGCGACAGTCCGGCCCCGCGAAGCGTCGCGAAGCCCCCGCTGACCTGCCGTGCGGGGCTGAGGCGACACTCCGGCCTCACGAAGCGTCGCGAACGCCCCGCGGACCTGCCGTGCGGGGCCGAGGCGACATTCCGGCCCCGCGAAACGTCGCGAAGCCCCCGCGGAGCCGCCCGCCCGATCCCGGCAGTCGAGAAGGACAAGCGAGAAGGACGGGCGGCGGCGCCCCGCAGACGGAGTGGAGAGTGGCGTATGCCGGCCGTTGAGGGCCGCCCATCGGCTACAGTAGAGGGTCGTAGGGGATTCGACCTTTCCATGAGCACGGAGGGTTTTCTGATGGCAGAGATCGAGAACGTCACGAGCGCCCACTTCATCGGGATCGGGGGCGCCGGCATGAGCGGCATCGCGCTCGTGCTCCACGAGCGCGGCTGCCGCGTCACCGGCAGCGACCTCAAGAGCTCCCACTACGTGCGCGAGCTCGAGGCCGCCGGCATCGACGTGCGCGTCGGGCACGTGGCCGCGACCATCGACGAGGTCGCGCCGCAGGTCGTGGTTACCTCGACGGCCATCCCCGACACCAACCCCGAGGTCATGCGCGCCCGCGAGCTGGGCATCCCCATCTGGCCGCGCGCCAAGATGCTCTCCTGGCTCTCCGGCACCCAGCGCACCGTCGCCGTCGCCGGCACGCACGGCAAGACGACCACCTCCTCGATGGTCGCCACGATGCTCGACAAGATGGGGCTCGACCCGTCGTTCCTCATCGGCGGCGTCGTGGAGGGCTATGACACCAACGGCCGCAACGGCGCGGGCGAGCACTTCGTGTGCGAGGCCGACGAGTCCGACGGCTCCTTCCTCTACCTCAACCCCAGCGTGGTGGTGGTCACCAACATCGAGGCGGACCACCTCGACCACTACGGCACCCTCGAGAACCTCGAGCAGACCTTCTGCACCTTCATGGGCCTCGTGGGGGAGGAGGGGACGGTCGTGGTGAACGGCGACGTCGCGCACGTCGTCGACCTCGCCCGCTCGACCGGCCGCCGCGTGGTGACCTACGGCTTCGACCCGTCGTGCGACTTCGTGTGCGTGCCCGGCGAGGCGCGCCACCGCCTGGAGAGCTCCTTCTCGGTCCGGCTGCCCTCCGGCGACGAGGTCGCGGTGACCATCAGCGCCAACCCCGGCCGGCACAACATGGCCAACGCCACCGCCGCGATCGCCGTGGCCTCGGTCCTCTCGCTCGACGAGCGCGAGGCGGCCGCCGCGCTCTCCCAGTTCAAGGGCGCGCGCCGGCGCTTCACGCACGTGGGCGACGTCGCCGGCGTGACCGTCGTGGACGACTACGGCCACCATCCCACCGAGGTGGCGGCCACCCTCTCCGCAGCCGCGGACCTGCCGTTCGAGCGCATCGTCTGCGTCTTCCAGCCGCACCGCTACTCGCGCACCCAGAACCTCGCCGAGGAGTTCGGCTCCGCCTTCGACCACGCCGACGTCCTGCGCGTCATGGACGTCTTCTCCGCCGGGGAGATGCCCATCCCCGGCGTCTCCGGCAAGACGGTCGTCTCCTCGGTGCAGCGCAACGGGCACGTCGCCGACGTCGCGTACGTGCCCAACCGCCGCCAGCTCGTGGAGGACCTCTGCGGGCTCGTCCGCCCCGGCGACCTGCTCGTCACCCAGGGCGCGGGCGACGTCACCACGCTCGGCCCCGCCTTCATCGAGGCCATGCGTGAGCGAGAGGGCGGTCGCGCCTCGTGAGCGTCTTCAACGCGTACATGACCCTCTCGGGCGCGATCGACGCCGACGTCCTGCGCGACGAGCGCCTCTCGCGCCACACCACCTATCGCATCGGCGGGCCGGCGGCGCTGTTCGTCGCCGCGCACAGCTACGCCGCCCTCGCGCGGACGGTGGCGGTCCTCGCCGCCGAGCGCGTCGACTGGGTCATCGTGGGCAAGGGCTCCAACCTGCTCGTGGCCGACCGCGGCTACGACGGCTGCGTCATCACGCTCGACGACGAGTTCTCCCGCATCGCCATCGGCGACGACGGCGCCGTCACCGTGGGCGCCGGCGCCGCGCTCTCCAAGGTGGTCAACGAGGCCCTCAAGGCGGGCCTCTCCGGCCTCGAGTTCTGCGTGGGCATCCCCGGCACCGCGGGCGGCGCCATCTCCATGGATGCCGGGACGCGCCACGAGTGGATCGGGCGGCGCGTCCGCGACCTCGTGGTCCTGCGCCCGGGGGAGGGCCTGCACCGCTACCAGGGGTCCGACATCGAGTGGGGCTACCGCTCGACCTCGATCCCCACCTCCGAGATCATCCTCGAGGCGACGCTCGCGCTCGAGCCCGGCTCGCGCGCCGAGATCACCGCCGACATGGAGGAGCGCCTGCGCCGCCGCCGCGAGGCACAGCCGCTCGGCGCCCCGAGCTGCGGCTCGGTCTTCCGCAACCCGCCCGAGCGCTCGGCCGGCATCCTCGTCGAGTCGTGCGGCCTCAAGGGCGCCTCGTGCGGCGGCGCGCAGATCTCGCCCGAGCACGCCAACTTCATCGTGAACCGCGGGGGCGCCACGGCCGCCGACGTCATCGCGCTCATCGGCCGAGCGCACGACGAGGTGCTCGCCCGCTACGGGGTGGACCTCGCGTGCGAGGTCAAGCTCCTCGGCTTCGGGGCATAAGGGCGAAGATGGCAAAGAACCCCGGCATGCGGCCGACGCCGCGTCAGAAGTCCCCGCTCTCGTCGGCTGCCGCCCGCGCGGCGGCCCCCTCCGGCGGCGTGGCGAGAAGGACCGTCTCGCCGGCGGCCGCCCCCAAGGCGTCCCGTCCCGCCAAGGCGAAGCTGAGCATGCCCAAGCCCGCCAAGGCGAAGGCCCCCGCCCCCAAGGCCAGGCCCGCGAAGGCCAAGCCGGCCAAGGTCAAGGCGCCCAAGGCCGCGAAGGCCCCAGCCCCCAAGGCGTCCCGGAGGGCGGCGTCTCCCGCGGGCTCACCCCGCCCCGCCCTTCTCGACCGCGCCGCCGCCATGGCGCGCCAGACGGGCTCGCCGAGCGCGGCGTCCGGGCGCGAGCGGCGCCAGCGCTACCAGCGCGGGCAGGTCCTGCGCGTCGTCCTCATGGTCGCAGGCGGCCTCGTCGCGCTCGCCCTCGTGGGGCTCGTGGCGCTCTTCGTCCTCAGGGACTCCGCGGTCTTCCTCATCGAGTCGGTCGAGGCCGAGCCGACCGAGCACGTCACCCAGACCGACATCCAGAACCTCGTCCACGTCCCCGCGGGCTCGACCCTGCTCAACGTCGACACCGACGCCGTGGAGGCCGCGCTCAAGAAGGACCCCTGGGTCGCCGACGTGACCTTCGAGCGGGTCTTTCCCCACACCCTGCGCATCGAGATCGTCGAGCAGCGGGTCGAGGCGCTCGTGGTCATGAACACGGGCTCGGTCGCCTGGTACCTCGGCGACGCGGACGTCTGGATCCAGCCCACCAAGATCGAGGCCGCCGAGGGCCAGTCCGTGAACGACGCGGCGCTCGCGCAGGCGCTCGCCGACGGCTGCCTGCTCATCACCGACGTCCCGGCGACGGTCTCCCCGGCCGCGGGCTCCGTCGCCACCGACGAGGTCCTCGACGCGGTCGCCGCCTTCAGGAGGGGCTTCTCGGAGGAGTTCCTCTCCCAGGTGGTGAGCTTCTCGGCCGCCTCTCCGGACAGCATCACCTGCACCCTCAAGAACGGCGTCGAGATCTTGCTGGGGTCGCCGACCGACATCGCGGCGAAGGAGACCGTCGTCACCCGGACGCTCGAACAGCACCCCGGGGCGGTCACCTACATCAACGTCCGCGTGGTCACGGACCCCGCCGTGAGGCCGACCGTGCGCCTCGTGGACTCCGACAACGTCGAGGCGGGCGACGGCGTCTCGGCGTCGGCCCCCGACGAGGGGCAGGCCACGGCCGACGCAACGCAGGGCTCGGCCGACGCGCAGGGCTCCGACGACGCCTCGCAGGGGGAGGGCTCGGACGGGGAGGGGTCCCAGGACGCGTCCCAGGGCTCTGACGACGGCTCCGCGGACGGCGGCGGGGACCTCGAGGGTTCCGTCGACGCGACCGCCGAGGGCGACGCCTGACCTGTCGCCGAAAAGTCTCAAGGGTGAGCGGCGGGCCCGCTACCTGCGGACTCCATGATTTCGCCAAACCGTTTGACGCGAGACCCTCAAGTGTGCCAAGATACGTCGCTTTCGCTAGAGCGTCGACGTTAACCTGAGCTTTAGGGTTTCTGCCAGCGCCGAGGCGACCGGCAGGAAGAAAAATCGAAAGCAGAACGCAGCACGAAAGGCCCTTCGAGGAGGACACGATGATCAAGGACACCGACACCCTCAACAACTACCTCGCCGTGATCAAGGTCGTGGGCGTGGGCGGCGGCGGCACCAACGCCGTGAACCGCATGATCGAGGAGGGCATTCGCGGTGTCGAGTTCGTCGCCGTGAACACCGACGCGCAGGCGCTCGCCATCTCCGACGCCGACATCAAGGTCCACATCGGCACCGACATCACCAAGGGCCTCGGCGCCGGCGCCAACCCCGAGGTCGGCAAGGAGGCGGCCGAGGACTCCCGCGACGAGATCAAGGCGGCGCTCGCCGGCTCCGACATGGTCTTCATCACCGCCGGCGAGGGCGGCGGCACCGGCACGGGCGCGGCGCCCGTCGTGGCCGACATCGCCAAGAACGACGTGGGCGCGCTCACCGTGGGCGTCGTCACCAAGCCCTTCACCTTCGAGGGCCGCAAGCGCTACAACTCCGCCGTCGAGGGCATCCGCAACCTCTCCGAGAACGTCGACACGCTCATCGTGATCCCCAACGACCGCCTGCTCGACCTCTCCGAGAAGAAGACCACGATGCTCGAGGCCTTCCGCATGGCCGATGACGTCCTGTGCCAGGGCACCCAGGGCATCACCGACCTCATCACGGTCCCCGGCCTCATCAACCTCGACTTCGCCGACGTCTGCACCATCATGAGGGGCTCCGGCACCGCCATGATGGGCATCGGCACCGCCTCCGGCGACAACCGCGCCACCGACGCGGCGGAGGAGGCCATCTCCAGCCGCCTGCTCGAGAGCTCCATCGACGGCGCCACGCGCGTCCTTCTCTCCATCGCGGGCAACAAGGACCTCGGCATCCAGGAGATCAACGACGCCGCCGACCTCGTCGCCAAGAACGTCGACCCGGAGGCCACGATCATCTTCGGCACCGTCGTCGACGAGTCCCTCGGCGACCAGGTCCGCGTGACCGTCATCGCCACGGGCTTCAGCGACGCCAACGTCCAGCAGACCCTCCCCACGATGAGCGTCTCCCGCCCGTCCTCGCGCGAGCGCCAGGCCGCCCCGGCGCCCGCTCCCGCGCCGGCGAGCCGCCCGTCGTCCTCCTCGTCCAACAACGACAAGGAGTTCGACATCCCCGACTTCCTGAAGCGCAGCCGCATCTAGCGATGCCCTCCCTCGAGAGACATCGCTCGGGCGACGTGACCCTGCTGACCGACCCGTCGGTCCCGGGCAGGGTCACGTTCGCGTTCACCGAGCGGGCGGGCGGGGTCTCGGAGCCCCCGTACGCCTCGCTCAACCTCGGGGACCGCTGCGGGGACGACCCCGTGCGCGTGGCGGAGAACCGCCGCCGGGCGCTCGCCGCCCTCGGCGCCGCGGACCTGCTCGAGCGGCTCGTGTGCCCTCATCAGGTGCACGGGGACCGCGTGGTGACGGTGCGCTCCGCCGACCCGGCGGCGCTCGAGGCCGCGCGCGCCGAGGCGCTCGCCGGCGCCGACGCCGTGGTGTGCGTCGCCGACGAGGTCCCGGTCCTCATGTGCTTCGCCGACTGCGTGCCCGTGGTGCTCGTCGCGCCCGGCGGCTTCGCCGTCGTCCACTCGGGCTGGCGCGGCACGCTCGCGCGCATCGCCGCCAAGGCGGCGCGCGCGCTCGCCGAGGCCGCGGGCTGCGGCGCGGGCGAGCTTCTCGCCTACGTGGGCCCGCACATCGGGGCGGGGGACTACGAGGTCTCCGAGGAGCTCCTCGGGATCTTCGTGGGCGAGTTCGGCGAGGGCGTCGCCCGCGCCCCGCGCAACCTCGACCTCGCCCTCGCCGTGACCTCCGCCCTCGAGGGCGCGGGCGTTGCGGCGGATAGGGTGGCCGTGTGCGACGTCTCGACGGCGCGCGCGACCGACCGGTTCTTCTCGTATCGTGCCGAGGGCGGCACCTGCGGCCGGCATGCCGCCGTCGCCCTCATGGGAAGGCGCCCCGCGGGCTGGCCCGCGGCGGGCGCCACGGAGGAGGGGTGGTGCAGATGAGCGAGCGCGACGAGTCATACGCCCGCTTCCTCGAGACGCGCCGCCGGGAGATCTGCGACATGATCGGCGCCGCAGCCGCCCGCGCGGGGCGCGACGCCGCGGGGGTCTCCGCGATCGCGGTCTCCAAGACGGTCGGCTTCGACGAGGTCCTTCTCGCCCGGCGCGCCGGGTGGGACGCCTTCGGCGAGAACCGCCCCCAGGAGCTCGTCCGCAAGCTCGAGGCGGCCGCGGCGTCGCCCGAGATGGCGGGCGTGCGCTTCGACATGATCGGCAACCTGCAGAAGAACAAGATCAACCAGGTGATCGGGCGCGTCGCGCTCATCCACTCGATCTCGTCGGCCCACCTCGCCGAGGCGGTGTCCACCCGCTGCGAGGCGCGCGGGATCGTGGCCGACGTCCTGCTCGAGGCCAACGTGTCGGGCGAGGCCTCGAAGTCGGGCTTCTCCCCGGACGAGCTGCGCGCCGCCGCCGAGGGCGTGGTGGCGCTCCCCGGTATCCGCGTGCTGGGGCTCATGACGATGGCGCCCGCGGGCGACGCCGACGCGGCGCGCCGGACGTTCTCCGGCCTGCGCGAGCTCGCCTCCGAGCTGCGCGCCCGCACGGGGCTCCCCCTGCCGGAGCTCTCCTGCGGCATGAGCGATGACTTCGAGATCGCGGTGGAGGAGGGCTCGACCCTCGTCCGCCTCGGCAGGTGCGTGTTCGACCAGGGCTACGCCCTGAGAGACTAGCTGGGCCGCGCGCCGGTGCGCCGGCGCGTCGCATGGAAGGAGAAGAACATGGGCTTCCTCGACTCGATCAGGGACCGCCTGCGCGGCGGCTCGGACGACGACTACTACGAGGACGACTACTACGACGAGGGCTACGAGGACGACGGCTACTCCGGCGCCCAGGAGCCCCGCCGCCGCGACGCGGGGTCGAGCCCGCGCCTGCTCGGCAACACGCCGCGCCCCGAGGCGGAGAGCGTCTCGGTCTACACGCGCTCCGGCCGCCCCGTGGGCGCCGAGCGCCCGGCGAGCGCGGCCCCGCGCCCCGCGCCGAGCACCTATGCCGCCCCGTCGCCCGTCGAGCCGTCCTACCAGCCGAGCTACCACTCCGACGCCACCTCGGTGATGCGCCCGACCTCCCAGGCGACGCCCGGCGACGTCGGCCTCAAGCCGGTCTCGCGCGTCAGCTCGGGCAAGCTGCCCCCCTACGTCCTGAAGCCGGTCTCCTACGACGACGTCCAGACGGTCGTGCGCCGCGTGCGCACCAACCAGCCGGTCGTCATCGTGTTCCGCAACACGAACATCGAGACCGCCAAGCGCATCCTCGACTTCTGCTTCGGCCTCTCCTTCGGCCTCGGCGGCGAGGTCCGCGAGCTCGGCGACCGCGTCTTCGCCGTGCTGCCGGCCGACGTCGACCTCTCGCAGTCGGACCTCGACAAGCTGGTCGCCGACGGCGACCTCGTGCGGTAGGGGAGGCGTCATGGGCAAGCTGGGCGTGACCGTCGGCATCGTCGGCGGCGGGTCCATGGGCGGCGCCATCGCCCGGGGCCTCGTTGAGTCGGGGGAGCTCGATGCCTCCGCCGTGCGCGTGGCGGACAGCGACCCGGCCCGCGTCGAGGCGCTCGCCGCCTGCGGGATCGCGGGGTGCGCGGACGCCGCGGACCTGCTCGCGGACGGCCCCGACGTCGTCATCCTCGCGGTGAAGCCGCAGGTCATAGGCGACGTCATGGCTGACATCGCCGAGGCCGCCGCGGGCAGGCTCGTCATCTCGATCGCCGCCGGCGTGGGCACCGCCGCCATCGCATCGGCGCTCCCTGGCTCGCGGGTGGTGCGCGTGATGCCCAACCTCCCCGTCCAGGTCCGCTCCGGCGCCACCACGGTGTGCGCCGGCCCGCGCGCCACGGCGGCCGACGTCGAGCTCGCCCGCGAGCTCTTCTCGGCGCTCGGCACCGCGTGCGTCGTGCGCGAGGACCAGCTCGACGCCGCCGGGGCGGTCGTGGGCACCGCGCCCGCGTTCTTCTCGCTCTTCGTCGACGCGCTCACCCGCGCCGGCGTGAGGACGGGCCTTCCCGCCGCGGCGTGCCGAGAGCTCCTCGAGACCACGATGCGCGGCTGCGCGGAGCAGCTCCTCTCCGAGGGGGTGCACCCGCGTGCGTACATGGAGCGGGTGACCTCGCCGGGGGGCACCACCGCCGCCGCGCTGCGCGAGCTCGAGCCGCTGCTCGTGGAGGGGTCGGAGGAGGCCGTCGACGCGGCGCTCGCGCGGACGCGGGAGCTTGCGGGCGACCGATAGGAACGTCCGGGAGCGGGTACCATCACGAGAGTGACGTCTCGGATTCGAAAGGCAGGGCATGGGGCTCTACAACATCGCGGTTCTCCTTCAACGGCTGATTGACATCTACGGCTGGGTCATCGTGATCTGGTGCATCCTGTCATGGGTGCCGCGCACGGGATCGGGGCTCTTCGAGGACATTCGCGGAGCCCTCGGCATGCTCGTCGAGCCCTATCTCGGCCTCTTCCGCCGGTTCATACCGCCGGTCATGGGGGTCGACTTCTCGCCGATTGTGGCGATATTGGCGCTCAGCCTCATCGAGAGGCTGCTCTTCGCCATCATTTTGTAGACTGGTACGGTACGGACACGCGGGGCAGCCCGCGTCCTGCGAAGCGAAAGGGAACAAGAATGGCAATCACACCAGCAGACATCGAGCAGCAGACCTTCTCTCCCTCCAAGCACGGCTATGACACCGAGGAGGTCGACGCCTTCCTCGAGCAGCTCTCCGCCGAGGTCGACGCGATGCTTCAGAAGATCGCCGACCTCAAGGGCCGTCTGACCTCCACCGAGCAGCAGCTCTCCGCCGCGCAGGCGCAGATCGCGAGCATGGAGGAGCACGGCTCCGCCACCGTCGCCGCCCCCGTTGCCGCCGCGCCCGCAGATGCCATCACCGCCTCCGAGCGCCAGATCTCCCAGGTGCTCATCGTGGCGCAGCAGTCCGCCGACAAGCTCGTCGCCGAGGCCCGCGACAACGCCGAGAAGATCCGCAACGACGCCGACGCCAAGGCCCGCGAGGTCATCCGCCAGGCGCTCGCCGAGAAGCAGAACGAGCTCGACGAGATCGACCGTCTCAAGGCCTCCCGCGAGGAGTTCCGCTCCGAGTACAAGAAGCTCCTCCAGCACTTCATGGACGACGCCGAGGCCGTCTTCCCGGCCCAGGTCGCGCTCTCGAGCGCCCCGAACGGCTCTGCCGGCACCACGCACGCCGACGCCCCCGTCTCCGCGCCCGCCCGCGTCGCCGCGCCCGCGGCCCCCGCGACCCCGGCCGTGAGCCTCGCCGACTTCGGCGACCTCGACTAGGCCCTCGCACCATAGCCCTCTCGCGGCCCCGCGCCCCTCTGGGTGCGGGGCCGCTTCGTCTCGCGTCGCGTTGGCGGCTCGGGACGGCGCCGGCGAGAAGGATGCGCCCTCGCGAGCATGCCCCCACGCACGGATTCCGCCTTCCGTGGACTAGAACCGTGCGTGGGGGCATGCTCGGCCAAAGCGTGCGCCCAGGCATGCTCGCGATGTCCCCGCGCGTTCTTCTCGCCCCCTGTCCCCGATGTCGAGCATGCCTCCGGACACGGATTGCCTCACGACCCGCGTGGCGAGAAGAACGTGCGTCGCGGCATGCTCGCGCCTCCCGCTTCCGCCCGCCGCTCGCCGATTGCCCCTTCCGCGCATGCCATCCTGCACGCTTTCCCCGAACATGCCCCTGCGCACGGTTTTGTCTCCCAGACGGCCAAATCCGTGCGCAGGGGCATGCTCGAGCATGGCGGCGGCATGGAGATGGCCGTCATGACCGCCGCCCGCCGAAAGCCCCCGTCCGGGAGAGCCCCTCCGTGGGAGAATGGCGGCCCTTTTACACCGGAGAGGGGAGGCGGGCATGAGCAGGAAGGTCGACGAGCGGATCGGGGCCGAGCTGGCGCGCGCCGAGGCGGAGGGCTCCTGCCTCGCGCCGGCGTCGCGGGCGGATTGCGCCGCGCTCCAGCGGCGCGTCAGGCGGCGCCGGACCGCGGAAGAGGACCGCATCATATCCCCGGTTCCCGGAATCTACGCCCGATGGGTCCACTGGCGCTCGCTCAAGCCCCCGCAACGCGCCCTCGGCATCATCCGCGGGCTTGCCGCGCTTCACCCCGACTGGGTCTTCTGCGGCCCCTCCGCCGCGCTCGTCCGAGGCATCTCCGTCTCCTGGGCGTCGCTTCGAAGGACGCACGTGGTCTGCGGCCCGCGCGACGGCAAGAGGCTCGCCGCCCGCATCGTCCGCCACCAGATCGACGTGGGGGAGGCCGAGGTCGTGGGCGGCATTCGCGTGACCTCGCTCGAGCGCACCGCGTTCGACTGCATGCGCGACGCGCGCTTTCCCGACGCCCTCGCCGTCGCGGACTCCGTGCTCCGGCTGACTGGGATGGGGCGCGGGGCGCTCCGACGGCTGCTGCGCCGCTCCTTCGCGGGCCACCGCGGCATCGCGCGCGTACTCGCCACCTGCGATTGGGCCGACTCTCGCGCGGAGAGCGGCGGGGAGTCCGTGGCCCGGGCCATCATGATCGAGCGCGGGGTGGCGCTCCCGGCCATTCAGGTCCGCCTCGCCGACCCGCTCGACGAGGACGGCTGGTTCAGGGTCGACTTCACGTGGCTCGGCAAGGACGGGAGGCCCGTCGCGGGGGAGCTCGACGGTCTGGTCAAGTATGTGGACCCCGCATTCATGGGCGGCCTCGGCCTCGAGGCGGTCATCGCCGGCGAGCGCCGCCGCGAGGCCCGCATCACCGCCTACAACATGCGCGTGGCGCGCTTCTCGCTCGGCGAGGTGGTAAACGAGGCGAGCTTCTGGCGCTGGGTTCGCCTCTACGGCATCCCCTTCGGGCCCCCGCCCGAGTGTCGCCACGGCGTTCCCGTGCGCGCTCTTGCCGGAGGGTGGAACCCCTCGTGCGGGGCTGGGGAGATGGACCTCGGCACATGGCGACTCGAGTACCAGGTGGTCGCCGCCTGACGCCCACTCGCATCGGCCGAGCATGCCCCCACGCACGCCTCTGGCCCCCTGCGGCTCAAAACCGTGCGCCCGGGCATGCTCGGCCGATGTGGGTGCCAAGGCATGCTCGGTCGGCGCGGGACGGCGCCGGCGAGAAGGACGTGCCCTCGTGACCATGCCCCCGCGCACGGACCGCCCCAGCATGCCCCCGCGCACGGATCTTGCCGCTCAGAGAGCGATTCCGTGCGCCGGGGCATGCTCGGCGCACCCGGGCGCGGCCGCCCCCTCGCCGCCCCCGGCGTAGCGGGCCGGCACGTGGGCGCCGGCATCGTCCGAGCGGGGGTCGAGCTCCGTCATGCGGCCCCGCAGCCGGACGGGGACGAACTTCGTCCGCAGGTCGTAGCCGCGCTCCGCCGCCTCGCGCCCCGGGAGCGAGACATGGTCGTAGAAGCGCTTCCAGAGGGCGCGGACGTAGCGCTCGTCACCCGCGAGGTCGTCCTCGCCGAGCGCGGCCAGCCGCCGCGCCAGCGCCTCGTCGAGGCGCACCACGACGCAGCGGGCGGCGCGCGCCTCGTGGAGGGCGGCCACGCGGTGGGCGGGGTCCACGAGGCAGAAGCGCTCCGGCCCCATCCGTCGGGCGAAGTGGGGCGCCACGAGGGGCACGACGTCCGCCGCGGGCTCGATCGCGGCGACCCACGACCCGTCCGCCCTTCTCGAGAAGCGCGCGAACTGCCGCGCGTGCTCGACCTCGGAGAGCACGTGCCGAGCGAGGTCGTCCACGGCGAGGGCCCGCTTGTCCGTGGCGCGGGCGTGCAGCTCGTGCGGCCGGGAGAAGCCGAGCCTCAGGTAGCGATGGACCGCCTCGGGCGCGGAGGGGTCGTCGGACGAGCAGGCGAGAAGGGCGCGCCGCGCGCACTCGCGGCCCGTCTTGCGTCGGAAGCCCTTGAGCACCCGCTCGGAGAGCCCGACCACGCCCTCGTCCGCCGCGTCGAGCGGGCCGAGCGCCACCTGGCCCAGGCGCGGCTGCACAGCGTCCGCCCGGCAGAGCTCGAGCGACCCCTCGCCCACGTGGGCGAGGTAGCCGACCCCCACCGAGGCCACGATGCCCTCGGCACCCGGCGCGCAGGCGAGAAGGACGCCGTAGCGCCGCGCGGTCTCGGCGACTGCCCCCACCATGCGCTCGACCTCAGAAGAGGCGCAGCTGGGCGCCCTCGAGCTCGGCGCGTCTCCTGTTGTAGGCGCTCCCTCGCGCATCGCTCACCAGCCTCTCGCGTATGAGCCCCTCGTCGAGCGGGCTCCCCTCGTCCCGAACGCCGCCGCACGTGAGGAAGTGCCGCGCCCGCCTCAGCGTCACGCGCAGCGCGCGCAGGTCGTCGAAGGTCACGGGCCCGCGCGCCCGAGCGGCCACGATGCGCCGTGCGCCCACGGGGCCCACGCCCGGCACGCGCAGCAGCAGCTCGAGCGGCGCGTCCATCACCTCGACGGGGAAGCGGTCGATGTGCCGCAGGGCCCAGGCGAGCTTGGGGTCCACCTCGAGGTCGAGCCAGGGCTCCTCCTCCGTGACGAGCTCCTCCGGCTCGAAGGCGTAGTAGCGCATGAGCCAGTCTGCCTGGTAGAGGCGGTGCTCGCGACGCAGCGGCACGGGCGTGCCGGGATCGGGGAGCCGCTCGTCGTCCATGAGCGGCATGTAGGCCGAGAAGAACACGCGCCTCAGGTCGAAGCGGTCGTAGAGCGCCTTGGAGAGGGAGAGGACGTGCCGGTCGTCCTCGGGCGTGGCGCCCACGATGAGCTGGGTGGACTGGCCCGCCGGGGCGAAGGCGCGCCCGCGGGGGCCCACGCGGGCGCGCGGGCGCGTGGTGAGCGCGAGCGCCGAGCCCCGCCCCGCGGCGAAGAGCGGCAGGGGGCCGTCGGGGGAGGGTCGCGCCTCCCGCCCGTCCTTCTCGCCCCGCGACGCGAGCCTGCGCCTGTCCGCCGCCCTGCCGTCCGCGAGCAGGCGCCGCTCCTCGTCCGCGCGCCTCGAGCGGATCTGCGCCATGGGGCGCAGCACGGCGTCGCGGCTCTTCTCGGGGCAGAGCGCCTCGAGGGAGGTCGCGCTCGGGAGCTCTATGTTCACCGAGAGGCGGTCCGCCAGCCGACCGAGCGCGTCAACGAGCTCGGGGGACGTCCCGGGGATGACCTTGGCGTGCACGTACCCGTTGAAGCGCAGGTCCTCGCGCAGGACGCGCAGGCAGGCGACCATGCGCTCCGTCGTGGCGTCCGCCGTGCCCAGGACGCCGGAGGAGAGGAAGAGGCCCTCCACGTAGTTCCTCTTGTAGAAGTCCACCGTGAGCTCGGCGAGCTCGCGCGGGGCGAACGTTGCCCGCGCGCAGGAGGCGGAGCTGCGGTTGACGCAGTAGGCGCAGTCATGGGAGCAGGCGTTGGACAGCAGGACCTTGAGCAGGGTGACGCAGCGCCCGTCCGGCGTGAAGGCGTGGCAGCAGCCCGCCGGCTGCGTGGCCCCGAGCCTGCCCTGGCGCGGCGCGCGCATCGCGCCCGAGGAGGTGCACGCCGCGTCGTAGCGCGCGGCCTCGGCGAGTATGCCGAGCTTGTCGAGCGTGTCCATCCGCCCTCCTTCTCCCGAACATCTGTTTGAGAGTAGGGTAGCACAGGGACCGGACACATGTTCTCATCCCGGGAAGACGGGCGCGCCACTGGCGTCAGGCTTATTTGGCACACGGTACGCGAGGTGGGCCTATAAGCCGGGTTCTGTCGTGGGCGGCCATTTATCTACTGCGGACGTCACCGTCCGCCTCTAGCGCGCAACCCGAGCGCAGTGCGGGCCACACCATGGCGCTCCTATTTGCGTTTGCTCCGGATGGGGCTTGCCAAGCCGTCGCGTTGCCGCGGCGCTGGTGGTCTCTTACACCACCGTTTCAGCTTTTCCCTTTGCGCGGCCCGAGGGCCGGCCAGTTGGAGTCTTCTTTTCTGCGGCGCTTTCCGTCGGGTTACCCCGCCCGGCCGTTAGCCGGCATCCTGCCCTGTGGAGCCCGGACTTTCCTCATGACGCCCTCACGGGCGCCCCGCGGTCGCCTGGCCCACCTCGCGTCCGATGATTCTAGCATGATTCGAACGGTTTTCTGTGGACATGAGGTGGACTACAATACATTGGGCCATAACGCGAGCGCGCGCCGTCGAGCGGCGGCGCGCCTTCGACGAAAGGTTTTTGCACGTGGGTCTGCTCGAAGTCATCGGCGCCGGTCGCGCCGCAAAGCCAGCCCCGGTCGCGGCGGCGGACGATCCCGGGGTCGTGAGCGCGCCTGTCTCGGGCCGCGTCGTCTCGCTCGACCGGGTGGGGGACCCGGTCTTTGCGCAGGGCATGCTCGGCGCCGGGGTCGGCATCAGGCCGCGCGAGGCGGCCGACGGCCCCGCCGTGGCGTTCTCGCCGGTCTCCGGCACGGTCATGGCCGACGTCAAGACGCGCCACGCCCTGCTCATTAGGACGGACGCCGGCGCCGAGGTGCTCCTGCACGTGGGGGTCGACTCCGTGCGCCTGCACGGGAAGGGCTTCCGCCTCTTCGTGGGCAAGGGCGACCAGGTGCGCGCGGGCGACCCGCTGATCTCCTTCGACCGCGCCCTGCTGGAGAGGAGCGGCCTCGACGACACCGTGATCGTCACCGTCACCAACTCCGAGTCCTTCTCGCGGGTCGAGTCCGCCGCGGACGACGCGCTCGTCTCCGCCGGCAGCGCGGTGCTGCGCACGGACCGATGACGCTTGGGGAGGGCGCGGCCCCCGGGGGCTATCGCACGCTGCGCGGCGGCATCGAGGTCACGGGCGAGGTCGAGGACCGGCGCAGCCGCTTCATCGCTCAGCTCGCCCACGTGGGGGGCGAGAAGGACGCCGAGGCCTTCATCGCCGAGGTCCGCTCCCGCCACCACGACGCCCGGCACAACGTCCCCGCGTGGATCCTCGCCGACGGCCGCGAGCGCTGCTCTGACGACGGCGAGCCCAGCCGCACTTCCGGCATGCCCACGCTCGAGGTGCTGCGCGGCGCTGGCCTCGCCGACGTGTGCTGCGTCGTCACGCGCTACTTCGGGGGCACGCTCCTCGGTCCCGGCGGCCTCGTGCGCGCCTACACCGCCGCTGCGCAGGCCGCCGTGGCGGCCGCCGAGGGGGAGGGCGCCATCGTGGAGATGACGCTCGTGACCCCGGTGACGGCACAGCTTCCCTACGCCCTCTACGACCGCGTGACGCGGCTCGTCTCCGACTGCGGGGGCAAGGTCGCTGACCAGCTCTTCGCCGAGGACGTGCAGCTCTCCTGCGTCTTTCGCTCAGGGGACGAGGGGCGCTTCCTCGCCGCGGCCCGCGAGCTCGCCAACGGCGAGGACCTGGCACGCGCCGGCGAGCCCCGCTTCGCAGAGTTCTAGCGGGCCGGGCGTCCCGACCGCGGCCCCGCGTCCTTCTCGCCACGCGCAATCGCGACTTTCCGGACATTCGAGTCTGCGCATGCGCCGAGAACGCGTAACGCCGGATCTGTGGTCGTGTCTGCCACAAAATCCGGCGTTACGTATTCGACGGTTCGAACTTTTGGACGCGTAACTCAAGAAGTCCGGCAAATTGAGTTTACGCATGCTGGCGAGCAGGGCTCCCACCTGGCGAGAAGGACCCGCGCCTGGCGAGAAGGACCTACAGCCGGGGCGCCATCGCCATGCCGATGGTGGTCCAGGGGTCGACCTCCTCGACGGGCGCGTTGTCCCAGAGGTCGAGGACCTCGGCCGGCACGAACTCGCGCCGCACGACGACCTCGCCGCCATAGGTGCGGAACCACTCCGCGCTCGCCACGAGGTAGCCCTTCTTGCAGGCGTCCTCGCCCCAGCTGTTCTCGATCCGCCAGGCCACCGGGCGCCCGTCGTCACCGAGCTCCACGCCCTGGAACGTCATGGCGTGGGTGTTGCGGGTCTCGTGCGCGTCGATCATCTCGGCGCGGCCCATGGAGAGGTCCACGCCGAAGAGGCCCTCGTAGTCCATCGTGTCGCACGCGAGCACGCCGGGGAAGTCCTCGATCCTGCGCGGGAACTGCTGCGCCACGTCGCAGGCCATCTCGCAGGGCACGCCCGCGGAGAGCGACGCCACGGCGGCGTCCTCGAGCACCTCGATGCCCACGTTGAGCATCCTGAGCGCCCGCCCGCCGGCCATGGTGTCCGAGAATCGACGGTGGAACGCGTGGCCGAAGGGGCGGCTCTCGCCGGGCATGTGCACGAGCTGCACGTAGTCATCGGGGTCGAAGGGGACGTAGCGCTCGGCGAACTCGCGGGGCGTGATGCCGCGGTCCACGAGGAGGCGCCGCGTCTTGCCGTCGGGCGCCGTGCCGCCCTCCTGCTCCACGAGCATGGAGGCGTGCACGCGGCACTTCTCGCCCACGGGGACCTCGACGTCGATCGTGGCGGGCGGCTCGCCGAGGCAGACGCAGAGCACGCGGTGGCAGTCGGCGACCATGCCCTCCTTGGCGGCTCGCAGCTCGCCCACGCCCGCGCCCGCGGCGGCCATGCGCCTCAGCTCCATGGCGCTCTTGCGGAAGAGGCGGTCGAGCTGGGCGTTCATCTGGTCGGCGTCCTTGGTGCAGGCGCTCTCGGGCATGGCGTCCTTGGGCACGAGGCCCCACTTCTTGATGATGTTCATCGCGGCGGGGTAGTAGTTGCCGTCGCCCATCGAGTGCTCCAGCAGGTCGGAGACCTCGCGGGAGTCCAGCGGCAGCGCGGCGGTCTCGATGACGTACTCGAGGCCCACGTTGAACTTCTCGAGCTTGTCGTAGAAGAAGCCGAAGGCCTGGGAGAACTCGAAGTCGTCCACGTCGAGGAGCTCCATCGTGGCCGCGCGGGCCACGTTGAACGCGGAGAACATCCAGCAGCGGCCGGAGTGGCGCTGGTTGGTGACCTTGCCCGTGCGCAGGCGGCTCACGCAGAACGTGTCGTGGTAGGTGCGCATGCGCGAGACGTCGCGCGCGGAGGCGTGGACGTTCATCGAGGTCACGGCGTTTCTCGCCACGCGGTTGGCGCGGTCTGCCGAGAAGGACGCGGCGAGCTCGTCAGAGGTTGCGGGCGCGATGGCGCCGGCGGAGTAGTCGGTCATTCCTGCCCTCCTTAGCGGACGCGCGCGAGCGAGCCCATGGGGTCCCACGGCGCGAGCACGCGGGGCTCCTCGGTCTCGTAGGCGGCGCGCTCCTCGTCAGTCAGGTGCTTCTTGTCAACGACGACCTGGTAGACGTACTCGTCGAACCATGCGTCGGAGAGGGTGTCAAAGCCGTCCCGGCCGTGGTCCTTGCCCCAGCTGTTCTCCACCTTCCAGAGCGTGGGGTGACCGCCCTCGTCAAGGTTCACGCCCTCGAGGACCATGGCGTGGGTCATGAGCGACTCGCCGTAGTCCAGGCGCTCGGCGCGGTCCATGCAGCCCTCCACCGGGAAGCCGAGAAGGCCGTCCACGTCCAGCGCGGCCGTGTCCATGATGCCCTCCTCGCGCAGGTAGCTCTGGCCCACGTCGCAGCCGAACCACACGGGCAGGTCCTCGCGCAGCTGGGCCACGGCGCACTCCTTGAGGCGCTCGATCGGGAGGTTGAGGTAGCGCACGCCGCCGTCCTCCACCACGTTGCCCAGGCGGCTCACGGTGTAGGTGTGGCCGAAGGGCTTGTCGGCGGTGGGGGCGGAGATGAGGCTCACGTAGTCGTCCACGTCCATGCCCACGGCCTCGTCGAAGAACGCGGCGGGCGTGAAGGTGCCGGAGAGCGCCAGCTTGCCGTCCTTGTCGCGCAGGCGGACGTCAAAGCTCGCGGGCGGCTCGCCGAGGCAGGTCACGAGGAGGTGGTAGACGTCGCCCATCATCTCCTTCTTCATGGCCGCGAGGTCGTCGGCGCCGACACCGGCCGCGTGGCTCTGGCGCAGGCGCCTGGCGGCACCGCGCAGGTAGCGCGTGAGGTAGGAGTCCATCTCGCGGGTGTTGCGCGAGCAGGCGGTCTCGGGCATGGCCTCCTTGGGGACCACGCCGTACTTCTTGACGAGGCTCTTGAACATGTCCCACTGCCCGCCGTCGCCGATGGGGTCGGCGAGGAGGTAGCTCACGAGGCGGCCGTCCAGCGGCTCGTCCAGCGTGTCGAGGACGTTCTCGAAGAACCAGTTGCTCTTCTCGAGCTTGTCCCAGAAGAGGGGATAGGCCTGGCTGAGCTCGAAGGTCTTGAGGCCGTACCTCTTGATGACGCGGTAGCGCATGGTGTTGAGGCTCGCGAACATCCAGCAGCGGCCCGAGCGCTCCTGGTTGCAGCGCTCGCCCTGCGTGACCTCGACGTCGAAGGTCAGGGCGTTTCTCGCGACCCCCTCGGGCACGCGCGCGGCGGCGCGGATGCCGACGGAGCTCACGGCGTTCTTGGCGACCACGTTGGCGCGCTCGGAGAAGAACTCCTCGCGGGCGCAGGCGAGGTCGTCAGCGGTGACGGATGTCATCTCGTCCATGGGGCGGTACCTCCCGTTCGTTAGTTCGGATTGGACCGGCATCGAGCATAGCACTCGGCGGGCGGCACCGCTTTGGCGGGGCGTCCCTCCGGGTGCGTGCGCGCCCCGCCCGGATGCGTACGCGATTCGAGGTCTGATATCGGGCCCTCTGCGGGAAAACCGCAGGTCGGCACCGCGGCGAGAAGGACATCAACCCGGAAACCTCGTACGTACCCGGGCGAGGCGCGTACGCACCCGGGGGCGCGTCCGGCCGAGCTGCTAGAATGTGGCGAGAAGAACCACGGGTGGAGGGGTCATATGGGCACGGACATCGAGGGCCGCCTCGCGCGCGAGCTGCCCGCATACGCCCGGCGCGTCGTCGACGCGCTCGAGGCCGCCGGCTACGAGGCGTGGGTCGTCGGCGGCTGGGTGCGCGACGCCCTTCTCGGCACGCCCGGCCATGACGTCGACGTGACCACCTCGGCCCCCTGGCAGAAGACGGCGGCCGTGCTGCGCGCGGCGGGGATCGCCGTGCACGAGACCGGCACCGCCCACGGGACGGTCACGGCCGTCGTGGGGGGCCGGCCCGTCGAGACCACCACCTACCGCGTAGAGGGCGGCTACTCCGACCGCCGCCATCCCGACGAGGTGCGCTTCGTCACGGACGTGCGCGAGGACCTCGCGCGGCGCGACTTCACCGTCAACGCGATGGCGTTCCACCCGGGGCGCGGCCTGCTCGACCCCTTTGGCGGCGAGAGGGACCTCGCGGCGCGCGTCATCCGCGCGGTGGGGGACCCGCGCACGCGCTTCGAGGAGGACGCCCTGCGCGTGCTGCGGGCCGTGCGCTTTGCCTGCCGGCTTGACGCCGCGATCGAGCCCGCCACGCAGGCGGCGCTCGAGGCGTGCGCGCCCGAGCTCGACCAGATCGCGTCCGAGCGCATCGGCCAGGAGCTCGACGGGATCCTCGCCACGGGGCGCGCCGCCTGGGCGCTGCGCCACGAGTTCGCCGTGCTCTCCGCGGCCGTGCCCGAGCTCGCGCCGATGGCCGGCTTCGACCAGAGGAGCCCCTATCACGCCCACGACGTGCTCGAGCACACGGCGCGCGTCTGCGCGGGCGCGGAGGAGTTCGCGGGCGGGCGCCCGCTTCCGGCCCTGCGCTGGGCGGCGCTCCTGCACGACGTGGCCAAGCCGTCCTGCTGGAGCGAGGACGTCTCGGGGCGCGGCCACTTCTTCGGCCACCCCGAGGAGGGCGCCCGCGTGGCGCGCCGCGTGATGGGGCGCCTGGCGGTGCCCGGGGAGGTGACGCGCGCCGCGGCGGCGCTCGTGCTGCTCCACGACTTCGAGATCCGCGCGACGGCCCCCTCCATGCGCCGGATGCTCTCCGAGCTGGAGGCGGCGGCGCCGGGGCAGGCGCGGCCGCTGGCCTTCGCGCTGCTGGACCTCAAGCGCGCCGACGCGGTGGCCAAGGCGCCCGCGTGCATGGGGTACGCGGTGGAGCTCGACGCCATGACGGCGGTCCTGCGCGCGGAGCTTTCCGCCGGGGCGGTGTGGCGCGTGCGCGACCTGGCCGTGGGCGGGGCGGACGTGATCCGCGAGCGCGGGGTGGAGCCCGGGCCCGGCGTGGGCATGGTGCTCGCGCAGCTGCTCGAGGCCGTCAAGGCGGGGGAGGTGCCCAACAGGCGCGACGCCCTTCTCGCCTGGCTGCGGTGGTAGCCGCCTAAAAGGGGACAGGCCCCTTTTAGGCAAGTTTCCATGCACAACTTCTCCAAAATTCTTGCTTGCATGACGTGAGGGGATGCCGTATAGTGTTTCTCCGCGCTGAGAGGCGCACGAAGTGGCAAATTGGGACTTCGTCTAGTGGTAGGACAGCGGATTCTGGTTCCGTCAACGGGAGTTCGACTCTCTCAGTCCCAGCCATTTGCCGCTTGCCTCACAATTGCATATGTGGCCCGTTCGTCTAGCGGTTCAGGACGCCGCCCTCTCAAGGCGGAGATCACCAGTTCGAATCTGGTACGGGCTACCAAATGGCCCGTTCGTCTAGCGGTTCAGGACGCCGCCCTCTCAAGGCGGAGATCACCAGTTCGAATCTGGTACGGGCTACCAAACGTTCAGGGTCGGACCTTCGGGTCCGGCCCTTTTTCGTTGTCGAGGTCATGGTTCACGCCGCCCCGAGCATGCCGTGGCGCACGGAAACCCCGCGTTCGAGGGCGGTTCCGTGCCATGGGGCATGCTCGGGCGTTCTGTGCCGGGAGGCATGCTCACGAGCCCCGCGCAGCGGGTTCTTCTCGCCAGCGGTGGCCCCGAGCATGCCGTGGCGCACGCTTTCGCCGAGCATGCCTCAGCGCACGGAGTCGTGCCGGATTCGGGCGGTTCCGTGCCACGGGGCATGCTCACTAGGGAGAGGTGACCAAACGCCGGGAGGGGCCGAGAAGAACGGGCGAGAAGGACCTCGCTCTCGTCGCCAACCCGCTGGCTACTGCCCGCAGGCCCCGCACGCCGCGCATGCGGCGCGGGCCGTGGGCGTCGCGGCAAGGCCGCCGCGCGCGGTCTCGCGAAGGCGCGAGGGCAGGGCGTGGCCGACCTCGGCCATGGCGACGACGACCTCGTCGAACGGCACGAGCGAGCGCACGCCGGAGAGCGCGAGCTGCGCGGACGAGATGGCGGCCGCGACGCCGATGGCGTTTCTCGCCTGGCAGGGCACCTCGACGAGGCCGCCCACCGGGTCGCAGACGAGCCCCAGCAGGTTGGAGATCGCGAGCGAGGCCGCGCAGAGCGCCTGCTCGGGCGTGCCGCCGAGCAGCTCGACCACGGCCGCTGCCGCCATCGCGGCGGCGGAGCCCACCTCGGCCTGGCAGCCGCCCTCGGCGCCGGCCACGCACGCGTGCGTCTGGATGTTGAGGCCCACGGCGGCCGCGCACCAGAGGGCGGACGCCACGGCGTCGTCGCCCGCGCCCACGGCGTCCGCGACGGCCAGGACGCTGCCCGGCACCACGCCCGCCGACCCCGCCGTGGGGGCGGCCACGATGACGCCCATCGCGGCGGAGCGCTCGAGCACGGCCATCGCGCGGGCCACGGCGTCGGTCTGCACCGGCCCCATGAGCGAGCCGGACCAGCGCGCGGCGCCGGCATCCAGGAGCTGGGCCTCGCCGCCGATGAAGCCGCCGAGCGAGCGGGCCGGCGCGGCGATGGGCGCCGTGGTCTCCTCGCGCATGACCTCGATCACGCGGCGCATGGACGCCTCGGCGCGCTCCTCACCCGTGAGGCCGCGCTCGCGCAGCGCCATCACGCCGCCGATGGAGAGGCCCCGCTCGGCGCAGGCATCCAGGAGCTGCGCGCCGTCGTCGAAGAGCTCGGCGGCCGTGACGCCGGGGGAGACCGTGGAGGCCGAGCCCGGGACCGAGATGAAGGTGGCGAAGCTCACGTCGCGGATGCGGCGGATCATGGGCAGCACCGAGTCGTCCGGCGCGCCGTCCGTCTCGAAGACCGAGTACGCGCGGCCGCCCTGCTCGGTGCGGTACGTGCGGCAGAAGGCGATGTTGACCTCGGCCATCGCGAGCAGGTGGGTGAGGGAGGCGAGGATGCCGGGGGCGTCTTTGTGAGAGACGAAGAGCGTGGCGTAGGCGCCCGTGATGTCCACGCCCACGCCGTTGATGCGGCTGATGCGCATCTTGCCGCCGCCCAGGCTCTCGCCGCGCACCTGGCAGCGCGCGCCTCCCTCGCCCTCGAGGTCGATGTCGACGGTGTTGGGGTGGACGGAGGTGTCGTCGCCGGCCTCGACGAACTCGAAGGCAAGGCCCGCCTCGCGCGCGAGGTCGAAGGCGTCGCGGATGCGCTCGTCGTCGGTGTCCAGCCCCAGCACGCCGGCCACGAGCGCGCGGTCGGTGCCGTGGCCGCGATAGGTGTGCGCGAAGGAGTTCCACAGCGTGAAGCGCACGCGGGCGACGCGGCCGCCCATGAGCGAGGCCGCCACGCGGGCGCAGCGCAGCGCGCCGGCCGTGTGGGACGAGGAGGGCCCCACCATGACGGGGCCGAGCACCTCGAAGGCCGAGGTCGTGGCGAGGGTCTGCGGCTTTGCTGCCATGGGGGCTCCTTCCGGGCGCGTGCGTCGGTGACTAGCATAGCAGGCGCGCCGCCGGCGTCAGCGTGCCGCTGTGCCACTGGCGTCAGGTTTGTTTGGCGCGCAGCGAACGCGCGCCAAACAAACCTGACGCCAGTGGCACAGCGGCACGCATGATGTTACCGATTGCTCACGTTCTTCTCGTCTCGTGCCCGGGCTGCCTATGATAGGTACGTCGTATCAGCACTCTGTAAGGAGGACCGATGGATCCCGCAGAGCTCCTCAAGCTCCTGGGAATCGTCATCGTCGTGGCGGGCTTCGCGCTGAAGCTCGACTCCATCCTCATCATCATGGTGGCCGCCGTCGCGACCGCCGTGGTGGGCGGCATGGACCCGGTGGCGTTCCTGGACACCCTCGGCACGAGCTTCGTCTCCAATCGGAGCATGTGCATCTTCATCATGACGTTCGTGCTCACGGGCACGCTCGAGCGCAACGGCCTGCGCCAGGCAGCGGCGGCGCTCATCCGCAAGCTCAAGAACGCCACGTCGGGCATCATCATCTCCGCCTACGGCGTCGTGCGCGTCCTCTTTGCCGCCTTCAACATCAACTTCGGCGGCGTGGCCGGCTTCATCCGCCCGGTCATCATGCCCATGGCCCAGGCGGCCGTGGAGCGCGACGGCAAGAAGATCGGCGACGGTCACCTCGAGGAGCTCAAGGGCATGTCCTCGGGCATGGACAACGTTGCGTGGTTCTTCGGTCAGGTGCTCTTCGTTGGCGGCTCGGGCGGCCTGCTCGTCCAGGGCACGCTCGCGGGCCTCGGCTACGACGTGAGCCTGCTCGACCTTGCCATGGTGCAGGTGCCCGTGGCCGTGGTCGCCATGATCGCTGCCATCGTTTACTACAACATTATCGACCGTCGCCTCACCAAGCGCCGCGCGCGCGTCATCAAGGCCACCGGGTCGGCCTCCTACGAGGAGGGCGCCGACGAGGCCGAGGGCGCAGGCCAGGGCGCGCCCGCCGACGCCGAGAAGGGCGGTGAGGCAAAGTGACGGAGTTCATCCAGTTCTTCCAGAGCGCCGACGTGACGCTCTCTGACAAGCTCCTCGAGGTCGCCTACATCGTCATGGGGCTCATCGCCGTCTACGCGGGCATCCGCAACGCGCAGGACGAGACCAACCCCAAGCGCATGGGCACGGCCCTGTT
Source organism: Olsenella sp. SW781 (assembly GCF_012027725.1). GTDB lineage: Bacteria > Actinomycetota > Coriobacteriia > Coriobacteriales > Atopobiaceae > Thermophilibacter. The sequence goes on along the minus strand of NZ_SJOU01000003.1, from coordinate 32,708 downwards.
CTGGGTGGTCTGCGGCATGCTGTTCATCGTCGGCCGCTGGGTGCCGAGCACCGTCGCGGGCGCGATGGTCGTCATCATGGTCATCCCCGCCATCTGCAAGCAGGTCGGCCGCGGAACGGGCGACGAGCCCACTCAGGAGGAGATGGAGGGCAACTACGAGAAGATCGGCATGAAGCTCTTCGTGCCCGCGCTCTCGCTGGGCGTCATGGCGCTCATCTTCGCCCTCTTCACCAACATCAGCTCGCTCGTCGGCCTCACCTTCGGCGTCGTGGTGGGCGGCCTCATGCTCTTCGCGTTCTCGCACAAGAACACGCCCAAGGTGTTCCTCAACGACACGCGCCGCATGCTCGACGCGGTGGGCCCGCTCTCCATGCTGCCGATCCTGCTCGCCGCCCTCGGCTCCATCTTCACCGCCGCCGGCGTGGGCGACGTCATCTCCCACATCGTCTCCGGCGTGATCCCGCAGGGCAACCTCGTGGTGGGCATCATCGTCTACGCCATCGGCATGGCCGTGTTCACCATGGTCATGGGCAACGCCTACGGCGCCATCACGGTGCTCACGGTGGGCATCGGCGCGCCGTTCGTGCTCTCGCTCGGCGCCGACCCCGCCCTCATCGGCTCGGTGGCGCTCACCTGCGGATTCTGTGGCACGCTCATGACGCCCATGGCGGCCAACTTCAACATCCTGCCGGTGGCCATCCTCGAGATGAAGGACCAGTACGGCGTCATCAAGAAGCAGGTCCCCATCGCGCTGTTCATGCTCGCCGTGCAGATCGTCTACATGATCGTCATGACCGCCCTCTAGCGCGCCACTGGCGTCAGGTTCGTTTGGCTCGACATCGTGTCGAGCCAAACGAACCTGACGCGGATGGCACGGAAACCGTCCGACCTGGAAGGAAGCGATACGCATGAAGGTATTGGTGACGGGCTTCGAGCCCTTTGGCGGCGCGACCATCAACCCCGCGCTCGAGGCGGTGCGCCGCCTGCCGGCAAAGATCGCCGACGCGGACGTGGTCACCGTGCAGATCCCGGTGGTCTTTGAGAAGGACGCCGCCGCGGTGGACGCCGCCATCGACGCCGAGAAGCCCGATGTGGTTCTCTGCATCGGCCAGGCCGGCGGGCGCAGCCACATCACGCCTGAGTTCGTGGGCATCAACTTCGCGAACGCCCGCATCCCGGACAACGAGGGCAACCAGCCCGTCGGCCCGCTCGTGGAGGGCGCCCCGGACGCCTACTTCGCCACGGTCCCCGTCTTCGCGATGGTCGACGCCGCGCGCGCCGCGGGCGTGCCGGCCGCCGTCTCCTACACGGCGGGCACGTTCTGCTGCAACGAGGTGCTCTACCGCCTGCTGCACACCCTCGCGACGCGCCACCCCGGCGTCCGCGGCGGCTTCGTGCACGTGCCGTATGCCACCGAGCAGGCCGTCTCCATGGGCGAGGGCACCGCGTCCATGAGCGTGGACATGATGGTCACGGGCCTCACCGCCATGATCGAGGCCGCGGTCACCGGCACCGACGACGCCGTCGCGGCAGGGGAGGGCACCGAGCAGTAGGCTCTTCTCGCCCCCGGCGCGCCCGGATGCGGCGGCGCCACACGCATCCCCGTTTACCGGCAATCCCGGCCCGCGCATGTCAAGAAGGATGCGCGGGCCGGGATTTCTGTCCCCAGGGACGCATGACTCAAGGTTGCGCGTGCCCCTCGCGCCCTTCTCGCATGCGCATCTCGCGTTTCCGGCAATCCCCGATCGCACGTGTCCGGCGAGAAGAACGGGCGGGCCCCAGCTGGGGCCCGCCCGATGAGTCAAAAGTGACTGTCCCCTTTGGCCTACAGCGCCATCGCGCGGGCGCGGTCGATGCGGGCGAGGCAGTCCTCGCGACCCACGAGCGCCATCGTCTCGCCGAGCGGCGGCGACACCATGTTGCCGCACACGGCCACGCGAACGGCCTGGAAGACCAGGCGCTTCTTCAGGTCGAGCGCCTCGGGCAGCGCCTCAAGCGCGGCGTCGATCGCGGCCGGCTCCCACGCGGCGAGCCCCGCCAGCGCCTCGCGCGCGGCGTCCAGGACCGCGCCCATGCCCTCCTTGGCGAGGCCCTTTGCCACGCTCTTCTCGTCATAGACCAGGGTCTCGGCGGTGGCGAAGACCGGGGCGGTCACCGTGACCACGTCCGCGGGGAATTTCGTGCGCGGCTTCACGATGGCGGCAAGTGCGTCCACCCAGGCCTCGTCGGCCTCGAAGTCGCCGCCGATGACGCCGGCCTCGTGGAGCTCCGGCAGCATGACCTCGTCGGCGAACTCCTGGTCGCTCATCGAGCGGATGTACTCCGCCTGGATCCAGTCGAGCTTCTTGGGGTCGAAGGTGGCCGGGTTCTTGGACACGTGATCGAGCGAGAACTGCGAGGCCAGGACGTCGCGTGGGATGATCGTGGTCTCTCCGTCGAGCGACCAGCCGAGAAGCGCCAAGTAGTTCACGAAGGCGTCGGAGAGGTAGCCCGCGTCGCGGTACTCCTCCACGTTGGTCGCGCCGTGGCGCTTGGAGAGCTTCTTGCCGTCCGCGCCCAGGATCATGGAGATGTGCGCGAAGGTGGGAACCGGCGCGCCCAGGGCCTCGTAGACGATGACCTGGCGTGGGGTGTTGGAGAGGTGGTCGTCGCCGCGGATGACGTGGGTGATGCCCATGGCGGCGTCGTCAACGACGGTGGCGAAGTTGTAAGTGGGCGTGCCGTCGGTGCGCTGGATGACAAAGTCGTCGAGCTCGCGGGCCGCAAAGGTCACGTCGCCGTGGACCGCGTCGCGCACGACGACGTCGCCGCGGTCCTCAGGCACCTTGATGCGCAGGACGTAGGGCTCGCCGGCGTCGATGCGCGCCTGAGCCTCCTCGCGGGAGAGGTTGCGGCAGCGGCGCTGGTAGCCCTGGAAGGGGTCCTTGCGCGCCTGCGCGGCCTCGCGGTCGGCGGCCAGCTGCTCGGGCGTGCAGAAGCAGGGGTACGCCTTCCCCTCGTCCCACAGGCGCTGCGCGGCGTCGCGATACATCTGGGCGCGCTCGGTCTGCTTGTAGGGGCCGAAGTCGCCGCCCACCTCCGGGCCCTCGTCCCAGTCGAGCCCCAGCCAGCGCATGGCGCGCAGGATGATCTGGGTGTTCTCCTCGGTGGAGCGCTCGGGGTCGGTGTCGTCGATGCGCAGGATGAAGGTGCCGTGGTTGGCGCGGGCGAAGGCCCAGTTGTAGATTGCGGTGCGCGCGCCGCCAACGTGGAGCTTGCCGGTGGGCGAGGGCGCAAAGCGCACGCGAACGGGGGTCTCTGACATGAGGTTCCTCTCCGTGAATCAATCGTCACATACGCCATCAGTATAGCGCGCTAGACCTCCTGACCGGGGCAGGGACGGCAGTTGGAGGAAATCTGCCGCCGTGTCCAGGGGGCGGGCGTGCCGTCGCCTGCAATCAGGCGGATAGTGTGTAATTCGGGGCTCGTTCCCTGCAATCAGGGGGATAGTGCGAAGCCTTTTCGTGGCGCTTCGGCACGATTTGCGGCGACTCTCGGGCAAAATGCCTGTTGCGGCTGCGGCGGATACTCGGGGCACCCCCAGAATCGCTTCGCACTATCCCCCCGATTGCAGGGCGGGGCGCGGTTTTTTCACACTATCCGCCTGATTGCAGACCATCGTGCCGCTGGCGTCAGGTTCGTTTGGCACGCCCTTTCCGCGTGCCAGACGAACCTGACGCCAGCGGCACGGTGGCATGTCCTCACATGAGGCGGGTCTCCTCAAGGCGCTCCTCGAGCCGCTCGTTGAGGCGGATCACCGGGCGGCGGAGCACCAGGCCCAGGAGCAGGGCAGGGGCGAGGTAGGCAAGGAGAATCGCCAGCTCGCGCCAGATGTCGCCCTCCCAGATGCCGAACATCGCCGCGCGCATGGCGTTCTCGCTGTGGACGAAGGGCAGCCACGCGTAGACGGCTTGGAAGGCGGGAGGCAGCATCTGGGGCGGGAAGGTGCCGCCCGACCCCGCCACCTGGATCACCATGAGAACCACGGCCACGGCCTTGCCCACGTCGCCGAAGGACGCCGTGAGCGAGAAGACCAGGTTCACGTACACGAGCGAGGACGCGAGGCACACGAGGAGGAGCAGCCACGGGTGCTCGCACTGCACGCCCAGGTAGAAGAGGTCGCCTCCGCAGATGAGCGCCGCCTGGGCGAGTCCTACCGCACAGAACAGCAGGAGCCTTCCCACGTAGGCCTGCGCGTGCGAGCAGCCGGTCTCGGCGAGCGCCTCGGCCGAGGGGGTGGCCCGCACGAGCGCGCAGAGCACGACGCCCCCAATCCAAATGGCGAGTGTGGTGTAGAAGGGGGCCATGGCCGAGCCGTTGTTCTCCACGGGAAAGACGGCAGTGCGCTCCACGTCGACCGGCGCCGCGACGAAGTCGGCGAGCTCGGAGGGGTCGGCGGCGAGCACCTTGCGGACCTGCTCAACGTCGCCGGTGGCCAGGGCCGCGGAGAGGCGCTCGCGCAGGTCGCTCAGCCGTCCCGCGCCCTTCTCGATGGCGTCCGCCGTCTCGTCGAGCGAGGTCTGCGCGTCGCCGAGCGTGCCCTCCGCGCCCCGCGCGGCGTCGCGCGCGGAGGAGAGCGCCGCCGAGAGGCTCCCCTGCACGGCGTCGGCCTGCGCCGCGGCGTCGCCGACCTGCGCCGCGAGCTCCTCGAGCACGCCGCGCACGTCGGCGTCGTAGGACCCGCGCACCTCGTCGATCGCCGCGCGCGCCTCGCCGACGAGCCCCGCGAGCTCCTGGCGCGCCGCCTCGGCGTCGGCCGTGCCCGCGTCGAGGTCGGCCATGGTGCGCTGGAGGCCCTGCGAGAGCTCGCGCATCTCGTCGGCCGCCTGCGTCACGCGCCCGGCGAGCCCCTGCACGCGCTCGCGCGCCGCCGCCACCCGGTCGCGCGCGGCCCCCTCGGGGAGCATCCCCTCGAGCTGGCCCATGAGCGCGTCCTGCTCCCCGAGCGCGGACGCGAGCGCGTCGAGCGAGGAGGCCTGCCCGTCCGCGGCGGCCCGCGCGTCGTCGAGCAGCCCGCGGACGCGCGCCGACTGCGCCCCCGCCGCGGCGAGCGCGTCGTCGATGGCGTCATCCACGCCGTCGAGGCCCGCCCCGGCGGACGCGAGCGCCCCCTCGACGGACGTCGCCGCGCCGTCGATCGCGGACCCCGCGCCCGCGAGCCCGGAGGCCGTCTCGCGCAGCGCGTCGCCCGCCCCGGCGGCAGGGGAGAGCGCCGACTCGGCCGCGTCCGCCCCGCTGCCGAGGAGGCCCCGCGTCGAGGCGAGCAGCTCGGAGAACCCGCGCACGTCGTCGGCCGTGCCGGCGAGCGAGTCCTCCGCGTCGGCCACGGCGGAGTCGAGCCGCGCGGCGAGCGAGGTGACGCCGTCGTCGTCGAGCGCGCGGGAGAGCTCGTCGAGCACGCCCGCGCCCACGCTCGCGACCGACCGCGCGAAGCTCGCGTCGATGTCCGCCTGCGCGGCGGCCGACGCCTTGTCCGTCACGATCGTGGCGATGGCGTTCTCCTTCTCGTTCTGGTAGAAGCTCACCTGCGGCCGGGCCGAGTCCCCGGAGAGCACGCCCATCATGTCGCGCGAGAAGTCCTCCGGAATCACGATCGCGGCGAAGTACTCGCCGGAGCGCACGCCCTCGACGGCGTCGTCCGCGGAGGTGACCTCGTAGCCGATCGACTCGGACGCGCGCAGGTCGGACACCACGCGCTCGCCCATGTTGACCCTCACGGGAAGGAGGCTCCCCTCGTAGCCGGCGTCCTCGTTGGCCACGGCCACCCGGAGGTTCCTCGTGTTGCCGTAGGGGTCCCAGCTGCCGGCGATGTTGAACCACGCGTAGAACGACGGCACGGCCACGATTCCCGCAAACACGACGAGCGCGATCGCGCTCGAGACCGCATGGCGCGCGTCGCGGCGCATGAAGGCCCAGATCCTCCTCATCGCCCATCGCCCCCTCTCATGTCCTCGACGAGCCCCACGAGCTCGTCGGTCCCCATCCTCTCGAGCTCGCTCATGCGGGCGAGCCGGTCGTGCGCGTACTCGACGCCGATGAGGTACGCGCTCGCGGCCACGAGCGAGATTACCCACAGCACGAGCAGCGCGAACTTCGCGGGCGTCACGAAGAGCAGGGCGAGAAGGACCAGCGGCACGGCCAGCAGCGCCGCCACGCCTCGCCGCACGAGCCGCGGGTACGCGAGCTCGAAGCGCGCGGCCCGCTCGAGGAAGGCCTCCCGGTGGCCCGGGGAGGTGGCGAGCGCGTCCACGACGGACGCGAGGAACCCCTCGTCCTTCTCGCCCCACGCGGCGGGATGGTCGGCGATGAGGAGGTCCGTCTGGGCCATGCGGCGGTCAAAGAGGGCGTTCACGCCCGCCAGCCTGCGGCGCGCGGCCACGCCGAGCAGCAGCGCCGGCAGCGCGAAGGCGAGAAGGACCAGCAGGTTGCGAACGTAGTAGCCGTCGTAGAAGCCCGCGACGGCCTCGCGCATGGCGTTGATGCCGTAGGTGAAGGGCAGCCACGGCCCGAGCGCGCGGAAGAAGTCGGGCTGCATCTGGATGGGGTAGAGCCCCGAGGCTCCGGGGATCTGCAGGACCACGAGCAGCACGCCGAGGGCCTTTCCCACGTGCTTCAAGGCCACCGCCAGGGCGTAGACGACGAACACGTAGACGAGCGACTCCACCATCCCCGCCAGCACGAAGGCCGCGGGCGAGACGCACTGGATGCCGAGCGCCACGTCGCCCACGCAGCAGACGAGCGCCTGCACCTGCCCGAGCAGGGCGAGCAGCAGCCAGCGGCCGAAGAACGCCTGGGTGGGCGTCACCTCGGCGACGTCGAGGCCCTCGCGGTCGACCTCGAGCTTGTAGACGGCCACGAGGACGAACCCGCCCACCCAGAGGGCGAGGTTGGTGTAGAAGGGCGCCACGCCCGAGCCGTAGTTGGCGACGGGGAAGACGGGATCGCTCGCCATCTCCACAGGCGCGCCGAGCGCCGAGCCCGTGGACGCGGGGTCGAGCGCGAGCAGGCCGCTCACAGCGGCGGAGTCGGAGGCCCCCGCCACGGCCGCGAGGTCGTCGGCGAGGCCGTCCGCGGTGCCCGCGGCGTCGCGCAGGCCCGAGGCGGCCCGGTCGAGCGTGGCGTCGCACTGGGCGAGAAGGGCGTCGAGCTGCGCCAGCGTGCCGTCCGCCTGGCCCGTCATCGGGCCGAGCGCGGAGACGCCGCCCGCCACGCGCCCACCGGCGTCCGCGAGCTCGTCGAGCGCGGAGGAGAGCTGGGGCGAGGCGTCCTGCGCCACCTGGGAGCGGAGCCCCTCCAGCGAGGAGGCGCCCGCCTGCACGGCGTCGTTCACCTCCCCGGCGAGGCCGCCCATCGCGTCCGCCCCGGCGGCGACCTCCTGGGAGGCGGCCTCCAGCTCGTCGAGCTCGGAGGCCTGGTCGGCGGAGAGCCGCTCGAGGTCGGCGAGGACGGAGCGCAGGTCCTCGACCACGCGGTCGCGAAGCGCTGCCGCCGCCCCGTCCGAGGGGCCCGCGGCGGAGAGCTCGTCCAGGGCGGACTCGAGCGTCCCCAGCATGCCGCCCACGGTGCCGTTGGCGGCGCGGATCTGCGAGATGGCCGCCTGCGCGCGCCCCTGCGCCCAGCCCACGTCCCCGGCTATGGCGCCGATGTCGTGGCTCGCGGTCGATGAGAGGTCGGCGAGCGCGCCCGCGCCCGTCCCGAGCGCGGCGGAGAGGTCGCCCGCGAGGGTCCGCGCCCGCCCGCGCGCCTGGCCGAGCGTCCCGAGCGCCGCGTCAAGCGACCCGGCGAGGGAGCTCGCGGCCCTGCCGGCGTCCGCCACGGCGGCGCGGGCGTCGCCCACGGCCCCGCGTGCGGTGGCGACGTCGCCGCGCGCCGCCTCGAGCACGCCGGCGAGCCCGTCGAGGCGCCCGCCGACGTCGCGCAGGTCGGCCACGGCGCCCTCGGACGCGGCGTCGGCGGCGTCCGTCGCTCCGCGCACGGCGCCCTGGAGCCGCTCGGTCACCGTCTCTCCCGCCACGCTGACGAACTCCTGCGCGATCTGGGTCTCGAGCGTGGTGGCGCCGGTGTCCGTGACCTTGGGCGCCACGGCGTTCGCCTTCTCGTTGACGTAGTAGCCCACGCGCGCGGGCTCGGTGCGCCCGTCGAGCACGCCCGCGAGCGTGGAGGTGAAGTCCTCGGGGATGACGAAGGCCGCGAAGTAGCGCCCCGAGCGCACGCCCTCGAGCGCGTCCTCCTCGCTGTCGACGAACGTCCAGCCCAGCTGGTCGTTCTCCTCGAGGCGCTGGCGGACCATGTCGCCCGCGTCCGTGAACCCCATCCCGGGGACGTCCGCCCCCCGGTCGAGCTCGGCCACCGCCACGGGGACCGTGCCCGTGTTCTCGTACGGGTCCCAGTTGGCGAGGATGTTGAGCCACGCGTAGACGGAGGGTATGACGCAGACCCCCACGGCGATCACGATCGCCGCGGGGCTCGCGAGGAGCCTCCTCAGGTCGCGGGCGAATATTTTGATTGCGGTGCGCATGCTTGGTGATCTCCTCTGGTCCTCCGGGCGGGTCTGTCCAGCCGAGTGACGGGTTTCGGACAAACGAGGCCGTTTCCAGGGCCTCATCCGTCCAAAACCCGTCACTCGGCCGTCGTGCGGGCTGCCGGGCCCGCTTACCCTCTCGTTTCCCTTTCGGCCGAAACTATACACGTGTGTTCAATATTTTTGAACTCAGCTCAAAAACAGCGACCTGATGCTAGGATTCTGCTAACGAGAGCCGTGCCCGGAGGGCTCGCCTAAAAGGGGACAGGCCCCCTTTAGGCACCTTTTAGGCATGCGGCCCTGGCGGACGAGGGGAGGCGCGCATGGAGGTCAGGGGAGGCCGGGCGGAGGCGAGGACCCGCAAGAGCGCGGTGACGCGCGAGAAGATCATGGAGGCCGCGGCGAAGCTCATGGTAGAGCGCGGCGGGACGGACTTCCAGATGATCGAGGTCTCGTCTCGCTGCGAAATGTCGAAGGGCTCGCTCTACTACTACTTCGCGGACAAGGGGGAGCTCGTCCGCGCCGTGATGGACCGCTCGGTCGAGGCGCTCGTCGACGCGGTGGAGCGGGTCGTTGCCGACGCCCCCTCGGCGGCCGACTCCATCCTCGGGCTCGTTCGCGCGCTCGCCGAGGCCCTGAGGCCCGGTGGCCCCCTCATGCTCGCGATGCTCGGCTCCGGGACGAGCGCGACGGGGGCGCCCGCCGTGGAGGGGCCGCGGCTCGCGCGCGTCCTCGCCATCCTCACGGCCCAGCTCGAGCGCGCCAAGGGGGAGGGGCTCGTCCGCGAGGACGCCGACAGCCGCCTCTGCGCGGCCGCCGTGGCAGGAGCCTTCCTGGTGTTCGAGCACGTGGCCCCCGACGGGGCGCCCGAGAGCGTCGAGGCGCTCACCCGAAGGATTCTGGACCTCGCGCTCTCCGGCGTGGGCACGGAGCGCGGCCGCGCCGTCTTTCTCGGCTGACCCACGGGTGCGACGGCCGGTGTCGCTGCCATGCCGCCGCCGAGCATGCCTCCGCGCACGGTTTCTCGTCTTCAGGGGCCGATTCCGTGCATATGGGCATGCTGGTACATACGGCATGCTCAAAGGCGAGGAGGGCGCCCCGCTTCTCGCCTCTCGCGCCTGCCGAGCATGCCTCCTCGCGCGGTTCCGCATGGCGAGAAGGACCGGCGAGAAGAGCCCGCCGCCCTCCTGCCCGCGCCGGAACGTGTGGTTGCCGTGCCGACGTGCGGGCGCGGCCTCGGCGCCGCGGCATTTGGGTATCATCACTAGGCATTTGTATTGGGAGGGGCGGAATGGCAACGGCCGCCCCGAAAGCGAAAGAAGGACCGACATGTCTTCACCCCATCGTTCCACCTCGTCCCGCAGCTACCTCTTCACCTCGGAGAGCGTGACGGAGGGCCACCCGGACAAGATCTGCGACCAGGTCTCGGACGCCATCCTCGACGCGCTCCTCGCCAAGGAGGCCGAGCTCCAGGAGGCCGGCTACGTCGCGCCCGGCGGCATCCCGGCCAACGTGGACAACGTCCGCTGCGCGTGCGAGACCTTCGTGACCACGGGCACCGTGATCATCGCCGGCGAGATCCGCACTGAGGCCTACCTCGACGTGCAGAAGATCGCCCGCGACGTCATCCGCCGCATCGGCTACACGCGCGCCAAGTTCGGCTTCGACGCCGACACCTGCGGCGTCCTCAACCTCATCCACGAGCAGAGCCCCGACATCGCCGCCGGCGTCGACGAGTCCTTCGACGCCCAGGCCGGCCGCACCACCGACCCCATCGACCTCGTGGGCGCGGGCGACCAGGGCATGATGTTCGGCTACGCCACCGACGAGACCCCCGTCCTCATGCCCATGCCGCACTACCTGGCAAGCCGCATGGCCGAGCGCCTCACCGAGGTCCGCAGGAACGGCCAGGTGCCGTACCTTCGCCCGGACGGCAAGACCCAGGTGACCGTCCGCTACGAGGACGACGTCCCCGCGGAGGTCACGGCCATCGTGGTCTCAACCCAGCACGACGCCGCCATCGAGGACATGGCCACCGTCAAGGCGGACATGGTCGACTACGTGATCGCGCCCGTGATGGACATGGTGGGCATCGAGTGGCACAACGCCGACGTCTACGTGAACCCCACCGGCCGCTTCGTGGTGGGCGGGCCCATGGGCGACACCGGCCTCACCGGCCGCAAGATCATCGTGGACACCTACGGCGGCATGGGCCGCCACGGCGGCGGGTGCTTCTCCGGCAAGGACTGCACCAAGGTGGACCGCTCGGCCGCCTACGCCGCGCGCTGGGTGGCCAAGAACGTGGTGGCCGCGGGCCTCGCGCACCGCTGCGAGATCGAGCTCGCCTACGCCATCGGCGTCTCCCACCCGCTCTCCGTGATGGTGGACACCTTCGGCACCGGCTCCGTCGACGACGCGGTGATCGAGGCGGCCGTGGAGAGGGTCTTCGACCTGCGCCCGGGCGCCATCATCCGCGACCTCGACCTGCGCCGCCCCATCTTCGAGAAGACCGCCGCCTACGGCCACTTCGGCCGCGAGCTGCCCGAGTTCACCTGGGAGCGCACGGACCGCGTGGACGAGCTCCGCGCCGCGGTGGGGGAGCTCACCCGCTAGTGTCGAGCGACAGCGGTGACTCCGGGGCCGGGGAGCGACTCCCCGGCCCCATTTTCGTTGGTCGATGGCAGCGGGTACCATGCACTCTGCGCCGGGCTTGTCTCATCATCTGCGGGTATGCGAGAAGGACCGCGCAGAATGCATGCTAGCCGCGGCCCCGGGACGCAGGCCCACGCCTCTGCCCCAGCGCCCCGCATGCTAAGATGCACGGGAGACATCGCACGAAAGGAGACCACATGAGCGACACCGACATCTCCCTCGCCATGCGCGTCGACGACCTCTCGCTCATCGAGTGCGTCTTCCACGCCGCGCCCGTCGCGGAGCGCGCCGGCGAGAGCCGCCTCGCCATCACCAACCCCGACAAGCGCTTCAGCCTGGACGTCAAGAACCGCCAGAACGTGCTGCGCGCCATGGTGGGCATCCAGTTTGGCATTGCCGACCCGTCCGCGCCCGCGGGCGAGCAGGGCGAGCACCCCGAGTTCCTGCACTTCGGCGCGCTCGTCGGCGTGGTCGTGACCTCGCCCATCATGGGGGATGCCGCGATAGCCGCGCGCCACATGGCCGGCAGCGAGGAGTCCGCCGCCGCGCAGCGCGACAAGAAGATGGAGCACGCCATGCGCCTCGAGGCCATCAAGGCGGGCTATGCCTTCGCCACGAGCAAGCTCGCGGAGATGTCAGCGATGTCGCCCATGGGCACCGTGATGCTGCCCCTCATCGACGCGGACGAGATCCTCATAGACATCGAGAAGAACGACGCCCGGTAGCGCGTCGTAGAAGCTACGGCCAAGAGGGACGGGGCGCCGGCAGAGGAAGTCGCCGGCGCCCCGCCCCATGTCACGAGCCTGTGGTGGCCGTCCCTACGCCCTCAGGCGCAGGATGCCGCTCCACGGGTAGTCGTAGTAGCTGCGGATGCGAATCTCCTCGCCCGTCTGGTCACCGGGCTTGCCGCCCACAGCCCCGTTGAACTCGTTCGCCCACGCCTCGACGAGCTTCCCGTCGCCGAGGTAGACCGCGGCGTGGTGTCCCTCCGCGAGGAGGATGTCGCCGTACTGCAGGTCGGAGAGGCTGGGAATCCACTCGAACTCCGTGATCGTGAGCGCGGCGCGCATGTCGCGCGTGCTCCACGCCCACGCGGTGTCGATGCCGGCCTTCTCGAGGGCGGCGATGGTGAGCGCCGAGCAGTCATAGTCCCCGTACTGGCCCAGGCGATAGAGCTGGTCGTAGCCGTGAGAGTCGTCGAGGGCGATCTCCGCCATCCACTTGGCGTAGGTGCTCACCACCTTGGAGCGCGCCTCGTCGACGATGAGCCGCCCGTCGTTGTCGGCAACGCAGTAGCGGGCGGTGTAGTCGTCGTTCAGGCGCCAGATGGGGGCGTTGCGGAGCACGTAGCCCTGGCCCGCCACGCCATAGCTCGACGTGCCGTCGGCCAGGTCGAAGAAGCCCGTGACGGCGCCGAAGAAGCCGGCGAAGCCGTCGATCTCACCGATCCAGTAGCGCTGCAGCGTCCCGCCGTCGTAGAGCCCGGTCACGAGCCAGCCGGCGGCCTGCGCCATGTCTCCGTCGTTGCTGGCGAGAAGGACGTGGTCGCCCCAGGTCATCTTGCCGCGCAGGATGTAGCCCTGGTTGCCGAGGCCGAAGTAGGTCTTCCCGTCCACGGCGAAGAAGCCGCTGCGGGCGGCGTGGGAGACCGGGTCAATCCAGTAGCGCTGGAGGCCGCCGCCGTCGTATGCTCCCGTGATAAGCCAGCCACCGCCATCGGGCGTCGAGGCGAGGACGCCGTCATTGTTCGCGAGGTAGACCAGGCCCCTGCCCGTGTCGTACTTCCCGCGGACGACGTAGCCCTCCGGCCGCGCGTATGCGTACCAGCCTGCGCCGGCGTCCAGCACGCTCGTGGGGTCAACGAGGCGGCCCGAGGCCATGCTCGCGGAGGAGTCAAACCAGTAGCGCTGGAGGCCCTGGCCAAAGGCGTCCGTCACCACCCACCGCGACTGGGCGAGCACGCCGTCGTTGTCGGCGTAGCGGCCCTCAGCCTCGCCCGCGCCGACGCCCCTGAGGACGTAGCCCTCGTCCGCGAGGCCGAAGTACTTTGACGCGCCCACCGTGAACTCGCCGAGCTTGGCGGCGCCCTTCTCGATGTAGTAGCGCTGGAGGCCGCCGCCGTCGTACGTTCCCGTGACGAGCCATCCGTCCCTCTCCACGCGTCCGTCGTTGTCCGCGAGGGCGACGGTGCCGTCCGTGTCCACGGTCTTTCCTCGGGCGACGTAGCCATGGGAGGTGGTGTAATGCGCCCAGCCGCCGGACTCCCCGTAGCCCACATGCGCGGCGTGGTCGTCCTCGATGTAGTAGCGCTGCAGATCGCCGTCCGTGAACTCGCCCGTCACGTGCCAGCCGGGGGAGAGGAGGATGCCGTCGTTGTTCGCGATGTAGACGAGTCCGTCGATGACGTCGGAGATGCCGCGCAGCACCCAGCCCTCGTCGGAGAGCGCATAGCCGCACGTCCCGTCGCCAACGTGGAAGAGCCCCTCGGTGAACTTCTCGCCGCCGATCACCCAGTAACGTTGCAGACCCTCGCCGTCGTGGTCGTCTACGACCCATCCGGTGTAGAGTCTCTCCGTGCCGTCGTCGTTGAGCGTCCCGTCCCAGTAGTGGTTCCCGCTCCAGCCCTTGACGGGGGTTGGCTGCTGGGCGGGCTCGGACGCAGCTTCAGGCTCCACGGGGAGCATGGGCGAATCGGGGAGCGAGTTTGAAACGGTGGTTTCGGCCTCCGTGATAGGGGAGGTCTCAGCTGCGACGTCCCCGTCGCCATCCGTCTTGGGAGGCGCCGTCGGCGTCGTTGGCGTGCCGGCCTCGTTCTGGGTCGGCGTTTCAGCTGCGGGCCCGTCTGGCGCTTCGTCGCTCTGCTGGGGGACGTCGGCGTCCGAGACGGGCGCGTTCTCGTCACTTGGCGTCGTGACGTCCTCAACTGAGAGCTCAAACGCAGCATCCTGGGCCGGGAAAGTGGCCTCCAGATCGTCCGCAAGCGCGCCCTGAGCGGGCAAGGCAGCAAGGGCGAGTCCGAGCCCGGCCGTGACCGCCACCGCCCTGAGTCGATGGTGCATGGGAACCTCCCTGCGTCAGGTGCAGAACCTCCGATAGTTTACTCTTTTTCAGCCCCTAAAGGGGGTGGGGGGTAACAATATGCGCTTGCGACCCGAAATGAGGAATGCGCGAGAAGAACCGCTATGATGGAAAGACTGAAGAACAGCCCAACGCAACCCTTGGAGGAAGACCGCATGCGCAATGACTCCCAGGCGCTCGTCTCCGTCATCGTTCCCACCTACAATACAGAGAAGTACCTCGACCAGTGCCTCAGCAGCATCGAGGCCCAGACGCACAGGAACATCGAGGTCCTCTGCATCAACGACGGCAGCACCGACGGCTCGCGCGACATCATGGCGGCCCATGCAGAGAAGGACCCGCGCGTCCGCGTGATTGACAAGGAGAACGGCGGCTACGGGCAGGGCTGCAACCTCGGCCTCAGCCTCGCCAAGGGAGAGTGGGTCTCCATCGTAGAGCCGGACGACTGGATCGACCCCACCATGTACGAGGACATGCTCGCCTTTGCCTCGACCTTCGACGAGCAGCTCGACATCGTCAAGACCCCGTGGACTGACATCTGCGACTGGGACAACCCCAGGAAGCAGCACCCGCACAAATGCAGCATGAAGGGAAAGATCAAGACCTCAGGGCGCCCATTCACGCTAGCCGAGAATCCGCTGCTCATCGAGCATCACCCTTCCATCTGGTCGGCCATCTATCGACGGGACTTCCTCGTGGAGAAGGGCATCCGCTTCCCCGAGTACCCGGGAGCGGGCTGGGCAGACAACCCCTTCCTGGTGGAAACTATGTGCCAGGCGGAGGCCATCGTCTACCTCGACCATGCCTACTACAACTACCGGCGTGACCTGCCCGGCGCCACACGCCATCACAAGACGGCAGAAGCCGTCGAGCGCCCCTTCGACCGCTGGGATGACATGCTCAAGATTATTGAGCGGCTCGGTATCACGGACGAGCGCATCCTCGCCGGCCACTACGTGCGCGGCTTCAACTACGCCCACGGTGCCCGCTACGACGACGGCATGAAGAACCCGCTCGTTGTCAAGCGCGTTCACGAGATGGTGGAGCAGATGGACCCGGGCATCGTCGAGCGCTCGGAGCAGATCTCCCCGTTCAACAAGAAGTTCTTCGCAGAGCAGAGGAGCCTCCCATATAACAAGTCACGTCTCGCCTACCTCATCGAGGAGTTCCGCTTCTCGTGCAAGACGGAGGGCCTGCTCTTCGTGCTCGAGAGCGCCTTCAACCACTTCACCGGCCGCTACATGCCCGAGGACTAGCTGGGACGAGGTGAACCCCATGACGCGGGAGCACGGAGTTGACGAGAAGCCTGAGGTCTCGGTCCTCATCCCCATCTATAACGTGGAGCGCTATCTCGAGCAGTGCCTCGAGTCGCTCCGTGACCAAACCTATGGCGACTTCGAGGCCATCTGCATCAACGACGGTTCCACTGACGGCTCGCGCGCCATCATCCAGCGCTTCCTTGACGATGACCCGCGTTTCCGCGTGATTGACAAGGAGAACTCCGGCTACGGGGCCTCCATGAACTGCGGCCTCGATGCTGCCCGCGGTCGTTACGTGGCCATCCTCGAGTCTGATGACCTCTACGAACCCGATGCCCTTGCTGCGCTGCACGAGGCTGCCGAGAAGAACTCGGCCGAGGTCGTGAAGGCAAACTTCAACCTGTACTGGTCTCGTCCCGAGGAGCGTCGCGAGCTCTTCCGCGTGGTGGACCCCTCTGAGGAGGGCCGCACGCTGAGGCCGCTCGACGATCTCGTCATCTTCTTCCGCAAGCCCTCCATCTGGTCGGGGCTCTATCGGCGCGACTTCCTTACCGCCAACGACATCCGTTTCCTCGAGACTCCCGGCGCATCCTATCAGGACTCGGGCTTCAACTTCAAGGTGTGGGCTGCGGCCGAGCGGGCCTCGTTCGTGGGCGCGCCCGTCCTCAACTATCGCCAGGACAATGAGGGCTCGTCTGTCAACAACCCTGGCAAGGTCTTCTGCGTGTGCGACGAGTACGCCTCCATGGAGGAGTTCGTCCACGCTCGCGGTGGTGCCGACGAGCGGCAACTCCTTGCCATCCTTCAGCGCATGAAGCTCGACAGCTACCTCTGGAACTACGACCGACTCGCCCCAGAGCTGCGTCCGGCGTTCGTGGAGCGCGCGGCGGGAGAGTTCCGGGCGGCGCTCGGGCGGGGAGAGGTCGACCGCACGCTCTTCGAGCCGGCTGCAGAGGCGGATTTGCGCGCGATGGTCGCCGGCCCCGAGGTGTTCTGCGCCGAGCGTGATGCCGCCGCATCCGCGGGTACCATGGGCTCTCTCAGGCGCTACCTGCGTATGGGGGGTCCAGTCCTGGTGGCGCGTATCCTCTGGTTCAAACTCTTTGGACGATCGGCGAGGAGGATCGACGCCCGGGGGGCCGCGCTGTGACTCGACTGAGCGTCATCGTCCCCGTCTACAACGTTGCGCGCTGGATTGACCGCTGTCTCGAGTCGTTGGTCTCCCAGAATTTCCCTGACTTTGAGATCGTCTGCGTGAACGACGGTTCCACGGACGGCTCGCGCGAGCGTCTGGCGGAGTGGGAGGCCGGGGACTCGCGGATTCGCGTGATCGACCAGGTCAATCGAGGCCCCTCCGCCGCGCGCAACGCCGGCATCTGCGCCGCGCGCGGCGACTACGTGAGCTTTCTCGACGCGGACGACCGCTATCTTCCCGGCGCGTGCGGGCGCATCGTCTCCGCGCTCGACGATACCGAGTCCGACGTCCTCGTCTTTGGCGGGCGGGTCTCTCCGGAAGACGCACCCTGCCCCGAGTGGCTCTCCGAGTCGCTTCACCCGCGCGACGTGACCTACGACGCCTTCAGCATGGACCTCCTGCTCAAGGAGGCCTCGCGCCCCTTCGTCTGGAAGCTCGCCCTCAGGCGGGGCTTCCTTCTCGAGCGTGGCGTCCTTCTCGACAAGGACCTCCGCTTCGGCGAGGACCAGCTCTTCTGCTTTGCCGTCTACCCGCGCTCGCGCCGCACAACGCTCATCTCCGACGAGCTCTATGAGTATCAGGTTGTGCGCGAGGGATCGCTCATGAGCGGGCTTCGCGCGGACTTCGGCGCCAAGATGCTCGAGCACAATGGGGTCATCGAGCGAATCCTCGCCGACTGGGACGCCGGCGGCTTCCTGCGATCCCACGCTGCCGACCTCGTGGCCTTTGCGCTCGACTTCTCGCTCTACGACGCCCTCAAGCTCGATGACGATGCCTATCGTTCCGTCGCCGAGGGGCTGCGCCGGATCCTCTCGCGATACTGGACCGAGGAGGACGTCGCCGCCATGGACCTGCCACGCGACGTCCGTCGTATGGCACTTGACGCCTGCTATCACGCGGACATGCCCGCACGGGCGAGAAGAGCGCTCGCGCTTGAGCATCGCCTCCGCCAGAGGGGCATCGGCTCTTTCCTCAGGCGGGCGCTGCAGAAGGTTGGGGGCTCAGCCTGACGGTGAGTAGCCCAGATGCTGCCGACGGTCCGTTATCGCCTCTCAGCGGATTGTCGGGAATGCGATGGCGGTTTCGGGGTAAGATAGACCGCGTGGCCAAACGGTCACGGTATCGCGCGCGAGCGCAGCTTTTGCCCTGCGGGGCAGAGAAAGAAAGGCACGACATGGCTCAGGGTACTGTCAAGTGGTTCAATCCGGACAAGGGCTACGGCTTCATCTCCCGTGAGGATGGGGACGACCTGTTCGTTCACTACTCCGAGATTCAGATGGACGGCTTCAAGACGCTGGACGAGGGCCAGGCTGTCGAGTTTGACGTCACGACCGGCCAGAACGGCAAGCTCCAGGCCTCCAACGTCCGCAAGCTCTAGGCTCAGGACATAGGCGACTTGGGAGGGGCTCGCTTAGGCGGGCCCCTCTTCTTGTGTAGTAGGATGCTAAGTCGGCAGAACAAGAACGCGCGAGAAGGACGTGCATGGGTCTCAAGTCTCTCATGGGGCAGTTCCTCAAATTCGGCGTCGTGGGCGTTATCGCCTTCGTGATCGACTACGCCGTCCTCATGCTACTATCCCAGGTGGTTGGCTGGGATCCCGTGGTCTCGTCGGCCATCTCCTTCACGCTCTCCGTGGTGTTCAACTACGTGGCGTCGATGCGCTACGTCTTCACGCGCCGTGAGGACCTCTCGCGCGAGCGGGAGTTCGTCATCTTCGTTGTCCTCTCGATTGTTGGCCTCGGCATCAACTCGGCGATTATCTGGGCGGGGACTCAGGCGTTTGGCGGCGGGGCCCTTGCCGTGACTATCACCAAGGTGGTGGCTACCGTCGTCGTGGCCCTCTGGAACTTCTGGAGCAGGAAGCGCTGGCTCGAGGCAAAGTAGACTCCTCTCGCCGCGCTTGTCGTATGATGTGAAGACGACAGAGAAGAACTCCTCGGAGGGGGTCTCCATGAAGGGCATCATCCTCGCGGGCGGATCGGGCACGCGCCTCTACCCGCTCACCACGGTCACGAGCAAGCAGCTCCTGCCCGTCTACGACAAGCCGATGGTCTACTACCCGCTCTCCACGCTCATGCTGGCGGGCATCCGCGACATCCTGATCATCTCCACGCCCGAGGACCTCCCCAACTTCGAGCGCCTGCTCGGGGACGGCTCGGACTTCGGGATCTCGCTCTCCTACGCCGTGCAGCCCGAGCCCAACGGCCTGGCCCAGGCCTTCGTCATCGGGCGCGACTTCGCGGGCGGCGACCCCTGCGCGCTTGTCCTCGGGGACAACATCTTCTACGGCAACGGGCTCGGCCGGCACCTGAGGCGGGCGGCCGCCAACGCCGAGCGCGGCCGCGCCACGGTCTTCGGCTACCGCGTGGACGACCCGGAGCGCTTCGGCGTCGTGGAGTTCGACGAGAACTACAACGCGATATCGATAGAGGAGAAGCCCGCCGACCCCAAGTCGAGCTACGCCGTGACGGGGCTCTACTTCTACGACGGCCGCGTGTGCGACTTCGCGGCGCGCGTGGAGCCCTCGGCCCGCGGCGAGTACGAGATCACGGACCTCAACCGGATGTACCTCGAGGACGGCTCGCTCGACGTGGTGACGCTCGGGCGCGGCTACGCCTGGCTCGACACCGGCACCATGGAGTCGCTCTTCGAGGCCTCGCAGTTCGTGCGCACGGTGGAGACCGCCCAGGACCTGCCGGTCTCCGTCCCCGAGGAGATCGCCTACGAGAACGGCTGGGTCTCCCGCGAGCGCCTGCTGGAGTGCGCGGAGCGCTACGGAAAGTCCAACTATGGCGCGCACCTTCGGACCGTGGCCGAGGGCAAGATCGCGCCTGACAGGCCGTACAAGGACTAGTGAAGAAAAGAAGGACCTTTAGCCAAAACATGCCTAAAAGGGGCCTGTCCCCTTTAGGCATGTTTCGCCTGTGACGGTTACGTGCGAACTCTCTCGGTGAGGTAGACTATATAAAATCTG
The DNA here is from genome assembly GCF_012027725.1 of Olsenella sp. SW781. Taxonomy (GTDB): domain Bacteria; phylum Actinomycetota; class Coriobacteriia; order Coriobacteriales; family Atopobiaceae; genus Thermophilibacter. The sequence goes on along the minus strand of NZ_SJOU01000003.1, from coordinate 12,990 downwards.
TGCAATCTTGTGAAGGAGATGACCACATGGCCGAGACCTTCGAGCCCACCAACATCATCGTCACCGGCGGCTGCGGCTTCATCGGCAGCAACTTCGTGCACTGCGTCGTCAACAACTGCCCGGGCGTGCACGTGACCGTGCTCGACAAGCTCACCTACGCCGGCAACCCGGAGAACATCGCGGGCCTGCCGGCCGAGCGCGTCGAGCTCGTGGTGGGCGACATCTGCGACGCCGACCTGCTGGACCGCCTGGTTCCCGGCCACGACGCCATCGTTCACTACGCCGCCGAGTCCCACAACGACAACTCCATCGCGGACCCGGAGCCGTTCCTGCGCACCAACGTCGAGGGCACCTACCGCCTGCTCGAGGCCTGCCGCAAGTACGACGTGCGCTACCACCACGTGAGCACGGACGAGGTCTACGGCGACCTCGCGCTCGACGACCCGGCCCGCTTCACCGAGGAGACGCCGTACCGCCCCAGCTCCCCGTACTCCTCCACCAAGGCGGCCTCCGACATGCTCGTCCGCGCCTGGACGCGCACCTACGGCCTGCGCGCCACGATCTCCAACTGCTCCAACAACTACGGCCCCTACCAGCACGTCGAGAAGTTCATCCCGCGCCAGATCACCAACGTGATCGACGGGATCCGCCCCAAGCTCTACGGCGACGGCCGCAACGTCCGCGACTGGATCCACACCGAGGACCACAGCTCCGCCGTGTGGACCATCCTCACTAGGGGCCGCATCGGGGAGACCTACCTCATCGGCGCGGACGGCGAGAGGGACAACATCACGGTGCTCCGCGCCATCCTGCGCGCTATGGGCAGGGACGAGGACGACTTCGACTGGGTGCGCGACCGTCCCGGCCACGACCGCCGCTACGCAATCGACTCCACCAAGCTCAGGACCGAGCTCGGCTGGGAGCCCAGGCACACCGACTTCGCCGAGGGTCTCGAGGCCACCATCGCGTGGTACCGCGAGCACGAGGGATGGTGGCGGCCGGCCAAGGCGGCAACCGAGGCCAAGTACGCCAAGCAGGGCCAGTAGGGGAGACGCATGGAGTTCGAGAAGGAGCTGAGCACGGCGGAGACCGGCATCGAGGGTCTCGTCGTCGTCGAGCTGACGGTCCACGGTGACAACCGCGGCTGGTTCAAGGAGAACTGGCAGCGCGCCAAGATGGTCGGGGGCCTCGGCCTGCCGGACCACCGCTGGGTCCAGAACAACGTGAGCTACAACCTCGCCCGCGGCGTTACGCGCGGCGTGCACGCCGAGCCCTGGGACAAGTTCGTCTCCGTGGCCACGGGCTCCATCTTCGGCGCCTGGGTGGACCTGCGCGCCGGCAGCCCCACCTATGGTCGCGTGTTCACCTGCGAGGTGGACCCCTCGCGCGCCGTCTACGTCCCCCGGGGCGTGGGCAACGCCTACCAGGCGCTCGAGGACGGCACCGCCTATACGTACCTGGTGGACGCGCACTGGTCCGCCGAGCTCAAGAAGACCTACACCTTCGTTAACCTCGCCGACCCCACGCTCGCCATCGAGTGGCCCATCCCGCTCGAGGAGTGCGAGCTCTCGGAGGCCGACAAGAACCATCCGCTCCTCGTCGACGTGGTCCCCATGGCGCCCAGGCGCACGCTCGTCACGGGCTGCAACGGGCAGCTCGGCCGTGCGGTGCGCGAGGCCGCCGACAAGCGCGCGGACGCCGACACGTTCGACTACTGCGACATCGACACCTTCGACTTCTCCAACCCTGCGCAGTACGACCGCTACGACTGGTCGCTCTACGGCACGGTCATCAACTGCGGCGCCTACACCGCCGTGGACGCCGCTGAGACCCCGGAGGGCCGCGTCGCCGCCTGGAAGGCCAACGCCACCGGGCCGGCCCTGCTCGCCCGCACCTGCGCCGAGCACGGCATCACGCTCGTGCACGTGAGCTCGGACTACGTCTTCGACGGCACGCGTGAGCTCCACGACGAGGACGAGCCACTCTCGCCCCTCTCCGTCTACGGCCAGTCCAAGGCGGCGGGAGACCTTGCCGTGGCGGGTTGCCCCGCGCACTACATCCTGCGCTCGAGCTGGGTCATCGGCGACGGCAAGAACTTCGTGAAGACCATGGTGGGGCTCTCCGGCCGCGTGGCCGCCGGCGAGCTGCCCCGCGTGACCGTGGTGAACGACCAGGAGGGCCGCCTCACCTTTGCCGACCAGATGGCCGCAGCGATCCTCCACCTGCTGGATGTCCGCGCGCCGCACGGCACCTACGACATGACCGGCTCCGGCGCCGTGCGCACTTGGGCGGACATCGCACGCCGGGCCTTCGAGGTCGCCAACGGCAACGGGGACGCCGTCGTGCCCGTCTCCACGGCGGAGTACTACGCGAGCGCCAAGGGCCCCGTCGCCCCGCGGCCCGCGCACTCGGCGCTGGACCTCGCCAAGATCGAGGCCACGGGCTTCTCGCCGCGCGACTGGGAGGAGCAGCTCGAGGAGTACCTAGCCCATCTTGTCGGCTAGTTCCTGGGCTGGCCGCCGTGGCGTCGGGAAGGACGGTGCACATGTCGGAGACCATTGCAGTTCTGGTCCCGTGCTATAACGAGGCGATGACCATCGGTAAGGTCGTGGACGACTTCAGGGAGACCCTCCCCGAGGCAACGATCTACGTCTATGACAACAACTCCTCCGATGAGACGGCCTCTGTGGCCCGCGCTCACGGGGCGGTCGTGAGGTTTGAGCCGCGCCAGGGAAAGGGAAACGTCGTCCGCCAGATGCTGCGCGACATCGATGCGGACTACTACCTCATGGTCGACGGTGACGACACCTATCCCGCCGACGCTGCGAGAAGCCTCCTCGAGCCGCTGTTCAACGGGAGCGCGGATCACGTCGTGGGGGACCGACTCTCCAACGGCAGCTACGGCGAGGAGAACAAGCGAGCCTTTCACGGTCTGGGCAACGAGCTGGTGCGCCGGCTCATCAAGATTCTCTACGGCTTTGAGTTCAGCGACGTCATGACGGGCTACCGAGCGTTCACGCGCGCCTTTGCCAAGACGCTCCCCGTGCTCTCCCCGGGGTTCGAGATAGAGACCGAGCTCTCGATTCATGCCGTCGACAAGCGCTGGCGCATTGCGCAGGTGCCCATCGACTATCGGGACAGGCCCGCGGGCTCGGAGTCCAAGCTCAACACCTTCTCAGACGGCGCCAAGGTCCTCCGTATGATCTGCTCGCTCTTCAAGGACTACAAGCCCCTGGGGTTCTTCTCCGGCCTCGCCCTCGTCTTCTTTGTTGCGGGGCTGTGCGTTGGCGTGCCGGTCGTCCTTGAGTTCACGGCAACGGGGCTCGTTCCCAGGCTGCCGTCCGCGATCGTCGCCGTCGCGCTGTGCGGCCTTGCGGTGCTGCTTTTTATCTGCGGGCTGATTCTGGACACCGAGGTGAAGGCGGCGCGTCGCTCGTGGGAGCTCGACGTTCTGCGCGTGCTCTCCGAGGAGCGCGGAGGGGCTCCCACTGCGGGGGAGGCGAGATAGGTGGCGCTCCCCGTCACACCCATCCAGCACATTGAGCTACCGGAGCTCGCGGCACGCGGCAACCGCCTGTACGTCAAGCGGGACGACCTGCTTCCCGTCGCCTTTGGTGGCAACAAGGTTCGCATCGCGCTCGAGCTCATGGAAGACATGGAGGCGAGCGGGTGCGACGCCCTCATCATGTACGGTGACCTCCGCTCCAACCTCTGTCGCGTGCTCGCGTTTCTCTGCCATCAGCGGGGTGTCCCCAGCCTCATGGTCGCAACCTCGGAGAACGCGGACGGGGGCACGTCCTTCAACGAGGATCTGGTGCGCCGCCTGGGCGTCCCGGTCCTGGTCTGCGAGAAGGGCGGCATCGCCGAGGCCATCGACGAGGCCTTCGCGCGTCTGCGGGCGTGCGGGCACAGGCCCTACTACATCTACGGGGACCGTACGGGGCGCGGCAACGAGGGAACCTGCGCCAACGCCTATGCGCGCGCCTACGAGGAGCTCTGCTCCCAGGAGTGGGAGCTCGGGCTGGGATTCGACGTCATCTTCGTCCCCTACGGGACGGGCTGCACCCAGGGCGGGCTCGTCTGCGGGAGCCTCGTTCGCGGCGACGGCCGCAAGATCGTGGGGATTTCCATCTCATCCCGGCCGAGGGAGCGCGCCGAGAAGATCCTTGACGCCACAGTGCGGGACTGGTTCGAGAAGCGGGGCCTGGCGCTGCCCTCGGACTACGCCAGCCACCTCGACCTCTGCACCTCCTACACCTGCGGCGGCTACGGTGCGCGTGACGCGCGCGTGGACGCACTGATCGAGGAGGCGCTCCTTCGCTGCGCCCTCCCGCTCGACCCCACCTATACGGGCAAGGCGCTCCGCGGGGCCCTCGACTACCTACGTGACAACGACGTGTCAAACGCGAGCGTGCTGTTCCTCCACACGGGGGGCACGCCGCTCTTCTACGATTACCTCGCCTCGACGAGAGGCTCTGTGTACAGCAATTGAGTAACAGGAGCATCCAGATATGTCCAAGCTCGTGTCCGTCGTCATACCCTGCTACAACTCCGAGCGCAGCATCGCCGAGGTGGTCGAGCTCACCATGGCGGAGTTCGCCAAGCTCGATGGCTTTGACTGCGAGTTCGTGCTCGTGGACGACAACTCCTCCGACGGCACCTTCGCGGAGATCGCGCGCCTGAGCGAGCGCTACCCCAGCGTCCACGGCCTCAGCCTCATGCGCAACTTTGGCCAGCACAACGGTCTCATGTGCGCCATGAACCACGTGAGCGGCGACTACGTCCTGGGCATGGACGACGACATGCAGACCCATCCCTCGCAGATCGCTCCGATTCTGGCCAAGATGGGGGAGGGCTACGACCTCGTCTACGGCGTCTATCGCAAGAGCACCAACGGCTCCATCAAGAACCTCACGAGCTGGCTCAACAAGAAGACGAGCCGCGTGTTGCTCGGCCGCCCCAAGAACATCCAGTCCTCCAACTTCTGGTGCATCACGCGCCAGGTGTGCGACGAGGTCGTCAAGTACAAGAACTACAGCCCCTACGTGGACGGCATCTTCTATCGGGTGACGCACAACATCGGCAACGTCACGATTGAGCACCACGAGCGCGAGTACGGCCAGTCCGGCTACACCCTGAAGAAGCTCATCAAGCAGTGGATGGCGTACTTCAACTTCTCCGTCATCCCACTGCGCATCGCCTCGGTCATCGGGGTCATCTCCGCATTCGTGGGCTTTGTGATGGCCATCGTCACAATCGTCAGGAAGCTCCTCGACCCCACCATGCTCATGGGCTGGGCCTCCACCATCTCGCTCATGGTGTTCTTCTTCGGGCTCGTGCTCATGGTGCTCGGCATCATCGGGGAGTACGTGGGCGACCTCGTCCTCGCCGTCAACGGAACGCCGCAGTACATCGTGCGCAAGAAGGTGAACCTCTAGGTGGGTGCCTCGAGGGGGAAGACCCTACTCGGGCTGCACGCGCTCCTCGCGCTCTACTCGCTGTGCAGCATCTGCGGCAAGCTGGCCTCCGGCTTTGAGCTCATGAGCCCCGGCTTCGTCCTGTGCTACGGGGGCATGATCTTGGTGCTGGGCCTCTATGCCATCGGGTGGCAGCAGGTCATCAAGCGCATGCCGCTCACGAGCGCCTACGCCAACAAGGCGGTGACCATCGTCTGGGGCATCATCTGGGGCGTGCTGCTGTTCCATGAGGCCGTGACGCCCGCCAAGCTCCTCGGCGCCGCCGTGGTGCTCGCGGGCGTGGTGCTCTTCTCGCTCTCCGAGGACGAGGGAGGGCAGTGATGGACGCGACGACCCTCGCCTTTGCCGGCGTGAACCTGCTCGGCGTGCTCGTCAGCGCCGTCTCGCAGGTGCTCCTCAAGAAGTCCGCGATGCGCGAGCACGAGTCCGCGATCCGCGAGTACCTCAACCCGTTCGTGATCTTCGCGTACGTGCTCTTCGTGGGTTCTACACTGCTTTCCGTGATCTCGTACCGGGGCATCCCGCTCTCCATGGGCCCCATTCTCGAGGCCACGGGCTACCTCTACGTGACCATCTTCGGCGTCACGATCTTCCATGAGCGCATGAACCGGCGGAAGCTCGTCGCCCTGGCGCTCATCATCTGCGGCATCGTCATCTACTCCACGGGCCTCTAGGGCGCGTTTCGTCGGGCAAGGAGACTGTGTGGCCGAGAAGGACATGAAGACCACGACGATCACGTCGCTCTTCTGGAAGCTCTTCGAGCAGGGCGGCGCGTCCGTCATCACGCTCGCGGTACAGGTGGTCATGGCCCGCCTGCTCGCGCCGGCGGAGTTTGGCATGCTCGCCATCATGCTGGTCTTTGTGAACGTGGGCAACGTCATCGTGCAGTCCGGCCTCAACACGGCGCTCATCCAGGCGCCGGACGCCACGGACCGCGACTGCTCCACCGTCTTCTGGATGAGCCTCGTGACCTCGGTCGTGCTCTACGGGGCGATCTTCCTGGCAGCGCCCGCCATCGCCGACTTCTATGCCATGCCCGGCCTCGTCGCGCCGCTCCGCGTGCTCGTGCTCATCCTGGTGATCAACGCCTACAACGCCATCCAGGAGGCCCTTGTCGCGCGCCGCTTCGAGTTCCGCAAGACCTTCCGCTCGACGGTCACCGCCGGCCTGGTCTCGGGCACGCTGGGCGTCGCGTGCGCCCTCATGGGGGGCGGCATCTGGGCGCTCGTGGTGCAGCAGCTGCTCTACCAGCTATGCAAGTGCGTGGTCCTCGCGATGCAGGTGCCCTGGAAGCCGCAGCTCGTCTTTGAGCCCCATCGAGCGCGCGTGCTCTTTGGCTTTGCCTGGAAGCTCCTCGTCTCGGGCATCATCAACCAGGTGAACCAGAGCGTCTCCGACCTCATCATCGGCAAGCAGTTCACGAGCGCGGAGCTCGGGCTCGTCTCGCAGGGCAAGAAGTACCCTTACGCCCTGGGGAGCCTCCTCGACGGTGCCATCCAGCCCGTCATGCTCTCCGCGGTCTCGCGCGTCCAGGACAGCCTCGCCGACGTCAAGAGGCTCGCCCGCCGCGCCCTCAAGACGAGCACCTTCCTCATCGTTCCCGCGATGACGCTCTTTGCCCTGGTGGCACGGCCGGTGGTCGAGCTGCTGCTGGGGGAGCAGTGGCTTCCCTGCGTGCCGTTCCTCCAGACCTACTGCCTCATCTATGCGATGCTCCCCATCCACACCACCAACCTCCAGGTGCTGAACGGCGTGGGAAGGAGCGACCTCTTCCTCAAGCTGGAGGTCATCAAGTGCCTCCTGGGGCTTGGAATCCTCAGCTTCACGGCCTTCGTGCTTCGTGACCTCTACGCCATCGTGGGCGGCTACGTGGTGAACGCGGTCCTGGCAACGTTTGTGAACGCCGAGCCCAATCGCCGCGTGATCGGCTATGCCTACCTGGAGCAGCTGCGCGACATCTGCCCGGCGTTCGTCCTGTCGGCCGTTGCCGCCGCCGCGGCGGCGCCGCTCGGGCTCCTTGGCCTTCCCGGCGTCGCGCTCATCGTGCTCCAGGCCGTGGTCATGCTCGTGGCGTACGTGGGAGTGGCTGCACTCCTCCATGTCGAGGAGTTTTCCTATATCGTGAACACGATGCGCGAGATTAAGATGAAGAGAGACGGCAGGGCCGCGTAGGCCGTGTTTGAGTTTGTGGAGGCTTGCCCATGTCTGACGGTAAGATTCTGGTGACGCGTTCGTCCATGCCCCCTCTGGACGAGTACGTGGATGAGATCGCCCCTCTCTGGGAGAGCCACTGGCTCACGAACATGGGCGCAAAGCACCGGGAGCTCGAGAGCGCGCTCGAGGAGTACCTGGGCGTGGATGACCTTGCCCTCTTTGTGAACGGCCATCAGGCGCTCGAGTGCGTCCTCGAGGCTATGGACCTCAAGGGGAAGGTCATCACCACACCCTACACCTTTGCCTCCACCACCCACGCGATCGTGCGCAAGGGGCTCACGCCGGTCTTTGCAGACATCAGGCCGGACAACTACACCATCGACCCGGCTCGCGTCGAGGAGCTCATCGACGAGGACACCTGCGCGATCGTCCCGGTGCACGTCTACGGCAACCTCTGCGACGTGGACGCCCTGGCAGAGATTGCCGCCCGCCACGGCCTCAAGCTCATCTATGATGCGGCCCACGCCTTCGGCGTGCGGCGCAACGGGGTCTCTGCCGCAGCCTACGGTGACGCCTCGATGTTCAGCTTCCACGCTACCAAGGTGTTCAACACCATCGAGGGCGGTGCCGTGTGCTTCCGCGACCCCGCCTTCAAGACCAAGCTCAATCGCTGGAAGAACTTTGGCATCGCCGACGAGGAGACCGTGGAGTACGTGGGCGGCAACGCCAAGATGAACGAGTTCTGCGCCGCGATGGGCCTCTGCAACCTCCGCCACATCGGCGAGGAGATAGCCAGGCGCCGCCGTGTGGCGGAGCGCTACTGGGAGCGTCTGCGCGACCTCCCCGGCGTCCGCGTGTGCGAGCCGGAGCAGGGCGTCGAGTCCAACTACGCCTATCTCGCCGTCGTCTTTGAGGACGAGTTTGGCGCTACGCGCGACGAGGTCTTCTCCCGCCTGGGGGAGAACGGCGTATGCGCCCGCAAGTACTTCTACCCGCTGACCAACGACTTTGCGTGCTACCGGGGCCGCACGGGCTTCGATCCCGCAGAGACGCCCGTCGCGGCCCACGTGGCATCGCGCGTCCTCACGCTGCCCATGTACGCCGACCTCGCGCTCGAGGACGTGGACCGCATCTGCGACGTCGTTGCCTCGTGCGCGCGCTAGGAGGGGGCATGCCCGAGAACAGCGCGCCCATGGTGACGGTGATCGTCAACTCCTACAACATGCGCGACTACATTGAGCAGTGCCTCAGAAGCGTGGCGATGCAGAAGACGAACTTCGAGGTGGAGGCCATCGTCTGCGACGACTGCTCGCCCGACGGCTCACAGGACGTCATTCGCGCCCTGGCACCGAGCCTGCCGGGCAACTGGACCTACCTGCTCTACGAGAAGAACTCGGGTGACCGGGGGGAGTCCATGGGAAGGGAGTCCACCGCCCGCGCCCGGGGCAAGTACCTTGCCGTCCTGGAGGGGGACGACTTCTGGACCTATGAGGGCAAGCTGCAGGAGCAGGTGGACTTCCTCGAGTCCCACCCGGACTTCTCGGCAGTGTTCCACCGCTGCGAGGTCGTCGGCAAGGACGGCAGGCCTAGCGGAATCGGCTATCCCGAGTGCCCGGGGGAGGAGTACACCTTCAAGGAGTTCTTCTACTGCAGCCTGCCCGGTCAGCTGGGGACCTCCCTCTACCGCCGCGAGGAGTACGTCCGCGCGCGCGAGACGTTCATGGGCATGCGGCTCTACGCTGCGTATCCGGGTGACCGGAGAAACGCGTTCTTCACGCTCTGCAATGGGCGCGTGGCGTGCCTGCCCCATACGTGGAGCGCCTATCGCTACGTTCCCAAGGGCTCGAGCAGCTACTCCTCAACGGTGAGGATCGATGACGCCTACGCCAGAAACGAGGTCGACTTCGGGCGCACTATCGTCAGGTACGCCGAGCATGTGGGCAAGCCCGAGGCGGTGCACTACGCCAAGCTCACGTACTACCGCACGCTCCTCAAGTGGAGCGTGGGCAAGGTCCACCCGTACCGGCTGGGGGAGACGCTCCGCAAGGTCCTCTCCGAACGGAACTGGCCGGAGCTGCTCTTCTCTCCGATCAGGTGGTACGTCGTGCTCGGCCTGCGCGCCCTCAGGGGCATCAAGGTCTCGATGTAGCGACCGTCATAAGGGGGATAGGTGCCCGATTCACCCAAAACCGCTCGTTCCCTCCCATGGCGCGGGCGGTGCTCCGTGCCGAGATGGTGCATCGCGCTTGCCACGGTCTTTGCCGTGCTCACCGCCGTGGGCTACTGGACGGACCGGTACGACAACCTGGTTTACCTGAGGGAGCGCCCCCTCGGCTTTGTGCTGCTCCTCGTCTGCTCGTTCGTTGGGTACGTTCTGGTGCTCTCGTGGGGGTCCAGGCTCCTCGACCGCGCGGTGGACGCATCGGCAGGCGCCGCTCGCCGGCCTCTTGCCTGGCGGTACCCCTTTTACGTTGGCATCCTTCTGCTGTGCTGGCTGCCCTGGCTCATCGTCTGCGCCCCCGGATCTCTGAGCGGGGACCTCTTCTCCCAGGTCCCGCAGTGGCTCGGTGCGGAGCCCATGACGGCACACCATCCGCCGCTGTCGTCTGCGATATACGGGGCCCTGTTTGCGATGGGCTCAGCGATCGGTGGGTCCAACGGGGCGCTCCTCGCCATCATGGCTGCCCAGGCCCTCGCCATGGCCTGCGCCCTCGCCTATGCCCTGAGGACGGTCTCCCGGCTCGGATGTCCTCGCGCCCTCTCGATTGCCCTCACCATCTTCTGCGCGGTGCTGCCCGTTTTCCCCACCTATGCCCAGTGGCTCGTCAAGGACACGCTCTCCTCGAGTGCCCTCTGCGTCTTCATGACTTTGCTCCTTCGTCAGTCGTTTGGGTTGGGGGAGGCCGGCCGCCCGCGACGCTGGGTCGTCCTGGCCGTGGCCGGGCTGCTCTCCTGCCTTCTGAGGAACAACAACGTGTTCGTGGTGCTGGCCGCCCTCGTCGCTTTCGCCCTTGCCGTTCCTCGCGGGTCTGGTGGGGCGGGAGCCGCGGTGCGCAGGGCGGCACTCTCCGTCGCCGCCGTGGTTCTGGTGGCCAACCTGCTCGTGACGAACCTTCTCTACCCGGCCCTGGGCATTGCTGAGGGCAGCGTGAAGGAGGTCCTCTCCCTCCCGTTCCAGCAGGTCGCGCGCTGCGTGAGGGACAACATGGAGGACGTGAGCCCGGAGCAGCGAGAGGTGATAGAGAAGACGCTGGGAAACAGCCTGGAGGGGATCGCGGCGAGCTATGACGAGTCGATTTCTGACCCGGTAAAGGACTCGTTCCAGTCCACGGGAAACGATGACCTCATGCGCTTCATGGGGGTCTGGCTGGAGCTCGGTCTGTCCCATCCCGCGGACTACCTCGTCGCCGCCATCCAGGGCTCCAACGGCTACTGGTATCCGTTCGGCGTCCGCGCGCAGGCGAGCAACTTCTACTCAAGCCAGGCTCCGGTGAGCCCGGTCACGGGCGAGGAGCCCCTCTGGGAGACGCTGGGTATGGAGCCGGCAACTGCCATGTTCCCCGAGATGGCCTCCACGGCCGCAAAGGTCGGCTGGGGGCTCTCGCAGCTCCCCCTCATCTCTCTCCTGTATCACCCGGCGACGTATCTCTGGCTTGAGGCCGCGCTTGCGTTCCACGCGCTCTTCTCGGTCGAGAAGAGGAGATGCCTTGGGATGCGCGCAATGGCGGCGGGACTTCTTGCCGCGACGATCATCCTGACGCTTACCTGCTGCGCCTCTCCCGTCAACGCTCTCGTGCGCTATGCGCTCTCTTTGTGGTTCTTTCTTCCCCTTGCGGCCGCTTTGCCTTTTCTTCAGAAAGCCAACACGAGTCCATCGAAGGTTGATGATAAACTGTTGAGCGATTGAGCGGGCGGGCTGCCCGGAGTGCATGTCGAAAGGAGCGTGCAGTAGCATGCCGATGAGATTCAGCGGTCGCACACTTGCCGTAACGGCCGGACTTGGCCTGGCGCTTGCGTGGGCACCGGTGACTGCGCTTGCCGAGGAGGCGCCGGCGGAGCAGGGAAGCGAGCTTCAGAGCATCGAGGTGACGCTGCCCAATATGGAGCAGAGCCAGACCCCTACCGTGACGACGCCCTCCGACGTTCCCGCTCCGAGCGAGGACGTGATTACTGACGATTCGGCGACGGGTTCCGTCTCCGATACCCAGGAGCCCGAGACCAACCTGCCCAGCGACGGCCAGACTGCGGAGGCCGAGGGCGACGCTTCGGGCTCGCTGCCGGTCGAAGGTGAGACCGAGACCGAGACCGAGGGCGACGGCGTCGAGGGCAACCAGACCGATGACGGGGCGACTTCCGATGATGTGACGTCCGAGGACGGGGTCGTGACCCCGGGCGGCGAGGCCGACCCCTCTGGCGAGGAGGCCGGTGAGTCCGAGACGATCAAGCTCGAGACCCCCGAGCTCTCCCTCTCCCAGTCCGCTACGCCGACGACTCCGGAGTCTGCTGCCCCCCAGGCCACCCAGACCGGCTGGGTCAAGGAGGAGAACGGCAGCTATTCCTGGTACGGCGAGGACGGTAAGAAGCAGGAGTCCGGCTGGGTCGAGACCAACAAGCTCGCTGACGGCTCGGTTGCCAGCACGATTAAGCGCTTCTGGATCGAGAGCGGCAGCCTGCTCATCTCCCAGGTCTTTGACGTCCTCGAGGGCAACACGACGTCCTGGTACTACGCGACTGAGTATGGATACATTGCCCTCGGAAAGTACACCGATAAAAAGACCGGGAAGATTTACCTTGCCGACGCCGAGACCGGCCGTCTCCAGAATCCCAACGCCGGATCCCAGTGGTACGTCGGCGACGCCTACGACGGCGGCATGCAGCGCTACTGGATCGACACGGACCACTCCGTAAAGACGGGCTTCTTCAGCACCGCCGACGGCAAGCTCTTCCACGGCAACGCCACGAAGGGCTACGTCGACCGCGGCATCAAGGTCACCGAGAAGGGCAAGACCTACCTCATGGGCGCGGCCGACGGCGCGGCCCAGGACCCCAACGCCGGCTCCCGCTGGTACGTGGGCGGCGACTACGACGGTGGCGCCCTTCAGCGCTACTGGATCAACGAGGACCACTCCGTCCAGACGGGCTTCTTCAGCACCGCCGACGGCAAGCTCTTCCACGGCAACGTCAAGGAGGGCTACGTCGACCGCGGCATCAAGGTCACCGAGAAGGGCAAGATTTACCTCATGGGCGCGGCCGACGGCGCGGCCCAGGACCCCAACGCCGGATCTCGCTGGTATGTCGGTGCCGACTATGACGACGAGATGCAGCGCTACTGGATCAACGAGGATCACTCGATCAAGAC
>NZ_SJOU01000029.1 GCF_012027725.1 Olsenella sp. SW781 | reverse complement strand
TTTGGTACCCCGGCCGAGTGCGCATAACCCGACAAATCAGAGGGTTTTTCGACGAAAATGTCGGGTTGTGCGCACTTCGGGGTCGTAGGGAGGCGCGATGGACGTGCGAGCGACGCCTCCAAGAGCGCGTTCAAAGCGGGCGCGGCGGCCGCGCCCGTGTGCTGGGCGCGCTTCTGCTACACTCATGTGGAGCGCGTTCGATGGGTTCGGGTGACGCAACACCTCGAACCTGGTCAGGGCCGGGAGGCAGCAGCCATAAGGGGCCTCTGGCGGGCACCCGTTCCCATCGAGCGCGCTCGGGCGTTCCGGGCTGCGGCCTGGGACGCCTTTTGTGTTTCTATATATAGGGAGCTCGCTGGGAAGAAAGAAGGCGGAGGAGGAGGGATTCGAACCCTCGGAACGGGGGTTACCCGCTCGACGGTTTTCAAGACCGCTGCAATCAACCACTCTGCCACTCCTCCGAGTGTGCGAGCACTAGTATCCTACCCCATGTGGGGCAGACGCGGACGCGGGGGACAAAAGATGGACGCTGACGAGAAGGACCTGGGGCTGGACGAGTCCTACATGCGCCTGGCCCTCGAGGAGGCCGAGTTGGCTGCGACCGAGGGCGAGGTGCCCATCGGCGCCGTGGTGGTGTGCGACGGGTGCGTGGTGGCGCGGGCGCACAACCGTCGAGAGACTGACGCCGATCCGTCTGCCCACGCCGAGTTCTCCGCAATGGTCGCCGCGGCGCGCGAGCTGGGCCGCTGGCGTCTTACGGGTTGCACCGTCTACGTGACGCTGGAGCCGTGCCTCATGTGCGCGGGGCTCATGGTCAATGGGCGCGTGGACCGCTGCGTGTACGGCGCTGCCGACCCCAAGGGCGGTGCGCTCGGGACACTCTATGACGTGAGCCATGACCCGCGGCTCAACCACGAGTTTGCAGTTACGGGCGGCGTGCTCGCGGATGAGTCGGCGGGGCTGCTGCGCGCGTTCTTTCGTGCGCGAAGGCGGCACTAGCCCGCGTTCTTCTCGCCAACGTTGGGGCGCACATTTGCAGGGGCTCGTCATCAGCTTTGGAAATTGCCTTGGCCAGTGAGGGTCTAAGAACACTTTCGCGGCCTTAGGGAGGCCACAGATTCTCTAGGAACGAATTGGCTCCCTAAATCGTTCTTAGAGTGTCGCCTCTGGGGGCTAGACAACCTGGAAGATGAAGAAGTCCAGGTAGTGGCTCTCGGGGAAGCCCCAAAGGATGGGGTGGTCGGGGGCCTGCTGACGCTCCTCGACCTGCTTGAGCTGTACGTTTGCCTGATGTGCCGCCTCCGCAATTGCCTTGGCCAGGAGGTCGCGCGTCATGAAGTGGGAGCAGCTACAGGTGGCAAGGTAGCCGCCGCGGGGCAGCATGCGCAGGGCCTCGTAGTTGATCTCTCGGTAGCCGCGCGCGGCATGGCCGACGGTGCCGCGGCTCTTGGTGAAGGCGGGCGGGTCCAGCACGATGAGGTCGAAGGGACCGCCCTCCTCGCGTAGGCGAGCGCGGTCGGAGCGGAGCTCGGGCAGGTAGTCGAGGACGTTCGTGCAGGTGAAGTCCATGCGACCGTCCAGGCCGTTGAGGCGGGCATTCTCGCGGGCGAGGTCGATGGCAGTCTGGCTCACGTCCACGCAGCGCACGAACTCCGCCCCGCCGGCTGCGGCGTTCAGCCCGAACGGCCCCACGTGGCAGAAGCAGTCGAGCACGCGCCGACCGGCCGCGATCTGGCGCACGGCGCGGCGGTTGTACTTCTGGTCGAGGAAGAAGCCGGTCTTCTGGCTGTTCTCGATGTCAAGGTCGAAGGCGAGGCCGTTCTCGCGCACCATGATGCGCGGGCTCTCCGGCGCGGGCAGGCCGTCCCACCAGCCCTTGTACTGCGGCAGCCCCTCCTTGGCTCGGGACGCGCCGTCGTTGCGCTCGTAGATCGCGTCGATCTTCTCGCCGTCCGCGGCGAGCGCGTCGAGAAGCGCGCGATACACGACAGGCCGCAGGCGCTCCATGCCCACGGTGCCCACCTGCGTGACCAGCACGTTCTCGTAGCGGTCCGCCACGAGGCCGGGAATGCCGTCCGCCTCGGAGAAGACCACGCGGCAGCAGTTGGTATCGGGCTCGGAGCCGGGAAGGGCGCGGTCGCCCATTGTGGCACGGCGATGCTGCCAGGCCCAGGCGACGCGCCTGCGCCAGAACGCCTCGTCAATGCGGTCGTTGGCGTTGCGGGTGACAATGCGGACGCGGATCTTGGACTCCTGCGAGAGGAGGCCCGCGCCCTGCCAGGTGCCGTTCTCCTCGAAGACGTCGACCACGCCGCCGTTCTCGGCGGGCTCGGCGGAAATGACCTCGCCCTCGAAGACCCACGGATGGCCGCCGGCAAGCGAGCGCGCCGCCTTGCGGGTCACGGTGATGCGCGGGTATGGGCGCGCCTGCTTCATGTGCTCTCCTGGGATTTGGGGACGGGTTTTTTCTCTCAGGGCTTTTGGGACAGGTCTTGGCCCGTGCTAGAGGCGATGCTCCGACAAAATGGGGACCTGTCCCAAAAGCCCTGAGAGAAAAAACCCGTCCCCAAATCCGACTAGTAGTGGCGGCCGTAGCGGCCGCCGGCGATGCCGCGGCCGCGGCTGCGTGAGCCGGCGAACATCGTGCGCGTGGAGCGCCTGGTGGGGCGGTCGGCCTGCGGCACGATGCGGCCGGAGTCGTATGCGAAGCCGTCGAGGTCCCACACGGGCACGAGCTTCTTGGTGAAATACTCGATCTCGCGCAGGGGGCTGATCTCGTCCGGAGCCACGAAGGTGTAGGCGTGGCCGGTGGCGCCTGCGCGGCCCGTGCGGCCGATGCGGTGGACGTAGTCCTCCGGGTCCATGGGGACGTCGAAGTTGACCACGGCATCGATGCCGGAGACGTCGATGCCGCGGCTCATGACGTCGGTTGCCACGAGGACCTGGCACTTGCCCTCGCGGAACTTCTCGAGCGCGCGCTCGCGCGCCTTTTGCGGGCGGTCGGCGTGCATCACGTCAACCTTCACGCCCGCGTTCTTGAGCGTCTTTGAGACGTCGTCCACGCGGTGCTTGGTGCGGCAGAACACGAGCACGCGCTCGGGCTTCTCGCCGGCCGCGCCGCCGGTGTCCAAGAGGGCGCGCAGAAGCTCGGTCTTCTGGCCCTGGGTGACGGGGCAGAGGTGCTCCTCCACGGTGTCCGCGGTCTCGCCCACGCGGGCGATCTCCACGGTGGCGGGGTCGGTGAGCAGCGCGTCGATCGTGGACTTGATCGACGGCGGGATGGTGGCCGAGAAGAGCAGCGTCTGGTGCTCGGCGGGAAGCGCGTGCATGATGCGGCGCACGCTCGGCCAGAAGCCCATGTCCAGCATGCGGTCCGCCTCGTCGAGCACGAGCACCTTGACCTGCGCGAGGCTCACGTGCTTGTGCTCCATGAGGTCGATGAGGCGGCCGGGCGTTGCAACAAGGAGGTCGCAGCCGCGCTCGAGGTCCTTGATCTGGCGGTCGAACTTGGCGCCGCCCATGACGATGACCGCGCGCTGGCCGGTCTTCTCGCAGACCACGCTCACGACCTTCTCAATCTGCGCCGCGAGCTCGCGCGTGGGCGTGACCACGAGCGCGTGCGGGCCCTTGCCCTTGGCGCCGGCCACGAGCTGCAGTGAGGGCAGCGCGAAGGCCGCGGTCTTGCCCGTGCCCGTCTGCGCGGAGGCCACGATGTCGCGGCCTGTGAGGACCACGGGGATGGCCTGCTCCTGGACGGGGGTCGGGGTGGTGAAGCCGAGGGCGTCCACCCCGGCGAGAATCTGCTCGTTAAGCCCGAGCTCGGCAAATGTAGTAGTCATGGGTCTAAGTATAGAGCATGGGCGGCGCGACGTGGGTATACTGGACGGGTTAAGCCGCAGAAACGGAGTTCGCATGCCCATCAACATCCCCGACGGCCTGCCCGCCAAGACCATCCTCCAGCAGGAGCGCATCTTCGCCCTTGAGGAGGAGGTGGCCAGCCACCAGGAGATTCGCCCGCTGCGCGTGGCGATCCTCAACCTCATGCCCACCAAGATCGAGACCGAGACGCAGATCCTGCGCCTCATCTCCAAGTCTCCGCTGCAGGTGAGCTGCGACTTCATGCGCGTCTCCACCCACGAGTCCACGCACGTCTCGCAGGACCACCTGGTCAAGTTCTACGACACGTTCGATGCGTTCCGCGACAAGAACTACGACGGCCTCATCATCACCGGCGCGCCCGTGGAACACCTCGAGTACGAGGAGGTCGACTACTGGGACGAGTTCTGCGAGATCGTGGACTGGAGCCAGGAGCATGTCTTCTCGACGATGTTCCTCTGCTGGGGCGCGCTCGGCGCGCTGTGGCACCTGTATCAGATTCCCAAGCGCCAGCTCGGCTCCAAGCTCTTTGGCGTCTTCAAGCAGCGCCTCTGCGACGAGTACAGCTTCCTCACCAACGGCTTTGATGAGGTGCACTACATGCCGCACAGCCGCCATGCCGCCATCGATACCGGCGAGCTGGCCAAGCATCCCGAGCTCTGCACGCTCTCCGAGGGCTTCACGAGCGGTCCGTCTCTTCTCGCCACGCGTGACTTCCACGAGGTCTACGTGACCGGCCACTTTGAGTACGGCCGCGACACCCTGGCCGACGAGTTCTGGCGCGACTTCCACAAGGGCCTGCCCATCCGCGTGCCCGAGAACTACTTCCCGGACGACGATCCCGAGAAGCAGCCGCTCTTCACCTGGCGCGCGCATGCCAACCTGCTCTACCGCAACTGGCTCAACTGGGTCTACCAGATGACGCCGTATGATTTGGATGAGATCCCGGCGGCAATCGCCGACCTGCGCGCACGTGCCACGGCGGCCACCGGCCACGTGGACAAGTTCTAGGCGGCGGGCGGGGCCTCTCCTTCTGCAATCAGCGGGATAGTGCGAAATAATTGGCGTCCCGTCTGCAATCAGCGGGATAGTGTGAAGGGTTTTCGGAGGGGTGTTGGGTAGACGCC
>NZ_SJOU01000028.1 GCF_012027725.1 Olsenella sp. SW781 | reverse complement strand
CCCGCGGGGCCCCGGGGTGCGTATAGTTAATCCCCGCGCAGCGACGGGGCAGGCGCCCCCGACCAGCGCGGCGAACCTTGAAAACCGGATACTGCGATCGAGAGATCGACGAAGACAGACCAGCGAAATTCGAATCTCTGACACACAGAGACGTCAATTTCAGCGAATCCGAGATCAGCGGGATCTTTGGACGGGACGGACCGACCACTCACACTGTAAGGCGGCTCTAGGCCGCCTGGCATTTGAACGGAGAGTTCGATCCTGGCTCAGGATGAACGCTGGCGGCGCGCCTAACACATGCAAGTCGAACGGTTAAAGCACCTCCGGGTGTGCATAAAGTGGCGAACGGCTGAGTAACACGTGGGCAACCTGCCCCTCGCACCGGGACAGCCTCGGGAAACCGTGGATAATACCGGATACTCCGGACCCCCCGCATGGGGGGACCGGGAAAGCCCAGACGGCGAGGGATGGGCCCGCGGCCTGTTAGCTAGTTGGTGGGGCAACGGCCCACCAAGGCGATTATGGGTAGCTGGGTTGAGAGACCGACCAGCCAGATTGGGACTGAGACACGGCCCAGACTCCTACGGGAGGCAGCAGTGGGGAATCTTGCGCAATGGGCGAAAGCCTGACGCAGCGACGCCGCGTGCGGGACGAAGGCCTTCGGGTCGTAAACCGCTTTCAGCAGGGACGAGGGGGAAACCTGACGGTACCTGCAGAAGAAGCCCCGGCTAACTACGTGCCAGCAGCCGCGGTAATACGTAGGGGGCGAGCGTTATCCGGATTCATTGGGCGTAAAGCGCTCGTAGGCGGTCCGTTAGGTCGGGAGTCAAATCCGGGGGCTCAACCCCCGCCCGCTCCCGATACCGGCGGACTTGAGTTTGGTAGGGGAAGGCGGAATTCCAAGTGTAGCGGTGGAATGCGCAGATATTTGGAAGAACACCGGTGGCGAAGGCGGCCTTCTGGGCCACAACTGACGCTGAGGAGCGAAAGCTAGGGGAGCGAACAGGATTAGATACCCTGGTAGTCCTAGCCGTAAACGATGGACACTAGGTGTGGGGGGAGAGTCCCTCCGTGCCGCAGCTAACGCATTAAGTGTCCCGCCTGGGGAGTACGGCCGCAAGGCTAAAACTCAAAGGAATTGACGGGGGCCCGCACAAGCAGCGGAGCATGTGGCTTAATTCGAAGCAACGCGAAGAACCTTACCAGGGCTTGACATCTAGGTGAAGCGGCGGAAACGCCGTGGCCGAGAGGAGCCTAGACAGGTGGTGCATGGCTGTCGTCAGCTCGTGTCGTGAGATGTTGGGTTAAGTCCCGCAACGAGCGCAACCCCCGTCGCATGTTGCCAGCGGTTCGGCCGGGCACCCATGCGAGACCGCCGGCGTCAAGCCGGAGGAAGGTGGGGATGACGTCAAGTCATCATGCCCCTTATGTCCTGGGCTGCACACGTGCTACAATGGCCGGCACAATGGGCTGCCACCGCGCGAGCGGGAGCGAATCCCCAAAGCCGGCCCCAGTTCGGATTGGAGGCTGCAACCCGCCTCCATGAAGTCGGAGTTGCTAGTAATCGCGGATCAGCACGCCGCGGTGAATGCGTTCCCGGGCCTTGTACACACCGCCCGTCACACCACCCGAGTCGATTGCACCCGAAGTCGTCGGCCCAACCTCGTGAGGGAGGCGCCGAAGGTGTGGTTGGTAAGGGGGGTGAAGTCGTAACAAGGTAGCCGTACCGGAAGGTGCGGCTGGATCACCTCCTTTCTAGGGAGAATCGCCTCTTTAGAAGAGAACAACATGACGGCGGACGTCCCCGCCAGTCCCGCTGATGCCTTCGTCGCGCCCCCCGGGGCGCGCAGTGTCCGGTCTCGAGGGCTCGCCCTCGCCGTACCTTGAGAGCTGCATAGCGTGACGAAAGATTTTCCTCAAAGAAGATCGCATCTGAAGACGCGGCGGCGCCAGCCGCCGCGAGACTTTAAGTATGTTCGAGCCATCGAAGAGAAGATGGTAAGGGCAAACGGTGGATGCCTTGGCACAGGAAGCCGACGAAGGACGTGACAAGCTGCGATAAGCCGCGGTTAGGGGCACTTGCCCGCTCGACCCGCGGATCTCCGAATGGGCGAACCCGACGGGAGTCATTTCCCGTCACCGCCGGCCGAACACATAGGCCGGTGGGAGGCAACCGGGGGAACTGAAACATCTAAGTACCCCGAGGAAGAGAAATCAATCGAGATTCCCCTAGTAGTGGCGAGCGAACGGGGACCTAGGACAAACCGGCGGCCGCGCAAGCGCCGCCGGGGTTGTAGGGCCAAGCACTGCGCAGTTACAAAACCTCGTGGAAGCGGAACGGCATGGGAAGGCCGGCGGGACAGGGTTAGAGCCCCGTACGCGAATCCGCGAGGACTGCCGCTTGGTTCCTGAGTACCGCCGGACACGTGAAACCCGGTGGGAAGCTGGGGGGTCCACCCTCCAATCCTAAATACTCTCCTGTGACCGATAGTGGACCAGTACCGTGAGGGAAAGGTGAAAAGCACCCCGGGAGGGGAGTGAAATAGTACCTGAAACCGTTTGCCTACAAGCAGTCGGAGCAGCGCTTGCGCTGTGACGGCGTGCCTTTTGTAGAATGAGCCAGCGAGTTACGGCGCGTGGCGAGGTTAAGCCACGAAGCGAGCCGCAGCGAAAGCGAGTCCGAAACGGGCGAGCAGTCGCGCGCCGTAGACGCGAAGCCGGGTGAGCTATCCATGGGCAGGCTGAAGCGGGGGTAAGACCCCGTGGAGGGCCGAACCCACCTAGGTTGAAAACTGGGGGGATGACCTGTGGATAGGAGTGAAAGGCCTATCAAACCCGGAGATATCTCGTTCTCCCCGAAATAGCTTTAGGGCTAGCCTCGGACGTTTACCTGCGGGGGTAGAGCACTGAATGGACGCGGGGGCCTCACCGCCTACCAACTCCAATCAAACTCCGAATACCGCCGGTCCAGAGTCCGGGAGTCAGAACATGTGGGCTAAGCTGTGTGTTCGAAAGGGAAACAGCCCAGACCGCCCGCTAAGGTCCCGAAGTCCGTGCTAAGTGGCAAAGGATGTGCGTTTGCCTAGACAACCAGGATGTTGGCTTAGAAGCAGCCATTCATTTAAAGAGTGCGTAATAGCTCACTGGTCGAGTGGACATGCGCCGACAATATACGGGGCTAAGCACGGCACCGAAGCGGCGGACTAGATTTCATCTAGTGGTAGGGGAGCTTTCCGTCTGGGGCGAAGCCGCGGGACGACCCGCGGTGGACCGGCCGGAAGTGAGAATGCTGGCATGAGTAACGAGAGCGGCGTGGGAAACGCCGCCGCCGTAAACCCAAGGTTTCCTGGGCGAGGCTAATCCTCCCAGGGTCAGTCGGGAGCTAAGGCGAGGCCGGAAGGCGTAGCCGATGCACAGCAGGTCGACATTCCTGCACCCCCGAACGGGCGCTATCACCGATGGGGCGACGGAGAAGGGTAGCTGGACGGGGTTCTGGACGTCCCCGCGATGGCACGTAGGCTGAGGGGTAGTGAAACGCGCCCCTCGCGACGGCTGAGGTGCCGGACGAAGCGACTGAGCGAAGCCAGTGAGCCCATGCTTCCAAGAAAACCCCCTAGGGAGCCCGCAGGGGCCCGTACCGCAAACCGACACAGGTGGGTGGGTAGAGCATACCAAGGCGATCGGGAGAACCATGGTTAAGGAACTCGGCAAAATTGCCCCGTAACTTCGGGAGAAGGGGTGCCGCCTCGGGTGGAGGGACTTGCTCCCCGAGCCCAGGGCGGCCACAGTAAATAGGCCCAAGCGACTGTTTATCAAAAACACAGGACTCTGCTGAAGTCGTAAGACGACGTATAGGGTCTGACGCCTGCCCGGTGCCGGAAGGTCACGAGGAGCCGTCAGCGCGAGCGAAGCGGCGAATCCAAGCCCCGGTAAACGGCGGCCGTAACTATAACGGTCCTAAGGTAGCGAAATTCCTTGTCGGGTAAGTTCCGACCTGCACGAAAGGCGTAACGATTTGGGCGCTGTCTCAACCATGGACCCGGTGAAATTGCACTAGTCGTGAAGATGCGACTTACCCGCGGAAGGACGGAAAGACCCCGTGAACCTTTACTGCAGCTTGACATTGGCTGCCGGTTCGTCGTGTAGAGGATAGGTGGGAGACGCTGAACCAGGGACGCCAGTCTCTGGGGAGTCGCCCTTGGAATACCACCCTCGACGTTCTGGCATCCTAACCCGCGACCGTCACCCGGCGTGGGGACCGTGTCAGGTGGGTAGTTTGACTGGGGCGGTCGCCTCCTAAAGAGTAACGGAGGCGCACGTAAGGTCTGCTCAGGACGGTCGGCAACCGTCCCTTTGAGTGCAAGAGCATAAGCAGGCTTGACTGCGAGACGGACAGGTCGAGCAGATGGGAAACCAGGTTCTAGTGATCCGGCGGCTCAGCGTGGTATGGCCGTCGCTCAACGGATAAAAGGTACTCCGGGGATAACAGGCTGATCTTCCCCAAGAGTCCACATCGACGGGAAGGTTTGGCACCTCGATGTCGGCTCATCGCATCCTGGGGCTGGAGCAGGTCCCAAGGGTATGGCTGTTCGCCATTTAAAGCGGTACGCGAGCTGGGTTCAGAACGTCGTGAGACAGTTCGGTCCCTATCCTCCGTGGGCGTAGGAGAACTGAGGGAGGCTGCCCCTAGTACGAGAGGACCGGGGTGGACGGACCTCCGGTGTACGGGTTGTCGACCAACGGCACTGCCCGGTAGCTGAGTCCGGTTCGGATAACCGCTGAAAGCATCTAAGCGGGAAGCCAGTCCCGAGATGAGTTCTCCCTTCGGTAAGGCCACTCGTAGACTACGAGTTCGATAGGCCGCAGATGTAAGCCCCGCGAGGGGTTGAGTCGAGCGGTACTAATCGGCCGAGCTCTTCTCTTCATTCCAAGCTCGAGCGATCCCAGAGGGAAGCCCGACGTCACGCTGTGCGGCCCCCAGGGCACGGCGCGGAGCCGCCCCTGACAGCAGAATGCCCCTTGTTGGTCAGCGACCATGGCAGGGGAGGCACACCCGGTCCCATTCCGAACCCGGAAGTTAAGCCCCCGAGCGCCGATGGTACTGCGGAGTAGTCCGTGGGAGAGCAGGACGTCGCTGACCAACAAGGGGCATTTTGCGT
>NZ_SJOU01000027.1 GCF_012027725.1 Olsenella sp. SW781 | reverse complement strand
CCTTCAGAATCTCCTTTTTAAGGTCCCTGCTCGGCGTCTCGAAGAACCCCGAGCCCCACCAACTCTCAGCATGCAACTCGGCAATGTCTTTTCCCAACTGCCAGTAGAACAGCAAAATCTCACGGTTTACCGAATCTGCCGCCTTGATCTAACTGCATATTTACATCATTAGCAAAGCCGCTAAGTCAGAGACAACGCTCAAGATGATTGATTAACGTCGTGTTCTACACCACGTCAGTTGTTTTCTAAACGCCATCTATACCCCAGCATATACTGCCGCATGATATAGTCTAATCCAGCAAGCTGGTTTCTGAATATCTGATATGACAGACAAAAAGCCGGCACTACACCTCGTGCCTTCTCTTCATGGAATTAAGCAGTCCTACGCCGACCTCTAGCGTCCAAATAATGGAGTCAAAAGAGTATTTATCGATATCTCCGTGTGCAGCGCTGTTAAGTGGTGGTATCAAGTCTCGAAGGAGCGCATATTCGTCTGAATTAATCAGTTTGTCATTGAGCAGGATACTGGCAAGTTTGCCCAATCCACACCTGTAAAACTGAACATTGTTCTTTTCGGCAATTGCTCGTAACGTTTTTTCAAGCTCTATGCGCAGTGAAACTAAGGCAAGCTTTGGATCGCCCCGGACAATATCATCCAATGATCCATCAATCCTCTGCGCAGTTAGATTATCAACTTCGACTGCCTCAAGATTTAGATTTTGTATATTTTCCTGCATTTTTACCTGTGTTTCCCTGTCAATTAACTCAACTTTTCCGATACCGCTAATCTCCAAAGTCTTTATATAGGGAATTAACCACGGCATAAGAGCAAATATAATTAGGATGATGAAAGTACTGTCAATGCTGGCCTTAGGGAAAACTACATGAAGAATCGCTAGGGTGACAAATAGAGCAGTAATAATAATGCTTAGAGCAACCTTCGACTTCTTCATATTAATCATGAAAACCCCGATTCATGTCACATTTTCAGTCTCTGAATAGAGTATCAAAATTATGGGCCTTGAGAGGGTAATCGACTATGGGGGTGACAGGACCTCGAAGTCACGCTCGGGATGCCGTTAAGCGTGAGCGCAGATGACGCTCTAGTCCCATACATACAAATCGCACTGCTCTTTTGGATTACCAGGCAGCTCTTGTCGAAGCTGCCCTTGAAGTGCGCCTTCTTCCCCGCGAGGGCACATCGGATAGCTCAGAGTTATAAGCCGTAAGTGTGAGGTTGCCCAGCGTGTTGATGAGCTCTTCGTAGACGCGCTCGCAGTCATCCCCAAGCATCTCGCGCCACTCCGCACTAGCAAGCGCATTCAGCGGCTTCGCGTGCCAGCTGTTCTCGAGCGTAGTAAGCAGGTAGAAGCCGCGCTTGAACGCATAGCAGTCGCGCGTCCTGAGCGCCCGCTCGAACTCCGCGTCGCTCGGCATGCGTCGAGCCGTCCCCTCCTCTCCCAGGAGAATCGCCTCATAGGCCTCGCGGATGTTGCCGCCGTCGTCCCGCACCGCATTCAGCCGCGCGATTACGGACGAGAAGAACTTGTTCAGGCTGTTCGTCGCAACGTCACACACAGAGCGACGGAAGAGGTAGCTCTCCGTGGCCCTCAGCATGGAGGCAAAGTCGCCATGCGAGAGGGCATCGCCAACATAGTCCTCGAAGAAGGACATGAGCAGCGGGTTCACGACGGAGACGTCGAGAGCGTGGATGCGAGCGAGAAGAACGCGGAGCTCCTTGTCCTCACAGGCTCCGGCCGTGATGCATACGCGGTGTCCTGTATTGCGACAGCACAGTATCAGCTTAACCCCAGCACGATTCTCCTTCGGCACATGCTCTCGATCTCCGCCTTCACGACGGCGACGTCCTGCTCCAGGGCGTAGGTGCGCTCGATGAGGCAGTTGTGCCCCTCGACCTGACGTGTCAGGCTGTCGATCTTGACCTCCATGACCGCGCGGCTGCGCGAGTTGGACACGAGCACCCCCGCGAGGGTGAGCACCCCCGCAACGAGCGCTGCGATCACCGACTCCATGCGCGTCTCCTCCCCGGACGGGAACGCCCCGCCCTCTGGGGGAGTTTCGACGATGGTCACAAACGGGCATGTCTAGCTGCAGATAAGTTGCGAAGTGTCGCCTTCCGTCGCTTCACAAAAGAGTTCACGAAGAGGATAAGAACCGGGTTCGAATAGTTTGTAAAAGATCTTCTTGACTTGCACCAGTGCAACTTTCGTACAATCCAGACTGAGAGGAGGAGACATGAAGTACGGGCCGAAATGGATAGAGGAAAACCTCGGAATCAAGAGATCGACCCTTAGGGTCTACGAAAGGAAGGGCTTGCTTCCGCATAGACGTGAAACCTGGCGTGAGTACACGAAGGAAGAAGTCGAATACATCTGGATGCTCAAAGTTCTAACGGGTGTCGGTTTCTCTCACAAGGAGCTGCGCGAGGCTATCGAGGGCGGCGAACTTGACATCCGCAAGGGGCTGACGGAGCGCCTCTCTGTACTCGAGGCCCAACGCAACGAGATTGAGAGGAACATCCGCTACCTGAAGGAGATAAAGCAGGCGGGAAGAATACCGACCTGGCCGAAACGAGGTCTAGAGAAATACGACGACTTTCAGGAGAGCGCAAAGCGCGCCATCGTGTCCGACGATGCTGACTCCGCCGCTGAGGAGCTCGCCGCCGTGCTTATGGAGCTCCTAGTGGGCGAGCCGAAAGAGAATGCGTTCCTTGAGTTCATGCGCACGATAATGTCTGGCGATCTTGGCTTTCTTGAAAGTGAGGAAGATCTAAAGGCATCGATTGCGATGAACGCTCTACTGCAGATCATTGCTTCGAAAAGAAGCCTTGACCCGCACGACCCCTATGTTCAGGCACTGGTTAGAGCGCTGTATGAGGCCGAAGAGGAGTTGGCGGCGGCACAAGGCCATGAGCTGACACTCCCAATATTCGCGCGCCACAACATGGCGTCGTTAACCAGTTTTGGTGACAGCGCCGTAATTTCGAGAGCACGGCTTAGCGAGGAAGGCTGCGAGTATGCAGCGAAAGCGATAGCCATATTCGCTGGATATGAAGAGCTGGATGACGTCAATGCTGAAGGAGGGCTTGACCTTCCAAATGAATAAAAGCAGCAGGAAGACAGGAGGAAGAATGCAAGAGTGGCCCTATGCAGAACTAACAAGTATGGCAAAGCAAATGGGTGGCCCCCAGAAAATGATAGAGACCATCACATCGAATGCCCGAACGGAGGGAAGGATGGATATGATTCCCTGGCTGGGCGCCGCCGCACTAATCGGAGCCGGAGCAAAATGGGGATACGACAAGGTAAAGGGATATATCAACAATAGAAAGAAAGCCAAAGAGGAGGCAGAAAGGGCACAGGAAGTGCTCGTCAAAATCATAGCGGAAGAAACTCTTGGGGACAGTCAGGCAGGAGAAGCAACTGCCTAGCAATAAGACAAGGCAGCGAGGGGGAAGCATGAACGAGAGATTTCCAGACGTAGATTGGTATTGCGACAGATGCGGCGCGTATCTAAACGTACAGCCGGGATTCGATGACCATAAGTACGTATGGGAGTGCACCGAGTGTGGACACAAGAACAGCATTTCCTCGGCGAACATCTACGAGTCGCATGAGGAGTACTGGGGAAATCGGGACGAACGGTAGCCTGTCAAGCTCGCCCCTTGCGTCGACCGCACGATAGGCTCATCCCCAACTGTTCCGGCGGCTTGCCACCCCTCCGGCTCGTGCGCGCCTGCGCCGCACGAGCCGGAGGGGTGGTTTCTTGGGGCCCCGCGGTGAGGCCCCGGCGCTGCCCACACCGCCGATTTTAATGTACTGATAGCCCGCACGCCGGCTCGCGTAGGTTGTTCCCACCCCGCCTCAGGCGCGGCCACCCCCGTTAGCACGAGCCCGTCGACACTTCCATCTTGCCAATCGCGTTCATCGTGACGCGAGGCGAAGTGCGCGTGTCCTTGTTCACAACATCCGAAAAGCCCTCCTCGGCGAACGTCGCCTCTGCGAGCAGCTTGATGCCGCGGTCGTAGTTGAACGTCTTGGTCTCGAACTCGTAGGTGATCGACCCGGTCTCGTAGCCCACGTTGCGGGTGTAGTCGCCGAGCCCCGTCACCCCGATCTTCGGGACCATTATCTCCTTGGCATTGCGCCCCGCGCGCGCCATGCGGCGCGGCGAGTTCAGGCACGTCGAGCACGCCGCACGCTTGTAGACTTCGTCCAGGACGGCCGTGTAGTTCTTGGTGTACGCGATGCTGTTTGCCATCTGCTACTCCTCGCTCTCGGGAAGGCCGGCGATCTTCCACCAGCGGCTCATCTACGTGGACTCGTCGGCCCCTGCGGCCCCGGCGCGCGGGAGGCCCGCCGCACCCGTAGGCGCAGGCGCGGAAGAGGCCGAGAAGAGCCAGGGCTCCGCGGCCCTGAGATTGTCGATGTCGTTGTCGTGGTCGGCGAGAAGGGATCGCGCCGCCTTGACGTTGCGCGCACCCGCGAGCTGCAGCTCGAAGCCGACGCGCTCCTCGTCGCCCCTGCGGCGCAGCTCGTCCATCTCCCTGCGGAGCGCCTCGGCGCTCTCGGCCGTCTTGGCCGCCTCCGCGATCTCGCCCTCGAGCTCGGCGATGCGCGCGTCGCGCTCGGCGAGCGCCGCCTCGCAATCCTTGCGCACCTGGGTGACGCCGTCATCGACCTTGATGCCCACGGCGGTGCCATCGTCGCCGCTCACCTGCGCCGGAGCGCCCTGCGGCCCCTGCACCGCAGCCTGCCCCTCGAGCCTCGCCTCGTCCTGCAAGCCATCCATCTGCCCGTCCTTTCCGTAAGGCGGGCAAAGCGCCCGCAAACTTATCGCTGCGGGCATTGTCTAGGGATGTCACAAAAGAGGACTTTCAATAGACGGATGTGGGAGAATAAACAAAGCGCATATTCTGCGCATATGTCTAATGAGAAGGTAAGGGATGCTGTCGTGAGTGAGGGCAGGCTGAGAGAGAATACGTTTAAGAGGTGCGATCTCCACGTACATTCAAGCTCGTGTTACAGCAGGCCTTATTCTGAAACAGACTTCTGCAAAGCCATCTTGGACAGCGACTTAGACGTGGTTGCCATAACAGACCACAACAGCGTTGATGTAGGTTTACTCGACTGTCTTTCAAAGGCAATGCTCGCAAAATGCAAGACGTTACTTGCAGGGGTAGAGCTTAATTTGAAACTCAAACCCGAGACAATAAAGAGGCATCATCTCGTAATCAGCAGCAAGGGTGAAGATGACTATTTTCATGCTCTGATTTGGACTTCGTTATCTGACGCAAAAGAGCTGTCGCATTGTATTGATGAGCTGATTCTTGAGGCGAAGATTGTAGATGCGAGCACAGTGCAGCAGGTTGAGTCGGGGAAGATAACGCGCAGAGACTACTCATCGCTGACCAGAGGTAAGGCCATATACCTCGAGGATATGCAAGAGAAGCTGTCACACATATCGCACTTCTTTGTGCCTCACGAGTACAAGGGCAGTAGGAATCTGTCCGATTACCTTCCGCCATGCGATGCGAACGGACATTTTATACACGAGAATGATGAATACAAGGATCGACTCTTCTACTACAGCCACGGTATGGCGGTTGAGGGAGGGCAAAAAAGCCGCGACCGCATCTCTTTGGCGATGGAGAATAACCTAGCGACGACGCTCTCCGCCCTTTTTTTCAGCGACGCAAAGAAGCTGGAGGATATCGGAAAGCGGTTCTCATGGATTGATTTCGACGGCGACCTCGACTCTCTTCTGCTGGCAACAAGCGATCCGAAAAGCAGAATAAGAATCTCGAAAGATTGCCCCGAGCTTCCCCAGCACAACACTAGAAACTTCTTGGAATCCCTGACATTCGAAGTTTGGGATAAAGATGGCAATGCACACAAAAGAGAGCTCCGCTTTGCACCGGGCTTCAACGGGATAGTGGGATCGCGAGGCAGTGGTAAGAGCATGCTGGCGCACATTCTCGCAAATAAAGAACTGGGGTCGTATGGATCGCTTATAAATGCAGACAGCATCAGGTATACGAAGATTGGAGGAACACCTTCATCGGACCCTCCCACTTGTCTCTATCTCGGGCAAGGAGAACTCGCCGGCCTGTTCAGAAAAGAGTCGTACGACTCGATACCGTCGCTTAGGCAGATAATTGGTCCAGAAAGAGAGCACGCCGAGAAAAGCTCCGCGGAAGCAATCAGCGAACTCAAGAAGATAATCGATTTGCAGGCTCAGCTCCTCAAGGCGTTCACGGGGCGTTATTCTTCCGGGTCTGTTTCGATTGATTATCTGGACAATGCAGAGCCCTCCGGCATCACCATCGAAACACCTTCTTCTGTCCCCAGAAGCGACAAGATAAAACTCGATAGGCTGCGGGAGTGTCTCTCGGAAACGGATACAAGGCTTGAGGAGGCCAAGGAGAGTCTATCGAATGCTCCCACTAACCCTTCATTCGATGAAAACAAGGCTCTTTTCAAAGCGGTTAGCTGTGAAGTGGAGCAGATTAAAAGCGACCTGAACGCCGCAAGTAATCGCTTGAAAAGGCTTTCAGAACTTCTTGATTGTGATTACTCAAGCTGGTTTGACGTCCGCGATACCTTGATGAGGGAATTCTCACTTCTGGCGGCAGAGCTGAACGAGTCCGACAACTCAAATGAGCGTGTGGACTACATAGGGCGAGAAGAGAGGGCGATCGTCTTCTTCAAAGACCTTATGCGCCTAAGGCTTGCACTTAGAGACCTGAACTGTATGGCGGATTTCTGGCACAAAAAGGCCCTATCCCCAATTGAACCCATCAGCTTGGAAGCGGATGGGAGTGTTATCCGCGTATTTCTCGGATACCGTGACGAAAAAT
>NZ_SJOU01000026.1 GCF_012027725.1 Olsenella sp. SW781 | reverse complement strand
CGACGCGAGGCTGGCGGCGATGACGGGCCTTCTGGACGAGCTCTTCTCGTACGCCCGCGCGGCGGACCCGGACACCCCGCTCGAGCTGGGGCCGGTCGCCCTGCGCCCGGTGCTCGAGCAGGCCCTTCTCGGCCATTACCCCGAGTTCGAGAGGCGCGGCTGGGAGCCCGAGCTGACCTGCGGGGACGTCATGGTGGAGGCCGACGCCGAGGCGCTCTCGCGCATCGCGGAGAACCTCGTGGCCAACGCCCTCCGGCACGGCTCGGGGCCGCTCTCGGTGCGCGCGCGGGCGGCGGGTGAGAGGGATGGCGAGAAGGACGGCGTCGCCGTTGAGTTCTCCAACCCCGTTGCTGACCCCTCCGCCATCGACGCCGACCGCCTCTTCGAGCGGTTCTACCAGGCCGACGCCTCGCGCGCCACGGTGGGCTCGGGCCTCGGCCTCTCCGTCGCCGCGAAGCTCGCCGAGGCCCAGGGGATGTCCCTCTCCGCCCGCCTCGACGGGGCCACCCTCACCATCACCCTGGCGATGGGAGGGGGCAGCGCCCCCTCCTCGCCCCGCTAGCGGGCCGTGCCCACGAGCGCCCCAGCGGCGTACGCCGCACGGCCGGCCCTGACCAGGAGGTCGTCGTCGACCGTCCCGGCCCCGAGCGCCGAGAGCGCGTTGGCGAGCAGCGCGTTGACGCCGTCGTCCGACCTCCCGACGCGCGCCGCGCGCCGGGCGTCCGCGGCGATGCCCCGGATCGTGGCGAACAGCAGCGCGGCGCGCGCGTCGTCGAGCATGGGGAACACCGCCGCTCCCAGCGCGACGCCGCGGTGCTCGCTCACGTGCTCGGCGCGGGCGCGCGCGGACGTCCCGGCGGCCGCGAGCTCGCGCTCGTCATCGGACCCCGTCGCGGCGCAGAGGCCCTCGACGAGCTCCCCGAAGGCGTGCCCGCAGGGGACGAAGCCCGGGGCGGCGTCCATCGCGGACGTCATCGTGGACCCGAGGGAGCAGAGCTCCGCCATGAGCTCGAGGCGGGCGCGCTCGACCTCCGCCTGGGCCTCGGGGCTCGTCGTTGCGGCGACGTCGCCGTGCGTCACCCGAATGTCGTTGCTGGACATGGTCCGTCTCCCTTCTCGTGTTCCTCCCTCGAGCCTACGTGCTCCGGGGCCCCGTTCCCCTCCCTCCCCATAAATGCCACAAAATAAATAGCAATTAAGCTCGACGAGGGAGGACCGACAGAGGCGACGGGGACGTCCGTCATGAGACCGGCCCCGCCCGGGCACGCTACAATGCCCGCATGGAGAGGAACCTGACAAAGCGGACGCTCCTCGCGGGCGGACCGCACGGCGTCGCCGTCGAGGTCGAGCGCAGGCGCGTGCGCCGGCTCAACCTGCGCGTGCGCGCGGACGGCACCGCGCATCTCTCCGTCCCGCCGCGCGTCACGCTCGCCGAGGCCCAGCGCTTCCTCGACGGGCACGCCGAGTGGCTCCGCCGGCACGTCGCCCGGCGCCTGGCACATGCTGCCGAGGCCACGCCCGAAGACGGGCTCATCCCCCTCTGGGGCCGGCTCGCCCCGCTCCCCGAGGGCACCGCCCCCGACGAGGTCTACCGGGCCGAGCTCGCCCGCCGCCTGCCCGCGGTCGTCGCGCGCATGGAGGCGGCCGTGGGCGCCCGTGCCTCCGGCTGGCAGCTGCGCGCGATGTCCACGCGCTGGGGCTCCTGCACGCCCGGGACGGGGCGCATCCGCATCAACGTCCGACTTGCCGCCTACCCGCCCGCCTGCCTGGACTACGTCGTGGCCCATGAGCTCACGCACCTTTTGGAGCCCAGCCACAACGAGCGGTTCCACGTCCTTCTCGCCCGCGCGTACCCCGACGAGCGCGCCGCCCGGGCCCTCCTGCGCCGGCCCGCGCGCGACGTCACGGCGGCCGACTTGTTTCCAGCCGGCAACACGCGCGAAACACCGGCCGGGTAAGCTGCCCTCAACCGTCACCGAAAGGACGAGACCCATGACCCGCCTCGCGCACATCGCACTTCTCGGCGCCCAGCAGCTCGCTGGCGCTCGCGCGTGGTGGTGGACAAGGACGACTCCCCTCTCGGACTGACGAGGCCACTCGCGCATGCATAAGGGCCCTCGGACTCAGTTCCGGGGGCCCTTTTCTTGTGCGCCGCGAAGAGCAACCACGAAAGGAGCGCGTCATGACCGGCACCACCCCCTACCGCACCTACCTCAGCGAGCAGCAGATCCCGACCGCCTGGTACAACCTGCGCGCCGACATGCCCGAGAAGCCCGAGCCCATGCGCCTGCCGACGGGCGCCGTGGCCACCCACGCCGACCTCGCCCCCGTCTTTGCCGACGCCCTTATCGACCAGGAGCTCGACGACGACACCGCCTACTTCGAGATTCCCGAGCCGGTCCGCGAGATGTACAAGGTCTACCGGCCGAGCCCGCTCTGCCGCGCGTACAACCTCGAGCGCGCGCTGGGCACGCCCGCGCACATCTACTACAAGTTCGAGGGCAACAACACGAGCGGCTCGCACAAGCTGAACTCCGCGCTCGCGCAGGCCTACTACGCCGCGGCGCAGGGCCTCACCAACATCACCACCGAGACGGGCGCCGGCCAGTGGGGCACCGCGCTCGCCGAGGCTGCGGCGCACTACGGCCTTGACCTCGACGTCTTTATGGTCAGGTGCTCCTACGAGCAGAAGCCGTTCCGTCGCAACATCATGGAGACCTTCGGCGCCACGGTAACGCCGTCTCCCAGCGAGACGACCGAGGCGGGCCGGCGCATCCTCGCCGCGCACCCGGACTCCACAGGATCGCTCGGCACCGCCATCTCCGAGGCCGTCGAGCGCGCGCTGCACGTGCCCGAGAACCGCGGCCGCTACCAGCTCGGCAGCGTCCTCAACCAGGTGGTGCTGCACCAGAGCGTCATCGGCCTCGAGAGCTACGAGGCGCTGCGCGCGATCGGCGAGTACCCCGACATCGTGATCGGCTGCGCGGGCGGCGGCTCCAACCTCGGCGGTCTCATCGCCCCCTTCATGCGCGACAAGCTGCGCGGTGAGCGACCCGGCACGCGCTTTGTCGCGGTGGAGCCCGCGAGCTGCCCCTCGCTCACGCGCGGCCGCTACGCCTACGACTTCGCGGACACGGGCCAGACCTGCCCGCTGTGCAAGATGTACACGCTCGGAAACGGCTTCATCCCCAGCCCCGACCACGCGGGCGGTCTGCGCTACCACGGCATGAGCCCGATCGTGTCCAAGCTCAAGCACGACGGCTACCTCGAGGCGGTGGCGGTGCGCCAGACCGACGTCTTCGAGGCGGGCGAGAGGTTCGCCAAGCTGGAGACGATCCTGCCGGCGCCCGAGAGCGCGCACGCCATTCTCGCCGCCATGCGCGAGGCCGAGAGGTGCCGCGAGACCGGCGAGGCCAAGACCATCCTCTTTGGCCTCACGGGCACGGGATACTTTGACATGGTCGCCTACGACAAGTTCAACCGAGGCGAGATGGAGGACCACGTGCCTACCGACGAGGAGCTCGAGGCCGGCTTCGCCACGATCCCGAGCGTTCCCGGGATCCAGTAGCGCCCGCGCGCGGCGGGAAGGGCCGGGCGGTCGCGGGTCCTTCTCGCCCGGCGGTCGCGGGCCCCTCTCGCCCTGCGGTCGCCCGGCCGCTGCGGAATCGGGGGTCGTGGCAATTCCTCGGCCCGCGGCGTTGCGCCGTTGGGGGTTATGGCAGGCGAGAAGAACGGCGACCTGCGGCTCTCTCGGCCTCCGTTGCGGAATCCGGGCTCATGGCAGGGCAATCGCTGCCATGAGCCCGGATCTCGCAGCGCTCCCCCGCCGCAGGCTGCCACGACCCCGAATCCCGCAGCGCGGCAGGGCCCGGCCCCGTGCGAATCCTTCTCCTCGCGGCCTTGCGCTGGACCCCGCGGCGCAACGGGGCCAGAGGCGGGGCCGCCACGAGAAAGGCCCCGCCGTCCCAGGGACGACGGGGCCACGGGAGGGCGAGCGACGGGCGCTACTCGCCGCAGTTCCTCCGGCCGAGCTCGGACCACTCGGGCTCCTCGTCGGGCAGGGAGCCCGCGCTCTTGGTGAAGAGCTCGCGCAGGCAGTTGTATGCCACGATGAGGCCGAGCACCACGAGCAGGATCGCGAAGACGAGCTGCAGGCCCGAGGTGGCGATCACGGCCGCGCCGCTCGCGGAGAGCGCGCTCACGCAGCCGATGATGCTCTGGACGAGCGAGGTGAAGGTGCTCACCAGCAGGAAGGCAACGGGCACGTAGAGCATGAAGCCCTTGCGGCCGGTGCACTTGCAGAAGACCGCGAGCATGATCATCGTCATGCCGCCGAGCAGCTGGTTGGACGCGCCGAAGAGCGGCCAGATGTTGTTGTAGCCGCCGAAGGCGAGGGCGAGGCCCAGCGCCAGCGTGAGCACGGTGGCCACCCAGGTGTTGGAGAAGAACTTGGCCGCGCCCTCGGCGCCCGCGCCGGCCTCCTCGGCCGCGTCGTTGCTCTTGGCGAAGAACTCCTGGAAGGAGAGGCGACCGATGCGCGCCACGGCGTCGACGGACGTGAGCGCGAGCGCGGAGACGCACATCGTCATGAAGACGGTGGCGAGCGTGGAGTCCACGCCGAAGGCCGTCATGCCGCGCGCGACGCCCTGCGAGAAGATCTGGAACGGGGTCGCCGCGGCGCCGTTGTTGAGCAGGCCCGTGCCGGCGGTGTTGAGGTCGGAGAACATGATCGCCGCGAAGACGATGGCGAGCACGCCCACGAAGGACTCGAGCACCATGGCGCCGTAGCCCACGGGCAGCGCGTCCTTCTCGCTCGACACCTGCTTGGAGGAGGTGTTGGTGGAGACGAGGCTGTGGAAGCCGGAGAGCGCGCCGCACGCCACGGAGACGAAGAGCAGCGGGAAGACGTAGCTGCCCTTGGCCGCGAGGGCGTCGAGGTCGGCGACCATCGGGGCGGTCATGGTGGCCTGGCCGCCCGCGCCGAGCACGAAGACGCCGATGACGGCGCACACGATCATGACGAGCATCATGATGGAGGTGAGGTAGTCACGCGGCTGCTTGAGCGTCTGGATGGGCATGGCCGCGGCAAAGAGCAGGTAGACCATGATGACGGCGAACCAGCCGTTCTTGTCCAGGTAGACCGGGAACTGCATGCCCACGGCGAACATCGCCACGAAGAGGACCACGGCGAGCAGGAGCTCCTTCCACCCGGTGAGGCCGAAGCGGCGGTTGATCCAGCCGAAGGCGATGGCCACGAAGGTGAAGAGGATCGAGATGGTGCCGGCCGCGCCGCCCGCATAGGAGACGGCGGCGTCGACGGCGCCCGCGGCGGCGAAGGTCGCCTTGAACGTGCCCGCGACCATGTCGACGAAGGCGGCGATCACGATGATCGTGAAGAGCCAGGAGAAGATCAGGAACAGACGGCGGCCGGTGTGGCCGATGTACTTCTCGATGAGCTGGGCGAGCGACTTGCCGTTGTTGCGCATCGAGGCGTAGAGCGCGCCGAAGTCGTGCACGGCGCCGAAGAAGATGCCGCCCACGAGGACCCACAGCAGCACCGGCAGCCAGCCGAACATCATCGCGGCGATGGTGCCCGTGACGGGGCCGGCGCCGCAGATGGAGCTGAACTGGTGCGAGAAGGCCGTGAAGCACGAGGCGGGCGAGAAGTTCTTCCCGTCCTCCATGCGACGCGCGGGCGTGATGGCCTCGGCGTCGATGCCCCACGTGCGCGCGAGCCAGCGGCCGTAGAGCAGGTACCCGGCGACCAGGACCACGGCCGCGACGAGCACGATGACGATTCCGTTCATGTTTCCCCCTTACGCTTGCAGGAACCCCGGACATGTTGCGCGTGCAACATCTGGGCGGCCTCCACGATTCCCACATAGTTTCCGACCGCTAACCGGCAGGAAACATACCGTTCACGGACGGTCGTGCCGGTGGCACGGCGGAGGCACGTGACGAAACCGTCACGCGAGGACGCAGCGTCGCCACCCTATACTCGGAGGGGACGAAGGGAGTGCCATGCAGCGCATACTTCTCGCGGAGGACGACCAGCTCATCGTGGAGGGCCTCTCGGAGCTTCTGGCCAACGAGGGCTTCGTCGTCGACTCCTCCCCCACCCAGGCGGGAGCCGTCGAGCTCGCTTGCCGGCCCGGCGCGGGCTACGCCCTCGCCCTCGTGGACCTCACGCTCGCGGAGGGCAACGGATTTGCCGTCTGCAACGCCATCAAGACCGCGACGCCGGACGTGCCGGTGATCTTCCTCACCGCCGCGGACGACGAGCTCAACACCGTGACGGGCCTCTCCATGGGGGCGGACGACTACGTTGCCAAGCCCTTCCGCCCGCGCGAGCTCGTGGCCCGCATCCACGCCGCCATCCGCCGCGCGCACCCCGAGCGGACGGTGCTGCGCCTCGGCCGGGTGAGCATCGACCCCGACCGCGCGCACGTTGAGCTGGACGGCCAGGAGGTCACGCTCTCCGCGCTCGAGTACCGGCTGCTGCTCCTCTTTGCCAAGAACGCGGGCCGGCTGGTCACGCGCGACATGATGCGCGAGGCGCTCTGGGACGACGCGGGCGCCTACGTGGAGGAGAACACGCTCTCCGTCTACATCAAGCGCCTGCGCGACAAGCTCGAGGACGACCCGTCCGACCCGCAGCTCATCGTCACCGTCCGCGGCCTGGGGTACCGGGCCGGCGGGGAGGGCGCCGCGTGATCGGCAGGAACCGCGAGGTGTTCCGGACCGTCGCGGCGTTCCTCGCCGTGGGGGCTGCATGCGCGCTCGCGTCCTGGCTCGTCGCGGGCGCCGGCGCGGCGGCCTGCGTCGGGTGCGCGACGGCGGCGCTGCTCGTCGTCCTGCTCCTCGCGACCAGGGCCCGCTACCGTGCGCTCGCCCGGCTCGCGGAGCAGGTGGACGAGGCGCTGCACGGCGGGCGCGACGTGAGCTTCGAGCGCATGCGCGAGGGCGAGCTCGCGATCCTCGCCTCCGAGCTCGACAAGATGACGAGCAGGCTCACCCTCGCCGCCGAGGACCTCGAGCGTGAGAAGAACGCGCTCGCCGACGCGCTGGCCGACGTATCGCACCAGCTCAAGACCCCGCTCACCTCGCTCGGCCTCATGACGTCGCTCGTGCGCGGCCGGCTTGCCGCCGCGGGCGGGCACGAGGCGGAGGTCGCGCGGCTGCGCACGATGGAGCGGCTCGAGGACCGCGTGGAGTGGCTCGTCTCGTCCCTGCTCAAGCTCGCCCGCATCGACGCGGGCGTGGTGAGGCTCGCACGGACCCGCGTGGACGGCGCGGAGCTCGTCAGGCGCGCCGCCGAGCCGCTCGCCGTTGCCTTCGACCTCGCGGACGTGGCGCTCGTGCGCGACGTGCGCCCGGGCGCCGGCTTCGAGGGGGACCTCGCCTGGACCGCCGAGGCGCTCGAGAACGTCCTCAAGAACTGCCTCGAGCACACGCCCTCCGGCGGCGAGGTGCGCGTGAGCTGCACGGAGGACGCGCTCGCCTTCCGCCTGCGCGTCGAGGACACGGGCCCCGGCATCCCCGAGCGCGACCTCCCGCACGTGTTCGAGCGCTTCTATCGCGGCGCCCCCGCGCCGGGCGCGGCGGCCGCGGCGGCCGGCTCCGAGGTCGACCCCGCCGGCGTGGGCATCGGCCTCGCGCTGGCGCGCAGCCTCGTGGCGGCGCAGGGCGGCTCCATCCGCGCCGGTAACGCGCCCGGCGGCGGGGCGCGCTTCGACATCGTCTTCTTCAGGGCAACGGTGTAGGGTCGCCCGCGCGCCGGGCGTCCCTCTCGCCGGCACTTCTCGCCGGTCCTTCTCGCCGGCACTTCTCGGATATCAAATCTCTCCGCGGATTTTTGGCCGTTTCCGGCCTTCTGGAGAGCCCAAAAGAGCCAAAAATCCGCGGAGAGATTTGATGTTCGGCCCCGAGCGGCCTTCGCGGCGCAAGCGGGCGGGTGACGAATCCGTCACCTGCGCGACACGTGCCGTGCGGGGCGCTCCCCCATCATAGAATTGACGACAAGAACGAGGAGGGACGATGGACATCCTGCAGGTGGAGCACCTCACCAAGACATACGGGAGCGGCGACACGGCCGTCACCGCCCTCGACGACGTGAGCTTCTCCGTCGCCGCCGGCGAGTTCGTGGCCATCATCGGAAGCTCGGGCTCGGGCAAGTCGACCCTGCTGCACATGATGGGCGGCGTGGACCGGCCCACGTCCGGCACGGTGCTCCTGAACGGGGAGGACGTCTTCCGGCGCACGGACGAGCAGCTCGCGGTCTTCCGCCGGCGCGAGGTGGGCCTCGTGTACCAGTTCTACAACCTCGTCCCCGTTCTGGACGTGGTGGAGAACATGTGCCTTCCGGTCCTCATGGACGGGCGCGCGGTGAACGAGGGGCGCCTCGAGGGGATGCTCCGCGCGCTCGGGCTCGAGGGGCGCGAGCACCACCTCCCCAACCAGCTCTCGGGCGGCCAGCAGCAGCGCGTGGCCATCGGCCGCGCGCTCATGAACGCGCCGGCGGTCGTGCTCGCCGACGAGCCGACCGGCAACCTCGACTCCCGCAACTCCGCAGAGATCATGGCGCTCCTGCGCGCGTCCAACCGGGACCTCGGCCAGACGCTCGTCGTGATCACGCACGACGAGGACATCGCCCTCTCCGCCGACCGCGTGATCGCGCTCGAGGACGGTCGCATCGCCTCCGACACGAGGGTGAGGTAGCCATGGCGGCCAAGCACCTGCCCGCAAGGCATGCGGAGGGGGACCGTGCAAAGGGGACAGGCACTTTTGCACGGGACCGTGCAAAAGTGCCTGTCCCCTTTGCACGTGTCCCCTTTGCACGGTCCGTGTTCGTGAGGTACACGCTGCGCTCGCTCGCGGCCAACCGGGTGCGGACCGCCGTCACCGTGGCGGGCATCGCGCTCGCCACGGGACTGCTCATGGCCGTGCTCACGAGCGTGACGAGCCTCCAGAACGGCCTCGCCAACCAGAGCCGCGAGAGCGGCGGCGTCTGGCAGGTGGAGTTCAGGGAGACCGACGACGGCGAGCTCCAGGCCCTGCGCGACGCCGCCGGCGATCTGCTCGACCGGCTCGCCCTTCGACGGGACCTCGGGGCCGCGCCCTTCTCCGCCGAGGACGCGGAGCGCCGGGGCACCTACCTCTCGGTGCTGACGCTCCCCGAGGAGCAGGGCGGCACGGCCCGCGCCAGGGGCGACCTCGACTACGAGGTCCTGTCCTCCCCCGCCGTCGCGGAGGGACGACTTCCCGAGCGAGACGGCGAGATCGCCCTTGACTCCGGCCTCATGGGGGCTGAGCTCGCCGAGGGCGCCTCGGAGCTCCCCGGCACGGAGGCGGGCGTGTCGTCGGACGGGCCGATCGAGGTGGGCTCCACGGTCACGCTCTCCCTCGGCAGGCGCGTCGCCCACTTCGAGGACGGCACCAGCCAGGAGGTCGGCGCGGAGACCGGAGTGATGTACCAGAGCGTCATCGAGGGGACCGACCCCGACGGCACCCCCAACGTCGAGCCCGTCCAGATCGCCGAGACCCTCGATGGCGTCTCTGCGCCGCGCTCCTACACCGTCGTCGGGTTTGTCGAGCCCGACTGGTCACTCCCGGGCACCGTGGCCTACGTGAGCGCGGGCGACACGGGCGGCGCCGCCTCGACGCGCACCGACGCGTACTTCTCGACAAGCTGCGCGAGCTACGAGGAGCTCACTTCCCTCGTGAATACCGTGCGCCCCGCCGCGGGCGCACGGCCCACGGTCCTGAACGGCGGCCTTCTCGTCTACGAGGGGCTCACGGGAGACCGGCGCGTCTTCGACAGCCTCGGCATGTTCGCGGCCACGCTCGCGACGGTGATCGTCGTCGCCGCCGTGAGCCTCATCTCGAACGCCTTCACCATCTCCGTCTCGGAGCGCACGCGCCAGTTCGGCCTGCTCTCCTCGCTCGGCGCCTCACGGCGCCAGCTGAGGGGCGCCGTCCTCGTGGAGGCGGGGGCGCTCGGGCTCGTGGGTATACCGCTCGGCGTGGCGCTCGGAATCGCGGGCGCCGCGGCCGCCTTCGCCGTCACCGGCACCGGCTGGGCGCGCATCGTGGGAACCGACACCGCCGTGACGCTCGTCGTGCGCCCGTGGTGCCTCTGGCTCACGGTGCTTCTCGCCTCCGCGACGCTGCTCGTGAGCGCCGCGGTGCCGGCGCTCCGCGCGGGACGCGTCTCCGCCGTCGACGCCATCCGCGGCTCGCGCGACGTCCGGCCGGGCAGGCGGCTGCACCGCGCCTTCTCGCGCCGTCGCCGTGCCATGGACGACTTCTCGGAGGACGGCAGCAGGCCGCGCGGGCTCGCAGCGCGCCTCGGCGGCGTCCCGGCGTTTCTCGCGCGGCGCACGCTCGCCGCCAGCGCGGGCAAGGCGCGCGTGGCCGTGGTCTCCCTCGCCGTCTCGGTGGCGCTGCTCGTGACGGCGGGCGTGACGGGAGACATGCTCTCGGGCGCGTCGGGCGCGAGCCCCTTCACCGTGACCGGCTTCGACCTCGAGCTCGTGGCCGCCGACGAGTCCGACGCGCTGGAGGCCCCCGAGCGCTCCGCAGTCCTCGACGGGGCGGACGAGGTGCTCGAGGGAATCGCCGCGCTCGACGGCGTCGAGGGCGCCGCCTACGTCTGCGAGTCGTCGACGACCGTGCGCCTCTCGGGAGGGCTTCTCGGCTGGAACGCGTCCGCGGACGCGGGCGGGGAGCTCGCGGGCAGCCTCGCCGTCGCCGCGGACGGGATCGCCACCGCGAACGTGCACCTCGTCGACGACGCCACCTGGCGCGCGCTCGCGGAGGCAGGGCACGTCTCCCCCGAGGCGGCCGACCCCGCGCGCCTCTCCGCCCTGCTCGTCGGAACCGTGGACGTGAACGACGGGGTTCGCTACGGCACGCGCCAGGCGCTGGCCGCCGGAACGACGGGCACCGTCGAGCTCCTCGTCCTCGAGGGCAGGGAGGGCTATGACGACCCCCTCGTCTCCTGGGGGATCGACGAGGCGAGCGCCTACTACCCGCCGCTCTCGGAGTCGGACGGCGCCGAGGGTATCGAGCTCCCCGTGAGCGAGGTCGCGAGCGTCGTCGCGGAGGTTCCCACGACCGTGGTCCCCGACGACCTCGGGAGGGACTTTCCCGTGGCGGCGGCGCAGATGCGCGCGCAGTTCCCCACGCTCGTGATGCCCGCCCGGGCGGTCCGCGCGTCCGCGAGCGCCCTCGACGCGCTCCGCCAGGGTCGCCAGACGACCTGGGCGAACTTCTACGCGCGCCTCGCCGAGGGTGCCGACGCCTCCCAGGCGCTGAGGGGGATGACCGACGTCGCGACCGGCCTGCCCGGCGTGGAGTCGCTCGGGACCACCAACCTCGCCGCCGTCCAGCGCGACGCCCGCGCGGTGTCGTTCACGGTGCGCGTCTTCCTGTACTGCTTCGCCGCCATTCTCGCCCTCATCGCGGTGGCCAACGTCTTCAACACCATCGCCTCGGGCATGATGCTGCGCGCGCGCGAGTTCGCCGCGCTGCGCTCCGCCGGCATGGGCGAGCGCGCGTTCCGGCGGATGATCCTCGTGGAGTGCGCCGATTACGCGCTGCGCGGGCTCGCGCTCGGCGCCTTGCTCTCGCTCGTCGTGGAGCTCTTCCTGTGGCAGGCGATGTCGCTCTCCGTGAGCGGGATCACGCCCGCGGTGCCCTGGGCGCACATCGCCGTGGCGTTTGCCCTGGTGGTGGCCGTCCTCGCCGCGAGCGCCATCTACGCGCTCAGGAAGACGCACGCGATGAACCTCGTGGAGGCGCTGCGCGCCGACGCGCTCTAGCCTGGCGAGACGGAGGGGGGCGTGAGACAGGGGGGCGGGTGAGACAAAGGGG
>NZ_SJOU01000025.1 GCF_012027725.1 Olsenella sp. SW781 | reverse complement strand
GCCAGTTCCCGGCTGGGTTGTCTGACGGTTCGCACACCGTTCACTGACGGGGCTGGTAGGGCGTCCGCCAGGGGTCGGGAGGCGGCAGTCCTTTTCCGCGGGCGGTCGGCTGCGGCCGGCGAGCGTCGTGGGCAACGACCCGTCGGTTCTTCTCGCCGTCTTTTCGCTTCCGACGTTTCCGCGTGGCATCGCCCGCCTTCTGGCCCATGCGCTACCATTGATGCCCGAGAAACCCGGTGCCCGCAGGAGGGAACGCGCATGGCAGACGAGAAGAACGTGCAGGTCCAGACGTCGCTCTTCGGGGATGACGCCCCGATGGGGCAGCCCCAGGCCGCGGCGCCGGCGACGACCCCGCGCGCCCGCCACGCCGAGCTCAACCGCATCCTCGCGCACGCCGCCTACGCCTACTACGCGCTCGACGACCCCGAGATGACCGACGCCGAGTTCGACCGGCAGCTTCAGGAGCTCCTTGCCCTTGAGAGGGCCCATCCCGAGCTCGTCACGCCCGAGTCCTACACGCAGCGCGTGGGCGGCTACGTCTCCGAGCAGTTTGAGCCCGTGACGCACGCCGCGCGCATGTACTCGATGGATGACGCGATGGACCTCGCCGAGCTGGACGAGTGGCTCGCGCGCACGGACGAGGCCCTCGGCGCCACGCCGGAGCATCCGGTCGCCTACACCTGCGAGCTCAAGATCGACGGCCTCGGCGTCGCGCTCACCTACCGGGACGCCCAGTTCGTCCGCGCCGCCACGCGCGGTGACGGCACGACGGGGGAGAACGTCACGGCCAACGTCCTCACGATCGGCGACATCCCGCGCTCGCTCGCGCCCGCTGGCCTGGCGCGCCTCGCGGACGGCGGCCTCGGCCGCTCCGTCGAGGTCCGCGGCGAGGTCTACATGCCGCGCCACAGCTTCCAGCGCCTGAACGAGGACGCCGACGCCGCCGGCACCGCGCCCTTCGCCAACCCGAGAAACGCCGCCGCGGGCAGCCTCCGCCAGAAGGACCCCAAGGTGACCGCCCACCGCGACCTCGAGACCTTCATCTACGCCGTCGCGGACGAGGCGCCCATCGACGTCCACACCCAGCACGACTTCCTCCAGTGGCTCATTGACTGCGGCTTCTCCGTGAACCCGCACTTCAAGCGCTGCATCTCCGCCGCGGAGGTCCACGCCTACTGCGAGGACGCCCTCGCGCACCGCGACGACCTGGACTACGACATCGACGGCGTGGTGGTGAAGGTGGACTCCTTCGCCTCCCAGGAGGCGCTCGGCTTCACGGCACGTGCCCCGCGCTGGGCCATCGCGTTCAAGTTCCCGCCGGAGGAGAAGCGCACCGTCCTGCGCGAGATCCGCGTGCAGGTGGGGCGCACCGGCGTGCTCACGCCCGTCGCCGAGTTCGACCCCGTGACCGTGGCCGGCTCCACGATCGCCCGCGCGACGCTGCACAACGTCGACGAGATCGCCCGCAAGAACGTCCGCGTGGGCGACACGATCGTGGTGCACAAGGCCGGCGACGTCATCCCCGAGGTCGTGGGCCCCGTGCTCGAGCTGCGCCCCGAGGGCGCGCCCGAGTTCCACATGCCCGAGACCTGTCCCTCCTGCGGCAGCCCCGTCGTGCGCGAGGAGGGCGAGGTCGCCTACCGCTGCGTCTCCATCGACTGCCCCGCGCAGGCAACCGAGCGCCTCATCCACTGGGGCAGCCGCACGGCCATGGACATCGACGGCCTCGGCGACGAGATCGTCTCCCGCATGGTGGAGCAGGGCCTGCTCGCCGACGTGGCCGACTTCTACGACAGGCTCACCGAGGAGGCGCTCGCCGAGGTCTGGACCGGCCGACAGGCCGTGGACGGCTCCGACATCGTGGTCGGTCCCGTCATCGCGGCCAAGATCATGGCGCAGGTCGTGGAGTCCAAGGGCCGCGGCCTCGCGCGCGTGCTCTTCGGCCTGGGCATCCGCCACGTGGGCGCCACCGTGGCGCGCCAGCTCGCAGGGCACTTCGGGAGCATGCAGGCGCTTGCGGCGGCAACCGAGGAGGACATCGCCCAGGTGGACGGCATCGGTCCCAAGATCGCCGCCAGCGTGCGCGAGTTCTTCTCCATCGAGAAGAACGTGGCTGTGGTGGAGCGCCTGCGCGAGGCGGGCGTGGTCCTGGAGGAGGAGCGCACGG
This sequence comes from Olsenella sp. SW781, assembly GCF_012027725.1. Lineage (GTDB taxonomy): Bacteria > Actinomycetota > Coriobacteriia > Coriobacteriales > Atopobiaceae > Thermophilibacter. Next base: position 10,804 of record NZ_SJOU01000025.1, on the reverse strand, counting down.
AGCCCGAGCGCCCGCAGACGCTCGCGGGACTCACCTTCGTACTCACGGGCACGCTCGAGCGCCGCACGCGCGACGAGGCCAAGGCCGCGCTTCAGGCCCTTGGCGCCAAGGTCACGGGCTCGGTCTCAAAGAAGACCAGCTACGTGGTGGCGGGGGAGGCCGCCGGCTCCAAGCTCACCAAGGCCCAGTCCCTCGGCGTGCCCGTGCTCGATGAGGCCGCCCTCGACCGCATCCTCGAGACCGGCGAGGTGTGACGCCGCCGGAGAGCCGTCTTCGAAGAGGTGGCCACGGGATCTCCGTCATCGCGAAGTCGCGCGGCGCCGTTGCCCCTCTCATGCGTTGCCGAAAGTGGGGTCATGGCAATCTCCGCCTTGCGGACGCTGTCGTTTTGGGGGTTATGGCAGTCGCGGCTGGGCGCCAACTGGTCGTTCTTCTCGGCATGTTGCGGGATTTGGGGTTATGGCAGGACGAGCATTACCATAACCCCAAATTCGTTGACGCCGACCGGCCGGAAATTGCCAAAAGCCCCGATCTCGCAACATGCCGAGAGGGGCGCGCCGCCGACGGCAAGCGCGCTCAGTCCCGCCGCGGCAAATCCGCGAGCTTCTGGGCATTGCCCCCCGACGCCGGCAGGGGAGAAGAACCCCGACCCTTCGGGCGCCCCGCCCCTCCGCCCCTTACGCGCGCGTGACGTCGGACTCGTATAATGTGACGCCGACAACCCGGAAAGGACGCACATGACGGATGCCACGCGCCGCGACGCACGACCCAAGCACGGCCTCATCGACTTCGAGGGCCTGCCCAACACGCGCGACCTGGGCGGTCTTCTCACCGCCGACGGCCGCCGCGTGCGCCCCGGGCTGCTTCTGCGCTCGGGCACCCTCTACTTTGCCACCTCGGGGGACTGCCGGCGCCTCATCGAGGACTATCACCTGCGCTGCGTCGTCGACCTGCGCGGCGAGGACGAGCTCGTGGAGTTCCCCGACCGCATGGAGCGCATGCCGGGCGTGCGCTACGTGCACGCCGACGTGCTGCGCGACGCCATAGCGGGCATCTCGCAGAGCGCCGAGGCGCGCGCCCAGCTCGAGGCCGCCCGCACCGACGAGGACGACCCCGCGCGCTTCATGGAGCTGGTGTACCCGCACATCCTGCTGGGGGAGTCCGGCATCGCGGCCTATCGCACCTTTCTGCGCTGCGTCCTCGAGACTGCGGACGGCGCGACGCTGTGGCACTGCCACGTGGGCCGCGACCGCTGCGGCATGGCGAGCATGCTGGTGGAGGCCCTTCTCGGCGTGCCCTCGGAGGCGATGGAGGAAGACTACCTCGCCACCAACCTCTACACCGACGTCCCCTCTGACGAGCGCACGGCAGCAAACGTCCGCTTCATCCGCGCGGCCGTGGCGGCGGTGATGCGCGAGTTCGGCGGCGTCGAGGGCTACGCCCGCGAGGCGCTGGGGGTCACCGACGCCGACCTCGCCGAGCTGCGTGGCCGCTACCTGGAGTAGGGGGCCGCATGCTTGCCGACTATCACGTCCACACCGGGTTCTCGGACGACTCGACGTACCCGCTCCGTCAGGTGGCGCTCGACGCCGTGCGCCTCAACCTCGACGAGCTCTGCTTCACCGAGCACGTCGACTACGGGGTGAAGCCCGAGTGGAACCAGCCGGACGGCGCCCGCTTCGAGGACGGCCGCCCGGTCACCAACTGCCCCTACGTTCCCTATCTGGACGAGCTCGACCGCGTGCGGGAGGAGCTGCGCGGCAAGGTCGCGCTCCGCGCGGGCCTCGAGCTGGGTGTCCAGACGTCCACGATCGGGGAGAACCACGCGCTCGTCCGCACCCTGGGAGAGCGGCTCGACTTTGTCATCTGCTCCATCCACCAGGTGGACAACCTCGAGTTCTGGAACGGCGACTTCCAACGCGGTCGTACCCAGGAGGAGATCCACCGCGCCTACTACGAGGAGCTGCTCGGCGTCGTGGAGCGCTTCCGCGACTACACGGTCCTCGGGCACCTCGACCTCATCCGCCGCTACGACCCGTTCGGCGACTACCCCTTCGAGAACGTGCGCGACGTCGTGGCGGAGATCTTGCGCCGCGTGATCGACGACGGGAAGGGCATCGAGGTCAACACCTCCGGCATCCGCTACGGACTTGACGACTTCCAGCCCTCGCGCCAGGTCCTCGAGCTCTATCGCGACCTCGGCGGTACCGTCGTGACCGTGGGGTCGGACTCCCACCGGCCGGAGCACCTGGGCTCGTACCTGCGCCTGGCGTACCGCGAGCTCGCGGAGCTGGGCTTCGAGGGCGTCTGGACGTTCGAGCGCCGCGAGGGCGCGCCGCACCGATTCTAGCGCGCCGTCGGGTGAGGGCGTCGCCGCGCCCCTCCCGCGAGCGCTGCGGAATCGGGGGTCGTGGCAATCCCCGGGCTTTGGGCGTTGTTTCAATCTGGGTTATGGCAGCGCTGGTTGGGAGCCGACTGGGCGTTCTTCTCGGCATGTTGTGAAACCCGGGGCTGTGGCAGCGCGAGCATTGCCATAACCCCTGAATAGCCAACGCCGCTACCGCGAGTATTGCCATAACCCCCGAATCGCCAACGCCGTCGGCGCCGCCACCGGGGCCTGCGAATTGAGGGACGGTTCCCGACGCACCTGCGTCACGCGCGGGCGTTCTGGCGGCGCCACTCGCGCGGCGAGATGCCGTAGGCGCCCTTGAAGGCGCGCGAGAAGTGCAGCTGGTTGGGATAGCCCACGGCGCGCCCCACCTCGCTCACGGGAAGGGCCGTGAGCTTGAGGAGCTCCGTGGCCTTGGACATGCGGTAGCCGATGAGGTACTGCTGGGGCGACTTGCCCGTGGCCTGCTTGAACACCTTGCCGAAGTAGCTCCGGTTGAGGCCGGTCCGCTTGGCGATGTCCTCGACGGAGATGTCCGACTGGTAGTTCTCCTTGACGAAGTCGATGGCCTCGCGGATGTAGAAGCCCTGGATCTTGCTCGGCGCCTGCTCGGCCTCGTGGTCGACGGAGCGCAGGAGGTAGTCGAGGAAGAGGTGGGTGTGCCCGATGAGGTGCAGGGCCGAGGCGTCGCGGTTCGAGACGAGGTAGCGCATCTCCTCGACCATCCGGTCGCGCAGCTCGCTCGAGATTGAACGGTAGACGGGGGAGGAGTCGGTGAGCCCGACCTCCTCGAGCTCGTCTCGCACGTGGATCCCGTCGAACTCCACCCAGATGTACTCCCAGGGGTCGTCGAGGTCCGCCACGTAGGTGTTCACCTGGTTGGGGAAGATGAGGAAGCCCTCGCCCTCGGAGAGGCGGTGGTCGCTCTTGACGCCCCCCTCGTCGCTCGACATGAGCAGCCCGCGCCCGGAGATGATGTAGTGGAAGAGGAAGTGGCTGCGGCGCGCGGGGCCGAAGGCGTGGCCCGGCTCGCAGGTCTCGCGCCCGTACTGGTAGGGCATGAGGTCGACGTAGTGGGCGTTCGGGAAGGTCGAGAACTCGAGCTCGTGGGTCGGCATCGTCGCCTCCGGGGTCCTGGGCGCGGGGCAGGGGCTCCGCATCGAAAAGCCTATGTCGCATTATGCATGGTTTGGCGCACTTTGTATATACCTCAAACGTCAAATAGTCGCATAAAGATAAATCTGATTTTGAAAAACTGGAATCGATTCCCGATGTGGAAATAATCCCATAAAGCAATCTACCTGCGGATATAAAAAGTACTATCACCGTTTGCCAGGAAAACGCCTCCGCTCGGCGAAACGGTGAAGAAATCATGAATAGAACTATATAGCCATTCAACTGGTGAAACGAGAATATAGGTATTAGATATACCAAATAGGACACATTTTAGCGCAAAAGTGGCAACCTACAATTAGCTCAACGTAAGGTGGGGCCCGAGCCGTCGGCGTGCGGCGGTCGGGCAGGGAGAAAGGTTGCGCACATGGCGAGCCTCACACTTGAGCACGTAGGCAAGAAGTACCCCAACGGCTATGAGGGGGTGAAGGACTTCAACCTTGAGATCGCCGACAAGGAGTTCATCATCTTCGTCGGCCCGTCCGGCTGCGGCAAGTCCACGACGCTGCGCATGATCGCCGGCCTCGAGGACATCACCTCCGGCACCCTCAAGATTGACGGTCGCGTGGTCAACGACGTCGAGCCCAAGGACCGCGACATCGCGATGGTCTTCCAGACCTACGCCCTCTATCCGCACATGACCGTGTACGAGAACATGGCGTTCCCGCTCAAGCTTCGCAAGGTCGACGCCAACGAGATCGACAAGGCCGTCCGCGAGGCCGCCCGCATCCTCGACCTCGAGAAGCTCCTCGACCGCAAGCCGTCCGCCCTCTCCGGCGGCCAGCGCCAGCGCGTCGCCATGGGCCGCGCCATCGTCCGCGCCCCCAAGGTCTACCTGATGGACGAGCCGCTCTCCAACCTCGACGCCAAGCTCCGCGTCCAGATGCGCGCCGAGATCTCCAAGCTGCACGACCGCCTCGGCGCCACGATCATCTACGTCACGCACGACCAGACCGAGGCCATGACGCTCGGCACCCGCATCGTCGTCATGAAGGACGGCGTCATGCAGCAGGTGGACACCCCGACCAAGCTCTACAACGAGCCCTGCAACCTGTTCGTGGCCGGCTTCATCGGCTCCCCGCAGATGAACTTCATCGACGTCCAGGTGAGCGAGAAGGGCGCGGGCGTCGCCCTCACCTTCGGCGCCAACACGATCACCCTCACCGGCCCCAAGGCCGACGCCCTCAAGAAGGGCGGCTACGTGGGCAAGGTCGTCGTCATGGGCATCCGTCCCGAGGACGTCGTCGAGGAGCACGAGTACGCCGAGGGCCGCACCCTCTCCGAGGCCTTCCCGGCCAACGTCACGGTCTACGAGCTGCTGGGCTCCGAGGCCATGATCTACGCCGACGTCGACGGCGGCCAGATTTCTGCGCACCTCTCCGCCTCGAGCACCGTCCGCACCGGCTCCAAGATCAACTGCGCCGTGGACCTCGCCAAGATCCACCTGTTCGACAAGCAGACCGAGCTGGCCATCGCCCACTAGGGAAGGAGGGCCTCACCCATGCAGAAAAGAGCACTCACACGTCGCTCGTTCCTCGGGCTCTCGGGCGCGGTCGCCGCGGGGCTTGCGCTCACGGGCTGCGAGGGGCAGCGTTCCGACGGAAAGACCGAGATCGAGTTCGTCTCGTACAAGCGCGAGGCAGTGAGCATCTTCGAGGCGCTCATGGCCGAGTTCAACGAGTCCAACGACCACATCTACCTCAACTTCAACAGCCCCAACGACGCCGTCACCATCATGAAGACGCGCTTCGTCCGTGAGGACTACCCTGACGTCGTGGCCATCGGCGGCGACGCCTCCTACGCGGACTTCGTGGACTCCAACATCCTGGCCGACGTCTCCGGCTACCCCGGGATGGAGAAGGTCCAGCCGGCCTACCAGGAGATCATGAAGAGCGTCACCTACGTCCCGATGGACGGCATCTACGGCGTTCCCTACATCGCCAACGCTGCGGGCATGCTCTACAACAAGGACATGTTCGCCGAGAAGGGCTGGGAGCTCCCGGAGACCTGGGACGAGTTCATCGCGCTCTGCGAGAAGATCAAGGCCGAGGGCGAGGTGCTGCCGCTCTACCTCGGCTTCCTCGACACCTGGACGATCCTCTCGCCGTGGAACTCCATGCTCGTGGAGCTGGTCCCCTCCGACCACATCCGCAAGGTCAACGCCGGCGAGGCCAAGTTCGCCGACTACTACCGCGAGCCCGCCGAGAAGCTCCTCAAGCTCCTCGACTACGCCGAGGACGGCCCCATGGCCTACAGCTACGAGGACGCCTGCACCGCCTTCGCGCGCGGCCAGTCCGCGATGTTCCCCTGCGGCTCCTTCGCCGTCCCGCAGATCCTCTCCGCCAACCCGGAGATGAACATCGGCCTCTTCGCTATGCCGGCGTGCGACAACCCTGACGACCGCATCATCGTCTCCGGCGTTGACCTCTGCTGGAACATGCTGGCCGCCAAGGAGGAGCACCGCGACCAGATCTACGAGGTCATCGACTTCCTCAACGAGCCCGAGAACCTCCAGACCTACTGCGACGACCAGAAGGCCATCCCGTGCATCGAGGGCGACTTCACGCTCGACCCGCTCTTCGACGACATCCAGGACTTCCTCGACGAGGGCAGGGTCATCGACTATCCCGACCACTCGTATCCGTCGGGCATGGCGTGCGACGCCCAGCTTCAGGCCTTCCTCCTGGACGGCGACGTCGACGCGTTCCTCGCCAACTGGGACAACCTCTGGCAGCGCTACAACAAGACCGTCATCCGCAAGTACGCCGAGTACATGGCGAATCAGGGATAAGGAGGGAAGCACATGGCAAGCGCCGCTGTATCAAAGGCGGGATCTGACAGGAACCGCACCTTCCTTGCGATCCTGATCCCTGTCCTCATCCTGTTCATCGCGTTCAACACGATTCCGCTGCTCACGGGCTTCTTCTACAGCTTCACGGACTCCAAGGGCTACGGTGCCTTCGAGATCGTTGGCCTGCAGAACTACATCGACCTCTTCCAGGACGCCCGCGTGGGCAACTCGTACCTGTTCACGTTCAAGATCTCCGTCGTCTCGACGATCCTCGTCAACGTGATCTCGCTCATGCTGGCCATCGGCCTCTCGAGCAAGATCAAGTTCAAGAGCGCCCTGCGCGGCATCTACTTCGTGCCCCGCATCCTCGGCGGCCTCGTCGTCGGCTATGTGTTCAGCTACTTCTTCACCTACATCGTCCCGGCCCTCACCGGCACGACCTCGATGCTCGCGAGCAAGGAGTGGGCGTGGGTGGCCATCGTCGTGGTCCTCGTCTGGCAGGCGTGCGCGCAGACCACGATCATCTACATCACCGGCCTCTCGTCGGTGCCCGAGGACGTCTACGAGGCGGGCGCGCTCGACGGCGCAACCGGCTGGGACAAGTTCCGCTACCTCACGTTCCCGCTCATCATGCCGTCCATCACCACGAACATGGTCCTGGTCATGAAGGACATGCTCATGACGTTCGACCAGATCGTGGCCATGACCTCCGGCGGCCCGGCGCAGTCCACCGAGTCCATCTCGTACCTCATCTACCAGAACGGCCTCAACAACAGCCAGTTCGGCTTCCAGTGCGCCAACGCCGTCATCTTCTTCATCGTCATCGCCGTGATCTCGATCGCCCAGACCAAGTTCCTGAACAGTAAGGAGGAGCAGCTCTAATGGCTAACAACACTGTTCCTGCCAAGGTCAAGGAGCGGGTCAACTGGCCCATCACCATCCTGCTCATCGTCGGCCTCATCACCATCATCTTCCCGCTCTACATGGCCGTGGTCATCGCCTTCAAGGACCCCTCCGAGATGACCAACGACATCGCGGGCATCCTGTCGCTGCCCTCCACGTGGAGCCTCGACAACTTCATCGAGGCCATCCAGGTCACCGACTTCTTCAACTCGTTCCTGAACTCGCTCATCATCACCGTCGCGGCCGTCGTGATCTCGGTTCTGGTCCACAGCCTCGCCGCCTACGCGATCGGGCGCAACATGGACTCCAAGAAGCTCTTCAAGGCGTCCTACTACTTCATCGTGGCCGGCATGTACGTGCCCTTCGCCATCCTGATGATGCCGCTCGTCAAGCAGACGGCCATCCTGCACCTGGACAACATGGTCGGCGTCATGGTCCTCTACGTCGTGTTCTACATGCCGATGAACATGATGCTCTACACGGGCTACCTGAGGAACATCCCCACCGCCCTCGAGGAGGCCGCCCGCGTGGACGGCGCCAGCACCTGGACCACCTACTGGAAGGTCATCTTCCCGCTCATGAAGCCCATGCACGCCACCGTCGCCGTCATCACCGGCCTGGCCGTGTGGAACGACGTCATGACCCCGCTCGTCATCATGGGCGGCTCCGGCGTCAACACCCTGCCGCTCGCGCAGATGAACTTCCAGACGGCCTTTGCCACGAACTACAACCTGGCCTTTGCTTCCTACCTGCTCGCCATGCTCCCGATGATCATCTTCTACATCGTGGCGCAGAAGCAGATCATCGGCGGCGTCACCAACGGTGCCGTCAAGTAGCTTGGGCGCCGCTGCGTTGCGCGTCCCCTGAGTTCGTCCCCCTGGCGCCCGGAATCCATCCATTTTGTGATGGGTTCCGGGCGTCCCCTGAGCCGATTCCAAGACCTCGCGCCATGCGCTACACTCTGCCCGAACTTTTATGCGATGAGAGAAAGCGAGGAGCGACATGCCCCTTTCGTACGATGCCCCCGAGCGCATCTTCACGCTCTCGACCGAGCGGACGACCTACCAGATGCGGGTCGACGAACACGGCTACCTGCTCCATCTCTACTACGGTGCCAGGACGTCCGCCAACACGTCCTACCTCATCACCTACGCCGACCGCAGCGGCATGTGCGGGTGCCCGCACGACGTGGCGGACCGCACCTACTCGCTCGACGTCCTCCCGCAGGAGTTCCCCTTCCAGGGCGAGGGCGACATGAGGAGCCCGCTCGTCATGGTGCGCGGCGCTGACGGCACCTTCGGCTGCGACCTGCGCTACAAGTCGCACGAGATCCGCCCGGGCAAGTACGGCCTGCCCGGGCTCCCCGCCGTCTACGACGAGGGCGAGAAGGACGGTGCGCAGACCCTTTCGATCACGCTCGCCGACGAGCGGCTCGGCCTCGAGGTCGAGCTCCTCTACGGCGTCATGCCCGCCTATGACGTCATCACCCGCGCCGCGGTCGTCAGAAACGCCGGGTCCGGCCGCGTCACCGTGGAGAAGCTCCAGTCCGCCTGCCTCGACATGGTGTCCGGTGACTTCGACGTCATCACCTTCGACGGCCGCCACGCGATGGAGCGCCGTCCTTCTCGCCACGCGGTGGGCAACGGCTCCTTCAGCGTGGGCAGCCGCCGCGGCATGTCCTCCAACCAGTACAACCCCGTCATGGTCCTCTGCGACGGCGACGCCACCGAGACCGCGGGCCGCGCCTGGTCCATGAGCTTCGTCTACAGCGGCAGCTTCCTCGCCGAGGTCGAGCGCGACCAGTACGAGCAGACCCGCATGCAGATGGGCCTGGCCTCCGACCTCTTCTCCTACCCGCTCGAGCCGGGCGAGAAGATCGTGGCGCCCGAGGTCATCATGACCTACTCCGGTGCGGGCCTCGAGAGGGTCTCCCACAACCTGCACCGCTGCATCCGCGAGCGCGTGTGCCGCGGCCCCTGGCGCGACTCCCCGCGCCCCGTGCTCATCAACTCCTGGGAGGCCTGCTACTTCGACTTCACGGGCGACAAGCTCGTGGAGCTCGCCAGGAAGGCGGCCGACCTCGGGCTCGACATGCTCGTCATGGACGACGGCTGGTTCGGCGCGCGCAACGACGACCACCGCGGCCTCGGCGACTGGAAGCCCAACATGGAGAAGCTCGGCGGCTCCGTGGCGGACCTCGCGCGCCGCGTGAACGAGGTGGGCCTCGGCTTTGGCATCTGGGTCGAGCCCGAGATGGTGAACGAGGACTCCGACCTCTTCCGCGCGCACCCCGACTGGGCGCTCGCCATCCCCGGCAAGCCGCCCGTGCTCGGCCGCGACCAGCTGGTGCTCGACCTCTCCCGCGCCGACGTGCGCGACAACCTCTTCGAGCAGCTCTGCGCCGTGCTCGACCAGGGCGGCATCGAGTACGTCAAGTGGGACTACAACCGCTCGATCGTGGACGTCCACTCCCGCGTGGCCACCGACCAGGGCAAGGTCCTCTACGACTACATGCTCGGCCTCTACGACCTGCTCGAGCGCGTCCGCACGCGCTATCCCGACCTCCTCATCGAGGGGTGCTCCGCGGGCGGCGGCCGCTTCGACGCCGGCATGCTCTACTACACGCCGCAGATCTGGACCTCGGACAACACCGACGCCCGCAACCGCCTGGAGATCCAGTACGGCACCTCCTTCGGGTACCCGTGCTCGGCGGTGGGCGCCCACGTCTCCGCCTGCCCCAACGAGATCACGGGCCGCACCGTGCCGCTGGGCGCGCGCGGCACCGTCGCCATGGCCGGCGGCGCCTTCGGCTACGAGCTCGACCTCATGGAGCTCAACGACCGCGCCTGCGAGCACATCCGCACGCAGGTCAAGACCTACCGCGGCATCGAGCACCTCGTGCGCGAGGGCCTCTTCTACCGCCTGAGCGACCCCAAGTACGCCGACGTGGCGTCGTGGGAGTTCGTCTCCGAGGACGGCTCGGAGGCGCTCGTCTGCGCCGTGGTCACGCGCGTCGACGGCTACGCCAAGGCCAACTACGTGGTCCCGCGCGGCCTCACGCCGGGCGCCACGTACCGCATGGTGAGCAACGGCCTCGAGTTCTCGGCCGACGCCCTCATGGACATGGGCCTGCCGCTCACCGTTCCCAACTCGCCATACGAGAACTTCATGTACCGCTTCGAGCGGGTGGACTAGCCCCTCTCGCGTTCTTCTCGTCCGGCCCTGTTTCCGTCCGGCCTTGTTTCCCCTGGGGCGACGGCGTCCGCATGGCGCGCCGTCGCCCCTTTGCCGCTCGTCCGAGCTCATGCGCAATCCTAGGTTTTCGGCAATTCTCGTTTACGCATGGGATGGTTCAAGAACTTTCATGCGTAATCTCGGGTTCAACAGCGGATTGCACAGAAAAGAGAGATTGCGCGTCCTTCTCGCCACGCGTAATCCCGACTTTCCGAAAACCTTCGTTTACGCATGTGATGGTTCAAGAGTTTTCATACGTAAGCTTGGATTCAGCAGCGGATTGCACAGGAAAGAGAGTTTGCGCGTCCTTCTCG
>NZ_SJOU01000024.1 GCF_012027725.1 Olsenella sp. SW781 | reverse complement strand
TCTCTGACACTTAGCTGACGGCTTGCTTTCTGCGTTTTCATTTATTGACGACAATTATTAGATTACGGCAACTACCTTTAATGGTATTTTCAGCATGCGATGTTAACGACTATCCGTTATCGAGCTTGCTGGAGGGCCAATGATTTCTTTGCCTAAAGACCCTGGTTTGGAGACGACTCAGAATCGCGACGCAGAATCCGGTGACGCACTCGATTGTCTGGCGAGCCTGCTATTTGATGGCGGCAGGAGAACGCGGATGATCGGCATATGCGCCGAGCCTGGAATGGGGCGGCGCAACCTCATCACGCGACTGATTCGCACCGCCTCGAAAGATGGCCTAAGGATCTCTCGTCACGATCTTTCAACAAGGGACTCAGAGTCCGCCTCTGCGCTCATCGTCCGGGTGGCCCGCGAGTCCTCTCGTCGTCCCGAGCCGAGTCTGGTCGCATTTGACGAGCTTCCGCCCTCTGACGAGTCGTGCGTGCGACGTCAGGCGCGTGCGCTGAAAAGAATGTGGGAGGCAGGAGTCCACACGGTTTTCTCGCTTCCCCCTGAGGGGTCTCAGCTGCTTGACGCCCTTCCGGAGTGCTCTTGCGTCACTGCCTCTGATCTTGTGGTCAGGACCGTCACTGAAGTCGAGTCCGGAGACTTCTCATATTGGCTGAGACGATACACGAGGGGAGTTCCGTCGCTTGTCAGCGCCCTTCCCCTGAATTCGGGGCCAGTGAGACCAAACCCGCTTAAATGCACTTCCTACCTTGATGCGCTTCAGGAACTTGTGGGAAAGTCGCTCCGCCTTACCCTGAGTGACGATGAGCTTAGGATGAGGCTCGCGATGCTGCTTTTGGGTCATGGCTCAAATGCTGATCTTGAAAGCGCGGCAGGCTGCGTTCCCAAAGAGATTCTCGAGGGGCTGAGAAGCAATGCCCCCTTCTTTGAGATTGGTGTATCAACGGGGTCCTTCTCCTGCCCGCTCGACGCTGATGACAAACTTCTCGAGGTCTGCCGGCCTCATCTGAACGCGGCCTGTGCCCTCTTCCCGGACATCTGTGATGCCGCCATTGGGATCCTTGCCGCTTACGGCAGATATGGCCGTGTCGCAAGCCTGCTTGAGCTGCCGGGCGCTCACAGAAGAAAGGGCCTTCTACTCCTTCACGCATCCTCGTTTCTCGATGCCGGCGCGGTCGATGCCGTGAGGTCGGCAGCATGCGAGCTCGCCCCCTATCCCGATCTGGAGCTTGCCGAGGGGCACATCCATCTGCTGGACGCTGCCGTAAGTGCTCTGGGGGAGCGGACTATGCCGGCCGAGGCTGCCGGCGTCGCCGTAGCGGACGACGCTTCCGCAGAGCTTCTTGACCTCTCGCTCTTTGCGGAGGCGCGAAGGGCCCTTGGGGCGAGGCGCTCCGGCGCGTCCTTCTCGCTTGACGGGCTCGATGCCCTTGGAAGACGGCTTCTCGTTCATCGTGAGGTGTGCGACCTCATGGCCGAGGGGAGATTATCGGCAGCGACACGACTGCTCATCGCAAACCCGTGCGACGACAGGGGGCACAGCGTATCCGAGGCGCTGCTGACGATTGACGCCGAGATCGCGCGGGTTCTTCTCTGCGACGCGTCTGCTGCGAGCGGACACTCAGTCGAGAGCGCGATTGACGTTCTGTCAGCCCCGGAGCTTGCGGGGCTCGAGGGCTATACGAGCTGCCTCGAGGTGATCAAGGCCGTCGTCTTGTCGGATGAGGCCTCCTATCCGGAGGTCGAGCAGCTCGTTTCCCGCGCCGAGCGGGCGGGTGACCGGCTGGTGCAAGTGCTTTCGTTGGTCGGCGGCACGGTGATAGATCTGCGCAGGAGGGCCCTTGCGCGCGCGAGCGTCAGGGCCGAGCTGGCCGCGGCGGTTGCAAGCGGAGCGGGCCTGGGATATATCGCCCGCGTTGCAACCCTGCTTGGCGAGGTGGCCCGCTTTCTGCTGGGCGAGCCGCCGCGTGCGGGGCGGGACGACGGCCTGCAAGACGACCTGGGGAGGGCGAGCGCCCTTGTGCGCGCGGCCATGCTCGTTGAGGAGGACGTGGTGCTCTTCGACGAGGGGGAGGACATGGAGCCCCCGCGAGATGCCGTCTGGCTGCTCCTTGTCCTAAGCGAGGGAATGGGGGCGCTGTCTGCCCGTCTCGACGAGATGCTGCCGCTCGCCTGGAGGCACGCCCTGCTCGTCGCGCGGCCAAGGTGGAGAGCTGAGGCGCTCGGGGGTCGAGAGGTGTCGGGCGTCAACGCGAGGTCTGATGCGGGGACGTCTCGGCACGAGTACGAGGCCCCGATTGAGATACGGCTTCTGGGAGGCTTCTCCGTGACGGTGCGCGGGCAGAGGGTTCCCGATGGCGAGCTGGAACATAGGAATGCGAAGTCCATGCTCGAGTACCTCCTGTTGCGGCGCGGTGCTACGGCGAAGCGCTATCAGCTTGTTGAGCAGGTGTGGCCCGAGGCCGACTATGGCATGGGGTTCAATCGTGCCTACCAGGCAACGAGCACGCTGCGGGCGGCAATCGCGAAAATCGACAGCGACCTTGACCCCTTTGTGCTGAGCCGTGCGACGAAGGCGGTGTCGCTGGACATGGGGCTCATCAGATGCGACGTCGACGAGTTCCGGGCCTGCGCGCGGGAGGCGGCGGACACGAGCGACGACGCCCGCGCCGTTGCGATGGCCCGGCGTGCGGAGCGGCTCTACGCGGGAGATCTCTATGTGCCGCCCGTGGACGCCACCGGCTACGTCATGGCGACGAGGGACGAGCTGAGGAGGCTGTATGGGGACGCGATGGTGGCGGGCTCGGACGCCGCTCTGCGCCTGGGCAAGAAGCGTACCGCCACGCGCCTCGCGATGAACGCGCTGTCGTCCGACGACATGCGCGAGGACGCCATCGTGTCCATGGTCCGGGCCCTGAGGGCGAGCGGGAGAAACGTCGAGGCAGACCGGCAGTACCAGCGCTACGCCCGCAGGCTCATGCAGGCCGCCAATCGACCTCCCTCCCGCCTGCTGCGAAGGGTCGCCGGAATGGCCGAGGAGCAGGGGAGGCGCCTTGGTGGGGAGAGCAGCGTGGAGGTGTCCTTCAGAGAGCGAAGTTGCGCATCATGAGGTGCGCTTTTGGTGAGAGGGTCATGCCGTGGACGTCGGCCAGCATGCCGATGGGTAAAGTGTTGAAGGTGAGTGTGCAGGGGGAATTGCCCCCCGAAACTAGCAGGGAGTCTCATGCCTAACTTTCTCACAAAGCTGCTCTCCATCGGCTCCGACCGAGAGCTGAAGGAGTTCGAGCGCATCACGGGCCGCGTCAACGACCTGGAGCCCAGGTTCGAGGCGATGAGCGAGGAGGAGCTCCGCGGGTGCACCGCCGCCTTCCGTGAGCGCTATGAGCAGGGGGAGTCGCTCGACGACCTGCTCCCCGAGGCGTTTGCGGCGGTTCGCGAGGCGTCCCGACGCACGACCGGCCTCAGGCACTTCGACGTCCAGATCATCGGCGGCATAGCCCTGCATCGCGGCACCATCGCCGAGATGAAGACGGGCGAGGGAAAGACCCTCGTCTCGACGCTCGCGGGCTATCTCAACGCCATCCCCGGCAAGGGCGTCCACATCGTGACCGTGAACGACTACCTCGCGCGCCGAGACAGCGAGTGGATGGGCCAGATCTATCGCTATCTGGGCATGAGCGTCGGCCTTCTGCAGAACGGCATGCGCCTCAACCTCAAGAAGCCCGCCTACGCCGCTGACGTGACGTATGGCACGAACTCGGAGTTCGGCTTCGACTACCTCCGCGACAACATGGTCACGCGCCCGGGCATGAGGGTCCAGCGCGGTCACCACTACGCCATCGTCGACGAGGCCGACTCCATCCTCATCGACGAGGCGCGTACCCCGCTCATCATCTCGGGGGCGGGGACCAAGTCGGCGAGTACCTACAAGGACTTCGCGCGTGCGGTCCGCGGGCTCATTCCCGACGTCGACTTCACGATGGACGAGGCGAAGCACACCATCGCCACGACCGATGACGGCCTCAAGAAGGTCGAGCGCGCCCTTGGCGTGGACGACATCTACGCAGACGTCTCCGGCCAGCTCGTCAACCACCTGCAGCAGGCCCTCAAGGCGGAGTACATGTTCCATCGCGACCAGCAGTACGTGGTCGTGGACGGCGAGGTCAAGATCGTCGACGAGTTCACGGGTCGCATCATGGAGGGAAGGCGCTACTCCGAGGGCCTCCATCAGGCCATCGAGGCGAAGGAAGGCGTCATCGTCCGCGAGGAGAACCAGACGCTCGCCACCATCACCCTCCAGAACTACTTCCTCATGTACGACAAGCTCTCGGGCATGACGGGAACGGCCATGACCGAGGACGCTGAGTTCCGCGAGGTCTACCACATACCCGTACAGGTCATTCCGCCCAACAAGCCGGTCATCCGCAAGGATCACGACGACCTCGTCTACCGCACGGTCGAGGCGAAGTTCAAGGCGGTTGCGGACGATGTCGCCGAGCGTCACGCGAACGGTCAGCCCTGCCTCGTGGGCACGGTCTCCATCGAGAACTCCGAGAAGCTCTCTCGCATCCTCGACAAGCGCGGGATCAAGCACAACGTGCTCAACGCGAAGTATCACGAGCGCGAGGCTCAGATCGTCGCCCAGGCGGGCCGCGAGGGGGCCGTCACCATCGCGACGAACATGGCAGGCCGTGGCACGGACATCCTGCTTGGCGGCAATCCCGACGAGCTGGCCGAGGAGGCCGTGCTCGCGCTCGATTTCGGCGTCGAGCAGGACGTCGTGAAGAGCATCCTCGCCGCCGGCGACCCGCGCCGGCTTACCGCGGAGGGGCTTGCCAAGCAGGGAATCGAGGTGGAGCGCGAGGTTCTTCTCGCCATCGCCGGGGAGTACGAGAAGGCGCTCAAGGCCGCCAAGGAGCGCTGCGAGGTGGAGAAGGAGCACGTTCGCGCCGCAGGCGGCCTGTGCGTCATCGGAACCGAGCGTCACGAGAGCCGACGCATCGACAACCAGCTGCGCGGCCGCTCCGGCCGTCAGGGCGACCCCGGTGAGACGCAGTTCTACCTCTCTCTCGAGGATGACCTCATGCGCCTGTTCGGCGGGGATCGCATGGACAAGATCTCTGCGATGATGCAGCGCTATGACATGCCCGACGACATGCCCATCCAGGCGAAGATGGTCACGAAGGCCGTCGAGAGCGCCCAGCGCAAGGTCGAGGAAGTCAACTTTGCGATGCGCAAGAACGTCCTCGACTACGATAACGTCATGAACACCCAGCGTCAGGTCATCTACGAGGAGCGCAACAAGATCCTCGACGGAAAGGACCTGATGGAGCGCATCGACGAGGTCACCTACGACACCGTCCAGCGCGAAGTTGCGACCTACTGCCCCGAGAGCGCCAAGCGCGAGGACTGGGACCTGGAGGGGTTCGGCTCGTGGCTGAGCGAGCTCACCGGCAGGAAGGACGTCCCCGACGCGTCCGGGTGCGAGAGCGAGGGGGAGGTCATCGAGCTCGTCGACCAGTTCGTGGACGGGTGCTTCGCCGAGAAGGCCGAGCGGCTCGGCAGCGAGGCGATGCACGCGCTCTCGGCGCAGGTCATGCTCCGCGTGATCGACACGCGCTGGATGGCGTACCTCCAGGAGATGGACTACCTCAAGACGGGCATCGGGCTTCGCGGCTTTGGCCAGAGAGACCCGCTCGTCGAGTACAAGAGCGAGGCCTACGCCGCCTTCACTGAGCTCGTCAACACGATGTACGAGGACTTCCTGCGCACCATTCTGCGCATCGAGGTCGTCGTTCGCCAGCCTGCCGCCCCGCAGGCGGCCCCCGCGGACGAGGAGCCCGCCGAGCTGCGTGGCGCGCACTATTCCGGCCCGAGCGAGGTTGACGGCGACCAGGGCGCACGCCGCGTGCCCGCACCCCGCCACGCCGCCCCGGCGCGTGCGGCCGCGCCCGCAGCGTCGAAGCCCCGGACGTACCGCAAGTCCGACGACCCCGATCCCTACGTGGGCGTGGGGCGCAACGACCCCTGCCCGTGCGGTAGCGGAAAGAAGTTCAAGAACTGCCACGGGAGGAACCGCTAGTGGCCGACGCTGCCAAGTCGAACTTCGAGGCCCTCGCCGCGAGGCTCGAGGAGGTCGAGGGCTACCTGCGTCTCGACGAGAAGAGGAACAAGATCGCCGAGCTCGAGGCGAGAAGCGCCGAGCCCGGCTTCTGGGATGACGCCGAGGGCGCTCGGGCGGTGATGGGGCAGCTCTCCGCGGCCCGGGATGACGTCTCGGGCATGGAGGCGGCCAGGGCGAAGCTCGATGACGCCATCGCCGCGTACGACCTGGGCAACGAGACCGGGGACGGCGACCTTCTCGCCGAGTCTGCCGAGCTCGCCTCCTCCCTGGAGCAGGACCTCTCGGGGCTCGAGCTCTCGAGCTGGTTCACCGACGAGCTCGACCACGGCGACGCCATCGTGACCATCACCCCGGGACAGGGCGGTCTCGAGGCGCAGGACTGGTGCGAGATGCTCTTCCGCATGTACCAGCGCTACTGCGACCGCCGAGGCTGGAAGGTCACCGTCAACGACGCCGTGCCCGGCGAGGCCATCGGGCTTGACCGCGCGACGTTCACCGTGAGCGGGAAGAACGCCTACGGGATGCTCCGCGCCGAGCAGGGCGTCCATCGCCTCGTTCGCATCTCGCCCACCGACGCTAAGAAGCGCCGTCAGACCACCTTTGCCGGCGTGGAGGTGCTTCCCGTCCTGCCTGATGACATCGAGGTTGAGATTGACCCTAACGACCTGCGCATTGACGTGTACCATGCGTCGGGTCACGGCGGCCAGGGCGTCAACACCACCGACTCGGCCGTGCGCATCACGCACCTCCCCACGGGCATCGTGGTCACCTGCCAGAACGAGCGCAGCCAGCTCCAGAACAAGGCCTTTGCCATGAGCGTCCTCAGGAGCCGCCTCTACGAGATGGAGATCGCTCGTCGCGCCGAGGAGCTCGACGAGCTGCGCGGCCCCAAGAGAGACATCGGCTTTGGCAACCAGATCAGAAGCTATGTCCTCTATCCCTACCAGCTCGTCAAGGACCTGCGGACCGGCGTGGAGACGGGCAACGTCGAGTCCGTGCTCGATGACGGGGACCTCGACGACTTCGTCGTCGGCTACCACCGCTGGGTGGTGGGCGGCGAGGGTGACGCGTCGTGAGCCGCATCCCCTGGCGCGTGGCGCTGCGCGACGCGGCCCTCATCATCACGGGCTCGTTCGTGTTCGCCGTCGGCGTTGACATCTTCGAGATCCCCCACGGGCTTGCCGCGGGCGGCGTGACCGGCCTTGCGACGGTGTTTTCCGCCATCGCCGACTCGCTCGGCTTCTACCTTCCCGTCGGCCTTCAGACCATCGTCATGAACGCCCTGCTCATGACGCTCGTCGTTCGCTCGGGCGATAGGGGCTACATCGTGCGCACCGTGGCGGGGATCGTCGCGTGCGGCGTCCTCACCGACGCGCTCGTCCCCTTCCTCCCGGCGAGCGTCGGCGAGAGCGACCTGCTCCTCTGCGCCCTCTGGGGCGGGGTCATCACCGGCGCCGGCCTCGGCCTCGTCTTCCGGAGCGGGGGCAATACCGGGGGCACCGACATCGTCTCCCAGATTCTGGCGAGAAAGACGGGGATGCCGATGGGGACCGCCGTCATCATCGTCGACGGCGTCATCATCGCCTTCTCCGCGACGGTGTTCTCGGTGGAGCAGGCGCTCTATGCGGCAGTGGCGATGTTCATCTGCGGCAAGGTCATCGATGCCGTTGTCGACGGCCCCCGCAGCGCCCGCGCGGCCTACATCATCTCGACCGAGCACGCCCAGATCGCCAACGAGATCCTCTACACGCTCAACCGTGGGTGCACCGAGCTGCAGGCCCGCGGGGTGTGGAGCGGGAACAGCCGGCCCGTCCTTCTCTGCGTGCTCGGCCGCTCCGAGAGCATGCGCCTCAAGCAGATCGTCGCCGAGATAGACCCGGAGGCCATCGTGATCATCTCCGAGGTGCACGAGGTCTTTGGGGAGGGCTTCAAGAGGATCGAGGGCTGACCCCGACGACGCAGCGTTGACGTGCGTGTGGGGAGGTTCTGCTTTATGTTGGGGCTTCTCGTTGAATCTCGGAACCGAGCTGCCCCTTTGCTAGACTATGTGCGTATTTGTCCATTGATAGCACAAGAAAAGGAGCTTCTGTGGCCAGTCACTTTCGCAGCACTGAGCGACAGGGGTCGGAGGGCGAGCCGCTCGACTTCGTGAGCGTTCCCGACGAGGCTTCTCAGGCGACGCCCGCGTCGCCCGAGGACACCGGCGCCTTCCTTGCGGCGGGCGGCGTCAGCCAGGAGGAGGACGTCGTTTCGTCCGAGCCCGAGGCCCAGCCGCTCGAGGCCGTTCACGTGGTCACCGCGGCGGAGCCCGCGGACCCCGCCGAGCAGCCCGGGTTCACCAGCGTGTTCGCCCCCCTTGCGGACGACGACGCGCCGGCGGTCTCCCGCACCGGCACCCCCACCGTGTCGTTCAAAAACGTCACACTCATCTACCCGGCCCAGCCCAACAAGCCCGCACTCGACGACGTGAGCCTCGACATCTATCCCGGCGAGTTCGTCTTCGTCGTCGGCCACTCGGGGTCTGGCAAGTCGTCCCTCCTGCGCCTCATCACGCGCGAGCTGCGCGCCTCCAAGGGGCAGGTAATCGTTGCCGGCCAGGACCTCACCAAGATGCGCAACCGCAAGGTCCCGTATCTTCGTCGTCAGATCGGCACCGTCTACCAGGACTTCAAGCTGCTCCCGGACAAGACCGTCTACGAGAACGTCGCCTTCGCCCTCGAGTGCATCGGCAAGCCCAAGTCCGTCATCAGGGCCCAGGTTCCCGAGGTGCTGCGTCTCGTCGGTCTCGGCGAGCGCATGAAGCACTTCCCCGACCAGCTCTCCGGCGGCGAGCAGCAGCGCGTGTCCGTCGCTCGAGCCATGGTCAACCGCCCGCCGCTGCTCGTCTGCGACGAGCCGACCGGCAACCTCGACCCGGCGATCTCGCTCGGCATCATGAAGCTGCTCGACCGCATCAACCGTGCCGGCACCACCGTCGTCATGGCGACCCACGACCGCGAGATGGTCGACTCCATGCGCAAGCGCGTCATCGCCCTGGAGGCCGGCCACATCGTCCGCGACCAGGAGAGGGGAGGCTACGGCTACTATGGTGCCCTCTAACTTCGGCTACTCGCTGCGCGAGTGCGGCCACCACTTCCGGCGCAACTGGACCACGGTGCTCGGCGCCGTCGTTACCATCTTCCTGTCCCTGTTCATCATCGGCCTGTTCGTCGTCGCCACCGTGCTCGTTGACAGCATGCTCGGCGGCGTCGAGGACCAGGTCACGATTCAGGCGTTCATCTCCGATGACGCCGACCAGTCGGCCGTCGACGCGTATCGCGAGGCCATCGAGGGATGGGACAACGTCGAGTCCGTCGAGTACAAGACGAAGGACCAGGCGCTCGAGGAGTTCCGCACCTCCATGTCCAACCGCAACGCCGCCGATGCGGTGACCGCCCTTGACGGCGAGAACCCGCTTCCCGCCTCCCTCGTGATCAGGATGGTGGACCCCTCGCAGGTCCAGTCCACGGCCGAGCGCATCATGGATGACCCGGACTTCGCGTCCATCTGCGACGACCCCGAGAACCCCGCGGGCGACGTCCAGTACGGCCAGGGGACCGTCGAGCGTCTCTTCAGCGTCTCGGTGTACATCCGCATCGCCGCCGCCGCGCTCGTGGCGCTGCTCACCTTCGTGGCCTTCGTGTTCATCAACAACACGATTCGCCTCGCCATCACGGCGCGTCGCCGCGAGATCGGCATCATGCGCCTCGTCGGTGCCTCCAACGGCTTCATTCGCGGGCCGTTCATCATGGAGGGCACGATCGAGGCCATTCTCGGCGCCCTTCTCGCCATCGCGGCGCTTGCCGCGGGCGTTCACACCCTCCTGCCCGCGCTTGCCGAGAACCTCTCGTTCCTCTCGTTCGAGATTCCTCCGATGACGCTCTACCTCACGTACGCCAGCCTGCTGGGCATCGGCGTGCTGATCGGCCTGTTCGGATCGGCCATCGCGATGGGACGTTACCTGAAGGTCTAGGACGGCCAATCGCGCGGCTGGGGAGCCCCCGCCCTTCGCGCAGAGGTGCGCTTCGCGGAACCTCTGCACGGAAGGGCGGGGGCTTCCGGCGTTTGGGCTCCAGGGACCTAACCGCCGGGATTGCGGCTGTGAGATATGCTGGGGGGAAAGATTGTTTGGGAAGGGGGCGTATGGGCCGGAAGCGGGTGCACCGCGGGAGCAGGCGGCGAGGGCGTTCGGGCGGGCCGCGCGAGCGGCATCAGACGCTCACGGGCCGGCTCGTGGTATCAAGGCCGGGCGTGGCGAGGGTCGAGACCCAGGAGGGCTCATTCGAGCTCGTGCGCCATGGTCAGCGTGAGGCCATGAACGGGGACGAGGTCGAGGTCGCGATCGTGAGCGCCCGCAACCGTGCCCCGCGCGCCGTCGTTCGCTCCGTGGTGACCCGCGCGACGCAGACCTTCCTCGGACGCTTCGAGCTCGCCGGGCCGCTTGGCGCGGTGGTCCCTCTCGACGCGCGGCTGGGGCATGACTTCTTCGTGGTGCCCGAGGACCCGAGCCCTGGCCGGCTCGGCGTCGCCCCCGGCGACGTGGTGATGGCGAGAGTCACCGAGTACCCCACGCGGAAGAGCGCCGCAGTGGTGACCGTCGAGCGTCGCGTGGGGTCGTCCGACGAGGTTGACCTCAACATGGAGTCGGTGATCGCCTCCTTCGGCCTGCCCGGCGACTTCCCCCCGTCCGTCCTTGCGGCCGCCGAGAGGATTGAGGCGCGCGTCGACGAGGAGCTGGCCCGCAGCCCTCGCCGCCGCGACCTGCGCGGCGAGCTCTGCGTGACCGTCGACCCAGCCGACGCGCGCGACTTCGACGACGCCGTGAGCGCCCGGCGCCTCACGGGAGGAGGCTACGAGCTCGGGGTTCACATCGCCGACGTCACGCACTACGTGAGCGCGGGTGACACGGTGGACAACGAGGCGCGCGCACGCGGGTGCTCGGCGTATCTCGCGGACCGCGTCATACCCATGCTGCCAGAGCGCCTCTCCAACGACGTGTGCTCGCTGCGGCCTGGGGAGGACCGCCTCACGATGTCCGTCGTCGCCCGCCTGGACGCCCGGGGCAGAGTCGTCTCCGCCCGGGCGATGGCGTCTGCCATCAGGTCGTCGGCCCGGCTGAGCTATGACGAGGTCGACGCCCTTCTCGACGGCCGCTCCGGCCCGGGGGAGCTTCCCTGCGCGCCCGGGCGCGCCGCCGAGGTCGACGTTCTTCTCGGCACGCTCGACGAGATCCGCGCGCTGCGTGAGCGGGTGCGCCGGGATCGCGGCGCCATCGACTTCCCCACGGTGGAGGCGAAGGTGACGCTCGATGCCCAGGGCCGCCCCACGGGGGTCTCCGTGCGGCGGCGCACGCGCGCGACGGGCCTCATCGAGGAGGCCATGCTCGTGGCGAACGAGTGCGTGGCCAAGATGCTCGCCGAGAAGGACGTGCCCGCCGCCTTCCGCGTGCACGAGCCGCCGGCGCCCGACGACCTCAAGGCCTGCGTTCAGCCCCTGCGCGAGCTTGGCGTCCTTGACGGGGGGCTTACGGCGGGCCTGCTCGCGGGCGAGCCGCGCGCGCTTCAGGAGGCGCTCGGGCGAGCGTCGGGGACCGAGGCGGAGGCGGCGACGAGCGCCCTTCTGCTGAGAGCGCAGCGCAAGGCCGTCTACCTCCCCCACAACGACGGGCACTACGCGCTTGGGGCCGCAGCGTACTGCCACTTCACGTCGCCGATCAGACGCTACCCCGACGTGCTCGTGCACCGTGCGCTCAAGGCCCTCCTCGCGGGGCGGGCGCAGGGGCCCGAGATGCGCGATCAGGCGGCGGCGCTCCCGCAGCTCTGCCAGGCCTGCTCCGAGCGCGAGCGGGCGGCCGACGGGGCCGAGCGCGCGTCGCAGAAGGTCAAGATGGCCGAGCTCTTCTCGGGGCGCGTGGGCGAGGTCGCGCGCGGCGCGGTCTCGGGCTGCGAGCGCTACGGCGTGTTCGTGACCTTGGACGATACCCGTGCCGAGGGGCTCCTCCCCGTCCGGGCGCTCGGCCAGGAGTGGTTTGCCTACGACGAGGCCCGCCTCACGCTCACGGGGGAGGAGTCCGGGGAGGTGTGGCGTCTCGGCAGGCCCGTGACGGTGAGGGTCGCGGACGTCAACGTGGCGCGGGGGCAGATCGACTTCGTGCTCGCCTCGGAAGGGGACCGCCCGCGGGACCCTCGGCGCCCCCGCGTTGGCGGTGGGCGATAATGGGAAGACTAACCACCTAGCATGCGTGCGCGGCCGCTGCCGCGAGGAGGTCATATGATCCAGACAGAGATGACGGACGAGCTCGAGCGGGCGGAGGGGCTCATGCTCCAGGGCCAGCCCGAGCGAGCGGCCGAGCTTCTCGCCCGCCTTGCCGAGGATGCCGAGGAGTACGTCGACAAGAACTGCCCCACCACCGACGAGGTCCAGTGGTTCAGCTTCCCCACGCTCTTCGAGCGCCTCGCATACCGGCGCGTCGAGAAGGACCCGCGCGAGCTGCGTGACGTGGGCGAGCCGCTCGACCGACTCTATGGGGACCTGGCCCTCGCCAACGTGCACGCGGGGGACTACGATGCCGCGATGTCCGCCCTCAAGAGCGCCATCCGCTGGAACCCCATGGACTGCGGGTCGCGCCTGAACCTCGCCGACCTCTATCGCGTTGCGGGGGACATGCAGGAGTATCTGGCGCTCACCTACAGCGTATTCGAGCGGGCGAGCGACGCGCGCCACCTCGCGCGTGCCTTCGTGAACTTCTCCGGCTGGTTCCAGGCGTCCGAGAAGCCGCGCACCGCGGCCGCGGCCCTGCATGCGGCCCGCGCCCTGGACGTGCGCGACTCGTCCGTCGATGCGGCCCTCGACCAGGCTGCCGGCACCGAGCGCGACCCGGACCTCGTCTCAGACGACGAGGTCGAGGCGCTTCTCGCCGCGGAGGGCCTTCCCGACGGGGCCAACGCGGACATCGCGGTCTGCCTGCTCATGTGCGCGAGCGACGCGGCCGTCGCGGGGGCGCGCGACGTGGCGGCGAACCTTACGCTCCGGGCGCGCGACCTCGTGGGAGAGGCCGCCGCGAAGGCCCTTCTCGAGCTCATCCGCGAGAGCGACGCCGCCGAGGGGGCCGCCGATGGCGAAGAGTAAGGTGCTGCGCCAGGCGGCGAAGGCGGAGCGTCAGGCCAAGCCGGGGAAGAAGACCATCGCCAAGAACCGATCCGCCTATCACGAGTACTTCATCGACGAGACCTTCGAGGCGGGCATCGAGCTCACGGGCACCGAGGTGAAGAGCCTGCGCGAGCGCGCGTGCCAGCTTACGGACGCCTTCTGCCTCATTCGCGGGCGCGAGGCGTGGCTGCATGGCGTGCACATCCACCCCTACTCCAACGGCGGCGTCTGGAACGTGGACCCGGACCGCAAGCGGCGGCTGCTCCTGCATCGCCGCCAGATCGACTACCTTGACGCGAAGCTCCGGCAGAAGGGGCTTGCGCTGGTGCCGCTGGAGATCTATTTTGACGAGCGCAACCGCGTGAAGCTGGCCATCGGCCTCGCGCGCGGAAAGAAGCTCTACGACAAGCGGGCAGACATGGCGCGGCGCGACTCCGACCGCGAGATCGCCCGCGCCCTCAAGGAGCTCAACCGGTAAATGATGTGAGGGGGCTGTCCCCCCGCATCGTCGGAGAGGAGTGGGAATGGACGCAACGGCACTGTTCAAGTTCTCGTCGGGCCTCTACGTGGTCTCGGCCGACGACGGTGAGCGGGCGGGTGCGTGCCTCGTGAACACGGGGCTGCAGGTGACCGCCGAGCCGCTCCAGGTCTCGGTGACGGTGAACAAGGAGAACTTCACCTGCGGCGCCATCGAGCGCGCGGGTCACTTTGCGCTCGCCGTGCTCGACGAGTCGGCCGACATGCCCTTCATCGGGCGCTTCGGCTTCAGGAGCTCGGCGGACTTCGACAAGTTCGAGGGCATTCAGAGCGCCGTGGCGTCGACCGGCGACCCGTATCCCGCCGAGCACGTCTGTTCCTACGTCGCATGCGATGTCGTGCAGACCACGGACGTGGGGACGCACCTCACCTTCGTCGGTCGGGTCGTCGACGCGGGGAACCTCTCCGGCGAGCCGCCCATGACGTACGCGTATTACCACGGCACGCTGAAGGGAAAGACCCCGGCGAAGGCCTCCTCCTACGTGGAGGGGCTGAGCTAGTCATCCCATCTGGCGCAACGCGGGGCGAGAAACGCCACCGTTGTGATAGCATTTCGGCAGGGCACGTTGGACCAAGTGAGAGGAGAGCACCATGGCAGATGAGAAGAAGTACACGTTCCGCTGCACCGTCTGCGGCTGGGAGGTCACCGTTGACACCCCCGAGCTGCCTGAGGACTTCGTCTGCGAGGTCTGCGGCGTCGGCCCCGACCTGTTTGAGCTCGTCGAGGAGTAACGTCCGAGCACGGTGTGACGGCGGGGCGGCCCTCTGCGGAGGGCCGCCCCTTTTGCCTA
>NZ_SJOU01000023.1 GCF_012027725.1 Olsenella sp. SW781 | reverse complement strand
CTCAAACCAAGTCACGCGTAACTCGCGATTTCCGAAAATCCGAGAGCGCGCGTTCCCTAAACCGTGCAAAAGTGCCTGTCCCTTTTGCACGCCTAGCACGAGCCGGACCCGCACATGAGCTCGATGATTGTGCGGTCGGTCTCGCGCATGCCTTGCGCCGCGAGCACGCCCACGTTGCGGATCGTGTTCTCCACGCCCTTGACCACGATGCCGTCGCCGCCGTAGAACTGCTTGCCTTGGCTCTGCATCTGCATGCCCAGCAGGCCGGCCTCCACCGCGCTCGCGATCTTGGCCGCGCAGCTCGCCTTGGCACCGTCGCAGACCATGCCGGAGTCGATGGCGATGGCGTTGACCACGGTGTGGGAGATCTCGTGCGCGCGTCCGCCGTAGAGGTAGGTGATGCCGGCCGCCGCGCCCGCGCCGGCGCTCGTGGCGCCGCAGTAGGCGGAGAGCCGGCCGATGCCGGTCTTGAGGTGGATGGTCACGAGGTTGGACACCACGAGCGCGCGAAGCAGCTCCTCGTGGGAGACGCCCAGCTCCTGTGCGTAGACGATCACGGGGACGCTCGCCGTGAGGCCCTGGTTGCCGCTGCCGGAGTTGATGACCACGGGCAGCTCGCAGCCGCCCATGCGGGCGTCGGAGCCGGCGGCCGCCCACGCCTTGGCGCGGTTGGCCACGCCGTCGCCGTAGGCGGAGAGCAGCACGCTGCCGATGTTGGCGCCCCACTCGCTTTCTAGCCCCTCGCGAGCGATGGCCATGTTGCAGGCAATCTGGCGGCCGAGCAGCTGCTTGACGTCGTCCAGCTCCACCGCGCCGGCAAACTCGACGATCTTCTCGATGGAGAGGCAGCTGCGGTCCGTCCCGGCGTCCTTCTCGCCCGCGGCCTCCTCGAAGGGCTCGCTGAGAAGAACCTCGCCGTCGCGCTCCACGCGGATGACGTTGGTGTGCGAGCCGGCAATCTCGCAGAACGCCTCGTGGCCGTCGCCCGAGACGCGCGCCTGGATGTCGAAGATCCACGGGCGCTCGCTCGGCGCCACGGTGACCTCGCGCGTGGCGAGAAAGTCGCGCATCTCGGCGATCTGCTCGCCGGTCACGCCGGCCAGGACCTCGAGCTTGGCCTCCGCGTCTCCCGCGACCACGCCCGCCGCGGCGGCGGCCTCGATGCCGCGAGCTCCGCCCGTGTTGGGCACGACGACGCTCTTCACGTTCTTGATGATGTTGGCGGACGCCGTCACGTCCACGCGCTCCGGAAGGGCGCCGAGCGTCTGGCGCGCGAGCGCGGCGCAGTAGGCTACGGCGATGGGCTCGGTGCAGCCCATCGCGCAGACGAGCTCCTCCTCGAGGATGGCGACGTAGGCGTCGTAGGTCTCCTGGTCCATGGCGTTCCTCCCGTGCAAGGCGTGCAAAGGGGACAGTCACTTTTGCACGCGAACACCGTGCAAAAGTGACTGTCCCCTTTGCACGCCCCCCGCGCGGCTGCCCGTTACGGCGATGTTTCCCAGAAGTCTATCAGCTCGGGGTTCTTCTCGCCTCGCGGTATCCTGCCGACGTGCGCGTAACTTTCTCGCATCGGGTGCGCCCGCTTGCAAGGGGGAGGGGAATGGGTCCCCTCCGGTTGCGTCGCGCGGAAGGGGATTACCACAAAAGGAAGGGAACCACCATGAAGGCCACCCCGCACGTGTACGTATCTGACAGAGTCTCTCGCCGCGACTTCCTCAAGCTCTCGAGCCTCGTGGCGGGCATGGGAGGCGTGATGGTCCTTTCCGGCTGCGGTCCCGCCGCGCAGGACGCCACCACCGATGAAGCAGACGCGGCCGATGACGCCGCCGACACCGCCGAGGCGACCCTCGGCGACGGCAAGACCCTCCGCGTTGGCATGGAGGCCGCCTACCCTCCGTACAACTGGCAGGTCCAGGAGGAGTCCGAGTTCACCATCCCCATCGACAACGTCGACGGCGCCTTTGCCGACGGCTATGACGTCCAGGCCGCCAAGATCATCGCCGAGGGCCTGGGCATGGACGCCGTCGCGGTGAAGCTCTCCTTCGACGGCCTGATCGACGCCCTCAACAACGGGCAGATCGACATCGTCTGCGCCGGCATGTCCGTCACGCCCGAGCGCGAGGACTCCGCGTCCTTCTCTGACTCCTACATTGACGACGACATCGTCATGATCACCAAGTCCGACTCCCAGTGGGCCGGCGCCAAGACCTTCGCCGACCTGGCGGACGCGGCCATCATGGGCCAGGCCGCCACGATGTACGACGACGTCATCGAGCAGATCGTCGAGGCCGAGCCGAGCGTCACGCACCTCACGCCCGCCGAGACCGTCCCCATGGTCGTCGAGAACCTCAACAGCGGCGCCGCGGACATCATCACCTACTCGATGCTCTCCGTGCCCAAGCTGCTGGAGACCCACCCCGAGTTCGTCGAGCTCGAGATGGACGAGAAGTTCGAGGGCTCCCTCATGCCCGACAACGCCGCCATCGCCAAGGGCCAGGACGCCGCGCTCGAGAAGATCAACGAGATCATCGCCGGCATCCCCGAGGACGAGCGCCAGGAGATGTGGAACGCCTGCATGGATCGCCAGCCGGCGTAGCGTGCAAAAGGGACAGGCACTTTTGCACATCGCGTAAGATAGGGGCGCGCGCCGCGAGATTCGGCGCGCGCCCGCACGCATGAAATGCGAAGGAGAAGAAAGATGAGCTCCGCCCCCTCCGGAGAGCAGACGGCGAGAAGGCCGCGTGGTCGTGTGGCGTCCTTCTTCCTTGACGATCACCGCTACGTCCTTCTCGGCACGAGCGCCGTGGCGCTTGTTGGCATGCTGCTCTCGAGCTCCCCGCGCCCGCCGATGAGCTTCCTCGCGCAGGCGTTCACCGTCGAGCTGGTGATGTACTACGTGCTCGCCGCCTGGCTCGTCGTGAGCGCCGTCGCGCTCGTGTTCAAGCTCACGCACTGGAAGAACTACGCGGAGACCTCGCCGTTCGCGCGCCCGGCCGCCCGTCGCGCGCTGCGCTACGCGTCATACGTCATCTGGGCGATGGCGCTCGTGCTCGTCGTCGACCGCCTGGTCATGGGCTTTGCCTCCGCCTGGGCGGTCGCCACCGCCACGCCCGACCGTCCGGCGGACGACTTCCTCCAGAACATCATCTGGATGTTCTGGGTGAGCCGCAGCACTTATGCCACCGGCATCGGCACCACGATCGCGCTCGCCGTCTTTGGCACCGTCATCGCTTTCTTCCTGGCTCTGCTGCTCGTCTTCTGCCGCATCCAGGCGGTCGACCGGCCCGACAACGACTTCGTCCGCTTCTGGAAGGTCGTGGGCGCCGGCTTTGCCAAGGTCTACTCCACCGTGGTGCGCGGCACGCCGATGATGGTCCAGGCGATGATCGTCTACTACGGCATCCTGGGCATCATTCGCGCGACGGGCGACTTCAGCGGGGCGGAGCTCAACCAGATCTGGTCCCCCTTCAACGCGGGCCTGGTGACCGTGTCGCTCAACTCCACCGCCTACATGATGGAGGTCCTGCGCGGCGGCATCGCGGCCGTGGACAAGGGGCAGATGGAGGCCGCGCGCTCGCTCGGCCTCTCCCAGTGGCAGGCGATGCTCAAGGTGGTCTTCCCCCAGGGCATCAAGAACTCCATCCCCGGCCTCTCCAACGAGCTCGTCATCAACATCAAGGACTCGTCGGTCCTCTCGATCATCAGCGTCTTTGACCTGACCTTCGCGGCGCGCACCATCGGAGGAAACTACTACGAGTACTTCCCAGCGTTCCTGATCGCCGCGGCCATCTACCTCGTGCTCACGATGGTGGCAACCTGGCTGCTCGGCCGCTTTGCGCGTCGTTTCAACGTGAAGACCGAGGCCGTGGGCAGCACGTCCGACACGCCCGTGAAGGTGGAGGGGTAAGCAATGAGCGAGAAGAACGTGCGTGCCGCTGGCGCCACCGGAACCGGCTCAGCCGTCAGCGAGCCGATGGTCCGCATCGAGGGCCTGCGCAAGAGCTTCGGCGACCTCGAGGTCCTGCGTGACATCAACCTCGACGTCATGCCCGGCCAAGTGGTCACGATCATCGGCGCCTCTGGCTCTGGCAAGTCGACGCTTCTGCGCTGCATCAACCTGCTCGAGACGCCCGACGCCGGGCACGTCTGGTTCCACGGCGCCGACCTCGCGGCCGAGCACGTGGACGTGAACCGCCTGCGCGAGAAGATCGGCATGGTCTTCCAGGGCTTCAACCTGTTCAACAACATGAACGTGCTCGACAACTGCACCCTCGCGCCCGTGACCCTCAAGAAGATGGGCAAGGCCGAGGCGCAGGAGGTCGCGATGCGCCACCTCGAGTCGGTGGGCCTCGCTGACTTTGCGCGTGCGGACGTCAACAACCTCTCCGGCGGCCAGAAGCAGCGCGTCGCCATCGCGCGCGCCCTCTGCATGCAGCCCGACCTCATGCTCTTCGACGAGCCCACCTCGGCGCTCGATCCGGAGATCGTGGGCGAGGTCCTCGAGGTCATGCGTCGCCTCGCCGCCGATGGCATGACGATGGTCGTGGTCACGCACGAGATGGCCTTTGCCAAGAACGTCTCCGACGAGGTCGTCTTCATGGACAAGGGCGTCATTGCCGAGAAGGGCGCGCCCTCTAAGCTCTTCTCGTCTCCCGAGCATCCGCGCACCCGCGAGTTCCTCGCCCGCTACCTCGAGGGGTAGCGTGCAAAAGGGACAGGCACTTTTGCACGCTTCCCAGAGGGCTGAAGGGGTATAACATCTCTCATCAACAAGGTGAGGGGAGGAGCTATGCCCAGATTGCCAAGACGTGTTGCAGAATCTGGCTTTTACCACGTAGTTCTCTACGCAAACGGTCGGCAGAACCTCTTTGAGGACGACGCCGACCGTTTGGCGTTTCTTGACATGTTCGTGGCAGCTGCGCGCAAGCATCGCGTCAGCATCCTGGCATGGTGTCTCATGGCAAACCACGTCCATCTGCTGCTCGAAGATCCAGGTGATTGCCTCAGCGAGCTGATGCGCTCCCTTGCCACGCGCTACGCCCAGCGCTTCAACAGGCGAGGGGGTCACGTGGGGCACGTGTTCCAGGGGCGGTTCTACAGCAGCCCCATCGAGGGCGAGTCCTATCTTCTTGAGGCCATGCGCTATATCCACAACAACCCGGCGAAGGCCGGCGTGTGCGCGACGGAGGACTATCCGTGGAGCAGCTACCATGAGTACGTCGGTGTTCCCGAGTACGCCGACACCGGGCTGCTGCTTGATATGCTCGGCAGCCGCGAGGCGTTCGTCAGGTTCTCGAGCTCTTCAGAGCGCGTTCGCTACCGTCCGCCGGCGCGGCCAAGGCTCGCTGACGCAGCGGCGGAGGAGGTTGCGCGCGAGGTTTTGGGACCGCTGACGGCATCGGAGCTTAAGAGCCAGGAGAAGGCTCGGCGCAATGCGCTACTCTGTGAGTTGCGGGAGGCGGGGTTGTCCGTGAGGCAGATCGAGAGGCTCACGGGCATTGGCCGCGGCACCATCACGAGGGCAACGACGTAGCGTGCAAAAGTGACTGTCCCTTTTGCACGGAGGAGGTTGGGATGAGGGACGGGTTCGTCAAGGTCGCGGCGGTGACGCCGGAGGTTCGCGTCGCGGATGTGGCCTTCAACGTGGAGGCCTGCGTGGCTGCGGCGCGCGAGGCTGCCGCCCAGGACGGCGCCGCCGTCATCGTGCTGCCCGAGCTCGCGCTCACGGGTTACACCTGCGAGGACCTCTTCTGGCAGGATGCCCTCGTCCGCGCCGCGGACGCCGGTCTCGCCGACTTTGCCGCGGCTACGGCGGATCTCGACGCCCTTCTGCTCGTGGGCGTGCCCGTGCGCGCCAACGGCAAGCTCTACAACTGCGCGGCGGTCGTCTCGCGCGGCATGGTCCTCGGCGTCGTCCCCAAGACCCACATCCCCACCTACAACGAGTTCTACGAGGGCCGTCACTTCGTTCCCGGCCCGGCAGACCCCGTCACTGTTTCCGTGGGTGGCGAGAAGGACGTGCTCTTTGGCACCAACCTGCTCTTCTCGTGCCTGGAGCTCCCCGAGCTTGTGGTGGCTGCCGAGATCTGCGAGGACCTTTGGGTGGCCGCGCCGCCCTCGATCGCGCACGCCCAGGCCGGCGCCACGCTGATCTGCAACCTCAGCGCCTCCAACGCCGTCGTCGGCAAGGCGGACTACCGCCGCGCCCTCGTCTGCGGCCAGAGCGCGCGCCTCGTCTGCGGCTACGTCTACGCGAGCGCCGGCACCGGCGAGTCCACGCAGGACCTCGTCTTCTCCGGGCACGACCTCGTGGCCGAGAACGGCCGCCTGCTCGCGGAGGGCAAGCCCTTCGACGACGGCCGTGCGGTCTCCGAGGTGGACGTCCGCTTCCTCGCGGCCGAGCGCACGCGCATGTCCACCTTCGAGTGCGCG
This sequence comes from Olsenella sp. SW781, assembly GCF_012027725.1. Taxonomy (GTDB): domain Bacteria; phylum Actinomycetota; class Coriobacteriia; order Coriobacteriales; family Atopobiaceae; genus Thermophilibacter. The sequence continues at coordinate 13,348 of NZ_SJOU01000023.1, read as the reverse complement.
GCCGCGGCCGAGGAGTACGGCTACGTGACCGTGCCCTTCTCGCTGGGCGCCGCCGCTGCCCGCGAGACCCCACTCACGCGCTGGGTGGACCCGCACCCCTTCGTGCCGTCAGATGCCGCCCGTCGCGCCGAGCGCTGCGAGGACGTCTTTACCATCCAGGCGCACGGCCTCGCCAAGCGCCTCGCGCACACGCATTCGCGCCGCGCGGTGATCGGCCTCTCGGGCGGCCTGGACTCCACGCTCGCCCTGCTCGTGACCGTACGCGCCTTCGACCTGCTGGGACTTCCGCGCGACGGCGTCATCGCGGTGACCATGCCCGGCTTCGGCACCACGGACCGCACCTACAACAACGCCTGCGAGCTCGCCCGCACCGTGGGTGCCGAGCTGCGCGAGATCGGCATCGCCGCCTCCGTGCGCCAGCACTTCTCTGACATCGGGCACGACGAGTCCGTCCACGACGTCACCTACGAGAACGCCCAGGCCCGCGAGCGCACGCAGATCCTCATGGACGTGGCCAACCAGGAGGGTGGCCTCGTCATCGGTACCGGCGACCTCTCCGAGCTTGCCCTCGGCTGGGCCACCTACAACGGTGACCACATGTCCATGTATGCCGTCAACGCGAGCGTGCCCAAGACGCTGGTGCGCCACCTCGTGCGCTACGTGGCGGACACCTGCGGAGACGCCGCCGAGTCCGAGGTCCTTCTCGACGTTCTGGACACGCCGGTCTCGCCGGAGCTTTTGCCCGCCACGGGTGACGGCAAGATCGCGCAGAAGACGGAGGACCTCGTGGGCCCCTACGAGCTCCATGACTTCTTCCTCTACGAGGTCCTGCGCCGCGGGACCAACCCGTCCAAGGTCTACCGCCTCGCCCGCTACGCCCTGGGCGAGAAGTACGACGACGCAACGATCCTCTCCTGGCTCAAGGTCTTCTACCGCCGCTACTTTGCGCAGCACTTCAAGCGCAGCTGCCTGCCGGACGGCCCCAAGGTGGGCTCGGCGGCCGTGAGCCCGCGCGGCGACCTGCGCATGCCGTCCGACGCCTGCTCCGCGCTCTGGCTCGCCGAGCTCGAGAGCCTGTAGCGCGCGAGGGGGCCGTGCAAAGGGGACAGTCACTTTTGCACGCGAACACCGTGCAAAAGTGACTGTCCCCTTTGCACGGCCCCTTTGGGTCATCGCACGGTGAAGACGTACTCGATGTGGTCGTTGCCCGAGAAGCCCTTCTCGTAGGTCGCGCTGATTGCGTAGCGGCGTCCGGGCTCGACCTCAAACGTGAGGACACCGTCCTCAAAGGTCGAGATGACCTCATCTCCCACCGATTCGGCCGTGTCGATAAGCGTTCGCACGCGCCAGAAGAGGGGTGAGTCAGCTATCGAGCCGTCGGCGAGCTCCTCCTCGTCCCAGCTCCGCGCGTACGCCCAGAGCGGCTCCTCGTCAAAGCACACGGCGATGGTTGACCCTGCCGCTGCCGACACCTGGGCCAGCTCGTCGACGTGCCACTTCTGGGGGTCTATCTGGCGCAGCTCCTCGATGCGCCGCTCGCTGCCGTTCATGAAGCTCCAGGTGTAGTTGCCCAGAGTCAGCGCGACGGCATCGTCCTCACCGGATACCAGGGCCTGCGCCCCAGGGACGTCTGCCTCGGGGCCGTGCGCGTCATTGCGCGGGAGCGTCACGCATGACACAAAGGTGACGGCAAGGATGACCACGATCGCTGCGACTGCGATGCCGCGAGATGTCTTGGGTTTCATACGCGCCTCGATCTCTGCCAAAAATACCGTGCAAAAGTGACTGTCCCCTTTGCACGGCCCCCTTGCGCGCCGGGTCTATCGGACGGTGAAGGCGTAGGTGGCGTGGCCGGCGTCGAAGGTGGCGAAAAAAGCGTAGCGATACCCCGGCTCGACGATGAACGTGCCGCCCTCCACCTCGACCGGCTCACCCTCGACATCAAGCGCGCCCTCGCTCCAGCGTGAGACCACAAGCCCCGTCATCTTCACGTCAAAGCTCACGGTGACCTCGGTGGGGCCGTCGACGCGCGCGTCGGGCAGATCGGCCGCCTCCAGCTGGGTGGGGTGCGGGGCGTCCACGGTCACGGTCTGCTCCTCGCCGTTCTCCTCATAGGTCCAGGTGTAACCGCAGGTCGTGGGCATGAGCGAGACTGCCGCAAGCTCGGTCGTGTACTCGACGGACGCGTACGGCGGCTCGGACGGGTCCTTGGGCTGCCAGATCTGCGCCACCAGCTCGTCGTACTTCTCGGCGTCCGCGGGCGTTCCCTCCTCGATCACCTCAACGTCCGTGATTCCCGGGTACTGAGCGGGGTAGCTCTCCAGCATGATGCCGTTGCCGGTCACGCGCACGATGTTGCCAGCCGCGAGCTCGGGCGCGTCTGATGGCAGGTTGGTGGGGTAGTAGGGGGTCCCGGTCTCCTGGTCCACGAAGAGGACCTCCCCGTCGCCAAACGTGACGACCATCGCGGTGCTCACGAACTCGTCCATTTTGGCCTCCCCGCCTTCGACGGCCTTGACGTCAAAGAGATATCCCGCGTCGCCGCCCTCGAACCAGGCGCCCACGTAGTAGCGCCAGCCGGGCTCGACGCCAAAGGTCGCGGTGCCGTCCTCGAGCGAGCATCCGACGCCCTCGAGGCTCCCGTCTTCGGCGTAGCGCACGACCTCGACCTCGGTCGCGGGCTGCGAGAAGGACGCACGCACCTCGACTGCCCCCGAGACCTCGAGGTCGGGCACGTCGTCATCGTCGAGCTCCGCCGGGGCCACGGGGTCCGCGGCAGTACCGTCCCAGGTGTAGCCGTGAAGCAGAAGCCCCATGTTCACGACGGCGCCCTCGGTCTCGTAGCGCACGGTGCCTGCGGGCGGCTCGCTCTTTGAGCAGCCGACCATCACCGAGGCGCATGCAAGGACGCATGCGCAGACGAGAAGGACGTGGGGGAGGCGGCGTGAAAATCGAGCGGAACGACTCGTCATGGGTCTGCCCTCCGTGGCTCGGTGTCGTAAGGTCATCATACCCATTTGGCCGCTTACGCCGCGTGACCACGCCCTTCTCGCCGTGCGCGCTGACGCCTCAGAAAATCTAAGTGCGAGTTGGAAGATTTTTTTACGCGAGGTGGTATAAGTCCGCGCGGCTGGGTATTATTCTGAACGTTGGACAGGGCGGTGCACGACGTCACCCGCACCGCAGAAGCACGCCCGCTCGGGCGCAAGAAGGAGGTTCCTTACTATGACTCTCAAGCCGCTTGGTGACCGCGTTCTCGTGAAGCCCGCCCCCAAGGAGGAGAAGACCTCTACCGGCCTCTACATCTCCAGCGGCGCGCAGGAGAAGCCGCAGCGCGGGCAGGTCGTCGCCGTGGGCGCCGGCAAGATGAACGACAAGGGCGAGCGCATCGCCATCGACGTCAAAGTCGGCGACGAGGTCTACTACGGCAAGTTCGGCGGCAACGAGGTGAAGATCGACGGCGAGGACTTCCTGCTCCTGCGCGCCGACGACATCTACGCCGTCATCGAGGACTAGAAACCGTGCAAAAGCGTGCAAAAGTGACTGTCACTTTTGCACTTTCGGAAAGGATCAGAAGAAATGGCTAAGGACATTCTTTTCGGCACCGACGCTCGTGCCAAGCTCGCCAAGGGCGTGAACACCCTCGCTGACGCCGTGACCACCACCATGGGTCCCAAGGGCCGCTACGTGGCCCTGCAGCGCTCCTACGGCGCCCCCACCATCACCAACGACGGCGTCTCCGTGGCCAAGGAGATCGAGCTCAAGGACCCCATCGAGAACATGGGCGCGCAGCTCGTGAAGGAGGTCGCCACCAAGACCAACGACGCCGTGGGTGACGGCACCACCACCGCCACGCTCCTCGCCCAGGTCATCGTCAACGAGGGCCTGCGCAACGTGGCCGCCGGCGCCAACCCGATCGCCATCCGCCGCGGCGTCGACAAGGCCGTGAACGCCGTCGTCGACCAGATGCGCAGCACCGCGCAGGAGGTCTCCACCAAGAAGCAGATTGCCTCCGTCGGCACCATCTCCGCCTCCGACCCCGAGATCGGCGCCAAGATCTCTGACGCCATGGAGGTCGTGGGCAAGGACGGCGTCATCACCGTCGAGGAGTCCCAGACCTTCGGCATCGACATCGACACCGTCGAGGGCATGCAGTTCGACAAGGGCTACATCTCCCCGTACTTCTCCACCAACAACGAGACCATGACGGCCGAGCTCGACTCCCCGTACATCCTCATGACCGACCAGAAGGTCTCCAACATCCAGGACATCCTGCCGATCCTCGAGGCCGTCCAGAAGCAGGGCGCGCCGCTGCTCATCATCGCCGAGGACGTCGACGGCGAGGCCCTGGCCACGCTGATCCTCAACAAGCTCCGCGGCGTCCTCAACGTCTGCGCCGTCAAGGCCCCCGGCTACGGCGACCGCCGCAAGCGCATGCTCGAGGACATCGCCATCCTGACCGGCGGCCAGGTCGCCATGAAGGAGCTCGGCGTCCAGCTCACCGACGTCACCGCCGAGATGCTCGGCCGCGCCAAGTCCGTCAAGATCTCCAAGGACGACACCACCATCGTCGGCGGCGCCGGCTCCAAGGAGGCCATCGACGAGCGCATCGCCCAGATCAAGGCCGAGTACGACGTAACCACCTCCGACTTCGACAAGGAGAAGCTCCAGGAGCGTCTCGCCAAGCTCGCCGGCGGCGTTGCCGTCATCAAGGTCGGCGCTGCCACCGAGGTCGAGCTCAAGGAGATCAAGCACCGCATCGAGGACGCCCTGCAGGCGACCCGCGCGGCCGTTGAGGAGGGCATCGTCGCCGGCGGCGGCGTGGCGTTCCTCGAGGCCTCCAAGGTCCTCGATACCGTCGAGACCGTCGACTCCGACGAGAAGATCGGCGTGGAGATCGTCCGCAAGGCCCTCGAGGCGCCCGTGAAGACCATCGCCAACAACGCTGGCTTCGAGGGCTCCGTCGTGGCCGAGAAGATCAAGGGCCTGCCCGCTGGCCAGGGCCTCGACTCCGCCACCGGCGAGTACGGCGACATGATCGAGATGGGCGTGCTCGACCCGGTCAAGGTCTGCCGCGTCACGCTGCAGAACGCCGCCTCCGTGGCGTCGCTCATCCTCATCACCGAGGCCACCGTCTCCGACGAGCCCAAGAACACCACCATTGAGGAGGCCATCTCCGCGGCGGCTGCCCAGGGCGGCCAGGGCGGAATGTACTAGGCTCAAGGCCTAACACGCGCTTGACGGCGCCCCGACCTTCCTTCGAGAAGTGCGCTTCGCGGAACTTCTCTACGGAAGGTCGGGGCGCCTTCTCGTTTTCAGACCTTGAAGGTCCTCGACCCCTAGGGCGTTTGGTTGTGAGGCGGGCGGTAATTGTTGTCCGGTCGGTGAGGTAGTCTCTTCGCACGGGGATGCCGGGAGCGAGGGGGCGCTATGGACGAGCTGCTGTGCAACGATGCGGGGTATGCGGAGGTTCTGGAGGGGGTCAAGCGGGAGGTCTCGCAGGCCCGCGCGCGGTCGGTGCTTGCGGTAAACCGCGAGCTCATCTGCATGTACTGGCGTATCGGGCGCATGGTTGACGAGCGCTCCGAGTGGGGCAGCCGCTTCGTCGAGTCATTGTCGCACGACATTCGGGTGGCGTATCCCGGCATCAAGGGCTTCTCGGTCCGCAACCTCAAGTACATGCGGAAGTTCTATCGAGAGTATGACTATGAATTTGTGCAGCAGCTTGTTGCACAAATTCCGTGGGGACACATTACACACCTACTCGATAAGGTGCCTGATAGGGCAATTCGCGACTGGTATGTCCATAAGACGATTGAGCATGGCTGGAGCAGGGCGGTGCTCATGCACCAGATTTCAATCAGGCTGTACGAGCGGCAGGTGTCTGCGGGGAAGACAGCCAATTTCAATCGGACGCTGCCGCCTGCGGAGAGCGAGCTCGTCGAGCAGGCCTTCAAGGACCCCTACATCTTCGACTTTGTAACGGCGGAGCAGAGCGCGGCCGAGAAGGACGTCGAGGACGAGATGGTCCGCAACGTGACGAGCCTCCTACTCGAGCTGGGGACCGGCTTCGGCTTTATGGGGCGGCGCTATCCCCGCTTGCAGACGAAGGACATGAGGGGCGTGCCCACAAGGTCCGCCACGAGGGGGCACTTGGTCATGAGGAGGAAGAAGACGTCCTCGCGCCCGCAGCCGTCGACGAGCACCTCGAAGTTGCCCATGCCCTTGCTGATGACGAGGTCCGCGTCAAAGAACGCCCGCCTAAACTCCTCCGTGCTGGCAGAGAGTACGGTCGTGGGGGTTGCCACGCCGCTGGAGAGCACCCGGGCGACGTCCGCCATTCCCACCTGCTCGGCATCGTCGAGCGTGACGTCGTTGATGGCAGGGCCGCCGCGCACGCCGTAGGTCACCTGGACGCTGGGATTCTCGCGCAGGATCTGCTCGATTAGGAGCTTGTCTAGGACAATCTCGCCGCAGTTGTCGGCAAGGTACATGATGGAACGGGCGCGGCGCACCGCGTCGAGAAGAACCTCGGAGTCGTCAATCGCAAACGCGATCTCGGGGACGCGGTCAATCAGCGACGTCACGTCCTCGCGCGTGAAGGTGTTCTTGCCTCCAAAGTCGACGAGGTTCCCGGCCACGGCGTAGCGCAGCGCAAGCTGGAAGGGCCCGTCGGCGGCCAGGATCCGATCGGAGCAGTCCTTCTCGCGGTCCAGCAGCAGCTGGTTGTACTCGCGCTTGATGTCATGATAGGGGTCGTCGGTCCCCAGAAGCGGCGTCACGCGGGAGAGGAGCTCGCCCATGCGGTCCGGGCGGATGCGCCCGCCGCCCGATCCCGCGAGGACCTCGTCCTTGATGGCGAGCATTCGCTCGAGTGTGGCGTCGTCGAGCTCGCAGAGCACGGCAAGCTCGCGCATCTGCTTCTCGTAGCACTCCCGGCAGTCAGACGTCTTGGTGGCGGATGCGCACATGTTCCCTCCCGTCGCCGCTTCTGCCTAGACGATAGCACGCCGGCGCAACCAGCGGTTGTCCTTGCTGGTAAACGGGTAGAATCGTAAGTCGATGGATGGTTGGTGGAACTCAACCGAGGGGGATGGCACAGTGGGAGCCGCACGCAGGAACCCGAGGAAAGGACCGACCATGGACGAGAAGGACGAGACGCTGGGACGTCGCATCGCGCGGCTGCGCCTGGAGTATGGCATGACGCAGGAGCGCCTTGCCATGAAGATGGGCGTGACGGCGCAGGCGGTGAGCAAGTGGGAGAACGACCTCAGCGCGCCCGACATCATGCTGCTGCCGGAGCTCGCGCGCACGCTCGGCGTGAGCGTGGACGAGCTGCTGGAGGGTCGCAAGAGCCAGGAGGTCGTGCCGGCGGAGCCCGAGCCCGCGCCGGAGCCGGAGCCCGAGCCGTCGTGCTCAGACGAGTCCAGGCCCAAGAAACTCCACATCCACGTGGACAGCGGCGACGGCGACGTGGTGAACATCAACGTCCCCCTGGGCATGGCGAGCGCCGTGCTCGGCGCCAGCTCCAAGATTCCCGGCGTCGTCAACCTGAACCTCAACGATGCCGACATCGACACGACGCTCATCGCGGAGGCCATCAAGCATGGCGAGAAGGGCACGCTCGTCGAGGTCGACGGCGATGATGGCGACCACGTGACCATCTCGCTGGAGTAGTGCGTCCGGACCTGGGGAGGGATGGCGTTGAACGAGAGGCGCATCACGGGTATCGCACGCCTTGACGAGGCAATCGCACGCATCGCCGGCGCGGCGGTTGCCGATGGCCTCTGCGAGGCGGTTCTCCTCAAGGGCTCGATTGCTCGCGGGGACGCGGATGAGTTCTCCGACATAGACCTCTACCTCGTCGTCTCTCCCCAGAACCGTGACGCCGTGCTGGAGCGGCGCGAGAAGTACCTTGCCGCGTACGGCGACATCGTCTTCATCGAGGACGTCGACTTTGGCCTCCCGCAGAAGCTCGCGATCTTCTCCGACGCCCTTCACGTGGACCTCTACGTGGCCGAGCCCCAGCAGGTCGGCAACCTCGACCCCGTCGTTGCGGTGTATGACCCGGCGGGCCTCTTCGGTGATGTGACGCCCATGCGCGCGGACGTGACGGACGAGGAGCTCTGCCGGCACTTCTCGTCTGCGATCTATTGCCTCGTTGAGGCGAGCTCCGCGTATGCGCGCAAAAACGACGCCTGGGCCGCAAAGATCATGAGCGATGCGGTAGGGGAGCTCTCCGTGCTGGTCCGCAGCCTCTACGACCGGCGCTATGCGTTTCTCGGCCTCAAGAAGATCAACGAGCTGATTCCGGCAGAGGACTGCCAGCTCCTCGAGGACGTCTACGCCTGCCTTGGGCGCGGCGACTTCCCAGGGGCTGCTCAGGCCATCCTCAACGTCCTCGACGCGTTTCTCGCCAACGCGGGCGACGGCCTTGCCGCAAAGCTGGACGCCCGCTTTCTCTCATGGACGAAGGGGAGTCTGGGTACCCTACTCTTTGCTGAGCGCGACAACGTGGTGATCGCAGAGGCACCCATCACGAGCCCGCGCACGTACGAGGAGTTCTGCGCCGAATTCGAGGCGCCGATTGCGGTAGCCTACGCCGAGGTCGACGACACGGCGCCGCGCATCCCCTGGTGGCCCGATCATGAGATCGTGCCTGGCACCAAGTCGCCCGAGGAGTTGCGCGTCTGGCTCGAGGAGCGCCTCGACGTCGAGCGCGAGCCCCTGGAGGAGGTCTCGCAGACCCGCCTTTGGGCCATGCGCTACAACATCGAGGCTAATCTCGGCATCGATGGCTCTGACCTGGACTTCATTGCCTATCGCATCTTGGACACGGAGCGTAATGCGCCCTACCTTGAGGAAGGGAAATGCGTTCGTGTTGGAATCTTCGAGCCGCGCATCCTCATCGAGCTCACGACCGGCTACCTCGAGACCACGAGCAACCGTCTCTTTGACGAGTACGTCGTCGAGCGTGGCGTCAGCGAGAGGGATCTCAGCGAGAAGACCGCGAGCCTCCAGAATTACCTCTTCCACCTTCGCAACCTCGAGGACCTCGGCTGGGAGTAGTCCTGGCCCATCCGCCCGCTATCGTCCTTCCAACCGTTGCAGCCGACACTTATGAGTGCCGGCAAGGAGTGCCGGCCTAGTTGACGGATTATGCCCAGGAGTGTCGGCCTCTTCTCGGCTTCTATCGAGAAGTGCCGGCTCGCATCGCCGATCGCGTCGCGAATTGTGGTGTAAGGGAGGTCTGATATAGGCACGGCCTCCGACCTAGAATCTCTTTCGACCAAGAGAAGGATTCGAGGGGACGGAGACCGCAATGGACACTGTACAGCAAGACGCGTTCGCAATGAAGGAGCTGCTCGACGAGGGCGGCGAGGGTCTGACCGGCCTCGCCCGCGCCCTCCTCGAGGCCGGCGTCAACGAGATGATGGCCGCCCAGGCCGACGCCGCCTGCGAGGCGACCGGCACGACGAGGAACGGCTTCCGCGAGAGGCGGCTCGAGACGCAGGTCGGGACCATCACGCTCAGGATACCGAAGCTGCGCCAGGGCACCTACTTCCCGGAGGGCCTGGTCGAGCGGTGGAGCCGGGTCGACCGCGCCGTGATCTGCGCGGTGGCCGAGATGTACGCGCTCGGCGTCTCGACGCGCAAGGTCGGCAGGGTCCTCGAGAGGATGGGCGCCGACCGGCTCTCCAAGGACGCCGTCTCTCGCATCTGCGCGGCGCTCGACGCCGAGGTGGCGGAGCTCAGGTCGCGCAAGCTGCCGCCCATGCGCTTCCCGTACCTGTGGGTGGACGCCACCTACGTCCCCTGCCGCAGGGGCGGCCACGGCGCCACGGCGGCCGTGGTCACCGCCATCGCCGTCGGCGAGGACGGCGTGCGCCGCGTCGTGGGGCTCGCCTGCGTCGACACCGAGAGCTGCTCCAGCTGGAAGGGGTTCCTGCGCGGCCTGCGCGAGCGGGGCCTCTCCGGCGTGCAGTGCGTGACCTCCGACGCCCACGGCGGCATCGTCCGCGCGGTGCGGGAGCTCTTCCCGGGCGCCGCCTGGCAGAGGCGCGTGGTGCACCTCGAGCGCGACGTCATCGACGCGTGCCCGACGCGCGCGAAGAGGGCGGCCGCCGGGAGGGTGCTCCACGCGGTCTTCGACGAGGGCGACCCGGCGAGGGTCCGGGCCCTCTACCAGGCGGCCTGCGGCGTCATCTCGTCGCTGTCGCCGGACGCGGGGAGGATCATGGAGGGCGCCGAGGCGGACGCCCTGGCCTACCTCGACTTCCCCGAGGCCCATCGCCGCCGCATCAGGACCAACAACGTGCAGGAGCGCACGAACAGGGAGATCAAGCGCCGCACGCGGGTGGTCCAGAGCTTCCCCTCGGAGGAGGCGCTGATCCGCCTGGTGGGCGCGGTCTGCTGCGAGGCCACCGAGGACTGGTCCAGCAGGAGGTACATGGACCCGTCCGCGATCGAGGGTCTCTGGGAGGGGGAGGCGGCGCCGGCGCCCGACCCCACGGACGAGCAGCTGGGGAGGGCGAGGGCGAGGCTCGTGGCGCTCTCCGGACTTGACGAGGGGGCGCTAGCGGCGTAGGTTCAGCTCATCAGAGATTTCCGGGCGGAGGACCCTACACCACTTTTCGCGACACTACCGCATCGCCCGGTTTGCCGACACATATAAGTGCCGGCAAGGAGTGCCGTCCCAAAATGCGGTACGCGCCCTTCGGCGGCCCAAGACGAGAAGAACCTCGGTCTCGGCAGCAAAGGCCCCGCCGATTTCCTAAGCAGGAGTTCCGCGAAGCGCACTCCTGCGTGGAAATCGGCGGGGCCGTCAGTTACGACCAGAGGTTCTTCCCGCTACCCGACGAGCGTCCTCGTGATGCTTGCCGCGGCCGTCTTGCCGGCGCCCATGGCCAGGATGACCGTGGCCGCGCCGGTGACGATGTCGCCGCCGGCCCAGATACGCGGGTCGGAGGTGCGGCCGTCCTCGTCGGCGATGATGTAGCCCCACTTGTTGAGCTTGATGTCGCCGATCATCTTGGCGAACGGGTTGGCGTTGGTGCCGATGGCGGAGATGGCCACGTCACAGGGAATCTCCTCGATGGCGCCCTCGATGGGCACGGGGCGACGGCGCCCGGAGGCGTCGGGCTCGCCGAGCTCCATCTTCTGGACGCGCACCGCGCAGACGGCGCCGTCCTCGCCCTTCACGAACTCAAGCGGCGCGACGAGCGGCATGACCTCGACGCCCTCGGCCTTGGCGTGATGGAGCTCCGCGCGACGGGCGGGCATCTCGGCCTCGGTGCGGCGATAGGCGATGATCGCGCGCTCGGCGCCCAGGCGCTTGGCGGTGCGCACCGCGTCCATGGCGACGTTGCCGCCGCCAAAGACCACGACGTTCTTGCCGTGCTTGGTCGGCGTGTCGTACTCGGGGAACTTGTTCGCCTTCATGAGGTTCACGCGCGTGAGGTACTCGTTGGCGAAGAAGACGTTGGGGAGGTTCTCGCCGGGGACGTTCAGGAACTTGGGCAGGCCAGCGCCCGTGGCGATGTAGATGGCGTCAAAGCCCTCGGCGAAGAGCTCCTCGGCGTCGGTGATGCGGCCGACGACGGAGTTGTACTCAAACTTGACGCCCATCTCCTCCAGGCCGTCGATCTCGCGCTTGACGACGGCCTTGGGCAGACGGAACTCGGGGATGCCGTAGACGAGCACGCCGCCGCCGGTGAAGAAGGCCTCGAAGACGGTGACGTCAAAGCCGTTGCGGGCGAGCTCGCCGGCGCAGGTGATGCCGGACGGGCCGGAGCCCACGACGGCGACCTTCTTGCCGTTCTTGGGGGCCATCTTGGGCTTGGAGGCAAGCTCGGGCTGGTCGCCGAGGAAGCGCTCCAGCTGGCCGATGGCCACGGGGTCGCCCTTCTTGCCGCGGATGCACTTGCCCTCGCACTGGTTCTCCTGCGGGCAGACGCGGCCGCAGATGGCGGGGAGCATCGAGTCCTCGCGGATGATGTCCAGCGCCTCGCCGAACTTCTCCTCGCGGATCTTCTCGATGAACTTGGGGATGTTGATGTTGACGGGGCAGCCGTCAACGCAGAACGGCTTCTTGCAGTCCATGCAGCGCTCGGCCTCGGCCAGCGCCATCTCCTTGGTGAAGCCCTTGTCGACGGGGCGGAAGTCGCACGCGCGCTCGGCTGCTGGCTCCTCGTTGTCCGGCGTGCGCGGGGACTTCATGTCCGGAACAAAGCGACCGTTTACCTGTGGCATGCGCAGTTCGCCTCCTCGTAGGCCTTGAGGGACTGGCCCTCCTCGGTGAGATACGCGGCCTGACGCGCGCGCAGGTCGTTCCAGTCGACCTTGGTGGCGTCAAAGTCGGGGCCGTCGACGCAGGCGAACTTCGTCTGGCCGTCGACCTCGACGCGGCAGCAGCCGCACATGCCGGTGCCGTCGACCATGATCGGGTTGAGCGACGCGGTGATCGGCGTGTTGTACTTCTCGGCCGTGAGGGCGGAGAACTTCATCATAGGCACGGGGCCGACGCAGAAGACCTGGGATACGGCCTTCTCCTGGAGCAGGCGCTCGAGCGGCGCGGTGACCACGCCCTTCTCGCCATAGGAGCCGTCATCGGTGGTGATGTGGATGTGGTCGTCCGGAAGGATCTCGCGGAACTGGTCCTCGAGGAGCAGGAGGTCCTTGGTGCGCGCGCCCATGATGGCGTGGACCTCGTGGCCGGTCTCCACCAGGTGGCGGGCAACCGGGAAGGCGATGGCGAGTCCGACGCCGCCGCCGATGACCGCGCAGGGACCGTCAGCCATCTCGGTGGGCATGCCCAGCGGGCCGGTGACGTCCTTGATGGAGTCGCCAGCCTCGTAGCTCGAGAGCATCTCGGTGGTCTTGCCGATCACCATGAAGATGAACTCGACCCAGCCCTCCTCGGCGTTCCAGCCCGCAAGCGTGAACGGGACGCGCTCGCCCGTCTCGTTGGCGCGCACCATCAGGAACTGGCCGGCGTGTGCGTGCTTGGCCATCCTGGGCGCCTCGATGCGGAACTTGAACACCTTCTCAGAGAACTGCGTCTTTTCGAGGATCTTGTACATTAACCGAACTCCTCTCCTGCATTCCCTCTTGTGTTGAGGCCTCGGTCGAGGCCATTCCAACATCCTCAATTGTACCCCAGCGAGGGCGCATTGCCCGCTAGCGGGAAAGAAGTCCGGTGGGCGGCGAGGCGGAGGCGAGACAAAGGGGACGGGCGAGGCGGAGGGGCGGTGAGACCAAGGGGACGCGAGACAAAGGGGGGGGGGGGAAGGAGGGGGAAGGGGAAGGTGGCCGCCGGGCTGCTTAGGAAAAAAAAACCATTTCCCTC
>NZ_SJOU01000022.1 GCF_012027725.1 Olsenella sp. SW781 | reverse complement strand
TGCGCGGCGAGGTCACGAAGCGGTGCCTCTCGACCTCGTTGGCGACCGTGGACGGCGCCCGCCCGATCTCGCGGGCTATCTCGCGACACCCCTTCCCGCGGTCGAGCATCCTCTCGATGGTCTGCCGCTCGTGCCTCGTCAGCCTGGCGTACGACCTCTCCGACGGGCCCTTCCGCGCCCTCTTCCTCTTCGGCATGGCTGCCTCCTCGGTGTCTCGGGCCGGCCGATCCGGCCCCCGAGGGGTGATGGTTCCCGGACTCAGCGAGACATGTTTCGATGAGTCTGGTAGGTGTCTCGCTGAACTTGCAAATCGAAGCCCCTTTTGCCTAAAAGGGGACAGGCCCCTTTTAGGCAAGTTCATCGGGTGCAAAACGGGTAGAATACCCTCACGTCGCGCGAGCGGTGCGTACGTTGAAAGCCGCATGGTGGTGGTTCTTCTCGCCTCGCCCGGCAACCGGGGGTGACTGGTTTCGACAGGGTGGGTCTGAGATGGGCAGCAGGCCGTGGTCTCCTCGCCACGCTAAACAGGGGTACCGTCAAATTGAATTGACGACAACAACTCTTTTGAGCCTCAGCTGGCTCTCGCTGCTTAATTAGATAGCGGCGCGCCAATCCGGTGATTGCTCCCGTTGCCGGTGCGGTGTCATCTCAGGGAGATGCTCGGGCGGACGTGGTCGGTATGCCGCCTGAAAAGACCGAACCGACTGGGGTGCCAAGCGCGGGTTACCGGGTGCGCGGCGCCTGAGACCTAACCGGCAACTGAGCCTGGAGACACCTGTCAGGGATCTGCTTTGGACCGGAGTTCGATTCTCCGCACCTCCACCAAATGCGCTGCGGCCGTCGGCCCCATGGGCTGGCGGCCGCTTTTCTGTGTTGCGTTCCCCCTCGGGGCCCGGGGGAGTTTGCTCGTGCAAACGCCAGCGTGGCCAGCGTGGCCGACGGCCTCATTTTGTGCCGCGGCGCCGACCGTGCCACAATGTGGCGAGAAAAACGACGAAGGGGGATCGGATGGACGCGAGGACCAACGTGCCGGCGCTTGTGCTCGAGGGCGGCGGCTTCAGGGGGATGTTCACCGCGGGCGTGATCGACGTGCTCCTGGAGCGTGGCCTCACCGGCTTCTCGAGCATCTGGGGCGTCTCGGCGGGCGCCATCAACGGCTCGAACTTCCGCGCGCGCCAGATCGGCCGCATGATGCGCGACACGCTCGCCTTCCGTGACGACCGGCGATTCATGTCGCTCTGGTCGTTCATCACCACGGGCGACATGGCCGGCGCGGACTTCATGTACGACGAGATTCAGAACCGGCTTGACCCCTGCGACGTCGACACGTTCAACGCGAGCGAGACGCCCCTTTACGTGGTGGCCTCGGACGTCACCTTTGGCGCGCCGGCCTACCTTCCCGTGCGGCGCTACCCCGAGGACATAGACAGGGTGCGGGCCTCCGCCTCCCTGCCCACGGTGTCCCGCATGGTCGAGATCGACGGCCATCGCTATCTCGACGGCGGCACCACGGACTCCATTCCCTTTGAGACGGCGATGGGGCTTCCCGGGGGCGGCGAGGTCGAGGGGCACGTGCCCGCGCGCCGCGCGCTTGTGGTGCTCACGCGCGACAGGGACTATCGGCGCGGCGCGGGCAGCGAGGCGCTCGCCCTGAAGTCGCACCGCTACGACCGCTACCCCTACTACCTGGAGGCGCTCGCGACGCGCGGGGAGCGCTACAACGCGCAGCGCGAGCGGCTGTGGGAGCAGGAGGCGGCGGGCGCGTGCCTGGTCATAGCCCCGGAGGAGCCGGTGACCGTCGGCTCGGCGGAGCGCTCGGGCGAGGCGCTGCTCACGCTCTACCTGCGGGGCCGCCGCCAGGCCGAGGCGCGCCTCGCCGAGATAGACGCCTTTCTCTGCTAGCCGCGCCGCTGGCGTCAGGTTTGTTTGGCACGCACCGTCGCGCGCCAAACAAACCTGACGCCAGCGGCGCGGCGGGTCCCCCAACCAACACCCAACCAACGGAGGAGTGGTACGTGATCGATGTCCGAGTGAGCCCCGAGCTCCCCTATCGGGCGCTCGTTTCCCTTCCTGCCGGCGAGACGAGGCTGCCGTGCCGCATCGCCTTCCTCGAAGAGGGCATAGTCCGCGTCACGGTGGACCCGACGGGGGCGTTCGAGCAGTACACGCGTCCCGTCTCGCCGAGTCACGTCGCGCGCATCCAGGCGCAGCCCGACGAGTCCCCCGTCTACGCGCACCCCTCCGTCGCCGTGCGCGACGGGGGCGACGCGCTCGTGATCCGTGCGGGCGAGACGGAGCTGCTGCTTGGGCGCGCGGACGGAAGGATGGAGCTTCGCCGTCGCGGGCGCGTCGTGATGCGCGAGGCCGCGCCTGCGCGCCTCGGGGAAGGCCGCTCCGCGCAGGAGCTCCGCATCGCGGCGGGCGAGCGGTTCTTTGGCGGCGGCACGCAGAATGGGCGCGTGGAGCACTCGGGCAGCGTCGTGCGCATCGTGACCACGCCCATGAACAGCAACCAGTGGGGTGACGGCGGGGTGGCGTCACCGTGCCCCCTCTTCTGGTCGAGCGCCGGCTACGGGGTGCTGAGGAACACGTTCGCGCCAGGGGCGTACGACTTCGGCTCTACGGGGGACACGCTCGTCGCCGCGCACGAGGACGGCGTCCTGGACGCGTACCTGCTCGTCGCGGATGACCCGGGCGCCGGTCTGCGCCGCGTGGCCCAGGACATCCTGCGCGCCTACTTCAAGGTCACCGGCACCCCGGCGCTGCTCCCAGACTTTGCCTTCTACCTGGGCCATCTCAACGCCTACAACCGCGATGCCTGGTCGTGCGAGCCCGAGGACGGGGCGCAGGCGTGGGTCGTCCGGGGCTCCGCCCCCGCGGACGCCCCGGGAAAGACCCGCTACGAGCTGGGTCGCCGCCGCGGCTACGTGGTGCCCGAGGGGCACCTCGCCGAGTCCCTCAACGGGACCGACGAGGTGCTCTGCGCCTCTGCCGAGAAGTACCGGGGCGTGACCACCTACGAGTTCTCCGCCCGCGCCGTCATCGACGAGCACGCGCGCAACGACATGCCGCTCGGATGGATCCTCCCCAACGACGGCTACGGGTCGGGGTACGGGCACAACGGCTACGAGCGCACGGGCGGCGTGTCGCCGGACGGCGAGAGCTCGCCCGAGCGCCTCGCGGCCATCGCGGCAAACGTCGAGAACCTCGCGTCCTTCTCGGCCTACGCGAACGAGCGCGGCGTCGAGGTGGGCCTCTGGGCCCAGTCGCAGATCACCCCCTCTCCCGACCCGGACGTCACCTGGCAGAACCTGCGCGACTTCCGCGCGGAGGTGTCCCGCGCCGGCGTCCGCGCCCTCAAGACCGACGAGGAGTGGGTGGGGGAGGGCTACTCCTTCGGCCTCAGCGCCACCGAGCAGGGCCACGAGATCCTGGCGGAGGAGACGGGCGGGCGACCCTTCGTCCTCACGCTCGACGGCTGGGCGGGCACGCAGCGCCACGCCGCCGTGTGGTCCGGCGACCAGGATGGCTCCGACTGGGAGTACATCCGTATGCACGTCCCCACGTATCTGGGGCAGGGCCTCTCGGGCAACCCCAACGCGGCCTCGGACCTGGACGGCATCTTCGGCGGCAGCGCCGTCATCGCCACGCGCGACTTCCAGTGGAAGGCCCTCACGCCCGTCATGCTGGACATGGACGGCTGGGGAGCGCTGCCCAAGCTCCCTTACGCCAACGGCGACCCGCACACGGGCATCTGCCGGATGTACCTCAAGCTCAAGAGCCGGCTCATGCCCTACCTCAAGACCTGCGCCGCCTCGGCGTCGTGCGTCGGGGGCTGGGAGGGCAACGACGACCTCGGCCTGCCCATGGTGCGCTCCGTGCTCCTGGCGGACGAGGTCGCGCCGGAGGAGGCGGCCCGCTACGAGTTTTTGCTCGGAGACGCGCTGCTCGTGGCGCCGGTCTATCGCAACACGCGCGCCGACGAGGCGGGAAACGACGTCCGCGACGGCATCTACCTGCCGGGCGGTCCGGATGCCGCCTGGATTGACTACTTCACGGGCGAGCGCCATGCCGGGGGCCGGACGGTCGACGGCGTGCGAGCCCCGCTCTGGAAGCTCCCGCTCTTCGTCCGCGCGGGCGCGATTCTGCCCCTGTGGGAGGCTCACAACAACCCGCGGCGACAGGGCGAGAAGAACCCCGGCGGCCTCGACCGGACCAGGTGCGTGGTGGACTTCTATCCCGGCCCCGGGGAGAGCCGCTACGTGGCGTACGAGGATGACGGCGTCACCTCTGGCGGGCACGTCTCCACGACCTACGCGTGCGTCGAGAGGGGCGGCGGCGTAGAGCTTCTCGCCGAGGCGTCGCGCGGGGGCTACGAGGGGTATGACCCCCTGCGCTCCGTCACGCTCCGGGCGATGGTCGACACGCGCCCCTCCCGCGTGACCGCCCAGCTTGGCGAGAAGGACCTCGAGCTCGTGGAGGTGTCGACCATCGAGGAGCTCGAGGCAGTCGAGCCCGCCCCGGGGACGGCGACGTGGCTCTACGAGGCGGCGCCGGCGATCGAGACCCATGCCCCCGCCGGGGAGCGCGTGCTCGCGGGCATGGTCTCCGGCGTGCGAGGCGCCCCGCGCGTGAGCGTGCGCTTCCCGCGCTCCGACGTGCGCGCCTGCGGCCGGCGCGTCCTTCTCGGCCTCTGACCCCGGAGTCGCGGCACGACCCGGCGTCCGCCATGCGTGTGCGGGTTGTGTGCAAGAAATTCACCTGCTCACGGCGCACGCGATGCGCTATACTCTTACAGCTTTTCCACAGAGCCCCGTAATCTCTGACAAAAGCACGGCGGTTTGTCCAGAAGCCGTCATCTCAGCAGGTACGTAGGAGGAGTCAAGTGAAGAAGTCGACTCAGTTCGCCAAGGCTGGCGAAGTCGAGCGCAAGTGGGTGCTCATCGACGCCGAGGGCGCGACGCTCGGCCGTCTGGCCACCACCGCCGCCATGATTCTTCGTGGCAAGAACAAGCCGCAGTACACCCCCAACGCCGACACCGGTGACTTCGTCGTCGTGATCAACGCCGACAAGGTCGTCCTCACGGGCGTCAAGGCCGATCACAAGCAGTACTGGCGCTACTCCGGCTATCTCGGCGGCCTCAAGCTCGAGAGCTTCCGCGAGGCCATGGAGAAGCACCCCGAGCGCGTCGTCGAGCACGCCATCAAGGGCATGCTCCCCAAGACCACCCTCGGCCGCAAGCAGGGCACCAAGCTCAAGGTCTACGCCGGCCCCGAGCACCCGCACACGGCCCAGAACCCCGTCCAGATCGATTGGAGGGCCTAACCGATGGCTGAGAACACCGTAGTCTACTCCGGCACCGGCCGCCGCAAGGAGGCTGTCGCCCGCGTTCGTCTCGTCCCCGGCACCGGCAAGGTCGTCGTCAACGGCCGCGAGGCCGCCCAGTACTTCGGCCGCCAGCAGCTCGTGGACAACGCCATTGCCCCGCTGCGTCTGACCGAGACCGCCGAGCGCTTTGACGTCCTCGCCAACTGCGATGGCGGCGGCATCACCGGCCAGGCCGGCGCGCTGCGCCTGGGCATCGCCCGCGCCCTTCTCGACGCCGGCGAGTACCGCGAGGACCTCAAGAAGGCTGGCTTCCTCACCCGTGACGCCCGCGCCGTCGAGCGCAAGAAGTACGGCCTCAAGAAGGCCCGCAAGCGCCCGCAGTTCTCCAAGCGCTAAGGCGTTTCCTTGCCCTTTCGGGCCTGTCGGCACGTTGCCGGCAGGCCCGTTTTTTATTACAAATCCCCCACATGTCCTGCGGTGACACTTGCCCCGCGCTTTGCGTGAGTGCGAGAATGTGCGGAGCAAAACGTACCCGCCCCCGTCTCTCGTTGGAGGGAACAGCATGAAGTACTTTGGCACCGACGGCTTCCGCGGCCGTGCAAACGAGGGCCTCAACGTCGAGCACGCCTTCAAGATCGGCCGCTTCGTGGGCTGGTACTACGGGGCGCGCCAGGATCGCAAGGCGCGCGTCGTCGTGGGCAAGGACACCCGTCGCTCGAGCTACATGTTCGAGTCCGCGCTCGTGGCCGGCCTCGTGGCCTCTGGTGCCGACGCCTACCTGCTGCACGTCATCCCCACGCCCGGCGTGGCGTACGAGACCGTCGACGGCCGCTTCGACTGCGGCATCATGATCTCCGCGTCGCACAACCCCTACACCGACAACGGCATCAAGCTCGTGAACGGCGAGGGCTACAAGATGGACGAGGACGTCCTCGAGAAGATCGAGTCCTACATCGACGGAGAGATCGACGTGCCGCTCGCCACCGGCGACGCCATCGGCTGCACCGTCGACTACATGCAGGGGCGCAACCGCTACATCGCCCACCTCATCGCGAGCGCGAACTTCTCGCTCCAGGGCGTGAAGGTCGGCCTCGACTGCGCCAACGGCGCGGCGTCCTCCGTGGCCAAGCCCGTCTTCGACGCCCTCGGCGCCGACGTCCGCGTGATCAACAACAGCCCAGACGGCTTCAACATCAACGTGGACTGCGGCTCCACCCACATCGACCGCCTCCGCCGCCATGTCGTGGAGCAGGGCCTCGACGTGGGCTTCGCCTACGACGGCGACGCCGACCGCTGCCTTGCCGTGGACGAGCGCGGCAACGTGGTGGACGGCGACCTCATCCTCTACATCTGCGGCGTCTACCTCAACAAGCACGGCCGCCTCACGGCCGGCACCGTGGTCCCCACCGTCATGAGCAACTACGGCCTGTTCAAGGCGCTCGACGAGGCGAGCCTCTCCTATGAGACCACCGCCGTGGGCGACAAGAACGTCTACGCCTGCATGCGCGAGAACGGCTACAGCCTGGGCGGCGAGCAGTCCGGCCACATCATCTTCGGCGACATCGAGTGCACGGGCGACGGCATCATGACGTCGCTGCGCGTGATGGAGGTCTACCGCGCCGAGCGCGAGAAGCTCTCGCAGCTCGCCGCGCCGGTGAAGCTCTATCCCCAGGAGCTCGTGAACGTCCGCGTGACGGACAAGGACGCCGCCATGTCCGACGAGGGCGTGCTCGCGGCCGTCAAGAAGGCGGAGGAGTTCCTCGAGGGCCAGGGCCGCGTGCTCGTGCGCGCCTCGGGCACCGAGCCGCTGGTGCGCACCCTCGCCGAGGCGCCCACCGACGAGCTCTGCAAGCAGGCCAACGCCTTCGTGCTCGACGCGCTGGAGAAGTTCCGCGCGTAAGACCGCGCGGCCCAAGATTGTCCAAAACGTCGCGAGTCCCCCGCAGCTCCGGTGCGCGGGGGACTCGCGACGTTTCTCGGCCGCGAAGCGTCGCCATGGCTCCGCACAAGCGCCGCGCGGGTCCGTGGCGACATGTTCGCGTGGCGAGAAGAACGGGCCTCGCGCCGGAGGTGGCCGGACTGTTACGGCATGTCGTGGTTTCCGGGTCTGCTGCGGGCGGTGCGTGCCGTCACTGGTACAATCTGAGCACGTGACTCAAACGCACCCAATCCCCTGAGGAGGCCCTCATGTGCGGAATCGTAGGCTACACCGGTAGGGACCAGGCGGTCGGCTACCTGCTCGAGGGCCTCTCGACCCTCGAGTATCGCGGCTACGACTCCGCCGGCGTCGAGGTCGTCGGTACGGACGGCGAGCTGCACGGGGTCAAGTGCGCGGGGCGCGTGGCGACCCTCGCCGAGCGCTGCGAGACCGCGAACCTCGTGGGCACCTGCGGCATCGCCCACACGCGCTGGGCCACGCACGGCGCTCCCACCGACAAGAACTCCCACCCGCACCGCGACTGCACGGGCCGCATCGCCATCGTGCACAACGGCATCATCGAGAACTTCCGCGAGCTGCGCGGCTATCTGCAGCGCATCGGCCACACGCTCGTCTCCGACACGGACTCCGAGGTGATCGCGCACCTCATCGAGGACGCGTGGGCGGGCCCCTGCAAGGGTGACCTCGTGACCGCGGTGCGGCACGCGTGCCGCCGGCTCAGGGGATCGTGGGCCCTCGCCGTCGTGTGCGCCGACGCGCCCGGGGAGATCGTGTGCGCCCGCAACGGCTCCCCGCTCGTCGTTGCCTCGACGGAGCGGGGTGCCTACGCCGCCTCCGACGTCACCCCGCTCGCCGGCGTCACCTCCCACGTCATCCAGCTCGAGAACGGCCAGTTTGCCCGCCTCGAGCAGGGCGGTGCCGTGACCGTCTACGATGAGGAGGGCCTCGTCGTGGACGACCCCGCGACGATGGACATCGACTGGGACGCCTCGGCGGCGACGCTCGGCGGCTACGCCGACTTCATGGCCAAGGAGATCGCCGAGCAGCCCGAGGCCATCGAGCGCCTGCTCTCCGGCCGCCTCGGCGAGAAGGGCATCGTGCTCGACGAGCTTTCCATGAGCGAGCACGACCTCGCGGCCATCGACCGCGTCTACCTCATCGCCTGCGGCACGTCCTACCACGTGAGCCTCATCGCGCGGACCCTCATCCAGACCTGGGCGAAGGTTCCCGTCGTGTGCGACTACGCCTCCGAGTTCAACTACGAGCAGGACGTGCTGGTGACGCCGCACACCCTCTGCGTGATCATCACGCAGTCGGGCGAGACGGCGGACACCCTCACCGCCGCACGTCGCATGAAGGGGATGGGCTGCAAGGTCTTCGCGGTGACCAACGTGCTCGGCTCCACGGCGGCGCGCGAGGCCGACGGCGTGCTCTACGTGCAGGCGGGCCCGGAGGTCTGCGTGGCGTCCACGAAGGCCTACACCGCGCAGATGGTGGCGAGCGCGCTGCTCGCCCTGCGGCTGGCCCAGGCCAAGCGGCAGATGGACCTGCCCGAGGTGAGCCGTCACTATCGCGACCTCTGCGCCATCCCCGACCTCATCCGCGAGGTCATCTCGCGCTCCTGGCAGGACAAGCGCGCCGCCGCGGTCTTCCGCCGCGCGCACTCGGCGCTCTTCCTCGGCCGGGGCGTCAATGCGACGACGGCCTACGAGGGGTCGCTCAAGCTCAAGGAGATCAGCTACCTGCACGCCGAGGCCTATCCGGCGGGGGAGATGAAGCACGGCCCCATTGCCCTGCTCGAGCCGGGCTTCCCGGTGGTCGCCATCGTCCCGGCTGACCGCGTGCACGACAAGACCGTCTCCAACATCCAGGAGGTCATCGCGCGCGGCGCCACGTGCGTCGCCGTCGCCACGGACGGCGACGAGGCCGTGGCCTCGCTCGTCGAGCACGTCCTGTGGATCCCGCCGGTGCCCGACGAGCTGCTCGTGCCCATCGTCGCGGTGGTGCACCTGCAGATCCTCGCCCGCTACGTGGCCAGGACGCGCGGCTGCGACGTCGACAAGCCGCGCAACCTCGCGAAGTCCGTGACCGTCGAGTAGGTGGTGCGAGTGGCGACGGCAGGCATAGGGGTCGACATGCTCGAGATCTCGCGCATGGAGCGCGTGCTCGAGCGGCGTCCCAGCTTCGCGCGCCGCGTCTTCACGGACGAGGAGCGCGCCTACTGCGAGAAGAGCGCGCGTCCGGCGGAGCACTACGCCGCGCGCTTCGCCGCGCGCGAGGCCGTGCTCAAGGCGCTGGGAACGGGCTTCTCCGGGGGGATCGGCCTGCGTGACGTGTCGGTGACGCGCGATGAGGCGGGCCGGCCCCGCATTCTTCTCGCCGGCCGCGCGGCCGAGGTCGCGCGCGAGAAGGGCGTGCGGGAGATCGCGCTCTCCATCTCGCACACGCGAGACGTCGCGGTGGCGAACGCGCTCGCGGTGACCGACGAGGTGCGCCCCGCCCCGCCCGAGCGCGACGACGCGGCACGCCGGCTGGCGGCCTCCTTCAAGGAGGCCAGGGCGGTGCTCGACGAGCTCGAGCGCGTCCAGGAGGGCCTGCTCGACGACATGGCAGGGACCGACGAGCCGAAAGGCTCCGTCTCGGGCGACCAGGTCGACCCGGACGGACAACCTTCTCTCGAGGAGTGATTCACATGCAGCCTGTGCTTAACATCGAGGACGTGAAGCGCGTCGAGGTCGCCCTCACGCGGGAGGGCGTGAGCGTCTCCGAGCTCATGCACCGTGCCGGCTTTGCCGCGGCGCAGGAGGTCATCGAGCTGGGGGATGTTGACAACGTCGTGGTGCTCGTGGGCCTGGGCAACAACGGCGGTGACGGCTGGGTCGCCGCCGAGGCGCTGCACTCGCGCGGCATCAACGTCAAGGTGGTCACCCCGATCGAGCCGGACGAGCTTGCCGGCGACCTCGCGCGGCAGGTCGCGCAGAGCGCCGTGAAGTCCGGCATCGAGCCGGTGGTGGGCCCCTCGCGCGACGAGCTCGAGGGCCTGCTGGAGACCGCCGACGTCGCGCTCGACTGCATGCTCGGGACGGGCTTTCACGGAGAGGTCCGCGCCCCCTTCGACATCTGGATCGACTGCGTGAACGCCTGCCCGGCGCGCGTGGTCTCGGTCGACGTGCCGAGCGGCCTTTCCGGCCAGACGGGCCACGCCGCGCGCTCCTGCGTGATCGCGGACATGACGGTCACGATGCTCGCGCTCAAGCCCGGCCTGCTCGCCGACGACGGGCGCGACGTGTGCGGCGCAATCGTCGTGGCGCCGCTCGCCGAGCAGACCGAGCGCCTGGTGATCGAGGCCGACCCGGTCGCATGGCGCACGGACCTCGCCGACTACCTCGGCGTCCTCGCGCCGCAGACGCTCTCCGTCGACAAGTTCTCGCGCGGCTCGGTGCTCGTCGTGGGCGGCTCGTGCCGCTTCCCGGGAGCGGCGGTCATGGCCGCGCGCGCCGCGGCCCGCATGGGCGCGGGATACGTGACGCTCGCCGTCCCCGCCTCTGCCGCGCTTGCCGCCCAGGCACACCTGCTCGAGATTCCCGTCGTGCCGCTGCCGGAGGACGCCGAGGGGACGATCTCCTCCGACGCCAAGGACGTCGTGTGCAAGCTGGCGGAGGGCGCCTCGGCCGTGCTCGTGGGTCCGGGCATGCGCGTCTCGGGCGGGACGTCGTCGGTCGTCTCCGCCCTCCTCGGCATCGACGTGCCCCTCGTCATCGACGCCGACGGCCTCAACTGCCTCTCCCGCCTCACCAACGGGGCGCTCCCTGACTTCCCCGAGATCACGAGGCGCCGCGCGCCGCTCGTGCTCACCCCGCACCGCGCCGAGCTCGGAAGGCTCGTCGGGCAGGCCTCCAACCCGCCCGACTCCCTCGTGGGACAGCTCGACGCCGCGCGCAAGATCATCTGGGCCGACGGCGGCTCCGAGCTCGTGGTGGTGACGAAGGGCTGTGCGACGGGATGCGTGAGCGTCGAGCAGGCCGTGCTGCCCAAGCCCGGCCCGGCGGCGCTCGCCACGGCGGGCTCGGGGGACGTCCTTGCCGGCATGATGGCCTCCGCCCTCGCCCAGCGCGCCGGCGAGGACGTCGACCTCGCCCTTCTCGCCGCGTACGTGTGCGAGATCCACGGCTACGCCGGGTCCCTCGCCGCCGAGCGCGTCGGCTCGCGCGCGGTGATGGCGTGCGACCTCATCGACGTGGTGGGCCTTGCCTCCGACGCCGTGGAGGAGCACGCCTCCTATCCTGACGGACTGGCCGAGTAGGCCGCGGCGCGAGGGGAGATGGCCATGGGCAGGGATTCCGTGAAGAGCCCGGACACCAGGTGGTCCTGGGTCGAGGTGAACCTCGCGGCGCTGCGTCGCAACGTCACGGCGTTCAGGCGCCTTCTGGGGCGCGGCACGCAGATGATGTGCGTCGTCAAGGCGGACGCCTACGGGCACGGGGCCGTGCCGTGCGCGCGGACCATGCACGCCGCGGGCGCCAACCAGTTTGCCGTCGCCACGGTGCGAGAGGGCATCGCGCTGCGCGAGGCCGGCATCGAGTGGCCCATCCTCATCCTCTCCGAGCCTCCCGTCGACTGCGTCCGGACGCTCGTGGAGTACGACCTCATGCCGGCCGTCTACACGGCCGACTTCGCGCTCGCCCTCGGCGAGGCGGCCGCCGCCGAGAACCGCGTGGCGCGCTACCACCTCGCCATCGACACGGGCATGACGCGCATCGGCGTGCGCCGCGCGGACGTGGTGGAGCTTCGCCGCACGATCGACTTCCACCGAGGGCTGGAGTGCGCGGGCACCTTCACCCACTTCGCCACCGCCGACGTGCTCGACGACTGGGACTTCGCCCTGCAGCTCAACCGCTTCCGCGAGGCGGTCGAGGCCCTGCGTGGCGCGGGGCTCGACACCGGGCTCGTCCACTGCGACAACACCCCGGGGACGATCCTCCACCCGGAGTGCCGCTTCGACATGTGCCGCGTGGGCGTGGGCCTCTACGGCCTGCATCCCGCCGACACCACGCTCGGGCAGATCGACCTCGAGCCGGTCATGAGCGTGCGCGGCCGCATCGTCCGGGTCCTCTATCCCAACGTGGGCGACGGCGTGGGCTACGGCCTCACGTATCGCGTCCCCAAGCAGAACATCCAGATCGCGACCGTCCCCATCGGCTATGCCGACGGCCTCGCGCGCGAGCTCTCCAACAACATGGACGTCCTCGTGGGCGGGTGCCGCTGCCGTCAGGTCGGCAACATCTGCATGGACCAGTTCATGTTCGCGGTGGACGTCAACGGCGCGCGCTCGTATCGGCCGACGCGACCGGTCGAGTACGGCGACGTGGTCACCATCATCGGCGCGGACGGCGACGAGCGCATCACCGCCGACGAGATGGCCAGCCTGCGCAACACCATCAACTACGAGGTGGTCTGCGACTTTGGCATGCGCCTGGAGAAGGTCTATGCCTAGGCGTCCCGCAGCCGAGAGAAGGGGGCTCGACCTCATGGCCGTCATGCACATTCCCGGACACGAGCATCAGAGGCCGCGCGAGGTCACGCTCCAGGAGATCCGCGACCTCATGGGCAACTGCCAGCTCTGCCCGCTCGGCGCCACGCGCACGAACCTCGTCTTCGGCGTGGGCAACCCGCACGCCCGCGTGATGTTCATCGGCGAGGGCCCCGGCCGCAACGAGGACCTGCAGGGCGAGCCCTTCGTGGGCGCCGCTGGCCACAAGCTGGACGCGCTTCTCAGCTGCGCCGGCCTCACGCGCGACGAGATCTACATCGCCAACGTGGTGAAGTGCCGACCGCCCGGAAACCGCAACCCCAGGCCCGAGGAGATCGAGGCCTGCGCGCCCTTCCTGCGCGAGCAGATCCGCTCGATCTGGCCGGACGTCATCGTGTGCCTGGGCAACTTCGCCTCCCAGTTCGTATTGAGGACCAACGCGGGCGTGACCACGCTGCGCGGAAGGCTTCACCAGACGGGGCACTTCGTGGTGTGCCCCACGTTCCATCCGGCGGCATGCATCTACCATGCCGAGTGGCAGCCGCTGCTCGAGGCGGATCTCACGATGGTGGGGGAGTGGCTCGCCGCTCACCCCGCGGGGGAGGCACGATGAGCGAGAAGAGCTTCCGCACGTGCTCGCGCGACGAGACGATCGCGCTCGGCGAGCGGCTCGGTCGCGCCCTCGCCGCCGGCGACGTGCTCGTGCTGACGGGCGACCTGGGGGCGGGGAAGACCCAGCTCACCAAGGGCATTGCCGCCGGCATGGGCGTGACGGACGACGTTACGAGCCCCACGTTCACCATCGAGATGGTCTACCAGGGCGCGGAGATGCCGCTCTACCACTTCGACCTCTATCGCCTGGACGACCCGGACCAGCTGGAGGACACGGGCATCTTTGACGTGCTCGGCGCCGACGGCGTGTGCTCGATCGAGTGGGGCGAGCAGTTTGCGGACGAGATCGGCGACGCGCGCGTGGACGTCTTCGTGACCCGTCTCGACGACGAGGCGGCTCCCGGCGAGGAGCCGCCGCGCGAGGTGCGGCTCGTTGCGCACGATGGGCGAGGAGAGGCACTTCTCGCCACGCTGTAGCGCGTCAGTGCCGTCATGCCAATGGCGTCAGGTTTGTTTGGCACGCGTGAAGGCGCGTGCCAAACAAACCTGACGCCATTGGCATGACGGCACTGGCACAAGATAGTAAAAATTCCCAATTGATACTGAGTATCAATATGCTATCCTGAGACCGACACGAGGGAGGTGGACATGCCGACGAGAAACACCGTGCAGCGTGCGATCATCGCGGACGAGCTCGTTCGCCTGGCGGACCACCCTACCGCCGACGAGGTCTATGAGTCCGTTCACGAGGAGCATCCCACGATCAGCCGGGCGACGGTCTACCGTACGCTCAACAGGCTCTCCGACGAGGGGAAGATCGGGCGGGTGCGCATCAACAACGGGGCGGACCGCTTTGACCATCGCTCGTTCCCGCACTACCACGTGCGCTGCGTGCGCTGCGGCAGGGTGGACGACGTCATGATCGACCCCATCGGGGAGGACGTGAACGAGGCGGCGGCCAAGGTGTCCGGCTATCGGATCTGCGGGCACAGCCTGCAGTTTGACGGCATCTGCCCCGCGTGCCAGCAAGAGGCGGCACCTACGGACCGAGAGTCTCTCGGGACGTGTGCATAGGAGAGGACGGCGAGGCCGAGGGGGCCTCGCCACCTACGAGACAACGAGGAGGTTTCACGATGGACAAGTGGGTCTGCAAGGTCTGCGGTTACATCTACGAGGGCGCCGAGCCGCCGGCGGAGTGCCCGGTCTGCCACGCTCCGGCCAGCCAGTTCGAGAAGGTCGAGGGTGAGCTCAAGCTCGCCGCCGAGCACGAGTACGGCATCTACGGCAAGACCGTGAAGGACAACCCCGACATCTCCGACGAGGACAAGGCCTACATCCTCGAGCAGCTCAAGGCCAACTTCACCGGCGAGTGCTCCGAGGTCGGCATGTACCTCTGCATGGCCCGCATCGCCCACCGCGAGGGCTACCCCGAGATCGGCCTCTACTGGGAGAAGGCCGCCTACGAGGAGGCCGAGCACGCCTCCAAGTTCGCCGAGCTGCTCGGCGAGGAGCTCGAGCCCAACATGAAGGCCTCCACCAAGGCCAACCTCGCCTGGCGCGTCGACTGCGAGTTCGGCGCCACGCAGGGCAAGACGGAGCTCGCCACCTGCGCCAAGAAGAACAACCTCGACGCCATCCACGACACCGTCCACGAGATGGCGCGCGACGAGGCCCGTCACGGCAAGGCTCTCAAGGGCCTGCTCGAGCGCTACTTCGGCTAATGGCTGGCAGGCCGAGGAAGAAGGCCGCCGGATCGAAGAAGGTCAAGCCCTCGGGGCCCGCGCCGTGCGCGGTGCTCTGGGGGCTTGACCCCTCTGTCGAGAAGGGCGCGGCGGTCCGGGCGGTGCTGAAGGAGATGGGCGTGGTCGCGCGCACGGCACTTCCGGAGCGCCTGGGCGACCCGGCGGGCGCGTTCGCGCGGATGCCGGGGTTCCGTCCGGCGCCGCTGCCCTATGCGGGCCCGACCCCGGCGGCGGAGGAGTTCGTGCTCCTGTGCGGTCTCACCGACGCGCAGGTGGACGAGTTTCTCGCCCGATCGCGCGAGACCGGGTGCGTCGTGGGCCCCAAGGCCCTGCTCACCAAGACCAACCGCGCGTGGCCGCTCGCGCGCCTGATCGACGCCGTCTGCGCCGAGCACGCCGCCAACGCCTCCTGACGCAACCCGATTGCCTTTGCCAGGTTTTGCGCCTCCGCGTTTGCACGAGCAAACTCCGCGGGTTCTTCTCGCCCCAACTGGGAAAACCTTGGAATCGGGCGGTTTTGTCCGGAGGTTTGCACGAGCAAACTCCGGGCCGCGCGCGCCGTTCGGAATGGCCGCGCTGGATGAGCAGGGTCGCCAGGCGAGAAGGACCTCGGGGGCGCGAG
Source organism: Olsenella sp. SW781 (assembly GCF_012027725.1). Lineage (GTDB taxonomy): Bacteria > Actinomycetota > Coriobacteriia > Coriobacteriales > Atopobiaceae > Thermophilibacter. The sequence continues at coordinate 12,889 of NZ_SJOU01000022.1, read as the reverse complement.
CCCTGCCGAAGAGGCCTGCCCCCGTGCGCGCCCGCAGGCATGCCCATCACCTTGGCCAGGGACGTCCGTTGTGGCGTAAAACGTGCCGGTTGTGCAGCGCCTGGTTGATTGGGCGCTCCCTCGATACACTTAAGCTGCCGTCAAGCTGTCTGTAAGGCGGGCGCATCGGGAGGACCATGGGAGAGCTGCTGCAGAACTTCATGACCACGCTCACGGCGAGCGTCGAGTCGCTCTACAACCTCGCCTGGGCGCTCTCCCTGGTGCTGCTCCTCACCAAGTTCCATGGCGCGGGCAGGCGGCTGCTCTGGCTCCTGCCGCTGCGCCTCGCGATCGCGCTCCCGGTGGTGTGGCTGCTCGGCACCGTGAGCGACCTCATCTTCCCCAACTCGATCACGTGGACCGTCGCGCCGGCCGTGGTCTGCGGCGCCATCTTCTGGGACCGCAAGACGCCGGCGCAGCTCGTGCGCATAGGGCTCGTCATCTGCGCGTGGCTCTACTCGCTCTCCGTTGCCGACATGCTCAACGCGGAGCTTCAGGGTGGGATAGAGCTCGCCTCCGTCACCTCGCTCGCGTACATGCTCCTACTGCGCACGATCCTCGTCGTGCTGGAGCGCCACAACTCGCTCGACGAGGACAACGTCTCGCTCTCCTTTGTGATTCCCGTGCTCATCGTCTGCGCCTCGGGTCTCGCCGAGCGCGCCATCCTCTACCTCCGCTCGGACTTCGGCCTCGTCTACTACTCGGCGAGCACGCTCGAGAGCTTCCTCACCTGCCTCAACGGCCAGCTCGCGGAGCTCGTGGTGTACTGGGCCGTCCTGCGCCTCGCGCGCGAGCTGCGGGAAAAGGAGCGCATCCAGGCGGAGCGCCACCTCATGGAGGGGCGCTACCAGGCGCTCGTTGCTTACCGCGAGAGCGGGGAGAGCCTGAGGCGCCTCCGCCACGAGGTGAAGAACCAGTACGCCTACATCCGCATGCTGCTCGAGCAGAAGGACTACGCCCGCGCGGAGGAGTTCTTCGGAGAGATGTCGCTGCGCGCCAACCCCACGTTCTCCATGGTGGCCAGCGGAAACGAGCTCGTGGACGACATCGTGAACATAGAGATCACCAAGGCCCGGGCGGCCGGCGTGGAGATCAGCGCGCGCATCGCGGTGCCGCCCGAGCTGCCCTACGAGGAGATCGACCTCTGCAGCCTGCTCATGAACCTGCTCGACAACGCGATCGAGGCCTGCGCCGAGAGCGGCGAGAAGAACGTGCGCCTGGGAATCGTTGTCGACCAGGGGGCGCTTGCGGTGACGGTGGTGAACCCCTCCTCGCGAGAGCCCAGGCGCAGCGAGGCCGGGGCGCTGGTAACCACGAAGAAGGACCCGGAGGGGCACGGGTACGGGACCTCGATCGTGAGGACGGTCGCCGAGAAGTACGACGGCGCCGCCGACTTCTCGTACTACGACGGGGAGTTTGTGGCTAGGGTAATGCTCGCGCTGCCCGCATAGGCGGCGTGTGGGGCGAAATGCCCCGGGGACGGGAGGGACATGCTTCAGTATCACGTTGCCGTCTGCGACGACGAGCGCTTCGCCGCGGACGCCATAGCCACTGCCGCCGAGCGAGAGCTCTCCCTCCGCGGGGCGCAGGCGGACGTCGAGGTCTACACCGTGCTCGAGAACCTGGCCAAGCGAATGGACTCGGTGGGCTTTGACCTCGTCCTTCTTGACATCGAGATGCCGGGCATCGACGGCATCCAGTTCGGGCGCGCCCTGCGCGAGATCGGCTTTGGGACGGACATCATCTACGTGTCCAACAGCGAGGACCGGGTCTTCGAGTCCCTCTCCCTGCGGCCGATCGGCTTTGTGCGAAAGAGCCGCTTCAACCAGGACATGGCGGAGGCCATAGAGACCTTCGTTCGCGAGCGCCGCAAGACGAGCACCAACCGCACCATCACCCTCAAGATGGCGCACGCCATGGGCACCTTCTCGGTGGACGAGATTGCCTACGTAGAGGCGCACAGGCGCGAGAAGGTCGTGCATCTTGCCAACGGGCGCACCGAGGAGGTCCTGACGACCCTCGACGAGATGGGGGAGAAGCTCGCGCCGTTTGGGTTCTACCGCGTCCACAAGGGCTACCTCGTCAACTTTGCGCACGTGCGGCAGCTCACGCCGCAGGGCTTCGTGGTGGGGCGCGACCTCGTGCCCATCGGCCGCTCCAAGGTGGCCGACGCCCGCCGCGCCTACATGGACTACCTGAACGACAAGAACTCGATCATGCTCTGATGCCTAAAAGATGCCTAAAAGGGGACAGGCCCCTTTTAGGCATCTTTTAGGCGCCGCTCGCCGGTGATTCCATACCGCTCGCAACCAGCGGTTTATTGCAGTTGGTGACGCAAATCGCGCCATTGGTGCCACGGGGGCGCTTTGGTGCGACACGTTCCGCAGTCTGGCATGCGCCCCCGTTTGGCCGCTCTTCAGCTTCCTATCGTAGAGCTCGGAGGCTTCTGGCCTCCCCTCCCTTCCCTGGCCGGTCCCCCGACCGGCCCCCGGGAGAGGGGATGGGGTCACGTCCCGCCGCAGGGCGGGTGAAGGGCGCCCGAAAGGGCCATAGGAAGGGAAGCAAGATGAGAAGAACGTGGAAGGGAATCTCGCGCAGGAGCTTTGTCCTGGGCACCGCGGCGGCCGCCGTCATGGCGGGGCTGGCGGGCTGCCAGACGTCTGGCGGCGGGCAGAGCGCCCCGGCGAAGGAGCGATCCGTCGCTCCGGCGCCCGTTACGGATAACATCTATTACGAGAGCGACTACGACTTCACCGTCGAGGGTGAGCAGAAGTTCGTCGACGATGGACTTGCCCTTGGTGCGCGTATCGTCAACGAGGGCGTTGTCCTGCTCAGAAACGAAGGCTCCGCACTTCCGATTTCCCCCGCCGACGGCAAGATCGTTGCCTTCGGCAACGCCGGGCCGTCCATGATGACCGGCTTTGACACCGCGGTCAAGGATGCCGGCTTTGATTTCAATGACGCCGCGTGGGAGTTCTACACCAATGGCTCGACTTTCTCCAACAGCTGGCAGGTCAATGAGAATCCCTGGTCCGACGTCGAGGCAGCGGGTTTTCTCGGCGATGTTTCCGGCGTGGCGATCGTCTTCCTTGGCCGCCGCGATCACGAGGGCTGTGATGCGCAATGGTATGCCGATCACGACTACCTCGCCCTCTCTACTGAGGAGAAGGACATGCTCACCAATGTGGCGAACATGCGCCGTGACGGCACCTTCTCAAAGATGATTGTTGCGGTTACGACCTCCAATACCATCAGCTGGGAGGACGGCCCGTGGTCCGATGCCGTCGACTCGCTTTTGTGGTTTGGCAACATTACCGCTACGGGCTACAGCTCGCCGCTGCCCTATGGCTGCGCCGCCTTTGTTCAGGTGCTTGATGGTACTGCCAACCCCTCCGGCCGCCTCGCTGATACCGTCTACAAGAACAACCAGGCCAACCCCGTCATGGCAAACTTCGGCCGCATCGACGCCGACCTCTCTCAGGTCTCTCCCGAGAAGCTTGATGAGGTTCAGGCCGAGTCCGACAGGTGGCAGCCCGGCCAGTTCTACGGCAACCACTGGCGTCACAACTACGTCTACGCCGAAGGCATCTACGTGGGCTACCGCTATCCCGAGACCCGCTACGAGGACAAGATTCTCGGTCAAGGAAATGCCGGCGACTTCGATTACAGCTCCTACGTTGCCTATCCGTTTGGTTCGGGCCTCAGCTACACGAGCTTCTCCTACTCTGACTTTGCCGTGGAAGAGGCGGATGATTCCTTTGCCGTCACGGTGACCGTTACCAATGACGGCGAGGTCGCAGGAAAGCATGCCGCACTCGTCTTTGTGCAGGCTCCCTACACCGACTACGACATCGAGAACGGCGTGGAGAAGGCTTCAATCGAGCTTAAGGGCTACGAGAAGACCCAGCTGCTCGACCCCGGCGCGTCCGAGACACTGACAATCTCCGTTGCCAAGCATGAGCTGACTGCTTACGATGCCAACAAGGCCAAGACCTACATTCTCGAGGACGGCGACTACTACTTCACCGTTGCTGACTCCTCGCACGACGCCATCAACAATGTGCTGGCTGCCAAGGGCAAGACGACGGCGGACGGCATGACTGAGGACGGCGACAGCTCCCTCGTCTGGGTTTGGAACAACGGTACTTTTGATGACGTCACCTATTCCGTTTCTGCTGCCACTGGCGTTTCCATCACCAACCTCTTCGATGATGTCGATCCCAACAAGAACCCGCTTATGAGCGAGAAGAACCACATTACGTGGCTCTCGCGTTCCGACTGGGAGGGGACCTTCCCGACCACGCCCATCCAGCTGGTCTATACTGACGAGCTGGTTGAGCTTGCCAAGCCCATCACCTATCAGGCGGGATCGGGCGACGCGAGCTCCGTTCCGACGCACGAGTTCGGCAAGGATTCCGACGTTATGCTCGTGGACATGCGCGAGAAGGACTACGATGACCCCGATTGGGAAGCGCTCGTGTCCAAGCTTACCTACGAGGAAATGGTCTCGTTCATCATCAACCCAGAGCAGGCGTTCCCCAAGATCGGCAAGCCTGCCACTGTCGCTGGCAATGGCTCCCAGGGCTGGGGCACGCAGCTGACCGTCTCCGGCCTCTCCGCCACCCAGTGGCCGTCCAAGGAGACCGTTGCCAGCACCTTCAGCTCCGAGATTAACGAGGAGGTCGGTCGCCTTACTGGCGAAGGCCTGCTTCACTCCGCTACCGCCGAGAGCAAGAACGTCTCGCTCTATGGCTGGAGCTGCAATACCCATCGCGCCCCGTACTCGGGCCGTAACTTCGAGTACTTCTCCGAGGACCCGTATCTGGGCGGCCGTGCCTGTGCCGAGGAGACCCGCGGCATCATTGAGAAGGGAGGCCTCGTCTACACCAAGCACTGCGCGGGCAACGATCAGGAGGAGTATCGTCACGGCGTTCCGTCCTGGGGCAACGAGCAGGCCTGGCGTGAGGTCTACTTCCGCCAGTTCGAGAAGGCGGTTCTCGAGGGCGGCGCCAACGGCGTGATGAGTGGCTTCAACCGTCTGGGCATCAACTGGACTGGCGAGAACAAGGCGTTCCTGCTTGGCTGGCTCGAGGGCGAGCTTGGCTATAAGGGCACCACGATCACCGACCAGTTCGAGTCGTCCTGCATGGACGGTCCCGACGGCCTGCTCAACGGCAGCCATGTTTGGCTTGGTGCCGAGCGCATCCCCAAGAACGACGTCTGCAACGCGGTCCTTCTCCAGGACGACTACAAGAATGACCTGTTGATTCAGAATGCTGCATTTGAGGCCGTACATCGCGCGCTCTATAACTACGCGCACTCGCTTGCCATGAATGGCCTTACTCACGATTATGCCTTTGTGGGCAATACGCCCCTCGTCACCTCCGTCTCCGACGGTGGCAAGGATGGTGCCACTGCTCCGACGAGCTTCTATGGCGACAAGACCTATGCTGCCGTCAAGTCGGGTTGGCCGAGCGCAACGACTGTCAAGGGCACCTGGGACTACACCGAGGACGGGCTCACCATCACCCCGGACGACGGCAGCTCCGTCACCGTCTCGAACAAGAACGGGCTCATCACTTGGAGCGTGCCGGTTGCGGGACAGGATGCCCCGAACACCATCTCTCAGTACGAGCTCGTGAGCGCGTACAACGCCTACTTTGGTGAAAGCCTCGACGCGGGCGAGCGGCCTTCCTTCCAGCTCACGTTCGCCTCTGGTAACGATGCGGCGACCGGCGATGATCCGAGCGCGATGGAGGTCAGGCGCGGCGAGGCTGTGACCCTGCCCGACTGCCCGTACAAGGCCGAGCACATGACCTTCGATGGCTGGGTCATCGGTGGCACCACCTACCCGGCCGGCTCCGAGTATGTGCCGGACGCCTACGGCGATGCTGCTGCTGAGGGCTCCTGGTCGGTGACCGCGCTTGCCACCGCCACTACGCGCGACGGCTACTTCTTCTCGAGTGTTCAGGATGCTGGCATCCCAATGGTCATCCTGGCCGATGGGACTGTCGAGGTCGACCACTACAAGGGCTACGCCTGCATGGGCGCCTGGGAGCTTGAGGGTTCCGGCTCCGGCGAAGGCACCCTTGTTGTCAAGAATGAGAAGGGCGAGGCCGTTGCTATGAGGCAAGAGGATGCCACGGCGACCTACTCGCAGGATGGTCTCATCTACGACTGGAACCAGCCCGATCAGGGCTATGGCTCGGGCGTGTTCATGACGTCGCTCGATCACACGCTGGACCTTGCTGCCTTCACCGAGGCGTACAACGCGGAGTTCGGCACGAGCTACGACTCCGTGAGCGTCGAGACCGGCTCCGCCGCGTTTGCCCTTGAGGAGACGGGCGAGCCCAAGTCCACGTTCTAGTCAGTTGCACTTCCGGTCGGGCCGGGGCGAGGGGTCCTTCTCGCCCTGGCCCGGCCCAATGCGTCATGAACGGAGAATCACCCCATGTCAGACAGCAAGACTAAGAAGAAGGGCGGCGCGGGCCGCATCGTGCGCCGCGTGATAGGCGCGGTGCTCGCCGTGGTGTTTGTCGCCCTCATCGTGGCGGCCAACGCCATCCTTCCCAACTACACGCAGGTCATCAACTCGTACCTCGGCGTCGAGCAGGGCTGGGACAACTCCGGCGTCAACACGGAGGGCCTCGACCTCGAGTACAACAAGGCCGACCACACGTCCCGCGAGGACCTCGCGGCCTACGAGGAGGAGCTCGACAAGCAGATCGCTGCCGAGGGCATCGTCCTTCTCGAGAACAACGACTCCTCCCTGCCGCTGGCCGAGGGGACCACGCTCTCCTTCGTGGGCGGCAACTCCCGCTCGCTCGGAGCCGGCAACGCCGGCATCCTCGCGTCCACGATGGGCGTCGAGGGCGAGACCGTGGACGCCGTGACCCCCGCGATGGAGGCGGCCGGCCTCAAGGTCAACCAGACGCTCGTCGAGTTCTACGCCTCCGGCGAGGGCTCTAAGTACGTGATGGGCTCCGGCTCGGTGAGCTACGGCGACGACGAGGACTTCTCGATCAACGAGTGCCCGCTCTCCGTGATGCAGGATGCCGGCGTGCTCGACTCGCTCGAGGGCACCACGCCCGTCTTCGTGCTCAAGCGCGTGGCCGGCGAGGGCCGCGACATGCCGCGCTCCATGTACAACCACGCCTCGAACGCTGAGGACCAGGCGCGCACCTACCTGGAGCCCGACTCCACGGAGCTGGAGATCCTGCAGTACCTGAACGACAACTTCGATAACACCGTCCTGCTCATCACGTCCAACAACGCGCTGGAGCTCGACTGGCTCGAGCAGTTCCCCAACATCAAGTCGGTCCTCTATGCCCCGTCCCTCGGGACCTACGGCATCGACTCCCTCGCGAGCGTGCTCGCCGGTGACGTGAACCCCTCCGGCCGCACCAAGGACACCTTCGCCGCCAACCCGCTCTCCGCCCCCGCGGCGCAGAACTTCGGCGACTACCAGTACCTCGACGAGTCGGGCGAGCTCACCAAGTACAACTACGTCTCCTACGAGGAGGGCATCTACGTCGGGTACCGCTACTACGAGACCCGCTACGAGGACGCCGTGCTCGGCCAGGGCAACGCCGGCGACTTCAACTACGATGCCGAGGTCTGCTATCCCTTCGGCTATGGCCTCTCCTACACCACCTTCGAGTGGTCGGGCTTCCAGACCAGCTGGTCGGGCGATGAGTGCACTGCCACGGTGACCGTCACCAACACCGGCGGCGTTGCCGGCAAGGACGTCGTGGAGCTCTACGCGCAGAGCCCGTACACGGACTACGACCGCGCCAACGGCGTGGAGAAGGCCGCCGTCACGCTCGTGGGCTTTGCCAAGACGCAGCTCCTCGAGCCCGGCGAGTCCCAGACCGTGGAGATCGTCTTCGACGAGTCCCAGCTCGCCTCCTATGACTACCTGGGCGCCAAGACCTGGATCCTCGACGCGGGCACCTACTACGTGACCGCCGCCGGCGACTCCCACGAGGCCGTGAACAACGTGCTCGCCGCCAAGGGCGCGGCCGTCGAGGGCAACGTTGCCATGACGGCCACCTACGTGCCCGACAACGCCGAGGTGGACACCACCACCTACGCCACGGACACGCTCACGGGCGAGGAGGTCACCAACCGCCTCGATGACGCCGCGGGCGACCTCACCTACCTCACCCGCTCCGACTGGACGGGCACCTTCCCCACGCACGACGGCGAGCCCACCTCGCAGGTCTCCACCTGGGGCAACGAGATCAACGGCGATGACGGCGTGAGCTATACCTACGGCAAGGCCGCCTCCGCGGAGCTCATCGCGCAGCTCGACTCCACCGACTCGGGAAACCCCGACGTCCAGGAATGGGAGGGCGACCTCGTCTACGGTGCCAAGAACGGCCTCACGCTCATTCAGATGCGCGGCCTCGAGTATGACGACCCGGCCTGGGACGACCTGCTCGACCAGCTCACCCCCGAGGACTACGACATCCTGATCACGCAGGCGGGCTATGGCACCGACTACATCGCCTCCGTGGAGAAGCCGGCCGGCACCGACGCCGACTCGACCTCCGGCTGGAGCTGGGGCGGCATCGGCATGACCTTCTGCAACCCCGCCATGGTGGCGCAGACCTGGAACGTCGAGCTCGCCTACGAGCTGGGCATCTGCATCGGCGACGAGAGCCTCTACGGCGGAGCCACCGGCTGGTACGCCCCGGCCATGAACATCAACCGCACCGCCTTCTCCGGCCGTGCCGGCGAGTACTTCTCCGAGGATGGGTTCCTCGCGGGCGCGCTGGCCTCCCAGGAGGTCAAGGGCGCTGCCGAGAAGGGCGTCTACACGCTCATCAAGCACTTTGCCTTCAACGACCAGGAGAACCACCGCGGCGACCGCACCGGCCAGTTCTCGATGGCGACCTGGCTCAACGAGCAGTCCGCGCGCGAGATCTACCTGCGCCCCTTCGAGATGTGCATGAAGGTCGGTGACGTCGAGGTCAGCTACGTCAAGGACAGCGGCGACGGCACCTACGAGATGGCCACGACCGAGATCGCCGCGTGCCAGGGCCTCATGACCGCCTTCAACCGCATCGGCGCCACGTGGGTCGGCGGCGACTACGACCTCATCACCGGCATCGTCCGCACCGAGTGGGGCTTCGACGGCTGGATCATCACGGACAACGCGGACACGGGCGTATTCATGAACGCGGGCCAGATGATCGAGGCCGGCGCGGACTCCAAGCTCACCGCGAGCGACCCCACCGACACCTGGACCTTTGACGAGAACGACGCCACGCAGTACCGCTACGCGCGCGACGCCGTGCACCACCTGCTCTACGTGATGGCCAACACGCACTGCATGAACGGCGCCATGCCCGGCAGCCACTACACCTCCGGCGTGGGCGGCATGCAGAAGGCCGACCAGATTCGCTGGGGCATCACCGGCGTTGCCGCCGTGGGCCTCGTGGTGATCGCGGGCCTCACCGTCCGCGGCATCCTCAAGTCCCGCAAGACGCGCCACTGACGTCAGGTTTATTTGGCACGCCTGCCTGGCGTGACGGGGCGGCGGCTCGCATGGGTCGCCGCCCCGTTTTGCGCCTCTCGCGTTTGCATGAGCAAGCTCCGCGGGTTCTTCTCGCCCCAACTGGGAAAACAATGGAATAGGGCGATTTTGTCCGGAGATTTGCACGAGCAAACTCCGGGTCATGCGCGTGCCGGTCGGAGTGGCTACACTGGATGGGTTGAACCACCGAGCGAGAAGAGCCGCAATGAGCGAGAAGAACCCCGGAGCCGCGATCCCTGCCGAGAAGACCGTCCTTGCGCTGGACACGTCCACGGACATGCTGGCCTGCGCCATCGGGCGCGTGGGCGCGGACGGCTCCGTGACGGTGCTGGCAGCGCGCGACCACATGTGCCGCCGCCAGGCCAACGTGGAGCTGGTGACCACGGCGCAGAGGGCGCTCACGGAGGCCGGCCTTTCGATGGGCGACCTCGACGCCGTGCTCGTGGGTCGCGGCCCCGGCTCGTTCACGGGCGTGCGCATCGGCATCGCCACGACCAAGGGCCTCGCGTGCGGCGCGGGGCTGCCACTGTACGGAACCTCCGCGCTCGATGCGATGGCGTGGTCGGCGCACGCGGCCGGCGCCCGCGGCACGCTCGCCGTGGCGGGCGACGCCATGCGCGGCGAGGTCTACCCTGGCATCTACGAGCTGGACGAGGCCGGCGCGCACCGCACCTTCCCGGCCGAGACCGTGTCTAAGGCCGACGCTTGCGTGACCGCATGGGCCGGTCGCGCGGACGCGGCCGAGCTGACGCTCACGGGCAACGGCCTGGTCAAGTACCGTGCGCGCTTTGAGGCTGCGGGCCTCACGTCCTTCTTGCCCGAGGAGGCGTGGTACCCCACGGGCGAGGGGCTCCTGCGCGCGGCCGTGGAGGCCGGGGTCTTTGACGGCCCTGCGGCCCAGCCCGGCGACCCGGCGCTGGTCCTGCCCATCTACACGCGCCTCTCGGACGCCGAGGAGGCCGAGCGCACGCGCCTGGGCCTCAAGAAGCCGGCGTCCGTGGAGCTCACCGGCGTCGACGACGCGCTCGCGGGCATCCATCTGCAGCTGCGCCCCATGACGGTGAACGACACCGCCGCCGTGGCCGCGCTCGAGGCTGCCGCCTACGAGGACGCGGCGCACACGCCGTGGACCGAGAAGATGTTCTACGAGGAGCTCTCCCAGCCCGGCCGCAGCTGGTGGGTCGCGCACGACCAGGGGACCGTCATCGGCTTTGCGGGCGGTGTGCTCGCGGGGGCGGACTTCGAGATCGAGGAGGTCGTGGTGGATGCGGCGCGTCGGCGCGAGGGCATTGCCACGCGCCTTGTGGCCCGTGTTGCCTACGATGCGCAGATGCTCGGTGCCTCAACGGTCTCCCTCGAAGTGGACGAGAAGAACGAGCCCGCTCGGGCGCTCTACGGCGCGCTCGGCCTTACGGAGGAGGGCCGTCGCCCGGGCTACTACCCGGCGGCTGCCGGCGAGCCCGCGCACGACGCACTCATCCTGCGCGCCCCGCTGCCGCTTGCGGCCGATGCCGTGATCGCGACCGGCCGACCGGAGCCTGCGCCCTCCATCCGGCCGTGGCCCATCGTGCCCGGCGAGCGTACGCCCGAGGCCGCGGCCGCGCTTGCCGCCGCCGGCCCGCTCATCCTCACGATCGAGTCCTCCTGCGACGAGACCGCCATGGCCGTGACCGACTCCCACGGCGTCGTGTGCGCGAGCGTCGTGGCCACGCAGATCGACTTCCACGCGCGCTTTGGCGGCGTGGTGCCCGAGATCGCCTCCCGCAAGCACACCGAGGCCATCGTGGGCGTCTTCGAGGAGACGCTCGCCCGTGCCGGCGAGCACTTCGGCGTGGACACGCTGGCGCCCGCGGACCTCGCGGCCGTGGGCGTTACGGCGGGGCCGGGCCTCGTGGGCGCGCTCGTGGTGGGCGTCGCCTTTGCCAAGGGTCTCTGCGCGGCCGCTGACCTGCCGCTCATTGCCGTGCACCACCTCGAGGGCCACCTCATGGCCAACCTCTTCGAGACCTCGGACCTCGAGCCGCCCTTCGTGGCGAGCATCGTCTCCGGCGGCAACACCATGCTCGTGCACGTGCGCGCCTGGGGCGACTACGTCCTTCTCGGCGCCACGATCGACGACGCAGTGGGCGAGGCCTTCGACAAGGTGGCCAAGGCTCTGGGCCTGGGATACCCCGGCGGCCCCGTGATCTCCAAGCTCTCCGCTCAGGGCAACCCCAAGGCCATCCACTTCCCGCGCGCGATGATGCACAGCGGGGACTACTCTTTCAGCCTCTCCGGCCTCAAGACCGCCGTCATCACCTACATCGAGGGCGAGAACCGCGCCGGTCGCGCGATCAACCTGCCCGACCTGGCGGCGAGCTTCGAGGCCGCGGTGATTGACGTGCAGGTGGCCAAGGCCGTGACGGCCGTGGAGGAGACCGGCGTTGCCGACTTCTGCGTCGGCGGCGGCGTGGCGGCCAACCCGGGCCTGCGTGCGGCGTACAAGGCGGCGCTGACCCAGCGCGGCGTGCGCGTGACCGTGCCTCCCATGCGCGCCTGCGGCGACAACGCGGCGATGATCGGTATCGCGGCCCTGAGGAGCTACAACGCCGGGTCCTTCTCGCCCCTCACGTTGGACGCCGACCCCAACGCCGCCCTGGGCACCTGGGCTACCCCCGACGCCCCCGTCCCTCCCACCTGGACCGTGCAAAAGTGACAGGCACTTTTGCACGCGACTACGAGTCCCCGCTCGGGAGGATGCTGCTCGCGGCTTCAGATAACGGTCTCGTCGGCGCGTGGTTCTACGGGCAGCGCTACTTTGCCCGCGGGCTGGAGGATGCCGAGAAGAACGTGGGGCATGGGGCGTCTGCCGACTCGCCGGTTCTTCTCGCCGCCCGTTGCTGGCTGGATGCGTACTTCGCGGGGGAGCGCCCGGGCGCGGCCGGCCTCCCGCTGGCGCCGCGCGGCACAGCGTTCCAGCGCCGCGTGTGGGACGCGCTCATCGCCATCCCGTACGGGGAGACGCGCACGTATGGCGAGCTCGCAGCCGAGCTGGGGTCGTCGCCCCGCGCCGTCGGCGCCGCCGTGGGCGGGAACCCCATCAGCGTGATTATCCCATGCCACCGCGTGCTGGGCACCGACGGCTCCCTCACCGGCTACGCTGGCGGCCTCGAGCGCAAGCGGGCGCTTCTCGCGCTTGAGTGCGCGCATGCGTAAACTCGCATTTCAAGAAAAGCGGATTTACGCGTCCTTGGAGCCGCGGATTTGGATGCGTAAACGAGAAAAACGGTGCGGTTTGACCGGAGATCCCAGTTTGCGCATGAAAAACCT